>NZ_KE387208.1:0-760 GCF_000430725.1 Azohydromonas australica DSM 1124
CAGGAAGTGCGCGTGGTGGCCACCACCACCGACGCGCTGGGCGGCAAGACGGTGTTCACGGGCGAGGCCGAGACCATCGCCAACGTTGACGACGCAGCCACCGGCACCCTGGGCGTGACGGGTACCGCCCTGTTCGGCAGCCAGCTCACGGCCAACCTGGCTGGTGTGGCTGATGCCGATGGGGCCACCACTACGACCTACCAGTGGCAAGTCAACCGCGGCACGGCGCAGGCCCCGAACTGGCAGAACCTTGACGCCTCGGTTGGCGCCAACGGCGCCACGCTGGCAGCGGGCTTGACCGTGACCGGGCGCGAGGTGCGCGTGGTGGCCACCACCACCGACGCACTGGGCGGCCAGACCGTCTTCACGAGTGAGCCGCAGCTCGTGTTCGCCACACCCGCGATGCCCCTGAACGACGTGGCCGTGGACATGCTGGTACAGCAAGGCGACGCGGCGCTGGATGCACTGGTGGACCGGCTGCAGGCGGTCGGCATGCAGTCGCTGAAGATGAGTGCCGTGCAGGCGCTTCATCTGGCGGAGCCGGGAACGCTGAGCCTGGAAGCGGGCCTGGACGTGTCCGTGATCGGCACCGGCTTCCTTAACCATGGTAACCCCGCCAGCATGGCTGCCGCGCACGCGCTGCTGGGCGCGGCCGACGTGTCGGTGCGGCTGAGCGAGCAGGACCTGGGCCACGTGCTGCACGACGGCGATGCGGCGATGGACGCGCTGTTGCGCGAGCTGCAGGCCGCGGGCATGGACA
>NZ_KE387208.1:1639-66105 GCF_000430725.1 Azohydromonas australica DSM 1124
GGCTTCAGCTTCGACGCGGGCACGGACGTGACGGTCACGGGCACGGGCTTCCTGCATGCCGGCGGTGTCACGCCGGTGGCGCTGGGCGGCCTGCTGGGCGCGGCCGACGTGACGGCACATTTCAGCGCCCAAGAGCTGGGCCAGGTGCTGCACGATGGAGACGCGGCGCTGGACGCGCTGGTGCAGCAGCTGCACGCCGTGGGCGTGGACCATCTGGCGCTGGATGCCGGCCAGGTGGCGGATCTGGCCCACGCACACTTCAGCTTCGATCCGGGTACGGCCATCACCGTCACGGGCACGGGCTTCCTGCATGCCGCCGCGCCGGACGATCTGCACGCGCTGCTGGGCGCGGCCGACGTGACGGTGAAGCTCAGCGAGCAGGACCTCAACGCCGTGCTGTCGGGCGAGAACGCGCACGTGGGCCTGGAGACGCTGGCTTCGCACCTGCACGCCGCAGGTGCCGATGCGCTGGAGCTAGATGCGGGCCAGGCCATCGATCTGGCGCAGTCGCAGGCGCCCACGGAGGGCTGGCTCAGCAACGGCGGGCTGGAGGTGCGTATCGACGACCCGCTGGCGCTGGCCCAGACGGCCGACGCCGCCGAGCTCGATGCGCTGCGCACGCTGTTCGAGCACGCAGACACGACGGCCAACCTGGAAATGGACGACCTGCGCAACGAACAGTTCGGCAGCGTGGACGACCTGCACCATTCGCTGGACGAGCTGCAGACGGCGCTCGCCCACGCCGGCGTGGACAGCATCGAGATCGACGATGCGCTGGCCAACGCACTGGCCGAGGCCGACAGCCACTTCAACGGCACCGGACCGGAACTGGTGGTCGTGGCGCAGGCCGATGCCCAAGCCGGCGACGGTTCCACCGCGTACCTGGAGGCTTCGCTGGCCGACCTAGCCAAGCTGGGTGTGGACGAGGTGCATGCCGCCGCGGGTGTGGATCGCATCACGCTGGCTGCGCACGACGCGCTGCAGTCGGGGGCGAGCGACCCGGGCTTCACCATCGACGACCTGCCGCACTTCCATGTGCCGGCCGGCACGGAGGTGGACTTGGTGGTCACTGCCGACGACCTGGCGGCGCTGCTGCAGCATGCCGGCGCGTTCGAGCAACTGGAGGACCTGGGCATCGACAAGCTGCTCTACGCCGGCGACGGGTCGGACCCGGACTACGCGGCGGCCCTGTCGGCATCCCTGCCCATCGAGCTGGCACACCTCAACGCCACCGAGGTGCAACTGCTGGGTCTGGGCGAGGAGCCCGCCAACCCGCTCGATCCGTTCCACAAGCACAGCTGACCGGATTCACGCCGAGGACGAGGCGGCGATACGCCGCCTCACACCCGACCGAGCCCTCTTCCGTTCGCGGAAGAGGGCTTTTCCACTGTGGGCCGGCATATACGGCCGGTTACCGGAAGAGAAGTTATGCAACAATCCGAGCACCCCAGCACTCGTCAAGGGCCGGTGCGCACCACGCCGGTAGGGCAGGTGCTTTACCAGTGCCGCCGCAGCTTTTGGGCGGTGGCGGCGCTGTGCTTCGTCATCGAGGCGGTTTCGCTGGCACCCATCGTCTACATGTGGAATGCCTTCGACCGGGTCATGCCCAGCCGCAGCGTGGTGACGCTGGTGTCGCTGACGGTGCTCGTGGTGGGCGTCTACCTGTTCTGGGCCGCCATGGACTGGATGCGGGGACGCCTGATGGTGCGCCTGTCACTGCGCGTGGACTGGGAGATGGCGGTTGACGTCTTCGATGCCGCCTTCAGGCGCCATGTCGGCCGGCGCAAGCTCAACGTGCAACAGGTGATGTCGGACCTGCTGGAGCTGCGCCAGTTCCTGGGTGGCAAGGGGGTGTTGACGCTGATGTCAGCCCCTTTCGCCGTGCTGTTCATCGTGGTGGGTGCGGTGTTCCACCCGTTCCTTGCGCTGTTCTCGCTGTGCGCCGCCGCGGTCATGCTGATCGTGACGCTGGTCAACCAGCGCATGACGTCCGCCGCGCTCAAGGCGTCCAACGACGCCAACATGCAGGCGATGCAGATCGCCGCCGGCGTGCTGCGCCAGTCGGAATCCACGCTGGCACTGGGCATGATGCCCGCCATGCGCCGCCGCTGGCACCGCAAGCACCGCAAGTTCCTGATGCTGCAGGTCAACTCCTCAGATGCCGCGGGCACGGGTTCCGGGCTCACCAGCTTCCTGCAGCACAGCTTCCAGTCGCTGGGCATGGCACTGGGCCTGTTCCTGGCCATCGAAGGCGTGATCACCGGCGGCATGGTCATGGCCGCCACGATGCTCATCGCCCGCTCGGTGGCGCCGCTGCAGCAGCTCATCAGCGGCTGGCCCGGCGTCGTCAAGGCGCGCCAGGCCTATGACCGGCTCAACCAACTGCTGGGCGAGGACGAGGGGCGCTCGCAGCAGATGGCACTGCCCGCGCCCACCGGCCGCCTGGTCGTGGAGGGCATGTCGGCTGTGCCGCAGGGCATGGCCAAGCCGGTGCTGGCCGACCTGGACTTCAGCCTGGAAGCCGGGCAGGCGCTGGCCATCGTGGGCCCCAGCGCCTCGGGCAAGTCTTCTCTGGCCAAGCTGCTGGTCGGCGTGTGGAAGCCCGCCCAGGGCTCCGTGCGCCTGGACGGCGTGGAGATCTCGGACTGGAACCACGATGAGCTGGGCCCGCATATCGGCTACGTGCCGCAGGAAATCGAGTTCTTCGAAGGCACGGTGGCCGAGAACATCGCTCGCCTGGGAGAGGTCGATGCCGAGAAGGTGGTGGCCGCGGCCAAGCTCGTGGGCCTGCACGAGACCATCCTTTCGTGGCCCCAGGGCTACGACACGATGCTGGGCGATGCGGGCTTTGCCGTCTCGGGCGGACAGCGCCAGCGCCTGGCGATCGCCCGCGCCCTCTACGGCGACCCCGCCTTCGTCGTGCTCGATGAGCCCAACGCCAACCTCGACGAGGTTGGCGAACAGGCGCTGATCGCCACGCTGCGCCACCTGCGCGAGCGCGGCGCCACCGTGGTGGTGACCACGCACCGCCCGCGCGTGCTCGGCATCATGGACCGCATGCTGGTGCTCAAGGGCGGCCGGCAGGTGGGCTTCGGCGCACCCAAGGATCTCTTCGCCGCCGTGCAGCGCGCACAGCCTGCGCCCACCCCTGAGCTTGCCGCCGCGGCGCCTGGCGCGCCGGCCCACCCGGCTGCGCTGGAGTCCGCAACGCATCAACGAGGAGTCACCGCATGAGTGCCTTCGCACAACGCCTGCGGCTCTGGGCCACGGGCTGGAACCCTTACGACCCCGCCAAGCTGCAGCCCAAGGGCGAGGGCATCGAGCCCGTGCTGCTGGAGGAAAGCGCGGTTCGCCGCTCGATCGTGCGCATGGTCGCAGTGACCTTCGCCGCATTCCTGGTCTGGTCGATGGTGGCGCCGCTGGACGCGGGCGTGGTCATCCCGGGCTCCGTCACGGTGTCGGGCAACCGCAAGGCGGTGCAGCACCCGGGCGGTGGCGTGGTGCAGGACCTGCTCGTGCGCGAGGGCTCACAGGTGCGGCAGGGTGACGTGGTGCTCAAGGTCAACCCACTGGACACCGAGGCCAATCTCACCAATGCCGAGGGGCAGTACATCAACCTGCTGGCCACCGAGTCACGCTTGATGGCCGAGCGCATGGGCACCGACATCCGCTGGAAGCCCGAGCTGGCCCAGTTCGGTGCCAATGACGCGCGCGTGGCCGAGGCCAAGCTGGTGCAGCTGCAACTGTTCAGCTCGCGCCGCGCCGAGCTGGAGGGCCAGCTGCGCATCCTGCGCGAGCAGCTGTCGGGCCAGCAGGCCCAGGCACAGAGCCTGGTGAAGGTGGTTGCCGAGAAGCGCAGCCAGCTGGAGCTCGTGGCGCGCGAGGCGCGCAACATCGCGCAGCTGGCCAAGGAAGGCTACGTGCCCGAGGCCAAGGCCAACGAGGCGCTGCGCTCGCAGAGTAGCCTGCAGAGCGACATGGCCAACCTGGCTGCCGAGGCCAGCCGCACGCAGGCCAGCATCGCATCCACGCAGCTGCAGATGTCGCAGCAGCGCAGCATCTTCAACAAGGACATCGACAACGAGCTTTCCGAGATCCAGAAGAACCGCGAGGCCTTCCAGGCCCGCATGGAGTCGCTCAAGTTCGCGCGCAACCTCACTGAGGTGAAGGCGCCGGTGTCCGGCACCGTGGTGGGCCTCAAGGTCAACACCGTGGGCGGCGTCATCACCGCCGGCCAGGTGCTGATGGAGATTGTGCCGCAGGGCGGCCAGCTCATCATCGAGGGGCGCGTGCCGCTGACTTCCATCGATAAGGTCAGGCAAGGTTTGCCGGCGGACTTGCGCTTCTCGGCCTTCAACCAGCGCAACACGCCGGTGGTGCCCGGTGTCGTCAAGCTCGTGGGTGCGGACAAGCTGATTTTCCCGAGCGACAACACGGAGTACTACTTGGCCCAGGTGGAAACCACGCCGGAAGGCATGCAGCTGCTGGGCCATCACCAGATCCAGCCCGGCATGCCGGTGGAGGTGATCGTCAAGACCGGCGAGCGCACCTTCATGACCTATCTGGTCAAGCCATTGACGGACCGCTTCGCACGCAGCTTCAAGGAAGACTGATCGCGCCGGCCGCGGCGCCCCCGCTGCGCCGTGCAGCGCTGCGCCTGGAGCACGTCCAGGCGTAGCACGGTGCCGTGTGCAATCCGGCACAGGCCGTTCGTGAAATGCGTCCGCAAATCAGGCGTGGACGGCGTCAATCCGTTGATGCGTGACTTGAAACGTTCCTAGCATCGCGTCCGAGCAAACAAACCGACATGGATCGCCCCAGAGCCGGCCCGAATCACCAGCAGTCATGAAGTTTCCCTTCTCATCCCGGCTCAAGAGCGTGATCGTGACGCTTACTGCCACGACCGCTTGCGGCCTGGGCCATGCCCAGAGCTTCGAGCAGGCCGTGGCGGCGGCGCGCAGTGCCGATGCCCAGTACACGGCGGCGCTGGCCGCCGTAGCCAACCGCCGGGTGCAGGCCAGCCAGGCCGGCGCAGCTTTCTACCCTTCGGCTGCCGTGAACTACAACCAGGCTGACGTCTCCGCCAGTGGGCGCAGCACCCGCAGCGTGAGCGTGACCCAGCCGCTGCTGAGCTTCGACCGCTACCTGACGCTGAAGCAGGCCGATCCGCTGGCGGCCCTGGCCGAGGTGGAGCTGGCGCAGGCCGACAACGACATGGCGTTGCGCGTCTTCACCGCGATGGCGGACATCGTGCGCAACCGCGAGCAGATCCGCGCCCTCACGGTGCAGATCGAGGGCCTTGAGGAACAGCTGCGCCGCTCTCGGCGCATGCGCGAGCTGGGGCAGGGCACCGTGACGGAGGTGAGCGACTTCGAGGTGCGTGTGGCCGTGGCGCAGGCCAACCGCGTGAGCCTGCGCAATGCGCTGCAGGCGGCGGAGCGCAACTTCACGCTGCAGACCGGGCTTCGGGCCGACGTGCCCACGCTGCAGGTGCAGGTGCCGGTGTGGCCGGAATCCGAAGACCTTGATGCGCTGGTAAGCTACGTGCGCGAGCGTGCGCCGGCTGCGCGCTCCGCGCAGCTCAACGTGGAATTGGCGCGGATCGCATCGCGCCGCGTCGTGGCGCAGTACCTGCCCCAGGTGTCCGCCCAGGTCGCTCGTGTCCAGACGTCGGGCTTCGAACCCAACAACAGCTCGCGCGTGGCCGTCACGCTGTCGGCCCCGCTGGGCGTGTCGCCTTACTACGAAAACCAGCGCGCCGCCGCCGACTTGGTGCGTGCCCAGGAAAACCTGCGCTACGCCCAGGACAGCACCGCCACGGAGGCGACACGGCTGTACACGGCGCTGCGCTCGTCCCGCGACGAGGTGCGCATCCGCCGGCAGGCGGTGGAGACCGCCCGCCTTGCGGTGGATGCCAACGTCAAGAGCTACCAGGGCGGCGTGAAGACCAACATCGACGTCATCAGCAGCTACCAGGCGCTGGCCGATGCTGAAGTGGCGCTGGTGAACACTGAGCTGCAGTTGACCGAATCGAGGTTGCGCTTGCAACTGCTCCAGCAAGGTGTGCCAACAGCGCTTTGATGCGCGCTGTGGCACGAACGGCATTGCGTTGACCCCGCTCCCCATACCTTCGTTTCCACCCATGCCCAACAAGACCGCAAAGAACGCTGCCAAGGACGAGTCGACTGGAATCGAGGAAGAGGTCCTGGCACGTCGAGGTGTGCGTAAAAGGCGAGCCTCCGCCGAGGCAGCTGCGACCGCGGCGCCAGCGCCCATTGCCCACAAGCCGCCGTCGCAACGCACTTTGCAGCGCAAGCTGCCCACGGCGGCGAAAGGCGGCGCCGTCCCGGCGTTGATGCCTGTGGAGGCAGACGCCCAGGCCTTTAGGCTTGCGGGCGGCCCCATGGCAGTCGGGGCGACGGTTAAGCAGGCGGGGGCTGCCACGCCACCCGCTCCACTGGCACTCAAACCGCTGGGAGCACTTGGCGTTGACGAAGGTGTGTTCGTGCTATTGGCGATACCTGCGGCTTTCGAGTCCGTGGAAGCATTTGCCCGCTATGCCGAGGAACCGCTGCCCCATCTGCTGTCTGCAACCAAGGGTTCGTGGTTAAAGCGGCAGAGCATGGGCGGCGCGGCCGTCTATGTCGCCTTCGTGCCTTGGCCGCACCCGCCGGCCGGCTTGGTGCAACTGGGCTGCATCACCGCTGGCGGGCGCAAGCCGGTGTTCAGCGTGGAGTGCCTGCGCTGGGGCGAGACTGAGCGGGAGCCGCTCGCCGCGTTGCTCAAGCGCTATGGTCGCTTGCTGGTTCCGGCTTTCGATGCAGTGTTGCCGGCGGCGCATCCGCTGCGCAAAGCACTGGCACCCGCTCCGATAGCTGCAGCACCAGCTCCGACCGGGCCGGCATTGGTCGTGAGAGGCCATTTCGACGGTGTGGTGGATGAGCTAGCGCACGGCTGGGTATTCTGTCCGGAAGAGCCTGAGCGCCGCTTGAGCGTGGAAGTGCTGTGCGAAAGCGAAGTGGTAGGCCGCGGCCTAGCGGATCGCTATCGCGACGACCTGCAAGCCAACCATATCGGCGACGGCCAGCACCACTTTCGGCTGCAGCTCTCCAACGAGCTTTTCGACGGCCGGCCGCACGAGCTAAGCGTGCGCGTACTGGAAACAGGACTGCTGTTGCCGGGCCGTTCCATGGCCACGCTGCCTCAGCGTCAGCCCACACACATCGACTTGATGCCACGTGCGGAGCTGCTTGCGCTCGCACAGCGGCTGGCGCAAATAGTGCAAGTCCGCAACTCCAACGCTCTGAACGCGCTGTTGCAGGCGCTGCGCACTGCGAGCCTGTTACAGGAAACTGGACAGTGCGCTCAGGCACGGGCGGGCTACGAGCGGCTGATGAAAGCTCTTGGGCCCAATGCCTTGTGCTATTGCCGCATCGCCGAGACCTGGCTGCTAGAGAACGACCTTGAATCCGCGCTGAAGGCATACCAGGCAGCGGTGCAGGCCGACGCACAACTGGCCTGGGCGCATCTGGGACTGGGCAATGTACTGCGGCTGCAGGGACAACCGTTGGAAGCAGACACGGCCTACCGCGCCGCACTGGCGTGCCAGGTGGGCATGAAGCAGGCTCATGCGCGGCTGGCCCAGGTGGGCGGAGACGCTGGCGTGGCGCGCGCACAGTGGCTGTTGGAACAAGGCGACCGACAAGGGGCTGTGACCTTGCTGACCGCCGTGTTGATCGCGCATCCCGAGCATCCGCAGACAATGGCATGTCTGGAGAATTTGTTGCGAGAGCCTGTGCAGGACCGCGAGGCCGCACAGCCTGCGGCTGCCGCACAAGCGCACCGGTCTCGCCGGCTGCTGGACGTGGTGCTTGACGAAGCGGAGCGCCGGTTAGCCGAAAGATGCACCTGAGCATGCTGCGACGCATACAACAACAGCTGAAGCTGGCGTCGCCGTCGACGCAGCGGCAGGTGAACGAGTTGCAATCGCAACTTGCGAGCGTGGCTGTGCAACTGCATGACGCTCAGCGTGAGTTGGTGGCTACGCTGGCTACCGCACAGCAGCAGCAGCGGTCGCTGCTGGATCACATCGAGCGTCAGCAACAGGAGCTTGTTCAAGTGCGCGAGCAACTGGCCGATGCGATGAAAAGGGAGTCCCACAATGTTGTGCAGCAGGTAGAGGCCTTTCTGAATCTGCAGTCGCTGTGGAGTGGCCAGGGTACGCCAATGCCGCCGCTGCATGGTTGGCCGGTGAGTTCGGACATCGCCCTGCATCTGGCTGAGTTGCTACGCACTGAGCGTTACGATCAGGTCATTGAGTTTGGCTCAGGAAGCAGCACGCTGATCATCGCGCGACTGCAACAGCAGCTGGGCGGTGGCCGCCTACTAACCTTCGAGCATTTGTCGAAGTACCACGAGCAAACAACCGCTCTGTTGCAACGTGGAGGTTTGAAAGAGTCGGTAGACCTGCAGTTGGCGCCTTTGGCATCCAGAGGAGGCGCTAATGGGCGCGAGTATCGCTACTACGACTGCGACACTGCGCTGGCGCGAACGGCCCAAGCGCTGCGCGGGGTCTCGGCTCCCAAGCTGCTTGTCTTCGTCGATGGACCGCCGGCGGCCACGGGTGCCATGGCGCGCTACCCCGCACTGGATGCGGTGCTGGTTCATTTTCCGGCCGCTGCGTTGCACTTTTTGCTGGATGACTACGGACGTCAGGATGAAAAGGACATCGTTAAAACTTGGGAGGCTGATCTGCGGCGGGCCGAGCGTGCGTATGTTCACACTTCGCTGCCTATGGAAAAGGGCGCCAGCATGTTGCGCATAGCGCCGGCCAATGCAACGGTGTATGCGAAGCCTTCGGGCGGGGGGCAAGTATGAAATGGCAACGTCAAGGCAGTGTGCTGGCTTGGCCTCATGGCTGGCAGCGGCCTAATAAAACCGAAGAATGGGCTTACGAGCATTGCCTAGCCATGCTGCGGCCCGACCCCCTCCTGCAAATACTGTGCTTTCCTTGGGCTACCTTAGTGGATCTGAAGCACAAGGGTCAACACCAGCGTGCCCAGCCTTTACTGGAAGCACTGCACTGGGCTCCGCCACGCATAACGCTCCGGCGTGCCACCGTAATGCAGCATATCTGGGCCAAAGACATGCTCGAGCACCTTCAGGCACTGGGCGTTACGGACGTGTATTGGTCTCATGCTGTCAGGGAGGAGCCTACTTGGTCAGGCGGCATCCGCGTCCATCCATTCCCGCTCTACCCAGTGTGCTGTGGCCCGGACATTGACCCAGCCGATACACCGCCGTTAGAACAGCGTCCGTACCTCTACAGCTTTATTGGTGCCTACGAGCCGGATTTGTATTTGAGTAAGGCAAGACAATGGATTTTTGAACTGCCATCGCGCCCTAACGCCCATACGCTCCGACGCCACGAATGGCATTATCAAGGGCCAGTATACAGAGAGCAAATCCATGGTGACACAGAGCCAGATGAGGCCAAAGTCGCACGACAACTTAAGGAGCAAGAATACCGGCAGATTTTAGAGAAATCTATCTTTAGTCTGTGCCCATCGGGATCAGGGCCCAATAGCATTCGTCTTTGGGAATCTCTGGGGTTGGGCGCTATTCCGGTGATTTTGTCCGACCGTTTAGCACTGCCGGGTGAATACTCGGAATGGCGTGCAGCTGCTGTGTTTGTGAGGGAATCGAGAACTGGTGTTGAAGGCATACCTAAATTATTGAGCGAGCTTTGCAATAGCTCAGATGCTATTGATCGCCTGCGAGTCGCCGGTCGGGCAATCTGGTTAAAAGTACGAAATCCGGTTTGCGAGTATTTGAGGCGTGATAAATACGCTATTTTTAGCGGCTAATTGGAGAATGGTATGTCGTTGTTGAAGTTGAAGTCTTATGACTATCACGATGTTTATGTGCTTCCTAAGGTAAATCCCGCGTCTCGCATTGCTTTTGTTTCGTTTTCTGCATGGTCAATGACCGGTGTGGGTACTATTTTCGGGCATGCCTTCTTTGGGGTAAATGGAATCCCGGCATACTTTGTGGTGCAACGCAAAAACGTTTGGTATCGATCGTCAGATATCGAGGAAATTGCATTTGATATCTGCGCTCATGCGAAATCGTCTGGACTCGACTTAGTTTTGTACGGTGCCTCAATGGGCGGCTATGCAGCAGTAAATTTTAGAAGCTTGTTTGGTGCAATCCATTCAATCGCTATTGCGCCCCAAGTATTGATTCTTCCTGAGAATGCTCCGTTTGAGCCGCGATGGATGAACGAGCGTAAAGAAATGCCAATGGGCAGCATCGCTGAAGTAAATAATTTGTCTCGTCAGCGAGTGCCGCTATTGGTATTTTTTGACCCAAACCACTCGCTGGATCGCCAGCATATTGAAAATCTTAAGCGGATTTCAGGTAATTGTGATGGCGATTGCGTGATTGAGGTGCCTTACGCTAATCATGATGTGGCGAGAGCTTTGGTCAAGAGCAAAGTGATACAACGTTGTTTAATTGCCATGGCGGAGTATAGCCCCATTGATGTGGACTCTTTTCGACAACAATGTGCTAATTTGTTTAGGCAAGATCCGAAGGCATTTCTTAATTACTATAGAAATGTGGTGAGCGTGTCACATGCAAAGCTAGGGCATGATGATTATTTTTATTTTCTATCCTTTATGGAGAAAACGAAAGATTTCGACTTCGAGGCATGTTATATGGCTGCCGAGATTTATGCCAAACTCGAAAGCCGCGAGGCAGCTCTTGCAATGTCTCAAGCATCTTTAGATAGGTACCCCAGGGAAATTCCAAATTACTTGCATCTAAAGCATACTGGCATACTAAAAAAATTTGGTATTGTTTCGAGCCAATCTTTATAAATTGGCGCTGATGCAATTGGTGGGAATGCTGCTGTAAAAATTTTGAGGACTTGAAATGCCTAATACCAAGAATATTGTGCAGAAGTTCGCGCTGGCAAACAAGATGCTGCGAGAAGGGTGTTATGAGGACTCTGTAAATATGTACAGAGAACTCATAGCGGAAAAGCCTATAAAAATATACAAAGACAACTTGCAGCAAGCACTGCGTCTTGCGAGCAGTGCTTGCTCTAGTGCCGCTCCCGATCAGAAGTCACCTTCGCGTCGGCCGTCGATACTATTTGTGACCGCCGGTCTTCTCGGGCCGACGCCCGGTGGCGGTATTGCTACCTGTTTTCATAATATGGTTAAGGCGGTTTCTGAAAATAGTGATGCCAAGATTGATATCGTTTATGTTGCGCATCCATATTATGGGCGTGGCAATCGACAAACCTGGGTTGAATATTACCTGAAAAATTTCGGTGCCCGCTTGCTAACTCTCGATATCAATAAGAAAAACTATGGTTCGGAAGAGATGCGTCGTTCCCAAGCGGTGGACGAATATTTAGCTTCCGTCGACGGCCTGTATGATACTGTGGTTTTTCACGACTTCATGGGTTTGGGTTATTATGCCCTATTATCCAAAAAGTACGGTCTATCGTTGCAGTATGCCCGCGTTGTGATTTCAGCTCATGGAAATCACGAACTCTCCTACCACTTTGGGTCCAAAAAAGTGTCCAAATGGGCAGAAGCAGCAACCATGTTCATGGAGCGTATGGCTCTGGGGTTGGCTGATGTTGTGACAACGCCGAGTCAATATTATGCGGATTGGCTTTGCGAGAAATTCAAAGTCAAGTCTGCTCGACATATTCCAAATATTATTTACAAAGACGAGCGAAAAGCCGAAGACATTCAAATCAACTTGGCGCCTTCATTGCCTACCGTCGTATTTTACGGACGGATGGAGCGCTTGAAAGGCGTCGACACCCTGCTGCAAAGTGCGGCATTGCTGTCTGAGCGCGGCATCGCTATGAATATAGTTTTTGCAGGCAATTCCACTAAGATTGATGGAGTGGATGCGGCCGAATATATTCAGGAGAAACTTAAGGGGTCTGCGCACGTTTTTCACTTCATTGTTAATACCACTCCAAAAATGATTTTTGAGTTTTGTAAGAAAGCTAAGTGTGTGGCTGTCTACCCGACGCTCGGTGAGACATCGTCATGTGTGGCGGTGGAGTCTATTATTTACGACGCGCCTTTTGTTGCATCTGATATACCTGGCATCAAAGAACTTATTGCTGACGAGCATCACTCGGATGTTCTATTTGAGGCTGGCTCCCCGGAGGGTTTGGCAGATAGTTTGGTGAGTGCCTTCCAGAAACGTAAGGTTCCTTCCTTGTCGTTTGATATGAGCGAAAACTGCAAGCGCTGGGCCACATTTCTCATTGAATTTCCGGAGCGTTTCAGTCCAGTATCGCGTTTGCATGGGTCGGCTATGATTTCCGTCATCGTTCCCACATGCGATCGACCGGAACTGTTGAGTGATGCCATCGATTCTCTGCAGTACCAAACTTACAGGAATTTGGAAATAATCGTTGTTGACGATGCTAGTGTTGAGTGGCAGAGGAATGAGGAAATTTGTGCGCAGAAGGGTGTCCGCTACCAGCGACTGACTAGCAAAGCATACAAAGGGCGAGCTTGCAATACCGCAGCGGAACTTGCCAACGGGGAATTCATCTGTTTCTTTGATGACGATGATATGGCCAAGCCGGAAATGCTTGAGACCTATGTCAGAGCTTTCGCGGCAGACCCCAGCCTCGATGTGTTAAGTTGCTTTGCCGACTACTTCGAACACGCGGGATGGCAGCGAGGCTCTGAGATCAAACGAGAATATGTTTCCTTGTCGCTCGGTGGATCGCTGGAGACAAACCTGCTTGCAAATTTCTTCGGCAAGGGCACGTTCATTGTTCGCACTGAAAAGTTCTTTCAAATGGGAGGGTATGAATGCGACTTCGACTCGGTTCCTATGGTGGATTTCCGGTTCTATATAAAGGCGTTCCTCTCCGGCTTGAAGATATCGACCGTGCCGCGTGCCCTATATCACTACAGGAAGAACTCGCCGAATAGTTTGTTCTATAAGAACAAAGATAATCGACGAATGTTGTACCTTGCCAAGAAGTCCATCGAGGAAGTCTTGATTGGTAAATGTGGCGAAGGTGTGGGCAAGAGTTTGGGTCACCTTGTGTGGAATGTGGGGCTGCCTGTTTATGAATAACCAAGAAACATTTGCACCCATAGGTGCTCACGATGACGCTGCGCTGCTTCTGCAACAACTGCACGCTGCGCAGGAAGAGTTGCATCTTTTCTACTTGGGGCTAGCGCGTGGCGCATCGGACAGTGCCAGCAGCGCACAAGCCGTGGCTCTTGCGCAGGTACGGAATGAGTTAGCGGACTGCACCGGGAAGTTGAATGCAGCTACTGGGAAACTGTCAAAATCGGAAGCAACTGCAGCCACGGTCGCTCAAGAGCTGAAAAAATTTAAGCAGGCGCTCGAAGCCGAGCAGGATGCCAAGCAGGCATCCGAGGCGGCTTTGAAAGCCGCCAAAAGTGAAGTAGCGGCACTGAAGACGCAAGCCTCCAAGGTGGAGGGGGAACTGGCAAGAATCTGTCAGGAAAAATCAATTGCAGAACAATCTCATTCCCAGCAGCTGGCAAGCCTTAAGCACCAGCTTGAGGCTGAACAGCGGGATAGGGAAAAAATTAAGGTTGCACTGGATGCTATGCGCAATAGTGCTGAGTCCCTGCAGGCGCAGCTCCAGGAGGCTCAACAGCAGCATGTCGCTTCCTGTCAACGCCAAAGGGCTGCAGATCATGCCCACTCATTAACAGAAAATAAGCTGACGCGGGCTGAAAGCGCGTTGAGCAGTCTACAGGCAGAATTTGATGCTTTGCAGAGAAGTTACGCTTCTGTTTTAGAGTCCGCCAAGAAGCTGGAGGCTGCCGAACTAGAACTGACTCGGTTACGCTCTTCTAGGGACAGCATGTTGGATGAAGTCCGCGCCGAAAATGGATTGCTCATGGAACAGATGCATCAGGTTCAGGAAGAGCTTGAACGGTACTTCATGGAAAACCGAGAATTACAGGCCGCCGCACAGATGTCACGGGATTCGCTAGAACGAGCCCGTAAGGTCGTGAGTCGACTAATGTCTGTAGAAATCTTAATGCCCGATACGGAGCTGAGCTTGGATCTGCGCCAGGACGTTGCTTCACGCTAACTGTATGAACGGGCCGCATCCTAGTATGTTTGTGCGCTCATTTTTCAATTCCTGAGGAAATGGACTCATGAAAATCACCGTCGTCGGCTCCGGATACGTGGGCCTCGTCACCGGCGCCTGCTTGTCCGAAATGGGCAACCACGTCCTGTGCCTGGACCTGAACGAGCGCAAGATCCGCGTGCTCAAGGAGGGCGGCCTGCCCATCCATGAGCCCGGCCTGCTAGAGATCGTGCAGCGCAACGTCGCCTCGGGCCGGCTAGAGTTCACCACCGACGTCGACGCCGCCGTACGCCATGGCACGCTGCAGTTCATCGCCGTGGGCACGCCGCCGGACGAGGACGGCTCGGCCGACCTGAGCTACGTCGTGGCCGCAGCGCGTGCCATCGGCCAGCGCATGACCGATTACAAGGTCATCGTCGACAAGAGCACGGTGCCGGTGGGCACGGCTGACCGCGTGCGCGAGGCGGTGCGTGAGGAACTAACTGCGCGCGGCCTGGCGCTGGACTACGCCGTCGTCTCCAACCCCGAGTTCCTGAAGGAGGGCGCCGCAGTGGAGGACTTCATGCGGCCGGACCGTATCGTCATTGGCGCCGGTGACGAGCGCGCGGTGTTGCTCATGCGGGCGCTGTACGCGCCCTTCACCCGCAACCACGACCGGCTGCTGATCATGGATGTGCGCAGTGCCGAGTTCACCAAGTACGCCGCCAATGCCATGCTGGCCACGCGCATCAGCTTCATGAACGAGCTGGCGCTGCTGGCGGACAAGGTGGGCGCGGATATCGAGCAGGTGCGCCGCGGCATCGGCAGCGACCCGCGCATCGGCACGCACTTCCTGTACGCAGGCGCGGGCTACGGCGGCTCGTGCTTCCCCAAGGACGTCAAGGCGCTGCTGTACACGGGCGGCCAGTACGACCAGGAACTGCTGGTGCTTGATGCCGTGGAGCGAGCCAACGAGCGCCAGAAGCAGGTGCTGGTGGACAAGATCACGGCGCGCTTCGGGGCAGACCTTGCCGGGCGCCGCTTCGCGCTGTGGGGCCTGGCCTTCAAGCCCGGCACGGACGACATGCGCGAAGCCCCCAGCCGCGTGCTGGTGCAGCAGCTCATCGAACGCGGCGCGGCAGTGACGGCCTACGACCCGGTGGCGATGGAGGAGGCGCGGCGCGTGTTCGGAGAGCAGCCGCTGCTGACCTACGCCGGCTCGGCACTGGAGGCGCTGGAGGGGGCCGACGCGCTGGTGCTCATCACCGAGTGGCGCGAGTTCAAGAGCCCGGACTTCGACACGCTGCGCAGCCGGCTCAAGCAGCCCGTGGTCTTTGACGGCCGCAATCTCTTTGACCCCGCGCTCATGAAAGCCATGGGGCTGGAGTACCACGGCATCGGCCGTGGTTCGGTGGCGGTGCGGGACGGCACGCTGGCCTGAACTGTCGCTGGCCGTATCCGGCGTGGTCGTTGCCGTCCGGATGCGTCGTCCTGGCGCGTTGGCTTGCGGGCCGCCACGTCGCAACTGGGCATGATGGAGCGGCACGCACCCAGCCGTACCGATTCGCGGCGTACCTTGGGCAGGCGCACAGCCACGGCATGCGGCGGCTTTACGACACATGGTTTCGTCCCGAGCGCTGCCTCGGGTATGCAGCCATGACGACAATGCGTGTCTTACCACCGACGATCCCGACGTGCCCATGAGACTCCGTCCTGAACAGACACGGCTGATGGCTGATCCTGGACTGCGTGCGCCAGCAGTTCGGTTTCGATGCCCGCGTGCTGCTGTTCGGCTCCAGGCTCGACGATGCTGCGCGCGGCGGTGACGTGGATCTGCTGGTCGAAAGTGCCGATCTCCCCACGCTGCGCCAGCATGCCCGCGTGACCTTGGCACTGGAGCAGGCGCTAGGCCTGCCGGTAGACATCGTCGCCGTGCAGCGCGGCACGCCGGGTAGTTCCTTTGCCCGCATCGCACGTAGCGGCGCGCAGCGCCTTGAGGACACGCAGTGAACGGCTCGAACTCTCTGGCGGCGGAGCGTGAGCATCTGTCCAACCTGCTCGAAGCGGTGCAGCGCTGCACGCACTTCCTCCACGCCAGCGCCCTGAAAGTTCCCTGGCTGCTGGACGGTGCGGCACTGCGTCAGCGGCAGAAGGACGTGGAACTGTTCGAATCCCTGGCCGCGCTCAATGAGCGCTTTGCCAAGTTGCAGGACACGCTGGCCGTTGCCATGCGCCACGGTGCATTGCTGAAGAGCGAGGCCACCTCGCAATTCCTAAAAGTGCTGGCCCTGTAGAGAAGATAGGCGTCCTCAATTCCATCGAGAGCTGGCAGCTCTGCCGCACGGCACGCAACATGACCGCACACGACTATGAGACCGACTACGCGCTGGTTGCCGAGCACTTCAATGAGCTTCATGCGCTGCTGCCGTTGCTCGTGAAGGCCGCGGCGCGATTGCAGAGAATCTGCGCTCAAAGCCTGGGCATCGGACCGGCCACTAGGGACTTCAAAGTCGAGTTCAGTCAGGTCTGCGACTTCTTCGAAGCCTGATTCTGGTCCGCGATCACGCCAGAGACGAACACCGCTATGCCTGGGTTGCCGGGCATGAGGAAAGCCTTTCATCGCCATGCAGATCTCCGTGCTCATGCCGTCCTACAACCAGGCACCATTCATCGAGCGCTCGGTGCGCAGCGTGATGCAGCAGGAGGGTGCGGGCGCGTTGGAGCTGATAGTGATGGACGGCGGCTCCAGCGACGGAACGCCGCAGTTGCTCGCGCAACTGCAAGCCGAGTACGGCCCTGAGCGGCTGCGCTGGCAGTCTGAGCCCGACCGCGGGCCGGCCCATGCGCTCAACAAGGCGCTGGCGCTGGCGCGCGGCAGCATTATCGGCTGGCTCAACTCCGATGACCTGTACGCACCCGGTGCCGTGCGGCGCGCGCTGGAGCATCTGGCCGCTTACCCTCAACATTGGATGGTGTACGGGCAGGCCGAGCACATCGATGCCGACGATCGCGTGTTGGAAGCCTATCCGACCCGGCCGGCCGAGGCCGGGCTCGATGGCTTCGCCGACGGCTGCTTTATCTGCCAGCCCAGCGTGTTCCTGCGTCGCATGGCGCTGCGCATGCTCGGCGGCTTCGACGAGTCGCAGAAGACCGCTTTCGACTTGGCGCTGTGGCTGCGCCTGTTCGGTCCGCATGCCGCGCGCATCGGCTTCATCGAAGCGCTGCAGGCGCGTTCGCGGCTGCACGACGCTTGCATCACGCTCACGCAGCGCGAGCGCGTCATCCGGGAGAGCATGGCGCTGCTGGCCCGCCATCTCGGCGCGGCGCCGCTGCACTGGGTGCAGACCTATGTCGACGAGGTGCTGGCTGAGCATCCCTTCGGTGCGGTGCAAGACCCGCGCGCGCATCTGCACGAGTTCGCCGCCTCGGTGCAGCCGCTGCTGTCCGCGGCCGACATTGCGGCGTTGAAGGCCTGGCTGGTTAACGATGCCCGGGTGCGCCTGGCGCAGCCGGGAGTGGGCTTGGCGCTGTATGCCGACGGTTGGCTGCCCGTCAGCTCCGAGCTGCGCCTGGGCGCGGGCCCGGCGCGCGTGGTGGAGCTCGCCGGACGTCACGTATCGCCCGCCGGCACCGCGCTGGAGTTGGCGCTGGAGTTGCCGGGCGGGACGCAACTGCGGCACGTGTCGCAGCGCGGGCCATTCAGCGTGCGTTTCGAGTTGCCGCCACACGCGGCGCAACGTTGGATATTGCCGCTCACAGCCCGTGGCGGCTTTGTGCCGGCTCAACACGAAGCGAGCTCTACCGATAATCGGGATCTGGCCTGCCGCATCGACAGCGTGCGCTTGTTCCAGTGATCGGGTTGCGGCCGCAGGCCGTGACTTCCATGCGCGTTGATGAAAGATCCCCGCCTTGTTTTTGCCAGGCTTCAGCCGGCAGCGCTTGAAGTTTTAGGAGCGCCGCGTGACCGACGAGCAGTTTTTGCATTCCCTGTACAGCGGCCTGCTGGGCCGTGAACCTGACGCTGCGGGCCTGCAGCACCACCTGTACGCGCTGTCAGCCCAGCAGGCCGACCCTTCTCGCTACCGGCGCATGGTGGAGGCCTTTATCGGCAGCAGCGAGTTCCGCCTGGCCGCCGAGCGGCGCTGGGCACCCGCGGGCAGCAACGCCTACCTGCCAGACTTTGCCGGCGTGACCTTCAGCCACGTGGTGCCCATGGGCAACTTCTGCCATGCTGCCATGGCACTCAAACGCGCCGGGCTGCGGCGATGGGCTGGGCCGTTCGACTGGATCTTCTCCTGCTTCGGCATGGTGGCGCATTGCATCGAAGACGACTTCGCCACGTTCCTGGATCCAAGCCAGTACCGCAGCGTGCCGGTGGCCGAGCGCCAGACGCCCGAGGCGAACCTGTGCGAGCACCTGTTCTATCGAGAGCGCTTCGGCGTGCCCTTTGTCTTCAATCACCACGACCCGGCTGCCTCGGCCAAGGACGCAGCGTACTTCCAGCGCGGCGCAGCGCGGCTGCGCCAGGTGTTCAAGAGCCCGGCGTGGAAATTGTTCGTCGTGGTGTCGCCCCGGCCCGTGAAGCTGGAGTCGATGCAGCCGCTGCTGGCCGCGCTGGGCAAGGTCAGCTCGCATTTCGTGGTGGTAGCGTTGCAGTTCAACACCGTTCCGGACCGGCCGCAGCCCTTGGCCAATGGGCTGCGCACGCAGCGGCTGCGGCACGACCTGCTCAAGGTCGAGCTGGACGTGGCCTCGCCGTCCAACGGCGTGGAGTTCGCCGACGCGCATGACAACCGGATGCTGGACCGTTTTCTGCGCACCTTCCGTGTCCATTCCATGGCGCTGGAGGCGATGTGACGGTACCGGCACGACATGCGGTAAGCCTGCCTCTGCTCGATGCCGTTCGCCTGCTGCGGCAGGATGTGCTGCTCAACTTCAAGATGAGCATGCCGGACATGGACGAGCCGCAGCGCTTCCTGCTGTGGTGGGTGCTGTCCGGCCATCGCGAGTACCCCGCGGCCAACACCTGGCTGCCCGACGAGGCGCAGCGCCGCTGGCTATTCGAGCTGCTGCCTGGCTGGCCGCAGCGTGGCGGGCTGGGCATGAACCGGCTGCTGCACTGTCTCTACACCCATCGTCCCGATCTGCGCCAGGCCTTCGACATCGCCTCGCCCGTGGAACTGTGGAACGCGGTGGCGTGGTTCTACGTCGTCGGCCTGCGCGAGCTGGGCCTGGTGCCGTTCCTGGACCACCGGACCCGTGCCGCGCTCAACGCACCCGCCTTCACTGATGCCGGGCTGCAGCCAAGTTGGCTGATGATGCTGCTGTGGCAATTGCAGCCCTCGCTGCAGCAGGCCTTCGACATCGGCGCATCCCGGGGCCGTCTGGGGCTGATGCACTGGTTCGCCAAGCAGGGCGCCGAGCAGTTCAAGCTCAAGCCTTTGCTCGGTACAGCGTCCGCGCCCGCCGCTGCGGTGCCGGCTGCCGGCTTCGATGCCGCCGGTGCGCCCTTTGGCGTCAACCTCGTGGGCTTCGCCTTTGGCGAGCTGGGCATCGGCGAGGACCTGCGCATGGCTGCGCAGGCTTGCGAGGCGGCAAACATTCCGTTCAAGGTGCTCAACATCAACCCGGGGCAGCACCTGCGCCAGGCCGACCGCCTGGTGGCTGCGCACGTGGTGGAAGACGTTGCCGCGCTGCCCCATGCCATCAACGTCTTCTGCCTCACGGGTTTCGACACGCTGCGCGTGTATGCCGAGAAGGGGCCGGCGCTGTTCGAGGGGCGCCACAACATCGGCTGGTGGCCCTGGGAACTGCCGGTGTGGCCGCGGCGCTGGTCGGCGGCCTTTTCGGTGGTGGATGAGGTCTGGGCCGCCGCGCGCTTCACGCAGGACATGTTCAGCGCGGCCACCGACAAGCCCGTGACGTTGATGCCGCTGCCCGTGAGCGTGGCGCGCATGAAGAAGACTTCGCGCCGCGCGCTGGGCCTGCCGGCGCGGCGCTTCCTGTTCCTCTACGTTTTCGACTTCAACTCCTACCTCGCGCGCAAGAATCCGCTGGCCGTCATCGAAGCCTTCCAGCGCGCCTTCCCCGCCGGGGACGATTCGGTGGGCCTGGTGCTCAAGACCATGAACAGCCGCGGCAGCAACCCGGCCTGGGACGAGTTCACGCAGCGCTGCGCGGCCGACCCGCGCATCGTGCTGCTGCAACGCACGCTGGACCGCGAAGTGGTGCTGGGGCTGGTCAACGCCTGCGATGCCTACGTTTCGCTGCACCGCTCGGAAGGCTTCGGCCGCACCCTGGCCGAGGCGATGCTGTTCGGCAAGCCCGTGGTCGGTACTGGCTTCTCCGGCAACGCCGATTTTCTCACCCCGGATACGGGCTACCCGGTGAAGTGGAAGAAGCGAGCGGTGGCGGTGGGCGAGTACCCCTTCGTCGAGGAAGAAGATGGCGCCTGGTGGGCCGAGCCCGATGTGGCCCATGCCGCGCGCCAGATGCGCGCTGCACGCAAAGCTGCGGGCAGCGAGTGGGCGCTGCAGTTGCCGCAGCAGGTGCACGACACCTTCTCGCCGCGCGTGACGGGCGAGCGCATGGCGATGGTGCTCAGGGCGCGCTTCGAGGCGCTGGGCGAGTCCGAGGCCGTGGCCTGACGCTCATACGAAAGAGGCCAGCAGCTTCGGGTCCGACACCCGGCCGTCGAAACCCCGCTCGGCGCGCTGGCGGAACAGCGCGCGGTCGCCGGCGTCCACGGGACGCCCGTCCTTGTCATGGTCCACCTCCACCAGCAGCGCATGCGGGTGGTAGGCCAGCGCCTGCTGCTGCCGTGCCACGAGGGTCAGCTCGGTATCGCCGTAGTGGCGTGCGTAGCCGGGGTGGAAGAGAGGGCCGCCATACACGCTGTGTAGCCATGAGCGCCGCGCCATGCCGAAGGCCGCAAGCTGTCCGAACCACTTGCCGTCGTTGAAGGCCAGCAGCCCGGCGTTCGGTTGAGCAGCCATCGCCTGCAGCGCGAAGCGCAGCCAGTAGCGCCCGGCGAAGGCGTCCTCGGCGCAGTAAATGAAGAACTCGCCGCGCGTGAGGGCGATGGCGGTGTTCCAGATCGCCATGGGGCCCGCCCCGAGATCGTCCTGCACCGCCAGCAGCCGCAGCGTTGCGCCGGCGCGGGAGACCATCAGCTGCGCCGCCCGTTGCGCGGCAGCGCGCCGCAGCCACGGCATGACGGCCAGCACGGGAGCGTCAAGCACCCCCTGCGGTGCCTGTGCGTGCAATGCGGACAGCGTCGTCCAGTGCACCGATCCGCTCATCCCCGGCTCCATTGCAGCAGCTGGGCCGCGAGCTCGGCATGGTGGTCGAAGCGCCGCGCGCCCAGGTGGGCCACGCCGTGCCGCTCGCACATCAGCGCCGTCGGGCTGCGCGGCGCGGCGACGATGGGCTTGCCCAGCAGGCGCAGCTCCACGGCCGTGAGGCCCATGGCATAGGGTGTAGTGTCGACGAAGGCGGCATCCAGCGACTGCAGCGTCTGCAGGTACTCGGCGTGGTGGGCCGGCGTGATGAATTCGGCCACGTCCAGCAGCTCGCCCAGGCGGCGCTGCGCGGCGCGGCGCGTGCCTTCGTGGCGCCAGCGCTGGTCCACCAGCAGCAGGCGGCGCGGCTTGAGCTGGCGCAGGGTCTGCGCCGTGGCCGGGCTGATCTTGGCCGGGTTGGACACCAGCGCCAGCACGCCCGGGGCAGGCCGCGGGGCTGCCGGCGGCGGACGCCGCGCCGCGCGCTCCAACTCCTGCGCGTAGGGCGGGGCGGTGTAGCTGACGTAACCCAGCCGCGCGCGCAGGATCGGCTCGGTGTAGAGCGCCGCGGCGGCCGGCGGCACCTGGCGCGCGTCGGCGATGAAGCCGTCGAAGCAGCGCAGCCCGGTGCTCAGCGACTGGCCGCCCACCCACTTGAGCTGGCGCCGTGCGGGGTGGCCAGCGACGGCGGCCAGGGCCTCCGGATCGGTCCAGCCGCCGAGGTCGATGAGCGCGTCCAGGTCGGCCGCGCACAGCAAGCGGTGCAGCGTGGCGGTGTTTAGCCCGCCACAGGACACCCAGCGGTGGGCGATCCCCTGGAAGGCGGTGCGGGCCCAGTCAGCCTTGGCGCCGCGGTCGAAGAAGAGCAGGTCCGCGTCACGCGCCAGCACCGTGAGCGCACCGAGCGTGAAGAAGCCCACCGGCGAGGCGCAGAACTGTGCGGACAGCAGCCCGATGCGCGGACGCGCGGCAGCCGGGGTGCGCGGCCCGTGCGTCGGTGCCGCCGGTGCTCTCAACCGCTGCGCCAGCCCGGCGAAGCCGGCGGCGATGCCGGCCCGGCCGCGCGTGCCCTCGTAGAGGTCGGCCACCAGCGTGGCGAGCTCCGCCTGCAGCGCCAGCCGGGGCTCGCCCGTGGCGGCCATGCCCAGCGACATGGCCGCGGCGCGGACATCGCCGAAGGCGTTGAGCTGCAGATCGGCCAGCTGCTGCAGGGCCGCGGCGCGGCGCGGTTGCGGCATCGCAGCGTCGTCGAGGGCGGCCTGCAGTTGCGCGGCCGCGTCGTCCGGGCGCTGCAGCCGGGTGCAGGCCTGGGCCAGCACCAGCCGTGAGCGCCAGCCTGCGCCTCGTTGCGCGGCCGCGGCGGCGTGGAGCGCGGCCTGCGCCGCGTCGCCGCCGGCCAGGCAGGCCAGCGCCAGCTCCAGCCCGATGCCGGAGTCCTCCGGCGCGAGCAGCCGGGCCTGCTCGAAAGCTTGGCGCGCGGCCTGCGCGTCGCCCGCGTCGCGCGCCTGCCGTCCCTGCTCCAGGCAGGCGCACAGCAGGTCTTGCAGTTCTGCGTTCAACGAAACTCGAATTCAGTGGCGCTCACGAGCGTGAGGAAACGCTTGCACCATTCGGGGCCGGCCGCCTGCATGAGGTAGAGGTTGCGGTAGTTGAGCCAGCATGCATACAGCCAGCGCGAGCGCGTGCGGTGCGCCACGTCCTTCATTTCGCGCAGGCGCTGCAAGTGCGAGTTCAGGCGCGCCTCGGCCGCGGGCAGCGCGATCTTGTGCACTTTCAGGTCCTGGCCGGCGCTGCGCAGGAACAGCGGCAGCAGCCGCTCGACGACGAAGGGCCAGTAGCACGAGCCCGCGTGCTGGTTCCTCGGGTCGCTGAGCCGGGAGTCGAGCACGCGCAGCACTGGCGCGGGCAGCTTGGCGCGGGCACGGTCCACCACGCCGCGCACCCAGGGCAGGTAGACCGACCAGAACGTGGGACTTCCGACGAAGTAGTTGCACGCCGAGAAGGCCTGGGAGGACTGCACGGCGCCGAGCTCGCGCACGTCGAGTCCGGCCGCCTTGAACACCGCCGTGCACAGCTCGGTGAAGGCCGGATGCGCGGTGATGCCCTGCTGCCAGCCGTTGACGTACAGCGCCTCGTGCTCGGGGAAGGGGTTGCAGTAGTACAGGTCGTGGCCGGGGTGCTGCTCGATGGCCTGGCGCAGCGCCTCCCCCGTCAGGCCGGCCTTGGTGCCGAAGCGCCACGACAGCGCGCCCCACAGCGGCGCCACGCGCAGGCCCTCGTCCGCGCTCAGCCGCTCGAAAACGGCGAACTCGCGCAGCGGGTCGTCGTGGCCGGCGTTGTCCAGCGGAATGAATGCCGGATCCAGGCTAGCGCGCTGCTCCGGCAGGAAGTGAATTTGGTAGATCGGCAAGGCGTCTTCGGGGCGCGCCTGCACCGCTGCTGCCGGCTCCGCCGCGCTCGTCCTGCGGCGTGTGGACGCCTTCTTGCGCGGGGCCTTTTCGGCGACGGCCGCGGCTGCCGGCACTTCGGGCTGGGCAACCTGGGGCTTGGCCGAGGCCGACTTGCGTTGACGGGTGCGGCGTGCCGGTGTGGCGGCAGGCTCTTCGGCGGTGGCCGTGGCGGTGGAAACGTCAGTGGTCATGGTGATGCTCGGAACGCCGCGGCGTGCTCAGTTCACGGCCTTGCAGGTACGGTTGACGTAGTCGATGCCTGAGAACTCAGCGAACTCGGCTAGGCTGCGTGCGCTGCCCAGCCCGTAAGTGCCGAGGTCGGCGCCGTGGTAGAGCAGGGCGCGCATGCGCGCCTTGGAGTTGCGCTCCAGCTCCCACCAGCGCACGGGCCGGCTCTGGTCGTCTCCCTCGGCCCAGTGCACCGCGCGGCCGTTGCCGGCGTGGTAAAGGTGATAAATGGGCATGTCGGGCACGTGGTGGATATCCCAGCCCCGGGTCCAGGCCCGCACCGCCAGGTTCTGCTCCTCGCCGTGGAAGTAGACCCACGGGTCGTAAGGCACCTCGGCGATGAATGCACTGCGCGTGAACAGGCAGCCCGCGCCGACGTGGAAGCCGGGGATCGCCTGCCTGGTGCGCACGGGCCGGCTCTGGAAGGGCAGGACCGGCGACTCCTCGCCCAGCGTGGTGCCGGGGCGGGGTTCGAGCACGAGCGCATGGCCGGTGAACGGCTTGCGCACCGGCTGGCCGTCGATCATCTCGTAGGGCGAGGGGTAGGTGGAGATGATGGCGCGCGGGTTGCGGGCCGACAGCGCTTCGAGCTGCTCTACGAGCAGCCGGTCCCAGTGCCGGTCGAACAGCATATGCGAATCGATCTGCAAGAAGTACCGCTCCTCCTGGCAGTAGGAGGCCGCGATGGAGCGCGCCCAGCAAGGGCCGCGGCTGAAGCGGTGGTGCAGGTGCAGGTACCGCACGCTGCCGGCCTGTTTCACCAGCTCGACTGGCGGCTCGCAGGCTTCACTGGACTGGTCCACCACGCCGAAATGCAGTTTCGACGGCTGCGCCGCCTGGGCCAGCGCGTCGGCAACGGTGGGCCACAACGAAGGGTCCCGGTACGAAGCAACGCTGATGAAGATGCTCATGGAATGTGGCACGGCACGACAGCCGCGTACGATCGAAACGCCACGATCCGCGTCACCAGCGGCAGGGCGTGCAACCGGCAACCCGATGGACGGCCGTCCGTCATGGCCCAGCGCCCGTGGAAGTCGATGCGTGGTCGTTCAAAGCCGGCGAGTCTAGTGGCCGACCTGGGCATCAAATCCAGTCGCCCATGCGTTAGCGGCACCTGATGTGCCAAATTGCCGCGATGTCCGTGCGGGGCACATCGCTGAGATGCGCCCCGCGGGCCGGGTCCCGGGCTCAGCGCTGCCCGCGCACCCTTTTGAGCTCGTCCACGATCAGGCAGATCGCGCCCAGCGTGATGGCGCTGTCGGCCAGGTTGAAGGCCGGGAAGTGGCGCCCGCCGAGGTGGAAGTCCAGCATGTCCACCACGTAGCCGTGCATCAGCCGGTCGATGACGTTGCCCAGAGCGCCGCCCAAAATCATGCTGATGGCGAAGCAGAAGAGCCTCTGCGCCGGGTGCTTCTTGAGCATCCACACGATGAAGGCCGAGGCCGCCACGCCCAGCCCGGTGAAGAACCAGCGCTGCCAGCCCCCAGCACTCGCCAGGAACGAGAAGGCCGCGCCCGTGTTGTGCGCGCGCACGAGGTTGAAGAAGCCCGTGATCTCGCGCCCCTCGCCGTACTGGAACCAGCCCAGGATCAGCGTCTTGCTGAACTGGTCCAGCACGATCACCAGCACCGCCAGCCCCAGCCACAGCAGCAGCGAGGGCACCCCGCCGGAGGAGGCGCCGGCACCGGCACCGACGCCCGCCGCCGCGGGCCGCTTGATGGTCTTGACCGGCTTCACGCTTGCCTTGCCGCCCGCCATGCTCAGGCCACCGTGCGCGGCTCGCCCGCGCCGAAGAGGTTGCTCACGCAGCGGCCGCACAGCGTCGGGTGCGCCTCATCGGTGCCCACGTCGGCGCGCCAGTGCCAGCAGCGCTCGCACTTGGTGTCGGGCGACGGCGTGACTTCGATGGCCAGCTCCTCGCCGCGCACCAACTCCACCACCGACACGATCAGCACGAACTTCAGGTCGTCGCCCAGCGAGCCGAGCAAGCCGAAGTCCTCCTCATTGACGGTGAGCCTCACGTTGGCCTGCAGTGAGGAGCCCACGCCGCCGGCGCTGCGCACCGCCTCGATGGCCTTGTTCACCGCGTCGCGGATCTCGTGCACGCGCTCCCAGCGCGCCAGCAGCGCCTCATTGGCCTGGGTGAAGGGCCAGTAGGTCTCGGTGAAGATGGTCTGGCCGCCATCGAAGACCTTCCAGGCCTCCTCGGCGGTGAAACTCAGGAACGGCGCCATCCAGCGCAGCATGGCCTGCGTGATGTGCCACAGCGCGGTCTGCGCGCTGCGCCGCGCGTGCGACTTCGGCGCGGTGGTGTAGAGCCGGTCCTTGAGCACGTCCAGGTAGAAGGCGCCCAGGTCCTCCGAGCAGTATACCTGCAGCTTGGACACCACCGGGTGGAACTCGTAGCGGTCGTAGTGCGCCAGGATGTCGGCCTGCAGCTGCGAGGCGCGGGAGAGGGCGTAGCGGTCCACCTCCAGTAGTTCCTCCAGCGGCAGCGCGTCGGCCTTGGCGTCGAAGTCCGAGACGTTGGCCAGCAGGAAGCGCAGCGTGTTGCGGATGCGGCGGTAGGCATCGACCACGCGCGCGAGGATCTTGTCGTCGATGTTGAGGTCGCCTGAGTAGTCGGTGGAGGCGCACCACAGTCGGATGATTTCGGCGCCGAGCTTGTTGCTCACCGACTGCGGCTCGACGATGTTGCCCAGGCTCTTGGACATCTTGCGGCCCTGGCCGTCGGTGGCGAAGCCGTGCGTGAGCAGCCCCTTGTAGGGCGCGCGGCCCTCCAGCGCGCAGGCGATCAGCAGCGAGCTGTGGAACCAGCCGCGGTGCTGGTCATGGCCTTCCAAGTACAGGTCGGCCTCCGGGCCGCTGGCGTGGCACTGGCCGGCGTGGCTGCCGCGCAGCACGTGGAAGAAGGTCGAGCCCGAGTCGAACCACACGTCCAGGATGTCGGTGCTCTTGGCGTACTCCTCGGCTTGCGCGCCCAGCCACTCGGCCGGGTCGAGCTTGCTCCAGGCCTCGATGTTGCCTTCCTCCACCAGCTGCGCCGCGCGCTCCACGAGCTCCAGCGTGCGCGGGTGCAGCTCGCCGGTGACCTTGTGCAGGAAGAAGGGCAGCGGCACGCCCCAGCTGCGCTGGCGGCTGATGCACCAGTCGGGGCGGTTGGCGATCATGTCGCGCAGCCGCACGCGGCCGTTCTCGGGGAAGAAGCTGGTGGCGTCGATGGCCGCCAGCGCCGTCTCGCGCAGCGTGCCCGGCGCCTTGCTGACGGTGCACACGCCAACGCCTTCGTCCATACGCACGAACCACTGCGCCGCGGCGCGGTAGATCACCGGCGTCTTGTGGCGCCAGCAGTGCGGGTAGCTGTGCGGGATCTGCGAGGTGGCCAGCAGGCGACCGGCGTCCTGCAGCGCCTGGACGATGTTCGGGTTGGCCTTCCAGATGAACTGGCCGCCGAACAGCGGCAGCTCCGCGGCGTACACGCCGTTGCCCTGCACGGGGTTGAGGATGTCGGTGGACTTCATCCCGTGCGCGAGGCAGGAGTTGAAGTCGTCCACGCCGTAGGCCGGCGCGGAGTGCACGATGCCGGTGCCGTCCTCGGCGGTGGCGTAGTCGGCCAGGATCACGGCGGACAGCCGCGCGTAGCCCGGGTCTACGTCCGTGAAGGGATGGTGGAACTGCAGGCCCGCCAGGTTCTGGCCGGCGGTGGTGGCAACGACCTCGCCTTCCAGGCCGTAGCGCGCCAGGCACTTCTCCACCAGCGCCTCGGCCAGGACCAGCAGCCCGCGCGGCGTGCGCACCAGCGCGTAGGGCAGCTCGGGGTTGAGGTTCAGCGCCTGGTTTGCGGGAATCGTCCAGGGCGTGGTGGTCCAGATGACGATGAAGGCGTCTTGCTCCAGCGCGGGCAGGTCGGGGTCGCTCAGGCCGAAGGCGGCCGCTAGCTTGGCCGGGTCGGCGGCCTTGAAGGCCACGTCTATGGTGGGCGAGGTCTTGTCGGCGTACTCGATCTCGAACTCGGCCAGCGAGCTGCCGCAGTCGAAGCACCAGTACACGGGCTTCAAGCCGCGGTAGACGTAGCCGCGCTCCATGAGCTGGCCCAGCACGCGGATCTCGCCGGCCTCGTTGCCGCGGTCCATGGTGCGGTAGGGGTGCTCCCAGTCGCCGATCACGCCCAGGCGCTTGAAGTCGGCCATCTGCTGCGCGATCTGCTCGCCGGCGTAGGCGCGGCTCTTGGCCTGCACCTCGTCGCGCGGCAGGCCGCGGCCGTGGGTCTTCTCGATCTGGTTCTCGATGGGCAGGCCGTGGCAGTCCCAGCCGGGGACGTACAGCGCGTCGAAGCCGGCGAGCTGCTTCGACTTGACGATCATGTCCTTGAGGATCTTGTTGACCGCGTGCCCGATGTGCAGCTTGCCGTTGGCGTAGGGCGGACCGTCGTGCAGCACGAAGCGCGGAGCGCCGCAGCGCGCCTCGCGCAGCCGCTTGTAGATGCCCTGGCTCTCCCAGGACTGGACCCAGCCCGGCTCGCGCTTGGGCAGGTCGCCGCGCATGGGGAAGGACGTGTCGGGCAGGTTGAGGGTGGCGCGGTAGTCGGTGGCAGCAGCGGTGGAGTCGTTCATGGCGGTGGCGCCGTCGCGGCCGGCGCTAGGGGTTGTGGGCGGCGGCAGTGCCGCCGCGGCTCGGTCGGAAAGGGGAAGAGGCGCGGGGCGCGGGCGGCTGCTGTGGCGCAGCCGTCCGGCACGCGTCAAGCGGCCGAGCGTTGAATTCGATCGCGCGTGGCCTGGCGCCGGGTGCAGGCATGCCAGCGGCGCAGCGGCGTCAGGAAGAGGCAAGAGGGCATCCCCTGATTTTAGGGCCGCACCCGCGGGACGGCCCGACGCCGCGGCTCAGAGGTCCGGCTGCGGCGCGAGCCAGGCCCGCGCGTCGGCCTCGTCCTGCGCGATGGCCGCGCGCAGCGCCTCCAGCGAGGGGTAGCGGCGCTCGTCGTGCAGCTTGTGCAGCAGCTCCACGCGGATGCAGCGGCCGTAGCCGGCGTCCAGCGCCAGCGGCCACTCCAGGCAGTGCGTCTCCAGCAGCACGCGCCCGGCGTCCTCCACCGTGGGGCGCACGCCCAGGCTGGCCACGCCGGGCAGGGGCTGCTCGGTCAGGCCGTGCACGCGCACTACGAAGATGCCCATGGCCGCCGGCTTGGGATGGTCGAAGCGCAGGTTGAGCGTTCTGAAGCCTAGGTCGCGGCCGAGCTTGCGCCCGTGCATCACGTGGCCGCTGACGCTGAAGGGGCGGCTCAGCAGCACGGCGGCCTGCTCCATGTTCCCCTGCGCCAGCGCCTCGCGCACGGCCGAGCTGGAGACGCGCAGCCCGTGCACCTCGTAGCTGAGCATGCGCGCCACGTCAAAGCCGGCTACGTCGCCCGCGGCGTCGAGCGTGGCGTAGTCGCCCGCGCGGCGCGCGCCGTAGCAGAAGTCGTCGCCCACGAGCACGTAGCGAGCGCGCAGGCCCCGCACCAGCACCTCGTCCACAAAGGCTTGCGGCGACAGCGCTGCGAAGCGCTGGTCGAAGCGCAGCACCACCGCCTGGTCGATGCCACAGCGCTCCAGCTCGGTGAGCTTGTCGCGCAGGTTGGCAATGCGCGCGGGCGCGAGCTGCGGCTGCCCCGTGCGCTTGGCGAAGAAGTCGCGCGGGTGCGGCTCGAAGGTGAGCACGCAGCTGGGCAGCCCGCGATGGCGGGCCTCGTTGGTAAGTAGCGCCAGCATCGCCTGGTGGCCGCGATGGACGCCGTCGAAGTTGCCGATGGTGAGCGCGCAGGCGCTCGCAATGCCGGGATGGTTGAAACCGCGGAAGACGCGCATGGCCCGATTATCGCGGCCCCTGCAAACCCGCCCCTGCTGCGCGTGCGGATCGCAGTACGGCGTGCGGCGCGCGGTGCTCATGCATTTACCGCATAAGCTGCCGCGTCATGGCCTCGACTCTCGCTTCGACCCCGCTTGCCGTGGACGCGCCCGTGCCGCGGCGCATCCTGCCCGTGATCACCGTGTCGCAGTTCGCCGGCACCTCGCTGTGGTTTGCCGTCAACGCGGTGATGCCGGAGCTACAGCGCGAGCTGGACCTGCCGCCCTCAGCGGTGGGCAGCTTGACCTCCGTGGTGCAGCTGGGCTTCATCGCCGGCACGCTGGTGTTCGCGCTGCTGGCCATTGCCGACCGCTGGTCGGCGCGGCTGGTGTTCCTGCTGTGCGCGCTGGCCGGCGCGAGCTGCACGGTGCTGGCCGCGGTACTGCCGCCGTCGTGGACGGGACTGCTGGTGCTGCGGGGCCTGACCGGCTTCTTCCTGGCCGGCATCTACCCGGTGGGCATGAAGATCGCGGCCAGCTGGTGGACGCGCGGCCTGGGCAACGCGCTGGGGCTGATGGTGGGCGCGCTTATGCTGGGCACCGCAGCGCCGCACGCGCTGCGCGCGCTGAGCACACACTGGCCCTGGCAGCAGGTGATGTGGTGCGTGGCCGCGGTGGCGGCCGGGGGCGGGCTGCTGCTGTACGCGCTGGTGCCCGATGGCCCCGGCGCGCGCCGCTCGGCGGCAGGGCTGCGGCTCACGGGCCTGTCGTGCATCTGGCGCGACGTGAAGGTGCGCGCCTCGGCGGGCGGCTACTTCGGCCACATGTGGGAGCTCTACACCTTCTGGGTGCTTGTGCCGGCCATCGTGGGCACGCGCTGGGCGGGGGCAGCGCAGTCGTGGCGCTCCTTCGCGGTGCTAGCGGTGGGCGCGGTAGGCTCGGTGCTAGGCGGGCTGGTGGTGCGGCGCTTCGGCAGCGCGCGGGTGGCGGGCTTCTTCATCGCGGCCAGCGGCGCGTGCTGCTTCCTGGCGCCGTGGGCGCTGCACGCGGGCGACGTGCTGTTCATGGTGTGGTTGCTGGCGTGGGGCTTCACCGTCTCGCCGGACTCCCCGCAGTTCTCCGCGCTCACCGCCATGAACGCTCCGCGCGAGGCCGTGGGCAGCGTGCTGACGCTGGTGAACTGCATCGGCTTTTCCATCTCGGTGTTGAGCATCGAGTTGTTCGTGCGGCTGGCGCAAAGCTATCCGCTGACGCAATTGCTGCCCTGGCTGGGGCTGGGGCCGGTGGTGGGGCTGGTGTTGTTGAGGCCGCTGGTCAAACAAAGCACTTGAAATCTGAGAGTAGCTGTCTTGCCAGAACTTCAATTCGGTAGGACATATGTAAGCTACGACGGTATGGTTTGAGAAGGTTGTTCTCGGTGATCGCCAAGTGAGTCAAGCCGAACCAGCTGTACAGCTACGTCGTATTTTTGGACCGCCTTTTGTGGCGGTAATTTTTTTGACCAAATAGGTTCTCACCATATGGAAGGGGTGTTCGACCCGGACCAAAATTTGTTCCTTGGCGCGCCCAGCTATCGGCATCAAACCCTTGAGTCGCTCGTCTGCCATTTGCTTGATCGCGCCGCGCTTGTGTTCCAACTGCCATTGAAGATCTTCATGCAGTTTCCCTTGCTCCTGTGGCTGTGTAATCTCAGGGCACTTTTCCACATCGGCGTAGCCAGCATCCCTATGCGCATATGTTTCCTGTCCATGCAGCACTTCGTGAGTATGCGCGACATCGCTTTCATTGGCTGGCGTGGTCTGCGGGCTCGTACCAGGAGTCCATCAGCACGGTGCGAAAGCGCAGCTTCTTGCCGTGGATGGCATTGTCGAACATGTCCTTGAAGTGCGCCAGCTTAGTCTTTTGATCTTCGTCGGGTGCGTAGACGCGCCAGTCGATGACCCAATAGCGTCCTGTCCTCAAATTGACGTACAGACAGCTGACCACGCCGATGCCTTTGATCAGTCGATGGGCGCTGCCGCTGTACTGCAGACGCACCAAATCGATTTTGTGGGCGTGGTTCTTGTCCTGGAGGCTGTCACCAAAAATCAAGCAAGTGTCATCATTGTATTCGATGCCGTCTTTGACGCTATTCCACAGTTCCTCAAGGGTTACGTTGTCGTCCTGCAAATGGCGGTTGATGGCATCGTGCGAGAAGTGCGGATGATGGTCTGCAAAATACGTTTGCGTGTAATTGATCTGACTGGATAGAATGAACTGACAGTAATCAACACGAGTTGGCTTCACAGAGTTCCTCGCGCATGAGTGGGGTCCTTATCTTACTCAACCAACGGACCAATTAGAAAAATATTATGAGTTTTCTTTTGCGTAAGTCCTAATTAGTAGTTTATAGATGTAAGTAGAGCTTGCGCAACGAGCACCATTTATGCCGCGGGGCTACCTAGTTCAGCTCGTGGATAGTTGGACAACATTTCGCGTTTGAGCTAATGGAGGTTTTTCCGAGCTGTCGTGCCTGAGTTGCTAAGCAATCTGAACCGAGCACGGCACAAGGAATATGGTTTCGCTGCATCCGTCCACGCCAGCACTGGCATTTTCCTGCTCCAGTGGGCTGCTTCAATTTGCGTGCGTCAAGCTGAAGTCAGTTTGGTTAGCTACACCTTGGCGCACGTCGCTGCACTTGGACCCGTGCAGCAGGCGTACCATGACGGTACGTGAGCCTTTGTGGTGGAAGCAAGCCATGTTTTCGCTAGCGCTCAAACGGCTTGGCAGGGGCTCGCGCCCCTGCACCCCGGGGCAGCGCTGCGCTGCGCGTGGCGCCGCAGCAGGACGCGGGAGGTGCTTTCGTGACGGAGACGAAACTCAGACGCGGACGGTGCGGCCGACCCCGGCTGGACCCCGAGGCGGTGCGCTCGCAAACCATTGGCGTGCGCGTGTCGGCGGCGGAATTCGAGGCGCTGCAGGCCAAGGCCGAGCAATTGGGCTTGACGCCGGCGCATTACCTGCGCGAGGCGGCCCTGAAAAGGCGGCTGCCCGATCCGCCGGTGCCGGCGGTGAACCGGGAGCAATATGCCGAGCTGGCCCGGCTGGCGGCGAACCTGAACCAGCTGACGCGGCTGGCCAATGAAGGTACTTTCGTCACCGTGACGGAAAGCCATTTGCAGCGCTTGGCCGGCGAGGTGAACCGGCTGCGTCTGGCGCTCATTGGCGTGGAGCGCGGGGCGTGATTGCCAAGCTGGTCAAGGGCCGAAGATTCCTGGGAGCTTTGGACTATGACCTGAAGCAGGGGAAAAGTCGCGTCATCGACACGAACATGGCCGGCCGGACGTCGCGTGAGCTGGCGGCGGAATTCGGGGAAATCCGGCGGCTGCGGCCGAAAGTGGGCAAGGCGGTGTTGCACGTGTCGCTGTCGGCGGCTCCCGGTGAAAAGCTCAGTGACGAGCAGTGGCGGGAAATCGGCCAGCGGTATCTGCGTGGGATGGGGTTCAAGGACAACCAATTCCTGATCACCCGGCACACGGACACCGAGCATGAGCACATCCATATCCTGGCGAACCGCATTACCTTCGGTGGCGAGATGGTGAGTGACAGCCTGGACTATTCGCGACAGGAAAGGATCGTGCGGGAGATCGAGCGGGTATATCGCCTGGAGCAGGTAGCGCCGAGCCATGAGGCGCAGCGGCGGGCCTATACCCGGGGGGAAATCGAGCATGGGGTTCGCACGGGAGAGCCGTCCACACGGATGCATTTGCATGCGCTGTGCGACGCAGCGGCGCTCAAAAGCCGGAATTTCAGCGACTACATGCAGCGGCTGAAGCTCGCCGGGGTGGAATTGATTCCCGTGGTCCAGCTGCAGGGGGCGAAGCTGTCGGGGCTGTCGTACCGGCTGGACGGCGTGGTGATGAAGGGCAGTGACCTGGGCCGGGGCTACACGCCGGCGGGTCTGGCAAAGCGGGGTATCGGGTATGAGCAAGACCGAGACTTTGCGGCTGTCCGCCGCGGCGTCGAGCGCGCAGCGCCTGGAGCAGTTGAGCGGGCAGATCGAGGACTTGAGGCAGGCGCGGCACCAGAGCGTGGAGGACCTGGCCGCGAAGCTGGAGCCTTTGGCGCAGGCCATGGCGGCGCTCGTGGACGAGACGAAAACCACCCTGGCCGAGATCCAGGGCAAGGCCCGCGAGCAGGGCGAAACCTTCACCGGCCAGATGAACGAAGCCGCCAAGAGCTGGAACCAGGCCGCCGCGCAGGCGGCGCAAGCCGGGGCGCGGTTGGAGTCGGCTGGCCAGCGGCTGGAATGGCGCCACTACGTGCTGGCCGGGATGACGGGCCTTATCTCGGCGGCGCTCGTGAGCGTGTTCTGGCTCTGGGTGGCGCCCCCGAGGTCGCCGGACGTGAAGCTGGACCCGCAAGCCGTGGCCGAGCTGCTGAAGCCGGCCGTGATCGAAGCCTTGAAGCCCTCCAAGCGCAAGTAAGGGCGCTGGGGGTGGCGCGGCTGGAAGTGGCCTTGCGCGAGGCGCAGACTGGAGCCGTGGAGAAGCGGAGCTGGAGCGCGCAGGAGCTGGAGCAGTCGGTGGCGTGGCTCAAGCGAATGAACGTGCGGGGCCACGACGTGTTCATTCGGCCCGAGGGTGACGGGCATGGCCTCGTGCTGGTGGACGGGCTGCAGCGGCCGGCACTGGCGAGCCTGGCCGAGAGGGGCCTGACGCCGGCGGCGACCATCGAGGCCAGCCCGGGGCGGTTCCAGGCGTGGGTGAAGCTGTCGGCGGGCGCGGTGCCGGCCGAGGTGCGCGAGCTGGCGGCGCGCTCGATGGCCCAGCACTACGGGGGCACGGTGGAGCGCGCCAGCAGCCGCGCCTGGGGCCGGCTGGCGGGCTTCACCCACCAGGCGCCGGAGCTCCGGTGCGACGACCGGCAACCCTACGTGCTGGCCCACGAGTGCCCGGGCCGGGTGGCAGCGGAAGGGCCGGCGCTGCTGCGGCACATCGACGAGTGGCTGGAGTGGCAGCGGGAGCGCCAGGAGCAGGCGGCGCGGCTGGAGGCGATCCAAGCCGCGCCGGATCACATCTGGCAGCGGGACGCGCTGCTGGCGTACCAACAGCAGGCGCAGCGCTTCCTGGGGCGCCATGGCGCGGCGGGGGACTACCAGCGCATGGACTGGACGGTGGCGATCGAGCTGGCGAAGTCCGGGCGCTTCTCGCGGCAGGAGATCGAGCGGGCCTTGCGCGAAGGCTCACCGCACATCGAGCGCGGCCAGCCGGGTGGGATTGAGGACTACGCACGGCGCGTGGCCGCGCGGGCCTGGGACGCGCCGGAGGTGCTGGAGCACTGGCGGGGCCAGGGGCACGAGATACAGCAGCAGCGCGCGCTGGGCCGGGCGTCCGAGCGGGGCCGCGAGGGACCGAGCCCCAGCCTGTGACGCTTGCGTGCCCAAAGCTTCCCTTACCCCCAGTGCGACAGGATGAGCCGGTCGCTGTCCTCATGCTGCTCAAAGTTTTCATGCACTTGGCAACTGAGAAAGGTGCTTGAAACGCCCTAGAAACACACAGCCATGTTCAAGATTTGCGCTCGCCACCGGCCGCAATTCCGTCTTTGCCCGAAGCAATGTCGGTCACTCGGCGATTGCCGAAATCGCCCAGCACCGGGTTACGCCCGCTGCCGCCTCGGTGGCCGAGGTATTGAGGGAGGGTTTGTCGCTGGCCGCCGTGGCGACTTGGCTGGATGAAATCCGCGCCCAACAGCCGGCCACGGAAGGTAGCATTTCGTAAGCATCCCGGACAAGGACACAAGCTAAAACTTGACCAAGCATTGCGGCAAGCCGGAGGCGTCCGATGCTTGCGTGGTGGCCCGACTGCAGCGGCTGCGGCTGCAAACGACCTGCGCTGCGCCCCACGCCAGAGGCCCAGCGCACGGCCCTGAAGTAAACCATGCGCTTGGTGGCCAACATCTACCAGCCCCTGTATGCCTATGGTGACGTCCGCGGCGGCAACGAGCGTGTCGGTGAAGCTGCCGGCGGCCCACAGCCCGCTGTGCGACGACATGTGCGCGCCGGAGCCCATCGCCTTCACCTTGCACGCGGCCTGGGACTACCGACTGCTCGGCAAGCTGGCTTCGACCTGGGACGCGCTGGCAGCACAGGTGGAAAGCGGCTGGCTGTCCTCGGCCGAAGCCCGGATGCCGTCGGTGGACGGCGGCTCGCCCGCGGACTTGACCAAGCCAGCCACGGGCTGGGCGGGCGGGTCTGGGTCCTGGCTGACACCGTGCTCGACGATGCCTACCTGGAGCGCCCTACACCTATCCTGATGCGGCAGATCGGTTTAGCCGGGCTGCGGCTGGCGCGGGTGCTCAACGAGGCTTACGCGTCCAGGGAGTGCCCACGGCCATGACGGCCCTTCGTCAGCTCAACCCGCTTTTAACCCCAGCGCCGCTTGCTCCTGCGCCTCCACCCAGCGCCACTTTCCCGGTGCCAGCTCGCCCAGCGTCAACGACCCCATCGCGCTGCGGTGCAACTGTTCCACCCGGTTGCTTACCGCCGCGGCCATGCGTTTCACTTGGTGGTACTTGCCTTCGGTCAGCGTTAGGCGCAATGAGCGCTCGCCCGTGGCTTCGCAGGCGGCGGCGCGCACGGGAGAAGGGTCGTCGTCCAGCACCACGCCGGCCAGCATCCGCTGCACCTGGCCTTCGTCCACCGGGTGTTTCAGCGTGACCTCGTAGATCTTGGGCACGTGGTGCTTAGGCGAGGTCAGTTTGTGCAGCAGCGTGCCGTCGTCGGTGAGCAGCAGGAAGCCGGTCGTGTCCTCGTCCAGGCGGCCCACTGGCTGCAGGCCGCGCGTGCGCAGCGGGAGCGGCAGCAGGCTCATCACGCTGGGATGGTGTTTAGGCTTCATCGAGCACTCGTAGCCGGCAGGCTTGTGCAGCAGCACTAGCGCCTTCTCGAAATAACGCCACGGCTCGCCGCGCACCCGGAAGACGAGGCCGTCGGTGGGAAAGTCGGCGTCCGGGTCGTCCACGACGCGGCCCTCCACCTCAACCAGTTCTGAATAGACCAGCCCGGCGCATTCGCGTCGCGTGCCGAAGCCCTGGGAAAAAAGAATTTGTGCCAATCGCATGCACGGCACTGTAGCCGCCACGACTTATGCACTGATTGACATATCGCCGGGGGTCAGTGGCTCGCTGACAATCCCGGCCGAATGTGTCAGCAGGCCGCTTTTTGCGCTGCGCAATCCCCCAGATGTAGTCCATGAACGGTTTCACCGAATCCCTGCAGGCGGCCGGCGCCCTCATCACCCAGGCCGACGCGCGGCTGTGGCAGGTGGTGTTTCTCTCCTTGTCCGTCAGCGGCGCTGCGAGCGCGCTGGCCGCCGTGCTGGGCTTGGTCGGCGGCGCTTGGCTGGCGGTGAGCCGTTTTCCCGGGCAGCGTGTGCTGCTGCTGGTGCTCAACACGCTGCTGGCGCTGCCGCCGGTGGTGGTAGGCCTGAGCGTCTACCTGCTGCTGTCGCGCTCGGGGCCGTTGGGCCAGTACGGGCTGCTGTTCACGCCCGGGGCGATGGTGGTGGCGCAGACGGTGCTGGTGCTGCCGCTGGTGACGGCACTTACGCGCCAGCTCGTGGCCGACGCGCTGCGCGGCAACGGCGAGCAGCTGCGCTCCATGGGCGCCGGGCCGCTGCAAAGCGCGCTGCTGCTGCTGGTGCACGAGCGCATGGCGCTGATGACGGTGCTGCTCACGGGCTTCGGCCGCGCCATCAGCGAGGTGGGGGCGGTGATGGTCGTGGGCGGCAACATCGACGGCATCACCCGCGTCATGACCACCGCCATCGCGCTGGAGACCAGCAAGGGCGACCTAGCCCAGGCGCTGGCGCTGGGCGTGCTGCTGCTGGCGGTGGTGGCGCTGGTCAACCTCTTCATCGCCACGCTGCGCCGCCTGCAGCCGGCGGAAAGCCTGGCCCGGTGAACGCGCCGCTGCACCTTGGCTTGCTGCCGCACGCCGCCGCCGCGGCCCTCGGCGGCACCGAGCTGGAACGCGACGAGGCGCTGATCGAGCTGCGCGACGCCGCCGTGCGGCTGGGCGAGCGCCAAGTGCTGCAGCCCGTGAGCCTGCGCGTGCGCGCGGGCGAGCGTATCGTGCTGCTGGGCGCCAACGGCAGTGGCAAGACGACCCTGCTGCGCCTGCTGCATGGCCAGCTGCGCTGCAGCGGCGAGCGCAGCGTGCGCCGCGGTGCCGACGCCCGCGAGCCGCGGCAGGCGATGCTGTTCCAGCGCCCCTTCCTGCTGCGCCTGTCGGTGCGGCGCAACCTGCTGCTGGCGCTGTGGCTGGCGGGCGTGCCGCGCGGCGAGCGCGCCGCGCGTGCCGAGGACGCGCTGCGCCGCGTCGGGCTGGAGGCGCATGCCGGCCGGCCCGCGCGGGTCCTCTCCGGCGGGCAGCAGCAGCGCCTGGCGCTGGCGCGGGCCTGGGCGGTGCATCCGGAGCTGCTGTTCCTGGACGAGCCCACGGCCAGCCTGGATCCGGCGGCCAAGCGCGAGGTGGAGGCGCTGGTGCTGGAGTTCGCCGCCGAGGGCATGACGGTGGTGATGAGCACCCACAACCTCGGCCAGGCCAAGCGCATGGCCACGCGCGTGATCTACCTGGAGGACGGCCGCCTGGTGGTGGACCGGCCCGTGGAAAGTTTCTTCAACGACCCGCTGCCGCCCGAGGCGGCGCTATTCCTGAAAGGCGAATTGCCATGGCATTGAGCTCCCGCCGTACCCTGCTGCGCACCTTCCTGGCCGGCGCGACCGTCCTGTGGACCGCGCTGGGCAGCGCGCAGGCGCAGCAGGCGCCGTTCATCGTGATGGCCTCCACCACCTCCACCGAGCAGTCGGGCCTCTTCGGCCACCTGCTGCCGGCCTTCACCAAGGAAACCGGCATCGAGGTGCGCGTGGTGGCGCAGGGCACGGGCCAGGCGCTGGACATGGCCCGGCGCGGCGATGCCGACATCGTGTTCGTGCACGACCAGCCGGCCGAGGAGAAATTCGTGGCCGAGGGCTTCGGCATCAAGCGCCAAGCCGTCATGTACAACGACTTCGTGCTGGTGGGGCTTAAGGCCGATCCGGCGGGCGTGAGGGGCAAGGACGTGGCCGCCGCTATGGGCAAGCTGGCCACGGCCGGTGCCCCGTTCATCTCCCGCGGCGACAAGAGCGGCACCCATTCCGCCGAGCTGCGCTTCTGGAAGCAGGCCGGCGAGGACATGGCGGCCAGCAAACCCGCGGGCTACAAGGAATGCGGCTGCGGCATGGGCCCGGCGCTCAACATCGCCGCCTCCAGCGGCGCCTACGTGCTCGCGGACCGCGGCACCTGGCTGAGCTTCAAGAACCGCGGCGACCTGAGCATTCTGGTCGAGGGCGACAAGAAGCTGTTCAACCAGTACGGCGTGATTGTGGTGAACCCCGCCAAGCATGCGCACGTGAAGGTGAAGGAGGCGCAGCGCTTCGCGGACTGGGTGGTGTCGCCGGCGGGGCAGTCCACCATCGCGGCCTACAAGATCAACGGCGAGCAGCTGTTCTTCCCGAACGCCGGCGCGCAGTAAAGGCGTGAACTTTGTGCCGGACTGCCGCGCTGCGGCGCCGGCCGCCTCCCGCGTGCCGGGAGCCAGGGTCCACAATCGCCGCCGACCGAACGTGACACATGGCCATGGACAACTACCGGACACGCTCTGCCTTCCTCAAGCAGACGCTTTTCAAGCTGCACAACGCCGCGGCGGCGTTGAATCCCGTGGAATTGGGCGGCACGCCAACGCATTTGCCGCGCAAAGCTCTCGTGATCGGGCATTCCGTCGCCCTGGAATGGCAATTCCAGCACCGCAATCCCACTAATACCCCGGTGGATTTCGTATTCGTCAACCAAGCGCCAAGCCTACCTGCGCGCTCGGATGAGGAATTGGCCGAATACGATTTTCAGCTCGTCCAGATTCCGCTGCGGTCCGTGTTGCCAGATCATGCCCTCTGGGGCGGCTCCGCCAAAACGGATTCCGAAATGGAGGCCATTTTCCAGCGCAGCGCGGCCACGTTGAAGGCCCTGTTCTCGCAGTATCTTGAGTACAATAAGCAGGGCGGTCTGCTCAGTTTCGTCGTCAATTTCATGGTGCCTGCGGTTAATCCGCTGGGTAAGCTCGTGCCCTACCATGATTTGCGCAACCCACAGTATTTCGTGGCACGTTTGAATCATGACCTGGAATCCCTGGTGGCGCTGCTCGGCAACGCCCATGTGCTCGACGTGGATGCGCTTACGTCCTTCTATGGCAAGAAGCTGTTCCAGGACGATTTGCTGCACCCTTTCTCGTACGGCGGTTACTGGCCCGGCAACCTGAAGGACGAGTCGCGCATCGAGGCTGCGCCGCCGCTGCACGAGCACTTCATGGTGGCGGGAGAGCTGTTTCGCAACGCGCTGTGGCTGGAGGCCATTGGCGCCTTCCGCATTGCCAATCCCGTGCAGCCGGTCAAGCTGATCGTCTTGGACCTGGGCGACACGCTGTGGCAGGGAGGGCTGGAAACCATGGACAGCGTCGATGTGGGCATGGTGGAGGGTTGGCCGGCGGGATTGCTAGAAGCGCTCTCGTATTTCCGGGACCGCGGCGGCTTGCTGGCCCTTCTGTCTAGAAATCATCGCCATCTGGTCGAGCAGGCCTGGGCCAGGCTGTATGGCAAACGGTTCCCGCTGACCCATTTCGCTTCGGTCCAGTGCGGTTTTGCGGCCGGCAGCGACATGATGTTGACCATCATGCGGGAGACCGGCATCGCGCCGAATGCGGTGCTCTTCATCGACGGCCATCCCGTGCAGCGTGCCGAGATCAAGGCGGCGTTTCCGGACATCCGGGTCCTGCACGGCTACCACTATTACTGGCGCAGAGTCCTGCTACTGGCTCCGGAAACCCAGGCGGCCCGGCTGGGCCGCAATTCCACGGCGACAAGCGAGCAGGCCCAGAACGCAGTTGCGCCGCAGCAGGACTTGGTTTCCGGCCTGTCGCGGGAATCGTTTCTACAGGGGCTGGAAATCAAGGTGGATATACGGCAGCTGGAAGGTAGCGAGGACCCGGCCTTCGAGCGCAGCCTGGAGCTGCTGAACGGGACGAGCCAATTCAACAACACGGGGCAGCGCTGGAGCCGCGAGGCCTTCGAGTCCTTCACGGCGGAGCACCGGGTGGTATGCGTTTCCGTGGAGGACCGCTATGCCGCCTACGGCGTGGCGGGCCTGGTGCTGATCAAGCATAACTGCATCGAGCAGTTCGTGATGAGCCGCCGCATCATGGGCCTGGACATCGAGCAGGGTGTGATGGACACGCTGTTGCGCCATGGCCTGGAGCATTGGTCCATGCCTTCCATGACGGCTCAGCTCAACGACAACGGGGTCAACACGAGCTGCCGCGACTTCCTCGCCGCTTGCGGCTTCGCTTCCGACCCCTGGGGTGACGGCTGGTTGCGCCTGAACCTGCAGGGCAGGCCGGCGCTGAAGTACCACGGCGCCTTCAACAGCCAACTGCCCGGGAAGGCGCCCCTGAAAAAGCTGGGGCTGAAGCTGCTGGCACCGACGACGTCGGAACCGGCGGCGCAGGCTGTGGCCCCGTAGCGGACCGTCCATGAATCTGCCTGCCGCAGCCAATCTTTTCGTGTCGATGCCCGGGCCTTCGGCGCAGGAGCAGTTCCTGACGCTGCTGAAGCGCGGCGGCGTGCGCATCGAGCGCATCGTCTCGCAAGGCCACACCGCGCCCGCCGAGGGCTGGTTCGACCAGGACGAGGACGAGTGGGTGCTGGTGCTGGAGGGCGCGGGGCGGCTGCTGTTCGAGGACGGGTGCGAGCTGGAGCTGCGCCGGGGCGACCACGTGGACATTCCGGCCCACGTGCGCCACAAGGTGACGTGGACCGACCCGGACCGGCCGACGGTATGGCTGGCGGTGTTTTATGCATAGCAGCCTGGAGCACCCGGGCACGAAAACTGAGGCAGGCTTGCGCATGATCGGCACGATGCCGGCGCCTACGAGGACACGCCCCATGTTGCAAACCTACGAAGCCGTTCTGCAGCCCGACGGCCACCTGGAGTTCTTCGATACCCCGCCGCCACAGGCAGCCGGAAAGCCGCGGCGTGTGCTGGTGACCTTCATCGATGAAGTCATGCCGGCGAACACGGCGCTGTGCGGTGCCACGTTGAGCGAGCCGACGTTGGCGCAGGACTGGTTGCGTGACGAAGAGGAGGCCGCGTGGGCTCATTTGCAACCCGGCAAGTGATCCTACGGCCTTTCCCGTTCTCAGACCTCTCTGCCAGCAAGCTGCGCCCGGCCCTGTTATTGGCTTCGGCCGGCCGGGGCGACTGGCTGCTGTGCCAGATCACCAGCAATCCTTACGCGGATCCGCATGCGGTGGTGTTGCAGAACGAGAACTTCGTCGAAGGGAGCCTGCAGCGGGTGAGCTATGTGCGCGCCGGCAAGCTCTTTACCGCGCACGAGTCCTTGTTCCAGCGAGCGGTGGGATCGCTCAAGCCTGAACAGCATGGGTTGGTGGTGGATCTGATCGTGAGCATGGTGCGCGTAGGGGCGTACTCGTAGGCATCGTTGACCGGCCTCGCTCCCGAACGGATCAGGTGTGGCTGGCGGTGTTCTAAGCCTGAGGCCCGTTCAATCCGTCGTCTCGAACGCCGGATGAAAAGCCACCGTCCGACTGGCCCGTGTCTTCAGTCTGGTACGGCGTCTCAGCGCGGCGCGCTGGTACCGCACACCACCTCGCCGATCGAGCGCACCCCCGGTGCCGCGGCCGACAGCACGCTGCCCGCCACCGCCAGGAACACGGCCGTGAGCAGGAAAGGAACCAAGGTGCGCCGCACGGGGTCGTGAACCAGTGCCGCGTTTCCGTGCGCCGCAGGTGGCAGTAAAGGGTGAAAGACAAGGCGCCGTCCACCAGCACTTCCGACAGCAGCGCCGGCGCCGTTCACACCACCCACAGCGAGGCCAGCGCCAGGCCCAGCACCAGCAGCGGGGCCAGCAGCGGGATCGCCAATTCGTCCGCATCGACCGCCGCACCGGCGGCGTCGCTCACCGAGGGCAACTTCGCATCGGGCAGCTCGACTTCGGGCAGCGCCGGCCCGAAGGCTTCGGTGACCGTGAAATCCGCGCTGGCACCGCACACCGCCGAAATCGCCGCCGCCACGGCTGCGCAAGGGCGCTTCGGCCGCGCCGCCGCCACGGCGTCCGGACGAGCCGCTGGGCAGGTTGGGCAGGTCGAGCCAGTCCGATGCCCGCGTGCGCAGCCACAGCCACAGCAGGCACAGCAAGAAGAGGTACGCCACGCCCAGCGCCAGCGGGTAGCGCCACGCCATGCCGTGCACGCCCGCGTGCAGCAGCGCGAAGGAGGCGAGGAAGCCCGCGCCGCCCGTGAGCGCCACGAGCAGCGCCATCTGCAGCCGCGGGAAGCCCTCGCGCTGCAGGCGCCGGCGCGTGCGCTCGATGGCGTAGTCACGGGTCAAGTGCAGGAAGCGGGACACGGCGGCGCCTCAGCGCGGGAGCACGCGCCTTGTATCTTTAAAGCGAGGCATCGGACCGGCTCACGCAGCCCGACGCGCCTCTGGGTTGATGTTGGAAGCCCGTCACTGAGCACTGGGCGCGTGAGCCGGACCGTCCTCTCTTGCAGCCCGAACGGTTGTAGGAACCCGCAGTTCGCATAGACAAGGATGGGAGCGAGAGGACGTGTCCGACTCTGTTTTCGTGGGCATCGACGTGTCGAGCCAGACGCTGGAAGTAGCCAGCAGTGACCATGCCAAGACCTGGCAGGCGAGCAACGACAGCACCGGCATTGAGCAGTTGGTGACGCAGCTGGTGGCGCTGCAGCCTGCGCTGGTGGTGCTGGAGGCCACAGACGGCTACGAGTTCGAGGCGGCGTGCGCTGTGCAGGCCGCGGGGCTGGCTGTGGCGGTGGTTAACCCGCGCATGGCGCGCGACTTCGCACGCGCTTGTGGGTGCGCTGGCCAAGACCGATGCGCTGGACGCAAAGATGCTTGCCAGCTTTGCCCGTGTGCTGCACCAGCACCCCGAACGCGAGCGCTTCGTCAAGCCGCTGGCCGACGCTGAACTGTAGCGCCACCACGCCGAACTCGCCGCGGCCTTGCAAAGCGTGCCAGGCATCGGCGCGGCCAGCGTTGCGGTGCTGCTGGCCGAGTTGCCCGAGCTGGGCAAACTCGACCGCCGCCGTGTCGCCGCACTCGTAGGCGTGGCACCACTCAACCGCGACTCGGGCCAGATGCGCGGCCAGCGTGCCATCTGGGGCGGGCGCGCCGACGTGCGACGCCCCCTCTACATGGCCACGCTCGTTGCCGTGCGCCACAACCCTGTCGTGCGGCTCTACTACGAGCGGCTGCTGGCCGCAGGCAAGCGCAAGAAGGTCGCCTTGGTAGCAGCCATGCGCAAGCTGCTGACGATGCTCAACGCCATCGCCAAGCAGGGCTCGCAGTGGAATCCGGCGCTGCATCACGCTTGACAGCCAAGACGGTTGCTCAGTTCGGACACACCAGCTCGCCCGTGGCCGTGCGGCGGAAGCACATGCCGCGGTCGCGCGTCTCCTGGCTCTCCTTGCGCGCCGCCTCGCCGTCCACGATCTCCTGGCGGCGCTGGTCGTAGTCCCGCAGCTCGCTGCGCGTCTTGCTGCGGCACAGCTCGCGGTCGTTCCAGCCGCGGGTGGCGAGGCATTGCTGCTCCGCGTCGATGGCGGTGCAGCCGCCGCACAGCAAGGCCGCCAGGGCGGCGGCCAGGGACAAGCAGGTTCTGATGCGCATGGGTCGTGGAAGGCGCGGTGCCTTGTGGGTCAACCCGTGCTATCGGCCCTTCTTCGGCGTTTTGAAATGCCACCACGGCAGCGCCTTGGTCAGCGACAGCACCTGGCCCGCATCGGGCGCGGTGTAGCCGGCCAGGGCCTGCAGCGCCTCGGGCCACTCGGGGCTCTCCAGCGCCGCGCGCAGCGCGCGCACCGGGGCGCTGTCCAGCGCGTCCTTCAGGCACACGAGGTAGTAGTCCTCCTCGGTCAGCGGCACGAAGTCCAGGCCGAACTCGCGCGCCGCGGCCTCGATGCCCGGGCCCACGTCGGCCTGCCCGCCGGCAATGGCCGCCGCCACCGCCAGGTGCGAGTCCTCGGGCCGCGCCAGGTAGCCGTCGATCGCCGCCGGGTCCACGCCCGCGGCCTGCAGCAGGTGGTCCATCAGCAGCCGCGTGCCCGAGCCGCTCTGGCGGTTGACGAAGCGCAGCCCGGAGCCGGGCAGGTCGGCCACGGACAGCCGTCGGCCCACCGCGCCGCTGCCGCGCAGCATCAACCCCTGCTGGCGGCGCAGGCAGCCGATGAGCTTGTGCAGGCCCGGCTTGAGCAGCGGCTTGAGCGCGGCGGCGAACACCGGCGAGCCGTCGGGCAGGTGCGGCACGTGGAAGCCCGCCACCGTGCAGCGGCCCTGCGCCAGCGCGCGCAGCGCGTCCACGCTGCCCGCGAAGCGCAGCCCGACGTGGAGCTGCCGCTGCTGCGCCAGCTCGCGCAGCAGCGGCAGGCCCAGGTCGTGGCTGGCGAAGACCTCCAGCACCAGCTGACCGCCGTCCAGGGCCTGTGCCAGGACGTGCTCCAGCTCTGCACGCAGCGCCTCGATGTGTGGCGTCATGCGCGTGCGCGCCTGGCGCTCGGCGATCAGCAGCCGCTGCGCGAAAGGCGTCAGCCGCGCTGCCTGGCCCTGCGTCCAGTGCACCAGCGGCTCGCCCAGCACCTGCTCCCAGTGCTTGAGCGAGCCCCACACGTGGCGGTAGGACGCGCCCATGGCCGTGGCGGCATGGCGGATGGAGCCGTGCTCCTGCAACTTGTTGAGCAGGTCGAACAAAGGGTTCTCGACTTCGGGCCCGCGCTGGCCGCGGGACTCGAAGCTGTACTGCAGATGGATACCGCGCGTTTGCATATGGCGCGGGATGGTAGCGGGGGCACCTGCTCCATCGCGGCGCAGCGACAACAGGGGTTTGTGCCCCCTTGGCACGTGAGGCGCTGTTGGGTCTGATCCTGGCCTGCGTTTTCAGATCCGCTTTCCACAACAATGAACATCCGAGTTTTCCCGCCGACCCCCCGACTGCGTCCGTGTGTGCTGGCTTGCGCGGCGGCGCTGGCGTCGCTGGGCGCGCTGGCGCAGGAGGGCGCCGCGGCCGGGCAGGGCGCGACGCAACAGGTGGTGGTGACGGGCTCGGTGCGCGAGCGCGTCGCGGCCGAGGTGCCCTACGCCATCGGCGTCATCGGGCGCGAGGAGCTGCGCGCGGCCGGGCCGATGATCAACCTGTCCGAGGCGCTCTCGCGCGTGCCGGGCCTGATCGTCAACAACCGCAACAACTACGCGCAGGACCTGCAGGTCAGCTCGCGCGGCTTCGGCGCGCGCGCCACCTTCGGCGTGCGCGGCCTGCGGCTGTACAGCGACGGCATCCCCGCCACCATGCCCGACGGGCAGGGGCAGGTGTCGCACTTCGACCTCGCCGGCGCCTCGCGCATCGAGGTGTTGCGCGGGCCCTTCTCGGTGCTCTACGGCAACAGCTCCGGCGGCGTGATCGCCGCCTTCAGCTCGCCGGTGCGCGAGCGCCAGGGCGAGGTGGCGCTGGACATGGGCAGCGACGGCCTGCGCCAGCTGCGCGGCAGCGTGGAGGCGCCGCTGGGCGGCGGCTTCGACCTGCGCCTGAGCGGCTCCACCATGGAGTACGACGGCTTCCGGCCGCAGATGGAAGCCAAGCGCCACACCTTCAATGCGCGGCTGGGCTGGCAGGGCGAGAGCGACCGCGTGATCGTGCAGGCCGGCTACTTCAGCCAGCCGGCGCAGGACCCGCTGGGGCTCACGCGCGCGGAGTTCAACGCCAACCCCTACGGCACCACGCAAGGCCAGGTGCGCACCAGCCCCCCGGGCAGCCCCAGCGTGCCCGTGGCGCAGGTGTTCAACACCCGCAAGGACGCCGAGCAGACCCAGGTGGGCGTGAGCTGGAAGCACAGCTTCGGCGACGGGGTGCTGCGCGAGAGCCAGGTGGCGGCCTACTCCGGCCGGCGTAGCGTCACGCAGTGGCAGTCGATCCCGCTCAACGTCCAGGGCGCTCCCACCCACAGCGGCGGCGTGGTGGACTTCGACCGCGAGTACCGGGGCATCGATGCGCGGCTGCGCTGGAGCTGGGAGGACGTGGACCTGCTCACCGGCGTGGCCTACGAAACCCAGGGCGATGATCGGCGCGGCTTCGAGAATTTCACCGGCACCGCGGCCGCGCCCACGGCGCTGGGCGTCTCGGGCATTCAGCGCCGCGACGAGCGCAATCGCGCCACCACGCGCGACGCCTACGCGCAGCTGGACTGGAAGCTGGCCTCCACCCTCAACGCCAGCGCCGGGGTGCGCAGCGGCGAGATCAAGCTCAGCACCCGCGACTTCTACGTCCGCACCGGCAACCCCGACGATTCGGGCGACCTGAAGTTCAACTACACCAACCCCGTGCTCGGCCTGCGCTGGCAGGCGCTGCCGGCCCTGCAGCTGCATGCCAGCGCGGCGCGCGGCTTCGAGTCGCCCACGCTGACCGAGCTGGCCTACCGCTCCGGCGGGGTGGGGGCGGGCTTCAACACCGCGCTGCAGCCGCAGAGCAGCCGCCAGTTCGAGCTGGGCGCCAAGTGGCGCGAAGGCGCCTGGGGCATGGACGCGGCGCTGTTCCGGGCCAACGTGGACAACGAGATCGGCGTGGACACCAACAGCGGCGGCCGCTCCAGCTACAAGAACGTGGGCCACACCCGGCGCCAGGGCGCGGAGCTCTCCACCACCTGGCAGCCGCAAGCCGCTTGGCGTACGCAACTGGGCATGACGTACCTGGATGCCAGCTACCGCGACGGTGCCTTCGTGGGCAACCGCATCGCCGGCACCCAGCGCACCAGCGCCTTTGGCGAGGTGGCCTGGCGCAACGCGGGCCTGGGCGAGTGGGCGCTGGAGGCGCGGGCGCTGGGGCGCACCGCGGTCAACGACCTCAACAACGACTTCGCGCCCGGCTACGTGATCACGAACCTGCGCTGGATCAAGAGCTGGCCGCTGGCCGGCGGGCGCAAGGTGGAGCTGCTCGCGCGCGTGGACAACCTCGCCGACAAGGTCTACGCCGGCAGCGTGATCGTCAACGAGGGCAACGGCCGCTACTTCGAGACCGGCGCGCCGCGCAGCTTCCTGCTGGGGGTGCGGGTGTACGGCGGGTTCTGATACCCGGCCCCGGCCCGGATCTGACGCAGCGCAAACCGCCGCGTCCTGCTCCGGTCCGGGCATCAGCCTCGCGCACGCCCTTGCTCCACCCTGGAGCAACTCCCGGGTAGACCCGGAATGGCGGTCGCCACCCGCCGCGCGGCACAGTCAATCCCATGAAAAGACGTCATGTGATGGGCGGGGCGCTGGCTTGGCTGGCTGCGCCGCTGGCGGTGCTGGCGCAAGGAGACAAGGACCCGCTGGGCTCCTCCCAATGGGAGGACATCCGGCGCGAGTTCCTGGGACAGGCGCCGGTGGTGTTCGACGAGCGCGTGCAGGTGCGCGGCCCGGCCTTCGCCGAGGACCCGATGGCGGTGCCGGTGAGCGTGTCGGCGCTGGGGCTGCGCGACGTGAAGCAGATCGTGGTGCTGGTGGACCGCAACCCGATCCGCAAGGTGCTGGACTTCCAGCCGCAGCTGGCGCTGCCGGCGCTGAGCTTCCGCTTCAAGCTCGAACAGGCCAGCCCCGTGCGCGCCGCGGTGCGCACTGGCGACGGCGTGTGGCACGTGGGCGGCACCTGGGTGGAATCCACCGGCGGCGGCTGCACCGTGCCGGGCGCCACGCGCTCGGACGGCAGCTGGGCCAGCACGCTGGGGCAGGTCAGCGGCGCGCTGTTCGAGAGCCCGCTGGACGCGCAGGCCACGCGGCTGCGGCTGCGCGTGATGCACCCGATGGACACCGGGCTGGTGGCCGGCGTGCCGGCCTTCTACATCAACCGCCTGGCGGTGCTGGACGAGGCCGGGCGCGAGCTGCTGCTCTTCAACGGCCACGAGCCGCTGAGCGAGAACCCGGTGCTGAGCTTCGAGCTGCCCGGCCGGACGCAGGGGGCGCTGCGCGTGCGCGGCAGCGACAACAACGGCAACCGTTTCGACGCGGCCGTCGGCCGCCGCCTGCTGCCATGAAGCACCTTCGTCTCCTGTGCGCTGCCGCCGCGCTGGCGCTGGCAGCCGTTGCGTCCCCGGGCATCGCCGGCCAGGCCGACGCGGCCCGCCTCGACTACAACCTGCAGGCCCGCGCGCTGGCGCCGGGGGTGTGGGTGGTGGAGGGCGCCAACGCCGATTTCGATCCTGCCAACGGCTGCAACATCATCAACACCGGCTTCATCGCCACGGGCGCGGGCGTGCTGGTGATCAACACCGGGCCCTCGCTGAAGTACGGGCAGCAGCTGCGCGCGCTCATCGAGCGCACCGCCGGCGAGCCGGTGAAGCAGGTGATCCACCTGAACCTGCATCCCGACTATTTCCTGGGCAACCAGGCCTTCGCCGACGTGCCGCGCGTGGCCACCCCAACCACGCGCGCGGGCATGGCGCGCGAGGCCAAGGCCTACGAGGACAACCTCTACCGCCTCTGTGGCGACTGGATGAAGGGCACGCAGGCGCTGCTGCCCGATGCCGACGTGGCGCCGGGCGTGCTGCGCATGGGCGGGCGCGAGATCGAGCTGCGCGAGTACCAGGGTCACACCGACAGCGACCTGGTGCTGGTGGACCGCGCCAGCGGGGTGGTCTTCGCCGGCGGGCTGGTGTTCGTGCAGCGCATTCCCACCACGCCGCACGCGCGGCTGCCGCAGTGGCAGCAGAGCCTGCGGGCGCTGCAGGCCGCGTTGCCGGCGCAACCGGCGGCCCAGGGGGCGCCGGGCCTGAAGGCGCTGGTGCCCAGCCACGGGCCGGTGCGCGCCGACGCGCAGGGCGTGGCCATGACGCAGCGCTACCTGGGCTGGCTCGAAGGCACGCTGCAGCGCGCCGCGGCGCAGGGACTGGAGATGACGGAGCTGCTGCGCAGCCCGCTGCCCGAGGAGTTCCAGGGCTGGGGCGCGCGCGCCACCGAGTACACCCGCAACGTCGTGCACCTGTACCCGCGCTACGAGCAGGAGGCGTTGCGGCCGGCCTGTGACACCAAGGCGCGCGCGACGTGTGAAAAGCTGGGACAAATTGCGGAGAAACCCTGACTACAAGGGTGCTTTGCGGAGGCCGAAACGGCTTCTGGAGCGGCTCTAAAGCGGTTCGCGGCGGTGGCACGCTTGTTGCGCAAGGTGTCCCCGCGCAGCGGCCGCACAAACCGGTCGAACACCGCATCCACTCACGAAGGAGACAACATGCGCTTCAAGATGATCACCACGATGGTCGCCCTGGCCATGGGCTCGATGGCTGCCCAGGCCGTCGTGACCGACAAGATGATCCTGGACGACGCCAAGACCACCGGGGACGTGCTGTCCTGGGGCATTGGCACGCAAGGCCAGCGTTACTCGCCGCTCAAGCAGATCAACACCTCCACCGTCGGCAAGCTGGTGCCGGTGTGGTCCTTCTCCTTCGGTGGCGAGAAGCAGCGCGGCCAGGAGTCGCAGCCGGTGATCCATGACGGCGTGATGTTCGTCACGGGCTCGTACTCGCGCATCTACGCGCTGGACGCCAAGACCGGCCAGAAGCTGTGGAAGTACGAGCACCGCCTGCCCGAAGGGATCATGCCCTGCTGCGACGTGATCAACCGCGGCGCCGCGCTCTACGACAACCTGGTGATCTTCGCCACGCTGGATGCGCAGCTTGTCGCGCTGAACCAGAAGACCGGCGATGTGGTGTGGAAGGAAAAGATCGAGGACTACAAGGCCGGCTACTCCGCTTCCGCCGCGCCGCTGATCGCCGAGGGCCTGCTGCTGACGGGCGTCTCCGGCGGCGAATTCGGCGTGGTGGGCCGCGTCGAGGCGCGTGACCCGAGGACGGGCCAGCTGGTGTGGAGCCGTCCGACCGTCGAAGGCCACATGGGCTACAAGTACGACAAGGACGGCAAGCAGACCGAGAACGGCATCTCCGGCACGCAAGGCAAGAGCTGGCCGGGCGACCTGTGGCAGACCGGCGGCGCCGCCACCTGGCTGGGCGGCACCTACGACCCGCGCACGGGCCTGGCCTACTTCGGCACCGGCAACCCGGCGCCGTGGAACTCCAACCTGCGCAAGGGCGACAACCTGTTCTCGTGCTCGACGGTGGCCATCGACGTCAAGACCGGCCAGATCAAGTGGCACTACCAGAACACGCCCAACGACGGCTGGGACTTCGACGGCGTCAACGAGTTCGTGACCTTCGATGACGGCGGCCGCATCCTGGGCGGCAAGGCCGACCGCAACGGCTTCTTCTACGTCAACGACGCCAAGACCGGCCAGCTGGTCAACGCCTTCCCCTTCGTCAAGAAGATCACCTGGGCCACCGGCATCGACCTGAAGACGGGCCGTCCCAACTACGTGCCCGAGAACCGCCCGGGCGACCCGACCGCCAGCGCCGACGGCAAGAAGGGCCAGACCGTGTTCGCCGCGCCGGGCTTCCTGGGTGGCAAGAACCAGATGCCGATGGCGTACTCGCCCGAGACGAAGCTGTTCTACGTCCCGGCCAACGAGTGGGGCATGGACATCTGGAACGAGCCCATCACCTACAAGAAGGGCGCGGCCTACCTGGGCGCCGGCTTCACGATCAAGACGCTCAACGAGGATTACGTCGGCGCGCTGCGCGCCATCGATCCCAAGACCGGCAAGATCGCCTGGGAAGTCAAGAACAACGCGCCGCTGTGGGGCGGTGTGCTGACCACCGGCGGCAACCTGGTGTGGTGGGGCACGCCTGAGGGCTTCCTGCAGGCCGCCGACGCCAAGACCGGCAAGGTGCTGTGGAAGTTCCAGACCGGCTCCGGCGTGGTTGCGCCCCCGGTGACCTGGGAAGACAAGGGTGAGCAGTACGTGGCCGTGGTCTCCGGCTGGGGCGGCGCGGTGCCGCTGTGGGGTGGTGACGTGGCCAAGCGCGTGAACTACCTGGAGCAGGGTGGTTCCGTCTGGGTGTTCAAGCTCACGAAGTAAATCGCGAGCAAACCGGGGTGGCCGGGCTAAGCTGTCAGCGATGACACGATGGCCTGGCTTTCAGCCAGGGCTGGCGCTGTGCGCGGCCCTGGTTTTTTGTTTTTCGGCGCTGCCCGCGCGCGCCACGGACCGGCCCTACCTCGTGCTGCGCACCGCGGCGATGGAGGACGACGAGCAGTCCTGGATGCTGGGCGGACGCCTGATCCGTACCGGCGCGGACAACGCGCTGCAGTTCGGGCTCGAATACGGCTTCACGCGCGCCACCTCCATGGAACTGGAGTGGACCGTCGAACGTTTCGGCGGCGGTGAGCACGCCCGCGAGGCCGAGCTGGAGTTCAAGCACCTCTTCAACGACATCGAGCGCGACGGCTGGGGTGCCGGGCTGAGCGTGATGCTGGGGCTCACGCGCGAACGCCTGGAAGGCGGCGAAAGCGCCGCGGAGCCTGACGAGCCGCCGGGCCGGCGCGCGCGCCGCGGCCTGCTGGTGCAGCTGCCGCTGAGCGTGTCGCTGTGGGAAGAGCAGGGCCTCGCGCACTTCAACCTGGGCTGGCAGCGCCAGCCCGCGGGCGGCGGCCAGGGCTTCCTCGCCGCCGGGCTGGAGCGGCGGCTGGCAGGGCGCACCTGGGGCTTCAGCGAGGCGATCTGGCAGCCGGGCAAGCACCTGCTGCACGCGGGCATTCGCCACTGGCTGCGCCGCGACCGCCTGGCGCTGGACCTGAGCGTGCAGCGCCAGCAGGACGATGGTCGCTGGCGCAACGGGGTGGTGATCGGCGTCGTGGCTTACGACCTGTGAGCCGCGCGGAACTGCGGTTCACCCTTATCCGGGCGGTCCCTATCCGAGCGGTGTGCAAGAGGTCGTGAAATAAGCACGATTTCGTAACTTGAGCTCATTGGGCAGAGGGAGAAATCGTGAAGAAGTTGATCGCAGCTGCCGTCTTGGCGGGGTCGGCGGTAGGCAGTGCGGTGGCGGCGCCACTGATGGGTAGCGTTCTCAACTACCAGTACTACTACCCGACCCTGGGCTCGCCCTATGCAGGTACGCCCGACGTCAACAGCAATTTCATCGTGGGCCCTGGCGAGGAGTTCTACACCCTCACCGACGCCATCGGCAGCCTGGACGTCACGGCCAACCAGATCATTGTCGAGTTCAGCCACAACTCGATCTTCGGCCCGGCAGCCTTCAGCGGCTGGGTGCTGACGGACATCTTCGGCACGATCGACAACTTCACCTCGGTGACCTTCGACGCGGCCACCAACATGATCGGCCTGGATGCAAGCCGCCTGAGCTTCACCGCCGACACCATCGCCCTGAACTGGCAGGGCTTGTCCTTCGATGCCGACACCCGCGTGGTGCTGAACGTGGTCACCGGCAATCCGGTTCCTGAACCCGGCACTCTGCCGCTGCTGGGCGCTGCGCTGCTGGGCATCGCCTTCATCCGGCGCCACAGCTGAAAGCTGCAGGGTGGTTGCAGGCAGCAGCGGAGCGACGGGCTCAGCTGTTGCCCTTGGCCAGCCCCAGCTTCTCCACCGCGCGCCGCTCGGCGGCGTAGGTCTCGCGCATGCTGCGCGCGTAGTCCTCAGGTCCCAGGTAGGCCAGCTCCTGGTCGTACTTGGCCAGCTCGGCCACATGCTGCGGGTCGAACATCGCGGCCTTGAAGGCGTCGTGCAGCGTGGTCACCACCGTGCGCGGCAGCCCGCGCGGACCGGCCAGCCCGTACGGTGACATGGCCACGATGCCGTGGCCCAGCTCCTTGAGTGTCGGTACCTGCGGCCAGCGCTTGGTGCGGTGCTCGCCCAAGGTGGCCAGCAGGCGCAGCTTGCCGCTGTCCACGAAGGGCGCGAAGCCGTTGGAGGTCACGCCCGCCATGAGCTGGCCCGAAGACACGGCGATCATCTGCTCCGCCACGCCCTTGTAGGGCACGTGCACCCACTGGATGTTGCGGCGGCCGAAGAGCTCGTCCATCACCAGGTGCGGCGTGGTGCCGGTGCCGTTGGTGGCCACCGTGAGCTCGCCCGGGTGCGCCTGGGCCCAGGCGAACAGGTCATCCAGCGAACGCAACGGGCTGGTTGCGGGCACCACGATGCCGAAGGTCACGCCGCTGATCTGGATGATGGGCGTGGTGTCGCGGATCGGGTCCCAGGCCAGCTTCTGCACCCACGGCGCGCGGAAGACCGGCTGCGGCATCTGCGCGATGGTGTAGCCGTCGGGCGCGGCCTGCTGCAGCACCGGCATGACCAGCGTGCCGCCGGCGCCGCCGCGGTTCTCGATCAGCACCTTCTGTCCCAGGTGGCGCCCGGCGATCTCGGCCAGCAGCCGCATGGTCAGGTCGGTGGCGCCGCCCGCGGCCCAGGGCACCCACAGCGTCACCGGGCGGCTGGGGAAGCGGTCGGCGGGCTGCGCGAGCACGGTGGCACTGGCAGCGCCGGCCATGGGTGCCAGCAGCGTGCCGGCGATGCGCCGCAGCGCGCCGCGGCGCCCCAGCAGGTCTTGTCTCATTGCCATGACAACAGCTCCATGGTCAGGGTGCCGCCGAGCAACATGGGTGAGCCCGCGAGCTCCTGGCGCTGCAGCTTCACCAGCCCCACGTTGGGGCAATACCACTCGGTGGTCAGCAGTGGCAGGTCACGCCAGCCGCTGACCGGATCGGCAAACAGCTTCAGCGCCGCCGTGCCCTTGACGCGCAGGCAGCCTTCGAAGTGCCCCGCGCGCGTGTCCACGGCTTGTCCCAGCGCCTCGATGACGTAGTTCATGGGCACCGCCGGCGCGCTGTGGCGCACCTCGGCCGGAAAGCCCTGCCGGCGCTGCAGCAGGTACGTGATGGTGGGTGCCGCCCACTGCGTGCCCACCGCCAGCGGCGCCTTGAGCACGTAGCGCCGCGCCTCGTCGCGCTCGGGCTCGGCCTGCACCAGGCTGCGGCTGGCGACGCGGAAGACGCCGCTGTCGTCGGCGCGCAGCCAGTAGTCCATGCCCGCGTCGCTGCGGCGCAGGAAGGCCGCGCCGTCGGAGAGCGAGCCGTCGCTGCCCAGCGACTCGAAGCTGCGCTGCTCGCGCTCCACGCGCTGGTCTTCCCAGTCGGTGCGCAGCTCGTAGGTCCAGCGGTGGCCCGATTCGAGCGGGAACAGCTCCGCGCCCGGCGCCTTGGCGCCGCAGCCGGCCAGCAGCGCCGTGGCGGCGGCCAGTGCCGGAAGGAGCAGGGGGTGCGCGCGCATTACTTCTCCGGCAGCTGCGGCGCGGGCAGGTCGCGGATGGTGATGCGCTGCTCGTCGCTGCCCGGGCGCAGCCACGACACCCCGCCCTTGCCCGCGCGCGGCTCGGCGGTGCCGACCTGGCTCACGCCCTGGCGCGTCTTCTTCATGCCCTCGTCCAGCAGCGCGTGCAGGTCCTTGGCGTAGGGCAGCTTGTAGGCGCGCGGCTGGCGCGCGGGCTTGCCGTTCTCCAGCGCGTTGACCCAGACGTAGAGCGCGCCGGGATTGGTCTTGCCCGGCTCCTCGATCACCGCCGCGAGCAGCACGAACTTCTCCGGCAGCGGGTCGGCGTTGGGCCAGCCCGCCAAGCCGTGCGCCGTGTCGTCGGCGAAGAAGTAGAAGACCGTCACGCCCACCACCAGCAGGCCCTTGAGCCAGGCCGGCCAGCGCGACCACACCAGCGCCAGCGTGCACAGCAGCACCAGCATCACGAGAGAGAGGATCAGGGCGAGGGTCATAGCCGTTGCACCAGCGATTTGGGAAGCGTGCTGACGTTGGTGACGTTGCCGTCGGGCAGCACCGTGAAGCGGACAGCCGTGGCCTCGTCGCCCTTGCGGGCCAGCTGGACCTGTCCGTAGAACACCACGTCGGCGCGGGGATTGACCTTGATGACGGAGACGGTGGCCTCCACCGGCTTGCCGTTCTTGGTCTCGTAGTAGTGCACGTTGACCGTGAACTCGCCCGGCTCGATGCCGCGCAGCGTGACGACTTCCTGATTCAACGGGTTGACCACCTGCTTGCCGTTGATCACCACCATGTCGTTGGTCAGGCCGCGGTCGTCGCGGTCCAGGTGCATCAGCCCGGCCTCGCGGGTGCGGAACCACACCAGCTCGCCGGCGGGATCCTGCACCCAGGTGTCGAGGTCGTTGGGGTCCATGTCGGGCCAGGACACGTTGATGATGAACTCGGCCTTGGCGGGGATGTCGCCCGTCTTGAGCGCCTTCGGGTTCATCGCCAGCAGCGCCACGATGAAGCAGAACACGAAGGCGATGAGCATGTTGAACAACATGTCATAGAAGGGATCGACCTCGGCCTCGCGGGTCGTGCGGCGCCTGCGCATCGCTTGCTCACTCCTTGCCGGCGTCCAGGCGCAGCCCGGCGCGCTGGATGTCGGCCACCAGCACGTCGGCGTAGCGGTCCAGCCGCGTGAGCTGCAGGCCCAGCAGGATGTTGCCCACCAGCCCCACCATGGTCGTGAGCAGCGCCACGCCCAGGCCCGTGGTGAGCTGGCGCAGCAGCTCCTGCGACTGCGTCGGGTCGAAGCTCTGCAGCTTGCCGATCTGCAGCGCCAGGATCGAGAAGCCGATCACCTTGCCCAGCAGCCCCAGCTTGAGCTGGATGCCGTTGACCCACCACGCGGTGCCGTGCGGGCCGTGCGTGCGCTCCAGCAGCAGGTCCATGGGTGCACCGCCGTCCTGGGGCCGCGCGCGCAGCGCCTGCAGGTACTCCGCAGCCCAGCCCGCGCCGTGCGTTCCCTGCGCCAGAGCCGCGCGCTCGCGCTGCAGCACGCGCGTGCGCGTGCCGCACCATAGCGACGCGGTGAAGAAGATGACGATGATCACCAGCGTCAGCCCGGTCGGGTCGGCCGACAGCAGCAGGCCCCACACGCCGCGCACGCCCAGCAGCCAGGTGGCGAAGCCCAGCAGCCCGGCCAGGGTGAGCCACTCGAGGGCCAGGGGCTCCACCGGCGCGGCGTCGGACTTGCCGTGGGCGCGCCGCGGCGTGATCGCGGCCAGGGACGGGAGCATCTTCATCGCGCCCTCTCAGCCGCGCTTGGTCAGCGCGCCGAAGCCGCGCTGCGGGTCGTAGCCCCAGCTCGCGACGAGGAAGCACAGCGCCAGCGTGCCCAGCACGATCCAGGGCGAGACGCCCGGGTCCTTGCCGTAGAGCGCGAAGCGCATCCACTCCACCGCGTGCGTGAACGGGTTGAAGCGCGCGATCTGGTACACCCAGTTGGCGCCCGACTCCTCCAGCTTCCACAGCGGATAGAGCGCGGTGGACATGAAGTACATCGGGAAGATGACGAAGTTCATCGTCCCGGCGAAGTTTTCCAGCTGCTTGATGTGCACCGACAGCAGCAGCCCCAGCGCGCCCAGCATCAGCGCGCCGCACACCGCCGCCAGCAGCACGCCGGGCAGGTGCTCCAGCACCGGCAGGTCGGTGCCCAGCAGCGCCGCGACGATGACGAAGGCCGCGGCCTGCGCCAGCGACAGCACGGCGGTGGCCATGAGCTTGGACAGCAGGATCCACGGCCGCGGCAGCGGGGCGGTCAGCAGCAGCCGCATCAGGCCCATCTCACGGTCGTAGACCATCGCCAGGCTGGACTGCATGCCGTTGAACAGCAGCACCATGCCCACCAGGCCCGGCGCGATGTAGACTTCGTAGGGCGTGTAGGTGTCGTAGGGCTCGGCGATGGCCATGCCGAAGACGTTGCGGAAGCCCGCGGCGAACACCGCCAGCCACAGCAGCGGCCGCACCAGCGCCGACACCAGGCGGCCGGACTGCTGCGAGAACTTCAGCAGTTCGCGCCAGACGATGGCGCGCATGGCCAGCAGCGCGTGCGCGATCACGCCCAAGCGTTCGCGGGCGGGGGTCAGGGTCGAGGGGCTTTGCACAGCTTCTCCGGCGCATCGGCGCCCAGGGTGTCGAGCGCGTTCTTGGGATGGAGCACGCCTTCGACCGGCGCGGTGGAGATCACGCCCTGGCCGTCGGTGAGCAGCAGCGGCTGGCGCAGCTGGCCGTCCCAGGGACGGAAGCTCATCACCACGCCCTTGGAGCCGTCCACGCTGCCTTGCAGCAGCGCCTTCTCGAAGTTGGCCAGCGGGCCCTTGGGCGCGGCCGTGGCGGCGGCCACCAGGGCCTTGCCCGCCATCCAGGACGACCAGTCGGCGGCCGTCATGGGCCGGCTGGCGGCCTTCATGAAGCGGCGCGAGACCTGCGGCGCGCCGAAGCGCTCGAACTGCGCATGCCACGCCACCGCCACCAGGCCCGCGTCGCCCACCACCGGGCGCGGCAGCGCGGTGCGGTAGGGCAGCGAGCGGGCGAACTCGCCGTCGCTGTCCACCACCCACACCGCGTCGTAGCTGGTGCCGCCGGTGAGCAGCAGCGGGTTGGCCAGGTTGCGCTCGCGCGGGTCGGCCGAGAGCTTGAAGGGCTTCGTGCCCACCAGCTTGAGCCCGTAGCGCTTGATGGCGGCCTGCGCCACCGCGGCGCGCTCGGCATCCAGCGGCGTGGGCCCGGTGAGCAGCAGCACCTGCGGCCACTTGCGCGCGGACAGCGTCTGCGCCAGGGCATCGGCGCGCATGCGCTCGCTGGGCGCCAGGTGCAGCAGGCGCGGGCGGCAGTCGGCCTCGCGCAGCCGGTCGTCGGCGGCGCCCAGGTTGAGCACCGGGCGCTGCACGACGTCGGCCACGGCCAGCGTGGCGGCGACATCCAGGTCGGTCAGCAGCACGGCGGCGCCGGCCTTCTCGGCCTTCTGCGCCGCGGCGCGCGCGGCCGCCGCATCGGCCACCGGCACGGTCTCCACCACGAGCGAGGTGCCCGCGGCGTCGAGCTCGAAGGTGGCTTCCTTGATGGCGACGCCCAGGCCGTCGCTCGCGGGGCCGCCCGGATGGCCCAGGTAGGCGCGCTCGACGCGGCTGCGCTCCAGGCGCGGGTCGTCGGCGCGCACCAGCAGCGTCACCTTGTAGGGCACGGCCTGCGCGGCGCCGGCGGCGGCCAGCAGCAGCGCTGCGGACAGGGGGCGAAGTTGCATCGACAACCTCATTCCAGGATCACCGACATGTAGGGCACGCGGCCCACGGGCACGCTCTTGAGCGCCTTGCCCGCGCCCACGTCGACGATCGTGATGTCGTCGCTCAGGCCGTTGGTGACCACGAGCTGGCTGTCGTCCTTGTTCGTCGCCACGTGCCAGGCGCGCTTGCCCACCAGCACGGTCTTGACCAGCTTGCGGCTGGCCACGTCCACGAAGCCCACGTGGTTGGCGCGGCCCATGGCGACGAAGAGCGTCTTGCCGTCGCGCGCCATGGCCACGCCCACGGGCGTGATGTCCTCGGCGCGCGCGCCCTTGAGCTCCAGCGGCACGGTGGCGAGCACCGTGTGGTCCTTGGTGGAGATCACGCTCAGGCTGGCGCCGAGCTCGTTGCTCACCCACAGCTGCGCGCCGTCGGGCGTGAAGGCCATGCGCCGCGGGCGCTTGCCCACGGCGACGTTCTTGAGCAGCTTGCCGCTGGCCGCGTCGATGACGTGCACCATGTTCGCGACCTCGGAGGTCACGTACACCAGCTTGCCGTCCGGCGAGGTCTTCACGCCTTCGGGCTCCTTGCCCACGGGCACGGCGGCCAGCTTCTTGCCGGTGGCGGCGTCCAGCATCTGCATCTCGCCCTCGTCCTCGGCCGAGACGTACAGCGCCTTGCCGTCGGCCGAGAAGTCGAAGGCCTCGGGGTCGTCGCCCAGCGGGATGCGGCCCACGGACTTGCGCGTGGCCACGTCGATGATGTCGGCCTGGCTGGAATCGCCACAGGCCACGTAGAGGCGCTTTCCGCCCGGCGCGAGCTGCATGTGGCGCGGGCGCTTGCAGGTCTCGATGACGCCGGCCACGGCCTGCGTCTTGAGGTCCACCAGCGTCAGCGCATGGTCCTTCTCGCTCGACACCCAGACGGTCTGGGCCGAGGCCGCAAGGCCCGACAGCGCCAGCAGGCTGGCCAACAGCGTCTTCTTCAAGGCTTGTCTCCTGTGATCAGTTGCGCGCGCATCTGCGTGCGCGTCGCATGTTGTCACGCCATGGCGGGCGCGCCTGCCGCGCCGTGGCATGTGCCCTTGTCAGGCGGTGGCTTTGACGAAGGCTTCCTCCAGCGTGCCGCCGCCGAGCTGCTGCGTCACCGCGTCGGGCGTGCCGTCGGCCAGCAGCACGCCCTTGTGCAGCACCAGCACGCGGTCGGCGGCCTGCGCCTCCTCGACCAGGTGCGTGGCCCACAGCACGGTGCTGTCGCGCGCGGCGACGTCGGCGCGGATGGCCGCGAGCAGGTCGCGGCGCGACTTCGGGTCCAGCCCCACGGTGGGCTCGTCCATCAGCAGCAGGGCGGGGCGGTGCAGCAGCGCGCGCGCCAGCTCCACCTTGCGCCGGTTACCGCCGGAGAGCTCGCGCACCGCGCGGGGCAGGTCCTTGCTCAGGCCGAAGGTTTCAGCCGCTTCCTCGATGCGCTGGCGCGCCAGCGCCGCGGGCAGGCCGTGCAGCTGGGCGTGGAACTGCAGGTTGCGGCGCACGCTCAAGTCCAGGTCCAGCGACATCTGCTGGAACACCACGCCGATGCGCGCCAGTGCCTGGCGCGTGCTGCGGCGCAGCGACAGCCCGTCGATCTCCACCTCGCCCGCATCGGGCGCGAACAGCCCCGTGAGCAGCTGGAACAGGGTGGACTTGCCGGCGCCGTTAGGACCCAGCAGCGCGACGTAGCTGCGCGGCGCGAGCTGCAGGTCCAGCGACTTGAGCGCCACGCGCTCGCCGTAGCGCTTGTGCAGCCCGGCCAGGCGCAGCCGGGGCGGGGCGCCCGCATCGGCCGGCAGGGTCTGCGGCGCCGGGGTTGGCAGGGGCACGCTGCTCACAGCTCGATCTCCATGCCGTCAAAGGCGTGCTCCAGCGCGGCATGGCCCGGCGCGGGTTCGGGCAACTGGGCGGCCGGGTGCAGCAGCACGCGCCGCGCGCTGTTCTCGCCCGGCTGCGCCGCGCCGGAGTCGCCCAGCAGCAGGCAGTCGGCGCCGTGGTTGGCGGGCAGGGGACGCGGCCCGGGCCAGTACAGCAGGCGGCGGCCGTCGCGCAGGTCTTCGACTTCCAGCGCCAGCGAGCCGCCGGGCGAGTGTTCGTCGCCGGCGGCGAAGGCCGTGAAGCGCAGCCCGGGCAGGCCGTCGATGCGAAAGGGCGCCGCGGCGCTGTCGCCGGCCACGGGCAGCAGGTGCCAGTGCACGCCGCAGCAGCGGTCCACCACCTGCAGCAGCGGCAGCTCGGTGGTCAGCGACTCGAACACGGCCGGCGTGGCGTAGAGCTCCACCGGCGGGCCGTCGCGCAGGCCCAGCAGGCCCTCGACGTGGTCCATCTGCGCATCCATGAGCACCACGCCGGCCAGCGGCTGAGCCTGCAGTTGGGGATGGCGCTGGAGCTGGCGCTCCAGGTCAGCCGGGGCATTGAGCAGCACCCAGCGGCTGCCGTCGGACAGCGCGGCGGCTCGCGCGGCGCTGCCCTCGGCACCGAGCAGCAGCAGTTTCATCATGCAGCGGCGCGGCGGGCCAGCGCGGCGCAACGAAGGTGAATCGGCACGGAAAGTCTCCTGATCGTCCTGGACCGCCGCCAGGGCGGTCTGGGTGGGGTTTTGATGCCGTTTCGCAAAAGCCGTGCCGGTGGCTTTTGCAACGGTTAATAGCCTAAAAAGTTCGCCGAGTTAACAAGATCGTGCCAGGTGGCAGCAGTTCCGTTTCAGACTGACACAGTGCAAACCCGGTGACTGCTCAAGTGGCGTCACCGTCCTGGCGGTTCCAGCGCAGCTTGCGGTAGATGGTGTTGCGGCTGATGCCCAGGCGCTTGGAGGCCTCGGAGATGTTGCCGCCGGCGGCATCGAGGGCGGCCTGGATCATGGCGATCTCCTGCTCGTGCAGCGTGCGGGCGCTGGGCGCGGGCGGCGCCGCCGGGGGCATGAAGCCGGCCGGGCCGGGCTGCGGCACGCCCACTGCGGCGCCATAGGCCGCGGCCATGCTGGGCGGCACCGCCGTCGCGGGGGCGAAGGCCGCACCGAAAGGGGCCGCGGCGCCGCCCGGTGGCAACGGCATGGACAGCGCGGCGGGCGCGACGGCGGCCTGCGGCTGGGCCATGGCGGCGTGGGCCGCCGCGGCCTGCTGCTGGGCCAGCCGGCGCACGTCTTCCAGGAAGTCGTCCGAGAGGTGGGCCTGCGTGATCTGCGGCTCGCCCGCGGCCATGACGGCGGCGGTGCGCAGCACGTTGGCGAGCTGGCGGATGTTGCCCGGCCAGTCGCAGTGCTGGAACAGCGCCATCACATCGGCGCTGATGCGCGGCGCACCCTGCGGGCATTCGTTGGCCAGGATGCGCTGCGCCACCACGGGCAGGTCGCTGCGCTCACGCAGCGGCGGCAGCCGCAGCACCAGGCCGTTGAGGCGGTAGTACAGATCCTCCCGGAACTCGCCGCGCTGGATCATCTCGCGCAGGTTGCGGTGCGTGGCGCCGATGACGGCGATGTCCACCGCGATGGACTTGCCGCTGCCCAGCGGCGTGACGCAGCGCTCCTGCAGCACGCGCAGCAGCCGCGCCTGCAGCGGCAGCGGCATGTCGCCGATCTCGTCGAGGAACAGCGTGCCGCCGTTGGCCTGCACGATGCGGCCGGTGGCGCCCTTGCGCCGCGCGCCGGTGAAGGCGCCTTCCTCGTAGCCGAAGAGCTCGGCCTCGATCAGCGACTCGGGAATGCTGGCGCAGTTGACGGCCACGAAGGGCTGCTTGGCGCGGTTGGACTCCTGGTGCACCGCGTGCGCGAGCAGCTCCTTGCCGGTGCCGGTCTCGCCCAGGATCAGCAGCGGGATGTCGCGGTTGATGATGCGCCGCGCCTTCTGCACCACGACCTCGATCTGCGGATCGCCGGTCTGCAGGTAGGCCAAGCCCGTGGGCAGCGCACCGGGCGGGGGTGCCGGGATGGTTGCGTCCGCAAACGCCGGCGCCTGGGGCGCCAGGCCCTGCGCGGTGGCCGGGGCCGCCGGGATCTCCAGCGCCGGCGCGCCGGCCGGCACGGCGGCGAAGGCCAGCGACGCCCAGTCCATGCGGGCGTTGGCCAGGAACTGGCGCCCGTCGGGCAGCATCAGCTTCATGGGCAGCGCCAGCGGGCTGCGGAAGTGGTCCACCACGGCGGCGACGGTGGTGCCGAAGAGCGTGGACAGCGTCTGGTTGCGCAGCGCCACGCCGGAGATGCCCAGCTGGTCCAGCGCGCTGCGGTTGGCGCCCACGAGCTTGCCGTCCGCGCCCACCACCACGATGCCTTCGAGCAGCGTGCCGATGAACTCGGGGCGGCTGTGGAAGTGCAGCCGCAACCGGTTGGCGCAGTGGTCGTTGAGCCAGTGGTTCTCGATCATGCGCGCCGACATGCGCACCAGCCCCATGGTGTGCTGGTGATAGGTGCGCTGGTCGGCGCTGACGTCGAGCACGCCCAGCATGTTGCCGCGCGGGTCGAAGATGGGCGCGGCCGAGCAGGTGAGGAACTGGTTGGCGTGCATGAAGTGCTCGTCGGCATGCACGAGGGTGGGCCGCTCGGCGAACAGCGCCGTGCCGATGGCGTTGGTGCCCTTGGAGTGCTCGGCCCAGTTCACGCCCGGCGACAGCGCCACCTTGCCCGCGCGCGTGAGGAACTCCTCGTCCCCGACGCTGTGCAGGATGGTCCCGTGCGCGTCGCACAGCACGATCATGCTTTGCGTGCCCGCGATCTGCTCCAGCAGCAGCTCCATCACCGGCGCCGCATGCGCGAACAGCTTGCGGTTGCGCTCGCGGGCGTCGTTGAGGTCGCTGCGCATGAGCGGCTCGTAGTCCGGCCGTTCGATGCGCGTCAGACCCAGTGCCGCGCAGCGCTCGTGCGACTGCTTGATCAGGTCGACATGGGCCGCCGTGCCTTCGGCCGGCGCCGCAATGCTGCTGCGGTGGATCGACATGGGTGCTTCGTCTCCGTGGCGCGCCTTCAGGGCACGTCCGTTCATGGGGCTGCGCCACCGCGGAGCTGTGTCCCAGGTGGCTGCAGCATTGTTTCATTCTTGAGCAAATGCTCAAACGCGGGCGCAATGCTGTAGCAATCCCCGGGCACTGTCCACCCGGCTTACCCGCATCCTTACCGTTTCCTGAATGCCAAAACGCACGTTTCGGCTTTCGTGGCATAGGCCTTGCAAAAGTCCGGCCCGTTCGATGTCACAACTCAGGAGACAACCATGCCCGCGCGTTCCGCACTCCGTTTTTCCTCGCGCCTGACGGCGCTGCTGGCCGGCGTGATGCTGGCTGGTGCCGCCCTGGCTCACGGCGACGTCACGCCGCAGGCCGTGGACACGCATGAGCTGCCTTCGCTGGGCGACGGCTGGCGCGACCAGAACCCGTTCCGCGGCAACGACACGGCCATCAAGATCGGCTCCTCGGCCTACAACCAGAACTGCGCCCGCTGCCACGGCCTGGAGGCCATCTCCGGCGGCATCGCGCCGGACCTGCGCAA
>NZ_KE387208.1:66115-96789 GCF_000430725.1 Azohydromonas australica DSM 1124
CCCACGACTGGGCACGTTCCGATGCGTTACTCACCCGTTCGCCACTCGCCACCAGGATTGCTCCCGTGCTGCCGTTCGACTTGCATGTGTAAGGCATGCCGCCAGCGTTCAATCTGAGCCAGGATCAAACTCTTCAGTTCGATCTTGAATATTACTGCTCAAAGGAAATTGAAGAAAACTTCAACTTCTGCATCGAGCGTTCGAGGCTCCGAAGAACCTCAGGTCTTGCGACCCTGAGACACCTCAGTCACCGTTGCGAACGCCCACGCTTATCGGCTGTATGTTTTTAAAGAGCTTCGACCTTTGGTTCAAACTGCGCCGCAGCAACCTGCTTCGCGTTTCGCTGTGTCGTTCAGCGAAGAATCGAATTCTGACATAAGGGTAAACCCTAGTCAACTGCCGGGGTATTTTGCGATCGTCTTGCGACAGATTTGCAGCAACTTTGCCGGCTTCGCTCTGAACGCCACGCCAATTCCACGCGCAGCCTCTGGATCAACCCGCCAGCAACCTTGGCCGAGCTGCCGGCCTCTATTGAGACCGACCGCACCGAATTCAAGACTTCGGGGGTCAAAAACTCGCTTGTTTTTCGCGCCACCGGCTTCTGGGCCGGTTTTGCAAACTCAAGCTCGTTTGCGAGGGATCGAAGTATACGCACTCACGGGGGAGTGTGCAAGCGCGGGATGGACAAATTTCTACAGGCGTCCGGGTGGCGGCCTGTCCCACGCACACCGCAGCGTCCCAGTGGCAAACCGTTGGACACCGAAGCCAGCAGTCAGCTCACCACTTGGCTTACGTCAAGCCACGGCCGCCAATATGCATTTTAGTGCAGTACAAAACACTGCACTCAGCAACGGCGCCGGCAAGACCAGCCCCGTTGCCCCATAGGAAACGCTGATACAGATCAAAGAGCATTGCCACATACGCAGAATACTTCATGTCGCCGAGAGAACATGCACTGTTCTGCCTGGCACACCACTACACCGGAGACGTCCCATGAGCACCGACACCCTGGTCGAAACCCCCGAGTCCGTCCGCAGCGACGCCTTCGTGGAGGTGAACTACACCGACCTCATCCCGAACAACGTCGACCTGGCCTCGGACCGGCAGCTGCAGCGCGCGCTGGAGGCGTGGCAGCCCAACTACGTCGACTGGTGGAAGGAGATGGGGCCCGAGGGCTTCCAGGAGGCCGACGTCTACCTGCGCACCGCCGTGGGCGTGGACCCGGCCGGCTGGGCCAAGTTCGGCTACGTGAAGATGCCCGAGTACCGCTGGGGCATCCTGCTCGCGCCCAAGGTGGAGGGCCGCACCATCCCCTGCGGACGCCACAAGGGCCAGCCCGCCTGGCAGGAAGTGCCGGGCGAGTACCGCTCGCTGCTGCGCCGCCTCATCGTCGTGCAGGCCGACACCGAGCCCGCCTCCGTGGAGCAGCAGCGCTACCTGGGCGCCACGGCGCCGTCCCTCTACGACATGCGCAACCTGTTCCAGGTCAACGTCGAGGAGGGGCGCCACCTGTGGGCCATGGTGTATTTGCTGGTGAAGCACTTCGGCCGCGACGGCCGCGACGAGGCGCAGGCGCTGCTGGAGCGCCGCAGCGGGCAGCAGGACAACCCGCGCATCCTGGGCGCCTTCAACGAGAAGACGCCGGATTGGCTGTCCTTCTTCATGTTCACCTACTTCACCGACCGCGACGGAAAGATGCAGCTCGCCGCGCTGGCCGAGAGCGGCTTCGACCCGCTTTCGCGCAGCTGCCGCTTCATGCTCACCGAGGAGGCGCACCACCTCTTCGTCGGCGAGACCGGCGTGGGCCGCACCATCGAGGCCACCTGCGCCGCGATGAAGAAGGCCGGCATCACCGACCCGTACGACACCGAGGCCATCCGCCAGCTCGGCGTGGTGGACCTGCCGCTGCTGCAGCGCAAGGCCAACTTCCACATGTCGGTGACGCGCGACCTGTTCGGCTCGGAAATCTCCAGCAACGCCGCCGAGGCGTTCAGCGCCGGGCTCAAGGGCCGCTTCAACGAAACGCAGATCGGCGACGACCACCAGCTGCAGGACGCCACCTACCCGGTGATGCGCGTGGTGGACGGCGAGATCGTCACCGAGCAGGTCCCTGCGCTGCGCGCCATCAACAGCCGGCTGCTCGACGACTACATCGCGGACTGCCAGGGCGGCATCGACCGCTGGAACAAGATCATCGAGAAGGCCGGCATCGACTTCCGCCTCGCGCAGCCGCACAAGGGCTTCAACCGCCGCATCGGCGAGTTCGCCGGCCAGCCCGTCAGCCCCGCCGGCGAGGTGATCGGTGCGGAGATGTGGGCCGCGCAGAAGGACGAGTGGCTGCCCAATGCCGAGGACCTGCAGTTCATCGCCTCGCTGATGTTGCCCCGCCACGCCGCCGGCGAGTACGCCAGCTGGATCGCCCCGCCGCGGCTGGGCATCAACAAGCAGCCGGTGGACTACGAGTACGTGAAGATCGCCTGAGGCCGGGGCTGTGCCAGGCAGGGGGCGGCGCGCCCCCTGGCGCAGCTTGTGCCAGGGATGCTCCATCCCGGCACAGGTTGAACCGCAGCCACGTGCACGCCGTGCCGTGGACTGCAGCAACGAATGCAAAGGCGCTACCCGCGCAGGGACGGCGCGCGGGGAGGCAGAAGCGTCCCAGCCGGTGGAAGTAAGGGCGCACCCACGGTTGAAAGGCTGGCAAGCGCCTTGCACATACCGATCAGGATGGTGAAACCACGATGAATACCGACCTGATCCTGATTGCCAACGCCAGCGAGGCCCGGCTGCTGACGCGCTCGGCCGAGGACGCCGACTTGGTGGTGCTCGACACCGTGCTGCGCACCGCGAACCTGCCCCCGGCCGAACCCCGCCGCCCCCGGATGAACCGGGTCGTCTTCGAGGAAGGCGAGCTGCGCGTGGAGCGCGCGCCCGCCGGGCCGCTGGACCCGCTGCGCCGGCGCATGCGCCAGTTCGCCGCCGTGGTGGCGCGCCGCTTCGAGCGCGAGCTGTCCGAGCACCGCTTCGACCGCGTGGTGCTGTGCGCCGCCTGCCCCTTCCTCAGCGAGCTCATGCGCCAGCTCAGCCCGGCGCTCAAGAAGACGCTGCGGGCGGTGGTCGATGCCGACCTCGCCGACCTGGCACTGCCCGACGCCACGCGCCGCATCGAGCAGGCGCTCGACAGCGCGGACGAAGCCTCGCGGCGGGGCGAGGCGCCGCACCGCCATGCCGGGCCGCCGCGCGGTGCGGCGCGGATGCTGGCTGCGGCGGCCTGAAGCGCCTGCGGCGCATCCCGTACGACTGCGTCGTCCGGCTGCCGCAGCCGCCGCCCGAAACCGGGCGGCGGCCACGCACGCCCCTGCGCCAAGGACCGCCACAGCAAAATTTGCGACATGGCGGCTGCGCCTCCTCGCGGTACTTGGCGCACAATGCGCCTCCCGGTCGCAGCCCCAACCCCAAGGGCGCGGGTTCTTTAAAACCCTTCACCGTTTTCCAATTAACTTTCTTCATGTTTCCGAACCATCAGAAACTCTCGCGCATCGGCATCTTCTACGACGGAAACTATTTCCGCCGTGTCAGCAACTTCTACTCCAATTCGCACCCACGCCGCGCCAGGATCAGTATCGAGGGCCTGCACAATTTCATCCGGTCCCGCGTGGCCCGCGAAGAAGAAACCGACATTAAGTTCACGCAGATCGTTGACGCCCATTATTTCAAGGGCCGATTCAAGGCCCGCGAGGCGGAGGAGCGCGACATCCTGTACCAGGAGCGCTCCTTCGAGGACGTGCTGATGTACGAGGGCGTCACCACCCACTTCCTGCCCAAGGGCCGCGACGGCGAGAAGGGCATCGACGTCTGGCTGGCGCTGGAAGCCTTCGAGATGGCGATCTACAAGCGCTTCGACGTGCTGGCGCTGATCGCGGCCGACGGCGACTTCCTGCCGCTGGTGCGCAAGCTCAACACCCTGGGCACGCGCGTGATGGTGCTGGGCTGGGATTTCTCCTTCACCGACAACAACGGCATCCTGCGCGAAACCCGCACCTCGCAGATGCTGCTCAACGAGGTCACCTACCCGGTGCGCATGGACGAGGTCATCGACGATCCGGCCCATGAAAACAGCCCGCTCGTGAACGCCCTGTTCCACCGCCCGGAATATCGGCCCGCGCCGACTTTCTCGCCCGCGTTCACGCCGGCTTTCTCGCCCATTCCCACGCCCGCGCCCGCGCCGGTGGCCAGCGCCGCGCCTGCAGTGCAGCCGGAGATTGGTTCCATCCAGTACGGCCGTATTGCCAATCTCAAAGAAACCTACGGCTTCATCACACCCGATGCCGGCGGGGACAATATCTTCTTCCCCTTCAGCTCGCTGCCGCCGGGCGACGCGCAGAAGCTGCGCCAGGGCATGCGCGTGTCCTTCGAGTACACCCTGGGCGACCGCGGGCCGATCGCGCCCAAGGTCTGGATCCTGGTGAACCAGGACCAGCCGGTGTAAGCCGTCCGCAGGCCGGGCGGCGCAAGCCTGGCCTGCCGTGGCGCGGCGCTCACAGCCGCCGCGCCAGGCGCCACGCCAGCACCAGCCCCGCCGAAGCCAGCGCGCCGGTGGCGGCCCAGGTCCAGTGCCAGCCGCCTACCCGGGTCGCCAGCCAGGACACCAGCGGCGGCCCGGCGAACTGGCCCAGCGCCGACCACTGCTGCACCCAGCCCACCGTGGTGGAGACGGCCTGCTCGCCGGGTGCCAGCCGCACCGCCAGCGAGAACAGGGCCGCCGGGATCACCCCGCCCACCATCGAGAACAGCAGCACCGCCACGTAGCGCAAGGTCGGCGGCAGGCCGGTGTCGGCGGGCCCGGCGAAGGCGGCCACGGCCGCCAGCGCCATCACCACGAAGCCCAGCACCAGCAGCCGCGTGGGCCCCACGCCGCGCTGCAGCGCCCGGCCCGAGGAGATGTTGCCGACCATGTTCACCGCCGCGACCAGCGCCGTGAGCACGCCGGCCAGCCCCGCCGGCACGCCGGAGTGCGCGTAGATCGCCGGCAGGAAGCCGATCACCGCCAGCCACTGGCTCGAATAGGCTGCGAAGGTCCCTGCCACCAGCCACGGCCCGGCGCTGCCGAGCGTGTGCCGCAGCCGGCCCCACAGCGCCTGCAAGCCGGCGGACGGCCCCGCCGGCGCCGCCGCCGGGACGGCCCGCGTGAGCGCCCAGGCCATCGCCGCCGAGGCCGCCGCCACCACGAGCCACCAGCCGCGCCAGCCCAGCGCGGCGATGAGCGGCGGCCCGCTCAGCAGCGCCAGCGCCGTGCCCAGCGGCATGTAGGTGCCCCACAGGCCCAGCACCGCGTTCACGCGCTGCGGCGGCACCAGCTGGCGCAGCAGCCCGGGCCCGGGCAGCACCGCCAGCAGGAATCCCAACCCTTCGACGGCCCGCAGCGCCAGCAGCGCCACGGCCCCGTCCACCAGCGCCCCCAGCGCGCTGGCCAGCGCCAGCAGGCCCAGCCCCAGCGCCATGCTGCGCCGCAGCCCCAGGCCGTCGGCCAGCGCGCCGAAGATGCAGCCCGCGGCCATGCCGGCCAGCTGCACCAGCGACAACAGGAAGCCCGCCTGCACCAGCGTCAGCCCCAGCGCCGACTGCAGCGCGGGAATCGCCGGCGGCAGCTTGCCCACGTGCAGCGCGGCGCACACGCCGGCCAGGAGCACGACGGTTTCGGGAGCGGGGCGGGCGCGGGATCGGACCGATGCGGGGGCGGGAGTGAGGCTCATCGGGCCATTGTGCAAAAGGCCTTTGGCGGGCCTTGGCGATGCCGGGCGCCGCTGGCCGGCGGGCTCAGCCGCGGCGCAGGGGCAGCGCCACACTGAAGACGCTGCCCTGGCCGGGCTCGCTGTGCAGCGACAGCGTGCCGCCCATCATGTCCACCAGGTGGCGCACGATGGACAGCCCCAGCCCCGTGCCGCCGAAGCGCCGCGTGATGGAGCCGTCGGCCTGCGTGAAGGGCTCGAAGATGCGTTGCTGCTGCGCCGGGTCGATGCCGATGCCGCTGTCCGCCACCTCCAGGCGCAGCAGCACGCAGGCGTCGTCGAGCGGCAGCGGGTGCACGCGCAGGGTGACGCTGCCCTGGGCGGTGAACTTCACCGCGTTGGACAGCAGGTTCAGCAACACCTGGCGCAGCCGCATCGGATCGCCCACCAGGCGCTCGGGCAACGGCGCCTGCACCTCGGCCGCCAGGGCCAGCGCCTTGGCGTCGGCCTGGGGCCGCACCAGCGCCAGCACCGTGTCCAGCAGCGCCTGCGGCTCGAATGGCACCGCCTCCAGCACCATCTCGCCGGACTCGATGCGCGAGAGGTCGAGCACGTCGCTCACCAGCGCCAGCAGCTGCTCGCCGGCGTCGTGGATGTGGCCCACGAAGCGGCCCACGTCCTGCGGCAGCTCGCGCCGCTGCAGCAGCTGGCTCAGCCCGATGACAGCGTTCAGCGGCGTGCGGAACTCGTGGCTCATGTGCGCCAGGAAGGCGCTCTTGGCCTGGCTGGCGGCCTCGGCTTGGCTGGTACGGCGGCGCAGCACCTCCTCCAGTGCCTTGCGCTCGTCGAGGATGCCTTCGAGCTCGGCCGTGCGCTGGCGCACCTGCTGCTCCAGCGTGGCGTTGAGCCCGGCCAGCGCCGCTTCGGCCGCCTTGCGCGCCGTGATGTCGATGGAGGCGCCGATGATGCCGATCACCCGCCCCTGGGCGTCGCGGAACGGCCCCTTCGTGGACAGCCACACCGCCGGCTCGCCGCCCGGGCGGTTCACCGTCTCCTCCACCTGCTCGGCCGCGCCGCTGTCCATGATGCGGCGGTCGTTGTCCATGACGGTCTCGGCCTGCGCCGGGTCGTCCAGGAACTCCCGGTCCGTCTTGCCAAGAAATAGCTCCGGCGGCTTGCCGATGAGCTCGGCCGCCCCGCGGTTGGCCACCAGCATGCGCCCCTCGCGGTCCTTGGCGTAGACCACGCCGGGCACCGCGTCGGCGAAGGCGCGCAGCAGCCGCGTCGCCTGGTCGCGCTCGGCCTCCAGCGCCCGGCGCCGTTCGACGTCCAGCAGCACGCCGGGGAAGCGCAGCGGCGTGCCGTCCGCGGCCAGCTCCACGCGGCCGTTGGCCTCGATCCAGCGGTAGACGCCGTCGCGCCCGCGCACGCGGTATTCGTGGCTGTAGGGGCCGCCCCGCACGATGGCCTCGGCCATGGCCACGCGCAGCTCGGGCAGGTCCTCGGGATGCACGGTCGCGACCACCTGCTCCATCGACAGCCCCGTGCGGCCGAGCACCGGGTCGATGCCAAAGCTCTGTGCGAAGCGCTCGTCCACCGTGATCGCTCCGCTGGGCAGGTCCCACATCCAGGTCCCGATGATGGCGCCGGCCGCCAGGGCCAGCTGCAGCCGCTCGGCGGCGGTGCGGGCTTCCTCGTTGCTGCGCTCCAGCGCGGCCTCGGCTTGGCGGGCCGCGGTCACGTCCGTCACGGCCTCCACCACCGACAGGGGCCGGCCCTGGCCGTCGCGGCGCAGCGCCTTGCGCACCGCGACCACCAGCTCGCGCCCGTCTCGGGTGGTGTGGCGCAGGTCCCCGGCCCAGCGGCCCTCGCGCTCCAGCGCCAGCTCCACCGCCTGCAGGGACTCCGGGAACACCGTGCGCAGCAGCGCCTGGGCGCTGCGGCCCACGGCCTCCTGCGCCGTCCAGCCGTAGAGCGCCTCGCAGCCCCGGGACCAGTAGCGGATGGTGCCGTCGGGGTCGCGGACGAAGGCCGCCGCCAGGTCCAGCGTGGCGCTGAGCTCCGCCAGGGAGCGGCTGCGGGCCTCGATCGCGGCCTCGGCCTGCGCCAGGCCCCGGCGCAGCTGCTCCAGCTCCCGGATGGCGGCCGGCGCCAGCGCGGCGGCCGACGCGCCGGTGCGGCCGTCCGCCAGCGCCAGGGCATGCCGGCCCAGCTCGCGCACCGGGCGCAGCACCTTGCGCGCGGCCAGCACGGCCAGCAGGCCGGCGAGCACCACCAGCGCCGCGCCGCCGGCGGCCAGTGCCAGCAGCGGGGCGCGCCAGGCCGCGGCGTGGCCGGACACGGGCTCGGCCACGAACACGCGCCACCCTTCGGCGGCGGGAATGCTCTGGAACGCGATCACGCGCTCCAGGCCGTCCAGCGTGCGGGCGCGGAACAGGCCCGCATCGCGCCCCGCGTACTGCGCCCGCACGCTGGCCGGCGCCTGCTGGCCGGAAAGCTGGTCATGCAGCGCGTCCGAGCGCGCCACCAGCACTTGGTGCGCGTCCGTGATGGAAGCGAAGCTTCCCGGCGGCAACGCATGGGTGGCCAGCAGCGCCCGCAGCCGCTCGGGGGCGAGCCGCACCGCCAGCACGTAGGGGACGCGCCCCTCCCGCACCACGGGCACGGCCACGCCGACAACCAGGCGGCCCGACACCGTGCCGCGCACGAGGGGGGTGACGAGCGGCTGGCGCGTGAGCACCGCGGGCCGGTAGTCGGCCGCCGGTACGAGGTTGACCGTGGCCCCCTGGGGCAGCGCCGTGTTGACCACCTGGCGCATCGTCGCGGCCTCGACCAGCAGCATCGAAGTGCCCAGTGCGTCGGCAACGCGGCGCGCCTGCGCGTCGAAGGCGGCCAGGTCGGCCTGCGGGCCGTCCAGGCTGCGCGAGGTGGCCAGCGCGGACGCCGCGCTGCGGTAGCCGGCGATCTCGCGGTCCACCGCCAGCGCCAGGGCGGCCGCCGTGTCGGCCAGCCGCGCCTCGGCGGCGGCCTGGCCCGCGCGCACGGCGCTCCACGTGGCGTAGCCGCCGATGCCCAGCGAGGGCAGCAGCACGGCCAGCAACAGTGCCAGCAGCAGCGTCTTGAGCCGCAGCCGCGGAACCGCCGGGGAAACCGCCCCGGCCAGGGACGCCATGGCGGAGTCCTGCCGTGCGTGGAGATCGCTCATGGAGCGTGATCATGCTCCAGGGCAAGTTATGCGCCGTGCGGAGCAAGCTTGCTGGGCAGTGTTCCGACTGGATTCCTCGTCAACGACGGGCCGGCGCCCTCACCCGCCCGGCCGGCGGCGGCTGCACGGGGCCGCAACGGGCCGGGATGGCGCGTGCAATATGCCGCGTTCCGTTCGCAGATGGCCCGCAGCCACCGCGTGGAGGCCGTGGCTGCATGCGGACAATCGGACGCGAGGTCCCTGAAGTACCCGATCCGATACCAATGGTGAATGCAACCGCAGGCTGAACACGCGATGGATGGGACATGCCTTCTCTGGTGAGCCGCCTGGCTGAGCTCACGCGCCACCGCGATCGCGAGCAGACCGACGCGATGCTGGCCGACACGCTGCTGCAGTTGCTGCAGCCGCAGATGCTGGCGCTGCACCGCTGCGTGGGCGAGCCGCCCCATGCCCGCTGGCTGACCTGCGTGAGCCGCGGCGACTGCGGTCCGCGCTTCCGGCGCCCGCCGGACTTCGAGCAGCTGCCCTTGCTGTCCAGCCGCCCCGACTGGCTGCAGTGCCTGACCGGCCGCGAACCCCTGGAGCTGCCGGGCACGCCCATGGTGACCCTGTTCCCGCTGCTGGCCAACGGGCAGGCCGTGGCGGTGCTGGAGCTGCACGGCCCGCCGCTGGCAGGCCAGATCACCGGCCGCACCGTGGAAGCGGTGCTGCAGCTCTACGGCAACTTCCTGGCGCTGCTGGACTACGGCGAGCGCGACGCGCTCACCGGGCTGCTCAACCGCAAGACCTTCGACGACGCGGTAATGCAGGCGCTGCTGCAGCCGCCCGGCCCGCCCGCCCGGCGCGGCGACCCGCGCAGCCCTGGCGCCGCGCTCCACTGGCTGGCGATCCTGGACATCGACCACTTCAAGCACGTCAACGACAGCTTCGGCCACCTCATCGGCGACGAGGTGCTGCTGCTGCTGGCGGGGATCATGCGGTCGTGCTTTCGCAGCGGCGACCGGCTCTTCCGCTTCGGCGGCGAGGAGTTCGTGGTGCTGCTGAACGCGCCCGACGAGAACGGCGCGAGCGCGGCGCTGCAACGGCTGCGCGCCGCGGTGGAGCGCTTCGAGTTTCCGCAGGTCGGCCGCGTCACGCTGAGCATCGGCTTCACGGTGCTGCGCGACACCGACACCCCTGCCGACGCCGTGGACCGCGCCGACCGCGCGCTCTACCAGGCCAAGTCCACCGGCCGCAACCGCGTGGTGGGCCCGACGGGCATGGCCCAGTCGGGCATGCCCGAGGAGCGCATGCACCGCGGCGAGGTGGACCTGTTCTGAGGCTGGCGCGGCGGGGCTCGCCACGCCGCCCGCGCGGCATGACACCCTGACGTGATGAACCGCATCAAAGTCTCACTGGCCGCCATCCTGGCGGTGCTGGCCGCGGCGTGGCTGCTGGCCGACTCGCTGTGGCCGCAACCCTTCGGCTACTTCCCGTTGCGCACCGTCTTCATGCAGCTCAGCGGCGTGATCGCCATCGGCGCGATGAGCGTGGCGATGCTGCTGGCCCTGCGGCCGAAGTGGCTGGAGCCGCACCTGGACGGGCTGGACAAGCTCTACCGCCTGCACAAGTGGCTGGGCATCACGGCGCTGGTGGCCTCGGTGCTGCACTGGTGGATGGGGCAAGGGACCAAATGGATGGTCGGCTGGGGCTGGCTGGTGCGCCCGCCGCGCGGTCCGCGCCCGGACCCGTCCCAGCTCGGCGCCATCGAGGGCTGGCTGCGCAGCCAGCGCGGCCTGGCGGAGCAGCTGGGCGAATGGGCCTTCTACGCCGCCGCGCTGCTGATGGTGCTGGCGCTGGTCAAGCGCTTCCCCTACCACCTGTTCCGCAAGACGCACAAGTGGCTGGCCGTGGCGTACCTGGTGTTCGCCTACCACGCGCTGGTGCTGGTGAAGTTCACGTACTGGCGCCAGCCGGTGGGCTGGCTGGTGGCGGCGCTGCTGCTGGGCGGCACCGTGGCCGCGGTGCTGGTGCTGGCCGGGCGCGTGGGGGCTGGGCGCAAGGTGGCGGGCGTCATCGACGCGCTGAGCTACCACCCGGCGCTGCGCGTGCTGGAGTCGCGCGTGGCGCTGCAGCCCGGCTGGCCGGGCCACGCGGCCGGGCAGTTCGCCTTCGCGACCTCCGACCCGCGCGAGGGCGCACACCCCTACACCATCGCCTCGGCCTGGGACCCGCAGGAGCGGCACATCACCTTCATCACCAAGGCGCTGGGCGACCACACCGGGCGGCTGCACGAGCGGCTGAAGGTGGGCATGCCGGTCACGGTGGAGGGCCCCTACGGCTGCTTCGATTTCGAGGACGCGTTGCCGCGGCAGGTCTGGATCGGCGCGGGCATCGGCATCACGCCCTTCGTCGCGCGCATGAAGCAGCTGGCGGCGCAAGGGCAGCGCGTGGAGATCGACCTGTTCCATCCCACGGTGGTGTACGAGCCGGCCGCCATCGAGAAGCTGCAGGCCGATGCGCGCGCCGCGGGCGTGCGGCTGCACGTGCTGGTGGACCAGCGCGACGGCCGCCTCGACGGCGAGCGCCTGCGCGCCGCGGTGCCGGAGTGGCGCGAGGCGAGCATGTGGTTCTGCGGCCCGCCCGCCTTCGGGCAGGCGCTGCGCAAGGATCTGCTGGCGCACGGGCTGCCGGCGCGGCGGTTCCACCAGGAGCTGTTCCAGATGCGGTGAGGAGCGCCGGCCTCACCGCCTGTCGCCCAGCAGCCCATCCAGCCGCCGCAGGAACTCCGACACGTCCAGCGGCTTGGTCCAGAAGTCCATGAAGCCCGCCGTGCGGGCGCGCCGCACGTTCTCGGGCATCGCGTCGGCGGACACGGCGATGCAGCGCAAGTGGCGGGTCGCGGCGTCGGCCTGCAGCTGCCGCAGCACCTCGTAGCCCGTCATGTCGGGCAGGTTCAGGTCGGTGAGCACCAGGTCGGGCTGCAGCTGGCGCGCCAGTGCCAGGCCGCTGTGGCCGTCCACGGCCTCGTGCAGCGTGCAGCCCGGGCGCAGTTCCAGGATGTGCCGCACCAGCAGCGCGTTCACCGGGTCGTCCTCGATGTAGAGCACCGTGGAATCGACGGCCGGCGCCTCGGCCGCCGGCGCGGCCGGCTCCAGCGACGGCGGCGCGGCGGCGGGCCGCGCGGTGTCGCCGGCCGCGGGCAGCTCCAGCGTGAACATGCTGCCGCCGCCTTCGCGCCGCGCCGCGTGCAGCTCGCCGTGCATGAGCTGCGCCAGTCCCCTGGCGATCACCAGCCCCAGGCCCGCGCCCTCGACGTCGGTGCGCTCGGCGCCGAGCCGGTTGAAGGGCTGGAACAGGTGCGCGAGCTGGTCGTCGCTGAGGCCGCGGCCGGAGTCCTCCACGTCGAGCTGCACCCGGCCGGGCGTGGTGCGCAAGGACAGCCGCACCCAGCCACCGCGCGCGTTGTACTTGACGGCGTTGGACACCAGGTTCAGCAGCACCTGGTGCAGGCGCAGCCGGTCGGCCCGCACGGCCGGCGCGTCGGCCGCCACCTCGTCGAGCAGCCGCACGCCGGCCGCCGCGGCCTGGGGCTCCACGCCGTGGAGGCTGCGCCGCACCACTTCGTGCAGCGCCACCGGCTCCAGCGCGAGCGCCGTGCTGCCGGCCTCGATGCCGGCCAGGTCCAGGATCTCGTTGATCATCGCCAGCAGGTGCTCGCTGGCGCTGCGCACCTTGTGCAGCCGCTCGGCCTGCGTGCCGGCCAGCGGCGCCTCGGCGTCCATGGCCATCATCTGCGCGAAGCCCAGGATGGCGTTGAGCGGCGTGCGCAGCTCGTGGCTGATGCGGGCGAGGAAGCGGCTCTTGGCCTCGCTGGCCTGCTCCGCGGCCTGCCGCGCGGCGCGCTCGCGCTGCGCCTGCTCGCGCTCGGTGACGTCGCGGAAGTACACCGTGAGGCCGCCCTCCTCCGACGGGTAGGCCGTGACCTCGAACAGCCGGTCCAGCGGCTCGTAGCGCTGCTCGAAGCGCACCACGGTGCCGGTGGCCAGGGCATGCTCGTACTCGCGCTGGAAGCGCGAGCCCGCCGCCTCGGGAAAGGCCTCCCAGATGCTGCGGCCCAGCAGCTCCGCCCGCGGGCGTGACAGGTACGCCTCGGCCTGCCGGTTCATGTAGGTGAGGCGCCAGTGGGCATCGAGCGAGAAGATGCCGTCGGTGATGCTCTCCATCGTGGCGCCGAGCCGCCTGGCCAGGGCACGCGCCTCCTGCTCCAGCCGCTTGTTGTCGTCGATGTCGATGGAGGAGCCGTACCAGGCGATGGTGCCGGCCGCGTCGATCTCCACCGGCAGCGCGCGCACGAGGTGCCAGCGCCAGGCGCCGTCGGCGCGGCGCACGCGGTACTCGACCTCGAAAGCCTGCAGCGCGCCGCAGGCGCGGTCCCAGGCTTCCAGCAACGCCGGCCGGTCCTCCGGATGCACCAGGCCGAACCAGCCCTCGGGAAGCAGCTTGTCCATGGACTCGCCGGTGTAGCGCTCCAGCAGCGAGGAGATGTAGTCCAGCGTGCCGTCGCGCCGCGCGGTCCAGACGACGATGGGCATGGACTCGGCCAGCAGCCGCCACTTCTGCATCTGCACGTGCTGCTGCGTGTTGTCGCGGAAGTACACCGCCAGGCCCTCGTCGGTCGGATAGGCGGTGATGTCGTACCAGCGCTGCTGCGGCGGGTAGTGATAGTCCAGGCGGCGCGAGCTGCCGTCGGCGACGGCGGCACGGTAGGCGCGCTCCAGGTCGGAGCCGGCGACGGCCGGGAAGCTCTCCCACACCGTGCGCCCCAGCACTTCGGCCCGCGTGCGGCCGAGCAGCTGCTCGGCCGCGGCATTGAAGTGGAGGAAACGCCAGTCGCGGTCGAGCAGGTAGAAGGCGTCGCTCATGCGCTCGAAGGTGGCTTCCAGCTGACGCCCCACCCGGTGGGCCGCCTCCACCGCTTCGACGTGCTCGGTGATGTCCTGGAAGATGCCTTGCACCCGCACGATGTCCCCGGCCGCGTCGCGCATGGCGTTGCCGACGGAGCGCGTCCACATCACGTCGCCCTGGCGGCCGGAGAGCTGCAGCACCAGGTCGTAGGGCGTGCCGTCCCGGCAGCAGCGCGTGAAGGCCTCGGTGATGGTGCGCTGGTCCTTGGCCACGAACAGCGCGATCACCTGCTCGGGCAAGGGCGTCTCGTGCGGCTCGAAGCCCAGGATGCGCAGGTACTGCGCGTCGCCGTGCAGCGCCTGGCGGCGCAGGTCGAACTCCCAGGAGCCCAGGCGCCCGGTCTCGCAGGCCAGCCGCAGCCGCGCGCACTCCGCCTCCAGCGCTTGCACGCGGCGGCGCAGCGCCTCGGCCTCCGGTGCGGGCGGCGTGCCCGGCGGAGCCGGGGGGTACGGGTCCGGCGTGTGGCGGGTGTCGTCATTCATGCGTGTACCAACGTCGTCCGTACAGGACAGCCGTGGGATTGTGCGTCCGGCCGTGGAGCAGCCAACGCGCCCGCGCGCCGCGCTGCCGCGGCGGCCGGCCCGCGGCGCTGCGGCACACTGCGGCGCCCCGCAACGAGGACGTCTCAACGATGGACATGGACACCGCCCGCTCCTGGCTCAGCTACAGCCCGGCCGTCGCCGCCGCCCGCGCCGCCGGACGGCCGCTGGTGGCGCTGGAATCGACCATCGTGGCCCACGGCATGCCGTACCCGGACAACGTGCGCACGGCGCGCGAGGTGGAGGCGGTGGTGCGGGCCCAGGGCGCGGAGCCCGCGACCATCGCGCTGATGGACGGCCGCATCCGCATCGGCCTGGCGGACGAGGAACTGGAGCTGCTGGGCCGCTCCGGCCAGGCCCACAAGGTCAGCCGCCGCGACCTGCCGGCCGTGCTGGCCAGCGGCGAGCTGGGCGCGACCACGGTGTCGGCCACCATGATCTGCGCGCAGCTCGCGGGCATCGAGGTGTTCGTGACCGGCGGCATCGGCGGCGTGCACCGCGGCGCGGCGCGCAGCTTCGACATCTCGGCCGACCTGCAGGAGCTGGCGCGCACTTCGGTGGCGGTGGTGTGCGCCGGGGCCAAGTCGATCCTGGACATCGGCCTGACGCTGGAATACCTGGAGACGCACGGCGTGCCGGTGCTGGCCTGCGGGCAGGAGAACTTCGCCGCCTTCTACACGCGCGACAGCGGCTTCAGGGCCGACCGCCGCGTGGACGACCCGGCGGCGCAGGCGCGGCTGATCCGCACCAAGTGGGACCTGGGCCTGGCCGGCGGCGTGGTGCTGAGCGTGCCGGTGCCCGCGGACGCGGCCCTGGCGCGGGAGGAGATCGACGCGCTGATCGAACAGGCGCTGGCCGAGGCCGACGCGCAGGGCGTCACGGGCAAGGCGGTGACACCCTTCCTGCTGGCGCGCATCAAGGCGCTCACCGGCGGGCGCAGCCTGGCGGCCAACATCGCGCTGGTGAAGCACAACGCGGAGGTGGGGGCACGGCTTGCGGTGGCGCTGGCGCTGGCCGGGCACGGGGCGGGCGGGGCCTGATCGTTCGTCTTGCGGCGGGTCGGTGCGGCCCGCGCGCTGTCGGCGCCGTCCTACATCGCCTCGCGGCGGCGCTCCCTCGTGCGGCGACGGGCCCGGACGCAGCATCGTCCGCATGAGCACCCACAAACCCCTCGTGTGGCTGCCGGCCTGTCACCGCAACCTCGACCTGTCCGACCCGGGTGGCTACACGGTCCTGGCCGACCGCTACGCCGCGGCCGTTTGCGAGCTGGGGCTGCAGCCGGTGCTGTTCCCGATGGCCGGCGCCGGCGACATCCCGGAGCTGCTGCCGCTGGTGGACGGCGTGCTGCTGACGGGCTCGCCCTCGAACGTGGAGGCCACGCACTTCGGCGCGTCGGCGCTGGAGACGGACCTGCTCGATCCGCGCCGCGACCGGCTGACCATGGCGCTGGTGCCCTCCGCGCTGGCCGCCGGCACGCCGCTGTTCGGTGTCTGCCGCGGGCTGCAGGAGATGAACGTGGCGCTGGGCGGCAGCCTCTACCAGCAGGTGCATGCCGAGCCCGAGCACCTGGACCACCGCGAGCCGCAGGACGCGGACCTGGAGGCGCAGTTCGCCGAGCGGCACGAGGTGATCCTGGAGCCCGGCAGCGCCTTCGCGGACTGGGCCGGCGGCACGCGCGCGCGAGTGAACTCGCTGCACGGCCAGGGCATCAAGCGGCTGGGCCAGGGCATGGTGGCCGAGGCGCTGGCGCCGGACGGGCTGGTGGAGGGTGTGCGCGTAGCCACCGCCCGGGCCTTCGCCTACGGCGTGCAGTGGCACCCGGAGTGGCGCCACGCCCATATCCCCTTCTACCGGCGCACGCTGCAGGCCTTTGCCGACGCCTGCCGCGAGCACTGCCGCCAGCGCCTGGGGCCCTGCCGATGACGGACGCGCCGCCAGCCCCGTGACGGCCGCAGCTCAGGGTCGTGCCTGGTCCTTCTTGCTGAAGTCGCAAACCCCCTGCGGGAAGGTGCGCTTGAGCCTCGCGACCGCGGCGGCATCGGGTTTCCACGGCGCGTAGGTGCCGTCGGCCACCGCGGTGTCCACGCTCTTGAGCGCGCAGCGGAAGACGTCGTCCTCGAAGGGCGCGCCGGCCACGGTGCGCGAGGTGCCGAACAGCGGGAACGCGCGCGTGCAGGCGCCCGGAGGCTTGTCGTCAATCACGCCGTTCCAGACGTCGGGGCCCGCGAACATCAGGCGCCCGCGGGCGTCGAAGCAGCTGTCCACCGCGCGCGCCGGGCGGTTCTGCGCCACGGTCCGCTCCGGATGGGCGCGGATGTTGGCCATCCACTCGTCCATCACGTCCAGCGCCCGCAGGCCCTGGCTCACCCTCGGCACGCCGGGGCGCGTGTCGGTGATCCAGATCACCAGGTGCCCCGTCGTGCCCAGTTCCCGGAGCACGCGCTTGCGCACCCCGAAGCTCTGGCGCACGTCATGCATGTCGAGCTCGCGCTCCCGGTACTGGCGGTAGTCGATGGTCGGCAGCGCCATGCGGCCGTGGAACACCATGCCGGAGGTGTGCGCGGCGCGCATCGCAACCGGGTCGCCCACGGTGCGCGGCGCGGGCTTGTCGGCGGTCCAGCCCAGGCGCATGTTGCGCCGGCTCCACGGGTCGAACAGCGCCGGGTCGTCGTACACCATCGCCGCCGTGATCCCGTCCAGCACCGGGAAGCCTTCCTGCACCATCTCCTTGGGCTGCTTCCAGCCGCCGACCTTCCAGTTGAGGTCGAGGAACTCCCGCGGCGTGATCGCGCCCTGCTGGAGGCTGCGCAGGCCGTACTGCACGCCGACGTTGTCCCAGATGGTGCGCGGCTGGCCCGCCGCGTCGACGCCGAGGACGTTGCGCAGATCGTCGTAGAGGGTCCACTGCACCTTGTCCATGAGGCCTGGCGGCTCCATGAGCTCCTGCTTGGGCGTGCCGCCGAACAGCGGGTTCATGAGCCACGCCTGGCGGCCCCGCCAGGAGCGAGCGCATTCGGTGACGCCGGGGCTCATGCTGGCGCCGGCCAGGCCCAGGCGCGGCTTGAGCCGGCTCATCGGATCGGGCACGTCCTGCTCGCCGTTGAAGCCCACCAGCAGCGAGCGCGCCTTGGCCTGGGACCAGCGCGGGTTGTCGCGGTCGGTCAGGTCCATGTAGTGCTCCAGCAGCTCGCAGTCGCCAACGTGGATCAGCTGCGTGACCATGTCCGGATAGCTCTGCTCCGGCAGCAGCGCGTCCAGGATGCCGGGCTGGTTCTGCGCGAGGATGTACTGCTGCACCGCGCCGCCCGAGCCGCCGAAGCCCACCGTGTACAGCGGCCGGCCATAGCGCTCGATGAAGCGCTCCTTGACCATCAGCGCCGTCTCGGCGCCGAGCTGCAGGTTGTAGTGGGTGCGGGTGTTGTTGCCGCTGCTGGCCACGATGGCGTGGCCCTGCCTCAGCAGGTCCGGCTGCAGCGCGTCGTTGGGCATCCAGCCCTGGGTGTGGCCCAGTCCCACGCCGCCCTGGAAGAGGTACACCAGGCGCCCGTCCCACAGCCGGGTGTCCGGGCTGGCCGGGTTCTCGCCACGCGCCGCGAGCATCGCGAAGCTGTAGACGAAGCGGTTGATCGTGCCGCGCTCCTGGCGCACCACGAAGTCCACCTTGCGGCCGTCGGCCAGGGGGATGGTGCTCATGTCCGCGGGCCTGGGGCCCTTGGCCGGCAGCGGCCTCCAGCGGTTGCCCGTGGAGCGGTACCAGTACTGGGTGAAGGTCTCGATCGAGCAGTCCTTGCTGTAGCCAATCCTGTTGCCCTTCGCATCGAACACCGGGAAGCCCGGCGGCGCGGGGGCGTCGACCAGCGGCTCGCGCCGGACCTGGCTGACGGTGCAGACGAAGGGGTACTGCTTCGGACCGGAGAACATCGGTCCGGTGATCGGGTGGTTGACCAGCGTGAGCGACGCCAGCGCGGCTGTGCTGCCCGCCTGCCGCAGCACCAGCCGGTTCTGGCCGTTGGCCAGGCCGCTCACCACGCCTTCGAGGCGGTCGCCGTCGGTGGCGAAGCGCTGCGCGGTCTTCCTGCCGTTGATCCACAGCTCGATCTGGTCGTGCAGGGCCCGGGGCGCGCGCAGCTCGATGCGGGCATCGCCGCCCGAGACGTACTGCGCCGGACTGGACAGCACGCGCAGCCCGAAGAGGTTTTCGGCGAGGGCAGCGCCCGCCTCCCGCGGCGCCTGGGAGCCTTCGGCCACCGGTTCACCCGGCGAGCCCCCGCCACACGCTGCAACGATCAAGGGCAAGGTGGCCCAGGCCGCAAGCAATCTCGGGCGCGTCATGGCTCTCCTCCTTCCGTGGCTTCAGGGCGCCACCGCGCCTTGGGCTTTTGCAGCCGGGACATGGTCGGCAAGGGTTGTGCCCGTGTCCGGACCGCGCCGGCAGCCCTGACAAATGGCTACGCCAGGAGCACGGCGGCCTGCGGCACGATGCCTGCCCTGGAGGACGCTGCCATGACGGACCCCGCCGCCCCCGTGCCGCAAGCAGGCACCGACGCCCTGCCCGCCGACGACGCCGCCCCGAGCGAGTTGCTGTCGCGCCGGCACCAGATGTTCCCGCTGCTGACGCCGGCGGAGATCGCTCGCATCCGCCGCTTCGGCGAACCCTGCGCCTACGAGCCCGGCAGCCTGCTGCTGGAAGCCGGCCAGCCCGGCACCGGGCTGTTCGTGGTGCTGCAGGGCACGGTCGCCGTGGTGCAGCGCGACGGGCTGGGGCATGAAGTGCCGATCCTGACCATGGGGCCGGGCCAGTTCGTGGGCGAGGTGGGCTCGCTCACCGGCAGTCCGTCGCTGGTGGACGCGCGGGCGCTGCAGCCCGCGCAGGCGTTGCGGGTGCCGCCGGAGCAGCTGCGGGCGCTGATCATCGCGGAGGCCGACCTGGGCGAGCGGCTGGTGCGCGCACTGATCCTGCGCCGCGTGGGCCTGATCGAGTCCGGCGCCAGCGGGCCGGTGCTCATCGGCCGGCCGGATTCGGCCGACGTGCTGCGGCTGCAGAACTTCCTGCGCCGCAACGGCCATCCGCACCAGGTGCTGGATGCGCAGTCCGTCGACTGCGCGGCGGCGCTGATGGTGCAGTACGGCGCGGCGCCCGACGAGGCGCTGGTGGTGTGTCCGGACGGCTCGGTGCTGGTGAGCCCGGACGAGCAGGCCCTGGGGCGCTGCATCGGCATGGTGGACGAGGCCGATCTTGCCGGCCGCGTGGACGTGGCCATCGTCGGCGCCGGCCCGGCCGGGCTCGCCACCGCGGTGTACGCGGCCTCCGAGGGGCTGGACGTGGCGGTGCTGGACTGCCGCGCTTTCGGCGGCCAGGCCGGCGCCAGCGCGCGCATCGAGAACTACCTGGGCTTCCCCACCGGCATCTCCGGCCAGGCGCTGGCCGGGCGCGCCTTCGTGCAGGCCCAGAAGTTCGGCGCCCGCATGCTGATCCCAGCTCAGGCGACGCGGCTGGACTGCAAATGCACCGACGGCGGTGACGAGGGCGAGAACGCCGGGCTGGCCATCGAGCTGTCCGATGGGCGGCGGTTGCATGCGCGCAGCGTCGTTATCGCCAGCGGCGCGCGCTACCGGCGGCCGGGCATGCCGCGGCTTGAGGAGTTCGAGGGCCGGGGCATCTGGTACTGGGCCTCGCCGGTGGAGGCGCGCACCTGCGCACGGGCCGAGGTGGCGCTGGTGGGCGGCGGCAACTCCGCGGGCCAGGCGGCCGTGTACCTGTCGCAGCACGCGGCGCGGGTGTTCATGCTCGTGCGCGGCCCGGGGCTGGCGGCCAGCATGTCGCGCTACCTCATCGACCGCATCGAGGCGACGCCCAACATCGAGCTGCTGACGCAGACCGAGGTGGTGCAGCTGGACGGCGGCGAAGGCGGCCTGGAAGCCGTCACCTGGCGCGACCGCCGCAACGGGCAGGAGAGCACGCACGCGCTGCGGCACCTGTTCCTGTTCGTCGGCGCCGACCCCGAGACGGACTGGCTGCGCGACTGCGGCGTGGAGCTGGACGCCCAGGGCTTCGTGCGCACGGGCCCGGCCGTGGCGCAGCCCCACGAGGGCAGCGCGCCGGCGCCGCTGGAAACCAGCGTGCCGGGCGTGTTCGCGGTGGGTGACGTGCGCGCCGGCTCGGTCAAGCGCGTGGGGGCGGCCATCGGCGAGGGCGCCGCGGCGGTGGCGCAGATCCACCAGGCGCTGGCGGCGCTGAAAGGCTGATGGCGCGTCCGGCCTGAATATTGAATTGACGGGGTATTGCCTTTCCTGGCATGGCCAGCGGCCTATACCCCTGATTCCATTTCGTGATGGTCAGTGAATCAATTGCGTCATGCCGGCAGAGGCGGGCATTTACGCCGCCCGCAATGCCGCCCGGAGTTCGTGGACGCCCGCCTGCGCAGGTGTGACGGTATTTTTCACGTCGCCATCGAGAACCGGCACCAGACCCAAATATGGCAAGCCATCATTTGGGAATGAGCATGAACGCCTCAATGCTGTTGCGCCCATTCGGCAGCCCGAAGAAACCGGTGCCGACGATCACGCCGGCCTCGTTGATGGCATTGCCCTGCTCCAGCGCCTTCCAGCCGGCCGCGAGCACCTCGGGCCGTCCATCCAGGCTGAACGCCGTCTGGCCGGTGTTGAACCACATGAGGGCGCGGTTGCGCGGGTCGGCACCCTGGTCGAACTTGAACCCGACCACCTCGCGGCGGTTGTTGATGCCCAGGCCGACAGTGGGCTGGTCATTCGACAGCGGCATCAGCGTGTAGCGGTCGTCGGCGTAGATGAACGCCACCCGCCCGAACAGGAAGTTGGTGGCCGGGTACATGTAGCCGGTCACGTCGCCGCGCTCGTTCACGGCGGTGGGCACCACGCTCTCGTAGCCGGGCAGCGTCGGCATCAGCCGGGGCGCCCTGCCGCGGATCCAGCGCACGCCCTGCCGGACACCCACACCGTCGGCCACCACCTCGCGGAAGCCCACGATGTCGCCGCGCTCGTTGATGGCCGTGGCCCGTGCGCCGTAGCCGCCCCAGGTGCCCAGGTCGAACAGCCTGTCGCCCCACCACAGCACCGCGTGCGCGGCCCCGGGCGCGGCCTCGGAGAAGCCCACGATTTCCGAGCGGTCGTTGATGCTGGCCGCCTCGCTGTTGCCGCCGCCCAGCGAGGGCAGCGTGCGCAGCTGCTCGTGGCGCCATCGGAAGGCCTGCGTGGCGCTGCCCTCCCGGAACCAGCCCACGACCTCGACGCGGGCGTTGAGGCCCGTGGCCTCGCCGGGACCGTCGGTGTAGATCGGCTTGGGCGTTCGGCCGGGAACGAACAGGGCCGGGCGGTACGCCCCATCGATATCGAAACTCACCCAGCCGGCCGCTTGGCCATTGGCATTCACGGCCAGGGCTTCGCTGGAGCCGCCCTGGAATGTCCCCAGCCGCAGCACCTTATAGGTCGGGAATTTGAATGGCTTCTGGCTGGAAAATACCTGCCCAGTGGATTCATTGGCGGCCTGGACTGTTTTGACCAAGCCGCAGCTCGCCAATGAAAGCGTGAATAAACGCCGTTTCATGGAACCTCCTCGCCGACGGGACTCATTTCGCAAACGCGAAGTCCAGCGTAGCGAGGCGAAGCCGTCCTTTCACCCTTGAAACCTTGGACCGCCTGCTTTTCCCTTGATAAATCGCAATTTATCGAGATGAGCCCGGGCCGGCCGCAGGCTTCACGGCCTGCCGGCCTGCCGGCCTGCCGGCCTGCCGGCGGGCCGGGGGGCAGAGGTCAGCCGAACAGCTTGGCAGCCGTCTTGGCGACCAGCTCGCCCTGGAAGCGGGCGCCGTCGAGCTCGGTCTGCGAGGGTTGGCGCGAGCCGTCGCCGCCGGCGATGGTGGTGGCGCCGTAGGGTGCGCCGCCGACGACCTCGTCGAGCTTCATCTGGCCCTGGAAGCTGTAGGGCAGCCCCACCACCACCATGCCGAAGTGCAGCAGGTTGGTGATGACGGAGAACAGCGTCGTCTCCTGCCCCCCGTGCTGCGTGGCGGTGGAGGTGAAGGCCGCGCCCACCTTGCCGTTGAGCGCGCCGCGCGCCCACAGGCCGCCGGTCTGGTCCAGGAAGGCCGCCATCTGCGAGGACATGCGCCCGTAGCGCGTGGGGGTGCCCACGATGATGGCGTCGTACTGCTCCAGCTCGGCCACGGTGGCCACGGGCGCGTCCTGGTCCAGCTTGAAACCTGCCTTGCGGCCGACTTCCTCCGGCACCGTCTCGGGCACGCGCTTGACGTCCACCGTCGCGCCGGCGCCGCGCGCGCCTTCGGCCACGGCCTGCGCCATGCGCTCGATGTGTCCGTAAGTGGAGTAGTAGAGAACGAGAACCTTGGCCATCTGCAGCACTCCTTCAGAAAGAAACGCGGGCATTGCCGCCCGCGGGTGGTGGGCGCCGCCCCGGCGGGTACGGCGCCGCTGCAGTGTGGTGCGCCAGGCAAGCCCGTGCGCCGGGCGGTTTTTGACGCCTGCGTTCGAAGCCGTCGAATGCGCCGGCCGGGCTCAGGCTTGCGCCGCCACGCGCCGGCGCGTGACCCACAGGCTCTCCAAGCTGTAGAGCGCCAGCGCGGCCCAGATCAGCAGGAAGCCGGCCAGCCGCTCGGCCTGGAAGGGCTCGTGGAACACCCAGATGCCGATGGCCATCTGCAGCGTGGGCCCGATGTACTGCAGCAGCCCCAGCGTGGCCAGCGGGATGCGCCGCGCGCCGGCGGCGAACAGCAGCAGCGGCACGGCCGTTACCGGGCCGGCGGCCAGCAGCCAGCCCAGCGTGGAGGCATCGGCGTGCGCCAGCACGCTGTCGCCGTGCAGCGTCCACAGCAGCAGCGCCGGCACCGCCAGCGGCGCCAGCAGCAGCGTCTCCGCCGCCAGGCCTTCCAGCGCGCCCAGCGGCGCCGTCTTGCGCATCAGCCCGTACAGGCCGAAGCTGCCGGCCAGCAGCAGGGCGATCCACGGCAGCTGCCCGGCCTGCCACGTCAGCCAAGCCACGCCCAGCCCCGCGAGCGCGACGGCGCCCCACTGCGTCGGCCGCAGCCGCTCGTGCAGGAAGGCGAAGCCCAGCAGCACGTACACCAGAGGGTTGATGAAGTAACCAAGGCTGGCGTCGATGACGTGGCCGTGGTTGACGGCCCAGACGTAGACCAGCCAGTTGCCCGACAGCAGCAGCGCGCTGAGCAGCAGCAGCATCAGCTGCCGCGGCTGGCGCAGCACCGGCCACAGCGCGCCGAAACGCCGCATCGCGGCCAGCACCAGCAGCACGAACACCAGGGACCAGACGGTCCGGTGCAGCACGATCTCCATCGAGGAAACGGCCGCGACCTGGTGGAAATACAAGGGGAACAGGCCCCAGGCCACGTAGGCCAGGGCCGCTTGGACAACGCCGACATTCATTCAGGGGATTCTAGGCAGGGCATGCTGGTTAACCCGCAGCCAGGGCCATCGGCCCGGCCCGTGCCTTTCCACGCCGCCGTCCCCATGCCTTCAAGTGCCCTCCGTCCCCTGAGCCTCCTGTGCGCCCTGGCCCTGGCGGGTTGGTCCTGCGCCGCGCCGGCGGCGGGCAACGCGGACGCCGGCCAGCGCACCTTCAAGCGCTGCGCCTCCTGCCACCAGGTGGGGCCCAGCGCGCGCGGCGGCTTCGGCCCGCACCTCAACGCCCTGTTCGGCCGCCAGGCCGGCGCCACGCCGGACTTCAACTACTCCGCGGCGATGAAGGCCTCCGGCATCTTCTGGACCGAGTCCACCCTGCGCGCCTTCCTCAAGTCGCCCGACGCCACCGTGCCGGGCAACAAGATGCGCTTCTGGGGCCTGGGCGACGACGGCCAGATCGACGACCTGCTGGCCTACCTGCGGCGGTTCCAGCCCTGAGCCCTCCTCGCGGCGGCCGATTCAGGCCAGCGCGCCGACGCGGCGCAGCAGCGCCTTCTCCAGCTCCAGCACCACCAGCAGCGCCACGCCCACGGCCACGATGCACAGGCCGGCGTCCAGCGCCAGCGCCTCGGTGTGGAACAGCGCCTGCATGAACGGCGCGTAGGTGAACAGCAGCTGCAGCGCGAACACCCCGGCCACGGCCCCCAGCACCCGCGGCGTGCCGCGCACGCCCTGCACGGTGAAGGAGCGCGCCTTCAGGTAGCGCACGCTGAACAGGTAGAACACCTCCATGCACACCAGCGTGTTGACGGCCGCCGTGCGGGCGGCTTCCACGCTGGCGCCCTGCGCGCGCATCCACTCGAACATGCCGAAGACGCCGGCCAGGAACAGCACCGACAGCAGCACGATGCGCCAGACCAGGAAGCGCGACAGCAGCGGCTCGCCCACCGGCCGCGGCGGGCGGCGCATCACGCCGGCCTCGGTCGGCTCGAAGGCCAGCACCATGGCCAGCGCCACCGAGCTGACCATGTTCACCCACAGCACCTGCGCCGGCAGGATCGGCAGCGCCACGCCCAGCAGCACCGCCAGCAGCAGCGTCAGCGACTCGCCGCCGTTGATGGGCAGCAGGAAGGCGACGGTCTTCTTGAGGTTGTCGTAGACCGTGCGCCCTTCCTCCACCGCGTGCGCGATGGAGGCGAAGTTGTCATCGGCCAGCACCATCGCGCCGGCCTGCTTGGCCGCCTCGGTGCCCTTCATGCCCATGGCCACGCCCACGTCGGCCTGCTTGAGCGCCGGCGCGTCGTTGACGCCGTCACCGGTCATGGCCACGACCTCGCCGCTGGCCTGCAGCGCGCGCACCAGGCGCAGCTTGTGCTCGGGGCTGGCGCGGGCGAAGACGCGGGTGTCGGCCACGGCAAGGCGCAGTGCCGCGTCGTCCATGGCCTCGATCTCCGGCCCGGTGACCGCCTTCAGCCCCTCGCCCATGCCGAGCTGGGCCGCGATGGCGCTGGCCGTCACGCCATGGTCGCCGGTGATCATCACCACGCGGATCCCGGCCTCGGCGCAGCGCGCCACGGCGCGCTTCGCCTCCTCGCGCGGCGGGTCGATGATGGCCACCAGGCCCAGCAGCGTCAGCCCGCGCGCGATGTCGGCGTGGTCCAGCGCCTCCCGCTGCGGCTCGAAGGTGCGCCACGCCAGCGCCAGCACGCGCCGGCCCGCGCGGGCCTGGGCCTCGACCTGCGCCTGCCACCAGTCCGCGTCCAGCGGCTCGTCCTGCCCCCGCGCGCCCAGCTGCCGCTCGCACATCGCCAGCACGCGCTCGGGGGCGCCCTTGACGAAGGCCTCGGCCGGCGCGCCATCGTCCTCGCCGGCATGCAGCGTCGCCATGTAGCGGTACTCAGACTCGAAGGGAATCACCTCCAGCCGTGGCCGCTCGACGCGCAGCTCGGCCGGATTGAGCCCCGCCTTCATCGCCAGCGTCAGCAGCGCGCCCTCCGTGGGATCGCCGGCCACCGTCCAGCGGCCCTCGCTCTCGTGCACGCTGGCGTCGTTGCACAGCGCCGCCGCCAGCGCCAGGCGCGCGGCGGCCGGCACGCGCTCGGCCAGGCGCGCCGGGTCCAGGGCCTCGCCGTCCAGCCGGAGGGCGCCCTGCGGCGCGTAGCCGCCGCCCTCGACCTCCAGCACCTGGCCGGCGCACAGCAGCTGCTGCACCGTCATCTCGTTGCGCGTGAGCGTGCCGGTCTTGTCCGAGCAGATGGTCGTCACCGAGCCGAGCGCCTCGACCGCGGGCAGCCGCCGGATGACGGCGTGGCGGCGCGCCATGCGCTGCACGCCGATGGCCAGCGTGATGGTCAGGATCGCGGGCAGCCCCTCGGGAATGGCGGCCACGGCCAGGCCGACGGCGGCCATGAAGGTGTCGCCCACCGGCATGCCGCGCACCAGCGTGCCGAAGCCGAACATCAGGACCGCGACGCCCAGGATCACGAAGGTGAGCTGCCGGCTGAAAACGCCCATCTTCTGCAGCAGCGGCGTGGTGCCCTCCTCGACGTCGGCCAGCATGCGGCCGATGCGGCCGATCTCGGTGTCGGCGCCCGTGGCCACGACCACCGCGCGGGCCTGCCCCTGGGTGAGCAGCGTGCCGGCGTAGCCCATGCACTGGCGGTCGCCGATGGCCGCGTCGGCCGCCACCGGCTCGGTGCGCTTGTCCACCGGCACGGACTCGCCGGTGAGCGCGGACTCGTCGATGCGGCAACCATGGGCCTGCAGCAGCCGCACGTCGGCGGGCAGGCTGTCGCCCGAGGCCAGCAACACGACGTCGCCGACAACGAGGTCGGCCGCCGCGACGTCGTGCTGGCGCCCGTCGCGCAGCACCACCGCATGCGGCGAGAGCAGGTGGCGAATGGCCTGCAGCGCCTTCTCGGCCTTGCCCTCCTGCACGAAGCCGATGACGGCGTTGAGCAGCACCACGGCCAGGATCACGGCGCTGTCCACCCAGTGCCCCATCAGGCCCGTGACCAGCGCCGACACCATCAGGATCTGCAGCAGCAGGTTGTTGAACTGCCGCGCCAGGCGCTGCAGCACGCCCACCGGCTGAGGCTCGGGCAGGCGGTTGGGCCCGTACTGCTGCAGGCGGCGCGCGGCCTCTGCCTGGCTCAGGCCCTGAGGGCCGGCCTCCAGCACCGAGAGCACGGCCTGCGCGTCAGTGGCGTGCCAGGCGCGGGCCTGCGTACCCGCGCTGGAAGTACCGGGCGGGCTCGTCGGCGGACGTTTCCCGGACGGTGTGGCGTCTGGAGGTGCGCCCGTCACGGCGTCCGTCTCGGACAAGTGCATAAGGTCTCCTGGGCTCGTGGCTCTCAGCAGGCCTGACTCGGAGCGCGCGGCGAAGTTGCGGCCGTCCGCACCCAGGTTGACCTGGCTCAAATCCGGACAGGAAACCTGGCCTTGCGGCCGGCGCTCAGCCGCCGAAGCCGCGGGACCAGGCCGTCGGCCCTTCCTCGATGGCGCGGTTCAGCGCGTGGGCGGCGCTGATCAGAGCCAGGTGCGTCAGCGCCTGTGGGAAGTTGCCCAGCTGCGCGCCGCTGGGGCCCAGTTCCTCGGCGTAGAGGCCGAGGTGGTTGGCGTAGGTGAGCATCTTCTCGAACAGCAGCCGGGCCTCGTCCACGCGCCCGCAGCGCGCCAGGCACTCGACGTACCAGAAGGAGCAGGGCGTGAAGGCGCCTTCCTGGCCCTGCAGCCCGTCGATGTTGAGCTGGCCGTCGCCGCCGTCGGTGGTGGAGTAGCGCGCCACCAGGCCGTCGATGGCCAGCTCGTGGCGGATCGCCTCCAGCGTGGAGAGCCAGCGTGGATCGGTCGGGCTGATGAACTGCACCATGGGCATGAGCAGCGCCACGGCATCGAGCGTGTCGCCGCCGCGGTGCTGCACGAAGGCCTGCTTCTGCGGGTGCCAGAAGTCGTTGAGGATCTGCGAGGCGATGGCGTCGCGCGTCTCGTACCAGAGCTGCAGCGGCGCCGGACGGGCGAAGCGGCGCGACATGCGCAGCGCGCGGTCCAGCGCCACCCAGCTCAGCAGCCGGCCGGAGAGGAAGTCGCGCCGCCCGCCGCGCATCTCCCAGATGCCCTCCTCCGGCTGGTTCCAGTGCTCGCACCACCAGTCGATGCGCCGCGACAGCGCCTGCCAGACGTCCACGGAGGCCGGCACGCCGTGGATGTCGGCCATGTAGATGGCGTCCACCAGCTCGCCCAGCACGTCCAGCTGCAGCTGCCCGGCCGCTGCGTTGCCCACGCGCACCGGGCGCGAGCCGCGGTAGCCGGCCAGGTGCGTGAGCTCGAACTCCTCGCCCACGTGGCGGCCGTCCACCGCGTAGAGGATCTGCGGCGGCTCGCCGGCGAGCTGGTCCAGCATGCGTTCGTGGGCCCAGCCGATGAAGGCCTCCGCCTCGCCGGTGTAGCCCAGCCGCATGAGCGAGTAGACGGTGAAGGCCGCGTCGCGGATCCAGCAGTAGCGGTAGTCCCAGTTGCGCTCGCCACCCACGTGCTCGGGCAGCCCGAAGGTGGCCGCGCCGATGATGGCGCCGTGGTCGGCCGAGGACAGCAGCTTCAGGATCAGCGCCGAGCGCTGCACGATCTCGCGCCAGCGGCCGCGGTAGCTGGAACGCTCGCTCCAGCCGCGCCAGAAGGCCATGGTTTCCTGGAAGGAGCCTTCGACGAAGGCTTCCAGCGGGCCCTCGCTGGGCCGCTCGTCGACGCACTCCAGCACCAGCGCGGCCTGGTCGCCCGGGCCCAGCTCGATGAGGGCGTGCACATCGCCGTCCTGCACCGTCAGCTCCACGCTGCTGCGCAAGCGCAGCGGGCCGTGCACCGTGGCGTCGGCGAAGACGGCCATGCGGCCGCCGTCCAGCAGTTGCGCCGGCAGCTTCGTGCGCGCGTAGTCGAAGCGCGGCGCACACAGCACGCGCAGCGACAGCCGCCCGCGCACGCACTGGATGCGCCGCACCAGCGCGCTGCGCGGCTGTCCCGCGGCCGACAGCGGCATGTAGTCCGTGACCTCCGCCATGCCGAGCTGCGACATGAAGCGCGTGACCAGCACGTTGGTGTCAGGCAGGTACATCTGGCGCGTGCGCATGTCCGCATGCGCCGGTCGGATGGAGAAGCTGCCGCCGCGGTCCGGATCCAGCAGCGACAGGAACACGCTGGGCGAGTCGAAGCGCGGGAAGCAGAAGAAGCTGACGGTGGCGTCAATGCCGATGAGGGCGGTCGTCCGCAGGTTGCCGACGACGCCGTGGGATTCGATGTCGGGGTAGTGCACGAGCACGGCAGGGCAAGCCTCGTTCCAGCGCCGCCAGGCTGGACATCGCACGAGCCGCGACGGTTGCTCCCGCGCCGCCAGGCCTGTTCCAGACGGCGGCAGCGATGTTTCATTTCTCAACAGCCAGCGCTTTGGACGCCGGGTGACAGGCTTCGGAATGCCACTTCGGGCACCGTATGAACCCGAATGCGGGCCAGGAAACGCGCATTGGAGGGGTTGATGGCACAGCCCTTGCGGAAAGGAGCGCCATTCATTCCAACCGAGGAGACATTCATGTCCAAGCGTTCCCTCGCTCAACTTCCCGCGCGTCTGACGGCGCTGATGGCCGGCTTGCTGGTGGCAGGCGCCGCCCTGGCCCATGGCGACGTCACGCCGCAGGCCGTGGACACGCATGAGCTGCCTTCGCTGGGCGAGGCCTGGCGCGACCAGAACCCGTTCCGCGGCAACGACAAGGCCATCAAGATCGGCTCCTCGGCCTACAACCAGAACTGCGCCCGCTGCCATGGCCTGGAGGCCATCTCCGGCGGCATCGCGCCCGACCTGCGCAAGCTCGACAACGAGTGCTCCTCGCAGAAGATCGAGAACAAGAAGACCGCGTGCGTGAAGGACGTGGACGATTACTTTCTCAACACCGTGCGCCGCGGCCGCACCCGCAACGGCGCCGTGTACATGCCGCCGTTCGAGGGCACGCTGAACCAGGAAGCGATCTGGTCGATCAAGTCCTACCTGGAAACCCGCCGCGAGAGGCCGCTTTAAGAACATGGGTGCGGGCCCCGGCGGCCCGCCGTTGACGAGCCACCCTTCGGCACTCGGCGCCGTGCCGAAGGGTGGCTTGTTTCAAAGGAGAGAGCCCATGCTGATCGGAGTGCCGCTGGAGACGGCGGCGGGAGAGACCCGGGTCGCGGTGACGCCGGAGACCGCGAAAAAGCTCAAGGCGCAAGGGCACCAGCTCTTCGTGCAGTCCGGTGCCGGCCTGGCCGCTGCCGCGCCCGATGCGGCCTACGCCGCGGTGGGCGCCGAGATCGTGGACGCCAAAGCGGCGCTGGGCTGCGACCTGGTGCTCAAGGTGCGCTCGCCGTCCGCCGAGGAGCTGCCGCTCATGAAGCGCGGCGCGACGGTGGTCGGCATGCTCAATCCCTTCGACCGCGAAGGCCTGGAGCGTCTGGCCGCTGCCGGCGTGACCGGCTTCGCGCTGGAGGCCGCCCCGCGCACGACGCGTGCGCAGAGCATGGACGTGCTCTCATCCCAAGCCAACATCGCCGGCTACAAGGCCGTGATCATCGCGGCCGACCGCTACCAGAAGTTCTTCCCGATGCTCATGACCGCCGCCGGCACCGTGAAGGCCGCGCGCGTGGTGATCCTGGGCGTGGGCGTGGCAGGGCTGCAGGCCATCGCCACGGCCAAGCGGCTCGGGGCGGTGATCGAGGCTTCCGACGTGCGCCCCTCGGTGAAGGAGCAGGTCGAGTCGCTGGGCGCCAAGTTCATCGACGTGCCCTACGAGACGGCCGAGGAGAAGGAAGCGGCCGAGGGCGTGGGCGGCT
>NZ_KE387208.1:96799-153029 GCF_000430725.1 Azohydromonas australica DSM 1124
ACATGCCGCCGTTCGAGGGTACGCTGAACCAGGAAGCGATCTGGTCGATCAAGTCCTACCTGGAAACCCGCCGCGAGAGGCCGCTCTGATGGGCCGCCCGCCCATCACCATGAAGCGCCGCTCGATGCTGGGCGCGCTGGCCGGCGCCGGCGCCGCGGCGCTGGGGCTGCCGCTGCCGCTGTCGGCCACGCCGCTGGAGAAGATCAAGGAGCGCGGCTCGCTGACCGTGGCGCTCTACAACGAGTTCCCGCCGTTCCACGACCAGGGCAAGGGCATCGACGTCGAGCTCGCCGGCGCGCTGGCGCAGGCGCTGAACGTGAAGCTGTCGGTGCTGCCGTTCCCGGCCGGCGAGGCCATGAACGACGACCTGCGCAACATGGTCTGGAAGGGCCACTACCTGGGCTACGGCCCCGCCGACGTGCTGCTGCACGTGCCGGTGGACCGGCCGCTGATGCAGGAGAACCCGCAGGTCAGCATCTTCGGCCCCTACTGGCGCGAGCGCGTGGCCGTGGCCCGCCGGCTGGATGCGGTGCCCACGCTGGAGAGCCTGTCGCAGCTGGGCAAGGCGCGCGTGGCGGTGCCGGGGCTGTCGCTGGCGGGCTGGCTGCTCATCGGCGCCGACGGCGGCGCCTACCGCGAGCAGCTGGTGACGACCTTCAAGGACGGCGTGCTGGCCGCCCAGGCGCTCAAGAACGGCGAGGTGCCGGTGGCCGCTGGCAACCTGTCCGAGCTGCAGAGCGTGCTGCGCGGCCAGAGCGGCATCGCCATCGAGCCGCTGCCGAGCCCGCGCGCGCCGCGCGAGGGCTGGGCCGTGGGCATGGCGGTGAAGAAGGACGCCACCGAGCTCGCGCAGGCGCTGCAGGGCGCCCTCAACGACATCGCCAAGGACGGCCGTCTGGCGGCGATGTTCGACCGGCACAACGTCAGCTGGCGGCCCGTGTAGCAATTTGGAGCAATAGGCCTGCGCTTTCTGGGGTTTCACCCATGTAGGCGTGGGCCTCTTGCGCAATCAACATAGGTATGCAAGTGCATAGGGGTCCACGGACCCTGGCGTCCGGCAGGCGCGCTTTCCTTGGCGCGCCGCAGGCCGGACGATTTTTTTGGCCTCGAACATAGGCAGTGCAGTGCATAGGGACCGCGGGGATGGCGCCGGCGCGCCGGGGAACGGGGTCCGAATGAAGGGAAAAGCCATGCAGAAGTCGCTTCACATCAACCCGGACAAGTGCACCGGCTGTCTCCAGTGCGAGATGGCGTGCAGCTTCGAGAACTACGCCACCTTCGCGCCGGCCAAGTCGCGCATCAAGGTGTTCGATTTCCATCACACCGGCCGCAAGGTGCCCTACACCTGCACGCAGTGCGACGAGGCCTGGTGCCTGCACGCCTGCCCGGTGGAGGCCATCACCATCAACGCGCTGACCGGCGCCAAGGTCGTCAACGAGACGACCTGCGTGGGCTGCAAGGTGTGCACCATCAGCTGCCCCTTCGGCACCATCAACTACGTGCAGGAGACGGGCAAGGTCCAGAAGTGCGACCTCTGCGGCGGCGACCCGGCCTGCGCCACCGCCTGCCCCACCGGCGCCATCACCTACGTGGACGCCAACTGGACCGGCCTCGGGAAGATGGCCGCCTGGGCCGAGAAGCTCGGCACCCCGGCGGCCGCCGCCTGACACCACAGATCTGAGGAGCAGCACATGTCCTGGGCAGGAAAAATCCTTCGCGTCAACCTCACGGACGGCACCGTCAAGTCCGAGCCGCTGAACATGAAATGGACGCGCGAGTATCTCGGCTCGCGTGGTCTGGGCACCAAGTACTTCGTCGAGGAAGTCGATGCCAAGGTCGACCCGCTGTCGGCCGAGAACAAGATCATCTGGGCCACCGGTCCGCTGACCGGCACCATGGCCTCCACCGGCGGGCGCTACACCGTCATCACCAAGGGCCCGCTGACCGGCACCATCGCCTGTTCCAACTCCGGCGGCTACTGGGGCTCGGAGCTGAAGTTCGCGGGCTGGGACATGATCATCTTCGAGGGCGCGTCCCCGAAGCCCGTGTACCTCTACGTCGAGAACGACAAGGCCGAGCTGCGCGACGCCAGCCACCTGTGGGGCCACAGCGTCTGGGAAACCGAGGAGACGCTCAAGAAGCTGCACCAGGACCCGCTGCTGCGCATCAGCACCATCGGCCTGGCCGGCGAGAACAAGGTGCTGTTCTCCGCCATCGTCAACGACCTGCACCGCGCCGCCGGCCGCTCGGGCGTGGGCGCCGTGATGGGCAGCAAGAACCTCAAGGCCGTGGCCGTGCGCGGCACCCTGGGCGTGGGCAACGTGGCCAACCCCAAGGAGTTCATGAAGGTCACCTTCGAGAAGAAGCAGGTGCTGGCCGACAACGCCGTGACGGGCCAGGGCCTGCCGACCTACGGCACGCAGGTGCTGATGAACGTCATCAACGAGATCGGCGCGCTGCCCACGCGCAACCACCGCGACGTGCAGTTCGACGGCGCCAAGGACATCTCGGCCGAGGCCATGGCCGCCCCGCGCGCCACCGACGGCAAGAAGCACCTGGTGACCAACCAGGCCTGCTTCGGCTGCACCATCGCGTGCGGGCGCATCTCCAAGATGGACGAGACGCACTTCTCGGTGCAGAACAAGCCGCAGTACTGGGGCGCCTCCGGCGGCCTGGAGTACGAGGCGGCCTGGGCCCTGGGCGCGGCCAACGGCGTCAACGACCTGGAAGCGCTGCAGTACGCCAACCTGCTGTGCAACGAGCAGGGCATGGACCCGATCAGCTTCGGCGCCACCATCGGCGCGGTGATGGAGCTGTACGAGATGGGCGTGCTCACCGCCGAGCAGATCGGCACGCAGGCCCCCTTCGGCTCGGCCAAGGCGCTGTGCGAGCTCGCCGAGATGACGGCCAAGGGCGAGGGCTTCGGCAAGGAGATCGGCCTGGGCTCGGCGCGCCTGACCGCCAAGTACGGCCATCCCGACCTGAGCATGAGCGTCAAGGGCCAGGAGTTTCCGGCCTACGACAGCCGCGGCATCCAGGGCATGGGCCTGACCTACGCCACCAGCAACCGCGGCGCGTGCCACCTGCGCTCGTACACCGTGGCTTCGGAAGTGCTGGGCATCCCGGTCAAGACCGATCCGCTGACCGCCGAGGGCAAGCCCGAGCTGGTCAAGGCCTTCCAGGACGCCACCGCCGCCTTCGACGCCGCGGGCATCTGCATCTTCACCAGCTTCGCCTGGACGCTGGCCGACGTGCAGCCGCAGGTCGCGGCCGCCTGCGGCGAGGAGTTCACGCTGGAGAAGATGAACGAGATCGGCGAGCGCATCTGGAACATGGAGCGCGACTTCAACAACCGCGCCGGCTTCACCGCCAAGGACGACACGCTGCCCAAGCGGCTGCTGACCGAGCCGGCCAAGACCGGCCCGGCCAAGGGCCTGGTCAACAAGCTGCCCGAGATGCTGCCCAAGTACTACGAGATCCGCGGCTGGGACGCCGAGGGCCGCCTCAAGCCCGACACCCGGGAGCGCCTGGGCCTCTAAGGCCCGCGGTACCGCTGAAGTAAACGGCATGGAGGCGGTCGCGGACCGCCTCTTTTCTTGGAGCTGCTTCCATGTTGACTCACCTGATCCTCGGCGCCGGTCCGGCCGGCGTCATCGCGGCCGAGACCCTCCGCAAGCACGCGCCGCGGGACCGCATCCTCGTCGTCGGCGACGAGGTCGAGCCGCCGTACTCGCGCATGGCGATTCCGTACCTGCTGGTCGGGCGCGTCGGCGAGCCCGGCACGCACCTGCGCCACAGCCCTGACCACTACGAGCGGCTGCGCATCGACCTCAAGCGCGGCGTGCGCGCGCTGGCCGTGGACACCAAGGCGCGCAAGGTCTTCTTCAGCGACGACAGCGAGGTCGAATACGACCGGCTGCTCATCGCCACCGGCTCCAGCCCGGTGCAGCCGCCCATTCCCGGCATCAACAGCCCCGGCGTGCACACCTGCTGGACGCTGGACGATGCGCGCGCCATCGCCGCGCGGGCCCAGCCCGGCGCGCGCGTGGTGCAGGTGGGCGCGGGCTTCATCGGCTGCATCATCATGGAAGCCCTGGCGCTGCGCGGCGTGAAGCTCAGCGTGGTGGAGACCGGCGACCGCATGGTGCCGCGCATGATGGGCCCCACCGCCGGCGGCATGATCCGCGAGTGGGTGCAGTCCAAGGGCGTGGACGTGCACACCGGCGCGCGCGTGCAGGCCATCGAGACCGCGGGCAACGGGTTGCGCGTGAAACTGTCCAACGGCGAGGTGCTGGAGGCGGACCTGGTCATCAGCGCCACCGGCGTGCGGCCCAACATCGGCTTCCTGTGGGGCAGCGGCGTGCGCTGCCTGCAGGGCGTGCTCACCGACGAGCACCTGCAGACCAGCGTTCCCGGCGTCTATGCCGCGGGCGACTGCGCCGAGGCCTTCGACATCGTCAGCGGACGCACCATCGTCAGCGCCATCCAGCCCAACGCGGCGGAGCAGGCGCGCGTGGCGGCGCTGAACATGGTGGGCCAGCGCGCGGTGCTCAACGGCGTCACGCAGATCAACGTGCTCGACACGCTCGGGCTGATCTCCACCAGCTTCGGCAACTGGCAGGGCGTGCCCGGCGGCCAGAGCGCCGAGCTCGTGGACCAGGACGCCGGCAAGGCGCTGAGCCTGCAGTTCGACGGCGATCTGCTCGTGGGCTGCAACAGCGTGGGCTGGACGCAGCACGTGGGCGCCATGCGCGGCCTGGTCGAAGGCCAGGTCAAGCTCACGCCCGAGTGGAAGCAGCGCCTGATCGACGACCCCACGCAGCTGATGCCCGCCTACCTGGCCTGCGCCCAGGCGCAAGAGGCCCGCGGGCTGGGCAAGCAGCAGCCGTACTGAGCGCGGGGACGCCAAGGCCGCGGGCAACATCACGACCCATGCGCATCACTTTCAAGCTCTACGCCAGTCTCACCGAGTACCTGCCGCCCGAGGCGCGCAGCGGCAACGCGGTGCAGCTCGACCTGCCCGAGGGCAGCACCATCGCGCAGGCCGTGGAACCCTACGGCCTGCCGATGAAGCTGGTGCACCTGGTGCTGGTCAACGGCAGCTTCGTGCCGCCCGAGGCGCGCGCCACGCGCGCGCTGGTCGAAGGCGACGTGCTGGCCATCTGGCCTCCGATCGCCGGCGGCTGAAGCCCGTGCAGTTGCTGCAGTGCCCCGCCGAGTTCGAGCGGGAGATGGGCTGCACCGCCGCCGAGCTGGTGCACTGGCTTCCCGGCGCCGCCGCGCCGCACACGGTGCTGCAGCGCGCCGACGGCGCGGACATCGCGCTCGACGCGGGCGGGCGGCTGAGCCTGCGCTGGGAGGCGCTGCCGCCGCGGCGCATCGCGCTGCTGTGCGTGCCGCGGCTGCGGCTGCGCTTCGCCTTCGAAGGGGTGGACGAGGCGGCGCGGCTGCGCTTCATGCACCGCTTCGACCTGTACACGCAGCGCGGCGGCGGCTGACCCGGCGCGGGCAGGCGAGGGCACCATGCCTTTCGCCCCGGAATGAAAAACGGCGGTGGCACGCGAGCGCCACCGCCGTCTTGTTTCAGGGCCGGGCCGGCCCGGCCCCGCGGGACCGGCCGGCCGCCCGGGCTCAGAAGGCCACGTTGAGCTGGACCCTGGCGCTGCCGTCCTTGTAGCCCGACAGCGCGCTGTCGAGGCTGGCGCTGGCCGTCACGGCTTCGCTCAGGCGGACCGTGCCGCCCACGCCGAACAGGGCCAGCGTGCGCTTGCGGCTGTCGTAGGTCAGCGGGAACTGCACCGCGTTGTCGATGCCCAGGCTGGCCGTCTGCACGCGGTTGCCTTCGCCCAGCACGCTCTGCAGCGCAGCGTGCGCGGCCAGCGTGAAGGGCTTGCCCGCCACCACGTGCTGCCACTCGAAGGCGCTGCCCAGCGTCAGCGTGGTGCGGCTGGTGCTGTAGTCACCCAGCACCAGGCTGTGGCTGGAGCCGGCCTCGGTGAAGCCGTCGCTGCTGAAGCGGCCGTGGTCCAGGTTGGCGTAGGGCGTCACGGCGAAGCCGCTGGTCCGGTACGCGTCCCAGGCCAGGCCCAGGCTGACGCTGTTGGCGCTGCCGCGGGTCTCGCCCGTGGCCTCGCCGGACACCGCGTCGCGCTTGAGCTTGTAGCGGTAGCTGCCGTGGCCGATGCCGCCCAGCACGGCCAGCTTGTCGGTCACGCGGCCCTTGGCGTAGAGCCGGAAGGCCTCGCCCTTGACGGTGCCGCTGCCGTGGTCGCCGCTGAGGCCGCCGTTGCTGCTGGCCAGCACGCCGCCGATCTCCACCGAGCGGTTGAGCGCGAACTCGGTGCCGATGAGCATCTCGTTGCGGTGCAGCTTGGCCGCGTCGGCCTGGCGCACGCTGTCGGTCTGGGCCGAGGCGAAGAACTGGCCGCGGCCGCGCACTCCCTCGCCGAACTCGGCGGCGGCGCGCTTGACCAGCAGGCGCGACATCGACGTCGCGGCGCTGAAGCCGTAGTCGGCCATGGCGCCGTAGTACTCGGGCGTCATCTTGGCGATGCCGTCGCGGGTGGTGAGCACCTCGGCGGCGTTGCGGCCGACGTTCTGGGCGCCACCGGCGGCGGTGTCGATCTGGTTGACGCCCGCCTGCGAGGTGGCACGGGCGAACAGCGCCTGCGCCGCGTCGCGCTGGCTCTGGGTACGGCCCAGGTCGGCGAAGGTGCTGCCCGCGGCATTGAGCCCCGTGGCGATGGCCTGGCCGGTGGCGACGTCGAACACGACGGCGGCGTTGCGCGCGGCCACGCCGGCACCGTCGACGCCGTCGGCGTCGAACAGCACGTCGGCGAAGCTGCCGTTGACGCGCTTGGCGTTGCCGTTGGTGTCGGCGATCACCTGGTACACGTTGCCCAGGACCGGCGCGACGCCGTTCCAGGTGCGGAACGTGAGCACCGCACCCGGCGCCGCCGTGACGGTGCCGCCCACGCGCACCTGGTCGTGCTGCGTGCCGGGGGTGGTGCCGGCCAGCTCCAGCTCCAGCACGCTGTTCTCGGTGTAGCTGCCCAGGATCGTCACCGTGCCGGGCGAGTAGCCCGGAGCAAGCGTGCCCTGGTTGCTGAAGTCGCCGGTGAAGGTCAGCGAGCCGCCGACCTTGGCGCCCGCGGCGTTGCTGAACGATGCGGCGTCCACCGTGCCGCCGCCGCCCAGCGTCGCGTACTGCAGGTTCTGCGAGTCCGTCACGTGCAGCGTGCTGCCCGAGTCCACCACGGCTGCGCCGGTGCTGAGCTTGGCGCCGGCGTCCAGCGTCATGGAGCTGCCGTTGCTCAGCTGCAGGGTCTGGGTGTTGACGTTGCTGGCGCCGCTCAGGCGCAGGCTGCCGCCGTCGGTGGCCAGGCTGGAGCCCTGGGTGCTGTTGAGCACGCCGCTGAACTGGCCGCCGTTGCTGACCACCAGGTGGTAGGCGTTCATGTCCACGCGGCCGTTGCCGTCGAGCGTGCGGATGGTCTGGTCGCCGTTGGCCAGCACCAGCTTGCCGTCCACCGTCACGGCCGCCTGCAGCGACAGGCGCTGCGGCCCGCCCAGCGTGAGCGTGCTGTTGTTGGCGACCTTGACCGTGCCCGCGTCGCTGGTGCCGTTGAGCAGCACCTTGCCCTGGGTGGTCAGCGTGCCGGCGCCGAGCTTGGCGTTGACGACGCTGCCGTCATTGAGCGCGTAGGTGGTCGCGGTGAGCTTGCCGCTGCCGCCCACGGTGCCGCTGTTGACGAAGGCCGCGACGGTGTCGTCGGAGGCCAGGTTCAGCGTGCCGGCGTTGCTCAGCGTGGCGTTGGACGCCAGGCCGCCCTGGGTGACGGCCAGCTGCGCGCCGGCGGCCACCGTCACGTCGCGGCTGGCCGTGCTGCCCGAGAGCACCACGGTGCCGGCCTGGACCGACATCGCGCCGGTGTGGCTGCTGGCGCCGGAGAGCGTGAGCGTGCCCGCGCCGGTCTTGGCAAAGCTGCCCTGGCCGCTGATCTGGCCGGCGTAGGTCGAGTTGCCCGACTGGTTCAGCGTGAGCCGGTCGCCCGCGGCATCGAGCACGACGCGGCCGCTGGCCTCGCCGGCGAAGCCGGCCGTGGCGATGCTGCGCTGGCCCACCACGTTGAGCGTGCCGCTGTTGCCCACGCCGGCGGCCGTGACGTCGGCCGCCTGGCGGATCACGCCGCCGTTGGCGTTGACCACCGCGCCGGCGCTGTCGAGCCGGGCGTTGAGCAGCGCCGTGCCGCCGGCCTGGTTGGCCAGCGAGGCGACGTTCTGCGCGGCGTTGACCACGAGGCTGCCGCTGTTGGCGACGGCGCCGATGGTGTCGGCCGTGCCGGCGCGGAAGGCGGCGCCCGCGTCGATGCTCACGCTGCCGGTGTCGGCCAGGGTGCCGCCGCCGGTGGTGTCGAGCGTGCCGGCCCGGACGGTGGTGCCGCCCAGGAAGGTGTTGGCGCCGGTGAGGGTCAGCGTGCCGGTCTGCGTCTTGGACAGCGCGCCCGCGCCGGAGATCACGCCGGCGTAGGTGGAGTCGGCCGTCTGCTGCACCGTCAGGCGCGAGCCCGCGTCGATGGCGACGCTGCCCGAGCCCTGGAAGCCGGCGCTGTCGATGGTGCGCTGGCCGCTGACGTCGAGCTGGCCCTGGTTGGTCACGGTCGAGGCCGCGACGATGTCGGCCGCCTGGTGGATCACGCCGCCCTCGGCGTTGTCCACCGTGCCGGCGCTGGTGAGCCGGGCGTTGAGGCTGCTGACGCCGCCGGCCTGGTTGCTCAGCGTGGCGACGGTTTGTGCCGCGTTGACGACCAGGTTGCCGCTGTTGCTCACGGCGCCGATGGTGTCGGCGGTGCCGGCGACGAAGGACGCGCCCGCGGCCACGGTCACCGCGCCGATGTCGGCCAGGGTGCCGCCGCCGGTGGTGTCCACGGTGCCCGCGTTCACGCTCAGGCCACCGGTGAAGCCGTTGGCGCCGGTGAGCTGCAGGGTGCCCGCGCCGCTCTTGACCAGGGCGCCCTGGCCGTTGAACTGGCCGGCGTAGGTCGAGCTGCCGAGCTGGTCGATGGTCAGCCGGTCGGTCGTGCCGGCCAGCAGCACGCGGCCGCTGTCGGTGCCGCCGAAGCCCAGGGTGGCGATGGTGCGCTGGCCGCTGACGTCGATGGTGCCGTCGTTGGCCACGGCCAGGGCCGTGATGTCGGCAGCCTGGTTGAGCACGCCGCCCGCGGTGTTGGCCACCGTGCCGCCGCTGGTGAGGTTGGCGTTGAGGTGGACCGTGCCGGCATTGGCCACGTCGCCCGTGCTGGTCACGGCGGCGTCGAGGTGGGCCGTGCCGGTGGCGGCGTTGGCCAGGGACGCCACGGTCTGCGCCGCGTTGACGCGCAGGGTGCCGGCGTTGGCCACGGCGCCGATGGTGTCGGCGGTGCCGGCGACGAAGGTGGCGCCTGCGGCGACGTTCACCGCGCCGGTGTCGGCCAGGGTGCCGCCGCCGGTGGTGTCCACCGTGCCGGCCAGCACGTGGGTGCCGCCGGTGTAGGTGTTGGCGCCGGTGAGGTTCAGGGTGCCGCTGCCGGTCTTGGACAGCGCGCCCGCGCCGGAGATGACGCCCGAGTAGACCGAGTCGGCGTCCTGCTTCACCGTGAGGTTGGCGTCCTGGAGCATGGCGGCGTGGCCGCTGCCCTGGAAGCCGGCGCTGTCGATGGTGCGCTGGCCGCTGACGTTGAGCTGCCCCAGGTTGGTCACCGTGGCGGCGGCGGTGACGTCGGCCGCGAGGTTCATCACGCCGGTGGCGGCGTTGTCCACCGTGCCGGCGCTGGTGAGGGCGGCGTTGACGTGGACGGTGCCCGTGTTGGACAGCGAGGCCACGGCCTGGGCCGCGTTGACGCTCAGCGTGCCGGCGTTGTCCACCGTGCCGACGGTGTCGGCCGTGCCGGCGACGAAGGCGGCGCCGGCATGGATGGTCACGCTGCCGGTGTCGGCCAGGGTGCCGCCGCCGGTGGTGTCCACGGTGCCGGCCGCGACGGTCAGGCCGCCGGTGAAGCCGTTGGCGCCGGTGAGGCCCAGCGTGCCGGCGCCGGTCTTGCGCAGCGTGCCCTGGCCGTCGATGCGGCCGGCGTAGCTGGAGTCGCCGGCCTGGTCGATGACGAGGTGGTCTTCCGCGCCGGCCACCGACACGAGGCCGCTGGCCTCGCCGCCGAAGCCGCCGCTGGTGGCGGTGATGGTGCGCGCGCCCAGCACGTTGAGCTGGCCGCTGTTGCTCACCGAGCCGGCGCTGACGTCGGCGCCCTGGTTGAGCACGGCGCCGCTGGCGTTGCCCAGCACGCCCGCCGCCGAGACGGTGGCGCCCAGGTTCATCAGGCCGCTGTTGCTCACGTCGCCGGTGCTGGCGAGCGCGGCGGTGACGTGGGCCGTGCCGGCGTTGGACAGCGTGCCGATGGTGTCCTCGGTGCCGGCGATGAGGGTGGCACCGGCGTTGACGGTGACGCTGCCGGTATCGGCCAGGGTGCCGCCGCCGGTGGTGTCGAGCGTGCCCGCCGCGACGGTGGTACCGCCGGTGTGGGTGCTGGCGCCGGTGAGGCCCAGGGTGCCCGCGCCGGCCTTGGTGAGGCTGCCCGCGCCGGTGAACTGGCCGGCGAAGACGGATGCGCCGCTCTGGTCGACGGTGAGGGCGTCGCTGGCCTGGGCCATGGCAAAGCTGCCCTGGCCGGCCAGGGTGCCGGTCGTGAGCGTGCGCACGCCGTCGACGGCCCAGTCGCCCTGGTTGAGGACGCTGCCGGCCTGCACGGCCTCCCGCTGCAGCACCAGTGCGCCGGCCTCGTTGACGATGGCGCCGGCGGTGGTGGCCCCCGAGACGTTGAGGCCGGCGCCGCTGCGGTTGAGCAGGGTGCTGCCGACGCTGGTGGCGCCCAGGAACGACGTGGCGCCGCTGTTGACCACCGTGTTGGTGCTCAGGGCGTCCATGGCGACGAGCCGGCCCGTCGCGGCGACGCTGACCGCCGTGGCCTGCTCGGCGCCGCCCAGGATCAGCGCGCCGCCGTTGACGGCGATGCTGCTCGGCCCCGTGGTGCGCATCAGCCGGCCGATGCCGGAGTTGTCGGTGGCCAGCGTGCTGACCAGGCCGCTGTTGACTTCCAGCGACGTCAGCGCGTTCTGGCCGGTCATGTAGACGGCGCCGCCGTAGCCGGCGCTGCCGATGCGCAGGCTGCCGTTGGTCCAGTTGCCGCGCAGGTACACCGCGTCGGCATTGAGGCCGTCGATGGGCTTGGCGTGCGCGGCGTCGAGGTCCGCGTTGTGGAAGGCCGCCACGTTGCCGGTGAGGCCGGCCAGGTTCACGCTGTTCTTGAGCGTGACGGTGCCCTGGGCGTACTCGGAGCCGAACACCATCGTGGAGCCGCTGGTGAGGTAGCTGCTGCCCCACTGCAGCAGCTGGTTGGCGCCGTTGGCGGTGCGGCCGAAGTCGAGCGTGATGCCGTCGCTGCGGGCCGAGGCGAAGCCGCCGGCGCCGTTCCACATGAACTGGCCGGGCACGACCGAGCCGGCGCGCTGCGTGACGTTCTCGCCGAGCAGCAGCACGCCCGCGTTGGCGTGCGGCGCCAGGCTGCCGATGGCGCCGGTGCCGGCGAAGACGACGCTGCTGGTCGGGTGGATGCCCTGGCCCAGCGTCACTTCGGTGGTGGCGCCCTCGATGTAGGTCTTGCCGGAGTAGGTGTTGGTGCCCGCGAGCTGCACCAGGCCGCCGCCGCCGATGTGCAGGTCGGCGCCGGCGCCGGGGGCGTAGCTGCCGGCGATGCTGGCGTTGCTGTCGTCGGCGATGCCGCCCTCGACGCGGATCGTGTGGCCGGCACCCGGTGCCAGCAGCACGGTGGAGCCCTTCATCATGAAGATGTCCGCGCCCGCGGCCTGGCCCGAGTCGCCGCCGTTGTTGCTGGAGCCCGCGAGCGCCGTGTTGTCGCGGAACAGCACGTTGCCGCTGAGGGTCAGCGTGCCGCCGCTGCGCACGAAGATCGCGCCGCCGTAGCCCGAGCCGCCGCCACCGCCGTAGCCGGTGCCGTCGCTGCCCACGCCGCCGCCGAAGCCGGCCGCGCCGCCCGCGCCGGCCGAGCCGTCGAGGGAGTTGCCGCCCTGGCCGCCGGCGCCCGCGGCGCCGCCGGAGCCGCCGCCCGCGCCGAAGCCGCCCGCGCCGCCCGCGCCGCCCGCGCCGCCGGCACCGCCGTCGGTGCGGCCCGTGGCGCCATTGCCGCCATCGCCGCCGGTGCCACCGGCGCCGCCGCCGAAGAAGGTGGCGCCGTTGCCGCCCTTGCCGCCCTGGCCACCGTCGCCGCCGAAGGCCACTTGGCCATTGGCGAGGCCGACGTTCCAGGTCACGAGGTTGGCGATGTTCAGGCCCAGGTCCACGTAGGCCACTGCCGCGGCCACCGCGTGTGCCGCGGACAGCACGCCGTTGGGCGGGAAGGTGGCCAGGGCGCCCACGGCCGCGGCGGTGTCCGCCACGGCCGTCTTGGTCGCGTTGGCCACGGACATGATGAGCTGCGCGTTCAGCGGCACGCCGCTGCCGCCGTTGCCGCCCTTGCCGCCGGCTGCACTGGTGCCGTTGCGCGCGTTGCCGCCGTTGGTGCCGTTGCGGCCCTCGCCGTCGGTGATGGCGGGCACCAGCCAGCTGGCGTTGGTGCCGTTGCCGCCGTTGGCGCCGACCGCGCCCGAGGCCGCCAGGCCGTTGAGCGAGCCGCCGGTGTTGAAGGCCGAGCTGGCCGTGAAGCTGGTGAGGCCGGGCGCCGGCGCGGCGCTGAGCACCACCGTGTTGCCCGAGACGCTGACGATGCGCGTGCCGGCGGGGATGCCTTCGCCTTCGAGCACCATGCCGGCCTGCAGGCCCGCGGCGCTGCGCAGCTGCAGCACGGCGCCGGACTGGCCGAGGATGCTCTTGGTGGAGACGTCGGTCGGCACCTCCGTCAGGTTCTTGCTCAGCGTGAGCTTGCCGGTCTGTGCGTCGACGGCCGTGATGGTGGTGCCATCGGGGACGCCGGTGCCGCTGATGGTGGTGCCCACGGTCAGCCGGGTGTCGACGCCGACGAGCTAGAGGGTGTTGCCGCCCACACGGCCCACGGGCAGCGTGCCCTTGAAGCCCATGCCCGTGATCGCGTTGCTGGTCGTCACCACGTCGCCGTTGATGGCCGTGATGACGGTTCCCTCGGGCACGCCGGTGCCCGTGAGCTCCATGCCCACGCTCAGGCCCAGGCCGGCGGCGGGCAGGCGGATCTGGTTGTTGCCCAGGCTGGCGAACTGCGAAGCCTGGAAGCTGGTGAGGTCCACCAGCTTGAGCGACGCGCCCACCATCTGCAGCGGCTGGCCCGTGGCCGAGAGGTCGATGGGCTTGCTCAGCGTGATGCTGGTGACGGCATTGTTCGCGTCGCGCGCCACGCTGGTGATGGTGGTGCCCTGCGGGATGCCGGCGCCCACGATGTTCATGCCGGTGGCCACGTCGGAGTTGGCCAGGCCGGCGAAGTTGGCCACGCCGATGGTGGTGGTGCCGTTGGTGAGCGTCGCGCCGGAAAGGGTCTTGATGGCCGAGGCGTCAACCGTCAGCGGGGTGCTGAAGCTCACCGTGTTGCCCGAGATCGTGCCGATGGTGGCCGTGCCGCCCCCCATCGAGACGGCCGAGCCTGCCTTGAGCAGCGGGTTGGCGTTGCTCAGCGTCACGCCCGAGACCGTCAGCGAGCCGTTGCTGCTGCTCACCGTGGCGCTGACCTGGAAGGCCGTGACGGAGGTGACGTCGGCCGTCTTCTCCGTCAGGGAGACCGTGGCGCTGGAGATGGCGACGTCGGGCGTGCTGCCGCCTTCGCCGCCCTTGACGGCGTTGTGCTCGAAGGTGACGTCGTTGAGCGACAGCGAGGCGCCGCTGTTGACGAAGAAGACGCCGCCCAGGCCCGCGCCGCCGCCGCTGCCGGCGCCGCCCTGGGTGTAGAAGTTGGTGAACAGCGCGTTGCTGTTGGGCAGGGCACAGCCGCCGACGCCGACCGTGCAGCCGCCGCCGCCCTGGCCGTCGACGATGGCCGTCAGCCCCCCGGCCTGGGCCGCGCCCATGCCGGCCAGGCCTGCCAGCACGACGGCCGCCACCGCGGCGCGGCTGGAGGATTTGCCCCGGCCCGGGCGGTTCTCGGCCACGGCCACCCAGGACCCGGAGGCCGCATTCCAGACGACCCGAAACACGTGATTCAAAGAAGGACGACGCACTGCATTCTCCGTGGAGAAAATAGGGGTTTGTCTGGCGCCATGAATGGTGAGGCGCCAGAGCCTGGTTATTGGATTGAGGGCGGCGAAAATGAGCATGGCTCCGCCGCGACGGTGGCCCGGAGATGTGCCGCCGTCTATATTTTTTATTGATGCCTTTTCATCGGCGCCGGTATGGGCGTCCAGAAAAAGGCTGGAAAATGAATTTCAAACAGGCAGGCAGGGTCCGCTCCCCCGGCTGGCACGTGCAGCAGCCAGCCGGCAGGAGGAGAGCGTCTCGGCAGCGAGCGCGCGCATGATGCATGAGCGCATGCCGGCGCACCGCGCCGGGACTGCTGTCCTGGGATCACCATGAATGGATTCCCAGCGGTTATTCGTGCCTGGTGGGTGAGTTACAAATTCCTTGCGCTTTTGAGCTCTCTTATTGTGTCGACAGAGATTGTCGAGTTGTTGCGTTGGTTGCGGCTCAGTGTTTTTTCAATTGCTCAAGCCGGCGTGACATAAGTCGTGCATTTCTGTTGCATTGACTATGACTGCGAGGATTGCAGAAATTCGATGCAAACCTGTATTCGACCGGATGATTAGGCGGTTAAGTACGCGTGCCGTGTGATTTTCACGAACCTTGCTGCCACCTGACAGTGGGGCATGGCGGCCGGGCCCTCACGGGAGCGGCGCGAACCGGGCCGGCATCGCGGTGGGCGAGGGGCGCCGGGCAAGCGGCAGCTTGGGGAGGCGGCCTTGGGCGGGGCCGGTCGACGGCGGCTTCGTGAGAACCGAAGCGCGTGCGGGTCTGGAGGGAAAGCCCTGGCTCATTCGGCCGCGAGCAGCGGCCGTTGAGGTGCGCGGGCGGCCGGGCGCCGCCCACGCGTGCCGGCGTTCAGGCCGGGATCACACCGAGGCCGATTCCGAGGCCGCCTGCAGGACCTTGCGCGTCTGCACCCGGCTGGCCAGGGAGGCCTGCTGCAGGGTAGGCGCGGGGTCGTCGCGCCCGGTGCGGAAGATGCGCACCGAGGCGGCCACCACCTCGGCCTGGCGCTCCAGCGAGTGCGCCGCCGAGGCGAGCTGCTCCACCATCGCCGCGTTCTGCTGCGTGACGCTGTCGAGCTGGCTCACGGACTTGTTGACCAGCTCCACGCCCTGGGCCTGCTCCTGCGCGGCACGGCTCATGTCGGCGATCAGGCCGAACACCCGGTCCACCGCCTGCGCGCTCTGGCGCACGGTGCGGCCCGTGGCCTCGGCCAGCGCGTTGCCGGCTTCCACGCGCCAGGTGGCGTCGCCGATGAGGTTCTTGATCTCGCGCGCCGCGTCGGTGGTCTTGCCCGCCAGGGCGCGCACCTCGCCGGCCACGACCGCGAAGCCGCGCCCGGCCTCGCCGGCGCGCGCCGCCTCCACCGCGGCGTTGAGCGCCAGGATGTTGGTCTGGAACGAGATGCTGTCGATGACCTGGATGATCTCGCCGATGCGCTGCGAGGCCTCGCGGATCTCGCCCATGCGCTGCACCATCTCCTGCATCGACTGCCCGCCCTGGCGCGCCGCGTCGGCGGCCTCCTGCGCCAGGCCGCGCGCGGTCTCGGCATGCTCGGCGCCGTGGCGCAGCGTGACGGCGATCTCCTCCACCGACGAGGCCGTGTGCTGCAGGCTGCCGGCCTGCAGCTCGGTGCGAGCACCCAGGTCGGCATTGCCCGCGGCGATCTGCTGGGAGGCCGTGCGGATGCCGTCCACCTCGCTGCGTACGTCGCCGACAATGGCCTGCAGGCTCACGTCGAGCTGTGTCAGGGCGCGCATGAGCTGCTCGGTCTCGTCGTCGCCGCCAGCCGCCTTCGCAAGCCCGAGTTGGCCGGCGGCCAGGCGGTTGGCCGTGACAATGGCCGATTGCAGCGGCGCCACGGCCATGCGTCGCAGCAGCAGTGCTGTCGTGGCGGCCAGGGCAAGTGTTGCACCCAGGGTCAGGCCCGCGTTCAACCCGGTTGCGGCCAGGACGCTACAGGCCAGCGAGCTGGCGATGCTCAACCCCGCAATGCGGGCTCCCAGGCCCCAGCGCAGCGCCGAATGCAGCCGGCCCAGCACAGTGCGGACATGCAACTCGCCGTGTTGCAGCACATAGCGCCCGGGCTGCTCGCGCATGTGTGCGTACAGCGCTTCGGCCTCGGCCACCTGCTCGCGCGAAGGCTTGCTTCGCACCGAGAGGTAGCCTGCCACGCAGCCGTCCTCGATCACGGGCGTCACGTTGGCCAGTACCCAGTAGTGGTCCCCGTTCTTGCGGCGGTTCTTCACCACCCCGGACCAGGGCCGCCCATCCCGGATGGTGGCCCAGAGGTCGCGAAACGCCTCGGACGGCATGTCCGGATGGCGGATCAAGTTGTGTGGCTGGCCCAACAGCTCCTCGCGCGTGTAGCCGCTGGCCCGTATAAAGGCCGGATTGCCGTAGGTAATGCGGCTCTTGAGGTCAGTGGTCGACACCAGCGTCGTGCCCTCTTCCAGCACGTACTCGCAGCCGGTCACGGGGCCGGTATGGCGCATGGTCGTTTTCGTCGGGAGTCGGAGCTGCAGACACAGGCGTGTTCAGGCCGCGGCACAGGCCGCCGCGGTGAAGTGGCCTCGCGGGTCGTACGTCGGCGGGCCGTTGGCGCGACCCGCCTGGCTCACAGGGAGCGGCTGATGATTTCCTTCATGATCTCGGAAGTGCCGCCGTAGATGCGCGCCACCCGGGCATCGACCCAGGCACGGCCGACCTTGTACTCACTCATGAAGCCGTAGCCGCCGTGCAGTTGCAGCAGCTCGTCGAGCACCTTGCCCTGCATTTCCGAGCCCACGAGCTTGCACATTGCACCCACCTCGGGAGTGAGCTCGCCGCGCATGGCCTTGGCCAGGCAGTCGTCAACAAACACGCGCAGCATCGTGGCCTGGGCCTTGCACTCGGCGAGCTTGAACTTGGTGTTCTGGAAGTCGAACACGGTCTTGCCAAAGACGCGGCGGTCGCGCGTGTAGTCGATGGTTTCCTGCAGCAGCGCCTCGATCGAGGCCGCTGCGCGCAGCCCGATAATGGTGCGCTCCCAGGCCAGTTGGTGCGTGAGGTAGCCGAAACCCTTGTTTTCCTCTCCGAGCCGGTTGGCCACGGGCACGCGTACGTTGTCGAAGAACAGCTCCGACGTGTCCTGGCCCTTGAGACCGATCTTCTCCAGCAGTCGGCCCTTGGAGAAGCCAGGCCGGTCAGCCTCCACGCACACCAGCGTGAGGTCCTTGGCAGCGGGATCGAGCTTGGTGGCCGTGACCATCAGGTCGGCGTTGCCACCGTTGGTGATGAAGGTCTTCTGGCCATTGACGATGTAGTCGTCGCCGTCGCGGCGTGCGGTGGTGCGCATGCTGCGCAAGTCGCTGCCGATGCCGGGCTCGCTCATCGCGATGACGCCCACCGTCTCGCCGCTGACCATCCCGGGCAGCCAGCGCTGTTTCTGCTCCTCTGTGCCGTAGGCCACGATGTACGGCGCGACGATCTCGGAGTGGGTCGTGAAGCCCACGGCCGTGGCGTTCACGCGCGCGAGCTCCTCGATCATCACGGCCGAGTGCCCGAAGTCGCCGCCGGCGCCACCGTACTCCTCGGGCACCGTCACGCACAGCAAGCCGGCGTCACCGGCCTTGCGCCACAGCGACTTGGGCACGATGCCGGCCTTTTCCCATTCGTGCAGGTTCGGGGCGATCTCGCGCTCGATGAAGCGCCGGGCCTGCTCGCGGAACTGTTCGTGGTCTTCGCGGAATACGGGTCGCATGGTGAGTCTGTCTGGCTGTGTATCGGGGGTAGGGCGCTCAGCGGCCCGTGAACTGCGCAGGGCGCCGCTGCAGCATGGCGTTGACCGCTTCGAGGTGATCCTCGGTGTGGTGCGCCAGTGCCTGGTAGGCTGCCGAGAGCTCCAGCAGCGAGTCCAGGCGCATGTGCTGGCCCTCGCGCAGCAGCCGCTTGGTCAGGCGCAGCGCGTGAGCCGGGTTGGCCGCAATGCGTTGCGCCAGCGCCTGTGCGTGCTCCGCCAATGCCTCGCACGGCACCACTTCGGCCACCAGGCCCCACTCCAGCGCTCGGGCGGCGTTGATCGTGTCGCCGGTGAAGGCCATGAGGCTCGCCCTGGGCATGCCCACGATGCGGGGCAGCAGCCATGCCCCGCCATCGCCCGGCACGATGCCGACCTTCACGAAGCTCTCGGCGAACAGGGCGCTGTCGGCCGCGATGCGGATGTCGCACATGCACGCCAGGTCCAGCCCGGCGCCGATGGCTGGCCCGTTGATGGCAGCGATCACCGGCACGTCCAGCTCGTACAGGGCCAGCGGGATGCGCTGGATCGTGTTGCGATAGCTTTCGCGCACCTCGAAGGGGCTGCCGGCGAAGATGCCGCCGCGGTCGCGCATGTCCTTGACGTTGCCGCCGGCGCAAAAGGCGCTGCCTTCGCCGGTCAGCACCATCACCTTGACGGCAGGGTCACGTCGGATGCTGCGGCACAGCTCCTCGAGCTCGTGCATCTGGGCGGGCTCGGTGAGCGCATTGCGCGTCTCGGGGCTGTTGAGCCGGGCGGTCAGCACCGCACCCTGGCGCTCGACGGCCAGGAACGGGGTCGTGGTCATGCGATCTCTCCGAGGGTCAGATCCAGGCGGTTGGCGGTGACGGCCGGCCACAGCGACGTACTGCCGCCAGCGCATACCGCGCGGCCCAGGCGCTGTGCCCAGTGGCTAAGGTTGCCGAACTCGCTGCGCCAGCCCCACAGCCGACGGGTGGCCTGCTGCAGCGCGTGCTCATGGGTGAAGCCGATGGCACCGTGCACGGTGTGCGCCATGCCAGCCGCGACACCGGTGCCTTCGGCAGCACAGACCTTGGCCGCGGCGATGGCCCAGGCGTTGAGCTCGGTTGAGTTGCCGGCTTCGGCAAAGGCCGCCTCGGCAGCCACGGCCACGCAGCCGGTGTGCTGTGCCATCACCGCGAGCTGGTGCTGAATGGCCTGGAACGAGGCCAGAGGCTTGCCGAATTGCACGCGCTCGCCGGCGTAGGTGGTGCTCATCTGGAGAATGGCTTCCAGTGCGCCCGCGGCCTGGGCGCTGCGCAGCATGGCGCCGCCCAGCCACAGAGCCTCGCCACTGAGGCCTTGCGGCAGCCCGGCACTGGCCACCGGTGCAATGGCGTCGAAGTGCAGTTCGTCGCGAGGCTCACCGGCAACGTTGGCACGTTCGGTGCACGTGGCACGGCTGCGCGGGAGCACGACCAGCACGGGATTGGCGTCGCCGACAATGGCCACGGCATGGTGGACGTTGCGTCCCCACGGCACGTCATGCAGCGTTCCGCTCACGCGCGAGCCTTCGAGCTTCAGCGTCGAGCGCGCGGCGATACCCAAAGGCTCGTTGCGTGCCTCCAGGCCGCAGTGTCCGAGCAGGGCGTTGGCCAGCAACGTCTCGGGCAGCGGCAAGGGCAGGGTGTGACGCCCGCAGGCGCGCACGACGGGATACAGGTCCTCCCACGATGCGCCCGCGCCACCGAGCGCCTCCGGCGCCGCGGCGACTGCAAAGCCGGACTCCTCCAGCAGCGACCACAGGGCCTGCGGCCACTGGCCGGCCTCGCACGAGTTGACCAGTTCCGGCGTGACATGGTCGGCCAGCAGCCGTTCCATGGTGGATTCGAAGAGTTCACGCATGCTGCTACCTCAGTCCCAGGCCGCGGGCGATGATGCCGCGCAGGATCTCGCGGGTGCCCCCGCGCAGCGAAAACGATGGCGCCATCTGCATCAACGCCGCCAGCACCTGGGCATGGTCGCTGCCGCCGCCGACGACTGGCGGCTCGTCAAGGACGGCCTGGGCCAGTTCCGGAATCTCCTGCTCGAAGGCTGTGCCCAGGTCCTTGACGCAGGAGGCTGCCAATGCCGGGTTGGCGCCTGCGGCGAGTTCGGCCGTGACGGACAGAGACATCTGGCGCAGGCCTACCAGCCGCGCCACCAGGCGACCGATTTCCTTGGCCTGCAGGGCGTCGGGACGGCGGCCGCAGGCGTCGATGAGCGTGTGCAGCAGCGCGATGCTGCTGAGGAAGCGCTCCGGCCCGCTGCGCTCGAAGGCGAGCTCGGCCGTGACCTGCTCCCAACCCTGGCCCTCGGCCCCCACCAGGGTGTCCTGGTCCAGGTGCACATTGTCGAAGAACACCTCGTTGAAGTGCTCGCCGCCGGCCAGGTCGCGTATGGGCCGCACAGTGACGCCGGGCGCCTGCAAGTCGATGATGAACTGCGACATGCCTTCGTGGCGGGCGGCTGTCTTGTCGCCCGTGCGCACGAGTGCAATCATGTACTGCGAGTAATGGGCGTTGGTGGTCCAGATCTTCTGGCCGTTGAGCACCCACCCGCCCTTGGCATCGGTCGAACGCACGGCACGGGTGCGGATCGATGCCAGATCGGAGCCCGAGTTGGGCTCGCTCATGCCGATGCAGAAGTACGTCTCGCCGCGGCAGATGCCGGGCAGGTACTTCTCGCGCTGGGCCTCGCTGCCGTAGCGAAGGATCAGCGGGCCGCTCTGGCGGTCGGCGATCCAGTGCGCCGACACTGGCGCGCCGGCGGCAAGCAGCTCCTCGATCACCACGTAGCGGGCCCAGGGGCCGGCCTCGTGGCCGCCGTAGCGGCGGGGCAGCGCCATGCCGAGCCAGCCGCGCCGGCCGAGCTCGCGACTGAAGGCCGGGTCGGCGCCCATCCAGGAGTCGGCGCGGCGCAAGGGCGGACGCTCTTTGAGCGCCTCGGCCAGGAAAGAACGGACCTGCTCGCGCAGCGCCTGGGCCTCGGCAGGAATGTGGTGATGTCGGAATGCGATGGCTGTCATGTTCTTGCCTGGTGGGGCGCGGTGCCGGGCTGCTGGCGCCCGGCACCGCGCCGCGACAGCGTCAGTGCTTCAGAGCGCGGTCCCGGCGTCCGCGGAGGCGAACATGCGGTTGATGTCGCCGGAGGTCACGGGCTTGTTCGGATCGCGCACCGGCGCGGCGCCGCCCAGGCCCAGTGCGGGCTCGATGCTCACATGCGTGGCCTGTGCGCGCAGCGCGCCAACCGTGCAGTTCTCGCGCCCGAGGATGGCAAACGGGTCGTACGAGAACTCGCGCATGGCATTGAGGTGGCTGATCTTGTCGATGATCTCGGGCGACAAATGCTTGGCCTGGGCCCAGAACACATCCGCGGAGTGCGGCCAGGTGCAATCCGAGTGCGGGTAGTCGCACTCCCAGGTGACCTTGTCGACGTTGATCGAATCCAGGTTCTTCAGGCCGAAGGCGTCCTCGATGAAGCAGGTGATGACGTGCTCGTTGAAGATGTCGCTGGGCTTCTTGTCACCGAAGTTGGACATCGTCCAGGCATGGTGGTGGCTGTGCGTGAAGTCCGCACGCTCGAGCAGGTACGGGATCCAGCCGATGCCGCCCTCGGACAGCGCCATGCGCAGCTTGGGGTACTTCTTCCACATCGGCGCCCAGATCCAGTCGGCCGCCGAGTTGGCGATCGAGATCGGCATCGACGTGATCCAGGCGTCGATCGGAGACTCCTCGGAGGCGTGCGCTGCCTTGGCACCCGTGCCGATGTGGCAGCAGATCACCACGTCGTTGTCGGCGCAGGCCTTCCACAGCGGGTCCCAGTGGTCGTTGTGGATGGAGGGGTAGCCGTGCACGGTGGGGTTGTCCGACAGCGTCAACGCATGCACGCCCTGCTTGGCCATGCGCTCGACTTCGGCGGCAGCGGCCTGCATGTCCCACCAGGGCACCATTAGCAGCGGGATGAAGCGGCCGGGCGCGGCGTTGCACCAGTCGTGCAGGTGCCAGTCGTTGTAGGCCTGGATGGCCGCCAGCGAGACGCCGCGGTCCTCGTAGCTCTGGAAGCGCTGGCCGGCAAAGCCGGGGAAAGTGGGGAAGCACAGCGAGCCCAGCACGCCGTTGGCGTTCATGTCGTCCACGCGTGCCTTGATGTCCCAGGTGCCGCGGCGCATGTGCTCGTAGCCCAGGGGCTCCATGCCGTACTCCTCCTTGGGACGGCCCACCACGGAGTTCAGGCCCATGTAGCCCGTGGCGCGCTCCTCGAACACCCAGACGTCGCGCCCGTTCCTCTGCACCACTTGAGGCTCGCGGCCCTTGTACTTGGCCGGCATGTGGCGGGTGAACGCATTGGGCGGTTCGATCACGTGGTCGTCGACGCTGACGAGGATGACATCTTCAAGCTTCATCGGGTACTCCCGTGCGGACAAGGCCGGCGCAGGGGCGCCGACTGGGTTGATCGGAAACGATGCCGAATGCTAGATCAATAATTGGACACTTTCAATGATTGTGTTCATATGCAAACCCTAGCATTGCGTTTGCGGGAAGGGACCGCGCAACGATCAGTGCGGCCATGGGCAATCCAGCCAAGGCCCGCAAGGGGACTCCGGCTATGGACGGGCAAGCTGGGAAAAAGGCAAGCCAAGCGCCGCAGGGGCGCTCGGCTCAGTAGAGAACGGATTCGAGGCGGTGGCCGAGGTCGCGCAGCGCGTCACCCAGGGCGTCGATCTCGGCCTCGTCGCGCTGGCCGCGGATCGACACGGCAGAGATGGTGTACGCCATGTTGGCGCTGGGGTCGCACACGGGCGCGGCGATCGCCACCACGCCGGCGGCGAAGTAACCGTCATCGATGGCCCAGCCGCGCCGGCGCGCGCGGTTGACCTCGCGCAAGTAGGTCTCGAAGGACAGCGGGCGCGCCCAGCGCATCTCTTCGAAGGCCCGGCGCAATGCCTCCTCGCTCAGCCCCATGCGGCTTGCGAACAGGCGGCCGCTGGCGCCCATGAGAATGGGCAAGCGCTGGCCCGCAGGCATGTCGATGCGCAGGTCCGTCGGGCTGGACTCGGAACTCACCAGGACGATGCGGTCCTCACCCATGCGGCGCCACAGCGTTACCGTGACGCTGTGGCGCGCCGCCAGTTCGTGCATGAGGGGCTGTGCCATCTGCACGCGCTGCCCCTGCGTGACGAGCTGCTCCACCAGGCGCGCCAGCCCCAGCCCCGCCGAGTAGGTCTTGGACAGCGCGTTGAAATCCACCACGTCCTCGGCCACCAGCGTGCGCAGGATGTTGAAGCAAGTGCTGGGGTTGATGGAGAGATGCCGGGCGATATCGCTCGCGCGCTCGGGTGAGCCCTTCTGCGCCAGGTAGCGCAGGATGCGCACGGCGTTGACCACCGGCTTGACGATCACGCCGGCACCAGCTCCTTTGCCCGTGGACGACGAGGACATCGAGGAGTCGGCCGCCTCGGCGGGATCGGAAGAGGAAGATGAGGTTTCGAGCTTCATGATCGGGACAGTGCGTTCAAATTCTAAGGCTAGGATGAGTTTCTCCAATGCGAAAAAACCCGTCCGCGCCTGGAAGGCGCCGTCCTCTATCGGGGAGAGCGCACGCCCTGCGACTTCTTGCACTGGACGGACGTGCCGAATCAGGGAGAACCCTGGTTTAAAAATGCACACTTTATGGAAAGATGTGCATATCAATGGACGCCGTCAACGTGGGCGGCCCGAACGAAGGAGACAACATGAGCACCACCGGCAAGGCTATCCAGTTGCGAGTCACGGCCGATCGCAGCCGCTGCTGCGGCTACGGCCTGTGCGCGCAGATGTGCCCGCAGTTGTACAAGCTCGACGAGAACGGCCTTGTCGTGCTGGAGACCGACATGGTGCCGGCCGGCATGGAAGAAGAGGCCCGCGAGGGCGCCGCGGCCTGCCCGGCGGAGGCCATCCTCATCGAGGAAGTGCAGGGCTGAGCCCGCACCCCGTTCCCAACAGGAGACACAGCAGCGTGGACATCATCGGCATCGGCTACCTGGGCTTCGAGAGCGCCCGGATCGAGGAGTGGCGGACCTATGGTCCGCAGGTGCTGGGCTTTCAGGTCGGTGCCTCGCCCGAGGCCGATCCCGAGTCGCTGTACTTCCGGATCGACGACCGGCGCCATCGCTTTGCCTTCCATCCCGGCCAGAGGGAGCGCTTGGCCTACATCGGTTGGGAAGCGCGCGGCAAGCTGGAATTCGAAGCCGCAGTGCGGCGGCTGCGCGAGGCGGGCGTGGACGTCACCGAAGGTGATGTCGCGCTGTGCGAGCTGCGCGGCGTCAAGGCCGTTGTTCGCTTCCGCGACCCCGTGGGCTACCAGCACGAGCTGTTCTACGCCCAGAAATGGATGCCGCGCTCGTTCCAGAGCGGTCGGCCCCACGGGGGCTTCGTGGCCGATGGACGTGGCCTGGGACACGTGGTGCTGATCACGCCAGAGTTCACGCCAGAGCTGGAGCACTTCCTCACCGAGGTCATGGGCTTCCACTACTACGGCGCCGGCGCGGGCAAGGGCAAGACGGCTTTCTACCGCACCAAGCTCAACAACTACACCAGCCACGACATTGCCTATGGGCACGGGCCCGGCAAGATGGGCATCCAGCACATCGGGCTGTTCGTCAAGTCGCTGCGCGACGTGGGCGAGACCTATGACATCGTCAAGCAGCGCAATCTGCCGATGATGATGACGCTGGGCCAGCACACACAGGACCCGCACGTCTCCTTCTACCACTTCTCCCCGAGCGGCTTTGCCTTCGAAGTGATCACGGAGCTCGAACCGTGGCATCACGATGGTTTCGAGCTCAACCCCGAGAAGCTCAGTACCTGGGGCCACGAAGTCGTGGGTCCCATCCTCGGCCCGAGCGTCCGCTCGCCGCAGGAGGTGCTCGATGCCGAGGGCTTGGCGATCCTGGAGCGTAACAAGCACCGGCATGCCTGAAGCGGCGGCGCTGACCGGACGCTGAATTGCAGTCTGTCTCCTTCCCGGCCTTCTGCGGGATTTGGCCCGGCACAGGACCTGAAGTCCTGGCCGGGCTCTTTTTGCTCCGGATGCCGTAAGTGCGGCCTCGACAGGCAGGTAGACAGCGACAGTCGGTGTCCCGGGAAAAGACCATTCCGGGATGGATGGGTGGTCAGTTGCGCAAGGCTCGGTGGAGCGCCGGCGACATTGACGCCGCCGCGCCTGATGTGTCTCGCCGTTGGTGTGAAGCGCGGTGGATCGTTGGTATGGGCCTCGTGGCCGGACCTGCCACTGGACCGGCCGCGACCCTCACGCTGATTCGGATGCCGACACCAGCAGCATGCGCGCAACATTGGCGTGCGCAGGTTGCTCCAACATGAAGCGCACTGCGCGTGCGACGTCCTGCGGCGCCAGCGGTGGCGTCTGATCGGCACGCACGCCCATGCCTTGCGAGCGCATGCGCTCGAAGATCTCGGTTTCCGTGGTGCCCGGCGCAATGGTGCCCACGCGCACGCCCGTGCCCTTGAGCTCCAGGCGCAGCGAGGTCGTGAAAATTTCCAGTGCCTGCTTCAAGCCGCTGTACGCGCCCATCGACGACGAGCTCAGGTAGGCGCCGACGCTCGAGACGTTGATGATCGCGCCGCTACCCTGGGCCTTGAGCGCGCGCGCGAACACGTACGAGGCGCGTACTACCGCGTCGAAGTTCACGCGGGTCATCTGTGCCAGCTCTTCAAGATCGATCCGGTCCACCGGGCCGGAGACCACCATGCCGGCGTTGTTGATCAGGATGTCAACCCGCCCAAAGCGCTCCCGCGCCAGGTCCAGCAGGGCCTGGGGCGTGGCCGGGTCCTCGACCGCAGCAGCCAGGCAAGCACAGGGGCCGCCAAGGCTGTCCTGGAGTTCCACCAGGCGCTGCGCGCGTCGGGCCGTCACCACCAGCCGGACCCCGGCCGCGCTGAGCTCACGCGCAATGGCTTGGCCAATGCCCGACGATGCGCCGGTGACGACGGCTACGTTGTCATGCAGTTCCATGCCGCTTGGCCTGCTTCAGCTGGTGGCCTTGGCAGCCAGGCGGGCTTTCATCTCGTCCTGAAAGTCGCGCTTGAGCGTGGGGTAGTAGGCAATCTGGCCCCCCATGCCGCCGGCAATGTCGATCGACGCGGCACTGATGAAGGAGGCGTGCTCGCTGGAGAGAAAAAGTGCCATGCCGGCCACGTCCTCCGGCTTGCCGAAGCGCCCCAGCGGCACGACCTTGAGCACCATGGCCTCGAACTCCTCGCGCGGCGTGCCTTCGGGCATCTCGCGGTAGTGACGGTCCCACTGGCCGGTATCGATCCAGCCCATGTTGAGCGTGTTGACGAGGATGTTGTCCTTGGCCAGCGACATGCCCAGCGACTTCGACATCGCAATGCAGGCAGCACGGTTGACCACCGAGGGGATGCCGTCCGGCGTGATCTGCACACCCGCCAGTGCGTTGATCTCGACGATGCGACCCCAACGCTGGCGCCGCATGTGCGGCACCACCGCCTGCACGAAACGGAAGTGTCCCATCTGCAGCACGTTGGCGTGTTCCAGGATCTGCTCGGGCGTGAGCGTGTCGAGATTGCCACCACGTCCCTGACCGGCGTTGTTCACAAGCACGTCGACGCCGCCCCATTGGCTCGCCACCTCGTCCACGAAGCGCCGCACGCCCTCGGTGTCGGTGACGTCCACCGCACGGGCGATGACGGCCTGTGCCTGGTGTCCCAGCTCTTCACCCGCGGCCGCCACGTCGGCCTCGGTTCGCGCGCATATCGCCACGCGTGCCCCTTCCGCCGCAAACGCGCGCGCGATCGCGCGTCCTATGCCGCGCGAGGCGCCTGTGACGATCACCCGCTTGTTGCTCAGGTCGATATGCATGGTTGTCTCCGTGTACGGCCGCCGCATCCGGGCGCCCTCTCTGGAATTCTAGACACAAATCAAGAAATCGTTCAGCAATACTCACTCGCCGCTGGCCGGCGTGCTGCTCGACATCGCCAGGAACTCGCGAAACGCCTGCGCTGCCGGGCTCAGTGGCCGTTCACGGTTCCACGCGAGACCGACCTCCATCACGGGCAGGTGTCCTTCCACTGCGACCGCCTGAATGCGCCGCCCTTCCAGAGACCAGGGGCGAAACACCAGGTCCGACAGGATCGTCACGCCCAATCCCAGCGCCACCATCTCGCGCAGCGCCTCCATCGACGACGTCCGGATCACCGAGGCGGGCTCGATGCCCGCGCTCTTCCAGTAGCGCATGGCGTTGCGATGCGCATCGTCCACCGTCGGCACGATGTAGGGATAGCGCGCGATATCGCTCCACTGCACCGTGCTGCGCTCGGCCAGCTCGTGCGTGGCCGACACCCATAGCCGGCGACGCGAATAGGCCAGCGGCTGCAGGTGCAACTGCTGCGGAGCGTCCAGGTTCGACAGCAGCAGCGCCGCGAGCTCGATGCGGCCGTCGTGCAGCTGCCGCTCGATCTGCAACCGTGGCAGCTCCAGCGGGACCAGTTCGACGAGCGGAAACAGCTTCATGAACTTGGCCACGGCGGGCAGCAGGAAGTAGCCCTGCACGGTGTACGTGGCCGCGAGCTCCAGGCGCCCGCTGACGTCGGTGCGGTGATGGAAGGGAAAGCGCGCGGCCTCGCTGGCGAGCTCCAGGACGGCCTGCGCATGTTGCAGGAACGCATGTCCCTCGTACGTGAGCTTGACGCCACCTCGATTGCGTTCGAACAGCAGCGTGCCCAGCAGCCGCTCCAGCTCCGCAATGGCCAGCGTCATCGCCGACTGCGAGATGTTGATTTCTGCCGCGGCCACGGAGAGCTGTCCTGCTCGGGCAGCCGTCACGAAGTAGTGCAGCTGGCGAAGCGTGAAGCGTGGCGGTATGGAGGGACTCTTGGCCATGAGCAAAACCAATGTGAAACCACAGGAATTCACTAATGACTATGCCACGGAAATTGAACACAATTGCACCGAGTGTCTTGAAACGCGACGACGCGCACCCGACACCCCAGACTGTGCCGAAGGCAACTGCGGCACGTATCCCGCCCACGCACCCAATGGAGCAGCGACATGGCATTTCTGCGGCAGTGCCTTCTGGAGGCAAGGAGGCGCTCAGGCGACCTCGAGGGTTGGATCGAGTCGATGGAGTCGACGCTCGGTCGCGACAGGACGACGGCTGACGCAACGCTGCAGCAGTCCGCGTATCCCATGTCGCTGGCCGCCGCCCAGGCATCGCGCTCGGGCCCTGTGGCCTCGGCGCGGCCGCAGAGCGGCTGATTGATATCTGCAGGCAAGACGCAAAAACGAAGGAGCACAACCGATGAAGCTGCTGGTGCCCGTGAAACGGGTGGTGGACTACAACGTGAAGGTCCGGGTCAAGAGCGATGGCACAGGTGTGGACATCGCCGGCGTGAAGATGAGCATGAACCCTTTCGACGAGATCGCCGTCGAGGAGGCCGTGCGGCTCAAGGAGCAGGGCGTGGCAAGCGAGATCATCGCCGTCTCCTGTGGCGCAAGCGCTTGCCAGGAGACGCTGCGCACGGCGCTGGCCATCGGCGCGGATCGCGCCATCCTGGTCGAGACACCCAACGATCCGTCGTTCGAGCTGCAGCCGTTGGCCGTGGCCAAGATCCTCAAGGCGCTCATCGACAAGGAACAACCGGGCCTGGTGATCCTGGGCAAGCAGGCCATCGATGACGACTGCAACCAGACCGGCCAGATGCTCGCAGCACTCGCCGACCTGCCGCAGGCCACCTTCGCCTCCAAGGTGGAAGTTCTGGAGGGCAAGGCCAGGGTCACGCGAGAGGTGGACGGCGGCCTGGAGACGGTGGAAGTCACGCTGCCGGCGGTGGTGACCACCGACCTGCGCCTGAACGAGCCGCGCTACGTGACGCTGCCCAACATCATGAAGGCCAAGAAGAAGCCGCTGGAGAACATCAAGCCGGCCGACCTGGGCGTCGATGTCACGCCGCGCATCAAGACCCTCAAGGTCAGCGAGCCGCCCAAGCGCGGCGCCGGCGTGAAGGTACCCGACGTCGCCACGCTGGTGGACAAGCTCAAGAACGAAGCCAAGGTGATCTGACATGGCCGCCCTCGTCATTGCCGAACACGACAACGCGCAGCTCAAGGGCGCGACCCTCAACACCGTCACCGCGGCGCTCGCCTGCGGCGGCGAAGTGCATGTGCTGGTGGCCGGTGAGAACGCCGCCGCCGTGGCCCAGGCCGCTGCCCAGGTGCAGGGCGTGTCCATGGTGCTGCACGCTGATTCACCGGCGCTGGGCACCCAGCTGGCCGAGAACTTGGCAGCACAAGTGCTGGCGCTGGCCGGTGGCTACAGCCATATCCTGTTTCCCGCTACGTCCAGCGGGCGCAACGTCGCGCCGCGCGTGGCCGCGAGGCTGGACGTGGCGCAGCTCAGCGACGTCACCAAGGTGCTGGGCGCTGATACCTTCGAGCGCCCGATCTACGCCGGCAACGCCATCGCCACGGTGCAGAGCGCCGATGCAGTCAAGGTCATCACCGTGCGCACCACCGGCTTCGACGCCGCGCCGGCCGTCGGCGGCAGCGCTGCCATCGAGACGATGGCCGCGGTGGCCGACAGCGGCAAGAGTGCCTTCGTCGGCCGTGAGCTGACCAAGAGCGACCGCCCCGAACTGACGGCGGCCAGGATCATCGTGTCGGGCGGCCGGGCCCTGGGCTCCGCCGAGAAGTTCACGGAAGTGCTCACGCCGCTGGCCGACAAGCTTGGCGCGGCGCTGGGTGCAAGCCGTGCCGCGGTGGACGCGGGCTACGCCCCGAACGACTGGCAGGTGGGTCAGACCGGCAAGATCGTGGCGCCAGCGCTCTACATCGCCTGCGGCATCTCGGGCGCGATCCAGCACTTGGCGGGCATGAAGGACTCCAAGGTGATCGTGGCCATCAACAAGGATCCGGAAGCGCCGATCTTCAGCGTTGCGGACTACGCGTTGGAGGCTGATCTGTTTGGTGTGATACCAGAGCTGGTCGCTCAGCTTTGACGTATCGGGAGCAAGTGATGGGCACTGACGCGCACGTTGCGAAGTCCTGTACCGGGGAGCAGGACTTCTACGGGCTGATCCTGGAGCGCATCGATGGCAGGCCAATGCGTCTTGCACGCTACTGGGGGCAGGTGCTGCTGGTGGTCAACGTCGCATCCCGCAGTCCGCTGGCAACGACTCACCTGCGGGAGCTCCAATCTCTGCATGAACGCTACAACGAGGTCGGACTGAAGGTCATGGGCTTTCCGTGCAACGACTTCGGCGGCATGGAGCCTTGGGACGACGGGCGCATCCAAGACCATTACGAGCGGACATTGGGCTTGAGCTTTACGCTCTTCTCCAAGGTGTCCATTGCCCGCGAGCCGCGTCATCCGCTCTTTGCCATGCTTGCTCGTGCAGCGGAAGTGCCGCGGGACGTTGGCGGCATGCCACCGCATGCCCGGTTGGCCAGGGAGCCAGCGACGACAGCGGGCTCACAGGGTCCCGTGCATGACAACTTCGAGAAGTTCCTGGTCGGTCGCGACGGACGGTTGCTGCATCGGTTCGGCCCCGAGATACCGCCGCAGGCGCCGCAGGTGCTGACCGCCTTGGAGCAGGCGCTCGGTGTCGCGCGCAATGGCTTGTCCGCAGCGGCGGCGTCGGTCGGTCGGTCCTTCCAGCTTGCTTCCCATTCCAGCCTGACCTGACCAAGGTCTGATCGCAGGACCGTCCACGTGCCTGGCGGCCCCGCGTACTCGCTCCAAATGCCTTGTCGACCTGTCCATGAACACCCAAGACTTCCTTCTGCAGCAGTACGGTCCGCGCGAATCCATGGAGTACGACGTCGTGATCGTGGGCGCCGGCCCTGCAGGCTTGGCGACTGCCATCCGGCTCAAGCAGCTTGCCTCGGCAGCGGGCTCTGAAGTTTCCGTCGTCGTGTTGGAGAAGGGCGCCGAGCCGGGCGCCCACATCCTCTCCGGTGCCATCATGGACCCGCGCGCGCTGACGGAGCTTATTCCCGACTGGAAGGAAAAGGGGGCACCGCTCAAGCAAGCCGTCACGGCTGACGAGTTCCTGTTTCTCTCCGAAACCGGTGCGCGAGCCACTCCGCACGGCCTGCTGCCCGATTGCTTCAAGAACGAAGGCAACTACATCGTGAGCCTGGGCGAGGTGGTGCAGTGGCTGGCCGCACAGGCGGAAGAGCTGGGTGTGGAGATCTTCCCCGGTTTTGCTGCTGCGGAAGTCCTGTACGCCGAGGACGGCACGGTGCGCGGCGTGGCCACCGGCAACATGGGGCTCGGCAAGGACGGCGATCCGACCGACCACTTCCAGCTCGGCATGGAACTCCGCGGCAAGTACACCATCTTTGCCGAAGGCTCGCGCGGTCACTTGGGCAAGCAGCTCATCGAACGCTTCGCACTTGACGCGGGCAAGGATCCGCAGAGCTATGGGCTGGGCTTGAAGGAACTGTGGGAAGTCCCCGCAGCCAACCACCGTGCCGGCCTGGTGGTCCATACGGCCGGTTGGCCCCTGGATGCGGACACCTACGGAGGCAGCTTTCTTTACCACGCCGCGGACAATCGCATCGCCATTGGCTTCGTCGTGGGTCTGGACTATGCCAATCCCTGGCTGTCGCCGTTCGAGGAGTTCCAGCGCTTCAAGACCCATCCTGCCGTCGCCAAGCACCTCGCTGACGGCCGACGCATCTCCTACGGCGCGCGCGCCATCACGGCCGGCGGTCTCCTGAGCCTGCCCAAGACCGTGTTCCCGGGCGGCGCACTGGTGGGCTGCGACGCGGGCTACCTCAATGCCAGCCGCATCAAGGGCAGCCACGCCGCAATCAAGAGCGGCATGCTGTGCGCGGAAAGCCTGTTCGAGGCGCTGGCCGCGGGACGCAGCGGCGACGTACTCTCTGCCTACCCGCAAGCCTTCGAGAAAAGCTGGCTGCACGCCGAACTGCTACAGGCCAAGAACTTCAAGCAGTGGTTCAAGAAGGGCCGCGCGACGGCGACCTTGATGACAGGCATCGAACAGTGGCTGCTGCCGCGCCTTGGCGTGAAGTGCCCGCCATGGACGCTGCGGCGCACCGCGGCTGACCACACCTTCCTCAAGCCAGCGGATCAATGCGAGCGCATTGCCTATCCCAAGCCGGACGGCAAGCTCAGCTTCGATCGCCTCTCGTCAGTGTTTGTCAGCAACACCAACCACGAGGAAAACCAGCCTGCGCATCTAAGGTTGCGTGACGAGCAGGCGGCACTGGACATCAACCTGATGACCTTTGCCGGCCCCGAAGCGCGCTTCTGTCCGGCGGGCGTGTATGAATACGTGGGGCAAGCCGACGGTCGGCAGAGACTGCAGATCAATGCACAGAACTGCCTGCATTGCAAGACCTGCGACATCAAGGACCCCACGCAGAACATCACCTGGGTCGTGCCCGAAGGCGGCGGTGGCCCGGCCTATGCCGGCATGTGATCCCGTGGGCATCCGGCGGGACGGTGCGCTGGTCAAGGGACAGCAGCCTGCACAGGCAGGTTGCATGTGCAAGGGCTGCATCGTGATGGACAACAGAGGGAGTGTGATCAATGCGCATCGGCGTTCCGCTCGAAACCGCAACCGGTGAGACACGTGTCGCGGTCACGCCCGAGACCGCGAAGAAGCTCATAAGCCAGGGCCACCGGCTCCTCGTGCAATCCGGCGCCGGCGTGGCTGCAGCGGCGTCTGATGCCGCCTACGCCGCGGTAGGCGCTGAAGTAGTGGACGCCCGCGCCGCGCTCGGCTGCGATCTGGTGCTCAAGGTCCGCTCGCCCTCGGCGCAGGAACTGGAGCACATGCAGCGCGGCGCCACGCTGGTCGGAATGCTCAACCCCTTCGACGCCGAAGGCCTGCAGCGCTTGGCTGCTGCGGGTATCACCGCCTTCGCGCTGGAGGCCGCCCCGCGCACCACGCGCGCGCAGAGCATGGACGTGCTCTCCAGCCAGGCCAACATCGCCGGCTACAAGGCCGTGATCATCGCGGCCGACCGGTATCAGAAGTTCTTTCCCATGCTCATGACCGCTGCGGGGGTCGGTTTCGCCGGCTACAAGGCCGTGATCATCGCGGCCGACCGCTACCAGAAGTTCTTTCCCATGCTCATGACCGCCGCCGGCACCGTGAAGGCCGCGCGCGTGGTGATCCTGGGCGTGGGCGTGGCGGGGCTGCAGGCCATTGCCACGGCCAAGCGGCTGGGCGCGGTGATCGAGGCCTCCGACGTGCGCCCCTCGGTGAAGGAGCAGGTGGAGTCGCTGGGCGCCAAGTTCATCGACGTGCCCTACGAGACGGCCGACGAGAAGGACGCCGCGGAAGGAGTGGGCGGCTACGCGCGCCCGATGCCCGAGAGCTGGCTCACGCGCCAGCGTGCGGAAGTCGCCAAGCGCGTGGCGCTGGCCGACGTGGTGATCTCCACGGCGCTGATCCCGGGCCGCCCGGCCCCGAAGCTCGTGTCCGCAGAGATGGTGCAGTCCATGAGGCCGGGCTCGGTGATCGTGGACCTCGCCGCGGCCAACGGCGGCAACTGCGCGCTGACGGTGCCCGGGCAGACGGCGGTGCAGCACGGCGTGACGATCGTGGGCGAGACCAACCTGCCCGCGCTCGTGGCGGCGGACGCCTCTGCACTCTACGCGCGCAACGTGCTCGACTTCCTGAAGCTCATTTGCCCCAAGGAGGCCGCGGCCGTGAACGTGCCGCTGGACGACGACATCGTGGCCGCATGCCTGATGAGCCGAAATGGACAGATAACCAGGAGATCTACATGAACCGCCTGATGCTGCGTGCCAAGCTGCACCGCGCCACCGTCACTGAAGCTGATCTGCACTACGAGGGCAGTTGTGCGATTGACGCGACCCTGCTCGAGGCAGCCGACATGCGTGAGTTCGAGAAGATCGAGCTCTACAACGTCAACAACGGCGAGCGCTTTTCCACGTACATCATTCCGGCTCCACCGGGCTCGGGCATCGTGTCCCTCAACGGTGCTGCTGCGCGCAAGGCGCATGTCGGTGACCTGCTCATCATCTGCACGTACGCACCCATGAGCGAAGAGGCTGCTCGTGCCTACAAGCCGCGCTTGGTGCTGCTGGGCGAGGGTAATCGCATCCAGCAGATCAAGGCGGTCTGAGTACGCGCCTCTTCCTACCGCCAAAGGAGCTGCCATGGATGCCGTTACACCGACCGTCGTCAACCTGATCGTCTTCGTGCTGGCGATCTACGTGGGCTACCACGTGGTGTGGACGGTGACGCCCGCGCTGCACACGCCGCTGATGGCCGTGACCAACGCCATCTCCGCCATCGTCATCGTGGGCGCGATGCTGGCCGCGGCGCTGACCGAGACGGGCCTGGGCAAGACCATGGGCGTGCTGGCCGTAGCGCTGGCGGCGGTGAATGTCTTCGGCGGCTTCCTGGTGACGCGGCGCATGCTGGAGATGTTCCGCAAGAAGGAGAAGAAGGCCCCGGCCGCCGAAGGCGCCAAGCAACTGCCCCAGGAGGCCGCACGATGAGCATGAACCTCGTGACGCTGCTGTACCTGGTGGCCAGCGTCTGTTTCATCCAGGCCCTCAAGGGCCTCTCCCACCCCACCACGTCCATCCGCGGCAACGTCTTCGGCATGACGGGCATGGGCATCGCGGTGGTGACCACCGCGGCGCTGATCCTGAAGCTGGCCGAAGACCTCGGCACCGCCGGCGCTTCCTCTCTGGTGTGGGTGCTCGTTGGCCTGCTGGCAGGTGGCAGTGTGGGCACCTTCATGGCCCAGCGGGTGCAGATGACGAAGATGCCCGAGCTGGTGGCCTTCATGCACTCGATGATCGGCATGGCGGCGGTGTTCATCGCCGTCGCGGCGGTGGCCGAGCCCTGGGCCTTCGGCATCACGACCAGGGGCGGCGAGATCCCCATCGGCAACCGGCTGGAGCTTTTCCTGGGGGCCGCGATCGGCGCCATCACCTTCTCCGGGTCGGTGATCGCCTTCGGCAAGCTCTCGGGCAAGTACAAGTTCCGGCTGTTCAAGGGCGCGCCGGTGGTGTTCCCGGGGCAGCACATGCTCAACCTGGTGCTGGGCCTCTCGACCATCGCGCTGGGGCTGGTGTTCATGTTCACCGAGAGCTGGACGGCCTTCTTCGTGATGCTGGCGCTGTCCTTCATGCTGGGCGTGCTGATCATCATCCCCATCGGCGGCGCCGACATGCCGGTGGTGGTGTCGATGCTCAACAGCTACTCGGGCTGGGCCGCCGCGGGCATCGGCTTCAGCCTCAACAACTCGATGCTGATCATTGCCGGCTCGCTGGTGGGCTCCTCGGGCGCGATCCTGAGCTACATCATGTGCAAGGCCATGAACCGCTCGTTCTTCAACGTGATCCTGGGTGGCTTCGGCGGCGACACGGCCGCCGCGGCCCAGGGCGAACAGGAGCAGCGCAGCGTCAAGAGCGGCAGCGCCGACGACGCGGCCTTCATCCTGGGCAACGCGGAAACCGTGGTGATCGTCCCGGGCTACGGCCTGGCCGTGGCGCGCGCGCAGCACGCGGTCAAGGAGCTGGCCGAAAAACTCACGCACAAGGGCATCACGGTGAAGTACGCCATCCACCCGGTGGCCGGGCGCATGCCGGGGCACATGAACGTGCTGCTCGCGGAAGCCGAGGTGCCTTACGACCAGGTCTTCGAGATGGAGGACATCAACGGCGAGTTCGGCCAGGCCGACGTGGCCATCATCCTCGGGGCCAACGACGTGGTGAACCCGGCCGCGCTGCAAAAGGGCAGCCCCATCTACGGCATGCCGATCCTGGAGGCCTACAAGGCCAAGACCGTGATCGTGAACAAGCGCTCGATGGCCGCCGGCTACGCCGGCCTGGACAACGAGCTGTTCTACATGGACAAGACCATGATGGTCTTCGGGGACGCCAAGAAGGTCGTGGAGGACATGGTCAAGGCCGTGGAGTGACCGGCAAGCAGTGCCGCTACAGCAGACGCAAATCCTCGTCCCCAGACGTACACCGGGCATCCCGGCACTTACCGCTTGACGGCGTCGACGCCGATTCGCCCGCAAGCCGCAGGCAACCCAAGCAGTTCACATCAGCCACTTCAGCACAGGGAATTTCATGATGAACAAGGATATCTTCGTTGTTGGCGCGGCTCGTACCGCGATCGGCACATTTGGCGGCTCGCTCAAGGACGTGCCGCTGAGCCTACTGGCCACCACGGTCGTGCGTGAGGCCTTGCGGCGCAGCGGTGTCGAGCCAGACCGCGTGGGGCATGTCGCCATGGGCAACGTGATCCCGACCGAGCCGCGCGACGCCTACCTCTCCCGGGTGGCCGCTCTCGATGCTGGGCTTCCTCAGGAAGTGCCTGCCTTCAATGTCAACCGCCTGTGCGGCTCCGGCCTGCAAGCCATCGTGTCGGCGGCGCAGACCCTCCTGCTGGGCGATGCGCAGGTTGCCATCGGTGCTGGCGCGGAGTCGATGAGCCGGGGAGCGTATCTGTTGCCCGCCGCCCGCTGGGGCGCCCGCATGGGTGACACCCAGATCCAGGACTACATGCTGGGGGTGCTACAGGACCCCTTCCACAAGATTCACATGGGCATCACGGCCGAAAACGTTGCCGTGCGTGAAGGCATCTCACGCGAGGCTCAGGACACTCTGGCCGTGCAGAGCCATCAGCGGGCCGCTCAGGCGCTTGCAGAGGGGCGCTTCAAGGAGCAAATCGTTCCGGTGGAGATCGCCACGCGCAAGGGCACCGTGGTGTTCGACACTGACGAGCACGTGCGTGCCGACACGTCGCTCGAACAGCTGGCCAAGATGAAACCAGCTTTCGCCAAGGACGGCACGGTGACCGCCGGCAATGCCTCTGGGTTGAACGACGGCGCCGCCGCCGTGGTGCTCGCCACGGCGGACGCCGTGAAGTCTGCCGGTCTGCAGCCGATGGCGCGACTGGTGGCCTATGCACATGCAGGTGTCGACCCCAAGCTGATGGGCCTGGGGCCCGTTCCGGCAACCCGTCTGGCGCTGGAGCGAGCAGGCTTGGCCCTCCAGGATATGGACGTTATCGAAGCCAACGAGGCCTTTGCAGCGCAGGCCTGTGCCGTGGCACAGGCCCTCGGCTTCGATCCGGCCAAGGTCAACCCAAACGGTTCGGGTATCTCGCTGGGTCACCCCATCGGAGCCACCGGGGCCATCATCACCATCAAGGCCCTTCATGAACTGCAACGCCGTGGCGGGCGCTACGCACTGGTGACGATGTGCATCGGTGGCGGCCAGGGCATCGCGGCCATTATTGAAAGAGTCTGACATGCAGCAGCAGCCGTCTCTATTTGCCCAGGGGGCGGCCCTTGAACTGCAATGAAGCAGCCACGCGTCCATGAATAGAGGCACGTTGCGCTTTTGCATCAATGCGCCGCCGACCTCCTTGTGGTCATGTTCCACACGCTGCACGCCGGAGTTGTAGAGCAGTTCACGAGGGTGGTCGGTAACCCGCCGGTACCGCATGGCAAGAGAAGATTCAATCATGCGCATGACAGACATGTGCTGGCACAACTGGCACACCACACCAGAAAATCCCTGGCAGATACCATGATTTCTTTGACCACAGCAGCTGATGAAGCCACCCGCCTGGCGGGAAACGGCCAAACGCGTGAGAAGGCGTCCGGGCCCAGCCATACTGACGAGGCCGTCGCAAAGTGCATCGGGCATCCAGGGCGCCAGGTGCCCTTCGATGAAGGCATCCCGATGTCGGTCAGGATCCGAGAACGGATCCGGGCCGCGGGTAAGCGTTATCACGCCAATGACAACATTGCGGCGTTCATCGAACCTGGCGAGCTCGAGCAGTTGCTCGACGAAGTTCAGGAAAAGATGAGTGGTGTGCTTGAAAGCCTCGTCATCGATACCGAGAGCGATCACAACACCAGGGAGACGGCACGGCGGGTCGCCAAGATGTACGTGCACGAGATTTTCCGGGGCCGCTATGCCGCGCAACCGCCGGTCACCGAGTTCCCGAACGCGGAGGGGCTCAATGAATTGATGATCGTCGGGCCCATCACAGTGCGCAGCGCGTGCTCGCATCACCTGTGCCCGATCATCGGCAAGCTGTGGATCGGGCTGATGCCGAACCAGGACTCGAACCTGATTGGCCTGTCCAAGTATGTTCGACTTGCCGACTGGATCATGAGCCGGCCCCAGATCCAGGAGGAGGCCGTTACTCAGGTGGCCAACCTGCTACAGGAGAAGACCCGTCCAGACGGGCTGGCCGTCGTCATGGAGGCGGATCATTTCTGCATGCACTGGCGTGGCGTGAAGGATATGGACTCCACCATGACCAACAGCGTCATGCGCGGCGCCTTTCTGACCGATCCGACATTGCGGCGTGAATTTCTGTCCCTGCTTGAAAAAAGACGTTGACCAAACAACCGATATGACCAGTTGGTGGCTCAAACCCCGAAAATGAGAGGGACTGTATCTCGCGCTGCAGGCGGTGCCTACCATAGAGCTGCGACCCAGGAACTCGGTAGCCGCTTCTAACGCGCTTCCCGGCCCATGACGTCAGCCGCGTGACCGTCCGTTGCCCAATCGATGCGCGACTGCAGCAGGAAGTCTGACAGCCGCTCCAGCAGCGAGCGACGCAGCGGCACCGCCGCTCGGTATCCTGCTGGGCGAGAGACCTCGAGCCAGGACAACTTGCTGCGCCGGCCAAAACTCTGAGACGGCAGGGACGGGGGCAGGGCGATCGAAGACATGAGGTTCTTCCGACACACGACGTCCTGTACGGCATCGCGTCATTAGTGGAAACCCATGATAGGGTTTCCACCTATCGAATGCAATGCCGTCCTGCCCGTGTTGTCGGACCGGTGCCTGAGGGCAGCGACTTCATCCCGTGGGCGCAATTACTTTTGCCTACACCTGACGGATGTCGCCACAAAACAAGTCCATGTTTCAGAAGGCGGGCGAACCCGATCCGAGACGCATGCGGCGTGGGCTGCAACGCTGCCAGGGAAGCGTTGACCGATGTCCTGAGGATGTAGGGACCGTTGCGGGCGGGCAGTGCATTCGGGGAGTGCGCAAGCAGCCGACTGCTCATCGCGTACGCCGGTCCCCCGCTCAGGCTTGTGCACGCTCCGCGATAGATGTAGGCCTACAGATAGCCCCACCCATTCGAAGACATGCAAGGAAAGGCTGGGCGTCGAGCAAAGCGGTCTAAACGCCTTGCCGGACCATGGGTGATGTCCTGGCGCCGAGCCAGGGCAAGCTGTGCACGACCCGCCATGGCTTAGGCCGCACGACGACTCGGTTGCGCGCTGGCATTGGCCCCGTGGCATAGGGTTTTTGCGTCCTCTTTCTCCTGGCGCGAGAGGACGATTGTGCGTTGACACCGACCGTGTGCGGTGTAGTTCCCGGTCTGCCCGGGCATCCCGGACACCGAGCACAACGACCGATGTGCGACCGCTGCAAGTCCGGCATAGCGACATCGCTGACGTGTGTCGCACGAGCAGCCGTCCGGAGTTGGAGTCACACCCCACAGCGGCCGGCTGCTTTCAGCTTGCAACTCGACAGGCATGGCGTCTGGTTGCTGCCGAGGCGCGCTTGCTGCCTACGACACCCACGCTTTCTCTGGCCGTCACTCGCGGATGCACCGATGTGGCAGCGATGCAGAACGGCGTGGAACGAGTTGATGTGAGCCGGCAGCCAACCATGAGCAAAACCAATGTGACGCCACAGGAATCTACTGATGACTATGGCTGTTGAATTGAACACAATCGACGTAAATGTCACGAAACGCCGGTGCGCCAGTTGACATGCGGAAGGGCCTGCCGAAATCGACTCCGGCAGGCGACATGACTCACAGCCTCCATGGAGCAGCGACATGGCCTCTCGGCGCCAGTGCCTTCAATTGGCATACAGGTACTGCGGCAGACGCCGCTGTGACTTCATCGAATCGATGCTGTCGAGAGTCGACATGCATGGAGCCGCGCACATGCGCAGGCTGGCACTGCGTTGAATTCCCTGCCTGTCGTGCCGTGTCTGATTGCCATGCCAGGCGCCGCTGTGCAGGCCAGTGGATCTACTGCGGACGCGGCCGAACCAGGTCCTCTCTGATGCCCCAGGCATCGACAACGATCGACAAAAATTGATGGACAAGCCCGAGCTCCTAGCCCCTGTCACGCTCGAAGACAAGTACACCCTGCCCAGGGGCCGCGTCTACATGACCGGCACCCAGGCCCTGGTGCGGCTGCTGATGGCGCAAAAGGCCCGCGATGCCGCAGCCGGCCTGACCACCGCTGGCTTCGTCTCGGGCTATCGTGGCTCACCGCTGGGTGCGGTGGACCAGGAGCTGTGGAAGGCCAAGAAACACCTTGCCCAGCACGACATCAAGTTCGTTCCCGGCCTCAACGAGGAACTGGCTGCCACTGCCGTGTGGGGCACGCAGATGGTCAACCTCGACCCCAACGCCAAGGTCGATGGCGTGTTCTCGCTGTGGTACGGCAAGGGCCCCGGGGTGGACCGCAGCGGCGACGTCTTCAAGCACGGCAACATCGCCGGCTGCTCCCAACACGGCGGCGTGCTGCTCGTTGCGGGTGACGACCATTCCTGCAAGTCGTCGAGCCTGCCGCACCAGAGCGAGCACGCCTTCATCGCCGCCATGATCCCTGTGCTCAACCCCTCGGGCGTGCGCGAGTTCATCGAGTTCGGCCTGCACGGCTGGGCCATGTCGCGCTACTCGGGCTGCTGGGTGGGCTTCAAGTCCATCAGCGACACCATCGAGTCGTCCTCCTCCTTTGAGATCGATCCGATGGCCGTGGAGATCAAGGTGCCCGACACCTACCCGATCCCCAGCGACGGCTTCCACATCCGCTGGCCCGATCCGCCGCTGGAGCAGGAGAACCGGCTGCAGCGCGAGCGCCTCTATGCGCTGCTGGAGTACGTGCGCCTGAACCGGCTTAACCGCCAGGACTGGGCGGCGCCCAACGCGAAGCTGGGCATCGTCACCACCGGCAAGAGCTACCTCGACGTGCGCGAGGCGCTGGCCATGATGGGCATCGACGAAGGCAGCGCGCAGCGGCTTGGCATCCGGCTGCTCAAGATCGGCGTGTCCTGGCCGCTGGAGCCCGAGTGCATCCGCGAGTTCGCCGAAGGGCTGGACGAGATCCTGGTGGTCGAGGAGAAGCGCCAAATCATCGAGTACCAGCTCAAGGAGCAGCTCTACAACGCCCCGATCGCCTCGCGTCCCCGCGTGGTCGGCAAGTACGACGAGACGGGCGAATGGGTCAAGGTGCCGCACGACGGCATCCTGCTGTCGCCCAACGGCGAACTCACGCCGGCGGCAATCGCCAACGTGATCGCCGCGCGCATCGCCAAGGTATTCGGCAGCGACTCGCTGCCCGGGAAGGCGCGTGGCTACCTGGTTCCCTGTCTGGCTGCGGACGGATTTACCCGCCAGGAGCCAGGGTCGCAGCAGCGTCTGCCGTACTTCTGCTCGGGCTGTCCGCACAACACCAGTACCAAGGTGCCGGAAGGTTCGCGCGCCGTGGCCGGCATCGGCTGCCACTACATGGCGCAATGGATGGACCGCCGCACCGAGACCTTCACGCAGATGGGCGGCGAGGGCGTGAGCTGGATCGGCCAGGCGCCGTTCACCTCTACGCCCCACATCTTCGCCAACCTGGGTGATGGCACCTACATGCACTCGGGGTCGCTCGCGATCCGCGCGGCCAAGGCCGCGGGCGTGAACATCACCTACAAGATCCTGGTCAACGACGCGGTGGCCATGACCGGCGGCCAGCCCGTGGAGGGCTCGCCCACCGTGCCGCAGATCCTGCAGCAGCTCGCCGCCGAGGGCGTGGAGCACCTGCACCTCGTCTCTGACGAGCCCGAGCTCTACCAGCGCATGGGCGGACTGCCCGCGGGCGTGGCCGTCAGCCACCGCGACGCCATGGACGAGCTGCAGCGAGACTTGCGCGAGAAGCAGGGCGTCTCCGTGATCGTCTACGCCCAGACCTGCGCGGCCGAGAAGCGGCGCCGGCGCAAGAAGAAGCAGCTCGTCGATCCGCCCAAGCGTGTCGTGATCAACGAGGAGGTGTGCGAGGGCTGCGGCGACTGCGGCGTGCAGTCCAACTGCGTCTCCATCCTGCCGCTGGAAACCCCGCTGGGCCGCAAGCGTCAGATCGACCAGAGCTCTTGCAACAAGGACTACTCTTGCGTGAAGGGCTTCTGCCCGAGCTTCGTTACGGTCGAGGGCGGCGCGCTGCGCAAGCCTGCCAAGTCCAAGGCAACGCCGCCGGAGAACCTGCCGGCACCCGTGCTGCCCGCGCTCGAAGCGCCGTGCAACGTGGTGGTGACGGGCGTGGGCGGGACGGGCGTGGTGACCATCGGCGCGCTCATGGGCATGGCCGCGCACCTGGAAGGCAAGGGCGTGCTGGTGCTGGACATGGCAGGCCTGGCACAAAAAGGGGGTGCCGTGATGTCCCATGTGCGTCTGGCCGCCACGCCTGCCGGGCTGCATGCCGCGCGGGTCGCCGCGAAGCAGGCCGACGTGGTGCTGGGCTGCGACCTGATGGTGGGCGCAGGCAAGGATGCGATCAGCACCATGGATGCCACGCGCACGCGTGCCGTGATGAATACCGACGTGGCGCCCACCGGTGCCTTCACGCAGGATCCAGACTGGCAAACCTCGCCCGACGCGATGCTGCAGCGCGTGCGTGATGCAGCACAGTCGGTCGAAGCCCTCAACGCCACGGCGATGGCCACCGCGCTGATGGGCGACGCCGTGGCGACCAACGTGTTCGTTCTGGGCTATGCCTGGCAGAAGGGCTGGATTCCGCTGCAGGAGGCGTCCCTCATGCGTGCCATCGAGCTCAACGGCGCTGCGGTGCCGATGAACAAGGCAGCGTTCGCTTGGGGCAGGCAGGCTGCACTGGATTTGGGACTCGTGCAGCAGGCCGCCGGGCTGGACAGGCCCACCGCGGTGGTGACGATGCCCACGCGCACCCCCGGGCTGGAAGCACTGATCGAGGACCGCACGAGGCGCCTTGTCGCCTACCAGAGCGCAGCCTATGCCAGGCGCTATGAGAGCTTCGTGCGCCAGATCGCGGCGGCCGAGAAACAGCGCACCGGCACGGACCGCCTGGCGCGCGAGGTGGCGGTGAGCCTGTACAAGCTCATGGCGTACAAGGACGAGTACGAGGTAGCGCGGCTGTACGTTGAGACCGGGTTCTTCGATCGTGTCGCTTCCCAGTTCGAGGGTAATTACAAGCTGCGCTTTCACCTGGCACCGCCGCTGTTCTCCAAGCGGGATGCACAGGGCCACCTGATCAAGCAAGCCTATGGGCCGTGGATCGCCACCGCCTACAAGGTCCTTGCCAAGGCCAGGCGCCTGCGTGGCACGCCGCTGGACGTTTTCGGCTACACCGCCGAGCGCCGTGGCGAGCGCTCAGCCATCGGCAAGTTCGAGCTGCTGATGTGCCAGGTCGTCGGCATGCTCACGAAGGAACGCTTGCCTACGGCGCTGGCATTGGCTCGTCTGCCCCAAGGGGTTCGCGGCTATGGCCATGTGAAGGAGCACAACGCCGAGGCAGCCCACGCACAGCAGCGCAAGCTGCTGGCCGAGTTCTACGCCACTGTTCCGGCGCCCACATCGACCCCTGCGCAGGCAGCGCGCGCGGCTGCCTGACCGCCATGCGCATGACTTTTACAAGGATTTCCCATGACGCATCTTTCCACCCTTGGCCCAGGCGTCACGCAACCGTGTGAGGCACCGATGTGCAGCCTCGACGCCATCTTTGCCAACAACCGGGCCTGGGCGCGCCAGTGCGTGCAGGCCGACCCGGACTTCTTCACGCGGCTGGCTCGCCAGCAAACACCACGCTACCTGTGGATCGGCTGTTCTGACAGCCGGGTACCGGCCAACGAAATCGTGGGTCTTGCACCCGGCGAGGTTTTCGTGCATCGCAACATTGCCAACGTGGTGGTGCATTCGGACCTGAACTGCCTATCGGTACTGCAGTACGCGGTGGAAACCCTCAAGGTCGAACACGTCATGGTGGTAGGCCATTACGGTTGCGGTGGCGTGCAGGCTGTGGCCGAGAAGCGCTCCGCGGGCTTGGCCGACAACTGGCTGCGCCATATCGAGGACGTCGCCTTCAAGCACGAGTTGCGCCTGGGAGCGGCGTTGGATGACGAAACACGCAGCAAGCGCTTGGTCGAGCTCAACGTCATCGAGCAAGTGGCCAACGTGTGCCGCACCACCATCTTGCGCCGGGCTTGGTACCGCGGTCAGCGCATTGAGGTCCACGGCCTCGTCTATGGCTTGGCCGACGGGCTGCTGCGTCGCGTGGGTGTCAGCGTTGGCAGTGGACAAGCATGGGACGAGTGCTATCACGCATCACTGCAGAGCCTGGGCTGAAAGGGGCAAGGCACCAGGCCGCTTCAGAAGTTGTGCTGCACCCCTACGTCAAATCCGTTGCGGTCTGCCGTAGCATCGCGGTCCCGCGCGATGTTCAGGTAGACGAAGGTGCGCTTGGAGAAGTTGTAGTTGTAGCCTAGTGCCATCTTGCGGCTGATCGGGAGGCTGGCGCTGGTGTTTCTCAGGTCACCGTAAACGACCTTCAGGCGTCCCCCACCGACGGGCATGTGAGCACCCACAACCCAGCTGCGGCGCTCCTCCTGGGTGTTCGTCTCACCCTGACCGTAGCCGGCGGACAGCGTCACCGGACCGAGCACCGCGCGCATTGCAGCGAAGTGCCAAACGTCATGCACGCCGCCCGGGTTCTCGTAGCTGTAGCCCAGGAAAAGCGGTCCTGCTTGGTACCAGGCGCTGGCACCCACGGGATGCTCGGCGGTTAGCGGCCCTGGCAGGGTAGCCGAGTTCGGATTCGTGTCGCGTGCCCATTGCGCCACGAAACTCAAAGGTCCGGACTCGACCTTGTAGCTGATGGCGCCATCGTTGCGTACCGTGCCGATATTGCCATTGCCAAACGCAACCATTGACGAGACGCCGGTGTGGATGAACGGGTCGGGTGCCATCTGCACCTCGACGTAGCCAGCGATGTAGTCGCGCCCCATCGTTACGGTACCCCAGGGGCCCTTCAACCCGAGAATCGACTGTCCTTGGAAGAACCGTGCCGTGGTCAGCTCGCCAGTGTCAGACTTGAAGCGATTCTCCAGCCAGTAGAACGCGCTCAGGCCGTTGCCCAGGTTCTCCGAGCCCCGCAGTCCGAAGCGGCTTTGTGCGCCTTCGCCAAGCCCCTTGTCGCCCCTGGCCGTCTTCGTGCCGATCTTGTTGACATAGCCGGAATCGATCTTTCCGAACAGGACCACGGACGATTGCGCGGACGCCAGGCCCGCGCCTGCGGCCAACATGACAGCGGACAGGACGTGTTTGATACACATGTAACTCCCCGAAAAAATGAAGGTCTTCTCACCGGATGACGCCGGCGATGCTGAGCAGCCGCGGCATTGCGGATGGGACCGCAGTGCAGTTCATAGGCGAATGGCAACGGCGTAGGCGCATGTGGCCTCAATGCCCGGCCCAAGAACAGCGGGCACTGTGAAGCCGGTTGGCCGTCAGCGGCCGCGAGCGCGCGTCACTCGGGCTGGATGCCCGCGTCGCGGACGATCTGGCCCCACGAGGCGCTTTCGTCAGCTTGAAACTTCGCGAATCGGCCGGGCGGCAAGAAAAAAGGAACGGTGCCCAGCTTGGCATAGGCAGCCGTAGCCTCGGCGCTGCGGGAGGCCTTTTCCAGGAGCTCGCCAAGTCGTCGCACCACGTCGGCCGGTGCCTTCGCTGGCAGATACGCCCCCAGCCAGAAACTGATGTCCATGCGCTTGACGCCAGCTTCTTCGAAGGTCGGCAGGTCTGGAGCGAACGGGCTGCGCGCCGTATCGGTCACACCGATGGCCACCAGCTTGCCTGAACGCACGTGTGGCATCCCGGACAGGTCCGTGAATGCCATGTCGACCTGGCCGCTGATCAGATCCGGCATCGCCGCGTTGCCGCTGCGGTACGGTATGCCGACGATGTCCAGACCGGCCGACTTGCGCAACACCTCTGCCGGCAGTCGGCTGGTGATGCTCGTGTAGGCAAATGTGTACTTACCCGGCTGTTTCCGCAGCAGTTCAATGAAATCGCTGATGCGGCGCACCGGCAGCTTTTCCGGGTTGACGTACAGGATCATCGGGCCCTTGGCAACGGTATTGACCGGCGTGAAGTCCGCCACCGGGTCGTAGCTCAGTTTCTTGAATACATGCGGGTTGCCGGTGAAGGCAACGTTGCCCGTGACCAGGATCGTGTACCCGTCCGCGGACGCTTTCGCTACGGTCTGCGCTGCCAGCATCGAGCTGGCCCCAGGCTTGTTCTCCACGATTGCCTGGACACCTGAGGTCCTGGCAACCTCGGCGGCCAGTGCGCGCACCAACACATCAGGTGCTGCACCTGCAGTGAAGGGCGTGACGAACGTCAGCATCCGGTCAGGGTAGCCCGCAGCTGCCACGGACGTCGAGAGCGCTGCAGATGCCAGCCCTGCAACAAGCAGGGCCACGGGACGCAACTTTCTAAACATTTTCATTGTTGTTTTCTCAACTTTGTGGCGCTTTTATGATGAAAGCGTGTGGGAAAGGTCGAACTCGTGAAAACCCTCATGGCGATAGCTGTGCGCGTTTCATCGATACGTCGGGTGGCCTTGCAACACGAGCCTGGCTAACACGGCCTTTGGTCGCATGAGCATTCAAGTCACGCAGCGGGCCGGTTGGCTGTCTGCGCTGGTGGGAGGCTTCGTTCGTGCAGATGCCTGCGGTGCATCCGAAGCACGCAGATCAGGCCAAGCGATGACAACATGGCTGCAACCAGGAACACCGATGGAAAGCCAAGGCCGGTAGCTACCAATCCCATCAGTGGGCCTGCCATCCCGACTGCAAGATCGAAGAACAGGGAAAGCGTACTCAGCGCTGAAGTTCGACTGGCTTCCGGAGTGCGTGCCAATGTCTCTACGCCCAGTCCCGGATAGACCCAGGAGACACCAAGACCGGTCAGCATGGCTCCCAGAACCGCTACCGCGGGCACAGGAGCCAGCCAGATCAGCAGCAGGCCGACGGTCTGGATGGCCATGCAGGCAGACACCACCCGATAGCCTCCGAAGCGCGGGACCACGTTGGGCGTCGAGAGTCGGGCCACGATGAAAGCGATGCCGAAACCCGTAAGGCAGTAGGCTGCATTGGCCCAACCCAGGCGGTCGAAGTACAGGGCGACGAACGCCGTGAGACTGCCGAATCCCACTGAACTGCACGCCAAGGCAAGGCCGTTCGGAAGGACGGAGAAAAAGATATTGCCAAACGGCAGCCGCTTTCCCGGTACCAGCGGAGCAGCCTGCTTGGTCAGCGCGTAGCCCAGTGCGGTGAGGCCCAGCACGGCCAAGGAAAGGCCAATCCCCGCCATACCGAAGTGCTGGTGCACGAGCACACCGACGGGCGCACCGACGGCCGTACCTCCATAGGAGGCAATTCCGTTCCAGGACATTACACGCGTGGCCTGCGAGGTGCCATGCAGGCCGATGGCCCATGTGCAGCACGGCGTGGAAATCAGAGCTGCGGACGCACCCTGGACCGCCCGCGCAGCAAGCAGCAGGCAAAGGCTCAGTGCCGGAGCATTGCTCAGCAACACCGCCAAGCCGGTAAGCCCTCCGGTCACGACCAGCCCGGTCAGGCCGCACAGCACTGCAGTCTTCGCCCCGAACCGGTCCGCAACGTTTCCAGCCAGTGGCCTGGACAGCAACGACACGATGTACTGTGTGCCGATCACAACGCCAACAAGCACGGAGCTGAAGTCCAGCTCCTTGAGCACGTAGCCCGGCAGCACGGCAAGCGGGAGTCCGTTGCATACGTACGATGCAAAATTGAAGCAGACCAACGCAACGATGGCCACAGCGATTGGACGGGACGGACGCGGTGATTCGCTCATGCACTCTTCAAGGGCGCTGGAGAAAGAGCGGACCGAATCCTGCCGCGCTTCGCCATTCATTGGTGATCGTCAGTGTCAGTGGATGGCCGGCCAATGACGATGGTGTGCGCATTGCTGCTGGGTTCAAGTTGACTTCGCGCCCACCGTCGCCGTAGATGAGCCCGCAGCCGACATGTCAATGCGTGTCGAGACACATGCCGCTCAGCATGCCAAGCCCGCCTGCTCATCAGGAACGCCGCCAGCGTCCGCGATAATATAAGACAGTTTTAGAAAAACTGTCTACTAAAGTGAACCTGTTTCTTGCGTTCTCCATGGCTGAGCCGGCCCGCCTTCCACCTCGGGCAGCCAACCTGTAGCAGGCGGCCAGATGGCTTGGCGCCCGTCGCTGCCAGCACGTATTGTTCGCTAGTGGGCGGCCCCAAGAGGGCCCGCGTTCGCTGCCCAAGATCGAGCTTGGTAGCCATGTCGCTTGGCTTGCAGGCGGAGCCTGTACTGCAGTTGTTCCCAGGGCCGTTGGCATCATCCACGTCCGTGAAGCATCGCAGCGGTCAGTCCGGACACCGCGCGCGCAGGCCCTGTGGTCCCAAGCGGCTGCTTGCCGGTTCGGCCTGCACTGCTCGGGCGAGTCCGCATCGGCCTTCTCGACCAGCCGGGGTAACGCTCGCGAGCGTGTTTTCAGGCCTCTTCGTCGATGGCCCCACGCACAGGCCGTCGCACTGGGCGGAGAGAACTCGCGGCTTGTAGGCCGCGCGACGTGGCTGCCAGATCGATGGCAGTACGTTAGGTCAAGTGGTGCCGACGCTGGCTTGCTGCCATGATGAGGTAGCGCTGATTACCGCGTACGGGAACTGCCACAGCCTGCACACCGACGCCTGCAACGAGTGGTTTATCGAGGTCGGTCGATAGCGGCTGTGAGCGAGCCATGGCAAGGCGGGAAGCTTGAGCCAGGGCACCTTCGTGACCGTGGCGCACTGTGCACCTTACGCATGAAGTGCCGACCAAACATGCAGTTTTCAATTTTTAAAGTAGACGAAAGGAACAACATGAAGCTTGAACGCATCGGTGTCATTGGAGCGGGCACCATGGGCAACGGCATCGCGCAGGTGTGCGCCGTGGCCGGGCTGCAGGTAGTGATGGTGGACATCTCGGACGAGGCGGTGCAGCGCGGCGTGAAGACGCTCGCTGGCAGCCTGGAGCGCCTGGTCAAGAAGGAAAAGCTCACGGCCGCGCAGAAGGACGAGGCCCTGGCCCGCGTGCAGGGCAGCACCGACTACGCGGCGCTCAAGGACGCGCAGATCGTCATCGAGGCCGCCACCGAGAACCCCGACCTGAAGCTGCGCATCCTGCGCCAGGTCGAGGGCATCGTCGGAGACGAGGCCGTGATCGCGTCCAACACCTCGTCCATCTCCATCACGCAGCTGGCCGCGGTGCTGGACAAGCCCGAGCGCTGCATCGGCATGCACTTCTTCAACCCGGTGCCGCTGATGGGGCTGCTGGAGCTGATCCGCGGCCTGCAGACCTCCGACGAGACGCACGCGCTGGCCGCGGCCTTCGCGCAAGCGGTGGGCAAGACGCCGGTGACGGTGAAGAACAGCCCCGGTTTCGTGGTCAACCGCATCCTGTGCCCGATGATCAACGAGGCCATCTTCGTGCTGCAGGAGGGCCTGGCCACGGCCGAAGACATCGACGCGGGCATGAAGCTGGGCTGCAACCATCCCATCGGCCCGCTGGCGCTGGCGGACCTGATCGGGCTGGACACCATGCTCAGCATCATGGAGGTGTTCCACGAGGGCTTCGGCGACACGAAGTACCGCCCCGCGCCGTTGCTGCGCGAGATGGTCCAGGCCGGCCGCTTGGGTCGAAAGAGCGGACGCGGCTTCTATAGCTACGACTGAAGGCGTGGCCCGACCGCGCACGGGTGAAACGCGTGGTCATGCCATTTCCATGGCACTGCCGAGACAAGATGCCCGAGAGTGGTGCTCTACAGGCTCGCCGTGCCATGCTCGACGCCATCCTCCGGTGCCCGCAGCCGCCGTTGAAGCTGCTGCGGTACACGCCGTCAGTCAGGGAACGGAAATGACAATGCGTGCTGAAGGAAACCGATCACGACAACGCCCGCATACGTCTTGTACCGCCATTAGATTGATGTCTATGCATCCAATTTCACATAAATCGCATTGTGGTGGTTGACCATGCAACGGCGCACATCGGTTACTCGGTAAGCAGAGAACCGCTGTCGGCAATCCGATACCCCATGGCCTGGTAGCCGCGCTGGCGCCGGTCCCACATGCGCAGCAGCACCGGGTGGCCGGCGTCCACGAAGTCGATGATGCGCACACCGGCCTTGGTCGCGTGCTCACGGTGCAGCCGGCCCGCGTACTGTTGCAGCGTGCCCTTCCAGGACACGGGCATGGCGAGCACCAGGGTGTCCAGTGGCGGGTGGTCGAAGCCTTCGCCGATCAGACGGCCGGTGGCCAGCAGCACGCGCGCGGCATCCGGCGGCAGCACATCGAGGGCGTCGAGCAGCGCGTTGCGCTCCTTGCGTGACATGCGCCCATGCAGCACGAACAGCGGCGCGGCGCAGGCCGCCAGCCGGGATGCGATGGCATCGAGGTGGTCGATGCGCTCGGTGAGCACGAGCACCTTGCGGCCCTGCCGGCAGGCGGCTTCCACCTCGGCTGCGATCGCGTCCGTGCGCGCTGCGTCGGCAGCCACGCAACGGAATACCTCCTGGATGGCGGCGTCGGCCGCCACGTCGAGGCGCGTGGACAGGAAGCGCGGCACGACCTCCAGGTCCTGTGGCGCGCTGGCCGGCCGCTGCGCGGTGTGGCGCACCGGCCCGTACTGCATGAAGATGACCGGCTGCTGGCCGTCGGGGCGCAGGGGTGTGGCGGTGAGCCTCAGCACGTACCTGGCCTTGACGTGGCGCAGCAGGGTGTCGAAGGACGCGGCGCCGACGTGGTGGCACTCGTCGACGATGACGTGGCCGTACTGCGCGACGCGCTCGTCGACCTTCCCCTGGCGGTAGAGCGACTGCATCACCGCGACGTCGATGTGCCCGGTGGGCCGGGCCTTGCCGCCGCCGATGACGCCGACGGCCCTCTTTTCGACGCCGAGGAAGGCCTGCAGTCGCTCCTGCCATTGGCGCAACAGTTCGGTTGGGGAAGAGCCGGTCATAGGAGTTCAGCTGCAGCCGGCGTGTGCGGCCGCAGACATGGCTGATGAGCGTGGTGCCCAGGCGCCGGGCGTCGCGCGCGGCGACCCTGCCGGCAAAGAACACCCACGCGTGCGCGTCCTGACCCGAGCGCGAGATCTCCTGTGGCTGGCACTCGATGCGCTGCGGCGGCAGGGTCCGCCACGGTGAAGGGCTGCCACAGCCTCGGAGGAGCCCCAAGCCGCCAGCGCGAAAATCAATCGGCTCGGGAAAACCCCGACAGTTTTGATAAATCAACTAGTTGATGAATATATAGCATTTGTCTATTCTTCGCTCCATCAAGACCCAGCGTGGCGGGCCGCCGATTGCCGAGACGGCCCGCCTGCGAGCACCACCATGAGCACCCTTTCAGTCACCGTCGCGTCCAGGATCACCGAGGCCCAGGACATTTGCCGTCTCGAGCTTGTCGCCGCCGACGGATCAGCGCTGCCGTCCTTCGAAGCCGGCGCACACATCGACGTCCACGTCGGCGACGGCCTGGTGCGGCAGTACTCGCTGTGCAACGAGCCTTCCGAGCGTCACCGCTACGTGATCGCGGTGCTCAAGGATCCGGCGTCGCGCGGGGGCTCCGTGGCTGTGCACGGGCGTGTGCAACCCGGGGATCGTCTTGCCATCAGCGCGCCGCGCAACCATTTCGCGCTCATGCCGGCGCCGCAGTACTTGCTGCTGGCTGGCGGCATCGGCATCACGCCCATCCTGGCCATGGCTGAGCAGCTCCATTTGGCGGGAGGTGCCTTCGAGCTGCATTACTGCACACGCTCACCCGAGCGCACCGCCTTCCTCGAACGCGTCACCACTGCGGCGTGGAGCCACCGTGCGCAGCTGCATTTCGACAGCGACCCGGTCTCGGCGCGCCTGGATATTCCCGCGGTGCTCGCACGTGCGCCTGCTGGCACGCGGCTGTACGTCTGCGGCCCGGCCGGCTTCATCGACCACGTTCTCGATACGGCCCGCGCCAGCGGCTGGCCTGAGGAGAGGCTGCATCGCGAGTTCTTCGCCGCCCCTGCTCCCTCCGGCACTGCCGAGCAGCGCTTTCGCATCCGCCTGCACCGCAGTGGCAAGGAGATGGACGTGCCTGCCGACCAGAGCGTGACCGAGGTTCTTGCCGCGCATGGCGTGGAGGTGCCCACCTCGTGCGAGTCCGGCGTCTGTGGCACCTGCCTCACTCGCGTCATCGACGGCACGCCGGACCACCGCGACGTGTACCTCACCGATGCCGAGCACGAGCGCAACGACCAATTCACCCCGTGCTGCTCCCGATCCAGCAGCCCGCTGCTGGTGCTGGACCTGTAAAGCCTTTGATCCCGTCAACCCAGATTGAGGAAACCCTGACCATGACCTGCTCTCAAGCCCAGGCACCCGTTGGCGACATGACGAAGTTCCCGCTCGACCAGTGGTACGTCGCCGGCTTCTCTTCGGAGCTTCAGGACAAGCCCATTGCCCGGCGCCTGCTCAACCAGCCCATCGTCCTGTTTCGTACCGGCAGTGGCGAGGTTGCAGCGCTGGAGGACCGTTGCTGCCACCGCTCGCTGCCGCTGTCCTGCGGCACCGTGGAGGCCCAGGGCGTGCGCTGCGGCTACCACGGCATGCTCTATGCACCCAGCGGCACTTGCATCGAGATCCCCGGCCAGGAGCGCATCCCGGCCAAGGCCAGGGTGAAGTCCTACACGGTGGTGGAGAAGAACCAGATCGTCTGGATCTGGATGCCCAGGACCGAGGGCGCTGCCCCGACCAAGGAAGCCCCGGCCTACCCGCATCACGACGATCCGCGCTACAAGTTCGGCAGCGGCGCCTATCACTACGACGCGCCTTACCAGCTCATCCACGACAATCTGCTGGACCTGAGCCACCTGGGCTACGTGCACCTCAAGACCATTGGCGGCAACGCGCGGCAGCACATGAATGCCGAGATGAAGGTCACGGCCGAGGGCGACTGCGTGAGGGTCGTGCGCCTGATGCCCGGCACGCCTCCGCCGCCCACCTACAAGGCGGCCTGGCCCTTTGGCGACACCTGCGATCGGTGGCAGGAGATCGAGTTCGATGTCACGCATCTGCGCATCTGGACAGGCGCCATCGAGCCAGGCCTGGGAGCACTGGACGACCCGAACCGTGGCGGCTTTCACATGCGCGGCTTTCACGGCATCACGCCCGAGACGGACACCACGGCGCATTACTTCTGGAGCATGGCCAGCAACAAGCACCCAGACATGCCCGAAACGATCGATACGGTCATCGAACAGACCGCTTTCACCTTCGACGAGGACAAGCTCGTCATCGAGGCCCAGCACCGCAACATGGTGCGGTTCGGCCAGCAGGCCTCGTGGCTGGACATCCACGTCGACGTGGGTGCCGTGCGGGCCCGCCGCATCGTTGCACGACTGCTGCAGGAGGCGCAGCAACGAGAACAGCAGCTGACCGTGGCCTGACCCAGGCTCGTTTGCTTTGGCAAGAGCGCCTGCCAACTCGTGGCCACCGCCCAATAGGCGTTCGCCAGGCTGGCGTACCTGCTGCGCTCCGGGGCCTGCACGGTCGCTCAGGAACTGTGCCGGGTTGCCGCAGCACTCCAACGACTGACGCCGACCGGCAAGGTTGGACTCGACTCCCCAGCGGCGCGTCGCGCAGCTTGCCTGTGGCCGAGTGGCCGCGCCTTGTTGCGGGGAGTCAGGCGTTGGCGCTGTCGCCGGCGGCAGCCGAGCGTGTGCGCTTCTTTGCCGCGGGCGCATGCTCCTGCAGATAGCGCTCCGTGGCCACCTCGACCTCCGGCAGGTTCTCGTGCAGCCGGCGCAGCAGCCCCACGAGCGTCTTGCGCTCCTCGGCCGAGAGTACTGACAGCAGCGCCTGTTCCCTGGCCAGGGCCATGCCCATCATCTGGTCGTGCAGGCGGCGCCCCCTGGGCGTGAGCCGGGCCATGCGCAGCCGCCCGTCGTTGGCATCCAGCCCCATGGTGATGAAGCCGCGTGACTGCATTTCCTTGAAGCAGCGGCTTACCGCACCCTTGTCCAGCCCGATGACCTTGGAAACCTGCTGCGCCGAGACCTGCTCCTGCGTGGCCAGCAGCACCAGGCAGCGCCAGATCTCGATGCCCACGTCGAAGTTGGCGAGGTAGTACTGCGAGGCGCCACGCGAGAGCTTGTTGGCAATCCAGGTCAGGTACGCCGGGACGTAGTTGTCCAGGTCGATCCCGGCAGGCGCGTCCAACGCGGTAGCCGTGGCGGTGTCGGTCTTGGCGGAAGAGGCGCGGCGGGTAGGCATGGCTGGCGTGGCTTGGACAAGGACTGCATGCGCGGCACCAGAAGCGGTGGCCGCTGCGCCACTGTAGCCCAACCCTGCAAGACACCTCCCGGTGCGACGAGTTGATCTAGGGGTAAGTTAGTAGATCAATCAGTTGATATATCAAGGTTCTATCCATATATTTGCGCCAGATCAAACCGCCCTGCCGCCGACAGCGGCTGGCACATCAGGCAAAGGAGACAACCCGTGCAAGCATTCAAGTGGGCCCTGGCCACCGCCGCCGTCGCCATCGGTGCCGCGCAGGCGCAAGCCGCCAGCGTCAAGGTGGGCATCGTGGGGCCCTTTTCCGGGCCCTACGCGCACTACGGCAAGCTGTTCAAGGACGCGGTGGAGGCCTATGTCGCCATCCAGGGCGGCAAGCTCTCCGGCCACGACGTGGAGCTCATCTACCGCGACACCGGCGGCCCCAACCCGAGCGGCACGCGCAGCCTGGCGCAGGAGCTCATCGTCAAGGACAAGATCGACTACCTCGGCGGCTTCGTGTTCACGCCCAACGCGCTGGCCGTGGCGCCGCTGATCCAGCAGTCCAGGACGCCCACCGTCATCTTCAACGCCGCGGCTTCCGACATCACGGCGAAGTCGGACTACTATGTGCGCACCTCCTACACGCTGTGGCAGGTGACGGTGCCGCTGGCGCAGTGGATGGCCAGGAACGGCGTGAAAAAGGTGGTCACGGCCGTCACGGACTACGGCCCCGGCGTGGATGCGGAAAACGCTTTCAAGGCGGAGTTTGTCAAGAGTGGCGGCGAGGTGGTGAGCTCGGTGCGCATGCCCATGGCGACCACTGACTTCGCGCCCTTCGTGCAGCGCATCAAGGCCAGCGGCGCCCAGGCGGTCTACACCTTCCTGCCCGGCGGCCCGCCCAACCTGGGCTTCGTCAAGGCCTATGCCGACAACGGCCTGCGCCAGGCGGGCGTGGCGTTCTACGGTACGGCCGAGACCGACGAGTTCGACCTGCAGAAGTTCGGCGACGCAGCGCTGGGCCTGACCACCGCGTTCCACTACTCGGCCGCACATGACTCCGAGGCCAACCGCAAGTTCGTCGCCGCGCTCAAGGCCAAGGCGAGCGATGCGGTGGCCAACTACGCCTCGGTGGGCGCCTGGGACGGCATGGCCGTGATCCACAGGATGATCGAGGCCACCGGCGGCAAGCGCGACCCCGAGAAGGCCATGGCCACGGTCAAGGCGCTGCAGTGGGAAAGCCCGCGCGGTCCCGTGAAGATCGACCCGGCCACGCGCCACATCGTCCAGAACGTCTACCTGCGCAAGGTCGAGCGCAGCGGCGGCCAGCTCGTCAACCGCGAGATGCAGAGCTTCGGGCCGCAGCCTGACCACGGGCTGGCTGCCAAGTAAGCGGCAGCGCCTTCCTCCCCCTCCCAGCAACTTGTCTGCTCAGGGCGCCGCTACAAGGCGGTGGCCCAGGCCGCTGCCATGCTTCAAACCCTCCTCAACATCCTCATCGACGGCGTGTCGTACGGCATGGTGTTGTTCGTCATCTCGGTGGGGATGTCGATCACGCTGGGCCTGATGCGCTTCATCAACCTCAGCCACGGCGCGCTGGCCATGATCGGCGGCTACCTGGCCGCGTGGCTCATGCGCGAGCAGGGCCTGGGCTTCTGGCCGGGCCTGCTGCTGGCAATGCTGGGCACGGCAATGCTGGGCGCGCTGCTGGAGGCGCTGGTGCTGCGCCGCCTGTACCGGCGCAGCGAGCTGGAGCAGGTGCTCTTCACCATCGGGCTGAGCTTCTTCCT
>NZ_KE387208.1:153144-308183 GCF_000430725.1 Azohydromonas australica DSM 1124
AAGTACCGCCCCGCGCCGCTGCTGCGCGAGATGGTCCAGGCCGGCCGCCTGGGCCGCAAGACGGGGCGCGGGTTCTACAACTACGGTTGATCCCCACGGCGGGCCCCGAGCCGTCAAGGCTGCGCGGGCCCGCCTACAAGCTGTAGCTCACGAGCAACTTTTTTGCCACGGCCCGCCCGGTCCCGCGGTGGACGCGGGGCGGCCCTGGGGGCTCCAATCCCGGCATGCATGGCGCGAGCACGCGCCGCAACGGGAGAAGAGCCATGAGGACCTTCCTGATCCTGGCGCTGGCCTCCATCGGTTCCGCGGCCGTGGTGTCGGCCGCCGATGACGCCCGGGCCACCTACGAGCGCGAGCGCGCCGCCTGCGTCAGCGGGCGTTCGGCCCAGGACCGCGCCACCTGCCTGCGCGAGGCCGCCGCAGCCTACCAGGAGGCGCGCCGGGCGCACCGCGGCCCCGCGCTGCCCCGGGACCCCGCCGATCGTTACGCGGACAACGCGCTGCTGCGCTGCCAGCCCCTGTCCCCCACCGACCGTGCGGAGTGCGAGCGCCGCATGCGCAGCGGCACCAGCAGCGGCAGTGTCACCGGTGGCGGCATCCTGCGCGAGCTGCGCACGGTGCAGGAGGCCCCGGCCATGCCGCGTGACGCCGAGCACCAGCCCACGCCCGCAGCCCCGTCGGCCGCCTCGGCGCCGCAATAAGGCCTGCCGCGCTCCCGCCGCCCCGGTTTCGTAACAGGGAGCGCTGGGGCACTACCGCGTTTTTCCCGGGCGCCTGCCCGGGCATGCGGCCCGCTGGGCGCTGATGTTGTTACAGGATGGCGGCGTCCATCGCCTAGGCTGGACGCCCATTCGAGGACGGGAATCCATGTTTCTTTCTGTTCGCGGCTGGTTGCCGTCCTGGCCCTTTGCCGCTTCGCGGCGCGCCCGGGCCGAGCTCAACCGCCAGGTGACCGATCTGCAGGCGCTGCACGAGCTCAGCAGCCGGCTGCTGGAGGTGCGCACGTTGCCCCAGCAACTGGGCCTGATCCTGCAGACGCTGTGCAGGCTGCACGGCAGCTCCAAGGGGCTGCTGTCGCTGTACGAGCCGCCCTCGCAGCGGCTGGAGACCGCCGCCAGCGAGGGCTTTGGCGCGCAGGCGCTGCGGCAGTTCAGCGAGGTGCGCGTCGGCGACGGGGCCTGCGGGCGGGCGGTGCGCCTTGGGCGGCGCGTGGTGGTGCGCGACACCGAGAGCGACGAGGGCTACGCGAGCTGGCGCGCGCTCGCGCGCGAGGAGGGTTTCCGGGCCGTGCACAGCACGCCGCTGATCGCGCTGGACGGGCAGGTGATGGGCGTGATCTCGGTGCACCTGCCGCAACCCGGCGAGCCCGATGAGCGGTTGCAGTGGCTGGCCGACATCTGTGCGCGCAAGGCGGCGGTGCATGCCGAGCGCGAGCGCTCGCGGCGCCTGGCGCAGCGCGCCGACGAGCGGCTGGCGGGGGTGCTGGCGTCCTCGCCGCTGCCCTTCGGCATCCTGGAGCCCGTGCGTTCCGCCTCGGGCGTGGTGGCGGACCTGCGCTGGGCCTATGCCAATGCCGCGGCGGCCGGGCTGTTCGGCCACCCGCTGTCGGCGCGAACGCCGCTGCGCGCGACGCTGCGCGGGGACGACGCGGCGCTGGAGCAGTTCCTGGCCGTGGCCGCGCACGGGCATGGGCGCGAGTTCGAGTGGCAGCCGGCGGGCACGGCCGCGGGCTGCTTCCACGTCATCGCGTCGCCGGTGCCCGAAGGCGTGGCGGTGTGGTTCACCGACGTCACGCAGCGCAAGCGCCAGGAGCAGGCGCTGCGCGAGTCGGACCGGCGCAAGGACGAGTTCCTGGCCACGCTGGCGCACGAGCTGCGCAACCCGCTGGCGCCGATCCGGCAGGCGGCGATGGTGTCCCGGGCGCCCAACGCCACCGAGGCGCAGCGGCGTTGGAGCCACGAGGTGATCGACCGCCAGGTCAGCCACATGGCGCTGCTGCTGGACGACCTGCTGGACATGTCGCGCGTCACGCGCGGCAAGCTCGCGCTGCGCAAGGGCCCCACCGAGCTGCGCGCGGTTCTGGACGCCGCCATCGAGGCCGCGCGCCCGCTGCTCGACGCCAAGCACCACAGGCTGGAAGTGCTGGCCGACGAAGCGCCGCCGCGCTTCGAGGCCGACCCGCTGCGGCTGGCGCAGATCCTCTCCAACCTGCTCACCAACGCCGCCAAGTACACCGACCCGGGTGGCCACATCCGGCTGCGTGCCGCGATGGAGGAGGGCGAGATCGTGATGTCGGTGGCGGACAACGGCATCGGCATCGCGCCGGAGGTGCTGCCCGCCGTGTTCGGCATGTTCTCGCAGGTGGCCGCGCACGACGAGCGCAGCGCCGGCGGGCTGGGCATCGGCTTGGCGCTGTCCCGGGGGCTGGCGGAGCTGCATGGCGGGCGCATCACGGCGCGCAGCGACGGGCTCGGCCAGGGCAGCGAGTTCACGCTGCGCGTGCCCTGCGGACGGCTGCAGCCGGAGCCGCGCATCGAGGCGGCGCCGCCGCCGCGCGTGGCCGGCGGGCTGCGCGTGCTGGTGGCCGACGACAACGCCGACGCGCGCGACAGCCTCGCGGCGCTGCTGGCGCTGCACGGCTTCGAGGTGACCAGCGCCGCCGACGGCGACGAGGCGCTGCGCCTGCTGCAGGAGCAGCGCCCGGACGTGGCGCTGCTGGACATCGGCATGCCCGGGCGCGACGGCCACGAGGTGGCGCGCGCGATCCGCGAGCGGCTGCCCGGCAGCGCGTGCCCGCTGCTGGTGGCCGTCACCGGCTGGGGCCAGGACCAGGACCGCTCGCGCTCGCGCGACGCCGGCTTCGACGGGCACCTGACCAAGCCGGTGGACCTGCAGGCCCTGCTGCGCCTGCTTCAGCAGGCCCAGGCCGCCGACGCCCCAGGGCAGAAGCCGCGGCTGGTGCGGGCGGCGTAGCGGCCCGGGCCTCGCGCGCCGGACCGGCGCACGGGGCCGGACGGTGAACGCCCCGCCCACTCGCGGGCGATGCGCCACAGCGGTCTTATCGGCAGGTCTGTGCGCAACTCCAGCGCCGAGCCAGGGTTGCATGCGGGCTTCGTAACGTAAGCTCGCACCCTCTGTCATGCGACCCGATCCATAACTTGTTGGATGGTCAACGTGCAAATCCGGTATATCGCGGCATTGTTGTTGGTGGTTTGTGCTGGCGCTCACGCCAGTGAGTCTGCTTCCGGCACTTTCACGGCCGGCAAGGTTTGTGAGGCCTATACCTCGTTTTCGAAGAAAACGAATCCCAACGGTTTGAAGACGACGGTCGGTGATGCTTATCCGATTTTTGAAGTCAACCGGCCCGGCGAGTATTCCTGGGTGCGCGTGCTGGTGAATGAAGGCTCGCAGCCGGGCCCGCGCTGGATTTCCAAGGATTGCGGCGCGGTATCCGATTTCAAGCTCAAGACCACTGTCGCGCCGATTGCCAGGCCCCCGGTCCCGAATATTTGCCAGACCCCTGACCTGTACGAAAGTTTCGTGCTGGCTTCCACCTGGCAGGCAGGATTCTGCAATTCCAAGGTCGCGGGCAGGTCTGACAGCAAGCCGGAGTGCGTGGCGCTGGCCACGGGCGAGTTGAAGCCCACCAACCTGACGCTGCACGGCCTGTGGCCCAACAAGAAGAAGTGCGGCATCAACTACGGCCACTGCGGCGGACAACCGCTGGATCTCAAGCCGCAGACGCGCAAGGAAATCGAGCCCTGGATGCCGAATTTCATCTACAGCACCCGCTTCGGCAACTACGAATGGAACAAGCACGGCACCTGCCAGACGGCGCTGGATGACGATGCCTATTTCCTCAAGGCCGTGTCGGCGGTCAAGGCGCTCAACGGCTCAAGGCTCGGGGCGTTGATCCTGCAGTCCATGGGTAAGAAAGTGAGCAAGGCCGACCTGGTCAATGCCGTCAAGGCGGACGATCCCAAGGCCGTCGGCAGCGTCGCGTTCCTGTGCAGCAAGGACAGCCTGTACGAGATTCGCGTCAACCTGCCCGTCGATTTCAAAACGGATGCCGGGCTCAGCGGCTTGGTGGGCAGCAATCCACAGCCGCTGGGCAACCAGGAAGACAGTTGTCCCGACGAAGGCATCCACATCGCCATCGGCGGGAAAAAACCGGGCTGACAGGCCAGGTGCCGCCGCCATTCATGGTGGTGTCCATGACCGCGATTTGCATGGGGCCCTTGTTGGGCCCCCGTTCGTTTCAGTCCGGTGTCTGTGCCGCCATCGCCTGCACCCGCTGCCGGACCTCGGCGTAAAGCTGCTCGAACTGCGCGGCGTCGAAGTCGGCGTGGTACTGCTTCTTCACGCCCTCGGTGCCCAGCTGCAGGTGCACCGTAGGCTGCACGTCGCGCTGCGCCAGGCAGGCGCGGGTACAGGCCAGCGCACAGCCGTCGATGGCCAGGATGGGCCGCCCGCTCGCGGCCGCCTCGCGCGCGCGCCGCACCAGGCTCGGCACGTTGCCGCCCACGCCGGCGATGCAGGACATCTGCGCTAGCCCTTCGCGGTCCAGGCGCAGCGCGAGGTCGTTGGCGAATTGCGCGGCGCTGGAGCAGCCCGAGCAGCTGTAGACCAGGGGCAGTGATTCCGGTGGGGTGGCGGCGAGAGGCATGGGTCGGATGCGGCCAGGACAGCGTTGAAAAACCCATCGTTCCGGCTCGCGCCCGTCATGGTTTTGAGGCGGCTCAAGCCGTCCCGTCGCGCCTCCAGCTCTCGTCGTCCTCGACGGCTCGCCCTTCCGCCTGCAGCTTCAGCAGCGCCGCCAGCAGCGAGCGCCGCGCCGCGCCGTGCTTGGCCGGCGGCACGTCGTCGTAGACCCGCGCCAGCAGCGCGTCCATGGACTGCAGCTCGCCCGTCAGCGCCGCCAGCAGCTTGGCTTCGCGCTGCTGGCGATGGCGGATCAGCAGGTCCCATACGCGCCGCGGCTGCGCCACCAGGAAGCCATGCCCGGGCGCCAGCCACTGCAGTTCGGGCAGGTCGTCGCGCAGCCGCGCCAGCGAGGCGAGGTAGGCCGCCATGTCGCCGTCCGGCGGGTTGATGACCACCGTCGAGCCCTGCATGACGTGGTCGCCCGTGAACAGGATGCTCTCCTCCTCCAGCAGGAAGCACAGGTGGTTGGAGGCGTGGCCGGGGGTGTGCAGCACGCGCAGCGTCGTGCCCGCGTCAAGCGCCAGCCGCTCGCCGTCGCTCAACTCGCGCGTGGGGTTGAAGAACTCGTCCTGCCACTGCGCGTGCGGCGTGCGCCGGCCCAGCACCTGCGCGCCGGTGGCCTGCGCCAGCAGCGCGGCGCCGGGGGAGTGGTCCAGGTGCGTGTGCGTGACCAGGATCCAGCGGATCGGTCCGGGCGCCGCCGCCACCAGCGCCTGCACGTGCGCCGCGTCGGCCGGACCGGGATCGATCACCGCCCACTCGTTGGCCTGCAGCGCCCCCACCAGGTAGCTGTTGGTGCCGGGGCCGGTCATCACGCCGGGATTGGCGGCGGTGAGGCGGATCAGCCGCTCGCTCAGCCGCATCGGCTCGCCCGGCGTGACCACGGTGCGCGCGATGCCCTGGCCCGACGGATCCACCAGTTTTGCCTCGGCCCAGCCCGGGTGCTCGGGGAACAGCGGGATCAGCTGGCCCTCCGGGTCGCGCGCGCGCTGCGGGCGGATGCACGGCACCTCGCCCAGTCCGGCCGCCCAGTCCAGCATGTCGCGGGCGCAAGCGAAGCGCGAGAGCTCCTGCAGCAGCCGCCGCACCGGGCCGACCACGCGCACGCCCTGCGCGCCGCGCACCGCCTGGGCCGGGCTGAGCCAGGCCTGGGCCGTCATCTCGATGCCGTCGTGTGTGGCTTCCTGCGCCGGCGGCACCGCGGCCAGGAAGAAGCGGGTGTCGAAGCGCTTGGGCATGCCCGGCGGCGTGACGATGTGCGCGAAGAGCTTGAGCTCGCCCAGCGCCAGCCTGAAGCCCTGCTCGCGGCACAGCTCCAGCAGCCCGATCTCGCGGCCATGCAGCCGCTTGCGCCAGGCGGCCTGCAGCGCGGCGCCGGTGACGGGCTCGCCCCGCGCGTCCACCGCCAGCAGCAGCCCGGCCTCCTCGAAGGTCTCGCGCACGGCCGCCACGTACCAGGCCAGGCCGCCTTCGGCCAGGCCGAGGCGGGCGTTGGCGGCGGCTTCGTCCAGGCCGGCGCACACGGGCGCCAGCGCCGCGTCCGCTGCGTCGATCAGCCCGCCGGGGAAAACCCAGGCGCCGCTGTTCTGGTCGCCACGCTCGGCGCGGCGCAGGAGCAGGACTTCGGGGCCGCCGGCGGCGTCGCGGACGAGGACGAGGGTGGAGGAAGGGCGAAGGCTTGTCGTCATGGAATCGGGCTGCAGGAAGCGAACGTCGGATGGTGCCCGGGGAGCGCTGCCTCGGCGCTACAGCCTTCCCGCGATGTGGCACGGAGCAAGAAAGCTGCAAGGCACAATAAGTCCCCCGGTTGCCCATCCCGCGAGTGTGGCATCCAGCCTCCTGGCCCGGCCCCCGTTTACCCGCCCTGCTGACCACTTCCATGACACCTTCTTCTGCTCACGTGACGGAACAGTGCGACGTGCTCGTCATCGGCGGCGGCCCGGCCGGCGCTACGGTGGCCACGCTGCTGGCGCAGCAGGGACGCGACGTGGTGATGCTGGAGAAATCCCAGCATCCGCGCTTCCACATCGGCGAGTCGCTGCTGCCGGCCAACGTGCCCCTGTTCGACAAGCTGGGGCTGCGCGGGGAGGTGGAGCGCATCGGCATGCCCAAGTGGGGCGTGGAGTTCGTGTCGCCCCAGCACGAGCACTCCAGCTTCCTGGAGTTCGGCGACGCCTGGGACAAGTCGCTGCCCTACGCCTGGCAGGTGCGGCGCTCGGAGCTGGACGAGATCCTGTTCCGCCACGCCGCGGCGCAGGGTGCGCGCACGCTGGAGAACTGCCACGTGCGCGAGGTGGACTTCGACGCCGAGGGCGCCACGGTGCGGGCGCAGCTGGGTGACGGCGAGCAGCGCCGCTGGCGCGCGCGCTTCGTGATCGACGCCTCGGGCCGCGACACCTTCCTGGCCAACAAGATGCGCGCCAAGGAGAAGAACCCGAAGCACAACAGCTCCGCGCTGTTCGGCCACTTCCGCGACGCGCAGCGGCTGCCCGGCCAGCTCGAAGGCAACATCACCATCTTCTGGTTCGCGCACGGCTGGTTTTGGTTCATCCCGCTGGCCGACGGCACCACCAGCATCGGCGCCGTGTGCTGGCCCTACTACCTGAAGTCGCGCAGCAAGCCGCTCAAGGAGTTCTTCGCCGACACGATCGCGCTGTGCCCCAAGCTGGCCGAGCGCCTCAAGGACGCGACGCTGGTGGACGACGTGGTGCATGCCACCGGCAACTACTCCTACAGCGCCACGCACTGCAGCGGCGAGCGCTACCTGCTGCTGGGCGACGCCTTCGCCTTCATCGACCCGGTGTTCTCCTCGGGCGTGTTCCTGGCCATGCAGAGCGCCTTCGCGGGCGCGGAGGTCGTGGCCACCTGCCTGGACCGCCCGGCCGAGGCGGCGCGCGCACGCCAGCGCTTCGAGGACATGATGCGCAAGGGGCCGCGCGAGTTCTCGTGGTTCATCTTCCGCGTCACCAACCCGACCATGCGCGAGTTCTTCATGTACCCGCAGAACATGTTCCGGGTGAAGGAGGCGCTGCTGTCGCTGCTGGCCGGCGACCTCTACCGCGGCACGCCGATCTGGCGCTCGCTGCGCATCCTCAAGGCGCTGTACTACCTGGTGTCGCTGCGCAACGCCCGGCGCACCTTCGACGCCTGGAAGATGCGCCGGCGCAACGTCCGCGACCTCGGACCGCTGCAGGGCGAGACCATCCAGTCATGACGGCTTCGCTCCTGGCGGCAGCGCCGCTGACGGTCGAGCGCCTGGCGCCGGCGGCCTGGGCGCGGCATCAGCACGCGCACGACCTGCTCGGCGGCCTGGGCTACGGCGAGGGCGGCGACGCCGTGCCCGCGCCGGTGCTGTGGGGCGCCCCGGCGGTGGACGCCTGGCACGGCGCCGGCGAGCTGCGCCAGGGTTGCCGCGGGCGGGTGCGCTGGCGCCACGACGGGCGCTGGCTCTGGGGCGCGCTGGACGTCGCCGAGGCGGCCGAGGGCATCGAGCTGCAGGCCGTGGTGCGCCAAGCCTATGCGGACATCTTCGCCGTGCTGCAGGACAGCGGCTGCACGCAGCTGCTGCGGCTGTGGAACTACGTGCCGCGCATCAACGAGGCGCAGGACGGCCTGGAGCGCTACCGCCATTTCAATGCCGGGCGCCAGCTCGCCTTCCTCGACGCCGGCCGCCCGGCCTTCGAGGGCGCGCCGGCGGCCAGCTGCCTGGGCCTGCGCGACGGGCCGCTGTGCGTGCGCTTCCTGGCCGGCACGCGGGCCGCCGTGCCGGTGGAGAACCCGCGCCAGGTGTCGGCCTACCACTACCCGTCGGCCTACGGCCCGCGCAGCCCGACCTTCTCGCGCGCGGCGCTGGTGCAGCTTCAGCCGGGACGGGTGGGGCTGCTGATCTCCGGCACCGCCAGCATCGCCGGCCACCTCAGCCTGCACGCGGGCGACGTGCAGGCGCAGACGCTGGAGACGCTGCTCAACCTGCAGGCGGTGGTGGCCGCGGCGCAGGCGCGCTGCGGTGCGCGCTTTGCCCTGGAGGACTTCGACGGCGTCGTCTACGTGCGCCATGCCGCGCACGCCGACGTGGTGCGCCGCGTGTTGCAGGAGCGGCTGGGCGCGCAGGCGCGCTTCGTGCGCACGGCCGTGATGCTGCAGGCCGACGTCTGCCGCGCCGACCTGCTGGTCGAGATCGAGGCGCACGGCTGCGCCGCGGGGGAGCTCATCGAATGAAGAAGAACGTCATTGCCGCAGCCCTGGCGCTGCCCCTGGTGCTGGGCGCGCCGCTGGCGCACGCGGAGCCCAAGCCGCTGTGGGAGCTGGGCATGGGCGCCGGGGTGCTGCGGCTGCCGCACTACCGCGGCTCGGACCAGACGCACACCTGGCTGCTGCCGGTGCCTTACGTCGTGTACCGCGGCGAGATCTTCAAGGCCGACCGCGGGGGCGCGCGTGCCGTGCTGCTGGAGACCGAGCGGCTGGACTTCGACCTCAGCCTGGCGGCCACGCCGCCCACGCGCAGCGAGGACAACGAGGCGCGCCGCGGCATGAAGGACCTGCCGCCCATCGTCGAGCTCGGCCCCAACCTCAACTGGACCGCGGCCCGCGGCAAGGGCTGGAAGCTGGACCTGCGCCTGCCGGTGCGTGCCGCGCTGGGCTTGGGCTCCAACGGCGGCTTCAAGGGCTGGATCGCCACGCCGCAGCTCAACCTCGACCTGACCGACCTGCGCGGCTGGCGCGTCGGGCTGGCGGCGGCGGCCGTCGCGCAGGACCAGCGCTACAACGAGCTGTTCTATGGCGTCTCCGCGGCGGAGGCTGCGCCCGGGCGCCCGGCCTACCGGCCCGGCGGCGGCGCGGCCGGCGGCTACCTGCTGGGGTCGGTGTCGCGGCGCGTGGACAACTGGTGGTTCGGCGGTTTCTTGCGCTGGGACAGCCTGCGCGGGGCGAGTTTCCTGGACAGTCCGCTGGTGCGCCAGCGCGAGCATTGGTCCGTTGGAGTGGGGGTGTCGTGGGTGTTCGCGGCGTCGGACAGACAGGTTGACAGGGACTGAGGCTGGATGAAGTTGCTGCTTGCGCTGCCGCTGACGCTGCTGCTGCATGCCCAGCTGGTGTTGCTGGGGCTGATATCGCTGACGTGGAACGCGGTCGCGATGCTGCTGTACCCGCTGCTGCCGCGCCCGCGCGGGCGGGCCGTCGGGCGCGCGGGCATCGCCTACGGCTACCGGCTGTTCTGGGCCATCGCGCGCTGCAGCGGCATGCTGCGCATCGACAACCGCGTGCTCGATGCGCTGCGTGACGAGCCCGGGCTCATCGTGGTGGCCAACCACCCCAGCATGATCGACGCGCTGGCGCTGGTGGCGCGGCTGCCGCGCAGCGCCTGCATCATGAAGGCGCAGCTCATGCGCAACCTGTTCCTGGGCGCCGGCGCGCGGCTGGCCCGCTACATCCGCAACGACTCGCCGCGCAGCATGGTGCGCCTGGCCATCGAGGACCTGCGCGCCGGCGGCCAGCTCGTCATCTTCCCGGAGGGCACGCGCACCACGCGCCACCCGGTCAATCCCTTTCGTCCCGGCGTCACGCTGATCGCCAAGCTGGCCAAGGCGCCGATCCAGACGGTGTTCATCGACACCGACTCGCCCTACCTCAGCAAGGGCTGGCCGATCTGGCGCCTGCCGCCGCTGCCCATCGTGTTCACCTTGCGGCTGGGCGAGCGCTTTGCGCCCTCGCCGGACGCCGATGCGCTGCTGCGCCAACTCGAAGACTATTTCGCCGCGAACGTGAAGCCGCCGGCGTCCCACAAGCCATGACCGCCGCAGTTCCCGCCGCCGCGACCAGCGCGTCGCGCACGCACCTCGTCCTCATCCCCAGCTACAACACCGGCGCCAAGGTCTACGAGACGGTGCGCGAGGCGCGCGCGCAGTGGTCTCCGGTGTGGGTGGTGGTGGATGGCAGCGACGACGGCACCGCCGAAGGGCTGCAGCGCATGGCGCGGGAGGACACGGGCCTGCGCGTGTGGGTGCTGCCGCGCAACCAGGGCAAGGGCTCGGCCGTGCTGCACGGGCTGCAGGCGGCGCAGGCCGCCGGCTTCACGCACGCGCTGACCATGGACGCCGACGGGCAGCATCCGGCGGCGCTGATCCCGGCCTTCATGCAGGCCTCGATGCGCCGGCCCGACACGATGATCCTGGGCCGGCCGGTGTTCGATGCCAGCGCGCCGCTGCTGCGCGTGCGCGGGCGGCGCATCTCCAACGGCTGGACCGACCTGGAGACGCTGGGTGCCGGGGTGGGCGACTCCCTCTACGGTTTCCGCGTCTACCCGGTGGCGGCGCTGGCGGCGGTGATGGCGCGCCAGCCCTGGATGCGGCGCTTCGACTTCGACACCGAGGCGGTGGTGCGCCTGGCCTGGCGCGGCGTCAAGCCGATCAACCTCGACGCGCCGGTGAAATACCTGAAGCCGGAGGAGGGCGGCGTCTCGCACTTCCGGTATGGCCGCGACAACGTGCTGCTGACCTGGATGCACACGCGGCTGGTGCTGGAGTTCGTGCTGCGGCTGCCGCTGCTGCTGTGGCGCCGCGTGCGGCGGCGCCCGCCGTTCCAGCGTTGAGAACCGGACACCGCCGGCGGGGGCAAGGCCTTTTGGCGGTGTGACTTACCTGGCGTCGTTGGCCAGCGGCGCGATGACGCGGTAGGTGATCGACGTGTTGCCGGCTTTCAGAATCTCGAAGCGGGCACCCTTGTAGCCGATCATCGTTCCCGGCGTGAAGTCGTATTTCAGGTCCTGCGAAAATGCCGGACGGGCGCGCTGATCCAGGAATTCCCGGTAGAGCAGTGACAGCGAGGATTGGGACGTGCCGGAATAGACCAGCTCCCGTTGAAACCGCGCTTCCCGGGGCGGGCGCTCGTTCACCGTGCCGGTGTACAGGATCGGCGGGGCCGCGCTCAGGCTGGCATCATGGGTATCGCTCCAGAACCAGTAAATCGAGGTGGCACCGCTCTGGGATATGTGAATGCCGCCTTGCAACGACTCGGGATCGGGAAACGCCCCTTTCGATTCGTAGGCCAGCTTGATGCCCGAGGGAGCCGAAAAATAGCGGCCGCCCGCGGTGTCGTGCCCCACGAGCTCGAATTTTCCGGGCTCCAGCTCCAGCATCATCCGCAAGTCGTCCCTGTAGTGGGCGACATACTGGACGGTATTTTCGACGACGATGGCCGGCATGGCCGCGACGGCATAGGCCTTGACCATGGCATCGCCAATTTGCGTCGTGGTTTCGACGCCATTGGGCGGCCAGTACCGGACGGTTTCGTAATTGCTTTCCTGAACCGGGGCGAAGGGCAGGGATGCGTATTTCTTGGCCGCGCAGCCGCTCAATAAGAGCGCGGCTGCGGAAAGCATGACGGCAAGCCGGGGAAGCAGGGTGGTGGTTTTTCGCACGACGGGGTACTTTCGTCAGATTCCCCATCTTGCCGCAGGCTTGCCCGGTGATTTCAATTCATGACGACCTGGGCATAGGTTCCCGCCTCGGCCATGACTTTGTTCACGCGGTCCCGGTTGTCGAACACCACTTGGAATTCCTGGGTCCGGGACAGCCAGTAGCGCCAGACCCGGGCGTCCAGGCTGGGGTTCTCGCTGGTGATCGGGTAGCCCAGCGCCATGAGCACCTGCTCGCGCGTCATGCCGGGCATCACGCGCGAGGACTGGATCGCCTGGCGCAGCTTGCGCGGCATCTTGGCGATGGCCGCGGCGGGGTTGGTGGGCACCACGTAGCGCCGGGCGAAGACGCCCATGTCGACGTCGCGGCTGTAGTCGTTGCCGATGTCCTGCTGCGCGCCCTCGATGTTGACGTGCACCCGGTAGCGCCCGTAACCCGTGGGCGTGACCGGCGTGCCCGCCGGGATCACGCGCGTGCCGCTGGAGGCGTAGTTGATGTCGCTGATCCAGTTGCCGTTGCTGCGCATGTTGCAGCACAGGTAGCCCGGGTCGGGCAGCGACTGCGCGGCAGCCGCCAGGGGCAGCGCGGCCGCCAGGAGGGCCGCGACGATGGGACGGATGGCCATGCTGTTTCTCCTGGGGCGCGTTGCCGAACGGTCGGCGCTGATGCCGGAACTGCCGCTGCCGCTATTGACACTGTTGACAGCGCAACACGTCAATGTCGGGATGGCCGGCAGCAGCTTTCAGCGCGGGACCTTCCTCATCGGCGTTCTCGGGGGAAGTGCAGTCGGATTGTAGAAAGCACCATCCCACTGCAGGGCCTCGTTCGCTCTTTCGGGCTCTGACTTCCCCCTTCAGAACGACTTCAGAGACGGCTGGGGTCGAACCCGGCTGGCCTCACGCCGTGCCCGGCCTCATCAGTCCGCGCATTTGGCGCCGCTGGGGTCGGCCGTGATGCGGATCAGTTCGTTGGTGCCACCGCCAAAGACGGAACCGCCGGTGAACGTCAGGCAGCCCTCGCCACTGTAGTCAGCCTGCAACCGGGTGGCGTCGTTTCCGAAATAGAACGGAATCCAGCGCTTGCCGGTTTCGCTGGTGTGCATGTTGGTAGGGCCGCCAATCAGCTTGGTCACCTCGTTGAACTGCATGCCGATCTGCAGGCGGGCAAACTTGCTGCTCGGAGACGGCGTGCCGACCATTTCGCCATCGAAGCGGCCATCCCGTGACTTGACGATACGCACGTCCGATGGGACGCCGGCGTTGCTGCCTGCAGGTGCACTGCCAGGCTTGTTGGCGCACGCACCCAGCACGGCCAGCACCCCAACGCTTGCAATCATTTTCAGGTTCATGGGCATCTCGCTCGATCCTTATGTCCGGCCGAAAGGGGCCGTCAGGATTCTACGAATGCTCACCCTTCGCAAGGCCGAAAGCAGGCCCAGCGTGTTGCGGCCTCGCCGCAGTCTTCAGCTGCGGCCTGAAAAGATTTGGGTGCCAGCACACCGAACAGTGAAGGGCAAGCAGGAGGCTGCTGCGGCGCCAACCTGAGGGGCAGGAGCGGCGAAGCTGCCGGGCTCAGTACATCCCGCCGTTGATGGAGATCACCTGCCCGCTGATGTAGCCGGCCTGCGGGCTGGCCAGGAAGCCCGCCAGCGCCGCCACCTCCTGCGGCGTGCCCGCGCGCTTGGCCGGCACGAGCTGGTCGATGGTGGCCTTGTCGAAGACCTGGTCCGCCATGGGCGAGGCGATGATGCCCGGCGCGATGGCGTTGACCGTCACGCCGCGGCTGGCCACCTCCAGCGACAGCGCCCGCGTCGCGCTGTTGAGCGCGCCCTTGGCCGCGGCGTAGTTCACCTGCCCACGGTTGCCCGCCAGCGCGGCGACCGAGGAGATGTTGATCACGCGACCCCAGCGCGTGCGCAGCATCGGCAGCAGCAGCGGCTGCGTGACGTGGAAGAAGCCATGCAGCGACACGTCGATGACGCGGTGCCACTGCTCGGCGCGCATGCCGGGGAACACGGCGTCGTCGTGCACGCCGGCGTTGTTGACGATGACTTGCACCGGGCCGTCGCGCAGCAGCGCCTCGCAGGCCGTGCGCGAGGCCGCCGCGTCGCTGACGTCGAACACCAGCGCCTCGGCGCTGCCGCCCGCGGCGCGGATCTCCTCGGCCAGTTGCGCCACCGCATCGGGGCGCGAGTGGGCCTGCAGCAGCAGGTGCGCGCCATCGCGCGCGAGCTGCTGCGCGATGGCGGCGCCCAGCGCGCCGCTGGCGCCCGTAACGAGCGCGCGTTTGCCGGCCAGGGTCATGAAAGCTTCTCCGTTTCGTTCACTTCGGTTCGGGTCAGGCCGGGGGCAGCGGGGTGTCCAGCACGACGGCGGCGCGGCCTTCGGCCACGGGCGCGCCCTCGCTGCTCACCTGGAACTGGTAGAGCACCTGCGAGCCGGTGCCGGCCAGGCGCCGCACCTGGACTTGCAGCTCGCCCGGCAGCAGGTCCAGCCGCGACACGCTGAAACGCACGTCGCGCACGCTGGCCAGGAAGCCCGGGTGCGGGCCGCCGTCGGGCGGCGCGACCAGCGCGCCGTGCAGCGCCATGGCCTGCGCGGCGTACTCGATGGCGCAGGGGCTCAGCAGGCCGCCGGCGCTGCGCAGGGGGTTGTCCGGGTCGCGGTGGCTGCCGGTGGCGCAGGTCGCGGACTCCGCGTCCCATGCCTGCACCCGGTCGAGCAGGCACATGCGGCCCTGGTGCGGAATGCGCGCGGCGATGTCCTCCCGCGCCAGCACGGCCGGCGCCGTCATGCCGGCTCCACCGTGACCGCCAGCGCCAGGCCGTCCAGCATCTCCAGCACGCAGGGCTGCCCCGCGCCGCGCGCCATGCGCTGCAGCAGCGGCAGCGCCCGCGCGGCCGGGATGCCGCGGCGCAGCGCCTCCAGCCCGGCGTGCTCGCAGGCTTCGGGCGCCGCCTCGGCCGGCTCGATGCGCAGGCGCAGCAGCGGCGCGTCGCCGGGCACGGCGTCCAGCAGCAGCGCCACGCCCATGGCGTCGGCCAGCGGGCGCACGGCCTGCAGCGGCTGCGGGTAGGGCACGTCGCTGGCAACCAGCAGCACCGGCCGCTGGCCGCACAGGCTCTGGCTGGCGGCTTCCAGCAGCCCGGCGCCGAAGCTGGCGTCGTGCGCGCACAGGCTGGTCGAGGGCGCGCGCGAGGCGGTGGCGATGTGCCAGTAGCCCGCGGGCGCGTTGTGCACCGAGTTCGTGAAGCGGGTGGGCGACACCGCGCGCTGCGGCATGGCCAGCGTCTCGCACAGCGCGTGGCAGTTGGCGCCGTCGCCGGTGGAGGCGCTGAACACCGTGGCCAGGTCCGCCGGGTCGAGCCCGGCCTGCGCGCAGGCCTGGTCCGCCACGGCGATGCCGACCTTGACGATGGCCCCCGCGCGCCGGCGCTCGGCCGCCGGCAGCCGCGAGGGCGCGGGCACCACCGTGGGCGCCGACAGCCAGCGCGACGGATCGGCCAGCAGCTCGCGGCCGGTGGCCCAGTCGGACAGCCCGGGGCCCAGCAGCCCCACGCCGCGCACCCAGCAACTCAAGACGCCGCCGCTCATCGCGCCGCTCCCAGCAAGAGGCAGGCGTTGGAGCCGCCGAATCCGAAGGAATTGCTCGCCACCACCGACAGCCGTGCGTCCTGGTTCGCATCCAGGTAGCGGCAGAGCAGGTCCGGGTCGGGGCTGAGCCGGTTCAGCCCGCCGGGCATGAAGCCGTGGCGCAGCGCGAGCAAACAGATCACCGCCTCCAGCGCGCCGGCCGCGCCCAGGGTGTGGCCGGTGGCGCCCTTGGTGGAGCTGCAGGGCACCTCGAAGCCGAACACCGTGCGCACCGCGGCGTCCTCGGCGGTGTCGTTGTTGGACGTGGCCGTGCCGTGCAGGTTGACGTAGTCCACGTCCTCGGCCAGCAGCCCGGCCTGGGCCAGCGCGCCGCGCATGGCGGCGATGGCGCCCAGGCCTTCCGGATGCGGGCTGCTCATGTGGAAGCCGTCGCTGCTCTCGCCGCAGCCCAGCAGCCAGGCGGCGGGGGCGTCGGACTCGCGCTCCAGCAGCGCGAAGGCGCCGGCCTCGCCGATGGACAGGCCGTGCCGATGGGCATCCCAGGGCCGGCAGGGCTCGCGCGACAGCAGCTCCAGCGAGTTGAAGCCGTAGAGCGTGGTGAGGCACAGGCTGTCCACGCCGCCGACCACGGCCGCGTCGATCAGCCCCAGCGCGATCATCCGCTGCGCGTTGGCGAACACCTTGGCGCTGGAGGAGCAGGCGGTGGAGACCGCGAAGGCCGGCCCTTCCAGCCCCAGCGCCCTGCGCGTGAAGGCCGCCACCGAGCCGGTGTTGTGGGTCTGCGCATAGCGGAAGCCCGGCGGGAGCGCGCCCGTGTCCGGGTCGCGGTGGCGGTAGGCGATCTCGGTTTCCAGGATGGCCGAAGTGCTGGTGCCCAGGAACACGCCCACGCGGCGGCTACCCCAGCGCTGCGCCGCCCGCGCCACGCTCTGCGCGAAGCCGTCGGCCTGCAGCCCCATCCACGCCAGGCGGTTGTTGCGGCACTCCCACTCGCCCAGCTCGGCGGGCAGCGGCGCGTCGTCCAGGCCCTCGACCTGGCCGATCCACGTCTCCAGCGCAGCGGTCTCGAAGTGTTGGGCGGTCAACCCGCCGCGGCCGGCGCGCAGCGCGGACAGCGTCGCCTCGCGGCCTGCGCCCAGGGCGCTGGCGGCGGTGTAGTCGGTGATCGGCAGCGGCTTCATCGCAGGTCTCCGGCCAGCAGCACGTTGGCGAAGGGGGTGCCCTGGCTCATGGGCACCGGCTGCACGCTGAAGCCCAGGCGCTGCAGCAGCGCGATCCACTCGGACAGCGGGCGGCCCCAGGTCGGCGGCATGCGGTGCCCGCGCACCATCGTCACCGCGCGGTCCACCCACTGGCTGACGGCGAAGCCGCGCCGGCTGGACGCGTCGCCCACGCGCAGCAGCAGCCGCCCGTGCGGCAGCAGTGCGTCGCGCACGCGCTCCAGCACCGCCTGCTGCGCGGCGTGGTCCACGTAGTGCAGCACGTCCAGGATCACCACCACGTCGCTGCCCGGCAGCTCCGCGCTGCACATGTCGCCGCAGACGAAGCGCGGCGCCGTGGGCAGCCGTCCCAGCGCCGCCTGGGCGCGCGCCACGTCGCGTGGCATCAGCTCGATGCCGGTGTAGCACGTGCCCGCCGGCGCGGCCGGCCAGTTAGCAGGCCAGGCGCCGCGGGCGTGCGCGGCGTCGATGGCCGCCAGCAGGCTGGCGAGCAGGCCCTGGCCGCAGCCGATGTCCAGCACGCGCGCGCGCGGCGGCAGGTCGCCGCGCTCCAGCATCCCGCGGAACACCGGGTCGTGGCCCAGCTTGCCGCGCGCGAAATGCCAGGCGAAGCGGCCCGCCGAGCGGTAGGGCTCGCAGGCAGACCGGTGCAGCGCCTGCCAGGCCGCGTCGCCATCCATCGGCGCGGAAGAGAGAAGGGAGGTGGACATGAGCCAGTGAGACCTCAGGAAGGGTGCGACGCGGTGCCGGCAGGCCGGACCGCTGCGCCGGGAATCGGGGACGGACCGGCCTGCAGCGCCTGCGGCAGCGTCACGCAGCGCAGCCCGGCGTGGCGGCAGCGCTCCAGCAGCGGCGGCAGCACCTCCAGCACCACCGGCCGGCCCTGCGCCGTGCGCGCGGCGTTGCCGTCGTGCAGCAGCAGGATGTCGCCGGCGGCCAGGCCACGCGTGAGGCGCTGCAGCACGCGCGCGGGGTCGCGCTCGCGGGTGTCGTAGCCGCGCCGCGTCCAGCTCGCCAGGCGCAGGCCCAGGCGGTGCAGCACCGGGTCCAGGAAGGGGTTGCGCAGCCCGGCCGGGGCGCGGAAGCAGGTGGGGCGCTCGCCGGTGAGCCCGGCCAGCGTCTGTTGCGCGCGCTCGATCTCGCGCAGGAAGCCGCGCGGCCCCAGCAGCGAGAAGTTGTGGCGGTGCACGTCGCTGTGGTTCTGCACGCTGTGGCCGCGCGCCACGATCTCGCGCACCAGCGCCGGGTGCTCGCGCGCGTGTTGCGCGATGCAGAAGAAGGTGGCGCGCGCGCCGTGGCGCGCCAGCAGCTCCAGCACGGCCGGGGTGACGGCCGGGTCGGGGCCGTCGTCGATGGTCAGCGCCACCTCGCCGCGCGCGGCGCTGGCCGGCGGCAGCCGCACCAGGTTCGGGCCCAGCCAGCGGCTGCGCGGCCACAGCCCCGCGGCGGTGAGCGCGGCGTGGTTGAGCACCACCGCGCCAATGGCCCAGCCCGCCCACTCGGGCCGCAACAGCAAAGTGCCGGCGGCGGCCGCGTGCAGGCCGAAGGTCGCGCGCAGCAACGGCGGCATCGACCAGGACGTGGTGGATGGAAGGGTCATGCGGGGGAGGGAAACCGGAGGGGGCCGCCAACGGCGGTCACGAGGCTGTCAATTTTCCCATAGGTACCCCCCGCTTCAGCGTCTCGGGGCGAAGGCGGCGCACAGCAGCAGCGCCAGCAGCACGCCCGGCGCCACGACGCGGCCGATGGCCGACAGCGCCGGGATCTGCGACAGCGCGATCAGCCCGAAGCCGCACACCGCCGTGACGTTGGCCAGCAGCAGCGAGGCCAGCGTGTCGGCCTGCCGCACGTCTGCCGGCGCATCGGCCCGGGCCATGGGCCACTGCACGAAGAAGAGGCCGTAGTTCGAGCCCACCGCCACCACCAGCAGCAGGCCCACGAGGTGCAGGATGCCCAGCGGTATTCCGAGCGCCGCGAAGCCGCCCAGCGTGATCAGCACGGCCAGCGCCAGCGGCACGCAGGCCGCCCACAGCTGGCGCCAGTAGCGCAGCTGCCACCACAGCAGTGCCACCACCGCCGCCACGCCCACCAGCGCCTGCACCAGCGCCTCGTGCAGGTAGCGCGCGTACAGGCCGTCGAGCTCCTGCTTGATGTCCAGCACCGCCACCTCGCCCGGCAGCCCCTGCAGCGCGGCGCGCACGCGCGGCGCGTCGATGCCGGCGTCGGCCTGTGCGCCGGGCGGCTGCAGCGGCAGCAGCGCGGTCCAGCCGCCGTCCTCGCGCCGGATCAGCAGCGCGTCGGCCACCGCCTTCAGCGGCGTGCCGGCCAGCGCGTCCAGCGTCAGCGGCGCCAGCGTGCGCGCGCCCTGGACTTCGGCCAGGAAGGGCTCCAGCGGGCGCTGCGCCAGCGGCGTGCCGCGCACCGCCTGCGCCAGGCGCTGGCGCAGCGCGTCGGCATCGGGCAGCGCGGCCTGGCGCTGCTGCTGGGTCGCCAGGCTGGGCAGCACGCGGGTGGGCGTCTCGTAGCCGCCGATCACGCCTTGCCCGGCCAGCGCGTCCAGCCGCGCCGCGGCGGCTTCGGCGCCGCGCAGCGCGGCCTGCAGGTCGGCCCCCGTCGCCACGACCAGGGTGCGGGCGTCGCTGGCGCCGAGGTCCGCGCGCAGCGAGGCGTCCAGCCGCTGCGCGGCCACGGGCACCGGGCTGAGCGAGGCCAGGTCGCCGCGCCAGAGCGAGTCGTGCTGCAAGGCGAGCAGCAGCGCGGCGCCGGCGCCCAGCAGCCAGGCCAGCCCGCGGGCGCGGCCCAGCGCGCGCGCGGCGCGCTGCGTCCAGCGCCCCAGCGGCAGCAGCCGGCCCGAGCCGGCGGCGCCGGCCGGCACCAGCACCGGCAGCACCCAGCGCGTGGTCAGCGCCGCCGCCGCCAGGCCCGCCACGGAGAACACGCCCAGCTGCGCCAGGCCGGGGAAGCCGGAGAACACCAGCGCCGCGAAGCCGCACACCGAGGTCAGCAGGCCCAGGCGCACCGTGGGCCAGGCGTGGTCGCGCCAGCGGCGCCAGCCGCCGTCGCGGGCCTGGATCAGGTAGTACAGCGCGTAATCCACCGCCTCGCCGATCAGCGTGCTGCCGAAGCCCAGCGTGATGCCGTGCACGGTGCCGAAGCCCAGCGCGACCGCCGCGATGCCCGCCACCACGCCGCTGGCCACCGGCAGCATCGCCACCGCCAGCGCGCGCAGCGAGGCGAAGGCCGCCAGCAGCAGCCCGCCGATCACCACCAGCCCGGTCACGGCGATGACGATCACCTCGTGCTGGATGCGGCTGCGGCTGTCCACCGCGAACAGCGGCGCCCCGCTGAGCTGCAGTGCGAGGCCGCGCGCGGCCTGCGGCGCGAAGGCGGCGCGCACGGCGTCGATGGCGGCGGCCTGCGCGTCCAGGTCGTCGCCCGGGGCGTGCAGCGTCAGCAGCAGCAGCGCGCGCGGCTCGGTGCGTGACACCCACACGCCGTCCTCCATGCGCGGCGCCTGGGACGGGATCAGCCCTTCGGCGATGCGCTGGAGCTCGCCCGTGGGGTCGCGCTCCAGCACCGGCTTGACGGCGGCCCCGGCGGGCGTGCCCAGCAGCGAGAGGGTTTCGTCGATGGCGTCGCGCAGCCCCGCCACGCTGAAGCGCTCGGCGTCCACGGCCGGGCTGAGCTGGTAGCGGTGGCGCAGCAGCAGCTCGCCGGCAGCGGTCCAGTCGCCGCGCTCGCCGTTGTGCACCTGGTCGAAGCGCGCGTCGGCGCGCAACGCCGCCGCCAGCGCGCGCGAGCCTTGCGCACGCTCGGCGGCACCGCCGCTGGTGATGCCCACCAGCAGCGTGCGCGAGGCCACGCCGCTGCGCAGCTGGTCGATGAGCACGCGCTGCTGTGCGCTGGGGCTTACCGGCAGGAAGGCCGAGAGGTCGGCCGTGAAGCGGGCGCGCGCGATCAGCAGCACGCACAGCGCCATCAGCGCCAGCCACAGAAGCAAGGCCGTGCGGCCGCGCGGCGGCGGCGCGGCGGCGGGGGACACGGCGCTCACTTGGACGGCGTGGACGCCGCCGAGTCGCGCACCGGCTCGATGGTCAGCACCGTGCGGTCGCCATCGAGCAACTGCGTCTCGATGCTGCGCACCTCGTCGCGCAGGCCGACGATGCGCACGAAGCGCAGCTGCCCGGCGGCGCTGGCGGCGATGGGCGTGAGCTCCAGCGTCCAGCGCTCCAGCGTGCCCTGCAGGCTGGTGCGGAAGGTGCGCTGCAGCGCCTGCGCGTTGCCGGTGAGCGTGCCGCGCAGGGCCTCGATCGCCACCATCGCCTCGGGCGCGGCGTCCAGCGCCAGCGTACGCGAGCGCCCGCCGCGGCTGAGCGTGACGGTGTTGCCCTCGACCACCATGGATTCCGCGCGCGGCTGCAGCGTGCGGCGCTCGAAGCGCGGCGGCGACGCGGTGAAGGCCAGCGTGCCGCTGGCCAGCAGCGGCTCGTCGAAGCCCTTGACGAAGCGCTGCTCCGAGAAGCGCGCCTGGCCGCTGGTCTGGCGGCCGAGCAGGCTCATCAGCTCGCCCAGCTCCAGGGCCAGCGCCGGCAGGCTGCAGCCGGCCAGCAGCAGCGCAAGCAGGGCGCGCCTAGTCCTCATGCCAGAAATCATGGAAGTTGAACCAGTTGTAGGGATGCTCGCGGCACAGCGACTCCAGCCGCGCGACGTAGCTGCACGCCGCGCTGCGGATGCGGCGCTCGCGCTCGGCGGCGTCGCAGCGCTGCGTGAAGTCGGCCAGGGGCTCGAAGCGCACCTCGTAGCGGTTGCCGCCCAGGTACAGCCCGGCCATGAAGATGACGCGCCGGCGCAGCAGCGCGGCAAGCCGGAAGGGACCGTCGCTGAACACCGCCTCGCGGCCCAGGAAGGACACGCGCAGCTCCTTGCCGTGCTGCGCGCTGCCGTCGTTCAGCACGCGGTCGCCCAGCATGCCGGCCAGGCCGCCGCCGTCGAGCCAGTCGCGCACGGCCAGCATCGAGTCCATGCGGCCCAGCGCGATGATCTCGGGCTTGGCGTCGGGGGCGACGGCGCTCAGCGCGGCGTTGATCTTGCGGGCGTTGTCCGGGTACATGACCATCGCCACGCGCAGGCGCCCCTGGGCGCAGCCCGCCGTGCGCAGCACCTCGAAGCTGCCCAGGTGCGCGCCCAGCAGGAAGGCGCCGTGGCCTTCGGCCATGGCCTGGTCGATGACGTCCACGCCCTGCAGCCGCAGATCGAAGAGATCGAGCCGGCCGCGCAGCAGGTAGACGCGGTCCAGGATGGTGGCGGCGAAGCTGTGCACGTGGCGGTAGGCGTCGCTCCAGCGCGCCGGGCGGCCCAGCGCGCGGCCCAGGTAGCGCAGCGAATGCCGCCGCGCCGTGGGCGCGAACAGCACGAAGTACAGCGCGATGGGATGCAGTACGGCGCGCGCCATGCGGCGCCCGCAGCGCAGCGCGATCCAGCACATCAGCCGCAGCGCCAGCATGTTGCTGCGCTCGGGGGCGCAGGCCCAGGCGGCGGGCGCGCCCGCCGGTGCGTCGCCGCTGTTGAGCGGCGTGCTCATGCGCCGCTCCAGACGATCTGGCCGCTGGCGGCCACCTTGTCGCCGCAGTGCACCTCGAAGCGGGCGCGGCCGGCCTCGCCGTGCAGCTCGATGCGGATCTTGTCGCCGGGGCGCAGCGGCCACAGGAACTTCACGGCCCGCAGGTCGAAGCGCTCGCCCGGCAGGTCCGGCAGCCCCGCGCCGCGCAGCGCCTCCATCACCTCCGCCAGCAGCACCACGCCGGGCAGCACGGGCTGGCCCGGGAAGTGGCCGGCGAAGCTGGGGTGGTCTGCCCCGATGCGGCGCACCACGCTGCGGAGCGGGCTCATGGCTTGCGGGGAACGAGGTGCTCGCGCGCGAGCTGGCGCAGCGTGTGCGCGGTGAGCTTGCCGGTGGCCTCGCGCGGCAGCTGCGGCAGGTGCACGATGCGCCGCGGCACGAACACGGGCTCGATGCGCGCGCGCAGCGCGGCGGCGATGGCGCGCGCGCCCAGCGTCGGCGCGACCACGAAGACCACCGGGCGCGCCACGCCGTCGGTCACCTCGTCGGGCACCCAGAAGGCGCCGTCCTCGACGCCCTCGATGCTGTTGAGGTGGAAGTTCAGGTGTCCCAGCGAGCTGCGCTTGCCCGCGACGTGCACCAGGTCGTTGGCGCGGCCCAGCAGCCGGAAGTGCTCGGCGTCCTGCAGCTCCAGGATGTCGGCCAGCAGCGTGGGCTCGGCCACGTGGCCGCCCTGCACGCTGTAGCGCTCGCCCTGTTCCTCGCCTAGGCCCGGCAGCTTCGAGATGCGCAGCCCGTCGAAGGTGTGCCAGAGGTCCGTGCGCGCGGTGCAGCGCGTGGCGACTTGGCCGGCCTCGGTGCAGCCGTAGATCTCCACCAGCACGCCGCCGCAGCGGCGCTCGGTCTCCTGCGCGAGCTGGGGCGACAGCGGCGCGGTGGCGCTGAGCACCAGGTCCACCTCGGGCAGCTCGACGCCCGAGCGCAGCAGGGTCTTGAGGTGGAACGGGGTGGTCACGAGGGCGCGCGGACGCGGCAGCCGCTGCAGCGCGGCGGCGATGTCGGCCGGGTAGAAGGGCCGGCCGGCGTCGATGGCGGCACCGCCCTGCAGCGCCAGCAGCACGCTGGACTCGAAGCCGTAGCTGTGCTGCGGCGGCACGGTGGCGACGATGTTCAGGCCGTCCAGGCTCGGCCGCTCCAGCAGCGCCGCCAGGCGCTGCGCTTCCTGCGTCGCGTTGCGCACCAGCGTGCCCCAGTGCTTGAGGTGCGGCTGCGGGGCGCCGGTGGAGCCGGAAGTCAGCAGGCAGGCGGAGGGCTGCGCCGGCGGCAGGACGATGGCGTCGGCGCGCGCGTCCGGCGCGGCGCCGGTGACGGCGAGGATGTCCAGGCCGGTGAGCCCTTCCACGGCGTTTTCGTCGGCCAGCGCCCACAGCAGCGGGTACTGCGAGCGCAGCTGGTCGACGGTCTGCGCCATCGCGTTGGGCGGGAACAGCGAGACGTGCCCGCGCAGCAGCGCGGCACCGAAGGCGACGCTGAAGCGGTAGCGGTCCACGCACAGGTTCAGCGCCGCGCCCTGCGCGGGCAGCTGTTCGGCCATCCGCGCCACGTCGCGCAGGAACTGGCGGGCGCTGATGGGCACGCCGTGGTGCCAGGCCAGCGGGGCGTCGAGGTCGCGCGGAGAGAGGAAGGGCAGCACGGCGAGAAGGCGGAAAAGGTTGGGGCGTCGGGCCCGGGTCGGGCTCAGTGGTCGCCGGGCACGTTGCGGTAGGCGCGCACCGAGTCCAGCATCGACACGCGCTCGAACTCGGGGTGCAGCCGGTAGCGCAGCAGGTGCTCGCCCACGAACAGCGCGCCGATGGCCGCCGGCGTCACCAGGTTGGCCAGCAGCGACCAGGCTTCCCACGGTCCCCACACGTACAAGGCCACGGAGCCCAGCGCCATGGCGAAGAAGTAAAAGGTCCACACCAGCGTGACGTGCCCGGTGTAGCGCTCCATGCCCGGCTGCAGCGTGCCGTGCACCTGCTGCGCCACGCGGCCGATGGCCGACGGGCCCGGGCCGGCCAGCGTGAGCCCGAAGCTCGCGCCCAGCGCGGCGTGCACACCCGCATGCTGCAGCAGGTACAGCAGCTTCACGTCGCCGACGCCGCCGCGCAGGCACACCGCCAGCAGCGCTAGCGCGGCCAGCAGCACGGCCCACATGCCCACGCGATGCCGGCTGCGCCAGGCCAGCGCGCCGACCATGGCCAGCAGCGGACCGAGCAACGCCGCCGCGGCCCAGGGCTCGTGGGCCGCGTGCAGCATCAGGACATGAGACAGCAGCGAGTAAGCGACGACGCCCAGCAGCGCCAGGCCCAGCTGCCAATGCGTCATGACGGTCCGGTCAACGCTTTCGGTGCTGCTCGATGTGGTGGGCCAGGCTGCGCAGCGAAGCGAAGATCTTGTGGTTGTTCTCGTCGTCGGAGCGCAGCTCGAAGCCATAGCGCTGCGAAACTTCCAGCGCCAGTTCGAGGATGTCGATGGAATCCAGCCCCAGCGCGTCTCCGTACAGGGGGGCGGTGGGGTCGATATCGGCGGGGGCAACTTCCAGATTCAGGGCCTGGACCAAAAGCTCGGCGAGCTCAGGTTCCAGCGCGGAAGGCGGCAGCACATCGCCGGCGGGTTTCACGTCGGTGGCAGACACGATGTGATGTTCCTCGGAAAACTACATACAAACGAACCGAAAATTGTAGTCCAGCCCGCAGGTCAAACCCCGTTGTGAAATACGCGCCACGGTGAAGGCTGCCCTGTTGTGTTGCATCACGGCTGTCTTGCCCCAGGCTCGCGTCAATGGGCCTGACCTGGCCGGTGTGCGCTGAAAACCGCCGCGAGCGGGCACCAGCTTCGTTGCCGCTTGCCCCCATTCCATTCCTGAGCCGCCTTCAAGGGCTCCTTCATGACGCATTCCCGTTTGCCCGATCGCGACGCCTTGCCGGTACGCCAGCCGCACGCGCCGCTGCCCGCGTATGACCAGCCCAACGATGTTTCCAAGCGGGAAGCCCTCGTGCGCCGGCTGTTCGATGACGCGGCCGTGGACTACGACCGGCTGGAGAAGATCGTCGGCCTGGGCACAGGCTCGTGGTACCGGCGCCAGGCGTTGCTGCGCGCTGGGCTGAAGCCGGGCCTGCAGGTGGTGGACGTGGGCATGGGCACCGGGCTGGTGTCGCGCGAGATCCTGCGGATCACCGGTGAGCCGCACCGCCTGGTGGGCGTGGACCCGAGCGCCGGGATGATGGGTCAGGCTCGCTTCGAGCAGCCGGTGGAGTGCCGGCTGGGCCGGGCCGAGGACATCCCGGTGCCTGATGCCAGCGCGGACTTCGTGGTGATGGGCTACGCGCTGCGGCACGTCAGCGATGTCGGCGCGGCGGCGGACGAGTTCCGCCGCGTGCTCAAGCCGGGTGGGCGGCTGCTGATCCTGGAGTTCAGCCGTCCCGAGGGCCGCCTGGGCCACGCGCTGCTCAAGGCCTACATGCTCGGCGTGGTGCCCTGGCTGGTGCGCGCCGTGGCCCGCACCCGGGACACGCCCATCCTCTGGCGCTACTCCTGGGACACGATCGAGTCCTGCGTGCCACCGGCGCAGATCATGCAGACGCTGGCCGGCCACGGCCTGAGCGGCGTCGAGCGTCACACGGAGCTGGGCATCTTCTCGGAGTACCGCGCCCGCGGCTGAGCACGGCGGCCCGGTCGGTCACTCCAGCGGCAGGGCGTCGAACGGGCCTTGGCGCAGCACCGCGTCGAAGTCCTCGGCCAGCCGCTGGCTCTCGGTCACGGCGCGGCTCCAGACCGCGATGCGACCCTGCAGATCGCCGGCGTAGGCCTTGAAGTCGTCGAGGTCCGGCAGCTTGCCGTAGGGCAGGGCGCGGCGCACCCAGTCCGGGTCGGGTGCGAGCACGACCACGTTGGCCAGGCGGTCGTCAGGGTGCCGGCGGCGGGGCAGCAGGGTGTCGAGGTAGCCGGGGATGATCTGGCGCTGGAAGTGCGGATAGAGCACCAGGCCTTCGTCCATGGACGCGTAGTCCAGGTGCAGGTGGTAGTCGGTAATGCCGCCGTCCCAGTAGGCGCCGGGCGGCGCGCCGGGAATGTCGTGCACGGCGTCGAGCGCGAAGGGGATGGAGCAGCTCGCCAGCAGCGCGGCGCAGAAGTTGTGTGCGCCCAGCGCCACCCGCTGCGTGCGGAAGTCCTGCAGTTGCAGCGGCAGCGAGGGCGTGCGCGCGTCGTGGAAGACCACGCGCTCCAGCCAGGCGCCCAGCGCCCCGCGGCTCACCGCGTTGGCCGCGAACGCGCCCACGCAGCCCAGCGGCGTGCGCCACCGGCCTTCGCGGCGCAGCAGCCAGTGCCGCCCGCGCGAGGTGAACAGGTGCAGCCTGAAGCGCGGGTGGCCCAGGATTTCGGCGCTGCGGTGCCCGAAGCGCTCGTTCACCAGGGCGCCGAACACCTCGCTGACGTGGCTCGGTGCCGGCATCTTGTTGGGCGGGTGCTCGTAGCGCTGGTGGATGTAGTCGTGCGCCATCTGCGCCAGGGCTGCATCGGCATCGGGCAGGCAGGCGCTGGTCATGCGCCAGGCGCCGATGGACGCGCCCAGCAGGTGCACGGGCTGCGTGCCGTGCGCGAGCCAGTGGCCGAAGAGGAAGCGGTCCAGGGGGTGCAGCACCAGCCCCTTGGGGCCGGCGGCCGCGGCGGGCACGACGCGCACCTCTTCGGCGCGCAGGCCGCGCTCGCGCAGGCGCGCGCGTGCGGCAGGTCCGGCGTAGATGCGGAGGGCTTGCGGTTTCATCAGGTCGTCTTGGCGCCTTCGTCCAGGTTCAAAGCAGATGTCGCGCCCATGCCGCGGGCGTCCCGGCCCATGGGGCGGGACGGTTCAGGTGGCTGGCACGTCCGGTGGCCCTTGCGGTGGCCCAGGCATGCCGCGGGCTGGAAGGATGCTGGGGGCGCGACAGTAGCATCGGCGGCCTACTTACCCGGCCGGGCGCGAGCCGCCGGCCCCGCTGCCACCATGAAGCCTTCCTCGCCCGATCGCGACGCCGCGCCGGTTCACCTGCCTCACGCACCCCTGCCCGCGTACTACCAGCCTGACGACGCGGCGAAGCGCGAGGCCTTCCTGCGCCGCACCTTCGACGACACGGCGGTGGACTACAACCGGCTGGAGAAGATCCTGGGCCTGGGCACGGGCTCGTGGTACCGGCGCCAGGCGCTGCTGCGCGCCGGGCTGAAGCCGGGGCTGCAGGTGGTGGACGTGGGCATGGGCACCGGGTTGGTGTCGCGCGAGATCCTGAAGATCACGGGCGAGCCGCACCGCCTGGTGGGCGTGGACCCGAGCGCCGGGATGATGGGCCAGGCCCATTTCGAGCAGCCGGTGGAGTGCCGGCTGGGTCGGGCCGAGGACATCCCGGTGCCCGACGCCAGCGCGGACTTCGTGGTGATGGGCTACGCGCTGCGCCACATCGCCGACTTCAGCGCGGCGGCCGCCGAATTCCGCCGCGTGCTCAAGCCGGGCGGCCAGCTGCTGATCCTGGAGATCACCCGCCCCGAGGGCCGCCTGGGCCATGCCCTGCTCAAGGCCTACATGCGCGGCGTGGTGCCGCTGCTGGCGCGGGCCGTGTCGCGCGCCAAGGACACGCCCATGCTCTGGCGCTACTACTGGGACACGATCGAGGCCTGCGTGCCGCCGCAGCAGGTCATGCAGACGCTGGCAAGCAGCGGGCTGACCGGGGTGGAGCGGCACGTCGAGCTGAACATCTTCTCGGAGTACCGGGCGCGGGGGTGACCGGGGGCTGCCAGCGCCCGCTACGGCTCCTCGCCCGCGGCTGCCGTCGCATGCGCCACGAGCCGGTCCAGCAGCCCGTCGAGCTGCCGGCGCTCGGCTTCGTCGAGGCAGGCGGTGATGTCCTCGTTGCGTGCCTGGATGACGCCCTTGAGCCGGCGCCACAACTGCTGTCCTTGCGGCGTGAGCGTGAGCACCACGCCGCGCGCGTCCATGGCGTTGCTTTGCTTGTGGACCAGCCCCTGGTCCACCAGGGTCTGTGCCGCGCGGCTGGCCTGCCCCTTGGTGAGGTTCGCCAGCCGGGCCAGGTCATTGACTGACAGCGGTGCAAATGCGCCTACCGCCGCCAGGGTGCGTCCCTCGTTGAGCGGGATGCCCGTGGCTTCCAGGTAGGCCGCCTGGCTCAGGCGGTCGGTGAGCTTGGACAGCGTGTGCAGCCGGTGCGTGACGGTGCATTCCAGCCGGAAGTCCTGCTCCTTCTGGCGGGCAGCCATCTTCAGTCGAGGCGGATGTCGTTGGCGCGGATGACCTTGCCCCACTTCTCGCGCTCGCTCTTGGCGTAGGCGGCCATCTCCTGCGGCGAGCTGGGGATGGCCTCCAGGCCCAGCGTCTGGAAGCGGGCCTTGACGGCGGTACTTTGCAGCGCCGAGACCAGGGCCTTGTTCAGCGTCGCGATGGCCTGCGGCGGCGTGGCGGCCGGCACCACCAGGCCCTGCCAGGCGTAGGCCTCGAAGTCCTTGATGCCCTGTTCCTGCAGCGTCGGCACGGTGTCGAAGCCTGCCACGCGCTTGGGGCTGGCCACGCCGATGGCGCGCAGCTTGCCGGAGAGGATGTGCGGGTAAGCGCTGGCGCTGTCCGCGAACATGAAGGGTACCTGGCCGCCGATGACGTCCTGCACCGCCGGTGCCGCGCCGCGGTAGGGCACGTGCGTGAACTTCAGTCCGGCGCGCTCGCGGAACAGCTCGGTGGCGAGGTGGTGCGGGCTGCCCGAGCCGGGCGTGGCGTAGGCCGGCGGCTGCGGTTGCTGCTTGGCCCAGGCGGTGAACTCGGCCAGGTTCTTCACGGGCACCGAGGTGTTGACCACCAGCAGCATCGGGAAGCGCGCCATCAGGCCCACCGGGGCGAAGTCCTTCTCGACGTTGTAGGAGAGCTTCGAGTACAGGAACGGATTGGCCGCGAGCGTCGCCGTGTCGGCCGTGAGCATGAGGTGCCCATCGGCCTTGCCCTTGGCGACGTAGTCGGCGCCGATGTTGGTTGCCGCGCCGGGCTTGTTGTTGACGACGATGGTCTGGCCCAGCGCCTTGCCCATGGGCTCGGCCAGCGTGCGCGCCACCACGTCGGAGCCGCCACCCGCCGGATAAGGCACCACCCACTCGATGCTCTTGTCGGGGAAGGCCATGGCCGCCAGGGGCAGCGCCAGGGCGGCGAGAACGAGCGAGCGGCGCGGGGCGCGGATGGTGGTCATGAAGTCTCCTGGTGAATGGGGATGGTGCGGGCGGCTCGTGCGGCGGGGTGCCGGCTGCCGTCTTCTGGCTTGACTTTACGCAATAACATCTGCGCGTACAACTAAGTAGAACTACGTTCTGGACCTTCTGGGGGCATGCGCCCAAAATAGTTGTACGCACAGATGTTATGGGCCTTGCGTCGTGCGGATCGCCTGCTCCGCAAGGAGCTTTGTCCCACGCAAGCGCACCGCCACACCGGAGACAACAGCATGCACAACCCGACCACCGAGCCGCGTCCTTCCATCTACTACGACTATCAGGTCCACAAGCCCTGGCTGCCCTCGGCGAATGCCGCGCAGCCGCGGCAGAAGGTGGTGGTCGTGGGCGCGGGGCCGGCCGGCATGGTCGCCGCGCTGGAGCTGGCCCGCCTGGGCGTGCCCAGCGTGGTGCTCAACGCGGAGCTGCAGGTGTCGCAAGGCAGCCGCGCCATCGTGTTCACGCGTCGCTCGATGGAGATCCTGCAGCAGGTGGGCGTGGCGCAGCGCATCACCGAGAACGGCCTGCCCTGGCGCTTCGGCAACTCGTTCTACCGCGGCCAGCGCGTGTTCCGCATGGATGCGCCGCACGCTCCGGACGACCGCTTCTTCCCGATGATCAACATCCAGCAGCAGTACCTGGAGGAGTACCTGCTGGATGCCTGCGAGGCCAGCAAGCTGATCGACCTGCGCTGGGGCAACAAGCTCACGAAGCTGGAGCAGCTCGACGGCTTCGCGCGGCTGGAGGTGGACACGCCCACGGGTCCGTACACGCTGGAGAGCGACTGGGTGGTGGCGGCCGACGGCGGGCGTTCGGCCATCCGCGCCGCGATGGGATTGCAGATGGAGGGAGCCTCCTACGAAGGCTTCTTCGTCATCGCCGACATCCGCGTGGACCTGCCGCTGCCCACCGAGCGGCTGGCTTATTTCGATCCCGAGTGGAACCCGGACAACACCATCCTGATGCACCGCGAGCCGCACGGCATCTGGCGCGTGGATTACCAGCTGCCTGCCGGCGAGTCGCCCGAGGAGGCGTTGAAGCCCGAGTCGCTGAAGCAGCGCATCGACGCACAGCTGGCCATGATCGGCCACGCCGGCGCGAGCTGGGAGATGGACTGGTGCTCGGTGTATTCGGCGCGCACCCTGACGCTGTCCGACTACGTGCACGGCAGCGTGCTCTTCACCGGCGACGCGGCGCACCTGCTGCCGATCTTCGGCGTGCGCGGCGCCAACACCGCGTTCCAGGACTCGCAGTCGCTGGCCTGGCACCTGGCCTTCGTGGTCAAGGGCTTGGCCGGGAAGAAGCTGCTGGCCAACTTCAGCGCCGAGCGCGTGGGCGCGGCGCGCGAGATCATCGACGAGGCGGGCAAGAGCACGCGCTTCATGGCGCCGCCCAGCCGCGGCTTCAAGCTGCTGCGCGACGCGGTGCTGTCCCTGTCGCTGACGCAGGAGTTCGTGCGTCCGCTCTACCACTGGCGCACCTCGCGGCCGCACGAGTACACCGGCTCGATGCTCAACAGCCGCGGCGACGACAACGCGCTGTTCACCGCCGGCCCGGCCCATGGCGCGCCGCCGCAGAACGTGCGCCTGGGCGCCGATGACTTCCTGCTCGACCACCTGGGCGGCGGCTTCGACCTTTTGTATTTCACCGAAGCCGCTGCCATCCCGGCGCCGCTGCTGCAGGTCATCGACACGGTGCGCGCGCGTGGCGTGCCGCTGCGCGTCGTGGCCATTGGCGCCGCGCAGCCCGTGGCCGGCGCGGACCTGGCCTTGGCGGATGCCGACGGGCACGTGCGCCGGCACTACGGCGTGCGCGCCAGCGGCGGCGCGTACCTGCTGCGCCCCGACCAGCACGTGTGCGCCCGCTGGCTCACGCTCGATGCAACCCGGCTGCAAGCCGCTTTTGACGCCGCCCTGCCGCGCTGAGGAGACCCCCCATGACCGCCCCCAACACCACGCTCGACATCGCCGGGCTTGAGACCGTCTACGACCGCCTGTCCACCGCCATCGACGCCGCCGGCGACAAGTCGGAACTCTTCCTCGCCAAGCTGGCGCTGCTCAACGCCCAGGCGCTGGGCGATGCCGAAGTGTTCCTGCAGCAGGTCGAAGCCGCGCTGCGCGACCTGTGAGCCCGAGCCCACTACACACCTACCGGAGATCCCATGCTGATCCAGCAAGTCCACCACGTCGCCTACCGCTGCAAGGATGCGAAGGAAACCGTCGAGTGGTACGGCAAGCACCTGGACATGAAGTTCGTGCTCGCCATCGCGGAGAACGAGGTGCCTTCCACCAAGGCGCCCGACCCGTACATGCACATCTTCCTGGACGCGGGCAATGGCAACATCCTGGCCTTCTTCGAGCTGCCCAGCCAGCCGCCGATGGACCGCGACCGCAATACGCCGAGCTGGGTGCAGCACCTGGCGCTGAAGGTGGACTCGGTGGACACGCTGCTGGCGACCAAGGCGCGGCTGGAGGCCGCCGGCATCGAGGTAATCGGTCCCACGGACCACACCATTTTCAAGAGCATCTACTTCTTCGACCCCAACGGCCACCGCCTGGAGCTGGCCGCCGACTGCGGCACGCCCGAGATGATGCGAAAGCTCGACGACGTGAAGTGGGACATGCTGGAAGAGTGGAGCCGCACCAAGCGGGCGCCGACGCACGCCGCCTGGATGCATGACGGCAGCGCCGGCGCTTGAGGATTCCGAGCCATGACCTTTCTCAACGAGACCCACGACCCGGCGCTGCGCAGCTGGGTGGCGTCGGCCAACACGGCTGACACCGGCTTCCCCATCCAGAACCTGCCCTTTGCCGTCTTTCGCCGCAAGGGGAGTGCGGAAGCCTTCCGCGGCGGGGTGGCGATCGGCGACCAGATCGTGGACCTGGCAGCAGTGGCCGCGTCCGGCGAGATCGGCGGCGCTGCCGGTGAGGCGGTGCGCGCCGCCTCGCAAGACAAGCTCAATGCGCTCATGGCGCTGGGCCGGCCGGCCTGGGCCGCGCTGCGCCTGGCACTGTCGCGCGCGCTGCGCCAGGGCGCGGCCGAACAGGAGCCGCTGCGGACCTGCCTGGTGCCCCAAGCCGAAGCCGAGTACGACGTGCCCGCGCGTATTGGCGACTACACGGACTTCTACACCTCGGTGCACCACGCCACCAACATCGGCCGCCTGTTCCGACCCGACAACCCGCTGCTGCCCAACTACAAGTGGGTGCCCATCGGCTACCACGGCCGCGCGTCGAGCATCGGTGTTTCGGGCCAGGCCTTCCGGCGACCGGTGGGCCAGACGCTGCCCGTGGGCGCGGCGCAGCCGGTGGCGGGCCCCAGCCGGGCGCTGGACATCGAGCTGGAGCTGGGCGTCTTCATCGGCAGCGGCAACACGCTGGGCGAGCCGGTGGCCATCACCGAGGCCGAGGACCATGTCTTCGGCATTTGCCTGCTCAACGACTGGAGCGCACGCGACATCCAGGCCTGGGAATACCAGCCGCTGGGTCCGTTCCTGTCCAAGAGCTTCGCCACCACCATCTCGCCGTGGATCGTGACGCTGGAGGCGCTGGCGCCGTTCCGCGTGCCCTTCGTTCGTCCCGAGGGCGACCCGCAGCCGCTGCCCTACCTGGACTGCGAGGCCAACCGCCACACGGGCGCGTTCGACATCCAGCTGCAGGTGGAGCTGCTTACGCCGCGCCTGCGCGAGGCGGGTAGCGCCGCCGCCACGATCTGCCGCACCAGCTACCGCCATGCCTACTGGACGGTGGCGCAGATGGTGGCGCACCACACAGTGGGTGGCTGCAACCTGCAGCCGGGCGACCTGTTCGGCAGCGGCACGCTCTCGGGCCCCACGCCGGATCAGGCCGGGGCTCTCATCGAGCTCACGGCAGGCGGCAAGCAGCCGCTGCAGCTGCCCGGCGGCGAACAGCGCACCTTCCTGGAGGACGGCGACAGCGTCGTCATCCGCGGCTGGTGCGAGAAGCCCGGCGCGGTGCGCATCGGCTTTGGCGAATGCGTGGGGACGGTACTGCCGGCGCGTGACTGAGTAGTCCCGGTACCCCCAGAAGCTGCTGGAGCAACGGGTTTGCGTGTCTGAGGCCAGGGCGCCCAGGCCGTTCGGGCATCGAGCTGCTGCAGTTGGGCACGTCTCGTGCGATTCGCGGTCGTGCTGCCGCATGAGGCTCGGCACGGCGTAGGCTTACCCCTGGCTTGGACTTGGCCGAATCGAGTCCGGACAGGGCTATGCTTGTCGCCATGCACACTCTGCTGACCACCGCCGTGCGCACGCGACGAGCGTGCGTGCCGGGCCGCACGGCCCGGCATCCGTAGGCCCGGCGGTCAGCCTTTTCCACTTCGCGTTTTCCTTGACCGCCGGGCCCACAACATCGCGCCTGTTGACTGCATCAAGGAACCCGTATGAGCCTCCATGCGCTTGTCCGCGAGAACGATCGCGTCCTGACCGAGCTCGACCACATCCGCGTGCAACGCTGGATACGCCACACCGAGCCGGACTCCGCGCCCTATCCGCCGCTGTCCGATGTGCTGGATACCGCCATGATCGTGCCGAGCCGCCGCGTGCCGCGGGACGTGGTGACGATGAACTCCCAGGTGCTCCTGCAGTGGCTCTCAGGCCACGGCACCATGGCGGTGACCTTGTGTTATCCCGAGGATTCGAAGCCCGGTTTCGTCTCCGTGCTGTCGCCGCTTGGCAGTGCGCTGCTCGGCCAGCGCGTGGGAGCCCTGGCTCGCTGGTGGCCGCCCACCGGACGCGAGGTCCAGGCCAAAGTGCTGGCGCTGCTGTTCCAGCCCGAGGCGAGCGGCGATTACAGCGCGTGAGCGGCTGGCAGAGCGTTGTAGCGACAAGCTCCATCAAAGTTGCTTTTGCATCTACATGCACCGCAAGCCTTGACATGCCGTGCATTTGCACTACGATGAGCCAATGATCTCCCGCACCCGCAACCCCATGCAGCTGGCCACGGCTGAACGGGCGACCTTCACGGTCGCTCGGTGGGGCATGCCTGCAAGCTTCGCCTGGGCGGCGGCGCGACTCCTAGAGCCGGCCGCACATCCCTAAGCCCGGCGATCACACTTCCCCTTCTTCGCGCAAACCATCGATCGCCGGGCCACAGTCCCCGCGCTGTGACGCGCGCTCGCCTGCAGGCAAGCGCTGCGTCGGCTTTGCGACAGGAAGTCCCATGGAAGTCTCCACGTACGAGCAGCGTACGCTCACGGTTCTGGACCACACCCGGCTGCAGGAGCTTGTGCCGCACAACAGGCGGCTGCTGGATCCGCGCATCGCGCAAACCATCGAAGAGCTCCTCGACGACGCTGATTTGCTGCCGTCACAGGCCATTCCCCCCGATGTCGTGACGATGCGCTCGCGGGTGCTCGTGCAAGACCTGGCCACCTCCGAGCAGTACACGCTGACGCTGGGCTATCCCAGCGAGGCACAACCCGGCGAAGGCGTCGTTTCAGTGCTGTCACCGGTCGGCTCGAGTCTGCTGGGGCTGCGCTTGGGCTCGGTTGCACGCTGGTTGGCACCCGATGGACGGGAACACGCGGCACGCGTAATGGCAATCCACTTCCAGCCCGAGGCCAGCGGCAACTACGCGGCGTAGTGCCGGGCGTGCATTGAATGCACGCTCAACCAGTCCAAGGTCCAGAGCCCGCGCGATCCGCCTGCGGTCGGTCAGTGCTGCGCGCTCTGGTGGCCTACGCATGCCGGCTGCAAATGCTGCACTGCCGGCTGTCACGCACGGAGTGTGCCGATGTTCCGCTCGATCCTGGTTGCTGTTGACTCGTCCCATGCCGCCCACAACGCTGTGCGCCGCGCGGGTCTTCTTGCTGCCCATTTCCAGGCCAGACTGATTCTTCTGCAGGTGCTGGAGCCTACCCGGCTCACGCGGCGCTACGGACTGTTCGCCGCGACGGTCAAGGCCGACTCCCTGGTCACCCGGGCCCAGCTCACGCTGGCTCGCCTCGCAGCCGAGGTGGCACGGGATCACGACGTCCATGTCACCGCGGTGGTGCGGATGGGCGATGCGCTCGAACAGGTGTTCCAGCTCGTGGCCGAGGCCGACTTGCTGGTCATCGGCGCCAAGACCCGCAATCCCTTCCACGATGGCGTGTTCGGCACCCGCACGCAGCGGCTGCTGCAACGGTCCCGAAAGCCGGTGCTCGTGGTCAAGGCGCCCGCCACGGCGGCGTATGCGCAGGTGTTGGTGCCCACCGACTTCAGCGCCTGCGGTGAGGCTTCCTTGCGCCTGGCGATGGGCATGGTGTCGGATGCGTCAGTGGACGTCTTTCACGCGTTGAGCACGCATCGGGAGACGAAGATGCGCGCGGCCCAGGTACCCGCCGACGCCATCCTCCGCTACGTCGCGAGCTCGCGCGAGAAATGCCTGCGGCGGCTGGCAGCGATGGCTTCGCGCGCAGGCAGCCAGGAGGTTCAGTGCTCGGTCGGCCACGGCGACCCGTTGGTGCTGTGCCTGGAACGGCAGAAAGCCGTTGCTGCCGACCTGATCGTCATGGGCAAGGAAGGGCAGGGACTAGTCGCGGCCGGCAGCTCGCTGTTGGGCAGCGTGGTCCGGGAGGTGGTGGCCAAGGCCCGGTGCGACGTGCTCGCCATCCCGCGCCTGGCATTGGCGCAGTTGGACGAGGCACCCTCGGTGCCGCGCCCGCCCGTGCAGATCGAAGCCCAAGCGGTTCGCAAAGACGAGAACTGGATTCGCCGCACCGCCGCACCCCTGGGTGCCGACTGCCACTGAGCTGCCGCCTTGGGCCCGCGGCGCGCAGCCGCGGCTTCGATGCTGTTCAGGAATTTCAAGCGCGAACCGCGTCGCGTATTGGAGGGATTTTTCGTGGATATCAAGTCCATATTGGCCCTGACAGACTTTTCCATCGGGGCTGAGTTTGCCCTCGACCGGGCTGCAATGATTGCCGCCGACCAGGGCGCAACCCTGCAGTTGATGTATCTGAGTCAATCGCCTCACCCGCGGCTGGCGGAACGCCTGGCTCGCTTGTCCGAGCGCGGGTGCCAGCTTGCCGCCCGCCATGGCATAGAAGTATGTGCCATGTTTTACGAGGCCAGGACGTTGAACCACGTGATCGAGAAAACGCTTGCCGTTGATCTGCTGGTGTTTGACGGGTTCAACGACCGCAACGCTGGGAGCAGGATGCAGGGCATCAGCCCTGAGCGCCTGATCCGTCACAGCTGTTGTCCCACGCTGGTGGTGAAAAACGTTTTCCTGAAACCCTATGCAATAACGACGGTCGTGGCCGATTATTCCTCGAAGTCGAGAAAGCTTTTGCGCTACGCCTGCGATTTCGAAATCGACTCCATGCTAGAAGTGTTTTGCGCCTGGGGAACGGTGCAGCGTGCAAACGGCGGAGACTTGAGATCCCAGGACGACAGGATCGAGCATTACTGCAGGCAGGGCCGGCGTCGCCATCATGCGCAACTGCTCCAGGTGAAGGATGTGCTGAGCACGCGGCGGAACCGCATCAGGTATTTCGCCGGGGCTGAAGACCCGTTCCAGGGCATCCTGGTTCAAACCCAGGCCAGCGAATCGGATCTGCTCATCATCGAAAGCAGCAAACCGTCCGTCCTGAGCAGCTTCGTCTCATGGGATTTGTCCCACCGCCTCGCCAAGGAAGTGCACTGCGACTTCCTACAATTGCCCTATGGTTATCTGTCAAGGACGCAGCCAGACGTTTGCAGCGCAAGCGAGCGCTGATGCGACGAAGCCGGTGGACTGCCACCGTGGATTTTCAGATTTGCATTGCCATGGACCTCACCAAAGATTTCATCAAGAGCAAGCGCCCCTGCGCCGATGGCTTCCGCTGGTTCTTGCGTCATCATCAGGACGGCAGCAATTACCAGCCATTGCTGGACGCGCTCGTTGCCCATGAACGGGTCAATGATGCCTTGTGGCTGCTCGAAAAATTCGGACCCACGGACGAAATACTCCATGTGGACCAGATGGAAACGGACGCTATTGTCTTTGCCGGCACATTGGACGTGCACGGGAGCATAAATGCCGATTCCATTGTGCGGGCCGGCCGCTCGATAAGGGCTGGTGGTGGCATCCGAGCCGGCACGCTCGTCGAGGCGGGAGAGAACATAAGGGCCGGCGGACCGATTTGGTGCGACGGCGCCGTGAAGGCCGGTGAAGACATCAGGGCCGGTTGGGGAATTACGGCGCGAGGCCGTATTGTCTGCGGCGGCCTCCTGCGTGCAGCCTGGGATCTTTTCTGTGAAGGAGATTTGCAGGCAAGCGAATATATGAATATCGGGGGCGATATGCTCGTGAATGGTGCCATTCATTGCGAAAAAGGCATGAAGATTGGTGGGCACCTGACAGGCTTGGGAGACGTCAAATCGGCCAATGGCATTGAAACCGGCGCCGACCTGCGATGCCACGGCCACCTGCACGCCGACTGGGGAATCAGGAGCGGTGGCTGCATCGTTGCCGCCGGTGCCATTTCAGCCGGCGAGAGCCTGCAGGCCGGCGGGGAAATCAGGGCCGGACAGGGCTACGGCATCTATGCCGGCCTCGGGGTGCGGCGCGATGCCTGGGAGGCCAGCGCGCAGGTCATGGCGCGGTGCAAGCCTGACAACCTGATGAGCGGCTGGTGGGCGGCCGACGCTTGTACGGCCGGCCCATCTGGCGGGCTGCGATGAGGCCCTGGGCGGGCTTCAGGAGGGCGGTTTCAGGATGAAGCCCCCTTGGCGCAGGCTTCACGGCACTGCGCCTGTTGGCTTCATCCTCCCACCGGCAGACTGACGAACCCCCGGTACAGCGGACTTTGCGTGCGGCTGCTGCGTCCGCGCAGCGCCAGGTTCGGCCGCTTCCTGAGCAGCGTCCACAGCACCGTCTGCGTCTCCAGCTGCGTCAGCGACGCGCCCAGGCACACATGCGGCCCGGTGCCAAAGGACAGAGAGCCCGGGTTGGCCCGTGCCACGTCCAGCCGGTCCGGTGCCTCGTGCCGCGCCGGGTCGCGGTTCGCCGCGCCAATGAACGCGATCACCAGCTCGCCGCGACGGATGCGCTGCCCTTGCAACGTGAAATCCCCCATCGCACGGCGGCCCGACCACTGCACCGGCGTGTCATGCCGCAGCAGCTCGCGCACCGCGTTGGGCAGCAGCTCCGGCTGCTCGCGCAGCCGCTCCCACTGCTCCCGGTGCGTCAGCAGCGCGTGCACCGCATTGCCCAGCAGGTGGCGCGTGGTCTCGTAGCCGGCGAACAGCAGCATCGCGCACTGCGCCAGCAGCTCCGCGCCGTCCTCCACCTCGCCGGTGGCCTGTGCGCGCAGCAGCTGGCTCACCAGGTCGTCGCCCAGCGCCTTGCGCCGATGCGGCAGCAGCTCGCGCTCGAAGTAGCTCGCCAGCGCCACCACGCTGCGCTGCGCCGCGCGCACGTGCGCCTGCGTCGGGCTCACCGCGCCCAGGAAGGCGGCGATGTCCTCGCTCCACTGCGTGAAGTCGGCGTAGATCGAGGCGTCCACGTCCATCAGCCGCGCGATCACGCGCGCCGGCAGCGGGCGCGCGACGGCCGTCATGAAGTCGAAGTCCTCGCCCGCCTCGTCCAGCAGCTCGTCGAGCAGCATCTGCGTCACGGGCTTGAGCGCGAGCATGCGGTCCGGGCGGAAGGCCGGCTGCAGCACCTTGCGCAGCCGCGTGTGGTCCGGCGCGTCCAGGAAGGGCAGGCAGCGCGTGAACAGCCGCTGCATGGGCGTGAGCTCGGCGCGGTCGTCGGCGCAGCGCATTACCCAGCCGCCCGTGCGCCGGGCCGACAGGCGCGGGTCGCGCAGCGCGGACTCCACGTCGGCATGGCGCGTGAGCAGCCAGGCACCGCCGAAGAACTCCTCGCTCCAGTGGATCGGCCCGGCCTCGCGCAACGCGCGGTAGGCCGGGTACGGGTCCTGCAGGAACGCCAGGTCGACGAAGGGCGCCACCGCCTCGCGCGGCGCCAGCAGCGCGCTCATCGGCCGACGGCGCCCGACACGTCCACGTGCGCCTGCACCTCGGGGCGCTGGCCCTGGGGCTTGAGTGCCAGGCGCTCGAAGAGCTTGCGGTCCTTCTCGGCCTGCGGGTTGGCCGTGGTCAGCAGCCGCTCGCCGTAGAAGATGGAGTTGGCGCCGGCCATGAAGCACAGCGCCTGCAGCGCCTCGTCCATCTCCTCGCGCCCGGCCGAGAGGCGAACCATGGTGGTGGGCATCGTGATGCGCGCCACAGCGATGGTGCGCACGAACTCGAAGGGGTCCAGCGGCTCGCTGTCGGCCAGCGGCGTGCCCGGCACGGGCACCAGGTTGTTGATGGGCACCGACTCCGGATAGGGCTCCAGGTTGGCCAGCTCCGCGATCAGCCCCGCGCGCTGCGTGCGCGTCTCGCCCATGCCCACGATGCCGCCGCAGCACACGTTGATGCCGGCGTCGCGCACGTTGGACAGCGTGTCCAGCCGGTCCTGGTAGGTGCGGGTGTGGATGATGTTGCTGTAGTTGTCCGGCGAGGTGTCGAGGTTGTGGTTGTAGTAGTCCAGGCCCGCGTCCTTGAGCTGCTCGGCCTGCTCCTTGTCCAGCATGCCCAGCGTCATGCAGGTCTCCAGGCCCAGGCTGCGCACGCCGCGCACCATCTCGGTCACGCGCTCCATGTCGCGCTCCTTGGGGCTGCGCCACGCCGCGCCCATGCAAAAGCGCGAGGCGCCCTGGTCCTTGGCGGCCTGCGCGGCGCCCATCACCTCGGCAATCGACATCAGCTTGGACGCTTCCACGCCGGTGTCGAAGTGCGAGGACTGCGGGCAGTAGCCGCAGTCCTCGGCGCAGCCGCCGGTCTTGATCGACAGCAGCGTGGAGAGCTGCACCTCGCTGGGGTCGAAGTGCTCGCGGTGCACCTGCTGGGCCTTGAACATCAGCTCCATGAAGGGCAGCTCGTACAGCGCCTGCACCTCGGCCACGGACCAGCGGCCCGGCTTCTTCTCGACCGCAGCGGCAGGCACCGTGCGGCGCAGGGAGTCAACGGAAATGGTGGCAACGGTGCTCATGGCGTCCTTACTGCTCGGGAATGGGTTCTGGAGAAGGGGGTGGATTGTCACTCCAGGCCGAAGAGGCCCTGGAGGGCGGTGCCGTGCAGGTGCTGCGCGACGGCCGCCGGGTCGGGGTTGGCGAGGTGCGGCACCACGCCCAGGCAGGGCGTCTGGTGGCGGCGCGAAAGCTCGTCCCGCAGCGTCTCGACGTTGCGCTGCAGGTACGGCATGCCGGGGTCGATGAGGTTGCCCACCCAGCCCGCCAGGCGCAGCCCGCGCTGGGCCAGGCCGTCCGCGGTGAGGATGGCGTGGTTCAGGCAGCCCAGCCGCAGGCCGACCACCATCACCACGGGCAGGCCCAGCGCGCGCATGAGCTGCGTGCTGTCCCAGTCGGCGCCCAGCGGGATCACCAGCCCGCCCGCGCCCTCGACCACGATGAAGTCCGCCCGCTGGGCCACCGCCTGCGCCCCGCGCAGCAGCGCCACGCGGTCGATGCTCACGCCGTCGATCTCGGCGGCGATGTGCGGCGCGCAGGCCGTGTGCAGCTGGCAGGGGCCGATCAGCGCTGCCGGCAACGGCACGCTGCCGGCGCGGCGCAGCTGCTCGACGTCGTCGTTGAAGAGCCGGCCCTGGTCGTCGCGCTCCAGGCCCGAGGCCACGGGCTTGTAGCCGGCGGCGCGGTGGCCGCGCTGGCCCAGCCAGTGCAGCAGCGCCGCGCTGACGTGGGACTTGCCCACGCCCGTGTCGGTGCCGGTGACGAAGCAGCCGCGCAGGCCCTCGTGCGTGATGCCGCTCATGTTGTCTCTCCCATGACCTGCGCCAGCGCCAGCAGCAGCTGCTCCACCTGTGCCGGCGTGTGCGCGGCGCTGAGCGTGATGCGCAGCCGTGCCGTGCCCACCGGCACCGTGGGCGGACGGATCGCCGGCACGTACAGGCCGCGCCGGCGCAGCGCCGTGGACAGGCTCAGCGCGGTGTCGTTGTCGCCCACGACCAGAGGCTGGATCGCGGTGTGGCTCTCGCACAGCTTCCAGCCCGGCTGCACGTCCACCAGCGCCCGCAGCCCGGTGCGCAGCTGCTCGATCAGCCCCAGCAGCCGCGCGCGCCGCGCCCGGCCCTCGGGGCTCTCGATCAGCCTCAGGCTCGCGAGCAGCGTGTGCGCCAGCGCCGGCGACGAGGCCGTGGTGTAGATGAAGGAACGCGCCTTCTGGATCAGCCACTCGATGATGGCCGGGTGCGCCGCCACGAAGGCGCCCGACACGCCCGCGGCCTTGCCCAGCGTGCCCATGCAGATCAGCCGCTCGCTGCGCAGCCCGAAGTGCTCCACCGAGCCGTGGCCCGATTCGCCCAGCACGCCCAGGCCGTGCGCGTCGTCCAGGATCAGCCAGGCGTCGTGCGCCTCGGCCAGCTTCAGCAGCCCGGGCAGGTCGGCGATGTCGCCGTCCATGCTGAACACCGCGTCCGTCACGATCAGCTTGATCGGCGTGGTGCAGGCGGTCAGCTGCTGCGCCAGCACGTCCAGCCGCCCGTGCGCGTAGCGCTTGACCTCGCCCTCGGCCAGCCGCGCGCCGTCGATGAGCGAGGCGTGGTTGAGCTTGTCGCAGAAGAGCGTGGCGCTGCCGTCGCCCAGCGCCGTGGTCAGCGCCAGGTTGGCCTCGAAGCCGCTGCCCAGCAGCAGCGCGCGCGCGTGCGGGATGTGCGGCGCGAACCAGCGCGCGATGAGCTCCTCCACCTGCGCGTGCGGCCGCATGTGGCCGCTGACCAGGTGCGAGGCGCCGCTGCCGGTGCCCCAGCGCCGAGCGCCCTCGGCCATGGCTTCGATCAGCGCGGGGTGGTGCGCCAGGCCCAGGTAGTCGTTGCTGCAGAAGGCCAGCAGCGGCTCGCCGCCGTGCTCGCCCTCGAAGGACTGCAGCGGCGCGCAGGGCGATTCGGCCGTGCGCAGTCGGCGGCGCAGCGCCGCGGCGTCGAGCTCAAGCAGTCGGCGGTTGATGTGTTCGATCAGCATCGGGGTGCTCCAGCACGTCCGTGAGCGTGGCCTGCAGGCGCTGCGCCAGCCAGGCCGACAGCGCCTCGTCCAGTACGTAGGGCGGCATGAGGTACACGGTGCGGCCGATGGGGCGGATCAGCAGCTCTTGCTGCCGGCCCGCCAGGTGGAAGCGCTCGGCGAAGTTGCCGCCCGCATGCTCGGCGCGCACGTCGAAGGCCCAGATCATGCCTCGCCGGCGCGGGTGCTCTACCCGGGGGTCATCGAGCAGCGGCTGCAGCGCGTGCGTCAGCGCCTCGGCCTGCACGGCATTGCGGCCCAGCACGTCCTCCTGGTCGAAGCGGTCGAGCACCGCCAGCGCCGCGCGGCAGGCGAGGGCGTTGCCGGTGTAGGAGTGCGAGTGCAGGAACCCGCGCGCCACGTCCTCGTCCAGGAAGGCCTGGAAGACGGCATCCGTGCTCAGCACCAGCGACAGCGGCAGGAAGCCGCCGCTGATGCCCTTGGACAGCGTGATGAAGTCCGGCCAGGCGGCGCGGCGCTCTGCTTCCGACGCGTCCTCGGGCAGTGCCTGCTCCCAGGCGAAGAAGGTCCCGGTGCGCCCGCAGCCCACCGCGATCTCGTCGGCGATCAGGTGCACGTCGAAGCGCGTGCACAGCGCGCGCAGCGCGCGCAGGTACGACGGATCGTGCATTGCCATGCCGGCCGCGCCCTGCACCAGCGGCTCGACGATCACGGCGGCGACGCGCTCGCCGCGCTCGCGCAGCAGCATCTCCACCTCGCCCACGGCGCGTGCCGCCACGTCGGCCGCGCTCTCGCCGGGCCGGGCCTGGCGCGCGTCCGGCGACATCACCTGGTGCGCGCGCATGAGCAGCGGGTCGTAGGCGTCGCGGAACACCTGCACGTCCGTCACGGCCAGCGCGCCCAGCGTCTCGCCGTGGTAGCCCTGCTTGAGGCAGACGAACTCGCCCTTGTCGATGCGGCCGCGGTTGCGCCAGTGGTGGAAGCTCATCTTCAGCGCGATCTCGACGGCCGAGGCGCCGTCGCTGGCGAAGAAGGCATGGCCCAGCGCGCCGCCGGTGCGCGCCGAGAGCCGTTCGGCCAGCTCGACCGCCGGCGCGTGGGTGCAGCCCGCCAGCATCACGTGCGGCAGGGTGTCGAGCTGGTCCTTCAGGGCCGCGGCGATGCGGGCATCGGCGTGGCCGAAGAGGTTGACCCACCAGCTGCTGAGGGCGTCGAAGTAGCGGTGGCCCTCGGCGTCAAACAGCCAGGGGCCCTGGCCGCGGACCATGGGCAGCGGCGGCACGGTGGTGGCCGCGCGCTGCATCTGCGTACAGGGGTGCCAGAGGCTCGCGAGGCTGCGGCGCTGCCACTCGGCGTTGGAGGTCATGGGTACTGCTTCCCTTCAAGAACAATCCAAAAGGCTCCCGAACCCGGTGGGCCGGTTCGGGCTGGGGTGTCGAAGCCTGGGCGGGCGCCGGTGCCTTGGCGGGTCCGCCCTTCGGCACCCCAGGGTGGACGGGCCGTGGGGACCCGTCCGCCGCAGCCTGGATTGTCCTCAACCCAAGGCCTGCACCACTTCAGGCGGGGCCTGGACCAGCTCGATCAGCACGCCTTCGCCGCCCACCGGGAACTCCTCGTTGCCCTTGGGGTGGATGAAGCAGATGTCGTAACCCGCGGCGCCTTTGCGGATGCCGCCCGGGGCGAAGCGCACGCCGTTGGCCGTCATCCACTCCACGGCCTTGGGCAGGTCGTCCACCCACAGGCCCACGTGGTTCAGCGGCGTGGCGTGCACGGCCGGCTTCTTTGCCGGGTCCAGCGGCTGCATCAGGTCCACCTCAACGGCGGTGGGGCCTTGCCCCAAGGCGCAGATGTCCTCGTCCACGTTCTCGCGCTCGGAGACGAAGGTGCTCTTGACCTGCAGGCCCAGCACGTCCACCCACAGCGATTTCAGCTTGCCCTTGTCGGGGCCGCCGATGGCGATCTGCTGGATGCCCAGGATCCTGAAAGGCTTGCTCATCACTTGAACCTCAGGATGGGCTGGTCCACGGCCAGGCTCTCGCCCTTGCCGGCCAGCACGGCTTCCACCACGCCGTCCTGCGCCGCCACGAGGATGTTCTCCATCTTCATGGCCTCGATGATGGCCAGGCGCTCACCGGCCTGCACCGTCTGGCCGGGCTGCACCAGCAGGTCCGCCAGCAGGCCCGGCATGGGCGACAGCAGGAATTTCGACGTGTCGGGCGGCGCCTTGTAGGGCATGAGCTTGGCCAGCTCGGCGTTGGCGGGCGACATCACCAGGGCCTCGATCACCAGGCCGTTGTGCGCCACGCGCAGCCACACGCCCTTGCGCTCGATCTGCGCGGTGAAGTCCTGGCCGTTGCAGGTGCCCGCGGCGCGGATGCTGCCGATGGCCCAGTCCTTGGCCAGCTCGTAGCGCTTGCCGCCGACCGTCACGGCCAGCACGCCGTTGGCCTTCACCGTCACGTTGCGATGCTGGTGCTTGCCCTGCTCGCCCTTGACGATGACGACGAACTCCTCGCCGATGCCCACGTTGTGGCCCTTGAGCTGGCCGCTGATGCCGGCCGAGCGCTCCAGGAAGCGGCGGTTGGCCGCGGCGGCCAGCGCCACCAGGAAGTCCGGGTCCTCGTGCGGCACGTCCGAGGCGTTGAAGCCCTTCGGGTAGTGCTCGGCGATGAAGCCGGTGTTGAAGTCGCCCGCGACGAACTTCGGGTGCGCCAGCAGCGCCGACTGGAACGGGATGTTGCTGGAGCAGCCGCGGATGACGAAGCCGTTGAGGGCCTCGCGCATCTTGCGGATGGCGTCCATGCGGTCGGTCCCGTGCACGATGAGCTTGGCGATCATCGAGTCGTAGAACATTGGGATCTCGCCGCCTTCCTCCACGCCGGTGTCCACGCGCACGCCGCCGCCTTCGACGCCGGGCTGCGAGGCCACCAGGTTCTGCGCCGGGGGCTGGAAGCGCACCAGGCGGCCGGTGGAGGGCAGGAAGTTGCGGAACGGGTCTTCCGCGTTGATGCGGCACTCGATGGCCCAGCCGTCACGCTTGACGTCGGCCTGCGTGAAGCCCAGCTTCTCGCCGGCGGCCATGCGGATCATCTGCTCCACCAGGTCCAGCCCGGTGATGCACTCGGTCACCGGGTGCTCCACCTGCAGCCGGGTGTTCATCTCCAGGAAGTAGAAGCTCTGGTCCTTGCCGACCACGAACTCCACCGTGCCCGCGCTCTGGTACTTCACGGCCTTGGCCAGGGCCACGGCCTGCTCGCCCATGGCGCGGCGGGTCTCGTCGCTGATGAAGGGCGAGGGCGCTTCCTCGATCACCTTCTGGTGGCGGCGCTGGATCGAGCACTCGCGCTCGTTGAGGTACACCACGTTGCCGTGCGCGTCGCCCAGCACCTGGATCTCGATGTGGCGCGGCTCCTCGACGAACTTCTCGATGAAGACGCGGTCGTCGCCGAAGCTGTTGCGGGCCTCGTTGCGGCACGACGTGAAGCCCTCGAAGGCTTCCTTGTCGTTGAAGGCCACGCGCAGGCCCTTGCCGCCGCCGCCGGCGCTGGCCTTGATCATCACCGGGTAGCCGATGTCTTTGGCAATCGCCACGGCCTGCTCGGGCGCCTCGATGGCGTCGTTCCAGCCCGGGATGGTGTTGACCTGGGCTTCCTTGGCCAGCTTCTTGGAGGCGATCTTGTCGCCCATCGCGGCGATGGAATAGTGCTTCGGGCCGATGAAGGCGATGCCTTCCTCCTCGACGCGGCGCGCGAAGTCCTCGTTCTCCGACAGGAAGCCGTAGCCCGGGTGCACGGCCTCGGCGCCGGTCTGCTTGCACGCGGCGATGATCTTGTCGGCCACGAGGTAGGACTCGCGCGAGGGCGCCGGGCCCAGCAGCACGCCTTCGTCGGCCAGCTGCACGTGCAGCGCGTCCTTGTCGGCCTCGGAGTACACCGCCACCGTGGCGATGCCCATCTTCTTGGCCGCCTTGATGACGCGGCAGGCGATCTCGCCGCGGTTCGCGATCAGGATCTTCTTGAACATGACTCTTATCTCCTCAATTCCTGATCACAGCGGGATGTTGCCGTGCTTGCGCCACGGATTGTCGAGCTGCTTGTCCTTGAGCATTACCAGCGAGCGGCAGATGCGCTTGCGCGTCTCGTGCGGCTGGATCACGTCGTCGATGAAGCCGCGCGCGCCCGCCACGAAGGGGTTGGCGAAGCGGGCCTTGTACTCGGCCTCCCTGGCCGCGAGCTTGGCCGGGTCGCTCTTGTCCTCGCGGAAGATGATCTCCACCGCGCCCTTGGCGCCCATCACCGCGATCTCGGCGTTGGGCCAGGCGAAGTTGACGTCGCCGCGCAGGTGCTTGGAGCTCATCACGTCATAGGCGCCGCCGTAGGCCTTGCGGGTGATGACGGTGATCTTGGGCACCGTGCACTCGGCGTACGCGTAGAGCAGCTTGGCGCCGTGCTTGATGATGCCGCCGTACTCCTGGGCGGTGCCGGGCATGAAGCCGGGCACGTCCACGAAGGTGACCACGGGAATGTTGAAGGCATCGCAGAAGCGCACGAAGCGCGCGGCCTTGATGGAGCTCTTGATGTCCAGGCAGCCGGCGAGCACCTGCGGGTTGTTGGCGACGATGCCCACGCTCTGGCCGTCCATGCGCGCGAAGCCCACCACGATGTTGGCGGCGTAGTCGGGCTGCAGCTCGAAGAAGTCGCCGTCGTCCACGACCTTGGTGATCAGCTCCTTGATGTCGTAGGGCTTGTTGGGGTTGTCCGGCACCAGGGTGTCGAGCGAGTAGTCCAGCCGCGTGGCGGAGTCGCCCGAGGGGCGCACCGGGGGCTTTTCCTTGTTGTTCAGCGGCAGGTAGTTGAAGAAGCGCCGCAGCATCAGGATGGCTTCGACGTCGTTCTCGAACGCCAGGTCGCACACGCCGCTCTTGGTGGTGTGGGCCGAGGCGCCGCCGAGCTCCTCGGCGGTCACTTCCTCGTGCGTCACGGTCTTCACCACCTCGGGGCCGGTGACGAACATGTAGGAGCTGTCCTTCACCATGAAGATGAAGTCGGTCATGGCCGGCGAGTACACGGCGCCGCCGGCGCAGGGGCCCATGATCAGGCTGATCTGCGGGATCACACCTGAGGCCATCACGTTGCGCTGGAACACGTCGGCATAGCCGCCCAGCGAGGCCACGCCTTCCTGGATGCGTGCGCCGCCCGAGTCGTTGAGGCCGATCACCGGGGCGCCGACCTTCATGGCCTGGTCCATGACCTTGCAGATCTTCTCGGCGTGGGCCTCGGACAGGGCGCCGCCGAAGACGGTGAAGTCCTGGCTGAACACGAACACCAGGCGGCCGTTGATCATGCCGTAGCCGGTGACGACGCCGTCGCCGGGCACCTTGTTGTCCGCCATGCCGAAGTCGGTGCAGCGGTGCTCGACGAACATGTCCCACTCTTCGAAGGTGCCTTCGTCGAGCAGCATCTCCAGGCGCTCGCGCGCGGTGAGCTTGCCCTTGGAGTGCTGGGCGTCGATGCGGCGCTGCCCGCCGCCCAGGCGCGCCTTGGCGCGCTTGTCTTCGAGCATCTGCTGGATGTCGTGCATGGGGTACCTCTCCTCGTACTTCGGCCGGACGGCGGCCGGTTGATTCAGTTGAACAGTTCCAGCAGCCGGCGAGCGGCCACCGAGGCCGCGACCTCGCCGGTGCGCACCTGTTGCGAGAGCACCGGCAGCGCGGCCTGCACGGCCGGGTGCTGACGGAAGCGTTGCTTGAGCCCGGCGTCGATGCGTTCCCACATCCACGCCTGGTCCTGGTTGTGCCGGCGCGCGGCGAAGCGGCCGTTGGCACCCTGCAGCTCGCGGTAGCGGCTCACGGCGGCCCAGAACTCGGGCAGGCCCTGGGCCTTGAGCGCCGAGAGCTGCAGCACCTGCGGCTGCCACAGGGCCTGGTCGTGCGCGGCGTGGTGGGGGTCGCCGTGCTGGCCGAACAGGCGCAGCGCGCTGGTGATCTGCGCCCGCGCCCGCGTGGCGGCGTGGACGTCGATGTCGGCCTTGTTGATGACCACCAGGTCTGCCAGCTCCATCACGCCCTTCTTGATGGCCTGCAGGTCGTCGCCGGCGTTGGGCAGCTGCAGCAGCACGAACATGTCGGTCATGTTCGCCACCGCGGTCTCGCTCTGCCCCACGCCCACGGTCTCGATGATGACGACGTCGTAGCCCGCGGCCTCGCACACCAGCAGCGCCTCGCGCGTCTTCTCCGCCACGCCGCCGAGCGTGCCGCTCGAAGGGGAGGGGCGGATGTAGGCGCGCTCGTCGGCCGAGAGCTGCTCCATGCGGGTCTTGTCGCCCAGGATGGAGCCGCCGGAGACGCTGGAGGAGGGGTCCACGGCCAGCACCGCCACGCGGTGGCCCTGGTTGATCAGGAACAGGCCCAGCGCCTCGATGAAGGTGCTCTTGCCCACGCCCGGCACGCCCGAGATGCCCAGGCGCAGCGACTTGCCGCTGTGCGGCAGCAGGGCGTTGAGCAGCTCGTCGGCGCGCGCGCGGTGGTCGGCGCGCGTCGATTCGAGCAGCGTGATGGTCTTGGCGATGGCACGGCGCTGCGCGGGGCCGGGCGGGCCCAGCACGGCATCGGCCAGTGCCTGGTTGGACAGGCTCATGAGGTGATGGCTACTGCTGAAAGGGAAGTCTGCGCGGCGCCGTGCGCCGCCTCCTTGCCTTGGCTCAGGCTCAGCGCTGCGCGGCCCTGATCTGCTCCAGCACGTCCTTGGCGCTGGCCGGGATCGGGGTGCCCGGGCCGTACACGCCCTTGACGCCGGCATCGAACAGGAAGCCGTAGTCCTGCTGCGGGATCACGCCGCCGACGAAGACGATGATGTCGTCCGCGCCTTGGCGACGGAGCTCGGCGATGATCGCCGGCACCAGCGTCTTGTGGCCGGCGGCCAGCGTGGAGATGCCCACGGCGTGCACGTCGTTCTCGATGGCCTGGCGCGCGCACTCCTCGGGGGTCTGGAACAGCGGGCCCATGTCCACGTCGAAGCCCAGGTCGGCGAAGGCCGTGGCCACCACCTTGGCGCCGCGGTCGTGGCCGTCCTGGCCCAGCTTGGCGATCATCACGCGCGGCCGGCGGCCGGCTTCCTGCGCGAAGGCCTCGATCTCGCCGCGCAGCTTGTCCCAGCCCTCGGCGCTGTCGTAAGCGGCTGCGTACACACCGGTCACCTTCTGGATGTCGGCGCGGTGGCGGCCGAACACCACTTCCAGCGCGTCGCTGACTTCGCCCACGGTGGCGCGGGCACGGATGGCATCGATGGCCAGGCCCAGCAGGTTGCCGCTGCTTTCGCGCGCGGCGGCGGTCAGCGCCTCCAGCGCGGCCTGGACCTTCTGGCCATCTCGCGTGGCCTTGATCTGCTGCAGGCGCGCGATCTGGGCGTCACGCACCTTGACGTTGTCCACCTCCAGGATCTCGACCGGGTCTTCCTTGGCGAGCTTGTACTTGTTGACGCCGACGATCACGTCCTTGCCCGAGTCGATGCGCGCCTGCTTCTCCGCGGCGCTGGCCTCGATCTTGAGCTTGGCCCAGCCCGAGTCCACCGCCTTGGTCATGCCGCCCATGGCCTCGACCTCCTCGATGATGGCCCAGGCCTTGTCCGCCATCTCCTGCGTCAGCTTCTCCATCATGTAGGAGCCGGCCCACGGGTCCACCACGCTGGTGATGTGGGTCTCTTCCTGGATGATGAGCTGCGTGTTGCGAGCGATGCGGGACGAGAACTCGGTGGGCAGCGCGATGGCCTCGTCGAGCGAGTTGGTGTGCAGGCTCTGCGTGCCGCCGAACACCGCGGCCATGGCCTCGATGGTGGTGCGCACCACGTTGTTGTAGGGGTCCTGCTCCGTCAGGCTCCAGCCGGAGGTCTGGCAGTGCGTGCGCAGCATCAGGCTCTTGGGCTTCTTGGCGTCGAAGCCCTTCATGATCCGGCACCACAGCAGACGCGCGGCGCGCATCTTGGCGATCTCCAGGTAGAAGTTCATGCCGATGGCCCAGAAGAAACTGAGCCGGCCGGCGAACTCGTCCACGTCCAGGCCCTTGGCCAGCGCGGTCTTCACGTACTCCTTGCCGTCCGCGAGCGTGAAGGCCAGCTCCAGCGCCTGGTTGGCGCCGGCTTCCTGCATGTGGTAGCCGGAGATCGAGATCGAGTTGAACTTCGGCATGTTCTTCGCCGTGTACTCGATGATGTCCCCGATGATCCGCATGCTCGGCTCGGGCGGGTAGATGTAGGTGTTGCGGACCATGAACTCCTTGAGGATGTCGTTCTGGATGGTCCCGGACAGCTTGTCCTGCGACACGCCTTGCTCTTCGGCCGCGACGACGTAGCCCGCGAGCACCGGCAGCACGGCGCCGTTCATGGTCATGGAGACGCTGACCTTGTCCAGCGGGATGCCGTCGAACAGGATCTTCATGTCCTCGACGGAGTCGATGGCCACGCCGGCCTTGCCCACGTCACCGGTGACGCGCGGATGGTCGCTGTCGTAACCACGGTGCGTGGCCAGGTCGAAGGCCACCGACACGCCCTGGCCGCCCGCGGCCAGCGCCTTGCGGTAGAACGCGTTGGACTCCTCGGCGGTGGAGAAGCCGGCGTACTGGCGGATGGTCCACGGCCGAACCGCGTACATCGTCGCCTGCGGGCCGCGGATGAACGGCTCGAAGCCCGGCAGCGTGTCGGTGAAAGGCAGCCCTTCGACGTCCGCACCCGTGTACAGCGGCTTGACCGCAATGCCCTCGGGCGTGGTCCACGTCAGCGCATTCAGGTCGCCGCCAGGGGCCGACTTGGTAGCGGCCTGGGCCCATTGCTGCAGCGTGGCACGGTTGAACTCGGGGGCGGACGACATGGGTAGGGACTCCTCGCGCTCAGGCGGCGTTTCGAACTTGTCATCCATCATACAAGATGCATAATTCAAAATTCAACCCGACGCCCTGAAAATGCCCCAGACCGCTTCCAGCCCTGCCTTCACTGCCGCCTCGGTGGCCAAGTCCGTGGCCGCGCCGCTGGCGCAGCGTCCGCTGTACCAGGAGGTGGCCGAGCACCTGCGGCAGCAGATCTTCAACCGCGAGCTCGAACCCGGCAGCTGGATCGACGAGCAGAAGCTCACGGCCGCGCTGGGCATCAGCCGCACGCCGCTGCGGGAGGCGCTGAAGGTGCTGGCGGTCGAGGGCCTGGTGACGATGAAGCTGCGCCGCGGCGCCTACGTCACCGAGATGTCGACGCAGGACGTGTCACAGGTCTATCACCTGCTGGGCGTGCTGGAGAGCGACGCCGCGGCCGAGGTGGCGCGCAAGGCGAGCGACGCCGAACTGGCCGAGCTGAACAAGCTGCACGAGCAGCTGGAGGCGCAGGCGCAGCAGCGCGACGCCTTCTTCTCGATCAACGAGGAGTTTCATCACCGGCTGCTGCAGGTGGCGGGCAACCGCTGGCGCAGCCAGATCGTGAACGACCTGCGCAAGGTCATGAAGCTCAACCGCCACCACTCGCTGTTCCGCCAGGGCCGCGTGGCCGAGTCGCTGGCCGAGCACCGTGCGCTGGTGCAGGCGCTGCTGGCGCGCGACGCGGAGCAGTCGCAGGCGCTCATGCGGGCGCACTTCGAGAACGGGCTGGCAGCGGCGTCGGGGGCGTGAGGCTGGGCGGTGTGCCCTGAAAGAAGTCGCAGGGGTCGGCCGTGAGCCGGCCCGCGCTCACTCCTCGTGAAACCGCGTGAAGCCTCCCACCGGCTCGCGCTCCGTGACCAGCGTGTTCTCGACCCGATCCGCGTCGGCGTAGCCCAGGCTCATGCCGCAGACCAGCAGCTGGTCATCGGGAATGCCCAGCTCGCGGGCGATGACACGGTGGAAGAGGGTGAAGGCTGCCTGCGGGCAGGTGTCCAGGCCGCGGCCCCGCGCCGCGACCATGACGCTCTGCAGGAACATGCCGTAGTCGATGAAGCTGCCTTGCTCCATCACCCGGTCCACCGTGAACATGAGGCCGACCGGCGCATCGAAGAAGCGGTAGTTGCGCCCGTGCTGCTCGTGCATGCGGGCCTTGTCGCCCTTGGCGATGCCCAGCAGGCCGTACAGGTCCCAGCCGACCTTGCGGCGCCGGTCGACGTAGGGCGAGACCCACTCGCGCGGGTAGTAGGCGTACGGCTCCTCAAGCTCCGCGTGCTGCGCCGGATCGTCGTAGGCCTGCAGCACCGCCGCGCTGACGCGCTCCTTGGCAGCGCCGGTCAGCACGTGCACCTGCCACGGCTGCGTGTTGGTGCCGGAGGCGGCGTGCCGCGCCACTTCCAGGATCGCCTCGATCTCCTCGCGCGGCACCGGCGTGGGCAGGAAGGCGCGGATGGAGCGGCGGGAGACGATGGCCCAGTCCACCGCGTCGCTCAACAGCTTGCTCTCGATGGCGGGGGAAGGTGTGAGTCGCTTCATGGGAGCGCATCCTAAGACGGCGCCGGCCCGGGCCTGGCCGGCCGGCGCGCTACGCTGCCGGCTCAACCACTCCTGACTCGACCCCGTGAAGATCGATTTCGACGGCGTGCAGGCTTTCGTCGTCATCGCCGAGCTGGGCGGTTTCAACAAGGCCGCGCACGAGCTGCACATCACCCAGACGGCACTGACCCGGCGCCTGCAGAAGCTGGAGGCCTACCTCGGCATGCGGCTGCTGGACCGCACCACGCGCCGCGTCGAGCTCACCGCCGTGGGCCGCGAGTTCCTGCCCCAGGCGCGCGGCATCGTGCAGGAGATGACCGCGGCGGTGGAGCGGCTCAAAGACATCTCGCAGCGGGCCAAGGGCAACTTCACGCTGGCCTGCATCCCGTCCATGACGTCGCACGTGTTGCCCGGGGTGATCCGCCGCTATGCCGAGTCGCACCCGGACAACCGCATCCGGCTGCTGGACGGCGCGTCGAGCGAGGTGCGCGAGGCGGTGCTCGGCGGGCAGGCCGAGCTGGGCATCGCCGTGCACGAGGAAGCGCACGCGGACTTGGCCGAGACGGCGCTGTTCTCCGACCCGCTGGCCTTCATCTGCCGCGAGCCGCACCCGCTGCAGGACCGCAAGACCCTCACCTGGGCCGACATGCGCGACGTCGACCTGATCGGCGTCAGCAGCTTCGTGGCCACGCGCGTGTTCATGGACTACCAGCTCGCCAAGCGCGGCATCCGGCTGCAGGGCAACTACGAGGTGCAGCACCACGCCACGGCGCTGAACCTCGTGGCCGCCGGCGTGGGCAGCGCCATCCTGCCCTCGTCCACCTTCAAGGAGGGCGACCGTCCGGGCCTGCGCAAGATCACCATCACGCAGCCCACGGTCAGGCGCAAGGTGGTGCTGCTGCGCCGCTCGCGCGGCAGCCTCTCGCCGGCGGCCGAGGCCTTCCATGAGCTGCTGCGCAGGATGCCGCTGGACTTGTGAGCCATTGATTCCCAAGTCGCAATAGTTGCGACCTGTTTTTCATTTCCCAGCACAATCCCGCCTCGGGACAATCCGCCCCGTTGAGTTCTGGAGGCGGGTTCCCATGAGTACCGATGTGCTGGTGATCGGCGGCGGCAACGCGGCGCTGTGTGCGGCCCTGATGGCGGCCGAGGCGGGGGCGAGCGTGCTGCTGCTGGAGGCTTCGCCGCGCGAGTGGCGCGGCGGCAATTCGCAGCACACGCGCAACCTGCGCTGCATGCACGACGCGCCGCAGGACGTGCTGGTCGATGCCTATCCCGAGGAGGAGTTCTGGCAGGACCTGCTCAAGGTCACGGGCGGGCTGACCGACGAGCATCTGGCGCGGCTGACCATTCGCGCCTCCAGCACCTGCCGCGACTGGATGCGCAAGCACGGCGTGCACTTCCAGCCGCCGCTGTCCGGCGCGCTGCACGTGGCGCGCACCAACGCCTTCTTCATGGGCGGCGGCAAGGCGCTGGTCAATGCCTACTACCGCAGCGCCGAAGCACTGGGCGTGCGCGTGCGCTACGAGGCGCCGGTGGAGCGCATCGAGCTGGACGACGAGCGCCGCTTCGTCGCCGCGTGGGTCAAGGGCGAGCGCATCACCGCCAGGGCCTGCGTGCTCGCGGCCGGCGGCTTCGAGTCGAACCGCGAGTGGCTGCGCGAGGCCTGGGGCCGCAACGAGCGCGGCGAGTGGCCGGCCGACAACTTCCTGATTCGAGGCACGCGCTTCAACCAGGGCGTGCTGCTGAAGCACCTGCTGGACGACCACGGCGCGGACCGCATCGGCGACCCGACGCAGGCGCACATGGTGGCCATCGACGCCCGCGCGCCGCTGTACGACGGCGGCATCTGCACCCGCATCGACTGCGTGTCGCTGGGCGTGGTGGTCAACCGCCACGGCGAGCGCTTCTATGACGAGGGCGAGGACTTCTGGCCCAAGCGCTACGCCATCTGGGGCCGCCTGGTGGCGCAGCAGCCGGAGCAGATTGCCTACTCGATCATCGACGCCAAGGCCATCGGCCGCTTCATGCCGCCGGTGTTCCCCGGCGTCACGGCTGCCAGCCTGCCCGAGCTGGCGGGCAAGCTCGGCCTGGACGTGGGCGCCTTCGTACGCACGCTGCAGGACTACAACGCCGCGTGCCGCCCCGGCAGCTTCGACCACACGAAGCTGGACGACTGCCGCACCGAGGGCGTGGCACCTGCCAAGACCCACTGGGCCCGGCCCATCGACACCGCCCCCTTCTATGCCTACGCCGTGCGCCCGGGCGTGACCTTCACGTACCTGGGCCTGCGCACCGACGACACGGCCGCCGTGCGCTTCGGCGGCACGCCCAGCGCCAACCTGTTCGTCGCAGGGGAAATGATGGCCGGCAACGTCCTGGGCAAGGGCTACACGGCCGGCGTGGGCATGTCCATCGGCACGGCCTTCGGCCGCATCGCCGGCACCAACGCGGCGCGCGCCGCCCTGCAGCAAGGAGTGAAAGAACATGCAGTCGCTTGAGGCCCTGACCCGCGACGCCCGGGCGTTGGCCGAGGGTGAGATCGTCATCACCGCTGCCGAGTCCGAGGTGGCGCGGCAGATGACCGTGTGCAACGCCTGCCGCTATTGCGAGGGCTTTTGTGCCGTGTTCCCCGCCATGACGCGGCGGCTGGAGTTCGGCAAGGCTGACATCCACTTCCTGGCCAACCTCTGCCACAACTGCGGCGCCTGCCTGCATGCCTGCCAGTACGCGCCGCCGCACGAGTTCGCCATCAACGTGCCGCAGGCCATGGCCAAGGTGCGCGGCCAGACCTACGCCGACTACGCCTGGCCGCCCGTGCTGGGCGCGCTCTACAAGCGCAACGGGCTGACGCTCTCGGTGGCGCTGGTGCTGGCCTTCTCGCTGTTCCTGGCGCTGATGCTGTCGCTGCGCGGCACGCTGTGGAATGCCGGCGGCAGCTTCCACGAGCTGTTCCAGCACAACCTGCTGGTGAGCTTGTTCGGGCCGGTGTTCAGCTTCGTGGTGCTGGCGCTGGGCATGGGCGCGTGGCGCTTCTGGCGCGACGTGAAGCCCGCCACCAGCGGCCAGCCGGCCAGCGCGCCGGCCATCGCCGAGGCCACGCACGACGTGCTGCGCCTGAAATACCTGGACGGCGGGCACGGGCAGGGCTGCAACAACGAGGACGACGCCTACACGCTGTCGCGCCGCCGCTTCCACCACTTCACCTTCTACGGCTTCATGCTGTGCTTCGCCGCCACCAGCGTGGCGACGGTCTACCACTACTTCTTCGGCTGGGCGGCGCCTTACGACCTGCCCTCGCTGCCCAAGCTGCTGGGCGTGGTCGGCGGGGTGAGCCTGTGCATCGGCACGGCCGGGCTGTGGAGCCTGCGCCAGCGCCGCCATCCGCAGCAGGGCGACGTGGCGCAGAAGCCGATGGACCTCGGCTTCATCGCGCTGCTGTTCCTCACCAGCGCCAGCGGCCTGGGCCTGTGGCTGGGCCGCGGCACCCCCGCGCTGGCGCTGCTGCTGTGCCTGCACCTGGGCGCGGTGATGGCGCTTTTCGTCACGCTGCCCTACGGCAAGTTCGCCCACGCCGTCTACCGCAGCGCCTCGCTGCTGCGCCACGCGGTCGAGAAGCGGCAGCCGAACCCGATCGGCCTCGGCGCCGACTGAAGGCAGGGTGCCGGCGGCGCTCCAGGCTTTCCCAATACCTGGAGCGTCTCATTGATGTGATTCATGCATTTATTGATCAGAACAATGCAATTCACAGATCAATGGCAGCTTCCTAGCATCGCCTCCGTACCCCATCGAACAAGCAACTCACTGCACAGGAGACTCACCATGAACAAGCACGACCTGCTGCGCGTCACCGGCCTTTGCGCCGCTGCCGCCCTTCTGATGCCGGGCTGGGCGCAGGCGCAGGAACTCCCGCCCAAGAAGAACGTCACCATCGTGGTGGGCTTCGCCGCCGGCGGGGCGGCCGACACGGCGGCCCGCATCATCGGCAAGAAGCTGGGCGAGAACCTGGGCGTGCCGGTGGTCATCGACAACAGGCCCGGCGCGGGCGGCAACATCGCGCACCAGTACGCGGCCCAGGGCCCCGGCGACGGCAGCGTGATCCTGTTCGGCTCGGTCGGCCCGCTGACCATCGCGCCGCACCTGATGAAGGTGAGCTACGACCCGGTCAAGGACCTCGCGCCCATCACCATGGGCGTGAACTTCCCCAACGTGCTGGTGGTGCACGCCGGCACGGGCATAAAGACCTTCGCCGACTTCGTGGCCTACGCCAAGAAGAACCCGGGCAAGCTGGACTACGCCTCCACCGGGCCGGGCTCGGCCTCGCACCTGGCCGGCGAGCTGCTGGACGACATGGCCAAGATCGAGACGACGCACATTCCCTACAAGGGCGGTGCGCCGGCGCTGCAGGACCTGCTCGGCGGGCGCGTGGCTTCGTATTACTCCACGCTGTCCACGGCACTGCCGCACATCGAGTCCGGCAAGCTGATCCCGCTGGCCAGCACCGGTCCGAAGCGCCTGCCGGCGCTGCCCAAGGTGCCGACCATCGCCGAGTCCGGCTACCCCGGCTACAGCGCCACCAACTGGTATGCCTTCGTGGCCTCGTCCAAGGTGCCCAAGCCGGTCCTGGACCGCTGGAACACCGAGCTGGTGAAGGTGCTCAAGACGCCGGAGGTGGTGAAGGAGCTGGATAACCATGGGTTGACGCCGCAACCCGGCACGCGTGAAGAGCTGGCCCAGGAGATCGCGCGCGAGTCCGCCACCTGGGGCCGCGTGATCCGCGAGCGCAAGATCACCATCCAATGACCCACCAGCGCGCCGCCTCCAGCCCGCGCACGGTCCTGGAGCTGTTCTGGGCCTTCTCCTGGCTGTCGCTGCAGGGCTTCGGTGGCGTGCTGGCCGTGGTACAGCGGGAGCTGGTCGAAAAGCGCGGCTGGCTCAGCAACGAGGAGTTCGTGGAGGACTGGGCCGTGGCGCAGGTGATGCCCGGCCCGAACGTGTGCAACCTGGCGCTGATGTTCGGTGACCGCCACTTCGGCTGGCGCGGCGCCGCCGCGGCGCTGGCCGGGCTGCTGGCGCTACCGCTGGTGCTGCTGCTGACGGCTGCCACCGTCTACGGCCAGCTCGCCGGCCATGCCGCCGCGGCCGGTGCACTGCGCGGCATGGGCGCGGTGGCGGCGGGGCTGATCGCCGGCACCAGCCTGAAACTGCTGGCGCAATTGCGCCAGCATCCGCTGGGGCTGGCGCTGGTGGTGGCCGTGGCCCTCGGCGCGTTCGGCGGCCTGGTGCTGCTGCACCTGCCCCTGGCGGTCGTCGTGTTCGGACTGGGCGGCGCGGCCTGCGTGCTGACCGGGTGGCGGCTGCGCCGTGGAGCGAGCTCATGAGCCTGCTCGACTGGCTGCACCTGCTGCTCTACCAACTCTCGCTGTCGCTGCTGGCGGTGGGCGGCGCGGTGACACTGGCGCCGGACCTGCACCGCTACCTGGTGAACGGGCAGGGCTGGCTGAGCGAGGCGCAGTTCAACGCCTCCATCACCCTGGCGCAGGCCGCGCCGGGGCCCAACATGCTCTTCGTGGCGCTGCTGGGCTGGAACCTGGGGCTCAACGCCGCCGGCCCGGGCGCCGGCACGGGCTGGAGCCTCACGCTGGCGACGCTGGGCATGGCGGTGTGCACGGTGGGCATCCTGGCGCCCAGCTCGATGCTGACGCTGCTGGCCACGCGCTGGGGCCACCGCAACCGCGAGCGCCTGTCCGTACGCGCCTTTCGCCAGGGCATGGCGCCCATCGTGGTCGGCGTGCTGCTGTCCACCGCCTGGCTGCTCGCCCGGGCCTCGGGCGACTGGACGCGCGACGGCCGGCTCTGGCTGCTGACGGCCGTGGTGATGCTGCTGGTGTGGCGCACGCGCATGCACCTGCTGTGGCTGCTGGCCGGCGGGGCGCTGCTGGGCGGGCTGGGACTGGTGTAGTGCGGCGCGGGCCGTTACCCACCGGCTGCTGCCTGCTGTTCCGTGAAACTCTGACGCACCAGCTGGCACAGCTGGCAGGCGGTGTGCGAGAGCGTGCGTCCGCGGCGCGTGATGAGCCCGACCACGCGGCTCACCACCGGATCGACCAGCGGTATGGCGCGCAACAGCTCATGCCTGGGCGGCACCGACAGCCGCGGCAGCGCGGCCAGGCCCAGCCCGGCCGCCACCAGCCCCAGCGCGCCGGCCACGTGCTCGGTCTCGTAGAACCACAGCGGGCGCCGGGACAGGGCGGCCAGCGCGTGGTCCACCAGCAGCCGGTTGGCGCTCTGGCGCGACACGGCCACCATCTTCTGGTCCGCGAGGTCCGCCCACGCCACGCTGGCACGCCCGGCCAGTGGGTGCCCGTGGGGCAGCACCAGCGCGTAGTCGTCCTGGCCCAGCATCTCGAAGTCCACGTCCGGGTCCTGCGCGCCGGTGAAGTTGAGTCCGAAATCGGCTTCTCCCGACACGACGCTGGCCAGCACGCGGTGCGCGCTGTCGTCGATGACACGCAGCCGCACGTGCGGCTGCTGCTGCGCGAAGGCCTTGGCGATGCCCGGCAGCACGTGCTGCGCGACCGAGGGCACGCAAGCCACGGTCACCTGCCCGCGCCGCGCCTGCGCGTCGTCCGACAGGCGCGTCACCGCGTCTTCCAGGTCCTCCAGCGTCTGGCGCGCCCGCTCCAGGAACTGCCGCCCGCCCGGCGTGAGGTCCACCTGCCGCGTGGTGCGCTCCAGCAAGCGCAGGCCCAGGGCCGACTCCAGCTTGTCGATGCGGCGGCTCAGCGCCGGCTGCGAGATGCACAGGTGCTCGGCCGCCATGCGGAAGCTGCTGCGGTCCGCCACGGCCACGAAGGCCTGCAACTCCTCAAACGCGAAATTGATGCGTGTCATGCATGAAATCTTAAAAACAATGCAATTCACAAATCAATGGGCGATTTCTACGATGACTCCATCGAATCCCAAGTTCACAGGAGACATCTCATGGCTCTGAATTCCCTGACTCGCCGCACTGCGCTGCTCGCCTTCGCCGGCTGTGCCCTCGTTGGCCAGGCCGCGCAGGCCCAGGCCCCGGCCTGGCCCGTGAAGCCCATCAAGTTCGTGGTGCCCTTCGGCCCCGGCGGTGCCAACGACCTCGTCGCCCGCGCCGTGGCCGAGCACGCGGCCAAGCAGCTGGGCCAGCCCATCATCATCGAGAACAAGCCGGGTGCCGGCTCGATGCTGGGCGCCGACCTCGTGGCCAAGTCGGCCCCGGACGGCTACACCTTCCTGGCGCCGGCGGCCGGCGTGATCACCAACGCGATGATCAAGTCGCGCATGCCGTACAAGGAAGAGGACCTGGTGCCCGTCGTGATGATGGCCGTCAGCCCCTCGGTGATCGTGGTGCCGGCGGACTCGCCCATCAAGGACCTCAAGGGCTTGATCGCCGCGTCCAAGAGCGGCCCCGGCCTGAACTTCTCCACCGCGGGCACGGGCAGCACGCCGCACTTCGTGGCCGAGATGCTCAACCTCAAGGCCGGCGCGAAGATGCAGATCGTGCCCTACAAGAGCGGCTCCGAAGGCATGGCCGCCGTGGTCGGCAAGCAGGTGGACGTCACCTCCGAAGCCAGCCCCGTGGTGATGCCGCAGATCAAGGGCAACAAGCTCAAGCCCATCGCCTCGACCTGGAACCGCCGCATCGCCGCGCTGCCGGACCTGCCCACCGCGGAGGAGCAGGGCTTCAAGGACATCGTCATCGGCCACTGGTCGGGCGTGTTCGCGCCCAAGGGCACGCCCGAGGCGATCCTGGACAAGGTGAACGCGGCCGTGAACGTGGCGCTGAAGTCGCCGGAGCTGCGCGCCAAGCTGATTCCCATGGCGATCGACCCCATGGGCGGCAGCCGCGAGGACTTCAAGAAGTTCCTGGCCTCCGAAAAGGCGCGCCTGGCGCCTGTCGCCAAGGCAGCGCACATGCAGGAAGACTGATTCGATTCGAAGTCGGAAGGAGGCCACCGGCCTCCACACAACACCAGATCCCTACGGAGACAAGTTCCATGAGCAACTTCTTCAACTCGACCCGCCGCGCCTTCCTGGTCGCCGGCCTGGCCCTGGGCGCCGTGGCTTCCGCCATGGCTGGCGAGATCCGCGTCGTCAGCTCCGGCGGCTTCACGGCCGCCTACAACGAGCTGGTGCCGCTGTTCGAGGCCGCCACCGGGCACAAGGTCGTCACGTCCTACGGTGCCTCGATGGGTACGGCCAACGACTCCATTCCCAGCCGCCTGGCCCGTGGCGAGCAGTTCGACATCGTGATCCTGGCCGACTCGGCGCTGGAGTCGCTGGTGAAGCAGGGCAAGGTGGTGCCCAACACGCGGGTGGACCTCGGCCGCTCGCTCATCGGCGTGTCGGTGCGCAAGGGCCTGCCCAAGCCCGACATCTCGACGGTCGAAGCCGTGAAGAAGACGGTGCTGGACGCCAAGTCCATCGCCTACTCGGCCAGCGCCAGCGGCACCTACCTGAGCAACGAGCTGTTCCCGAAGCTGGGCGTGTGGGACCAGATCAAGGACAAGTCGCGAAAGATCATGAGCGAGCGCGTGGGCACGGTGCTCACGCGCGGTGATGCCGACCTCGGCTTCCAGCAAGTCAGCGAGCTGCTGCCGTTCAAGGACATCGAGTTCGTCGGCCCGCTGCCCGAGGAGCTGCAGCAGAAGGTGTTCTTCTCGGCCGGCCTGGCCATGGGCAGCAAGGAGCCGGAACTGGCGGCGCAGCTCGTGAAGTTCCTGGCCTCGCCGGCGGCCGCACCCATCGTGCGCGCCTCGGGCCTGGAGCCGGTGGCCAAGGCCGCGAAGGCCGAGGCGAAGTGAGCCAGCGGCACCACGGGGTGCCGCCGACAAGAAAACATCGAGGAGACAAGCCATGAACCAGCCCATGAAGGCGATGCTGGGCATCGCGCTGGCGGCGATCCCCGCCGCCGCTGCCTTGGCGCAGGGCGTCACGCTCGGCGGCGTCGCCGATTCCGCCGTCCGTCACGTCCGCAACGAGGGCCTGGGCGGCTTGAGCTCGCTGGTCAGCGGCTCGAATGCGACCAGCCGCTTCATCCTGCGCGGCACCGAGAACCTGGGCGGGGACCTGTCTGCCGGCTTCCACTTGGAGAGCGGCGTCGCGCTGGACACCGGGGCCAGCACCTCCAGCACCAACTTCTGGGACCGGCGCGCCACGCTGAGCCTGGCGAGCAAGCGCTGGGGCGAGCTGCGCCTCGGCCGGGACTACGTGCCCAGCTACGTCAACTGGGTCCGCTACGACCCCTTCAGCCACGTCGGCGTGGCCGGCTCCAACAACTTCGTCTCGGCCACGCCGGTGGGGCCGATCCGCTCGGCCTTCGGCACGGCGCCGAACACCACCACGCGCTCCAGCAACTCGGTGCAGTGGCTGATGCCCAGCGGCTGGGGCGGACTGGAAGGCGGCGTGATGGTGGCTGCCGGCGAAGGCGGCACGGCGGCCAACGGCCAGCACAAGGTGCTTGGCGCGCGGCTGGGCTATGCCGCCGGGCCGCTGGTGGTTTCCGCCGCCTTCACGCGCACGGAGAACAACCTCACCACCGCCACCGGCCGCTTCGACGACCGCGTGGTGGCCGGCCTCTACGACTTCGGCCCGGTGCGCGTGTCGCTGGCGCTGCGCCGCTTCGACCAGGCCGATGCCACGCAGGACAACCTGATCGTGGGCGCCTGGGTGCCGGTGGGCAACGGCGAGGTCAAGGCTTCGTGGCTGCGGGCGAAGTTCTCCGGCCGGGTCGGCGCCGCGTCGCTGGAAGGCAATCGCGCGGACCAGTACGGGCTGGGCTACGTGCACAACCTGTCCAAGCGCACGGCGCTGTACGGCACCCTGTCGTACATCGACAACCGCAACGTGGCCTACGTGGTGCCCGGCGGCCCCGGCGGCCTTGCGGCGGGCGGCTCGTCTCGCGGTATTGAAATGGGCATGCGCCACAATTTCTGAGTGGTGCCGGACCGGCGAATAAATAACGGGCTCACGCCATGCTCGCCGGTCCGAGAATCGACAGCGCCGCCTGGCGTTCCGTCCTGAATTTTGAATTGCCTGATTATTCCGGTGGCCGGCGTACCCGGCTGCCGGCGCAGCGCTTGGTGATTTACAGCGCCAAGGCTGAAGACTGAGATTTCAAGGATTGGCAGTGCTCCAATCCGGTTTTCGTCTGCGCCGGGTATTCCGGTGAGCTCAAAGATGGTTTAGGGGTTTCCCTAGGCAAGCTGACAGCAGACTGACAGCGCTGCGCCGAATACTGTGCGTTATTGCACTGTCCAGGGCGTCCAAGCGGACCAAGCCAAGAAATTCTGCCTGTTGCGACGACAGGCGGCCGGGCCGGTTTTGTCCCGTCATTTCACTGGCGTCCGCCGGCAGCGACCGTATAGCAAGTTTCGTGTTCTCGGAAATCGGCGAAGCGAATTCAGCTTCACCCCCTGGTTCAACCTGAAGGAGATTCCATGCAACTCACCGGCATGCTTTACGGCGCGCAATTGCTGCGGCACGTCGATTTTCCGACCGCGGAGGTGCTCGGCCCCGACGCGTCGGAAGACGACATCCAGGCGCTGATCCGCCGCCACGGACAGGTGTTCATCAAGCCGCTGTTCAAGGGCGGCGTGGGCAAGAAGGGCAAGTCCGGCCTGATCGGCCGCGCCAAGGACTTGGCGCAAGCGCTGGCGGAGAAGGAGCGGCTGTACTTCGCCGAGCACCGCCACGGCAACGCCACGGCCAAGGCCAACGGCGTGACCTTCGAGGGCGGCGTGCCGGCCGAGCACGAGGTCTACTTCGCCATCACCGACGACACGCGCTACCGCGCCCCGACGATGACGCTCACGCACCGCGGCGGCGTGGACATCGAGGAGTTGGACAAGTCGGAGATCGCCACCGTGCCCTTCGACGCGCTCACGGGCCTCAAGGCCTTCGTGGTGGCCAACGCGCTGACCGACATCGGCGCGCCCAAGGAGATCATCTCGCCGCTGGTGCAGCACCTGCCCAAGCTGTGGGAGCTGATGCACCACTACGGCATGACGACGCTGGAGCTGAATCCGATCCGCATGCGCGTGGACGGCAACGGCAAGCTCACGCCGGTGGCCTGCGACTTCAAGTGCGGCTTCGACCGCGATGACCCGCGCGTGGCGCGGCTGAGCCTGCCGCGGCACCTCTTCGCTGCCGACATCGGCGCCTTCGAGCAGGAGGTCAACGAGCTGCGCACGCACCAGGGGCAGTCGGACGTGTTCGTCATCAACGAGCGCGGCACCATCCTGGCGCCCACCTTTGGCGGCGGCGCCAACTCGCTGGTGACGGAGGTGCTGGGCGAGGCCGCGAGCATCTCCTCGGACTTCGGCGGCAACCCGCCCTACGAAAAGATGAAGCAGGTGGCCAAGATCTGCTACCGGCACTTCCTGGCGCAGTCCAACGTGCTGTTCATCATCGGCGGCAAGTCCAACAACACCGACATCCACGAGACGCTGCGCGCCATGGGCGACGCGCTGCGCGAGCACTTCGCCACGCACGGCCCCACGCCGCTGTACGTGGTGGTGGGCCGCGGCGGCCCGAACCTCGTGCGCGGCTTCGGCGCCTTGGCCGACACCTGCGAGGCGCTGGGGCTGCCTTACCGCTTCTTCGGCTTCGACAGCGCGATCTCCGAGGTCGTCAACTACGCCAAGCGCATCGACGAGTGGATGAAGGCCGGCGGGCGCGCGGCCATCGCTGCGCAGCTCGGCATCAAGAACGCCGCCTGACGACCTGGCTTAGGAGACACGACCATGCATGCACGAGGCATTTCCAGCTTCCCGTACTACCTGGGCATCAACTCGCTGGCCGACGTGGCCACGCGCGGTGACCGGGTGTGCGTCCTCAACATCCTGGGCGGCGAGTCGCGCCAGGTCACGCCCACGAGCCACGCGTTTTCCGGCGGCAACGTGGTGTTCGGCACCTCGCCCGGGCGCGGCGGCCAGGTGCTCAAGACGCCCGCGGGCGACATCCCCGTCTTCAACAACGTGCGCGAGGGCCTCAACGCGGGCCTGGAGTTCAACACCGGCGTGGTGTACCTGCCGCCCTCGGGCGTGCGCGACGGCGTGGCCGAGCTCATCCGCGTGAACCCGGGGCTGCGCAAGATCGTCATCATCACCGAGAAGATCGCGGTGCATGACGCGCGCGAGATCCGCGCCATGGCGCAGAGCGCGGGCATCGACATCATCGGCGGCAACTGCCTGGGCGTGGCCGACTCGTGGAACCGCGTGCGCATCGGCGGCGCGCTGGGCGGGGACCTGCCCGAGGACTCGCTGCTGCAGGGCTCGGTGGCGATCTTCTCCAACTCCGGGGGCTTCACCACCACCATCGCGCAGTACCTCGCCAGCGAGGGCTGGGGCACGACCACGCTGGTGTCCTCGGGCAAGGACGTCTACATCCACTACGCCGCGCGCGACTTCGCGCATGCGTTCCGCAACGACGGCCGCTCGCGCGCCGCGGTGCTGTACGCCGAGCCCGGCGGCTACTACGAGCACGCGCTGGACTTCGGCAAGCCGGTGGTGGCGTGCGTGGTGGGGCGCTGGAAGTCCAAGCTCACGCGCGCGGTGGGCCACGCCGGCGCCATGGCCGGCTCCGGCGACAGCGCGCAGGACAAGGAACGGTGGTTCATGGAGAGCCTGGGCGTGGACGCGCTGTTCACACCCGAGAACCCGGTGGTGTCGAAGAAGGGCGCGGTGGTGACCAACATCGCCCACATCCCGGCGGCGCTCACCGCCGTGATGGCGCTGAGCGGCGCCAAGCCCGACTTCCCGCGACGCGGCAGCCTGAGCCTGAAGCCCTGGCTGGCCAACGACCAGGGGCTGGAGCTGCCGGCCGAGCTGGTGCTGGCGCCGGTGCCCGCGCCCGAGCCCTATGGCGCGCAGATCGCCGCGCTGTCCAAGCAGGTGGGTGCCGTGGTCGCGCGCCAGAACATGAAGGACAAGTCCGGCGCCTCGCAGATGGACCCGGCCACGCAGGTGACCTCGGTGCACGGGCACCCGGTGCTGGACCTGGCGCTGCAGCCGCTGCAGGCGGTGTTCGCGCTGCCGCTGGTGCACGAGGTGGCCGGCCCCAACGACCGCGCGCTGCTGGACATCGCGGTGGCGGCGGAGGTGAACCTCGTGGGCGACCCGGTGCTGGTGGCCGCGCAGGCGGCACGCGACGCGGGCAACGCGCCCAACGCCGTCATGGCCGCGGCGGCGTCCATCGTCGGCCCCAGGCGCGTGGAGCGCGCGCTGGCGTGCACGCGCACGCTGATCGAGCTGTTCCTGGGCTCGGGGCTGAGAGACGGTAGCCAGGAAGGCTTTGACTTCTCTGGCATCACTCTGGACGAGGCCACGCGCGCGCTGTTCACGCAGCGCGAGGACGAGGCCAAGGACTCGCACCCCAAGGCTATGCTGCAGGCCGTGCGCCAGCGCAAGGTGAAGTCGGTGTTCCTGGACTTCCTGCTGGCGCAGGACATCACGCTGTCGCGCGACGCCATCCTGGCGGCCATCGCGACGACCATCGCCTGGGGCCCGCTGCTGCGCAAGCGCATCACGCGGCTGACCGCCGAGACACTGCCCTGGTACCTGCGCCTTTACGGCGTGATGGTGGGCGCCTCCATCCCGGCAGAGAAGCACCAATGGGGATCGCTGGCCGGCATCTCGCAGGCCGAGCGCTACGGCAGCTGGACCATGGCCGACCTGTGTGCCCTGGCCGTCACAGGGCGCAAGCCCACGGCCGAGGAGTCGTTGCCGCTGCAGATGCTCATCGGGCTGCTCGTGTCCAACGGCCCGGGCTCGATCTCCGCGCAGGGCGCCAAGGGTGCGGTGTCGGCCGACGGCCCGCAGACGCCGGGCAGGGTGCAGATCAACAAGGGCATGGTGGGCTTCCTCACGCACACCGGCTACAGCCACGGCGGCAACGGCTTCGAGGGCATGGCCTTCCTGCTGGAGCAGTTCAAGGGCGTGGACCTGCAGGACCCGAGCGACCCCCATCACGGCCTGGACCTCAAGGCCATGGCGACGGCCTTCGCCAAGGCCTACAAGGCCGAGAAGCGCGCGGCCAAGGAGGCGGGGCAGGAGCTGCGCGCGCTGCCCGGCGTGCACCACCCGGTGTTCAAGGGCAAGCCGGTCAACGTCGATCCGCGCGAGCGCTTCATCGCTGAGTTCATGGCGCAACACGGGAAGTACAACGTCTTCCACGCCTTCTACCGGGAGCTGGCGCAGGCGCTGTACGACGTGGGTGCGACGCCTTACGTGTTCTGCGTCAACGTGGACGCCGTAATTGCCGCACTGCTGTTGGGGTTGCTCTGGAAAGACTACAAGGCCGGCCTGCTCGACGTGCGCGACCTGGAGAATGCGGCCTTCACCGTGTTCCTGTATGGCCGGATGATCGGCGCCGCCGCGGAAATCGATGACCACCTCAACCGTGGCCGGAACATGGACACGCGCACGCCGGAAGCCGCCTGCTCGCACGTTCTCTGAAACCCCCTCACGAAGGAACCCAGGCGATGGACCTGCCCGCGCACCAGCTCACCATGACGGTGCTGATGACCCCCGACACCGCCAACTTCTCCGGCAACGTGCATGGCGGCACGATCCTGAAGCTGCTGGACCAGGTGGCCTACGCCTGTGCCAGCCGCTATGCGGGGCGCTACGTGGTGACGCTGTCGGTGGACCAGGTGATGTTCCGGCAGCCGATCCACGTCGGCGAGCTGGTGACCTTCCTGGCCAGCATCAACCACACCGGCACCTCGTCGATGGAGGTGGGCATCAAGGTCATCGCGGAGGACATCCGCAGCCAGGTGGTGCGCCACGTCAACAGCTGCTTCTTCACGATGGTGGCGGTGGACGACGACCGCAAGCCCGCGCCGGTGGCACCGCTGCGGCCCTTCACGCCCGACGAGCGCCGCCGCTACGAGCAGGCCAAGGTGCGGCGGCAACTGCGGCAGGAGCTGGAGGCGCGGTACAAGGGGATGCGGGCGCCTGAAGCGGAGTGAAGGGGCAAGTGCTGGCGCGAAGCCTTCAACCGGCGCGGGCTTGGCGCACGGCCGACGCTGCCGCCCGCAGCGCCAGCAGGTAGCTCTCCACGCCGAAGCCGCAGATCTGGCCGCGCACGATCTCGGCGAACACCGACTGGTGGCGGAAGGCCTCGCGGGCGTGGATGTTGGACATGTGCAGCTCCACGATCGGGCAGCCCAGGATGGCCAGCGCATCCCGGATGCCGTAGCTGTAGTGCGTCCAGGCGCCGGCGTTGATGAGCACCGCGTCCACGCCATCGGCATGGCCCCGGTGGATGCGCTGCACCATCTCGCCCTCGCTGTTGCTCTGGAAGCTCTCGACCTCGGCGCCAAGCTCCTGGCCCAGCGCCTGCAGCCGCTCGTCGATTTGCGCGAGCGTGATGGTCCCGTACTGCTGCGGGTCGCGCTTGCCGAACATGTCGTGGTTGATGCCGTGAAGCATGAGGATCTTCATCGAGGGGTTCCTGCGGAAAATGAAAGGCCGCCTTCGACAGGCGGCCGCTGGTGTCAAAAGGCGCTTACTTGCGCAGCTTGGCCAGCTCGGCTTGCAGCGCGGCAACGGTGTCGGCACCCACGATGGCGGTCTGCTTGTCGATGACAGGCTTGACCTTCTCGCGCAGCTTGGCGATCTCGCCCGGCGGCAGTTCGGTGACTTGCATGCCGGCCTTCTTCAGATCTTCCACCGCGACTTCGGCCTCCTTGCGCGAAACGCCGCGCTGGTAGGTGGTGGCCTGCGCCGCGGCGTCGGTGATCAGCGCCTTTTCGTCAGCGTTGAGCTTGTCCCAGAACTTCTTGCCCACGATCAGCGCCTGCGGGTTGTAGATGTGGCGCGTGAGGGCGAGGTACTTCTGCACCTCGTAGATCTTGTTGGCCTTGATGACGGTGGCCGGGTTTTCATGGCCGTCGATCGCCTTTTGCTCCATCGCCGGGTACACCTCGGGGAAAGGCATCGGCGTGGCATTGGCACCCAGCGCGTTGAAGACGTCCACGTAGATCGGCGACTGGATGACGCGGATCTTCAGTCCAGCGATGTCCTCTGCCTTGTTGATGGGACGCTTGCTGTTGGTCAGGTTGCGAAAGCCCAGGTCCCAGTAGTTCAGGCCCACCAGGCCCTTGGGGTCCAGCTTGGCAAACAGGTTCTTGCCGAAGGCGCCGTCGGCCACGGCGTCGGCTTCCTGCGCGTTGTTGAACAGGAAGGGAAAGTCGTAGACCGCAAATTCCTTGACCTGGGCCTGCAGGATGCCGGCGTTGAGCACCGTCATCTCGATCGTGCCGCCCTGCAGCGCCGACACGGTCTGCACGTCGCCGCCGAGTTGCCCGGACGGGTAGAGCTTCACGGTGATCTTGCCGCCGGACTTCTGCGCCACGAGGTCGGCGAACTTCTGCGCGCCCTGGCCCTGCGGGTGTTCCTTGGGGTTCTGGAACGCGAACTTGATGGTGTGCTCGCGGATGTCGGCGGCGTGCACGGCGAGGGGCAGCACGGCCGCGACGGCGGCGGCCACGAAGGTGCGGCGGACGAGTTTCATGCGCTTGTCTCCTGAGTTGGGCGCTGGCTGGGAATCGTTTTGTCTTGAGATACAGCTGCCCGGGCCCTTGAGAGCCCGGGCGTCAAGCGGCAGTGCGGTCGCTGGCGCGCTGGGTGGGACTTGGCGTCAGGCCAGCGGTACCGTGAGCTGCCGGATCAGCGGCGCCGTGTCCGGGCGCACGCCGCGCCACCACTGGAAGGCCTCGGCGGCCTGCTCCACCAGCATGCCCACGCCGTCGGCCAGGCGCTGCACGCCGGCCCCCTGCGCCAGGCGCAGGAACGGCGTCAGGCCCTTGGCATAGGCCAGCTCATAGGCCAGCTGCGCGCTGCCGAACACGCTGGCGGGCACCGCGGGCAGCTCGCCGGTGAGGCTGGCCGAGGTGGCGTTGAGCACGATGTCGAAGCGCAGGCCTTCAAGGTCTTGCAGGCCGCAGCCGCGGATGGAGCCGGCCCCCTCGCACTGCCGTGCCAGCGCCTGGGCCTTGGCTGCGGTGCGGTTGGCCAGGACAAACTCCGCCGGCTGCTGGGCCAGGAAAGGCAGCAGCGCGCCACGCGCCGCGCCGCCGGCGCCCAGCATCAGCACCCGCTTGCCCTGGAGGCTGAAGCCCAGGTTGCGCTGGATGTCGTTTACCAGCCCGATGCCGTCGAAGTTCTCGGCACGGACCCGGTCGCCCTCGAAGGACAGCGCGTTGGCCGCGCCGGCCAGCCGTGCTGCCTCGGACACGTCGCTGGCGTAGGCGAACGCGTCGAGCTTGAAGGGCGCGGTGATGTTCACGCCCTTGGCGCCGGCGGCACGGAAGGCATCCACCGTCTCCTTGAACCGGCCCAGCGGCGCTTCGAGCCGGGTGTACTCGATGTCCTGCCCGGTCTGGCGGGCGAACTCTGTGTGGATCAGCGGCGACTTGGAAAAGCCTACCGGGTTGCCGACGATGGCGTAGCGATCGGTCATGACGGTTCTCCTTGCAACTGGGCAACGGCTTCCTCGGCGTGGAGCACGCCCTCGGCCACCAGGCGGTCGATGTCTTCGGCGCCATAGCCCAGGCTCTGCGCAATGGCACGGTTGTGCTGGCCCATCAGCGGGGCAGGCACGGTCTGCTTCGTGTCGCAGTCCGAGAAGCGGAACGGCGTGTTGGGCAGCTTCACGGTGCCCAGCACCGGGTGCTCGTGCTCGGTGACGACCTCGCGGGCGATGATCTGCGGGTCCTGCAGCACCTCGTCGATGCGCTGCACCTTGGCGCAGGGCACGTCGATGGCGTCCAGCGCAGCCAGGCACTCGGCCACGCTGCGCGCCTCGGTCCAGGCCCGCACCACGGGCAGGATCTCCAGCCGGTGCTCGTTGCGCCCTGCGGCGGTGTGGAAGCGCGCGTCGGCCGCGAAGGCCTCGCCGCCCACCAGCCGGGCCAGCCGCTTCCACGCGTCGTCCACCTGCGCCGCGATCACCAGGTAGCCGTCGGTGGCGGTGAAGACGCCGTAGAGCGTGCTGGTGGGCAGGTCGTGACCGGTCTGCACCGGCACGTCCTTCCCGCCGGAGAGCGTGTAGCACTGGATGGCGTACTCGTGCATCGACACCAGCGTGTCGTAGAGCGCCATGTCGATGTGCCGACCCTTGCCGCTCTTGACGCGGCCCAGCAGCGCGGCGCAGACCGCGGCCACGCCGTGCGCGCCGGTGTAGAGGTCGCCCAGCGCGATGCGCAGCAGCGGCGGCGCCTCGCCCGGCTGGCCCACCATGGCCATGATCCCGCTCTTGGCCTCGGCGATCAGCCCGAAGCCGGCACGGTGCGAGTCCGGCCCCGTGTGGCCGTAGGCCGAGACCGAGCAATAGACCAGGCCCGGGTTGCGCGCGGAAAGCGCCTCGTAGCCCAGGCCCAGCTTGTCCAGCGCGCCAGGGCGGTAGTTCTCGACGAACACGTCGGCCGTGTCCACCAGCTTGTGCATCAGCTCCAGCCCGCGCGGGTCCTTGAGGTTGATGCACAGGCCCTGCTTGCCCATGTTCTGCTGCAGGTAGTAGCCGCTTTGCCCGTTGATGAAGTAGGCGTGCTGGCGCCCGGCGTCGCCGGTGGTCGGGCGCTCGACCTTGATGACCTCGGCGCCCATGGCGGCCAGGCAGCGGGAGAGGTAGGGGCCGGCCAGGAAGTGGCTGTAGTCGATGACGCGGATGCCGGCCAGCGGCAGCGCTTGCAAGTTGCTCATGGAGTGCTCGTGCTTCGTTGCGGACGTACTCAGGCGCCAGCCGGGCGCAGCGGGATCATCAGCCGGTGCTCGCCCTTCTGGACGACCTCGCCGCGCTGGTTGATCAGCTCCGATGGCAGGATGACGATGCCCCAGCCCGCGCGGCTCTTGCTGCGGCGCGCGGTGCCGACGCGGAACTTCACGCGCACCGTGTCGCCGAGCTTGATGGGCGCCACGAAGTCCCAGCTCCAGCCCATGGACATGCCCGGCTGGAAGCGCAGCGCGCTGCGGGTCTTCAGGCCGTCGGCGATGGACAGGCCGAACAGGCCGTGCGCGACACGGGTGCCGAACGGCGTGGTGCGGGCGTAGTCCTCGTCGGTGTGCACCGGCGTGAAGTCGCCGGTGAGTTCGGCGTAGGCCATCACGCGGGCTTCGGTCACCTCGTACTCGGGACTGGTGCACTCGGCACCTTCCTGGACTTCGTCCCAGTACAGCTCGGGGGTGCCGGGATCGGGGCTGTGGCTCATGTCGCGTTCGTTCCTTCGGGTTGTGTCTGGGGCTCAGGCGCGCGGGTCCACCGCCAGCGCCTCGTCCACCGCGTTGCCGGTGGCCTGCAGGATTTCCACCGCCAGCCCGTCGGGCAGGCGCAGCCAGTTGCGGCCCTGAGGCATCTCTTCCACACCGAAGGGCTTGGCGGCTTCCAGCGCGGCTTCCAGGTCGCTGGTCATCACGCCCAGGTGGGCCAGGCGGCCTTCGGGGCCTTCGAAGCCCGGGTCCTGGATGAACTGCATGCCGCCGATGGTCCAGACCTGGCGCGGCGCCTCGGGGTCGCCGTCGACCATGCGCGTGCTCATGCCCAGCACCTCGCGGAAGAAGCGCAGGTGCCACTGCAGGTCCTTCACGCGCACGGCCACGTGCTCGACGTAGGAACGGGTGTTCGCCGTCATCGGGTGTCTCCTTCGGAGTGGTTCAAGCGGGGTTCAGGCGGCTTGCAGCCGGCGCTCGATGCCCTTGATGCAGGCCACCAGCGTGCGGTTGACGGGCGTGGGCACGCCCAGGCGCTCGCCCTGGCGCACGACGGCGCCGTTGATGAAATCGACCTCGGTGATCGAGCCCTTCTCCAGGCTCTGCAGCATCGAGGTCTTGAACTGCGGCGGCAGTCCGGCGCTGGCCTTGAGCCAGGGCTGGCGCGCATCGGTCATGGAGAGACGGACGCCCTTGGCCTGTGCCACGGCGATGGCCTCGGCCACGGCCGCCAGCGCGGCCTCCTCGATCTCCGGCACGGCGTACAGGTCGCCGTAGCTGAGGCCCGTGATGCCGGCCAGCGCGCCGGTGGCCACGTTGACCAGCAGCTTGTCCCACATCGTCCCGAGGATGTTGTCGCTGACGATGCAGCGCAGGCCGGCCTTCTCGAAGGCCTTGGCCACCGCCTGGGCGCGGAAGCTCACCGTGCCGTCAAGCTCGCCGATGAGCGTTTCCTTGTCCTGGACGCCGATGCGCACCCGGCCCGGCGCCAGCAGCACGCCGCCGACGTAGGTCTTGCCCGCCATCACGCGCTGGCGGCCCGCGACGGCGATGAGCTCGTCCTCGTGGCCCAGGCCGTTCTGCAGCGACATCACCACCGTGTCGGGACCGACGACCGGGCCGGCCGCCTCGATGGCGCGCCGGGTGTCGAAGGACTTCACCAGCACGATGACGAGGTCCACCGGCTCCAGCGCGGCGCAACTGGTGGCGGCGCGGACCTTCACGCCGCGCTCCACGCCGTCCTCGACCAGGCGCAGGCCGTCGCGGTTCATGGCGTCCACGTGCGCGGCGTTGCGCGTCACCAGCGTCACCTCGCAGCCGCCCTCGGCCAGCACGCCGCCGATCGCGCATCCTAGGGCGCCCGCGCCCAGCACACAGATCTTCAAGCTCATTCCTTCGTCATTGGCTGCTGCCGGCCTTGGCAGCGAATGGCCGCGACGATAGGCAGCGACGAAGATGCTGGCAATTCAATGGCGGCAATACACTCCATTGCGATTCGCAATGAAGAAAGCTGCTTTCCCATGAGCACCGACGACACCCTGCTGCCGGACCTGAAGCTGCTGCGCCTGTTCGAGCTGCTCTACGGCACGCGCAGCGTCACGCGCGCGGCCGAGCAGCTGGGGCAGAGCCAGCCCACGGTGAGCATCTGGCTGGGCCGGTTGCGGGAGCTGCTGCACGACCCGCTGTTCGTGCGCACGCCCGCGGGCATGCAGCCCACGCCGCGGGCGGAGGCGCTCATCGGCACCGTGCGGGACGCCCTGGCCTGCATGCGGCGGCTGGCGGAGACGGCGCCGGAGTTCGATCCCGCCCAGGCGCAGCGGCGCTTTCGCATCTGCATGACCGACGCCAGCCACGTCACGCTGCTGCCGCAGATGCTCGCGCACGTGCGCGCGGTGGCGCCAGGCGTGCGGCTGGAGGCCGCGCGCATCGACGCGGACACGGCGCGTGCCCTGGAGGCCGGCGACGCCGACCTGGCCATCGGCCTGGTGCCGGGGCTGGAAGCGGGCTTCTACCAGCAGACCCTTTTCGCGCAGGACTGGGTCTGCCTCGTCAATCGGCGCCATCCGCGCCTGGCCGACGGTCGGCTCACGCTGCGCCGCTACGAGGCCGAGCCGCACGTGGCCATCGCCTCGGGCACCGGCTACCAGCTGCTCGCCGCGACGCTGAAGGAGCGCGGCATCACGCGCGACGTCCACCTGGAGCTGCCGGGCTTCCTGGGCCTGCCCGCCATCGTCTCCACCACCGACCTCGTGGCCACGCTGCCGCGCCACATCGGCGAAACGCTGGCCCGCACGGCGGATCTGCTGGTGCTCAAGTGCCCGCTGCCCATCCCGGGCTTCGAGGTCAAGCAGCACTGGCATGCTCGCTTCCACCACGACGCCGCCAACCGCTGGCTGCGCGGCGTTTGCGCGGCGCTGTTCATGCAGGAGGGTGCGCCGCGCAAGGCCGCGGCACAGCCCGCCGGATGATGATGGCCGCGCCCGCTCTTCAGGACCGGTCCGCGGTCAGCGTCGAAGCCCGTTGAGCGTGGCGGGCCAGGTTGGCGGGGTGCCTGGCTCGACCACGGACCGCAGCGCAGCCGCCGTCACTCACGCAACCTCGGCTGCACCCAGCACCGCCCCCGCCGGCTCCAGCGCCGCCTCCACCGCCTCATCCACCCGTTCCAGCCACACGAAGCGCAGCTTCTCCCGGGCCTCCTGCGGGATGTCCTCCAGGTCGCGCTGGTTGCGCGCGGGCAGCATCACGGTGGTGATGCCTGCGCGCAGCGCGGCGAGCACCTTTTCCTTGATGCCGCCCACGGGCAGCACCAGCCCGCGCAGGCTGATCTCGCCCGTCATCGCCACGTCCGCCCGTACCGGCCGGCCACTGAGCAGCGAGCTGAGCGCGACGTACATCGCCACGCCCGCGCTGGGCCCGTCCTTGGGCGTGGCGCCCGCGGGCACGTGCACGTGGATGTCCGCCTTGTCCAGGCTGTCCGCGGCGATGCCCAGCTCGGCCGTGCGGCCCTTCACCAGCGACAGCGCGGCCTGCACGCTTTCCTTCATCACGTCGCCCAGCTGCCCGGTGAGGATCAGCCGGCCGCTGCCCGGCGTGCGCGCCGCCTCGATGAACAGGATCTCCCCGCCCACCGGCGTCCAGGCCAGCCCGGTGGCCACGCCCGGCACGCCGGTGCGCATCGCCACCTCGGCCTCGAAGCGCTTGGCGCCCAGGATGGCGTGCAGGTCGCCCGCGTCCACGTCCATGCGCTGCACGCTGCCCTCGGCAATGCGCACCGCCACGTGGCGCACCACGCTGCCGATCTCGCGCTCCAGGTTGCGCACGCCGGCCTCGCGCGTGTAGTCCGCGATGACGGCCGCCAGCGCCGCGTCGCTCACCGTGCACTGCTCCGGCGTCAGCCCCGTGGCCGCGAGCTGGCGCGGCAGCAGGTAGCGGCGCGCGATCTGCAGCTTCTCCTGGTTGGTGTAGCCCGGCAGCTGGATCACCTCCATGCGGTCGCGCAGCGGGCCCGGGATGGTGTCCAGCATGTTGGCCGTGCACACGAACATCACCTTGGACAGGTCGTAGGGCACCGCCAGGTAGGTGTCGCGGAACGTGCTGTTCTGCTCCGGGTCCAGCACCTCCAGCAGCGCCGCGTTTGGGTCGCCATGCATGCCGCCCGATCCGAGCTTGTCGATCTCGTCGAGCATCATCACGCAGCGGTTGGTACCGGCCTTGCGAAGCGCCTGGATGATGTTGCCGGGCAGGGCGCCGATGTAGGTGCGCCGGTGGCCGCGGATCTCCGACTCGTCATGCACGCCGCCCAGGCTCACGCGCGAGAAGACGCGCCCCGTGGCCTTGGCGATGCTCTGTCCGAGCGAGGTCTTGCCCACCCCTGGCGGCCCGACGAAGCACAGGATCGGGCTGCGCCCGGACGGGTTCAGCTTGTGCACCGCCAGGTACTCCAGGATGCGGCGCTTGATCTTCTCCAGCCCGAAGTGGTCCTGGTCCAGGATGCGCCGGGCCTCGGCGATGTCGATGGGCGCGGCGTCCTCGGTGCGCCAGGGCAGCTCGGTCAGCCACTCCAGGTACGTTCTCACCATCGAGCTCTCGCCCGCGCCTTCGGGCATGCGCTCCAGCCGCTTGAGCTCCTTGCGCGCGGCCTTCTCCACCTCTTCCGGCATGCCGGCCTGGGTGATGGCCTCTTCCAGCTCGGCGACTTCGGCGGCGTTCTCGTCGTCCTCGCCCAGCTCCTTCTGGATCACGCGCATCTGCTCGCGCAGCAGGTGCTTGCGGTTGACGTCGCCGATGTTCTCGCGGGTGCGGTCCGCCACCTCGCGCGAGACCTTGAGCACTTCCAGCCGGTGCGTGACGGCGCTGATCAGCCGGTCCAGCCGCGACTTCAGGTCGAAGCTCTCCAGCAGCGACTGCTTCTCTGCCACCGGGAGGTCGAGCACGCTGGAGACGGCATCGGCCAGCTGCGAGGGCTGGTTCAGCGCTTCCAGCGCCGTCGTCATCTCCGCCGGCACCTGCGGCAGCAGCTGCAAGGTCTCCATGGCGCGGGCCTTGAGCGTGCGGGCGCGGCCTTCGATCTCCGGATCGTCGCGGTCCGGGTCGTCGATGTACTGCACCTGCGCCACCAGGAAGGGCCAGCCTTCCAGGAACTGCAGCACGCGGAAGCGCCGCAGGCCGCGGCCGACCACGCGGTGCGAGTCGTCCGGACCCGCGAGGTAGCGCAGCACGGACACGCTGGTGCCGACCCAGTGCAGGTCGTCCGGGCGCGGATGCTCGGCCTCGCGGCGGCTTTGCAGCAGCACGCCCACGGGCTTCTCCTGGCGCACGGCTTCCTGCACCGCGGCCTGCGAGTCGGGGCGGGCGATGAGCAGCGGCACCACGGTGTTGGGGAACACCACGGTGTCGTACAGCGGCAGCACGATGAGCGCGTCCTCGGGCAGCGGACGCAGGGGCGGGCGCGGCTCGCGCGGCGCCGTGGCGGGCGCGGCGCCGGCAGCAGCGGCGGGGCTGGTGCCCTCCAGCGCGGAGGACGGGACCAGCGGTGACGAGGCTGAAAAGTTCACGTGGTCTTCCTAGAGTTTGATCAGGTGCAGCACCAGGCAGCCGTCGCGCAGCGTGGGCGGGTTGAGCTCGAAACGGCCCGGCGGCAGCGCGATGCGCCGCTCGAACATGCCGTGCGGAATCTCCAGGCTGCGCACGCGGTGCCCGTGGCCCGGCAGCAGCAGCGGGCGGGAGCCGCGCACCAGCAGCGCGCCGTTCTCGCGGCTCACCTGCACCCGCTCGGCCGGCACGCCCGGCATGGCGACGACGATCACGATCTCGTACTCGTCCTCCACCATGTCCATCGGCGGCTGCCAGATCGCGGCGCCCGCGCCGGGGCCGCCGCTGGGAAAGAACTGCTGGTGCAGCCGGTCGGCCTGGCTCAACGCCTTGCAGGCCTCCATCCACATCCAGGCTTCGAGATCGTTTCTGCTGGGCATCGGGGCTCACCTCGGGACGCAGCGTGGTAGCTGCCGTCCGGTCTTGAAGCAATCAACGCACCCTTCGGCGCCAGGCGCCGGGGGCCAAGTTCTCGGTAGATAGGGGCGAATTCCGGGAGGCCAAGACCCCGCTCGGTCATGGCCCGCCGCGCACTCAGGACTTTCCCGTGCGGGAATGCCCTGATGGGTAGCGCTATCACAGCCGCCTAGGATGCAACCCAACTGGTCAGACCACTTTGCCAGCTAACCAATATGCCCATCCAGGCCATCGAACCCCGCCGCCTCTACCGCCAGATCGCCGATCAGCTGCGGGCGCTGATCGACGGGGGCGAATTCGCTCCCGGCTCGCGGTTGCCGGCCGAGCGGGATCTGGCGCAGCAGCTCGGCGTGTCGCGGCCCTCGGTGCGCGAGGCGCTGATCGCGCTGGAGGTCGAGGGCGTGGTCGAGGTACGCATGGGCTCGGGCGTCTACGTGCGCTCCCGCGCGGCCCGTGCGGTGGCGGTGGCGGTGGCGCCGGCGGTGGAAGGCGAAGGCCCGCTGGAGACGATCCGCGCGCGCCAGGTGCTCGAAGGCGAGCTGGCCGCGATGGCTGCACTGGCGAGCAGCCCGGCGCTGGTGGCCGCGCTCACCGAGGCCGTGGACCAGATGGAGCAGGACATCGACGCCGGGCTGATGCCGCTGCGCGGCGACCGGCTCTTCCACCTGCGCATGGCCGAGGCGGCGGAGAACGCGCCGCTGCTGCGCGTGGTGACGCAGCTCTTCGACGAGCGCAACAACCCGCTGTTCGAGCGCCTTGGGCGGCATTTCGAGAACGCCGACAACTGGCGCGCCGCCGTGGCCGAGCACCGGCGCGTGGTGCAGGCCGTCGCCGTCGGCGACGCTGCGGCCGCGCGCGCGGCGATGCGCGAGCACCTGCAGCGCTCGCACGACCGTTTCACCGTCAACTGGCCCGCCACCGACGCGGCGCCGCTGCTGGCGCCCGAGCGCATCACGCCGTGAGCGTGGTGCCTTGAACCGTTGCGGCCACGGGGGTGGCCGCAGCCCGACCGATTCAACCAAAGGCCTGCCACAAGGGCCGACCACAGGAGACGACATGGACCGACGCCTTGCCTTCAAGACCGCCCTGGCCGCCGTGGCGCTGGCCGCCGCCGGCACCGCCGGCGCGCAGACCAAGCTCAAGTGGGCCCACGTCTACGAGACCTCCGAGCCCTTCCACAAGTGGTCGGTGTGGGCCGCCGACGAGATCAAGAAGCGCAGCGGCGGCAAGTACCAGATCGACGTCTACCCGGCCTCGCAGCTCGGCAAGGAGAACGACATCAACCAGGGCCTGGCGCTGGGCACGGTGGACATGATCATTTCCGGCTCCAGCTTCGCGGCCAAGAGCTTCCCGCGCATCGGCGTCACGTACTACCCCTACACCTTCCGCGACGTCAACCACCTGCTGGCCTACACCAAGAGCGACATCTACAAGGAGCTCACCGCGGGCTACGAGCAGAAGTCGGGCAACCACATCGTGGCCACGACCTACTACGGCGTGCGCCACACGACCAGCAACAAGCCCATCGCCAAGTGCGCGGACATGAAGGGCCTGAAGATCCGCGTGCCCGACGTGCCGGCCTACCTGGCCATGCCGCGTGCCTGCGGCGCCAACACCACGCCCATCGCCTTCGCCGAGGTGTACCTGGCGCTGCAGAACGGCACCGTGGAGGCGCAGGAGAACCCGCTGCCCACCATCGAGGCCAAGAAGTTCTTCGAGGTGCAGAAGCACATCGTGCTCACCGGCCACATCGTGGACCACCTCAACACCGTCGTCTCCGGCGCGCTGTGGAAGAAGCTGCCCGACGCCGACAAGGCCATGTTCACCGCGGTGGCGCAGGAGGCGGCGGAGAAGGCCTCGCAGGAAGTCGCCGCCAAGGAGAAGGAGCTCGTGGCCACCTTCAAGGCCAAGGGCCTGACGGTGACGGAGGTGGACAAGAACGAGTTCCGCGACACCGTGCTCAAGAACGTGCCCTTCGAGCAGTTCGGCTACCAGAAGGCCGACTGGGAGCGCATCCAGGCGCTGGTGAAGTAAGCGCGAGGCAAGCACAGCCATGGCCGTGACGCACGACCACTTGCACCGGCACGCCGCGCCGGGCGAGGACACCGCTGCTCCCAACAGCGCGGAGGCCGAGGCCGAAGCCCAGGCGATTGCCGCGAGCTTCGCCGAGGCCGACGAGCACCACGTGGACCTGTCGTCCTACGCGCTGGAGGACTGGATCTGCCTGGGCTTCTTCTGGCTCATGACGGGGCTGGTGGTGACGCAGTTCTTCACCCGCTACGTGCTCAACGACAGCTTCGCCTGGACGGAGGAGCTGGCGGTGTACTGCCTGATCCCGGTGGTGTTCATCGGCGCGGCAGCCTGCGTGCGGCGCAGCCGCCACATCCAGGTCAACCTGGTGTACCGCTGGCTGCCCGGCGCGCCCGGGCGCGCGCTGGCGACGCTGGTGGACCTGCTGCGCACGGCCTTCTTCGCCTACGCGGCGTGGCTGATCGCGCGCTACGCGCTGGCCGTGGACAACGAGCCCATGACCACCATCGACTGGAACAAGAGCCACGTCTACTGGCTGGCCTTCGCCGGCATGGCGCTGATGGCGCTGCGCTCGGTGCAGGTGAGCGTGGAGCACTGGCGCCAGGGGTTCAGCTCGCTGGAGCGGCCTGAGGCCTACGAGTAAGGGCAGAGCAGCATGCTGATCCTCATTGGTTCCTTCCTCGCGCTGATGCTCATCGGCGTGCCGGTAGCCGTCGCGATGGCCGGCGCCTCGCTGCTGTTCATCGCGGTGTCGGGCTCGGTGCCCGACATCGTGGTGGCGCAGCGCATGATTGCCGGCATCGAGTCCTTCCCGCTGCTGGCGGTGCCCTTCTTCATCCTGGCCGGCAACCTGATGAACATCGCCGGCATCACGGGGCGCATCTACAACTTTGCCGTGGCGCTGGTGGGCTGGATGCGCGGCGGCCTGGGCCAGGTCAACATCATCGGCTCGGTGATCTTCTCGGGCATGTCGGGCACGGCCATCGCCGATGCCGCGGGCCTGGGCTCGATCGAGATCAAGGCCATGAAGGACCATGGCTACGACACCGAGTTCGCCGTGGGCGTCACCGCCGCCTCGGCCACGCTGGGCCCGATCATCCCGCCCTCGCTGCCCTTCGTCATCTACGGGATGATGGCCAACGTCTCCATCGGCGCGCTGTTCCTGGCCGGCGTGCTGCCGGGCATCTTCATGACGCTGCTGATGATGTTCACGGTGGCCTACTTCGCCCGCAAGAACAACTGGGGCGGCGACGTCGCTTTCCACTGGGGACGGCTGGGCGGCGCGGCGCTGGAGATCGCCATCGTGCTGGCCTTCCCGATGGCGGTGTGGCTCATGACCAAGGCCGGCGTCTCGCCCAACCTCGCCGCGGGCATCGGCTTCGCCGTGCTGCTGGCGCTGGACTGGAAGTTCAACTTCTCGGCCGTGATGGCGCTGATGGCGCCGGTGATCCTCATCGGCGGCATGACCATGGGCTGGTTCACGCCCACGGAGGCGGCGGTCGCGGCCGTCATCTGGGCGCTGTTCCTGGGACTGGTGCGCTACCGCAGCATGACGCTGCGCACGCTGGCCAAGGCGAGCTTCGACACGGTGGAGACCACCGCCTCGGTGCTGTTCATCGTCACGGCCGCATCCGTCTTCGCCTGGCTGCTGACCACCACGCAGGCGGCGCAGATGCTCACCGACGCGATCTTGTCCATCACGGACAACAAGTGGGTGTTCCTGCTGCTGGCGAACCTGCTGATCCTGTTCGTGGGCTGCTTCATCGACACCATCGCCGCCATCACGATCCTGGTGCCTATCCTGCTGCCCATCGTGCTCAAGCTCGGCATCGACCCGATCCACTTCGGGCTGATCATCACGCTCAACCTGATGATCGGGCTGCTGCACCCGCCGCTGGGCATGGTGCTGTTCGTGCTCGCGCGCATCTCCCGGCTCTCGGTGGAGCGCACCACCATGGCGATCCTGCCCTGGCTGGTGCCGCTGATCGGCGCGCTGATCGCCATCACCTACATCCCCCAGATCACGCTGTGGCTGCCGCAGCAGCTCGGGATGCTCAAGTGATTTGTGAGCTTTCCTCCCGTTCGCCCTGAGCCTGTCGAAGGGTCAGGGCCCAGCCGGGCAGCAGGGGGCAGCGACAAGCTCAGCCCGAACGGGGTTTATCGGTTGTTTCTCAGTAAGGACTGCTTGATGAGACTGCAGGGCAAGACCGCCTTCGTCACCGCGGCGGGGCAGGGCATCGGCCGCGCCACGGCGCTGGCCTTCGCACGCCAGGGCGCCCAGGTGATCGCCACCGACATCGACGCCGCGCTGCTCGATGCGCTGGCCGGCACCGCCAACTGCCGCGTGATGCGCCTGGACGTGCGCGACGCCGCCGCCATCCAGGCCGCCGCGGCGCAGGCCGGGCCGGTGGACGTGCTGTTCAACGGCGCGGGCTTCGTGCACGCGGGCGACGTGCTGGACAGCACCGACGCGGAGCTGGACTTCGCCTTCGACCTCAACGTGAAGTCGATGGCCCGCACCATCCGCGCGTTCCTGCCAGGCATGCTGGCCCGGGGCGGCGGCTCCATCATCAACATGGCGTCCGTCGCGGGCAGCATCAAGGCGCCCGTCAACCGCTTCGTCTATGCCACGAGCAAGGCGGCGGTGGTGGGGCTGACCAAGTCGGTGGCGGTGGATTTCGTCAGCCGCGGCATTCGCTGCAACGCCATCTGCCCCGGCACGGTGGAGTCGCCCTCGCTGCGCGAGCGCATCGCCGCGCAGGCCTCGGCCAGCGGCAAGACCGAGCAGGAGATCGAGGCACTGTTCGTGGCGCGCCAGCCCATGGGGCGCCTGGGCAGCGCGGAGGAGATCGCCGCGCTGGCGCTGTACCTGGCCAGCGACGAGTCCGGCTTCACCACCGGCACCACGCAGGTCATCGACGGCGGCTGGTCCAACTGAACCCTTTCCACTCCCTGAACAACACCCCATGAAGCTTCTTCGCCATGGCGCCCGCGGCGCCGAACGTCCCGCCCTGATCGACGCCCAGGGCCAGGTCCGCGACCTCTCGGGCGTGATCCCCGACATCACCGCCGACACGCTGCGCCCGGAGAACCTGCGCCGGCTGCAGGAGGTCGATCCGTCCACGCTGCCCGTGCTGTCCGAGCCCGCGCGCATCGGCACGCCCTGGAAGGGGCTCGGAAAATTCATCTGCGTGGGCCTGAACTACGCCGACCACGCGGCCGAGTCGAACCTGCCCGTGCCCAAGGAGCCGGTGCTGTTCATGAAGGCCAACACCGCGCTGACCGGCCCCAACGACCCGGTCGTGCTGCCCCAGGGTTCGGTCAAGACCGACTGGGAGGTGGAGCTGGGCGTGGTGATCGGCCGCCGCGCCCGCTACGTCAGCGAGGACGACGCGCTGGACTACGTCGCCGGCTACTGCGTGGTCAATGACGTGTCCGAGCGCGAGTACCAGCTGGAGCGCGGCGGCACCTGGGACAAGGGCAAGGGCTGCGACACCTTCGGCCCCGTCGGCCCCTGGCTGGTGACGCGCGACGAGGTGGCCGATCCGCAGGACCTCTCGATGTGGCTGGAGGTCAACGGCCGGCGCTGGCAGGACGGCAGCACGCGCACCATGGTGTTCGGCGTGAAGGAGCTCGTGAGCTACATCAGCCGCTTCATGACGCTGGAGCCGGGCGACCTCATCAGCACCGGTACGCCGCCCGGCGTGGGCCTGGGCGCCAAGCCCAACCCGGTCTACCTGAAGGCCGGCGACGTGATGCGGCTGAGCATCCAGGGCCTGGGCGAGCAGCGGCAGGCGGTGCACGCCTGGAGCGCGGCCCTGCTCGAAGACTGAACTGACGAGGAGACCGGCCATGGAGCCCGTGATCCGCATCCATCCCGCCGACGACGTGGTCATCGCGCGGCAGCAGCTCGTCTCCGGCACGCGCATCGCGGGCCTGGGCTTCACCGTGCAGGGCCTGGTGCCGCCGGGGCACAAGGTGGCGGTGCGCGACATCGCCGCCGGGCAACCGGTGCGCCGCTACAACCAGGTCATCGGCAACGCCACGCGCGACATCGCGGCCGGCCAGCACGTGCACGTGCACAACCTGGCTTTCAGCGACTTCGAGCGGGCGCTGGAGGTGGGCGTGGACGCGCGGCCCACGGCCTACGTCACGCCGCCCGCCACCTTCGAGGGCATCGTGCGCGCCGACGGTCGGGTGGCCACGCGCAACTACATCGGCATCCTCAGCTCGGTGAACTGCTCGGCCACGGTGGCGCGCGCGATCGCGGACCACTTCAAGGGCCATCCGCGCCTGCCGGCGGACGCGCAGCCGCTGGCGGCCTTCCCGAACGTGGACGGCGTGGTCGCGCTCACGCACGGCCTGGGCTGCGCCACCGACAGCGAGGGCGAGGCGCTGAAGCTGCTGCGCCGCACGCTGGGCGGCTATGCGCGGCACCCCAACTTCGCAGCGCTGCTGGTGATCGGTCTGGGCTGCGAGACGAACCAGATTGCCGGGCTGATGGCGCAGGAGGGGCTGGAGGCGTCCACGAAGCTTCACGTCTTCAACATCCAGGACAGCGGCGGTACGGCGCAGAGCGTGGCGCACGGCGTGGCGCTGGTGGAAAGCCTGCTGCCGGAGGCCAACCGCGCGCGGCGCCAGCCGGTGCCGGCGAGCCACCTGACGGTGGGGCTGCAGTGCGGCGGATCGGACGGCTACTCGGGCATCAGCGCCAACCCGGCGCTGGGCGCGGCAGTGGACCGGCTGGTGACGCATGGCGGCAGCGCGATCCTGTCGGAGACGCCCGAGATCTACGGCGGCGAGCACCTGCTCACGCGCCGGGCGGTGAGCCCGGAGGTGGCGGGGCGGCTGATCGAGCGCGTGCGCTGGTGGGAGCGCTACACCGCGCGCAACGACATGCAGATGGACAACAACCCCAGCGCCGGCAACAAGGCGGGCGGGCTGACGACCATCCTGGAGAAGTCGCTGGGCGCCATCGCCAAGAGCGGCACCACGGCACTGGTGGACGTGCTGGAGTACGCGCAGCCCGCCACCGCGCGCGGCCTGCTCTACATGGACACGCCGGGCTACGACCCGGTGTCCGCCACGGGCCAGGTGGCCGGCGGGGCGAACCTGATCTGCTTCACCACCGGCCGCGGCTCGGCCTACGGCTGCGCGCCGGCGCCGAGCCTGAAGTTCTCTACCAACACTGCGCTGTGGAACCGCCAGCGCGACGACATCGACCTGAACTGCGGCGGCATCGTGGACGGCGAGGCCACGGTGGACGAGGTGGGCGAGGCCATCTTCAGGCAGATGCTGGCGACCGCCTCGGGGCAGAAGACCAAGAGCGAAGGGCACGGCTACGGGCAGCACGAGTTCGTGCCCTGGTCGCTGGGGGCGGTGATGTAGGGCGGGCGCGCCCGTTCCCGACCTGAGCCATCGTCAACCCGAAAGGACTTCATGAGCGACGACGCACCTGATCTCATCCACTGCCCCGCCGAAACGCTGCGCACGTGGGGCCGCGCCTGCCTGCAGGCCATGGACGTGCCCGAAGCCGACGCCCGCTGCGTGGCCGACGCGCTGGTGCAGACCAGCCTGTGGGGCGTGGACTCGCACGGCATCGCGCGGCTGCCGCATTACCTGAACCGGCTGCAGGCCGGCTCGGTGAAGGCGCGGCCCGCCATCCGCGACGACCTCACCGGGCCGTGCACGGCGCAGGTCCATGGCGACCGGGGGCTGGGCATCGTGGTGGCGGAACACGCCAACCGGCTGGCGATGCGGCTGGCGCGCGAGGCGGGCGTGGGCGCCGTGGGCGTGAGCGACAGCTCGCACTGCGGCGCCATCGGCCTGTACGTGCGCGCGGCGGCGAAGGAAGGGCTGATCGGCATCGCCTTCACGCATGCGGACAGCATTGCCGCGCCGCACGGCGGGCACCGGCCGTTCCTGGGCACCAACCCGATCGCCATGGCCTTCCCGCGCGCCGACGGCGAGCCGGTGTGCCTGGACATGGCGACGACCTCCATTCCCTGGAACCGCGTCATGAACGCGCGCCGCGAGGGCCGCGGCCTGCCCGAAGGGGTGGCGGTGGACGCGCAAGGCCACCCCACCACTGACGCCGACGCCGCGGGCGCGCTGCTGCCGCTGGGCGGCAGCGACTACGGGCACAAGGGCTACGCGCTGGCGCTGGTGATCGAGCTGCTGTGCGGCCCGCTCAACGGCAACCCGTGGGGGCCGCACATCCCGCCGATGTACGCGGACCTGCACCGCCCGCGCGAGCTGGGTGCCTTCTTCCTGGTGCTGGACCCGGCGCGCTTCGCCGGCGGCGCCACGCTGGCGGCCACGGTGGCGCTGATGGCGCAGACGCTGGCCGCCGAGCCGGGCGCGCCGCGCATGCCGGGCGACCCGGAGCTGCAGCGGCAGGCCGAGCGCGAGCTGTCCGGCATCCCGCTGGAGCCGGGGCTGGTGGGGCAGATGCGGGAGTGGAGCGAGCGGCTGGGCGTGCGGGCGCCGGGGTGACGGCGCCGTGACAGGGCGGGGAGGGGCGGCCGGCTCGCCCTCCGCTTCCCGCGCGACCCTTAAGCCACTTCCACCGGCGCGATCAGGATGCGCTTGTAGCGGTCCATCATGGCCGGGTCGCTCAGGCCCAGCCAGCGCGCGACTTCCGCCACCGGCTTGCCCTTGCGCAGCTGGCGCAGCGCGAAGGTGTGGCGTAGCCGGTAGCTGCCGCCTTCCACGTCCTCGATGCCCGCGGCCAGCAGCACGCCGCGCGCGGCCGTGTACTGCGCGACCTTGCCCCAGGGCTTGCCGCTGGATTTCGTCGAGGGAAAGCACATCGGCCCCGGGATGCGCTGCTGCTGCCGCACCTGCAGCCACGAGGCCAGCAGTCGCGCCGCCCACGAGGCCATGGGCGTCTCGCGCGCGGGCGAGTTGCCGTTGCCGGGCAGGCGCAGCTTCCAGGGCAGGCCGGGCACGCGGGCGCCCTCGCTCACCACGCCCTCCAGCGTGAGCGCGCGCACGTCGCCGGGCGTGAGGCCCGCGCCCAGCATCAGCGCCACCGAGGCGCGGTTGCGCAGGTCCTGCCAGTCGCCGGCCGCGCCCGGGCGCGGGCGGCTGTCGGCCAGGAAGCTCACCAGCTGGCGCGCCTCCGCGGCCGTGAGCACATCGGGCAGCGGGTCGCGCCCGTGCGAGCCGGCGAAGCGCACGTCGGCGCGCGAGGCTATCAGCTCCGTGGCGGCGTGGTTCGCGGGCTTGCCGTGCGCCAGGCGCCGGTGCTCCATCACCCGCTCCACCAGCCGCAGCAGCCGCAGCGCGTAGCGCGAGCTGAGCTCGTCGAAGCCGCCGCGCGAGGCGATGTAGGCCTCCAGGTCGGCAGCCGTGATGTCGTCCAGCGCGATGCCGCGCGCCACGCACCACTGCGCCAGCGCGGACCACATGGCCTCGTACACCGAGGCCGAGGAGCGGCGCCGCACGCGGCCGGCTTCGTGGCTGGCCAGCAGCCAGTCGTCGAGTGCGCGCTGGTACGCCAGCGGGCTCGCGCTGTCGGGCGTGTCGGTCTCGAACAGGTCCAGGTTCATTCGGAACTAACCAAAGGCAATTCGGGCGGATTCTAGGCAGCGCCGAAGAGCCTCCCGGCGCTGGCCCTTGGCCGCCCTACCGATGGCAGACTGCGCGACCCCAGCACTTGCGCCCGACGCCATGGACCTGCACTACCTGACTTTCGACTTCAGCGAGGCCGACGACGCCAGCGGCGGCTTCGACGCGATGGCCGCGGTGCCGCCGCGCTTGCTGCCGGCGCTGGAGGCAGAGATCGCGCAGGTGCTGGACTGGGCCTACGCCAGCTTCCCCGACGGCCCGGGCCCGATCGACGAGGGCTTCACGTGGGACGTGGACCTGCAGGCCACCAGCGAGAGCAGCATGCAGCAGCGCGTGCGCTACCTGCCCGGCGCGCGCCGCTTCGAGCGCGAGAGCCTGGGCAGCGAGACGCTGCGCCACACGCTGACGCTCACGCTGGCCGGCAATGCCGACTTCTGCGAGGCCTTCAGGGCCGAGTTCCTGCGGGAAGAAGAGTGACGGCGCCCGGCGGGCGCCGGCTCAAGCGGTTCCGCCGGCCGGCGACTTGAATTGCTGCAGCGCCTGCCGGATCGGCTCCACCCCCTGCGGGCGCACCAGCCGGGCGATCTCCTGCCCGTCCTGCAGCAGCACCAGCGTGGGCCACAGCTTCACCTTGTAGGAGCGCCCCAATGGCTTGCCTGGGCCGTCCTCCACGCGCAGGTGCCGCAGCTCGGGCTGGGCATCCAGCGCCTGCGCGATGTCGGGCGTGGCGGCCTTGCAGATGCCACACCACGTCGCGCCAAACTCCAGCACCGTGGCGCCGGGCAACGCATCGACCTCGGCGCGGGTGGGTTCGACGGCTGCGTAACGGGGATTGAAAGTCATGGTCAAGCGCGTGCAAGCGATGTTCCTGTGGACCCCAAGCGTAGCCGCCCGCGCCGACGGGGCCGGCTGCACCTTGGCGTCGGCTCCCGCTCCTCCTTGCCGTCCCGAGGCATCCGTCCATGAAGACATTGCTGGTCGTCTACGTTTCCTTCACCGGCGGTGCGCGGCAAATGGCTGAAGCCGCGGCCGAAGGCGCTGGCGGCGAGGAAGGCGTGCAGGTGCGGCTGCTGCAGGCGCCGCAGGCCGGCCCGGACGACCTGCTGGGCGCCGACGGCTATGTCTTCGCCGGCCCGGAGATGCTCGGCGCCATGGCCGGGCTGCTGAAGGACCTGTTCGACCGCTGCTACTACCCGCTGCTGGAGCGGCTGCAGGGCCGGCCCTACGCCACGCTGGTGTGCGCCGGCAGCGACGGGCAGGGCGCGGCGCGGCAGATCGAGCGCATCGCCACCGGCTGGCGGCTCAAGGCGGTGGCGCCGCCGCTGGTCGTCTGCACCCATGCCCAGACGCCGCAGGCCATCCAGGCGCCGAAGCAACTGATGCCGGCCGAGCTGGAGGCCTGCCGCGAGCTGGGCGCGGCGATGGGCGCCGGGCTGGCGCTGGGTGTGTTCTAGACAACACCGCCGTCCTGCCCACCGCTATGGCCCTCTCTACCCGGTACGGCTGAAAACTGCAGGCGTTTGTCCTGGACGTCGCGGCGAATGTTCGAATTTATTGCCGATCGCAAGCGCGCCTTTCTGCAAGACAAACCGGCAGCGGGAGCAGGCCATCCATAGGGCTGCCGTGCTGTTCCCGGCCGGTCAGGCTGCCCGGTTCTCCCCTGAACCGGCGGGCGGGCATTGACGCCGAATTGAATCAATGTTTCGAGATCGGGCACGTTCGCTGCACCAGGGCACTCATCGTCACCCTCTCTTGCAGGAGCTTTCTCATGGCCATTACGCATGGAGATCTGCCGTCTTCGGACGTCGCGCACCGGGGCAGCCGGACGCTGGACGTAATCGCCCTCGTGCTGATGATCGTCGGCGGCCTGAACTGGGGCCTGGTGGGCCTGTTCAACTTTGACCTCGTGGCCACGCTGTTCGGCGAGATGACGACGCTGTCACGCATCGTCTACACCCTGGTGGGCCTGGCCGCGCTGTACGGCATCGCGACCGTCTCGCGCATCGCCCGGCACCACACCTAGGCAGGCTCGGCGCAGCGTTTCACCACGCTCGCCAGAATCTGCAACCACAGGGGCCGCATCCGCGGCCCCTTTGTCGTTGGGCCGGCCGACGCCTCAACCGGCCAGCGACTGCAGCGCCGCCATCACCTGTGCCGTGTCGGACTGCGGCGCGTTGGCCTTCAAAGCGTCCAGTGCCAGCAGCGTGAGCTCGTAGAGGTCGCCGGCAGCCACGGGGATGGCGCAGCCGCGGCGGCCTTGTCCGACGCGCACCAGCACCGAGCCGGCCTGGCGCCGGCACTCGAACCACTTGTCGTTGAGCACGCCGTGGCCTTGCGCCTGAATCTGAGGCAGCAGGTTGAGCATCACGGCCGCGAAGCTGGGCAGCTCGCGCGCCGTGAGCTGCAGCGCGATCTTGTGCTCCCAGTCGTAGCGGCGCTCGCCCAGCACGGGCGCCACTTCCAGGCGCAAGGTGTGGCAGCGCACCGGGTCGTCGGTGCGCCAGCGGTCCTCTTCCACCCGCAGCGCGGCCTTGGCGCCGTACACATGGTGGCCGCGCGGCAGCACGCGCGCGGCGGCCGGCGCAGCGGCGGCCGTCGAGTGCGCCGACGCCGTGCGTGCGGGCGTGGCCTCGGCATAGGGCGGCGACGAGAAACCATCCTCGTCGGCCGGTGTCCACGGCGGCGGCGTTCCGTCATCGTCGAAGTCGAGGTCGGACTCGGGCCAGCCGTCGCCCGGGCCGCGAGCAGGGTCGGGCGCCGCCGCCGCCGCCCGCTCGGCGACCGGCTGCAGGTGCGTCCGCAGCGTCTCGACGGCCATCGCTTCGGGCAGGGCACGCAGCGCATCGAACAGCGCCTGGGCGCCCAGCACCTCCAGCGCCGCGAGCAGGTCGCCCACGTCGTCCGACAGCCCGGCCGTCCGCAGCGCGTCGCCGTGCTCGGGACGGCTGAGGCGCACGAAGTCGGCCAGCTGGCTCATCTGCGCCATGCTGTCCGTGCCCGCCTGCAGCGCCATGCAGGCCTGCCGCAGCGCGGTGGCCTGCTCCGGGCGCAGCTGCGCGACGGCCTCGCGCAGCCGCTCCACCGGCAGCAGTGGCAGGCCCCGCGCGCGCAGCACGCTGTGCAGCCAGCCGGGGTTCAGCAGGTTGGCGTTCATGTGGCCCTCCCGCGCGGCAGCCGCCGCCCGCCACGGAACGCCCGCATCAGGCGCCGCCGCCCGCCGGTACCACCGGTGCGTGCGGCACGCCGGCGGCCTCCTGGGCGCGATGGCTGGTGAAGAGGGCGTCGCGGGTGCGGTCGTCGAGCATGGGCGCCAGGCGGTCCAGCGCGTCCAGCCGCTGCAGCCCGGCGCGGCGCAGCACCTCGGCGTGCGGCACGCCCTCGCTGAGCCAGGCCACGATGGCGCTGTTGCGCAGCGCCGCCGGGCCGGTGTCGCCCGGCAGGCGGCGCAGCACGCCGTCCTGCAGCGCATGGTTCAGGAAGGCTTGCACAGCGCGGAAGGAGGGCTGGCGGCTCAGCGGCACGCGCATCTGCGGCAGGGCCGGGATCAGCGGTGTCTCGGGCTTGGGCAGGCGCGGCAGCCACGCCGCCAGCGCGTCGGCCGTGGTCTCGCCGAGCTGCAGCGTGCGCCACTGGCTGCGCCGGGGGCCGCCGATTTCCAGCGACCAGACGCCGTCATCGCCGCGGCTCAGGTGCTCGACGCGGGCCGCCGCCGTCTCGGACAACGTAAAACCTTCGTCCAGGAGCAGCGAGATCAGCAGCCGGTCGCGCTGCGGCTGCACGTCCAGCGGGTGCCAGCTCGCCAGCCGCTGCAGCAGCAGCCGCCGCTCCGGCGGCGTGAAGGCCACCGAGCGCGGCTGCTCGCGCCGCGGCACCTCGTTGCCCAGCTCCTCGAAGGGATTGCCGGGCGGCAGGGCGCCGCAGATCACGCCGCCAGCGTGCACCTGGCCCAGCACGCGGCGGTAGCGCGCCTGCGTGGTCGGGTTCAGGCGCTCGCCGGCGAGGAAGGCCACCGCCTCGATCGGCGAGGCCCGCTCCACCGGCACCTCGCGCCCTGCCAGAAAGCGGCGCCAGGCCAGCCAGTAGGTGGTGTAGAGCTGCCGCGAGCGCGGCGACAGCTTGGGAAGGCTCGTGCCCACCGGGTCGGCTTGCCAGCGCTCGGCATCGGTGGGACGCAGGGAATCGGAAGAGGTGTCGGCGTTCACCCCTGCAACATACAACAAGGCTGGACGGAATTACAGCCCTGCAGCGGATTTCGTAGCGGGAAATTAGGCGCTCGGGCCCTTGGGAGCCTGTGGCCGGCGGCCGGCCACAGGCCGTCGGTGCTCAGGGAATCAGCACGTCCCGCATCGCATGCCCGGCCGCCATGCGGTCCAGGGCGACGTGGATGTCCTGCAGCGGCAGCTGCTCGCCCATGAGCCGGTTCACCGGCAGCTTGCCCTGCTGGTAGAGCGCGATGTAGCGCGGGATGTCGCGCACCGGCACCGCGGAGCCGATGTAGCTGCCGCGCAGGCTGCGCTCCTCGGCCACCAGCTGCACCGGCGGCAGCGACAGGCGGCGGTCCGGGTGCGGCAGCCCGGCGCTGATGGTGCTGCCGCCGCGGCGCGTGATGCGCCAGGCCAGCTCCAGCGCCGGCACCGCGCCGGCCATCTCGAAAGCCACCTCCACGCCGCCCTGCGTGTGCGCGCGCACCTTCTCGGCCGCGTCGGGATCGGCCGCGTTGACGGTGAAGGTGGCGCCCAGCTCGCGGGCCAGCGCGAGCTTGTCCTCGTGCAGGTCGACGGCCACCACCTCGCGTGCGCCCGCGGCCACCGCCGCCAGCAGCGCGCTGAAACCCACGCCGCCCAGCCCCAGCACCGCCGTGCTGCTGCCGGCGGCCAGCCGCGCGGTGTTGAACACCGCTCCCACGCCGGTGAGCACCGCGCAGCCGAACAGCGCCGCTTCCGCGAAGCTGATGTCGGCCTCGACCTTGATGCACGAGCGCCGCGACACCACCGCGTGGTCCGCGAAGCAGGACACGCCCAGGTGGTGGTGCACCGGCTCGCCGTCCATGCGCAGCCGCCGTGCGCCCGACAGCAGCGCGCCCGCGCCGTTGGCTGCCGCGCCGGGCTCGCACAGGGCCGGGCGCCCTTCGGCGCAGGGCAGGCAGCACCCGCAGCTGGGCATGAACACCATCACCACGCGGTCGCCCGGGCGCAGGTCCGTCACGCCGGGACCGCACTCCACCACCTCGCCGGCCGACTCGTGGCCCAGCACCATCGGCACCGGGCGCGGGCGGTCGCCATTGACCACCGACAGGTCCGAATGGCACAGCCCCGCCGCGCGCACCCGCACCAGCAGCTCGCCCGGGCCGGGCGGTTCCAGCTCCACCTCGCGCAGCGCCAGCGGCTGCGATTGCACGTAGGGCGCGGGCGCTCCGATCCGGGTCAGCACGGCGGCGCGAATCTTCATGGGCAGGAACTCCGGGACGGGTTGAAGGATCGGTCCAGTCTAGGCCCCCGTGTCCGCGGGACCATCGGCCCCAGCCCGCTTGACAAATTTGCGCGAACCCAAGCCAAGGCACGCAAGCGGACGGAGGCAGCAAAAGATCTGACATCATCCGGACGCGTCCCTCGACGACCATCCGGCACCCGGGCCCGGCAGAGGAAGCGTGCGGGACTTCTTATAAGAAACTGGTTCTCATCATGGCCAATAACGACGCCGTCGCTCTTTACTGGGATTTCGAAAATGTTCATGCCAGCTTGCTGGACCAGCAGCAGGGCCACGGTACTTACCGCGCCACCTGCTTCCGGCCGCAGGAAGAATTGATCGACGTTTCCGCCATCGTCGAATTTGCGTTGTCGCTGGGACCGGTGGCGATCAACCGCGCCTTTGCCAACTGGGTTTCGTTCACGCGTTACCGCTTCGCGCTGCTGCGCAACGCGGTGGAGCTGATCCAGGTCTTTTCTCCTGGCGCCAATGCCAAGAACGGCGCGGACATCAAGCTGTGCCTGGACGTGATGGACGACATGGCGCGCTTCCCGCACGTGCGCACCGTCATCGTCGTGGGCGGCGACAGCGACTACATGCCGCTGGCCTACAAGGTGAAGGCCGCCGGCCGCACGCTGGTGGGCATCGGCAGCCGCGTCAGCACCAACCAGCACTGGGCGCGCAGCTGCCACGAATTCAAGTATTACGAGTCGCTGCTGTCGGTGAAGGCGCCCGAATCCCAGGTGCCGCTGGCGCCCGGCTACATGGCCACGACCGGGACACCCCAAATTGCCGAACCCGCGGGCGGCGTCGAAAACCCGGGCACCGGAGAAACGGCGCAAGGCGAGGAATTGCGCTTGCTGCTGGACCGTGCTGCCGAGGCCGAAAGGCGCCGCCAGGAAATGGCCGGCCTGGTGTGCCGCGCCATCATGCTGATGTCGGAACGCCGAGGCGACGCCTGGGTCCAAAAGGCCGGACTCCGGCCTTTCATCCAGCGCATGGACCCGACCTTCCACGAATCGAATTTCGGTTTCGACAATTTTTCGGACTTGCTTGAATCGATGGGCGACGTTATCGACACCCGGCGCGGCGAGCACGACCACGAGGTGCGCATCGCGCACCCGCAGCCGACCTCCAGTGAGGCCTGATTGCATACCGGCCTGCGCGCCCGTGCCGCGGCCCTCGCCGCCGCGGTGGCGCTGCTGGCCGGCGCCGCGCCGGCGTGGGCCGCGCCGGCGGAGGAGGTGGTCGACCGGATCAATGCGCTGCGTGCCGGGCCGCAACGCTGCGGCGGGCGCACGCTGCCGGCGGCGCCGCCGCTGGTGCCGCGTCCGGAGCTGGCCCGTGCCGAAGGCGACAGCGCGGCGGCGCTGCAGCGCTCGGTGGCGGCCCTGAGCTTCGTGAGCGCGCGGGTGCAGCTGTTCAACGTGAGCGGCGCGCGCGACGCTGACGAAGCCCTGGAACTGCTGCGGCGCGACCCGGCCGCGTGCGAGGCGCTGGCGCAGCCGGCGTTCAGCGCGGTGGGCGTGCGCGAGGAGGGCCGGCGCTGGCGCATCGTGCTGGCGCAGCCGCTGCTGGCGCCCGACCTGGGTGACTGGCGCGAGGCCGGACTGCAGGTGCTGAAGCTGGCCAACGAGGCGCGCTCGCGTCCGCAGCGCTGCGGCCCGCAGGCCTTCGGCGCCGCCCCGCCGCTGCGCTGGAGCGACACCCTGGGCGCCGCGGCGCAGGCGCACAGCGCGGACATGGCGCGGCGCAATTACTTCGCGCACCGCAGTCCTGAGGGCGCACAGGTGAACGAGCGGGCGCAGCGCGCGGGCTACGACTGGCAAAGCATCGGCGAGAACATCACCTTCGGTGCCGGGTCGGCGCGGCAGGTGGTGCAGGGCTGGCTGGACAGCCCCGGCCACTGCCGCAACCTGATGGACCGCGGCTTCGCCGACATGGGCGCTGCCTACGCGCTCAATCCGGGCAGCGACGGCGCCATCTACTGGACGCAGGTACTGGGCCGGCGGCGCTGAGCCTGCTGCGGGCCCCGCGGCCCCGCGCTCACACCGGCACGGCGGTGGTGGACTTCACCTTGTTGAGCACGAAGGTGGTGCGGCAGTCCTGCACGCTGGGGTGGCGCAGCAGCGTCTCCATCACGAAGCGCGAGTAGTCCGCCATGTCGGCCACGACCACGCGCAGCAGGTAATCCATCTCGCCGGTGAGCGACGCGCACTCCGCCACCTCCGGCCAGGTCTGCACCGCGGCGGCGAACACGTCCATGGGACTGCGCTTGTCGCTGCCGCTCTGCTTTTCCATGCGCACGTTGATGTAGGCCGTGAGCCCCAGGCCGATGCGCTCCGGGCGCACCAGCGCGACGTAGCCGCTGATCACGCCCGATTCCTCCAGCCGCTTGACCCGCCGCAGCACGGCCGACGGCGACAGGCCGACCTGCTCGGCCAGGTCGTCGTAGGTCATGCGGCCGTTGCCCTGCAGCGCCTTCAGGATGCGCCGGTCCAGCGTATCGAGCTTCGTTGGTTCGTCCATGAGGCTAGTTTTGCAGGAATCATGCGTACTGCACTGCGTCGAGGCTGAAATTCGCAGAAATCGTGCGCACCGTCGTCCCTACAGTCCTGCCTTGACCCAACGCAAACCGAAGCCGCCACCCGGTCAGCCGGACCCGGTCCGGACCGCGGCTTCATCAAGGAGACAAGCGCATGAGAAAGCTCGACGACAAGGAGACCCGCGCCCTGGGCGATGAACTGCCCGGCTGGCGCTTCAGCGCGGAGCGCGGCGGCACGATTACCCGCGAATTCCGCTTTGCCGGCTTCGCGCAGGCCTTCGGCTTCATGACCCAGGTGGCGCTGCAAGCCGAGAAGCGCAACCACCATCCGGAGTGGTTCAACGTCTACGATCGCGTGGCCATCACGCTCACGACGCACGACGCACCCGGGCTGTCGACCAACGACGTCGAGCTGGCACGCGTCATCGACCTGGCTTTCACGGCCTTCCAGGCACGGTCTTGAGCATGGGAGGCATGGACATGCAAGCCCAACTGCAGGCGCTGAACACCAAGCACGGCCTGGCGGCCGGCGAGTCCGGCAAGCCCGAGCGCCCGGACTGGACCATCGACCAGGGCTGGGAGCGCTACACCGCGCAGGAACACGGCGTGTGGAAGACGCTGTTCGAGCGCCAGTCGAAGCTGCTGCCCGGGCGGGCCTGCGACGAGTTCGTGCAGGGCATGCGCGAGCTGCCGATCGGGCCGGACGAGATTCCCGACTTCCGCCGCCTGTCGGAGGTGCTGATGAAGCGCACCGGCTGGCAGGTGGTGGCGGTGCCGGGCCTGGTGCCGGACGACGTCTTCTTCGAGCACCTGGCCCACCGGCGTTTCCCCTCGGGCCACTTCATCCGCAAGCCGCACGAGCTGGACTACCTGGAGGAGCCTGACGTCTTCCACGACGTCTTCGGCCACGTGCCGATGCTGATGAACCCGGTCATCGCCGACTACATCCAGGCCTACGGCGAGGGCGGCCTGCGCGCGCAGCGCCTGGGTCGCCTGACGCAGCTGGCGCGGGTGTACTGGTACACGGTGGAGTTCGGCCTGCTGCGGCAAAAGGAAGGGCTGCGCATCTACGGCGCGGGCATCGCCTCCTCCAGCACCGAGAGCGTGTTCTCGCTGGAGAGCCCATCGCCCAACCGGATCCGCTTCGACCTGGAGCGCGTGATGCGCACGCACTACCGCATCGACGACTTTCAGGAGAGCTACTTCGTCATCGACGACCTGGAGCAGCTGCTGGAGCTTTCGCGCATCGACTTCGCGCCGCTGTACGAGCGCGTGGACGATGGCGGCCCGGCGTACCGGCCGGGCGAGGTGCTGCCCGGCGATCAGGTCATTCATCGGGGCACGGGTGCGTACCACGCCGGCCGTCTCAAGGGAGCGCTGAAATGAGCCAGGAGCAACAACGGGTGGTGGTGGTCACGGGCGCCGCGGGCAACCTGGGCCGGGCCGTGGCGCGGGTGTTCTCGGACGGCGGCGACCGGCTGGTGCTGGTGGACCGCTCCCGCGACGCGCTGACTGCGGTCTTCGGCGCCGACGGCGAATCGCGGATGCTGGCGGGCGTCGACCTGCTGGACCAGGACGCGGTGAACGGCCTGGGCCGCGCCGCCCTGGAGCGCTTCGGACGCATCGACGTGCTGTGCAACCTGGCCGGCGGCTTCCGCATGGGCGAGGCGGTGCACGAGACCAGCGACGGCACCTGGGACGCGCTGTTCGACCTCAATGCCCGGAGCGTGCTGCACGCCGTGCGGGCGGTGGTGCCGCACATGCTGGCGCGCGGCGGTGGCAAGGTCGTCAACGTGGGGGCGTTCAGCGCGCAGAAGGGCGTTGCGCAGATGGGCGCCTACACCGCGTCCAAGGCCGTGGTGGCCCGGCTGACCGAAGCGATGGCCGCGGAGCTGCGCACGCGGGGCATCAACGTCAACTGCGTGCTGCCTTCCATCATCGACACCCCGGAGAACCGGCAGGCCATGCCCGAGGCCGACCCGGCGTCGTGGGTGGCGCCGGCCGACTTGGCGCAGGTCATTCACTTCCTGGCTTCCGCAGGCGCGAGGGCGATCCACGGCGCGTCCATCCCGGTGACGGGACTGTCGTGACGGGCTGAACCCCGCGCGGCGCTGCCCGGAGCCCGCAGGCGGATTGCAAAGGTGTGGAAAACGGCGACGGAGCTTGATCTGGCTCAGGTCTGGACGGGCCTGTGTGCAAGTGGGATGACACGGGCAGCAAATTGTTGCTTCAGAATGTTACCGTTTCCGCATTCCTGCCCCGCGGCGCCGGCCGGCGCGCGGCCAGGGATGCAGTGCCCCCACCATGGAATACAGCCCCCTCCTACAAAGCCGCCTGTCGGCCCACGCGTCCTCGCCCGCCATCCTGATCGTCGAGGACGACGCGGTCATCGCGCTCGACCTGCAGCTGCAGCTGGAGGACATGGGCTACCGGGTGGTCGGTCCGGCCGACAGCGCCGCGTTGGCCCTGTCGCTGGTGCTGGATCACCGGCCGGACCTGGTGCTGATGGACATCAACATCCGCGGTCCGGTCAACGGCGTGCAGGCGGCCGAGCAGCTGCGGCGCGCGGGCTCGTCGCAGCCGGTCATCTTCCTGACCTCGCACACCGACGTCGGCACGGTGACGCAGGCCGTGGGCGCCACGCCCTACGGCTACCTCAGCAAGCCGTTCCAGTCCGATGAGCTGCGCGCGAGCATCGAGGTGGCGCTGGCTCGGGCGCAGATGGAGCGGCGGCTGCTGGACAGCGAGCAGCGCTGGCGCCACGTCTTCGACGATGCGCCGCTGGGCATGGCGCTGGTGTCGCTGCAGGGCGACGTTCTGCAGGCCAATGCCACGCTGGCGCGGCTGCTGGGGCTGGAGGCGGCGCAGCTGCAGGGCCGCCAGCACGCGGCGCTGCTGCATCCCGAGGACGTCGCGATGCAGGCGCAGCAGCTGCAGGCGCTGCGCGAGGGCGGCAGCCGCAGCGTGCAGTTCGAGCAGCGCTACCTGCGCAGCGACGGCGGGGAGCTGTGGACGCAGGTCAGCGTGTCGCTGCTGGAGCCGCACGACGCCATGCCGCGCCTGCTCTACCAGGTGCAGGACCTCAGCGCGCAGAAGGACGCGCAGCGCCGCAGCGCCGAGCTGGAGGAGCAGCGCCGGGCACTGGAGCGGCGCCAAGCGCAGCAGCAGGCGCAGGCGCAGCTGCTGTCGCGCGTGAGCCACGAGATGCGCACGCCGCTCAACGCGGTGCTGGGCTTCACGCAGCTGCAGCGGCTGATGCCCGCGGACGGCTCCAGCCCGCAGGCGGGCGAGTACCTGGGCCACATCGAGTCCGCGGGCCGCCACCTGCTGGCGATGGTGGACGACCTGCTGGTGCTGCAGCGCGCGCACGAGGGGCAGCTGCAGCTGGCACTGGCCTCGGTGCCGCTGGCGCGCTGCGTGCGGCACGCGCTGTCGCTGCTCATGCCGCAGGCGCAGGCACAGCAGGTCGAGCTGGTGGGCGAGGTGCCGGCGCAGCTGGCTGTGGTCGCCGACGAGACGCGGCTGCACCAGATCCTCTCCAACCTGGCGAGCAACGCCATCAAGTACAACCGCCCGGGCGGCGAGCTGCGCGTGACGGCGCACTGCGAGCTTGGGCGGGTGCGTATCGAGTTCAGCGACAACGGCATCGGCATGACGGCCGAGCAGCTGCAGCAGGTGTTCCAGCCCTTCGCGCGCGCCGGGCGCGAGCGCTCGGCCATCCCCGGCACCGGGCTGGGCCTGGTGATCTCGCGCCGCTTGGCCGAAGCCATGGGCGGCAGCCTGGGCATTGATGCGCGCAGCGGGGGCGGCACGGTCGCCACGCTGGAGCTGGACGCGGGCTGAGCTGCCGCGCCCTTGGCTGGCCAGCTGCCGGCGCTCTCCCGGACCTGATGGGCGCGCAACCTGCTCCGTAGGCCATGGAGCTCCGGAGGCGGAGCCCGTGACGGGGAGACGGGTTCATGGATCGAGCGAGGGTTTTCAAGGCTGCCTGGCGGCTGGGCTGCGCCGTGGCGGCGCTGGGCGGTGGCGTGGTGCATGCGCAGGGCGGCGACCACGTGACGCTCACCAGCGACGGCAGCGCGCCAATCGCACCAGTCGCGTCGGCGCTGGCCGCTGGCGCGGGTGAGGCCTTCGCGGGCGCGCTGCGTGCGGGCATGGCGCCGGATGCTGCGGCGGAGCGGCCCGCCATGAAGCTCGGCGGCGCCGAGCTGGAAGCCTTCAACCGCCGCTACCCCCCGAAAGTGCCGCCCTATGCGCGGCGCGGGACGGACGTGCGGCCGGAGAGCGTGGTGGGTGCGGACCGGCGCTTCAGGGTGTACCCGCGCGAGTCGGGCTTTCCGTACCGCGCCATCGGGCTGTTGACCTACACCCAGGGCAGCAGCAGCTACAGCTGCACAGGCTTCCTCATCAGCAAGGACACGGTGGCGACGGCCGGACACTGCGTCTACGACGGTGACTGGAGCACCCACGTGCGCTTCTATCCGGCCTACAACGCTGGCGCGGCGCCCTTCGGCTCCTGCGGCGCACGGCGGCTGTTCGCCGTGGCCCGCTGGGTCCAGAGCAGCTTCGACAACGGCAGCGAAGACTTCGACTACGGCGCCGTGAAGCTCAACTGCGAGATCGGCAGGACCACCGGCTGGCTCGGCTACTACGCGACGCCGGATTCGCTGGTGGGCCTGCCGGTGCTGCTGATGGGCTACGCCGGGGACAAGTCGCCGCCGAAGTCGCTGTGGGGAGCCAGCGGCGGCATCGCCATCAGCGAGCCGCGCAAGCTGCGCTACCAGCTCGACACCGCCAGCGGCGAGAGCGGCTCGCCCGTGATCGAGGCCGACCGCGGTGCCAGCCGGGCCAAGTGCTTCGGCACCTGCGCGGTGGGCATCCACACCTATGCCGCCGAAGGCGGCAACAACAGCGCCACGCGCATCAACCGGGCGGTGGCTGACAACCTCACCACCTGGAAGAACGCGCCCTGAGGCGACGGCACGCGCTCAGCGCGCCTTGTTGCAACCCTCGGCGCACACGAGCTGGTTCTTGCCCAGCAGGCGCTTGGTGGTGAGCTCGGCGCGCGGGCGGTGCGTGCCGCACTTGAAGCACGACATGGTGGTCTGGTGCATGCCGGTGCTGCCGCCGGAGCTGAAGGGCGAGCCGGCGGCCTTGCGCTTGTAGCGAAGACCGTCGTCCTGGATGACGGTGGAGGGCGGCTGCTGGTCTTGGGGTTTCATCGTGGGGTCCTGCTGATCAGTTCTTCCTGGGCCATGGGTTCACGCTCCCATTGCGGTGGATTGGAAAAGCGCGCGGGCTGCAAGGGGCAGCAGCGAACGCACGCCGGCATTCGGGCCGCGGGCCCTGAAAATTCTCGGTGGCGAAGGTTTCTGTGAAAGTCATCCAATAAACCGGCACCCGCGGGCCACGGCCGCAGGGCCTTGGTCACGCGGGATGCTGCGAGGGTGGTCAAAACAGGGCCCGGCCGCACCGACCGGGAGCCGGGACCGGTGTTCGCGCCGCGCGGGCAGCGACTTCACCGGTGGAAGCGACCGAGCAGTGGACCGTGGCGCCGGCCCGCGACGGTCGGGCGCGGGCCATGAGGCCTGGACCGCCGAATGCGGACCGTCGCAAAAATGGTATCAGTTACAGGCGGCTGACCCGGTCCCCGTGAAAAGCGACCTTGCCACTGGCGCGTTTTTCGCTTGCTTGCGTTTCACACTGCTGCTTGGCCGGGGTGCAAACACCGCCAGCATCCCGTTAGGGAAGTCAGGCGTGGTTTTTCGAACAAAAAGTTCAATACTTGAATACCACCTGATTTTCGTGAAACTGTAATATTGTCCTACAAGGCGAGCCGCTTGCTCCTGTCGTTGTACAGGGTGCCTCCACCGGGCTTGGCTTCAATCCTGCCGATCGATGACCGACGACCTCGACAACGCAAGCAAGGCGCGGCGCATCGCGCTGCACCAGATTCGGCAACTGATGGAGTTCTGGAACATCGGTCCGGACGAGCTCGGCGATCCGAAAGTGGTCCCGGTGCTGCCGCGAAATTCGCCGCCGCTGGGCTATGTGAAATACCGCCATCCCCTTACCGGAGAAACCTGGAACGGCGACGGCGAGCATCCGGAATGGCTGCGCAAGGCGCTGCTCAAGGAGGGCTACCGCGTGGTGGAACTCAAGCCGGAATACCAGCAGGAGCAGCAGGCGCTGCAGCAGCAGGGCGCCGGTCCGGGCTGAGTTTCCCGCCGTCGACGCGCGGCCCGAGACGCCTGGGGTGCGGCTGGCGGCGCGGCTGGATTTGATGTTCGTTTCCGGAGTGCCGGTCGCGGTGCACGCACCTACAGTCGCGCCACCGCAGTGATTTCCGGACCCCCACCCGCCATGAACAGCGCCGACCTCTCCCATGCCGTCCCTGCCAGCGCCCGCGGCGCCGACCCCCGCTGGGCCGCCGTGCAGGCGCGCGATGCCCAGGCTTCCTTCATCTACGCCGTGCGCAGCACCGGCATCTACTGCCGGCCCGACTGTCCGTCGCGGCACGCCCGGCTGGACAACGTGCTGTTCTTCGACGACGCCGAAACGGCGCGCGCGGCGGGCTTTCGCGCCTGCAGGCGCTGCGATCCGGACGGCCCCGGCGCGGCGGAGCGGCGCGCCCAGGCCGTGGCGGCGCTGTGCCGGCGCATCGAGACCAGCGAGACGCCGCCGCCGCTGGAGGCGCTGGCGCGCGAGGCCGGCCTCGGCGCCGCGCAACTGCGCCGCGTGTTCAAGGCCGCCACGGGCCTGACACCGCGCGCCTACGCGCAAGCTGTGCGCACGCGCCGCGTGCAGGCCGGTCTGCAGGCCGAGGACAGCGTGACGCAGGCGCTGTACGGCGCCGGCTTCAGTTCCAGCGGGCGCTTCTACGCCCAGTCCGACGCGGTGCTGGGCATGGCGCCCGGCCGCTACCGGGCGGGCGGCGCCGGGGCGCAAGTCCGCTTTGCCGTGGGGCAGTGCGCGCTCGGGGCAATCCTGGTGGCCTGCAGCGAGCGCGGCGTGTGCGCGATCTCGCTGGGCGACGATCCCGAGGCGCTGGTGCGCGAGCTGCAGGACCGCTTCCCGCTGGCGGCGCTGCACGGCGGCGATCCGGACTTTGAGGCGCTGATGGCGCGCGTGATCGGGCTGGTGGACGACCCGCGGCAGCCGGTGGCGCTGCCGCTGGACATCCGCGGCACCGCCTTCCAGCAGCGCGTGTGGCAGGCGCTGCAGCAGATTCCTCCCGGGCAGACGCTGAGCTATGCCGAGCTCGCGGCGCGCATCGGCGCCAGCGCCGCGGTGCGGGCCGTGGCCGGCGCCTGTGCGGCCAACGTGCTGGCGGTGGCCGTTCCGTGCCACCGCATCGTGCGCCGGGACGGCAGCCTCTCGGGCTACCGCTGGGGCGTGGAGCGCAAGCGCGCGCTGCTGGCGTGCGAGTCGGCCGCGCCGCTGGAGGAGGGCACCGGCGCTCCGGCGTCGAGCCCCGCGCCGGCCTGAGCCGGGCGGCGCCTGGGGTGCCGGATCGATCAGGTCATTGCGGCTGGCGCAGCAGCTTGTCCATGCGCGCCTGGGCGAAGCGGTCGATCACCATGCGCTGCCAGCCCGGGGCGCTCTCGATCATGGTGTTGGCGCGGGCACCGCACTGGCTGCGCAGCGCCTGGGCCTGCGGCGCCGGCAGGGCGCGCACGCTGGCCTCGGCCTGCGCCAGCTCCGCCTTGGCTTCGTCCTCGTTGCCCAGCGCATGCTGCAGGTACGCCTCGCCAATGAAGGCGCCGCCCTGGCGCAGCACCTGCAGCAGTTCGGAGCGGCGCGCCGCGTCGCCCTCCTTCACCTGCTGCGCCAGGTCGTTGGAATGCAGCTTGAGCGCTGCGACGCAGCGCAGCTTGTCGGATTCGGCCGCGGCGTGCGCGGAGACGGCGAAGGCCAGCAGCAGGGCGCCGGCCGCGAGAAGAGGCTTTGCAACCATGCGTCGATTGTCGCCATGGTTGCCGTGCCTGGGGCTAACGGGGGACTTCGGCCCCTGTGCGGGCCGCGCATCACGACAGCTGCCGGGCGTGCCAGGAACCCGGGAGCGCCACATGCTGCATCCGCACAAACCCCAAGTGGCCGCTGCGGGCAGCTTGCAGTGGCCGGCGGGGTTGTGTTGCAGGCCAAGGCCGGCGTTGCTGGCGGCGGTCCCTGACTTTGTTGACGACCTCAGGAGCCTCACTCCATGTCCACCGACTTGATGCAGCCCTTCATGGCCCCGTTCACCAAGCTGGCGCAATCCAATCTCGAGCTTTTCACCAAGTTCTCGCTCTCGCCCGAGGCTGTGGCGCAGGCGATGGCCCAGGCGCAGCGCATCTTCATGCAGCAGTCGCCTGCCAGCCTGGCGCCGATGCAGGTTTCGCCCAATGCGATTGCCGACCTGATGATGGGCTTGATGAAGAACTACATGGAGTTCCTCATGGAGCTTGGCCAAGGCAGCGCCGCGCTGATGCAGCAGGCGCCGACCACGCTGGCCAAGGCGACGCAGCAGGCCACCCGCCAGGCCACTGCGGCGGCCATGCCGCCAACGGCCTGAAACTCTCCGCGCCCACCGCACCGGCCGCCTCGCGCGGCCGGTTTTTTTTGGGCACCGGCTTTCCAAGGATGAGCACGCAGCCGTTGAAAAGGTTGATAGACCCTTCATTACAACATACACGAGGCACCCTAAAACCCGACCAACGGAAATCTCGTGAGACCCCGGAAAACCCAACGTCTCCAACCTCCTTATTGCCGAGCCTGTATTTCCCTTGATTTCCCTCACACAGCCGGCCCACCACCAGCAAGCGCGAGGCGTTCGGAGCGGCATGGGCGGAATTACCGAACCCCGGCCATCGAAAAAACGAGTCCTCAATTCCAGTGAGGCAGGGGAGAGCAGGGGAAAGGAAGGATCTGGGCGGATTAGCATTCAACGGAATCCGCAGGAGAGCAGGGTTTGAGAGCGCTTCGTGTATGTTGTATTTCAGTTCACGCCGACCGGGTGGCGCCCCTGCCCCGCGATCCGCTCAGGCCTCGATCAGTGCCTGCACCAGGCGCCGGATCTGCGTCACCAGCTGCGGCTTGTCCATGGCCGGGTCGCGCACGCTGCGCACCATGAGGCCGTCGAACAGCGCTGCCAGCACCGAGGCGCGGGCGCGCAGCGTGGCCGCGTCCAGGGACAGCCCGCGCTGGCCCAGCGCCGCGCTCAGCAGCGCCTGGCAGCGCTCGCGGCTGGCGGCGTCGGCCGCCTGCACCACGGCAGCGAGCTTCGGATTGCGTCCCGCCTCCGCCGCCACCTCCAGCCGCAGCGCGGCATCGGGCAGGGCGGTGCAGTCGCTCACGCCGTGGCATACCCCGTCGAGCATGGCCTGCGCCACGTCGGGGCCGCGCAGCATGGCCTCGGCCTTGGCCAGCCACAGCGCCTGGTCGCGCGCCACGATGGCGGCGATCAGCTCTTCCTTGTTTTCGAACAGGTTGTAGATGTGGCCCGGGCTCATGCCGGCCGTGCGCGCGATCTCCGCCATGCTCGCGCCGTGGAAGCCGTGCGCGCGGAAGCACTGCGCCGCGGCGTCGAGCACCTGCTGGCGGCGCTGCTCCGCGCGCTCGGTATCGGTCAGCGGGGCCATCAGCGTGCGGCGGCGGCCGGCGTGTCCCCGGCCTCCGCGGTGCGCGTGGCCGCTTCCCAGCCACCGCCCAGGGCCTTGTACAGCGTCACCGCGTTGAGCTGCTGCGCCAGCGCGGTGGAGAGGCGCCCCTGCTGCGCCGCGTACAGCGAGCGCTGCGCGTCCAGCACGCTCAGGAAATCGTCCACCCCGCGCTCGAAGCGCGCCTGCGACAGGAACTGCGCCCGCGACGCCGCGTCCTCCAGCGCCTGCTGCGCCGCGAGCTGCTCCACCAGGCTCTGGCGCTGCGACAGCCCGTCGGCCACCTCGCGGAAGGCGGCCTGGATGCTGCGCTCGTAGGCCGCGACGCGGATGTCGCGGTCGGCCTGCGCCACCTGCAGGTTGGATCGGTTGCGGCCCTGGTCGAAGATCGGCAGTGCCAGCTGCGGCACGAAGCTCCAGATGCCCGAGCCCGCGCCGAACAGCCCCGACAGTGAGGAGCTGGCCGTGCCCACCGAGGCCGTGAGCGAGATGCGCGGGAAGAAGGCCGCGCGCGCCGCGCCGATGGTGGCGTTGGCCGCCTGCAGGTCGCGCTCGGCCTGCATCACGTCCGGGCGCTGCAGCAGCACTTCGGAGGTGAGCCCCGCGGGCAGCGGCGCGAAGCCCAGCGCCGTGGCCTCCGAGCCCGGCATCAGCGCCGGCGGCAGCGGCGTGCCCAGCAGCAGCTGCAGCGCCTGCAGGTCGGCCTGCACCTGGCCGGCGTAGCGCGCGGCGTCGGCCCGGGCCGTCTCCACCGTGGTGCGCGCGCGCTGCACGTCCAGGTCGGAGGACACGCCCAGCTCGTGGCGCCGCTCGGTCAGCCGCAGCGTGTCGCCCTGGCTCTTGAGCGTGGCCTGCGCCAGCTCTAGCCGCGCACGGTCCGCGGCCAGCGTCAGCCAGCTGCCGGCCACCTGCGACACCAGGCCGATGTGCGTGGTGCGCCGCGCCGCCTCGGTGGAGAACACCTGCTGCAGCGAGGCCTCGCGCAGGCTGCGCACGCGGCCGAACAGGTCCAGCTCGTAGGCGCTGAAGCCCAGCGTCGCGCTGTACTGGCGCGTCACCCGGCCCTGGCCGGTGGTGCTGAGGTCGCCGGGCACGCGCTGCGCGGTCTCGCCGGCGGCCACGCCCACCGCGGGCAGTGCGTCGGCCGACTGCACGCCGTAGAGGCCGCGGGCGCGCTCGATGTTGAGCGCGGCAATGCGCAGGTCGCGGTTGTTCTGCAGCGCCAGCGCGATCGCCTGCTGCAGCCGCGCGTCGGTGAAGAAGGCCTGCCAGCCCAGGTCGGCCACCGGCACCGCCGGCGCCTCGGCCGCAGCCTCGCCCAGCTGCTCGGGCACCGGCGCGGCCGGGCGCTCGTACTTCGGCGCCAGGCTGGCACAGCCGCCCAGGAAGGTGAGGGAAGCCAGCGCCAGCGCGGCCAGGCGGGGACGGAAGGAGCTCGTCATGGTCTCGTGGTACTCAGGCATGGTCACCCACCGGGCCGGCGTTGGACACGTTGGCCGAATCGGCGGCCGAAGGCGCGCGCTTGCCCTTGAAGCGGCTGCGCACGACGACGAAGAACAGCGGCACGAAGAAGATGCCCAGCACCGTGGCGGCGAGCATGCCGCCCAGCACGCCGGTGCCGATGGCGTTCTGGCTGCCGGAGCCCGCGCCGGAGGCCAGCGCCAGCGGCATCACGCCCAGGCCGAAGGCCAGCGAGGTCATCAGGATCGGGCGCAGCCGCAGCCGCACCGCCTCCAGCGTGGCGTCCACGATGCTGTGGCCCTGCTCGACGAGGTCCTTGGCGAACTCCACGATCAGGATCGCGTTCTTCGCCGACAGGCCCACCGTCACCAGCAGGCCGACCTGGAAGTACACGTCGTTGCTCAGCCCGCGGCCGAAGGCGGCCAGCACCGCGCCCAGCACGCCCAGCGGCACCACCAGCATCACCGCGAAGGGGATGGACCAGCTCTCGTACAGCGCGGCCAGGCACAGGAACACGACCAGGATCGAGATCGCGTACAGCGCCGGCGCCTGCGAGCCGGAGAGGCGCTCCTGGTACGACAGGCCGCTGAAGGCGACGTTGAAACCCGGCGGCAGCTGCGAGGCCAGCCGCTCCACGGTCTTGAGCGCATCGCCCGAGCTGGTGCCCGGTGCGGCTTGGCCCTGGATCTGCACCGCGCCCACGCCGTTGAAGCGCTCCAGGCGCGGCGAGCCCAGCTCCCAGTGCGCGTTGGCAAAGGCACTGAACGGCACCATCTGCCCCTGCGCGTTGCGCACCTTCCAGTCGTTGAGGTCCTCGGGCTGCATGCGGAAGGGCGCGTCGGACTGCAGGTACACGCGCTTGACGCGGCCGCGGTCGATGAAGTCGTCCACGTAGGAGCCGCCCCAGGCGGTGGCCAGCAGCTCGTTGATCGAGGCCACCGTCACGCCCAGCGCACCGGCCTTGGCCTGGTCCACGTCGATGCGCAGCTGCGGCGAGTCGTCCAGCCCGTTGGGGCGCACGCCGGCGAGCGTGGGCTCCTTGGCCGCCATGCCCAGGAACTGGTTGCGCGCCTGCATCAGCGCGTCGTGGCCCAGGCCGGCCTGGTCCTGCAGGTAGAACTCGAAGCCCGTGGCGTTGCCCAGCTCGATCACCGCCGGCGGCGCGAAGGCAAAGGCCATCGCGTCGCGCCACTGCATGAAGGTGCCCATGGCGCGCCCGGCAATGGCGCGCACGCCGTTCTCGGCACCCTTGCGCTCGCTCCAGTCCTTCATGCGCACGAAGCCGATGCCCATGTTCTCGCCGCGGCCGGCGAAGCTGAAGCCCGCCACGGTGAAGATGGACTGCACGCGCGAGGCTTCCTTTTCCAGGAAGTGCTTCTCCACGCGCTCGATGACCTCCAGCGTGCGCTGCTGCGTCGCGCCGGCGGGCAGCTGGATCTGCGTGAACAGGATGCCCTGGTCCTCATCGGGCAGGAAGGACTGCGGCAGCCGCGCGAACAGCACGCCCAGGCCCACCACGATCAGCCCGTACACCAGCAGCCAGCGCTTGCGCCGGGAAAGGATGCCGCGCACCGCGCCCTGCGTGCCTTGCGTGCCGCGGTCGAAGTTGCGGTTGAACCAGGTGAAGAAGCGACCGTGCGCATGGTGCTCGCCCTTCTTCACCGGCTTGAGGATGGTGGCGCACAGCGCCGGCGTGAGGATCAGCGCCACCAGCACCGACAGCGCCATGGCCGAGACGATGGTGATGGAGAACTGGCGGTAGATCACGCCGGTGGAGCCGCCGAAGAAGGCCATGGGCACCAGCACCGCGCACAGCACCAGCGCGATGCCGATCAGCGCGCCGGTGATCTGGTTCATCGACTTGCGCGTGGCCTCGCGCGGCGAGAGACCCTCCTCGGTCATCACGCGCTCGACGTTCTCCACCACCACGATGGCGTCGTCCACCAGCAGGCCGATGGCCAGCACCAGGCCGAACATGGTCAGCGTGTTGATGGAAAAGCCTGCCACCGACATCACGCCGAAGGTGCCCAGCAGCACCACCGGCACGGCGATCGTGGGGATCAGCGTGGCGCGGAAGTTCTGCAGGAACAGGAACATCACCAGGAACACCAGCACCACGGCCTCGATCAGCGTCTTGACCACCTCCTCGATGGACAGGCGCACGAAGGGCGTGGTGTCGTAGGCGACCACCGCCTTCAGGCCGGCGGGGAAGTTCTTCTCCAGCCGCGTGAGCTCGGCACGGGCGGCGTCTGCCGTGTCCAGCGCGTTGGCACCGGTGGCCAGGCGCAGCGCCACGCCCGCGGCGGGCTTGCCGTTGTAGCGGGACTCCAGCGAGTAGGTCTCGGCGCCGATCTCCACCCGCGCCACGTCGCGCAGGTGCACCTGCGCACCGTCGGCGGTGGTCTTGAGCAGGATGGCCTCGAACTGCTGCGGCGTCTGCAGGCGCGTCTGCGCCGTCACGGTGGCGTTGAGCTGCTGCCCGGACTGCGCGGGCGCGGCGCCGATCTGGCCGGCGGACACCTGCGCGTTCTGCGCGCGGATGGCCGCGGCGACGTCGGCGGGCGTGAGCTTGTACTGGTCGAGCTTGGTCGGGTCCAGCCAGACGCGCATCGCGTACTGCGCGCCGAACAGCGTGACCTCGCCCACGCCGGGAACGCGGCTGAGCGGGTCCACCACCTGCGAGGACACGAAGTCCGAGATGTCGTTGCGGTCCATGCGGCCGTCTTCCGACACGAAGCCCAGCACCATCAGGAAGTTGATGCGGCTCTTGACCACCTGCACGCCCTGGCGCTGAACCTCCTGCGGCAGCAGCGAGGTGGCCGCGGCGAGCTTGTTCTGCACCTGCACCTGCGCGATGTCGGCGTTGGTGCCGGCCTGGAAGGTCAGCGTGATGGCCACGTTGCCCTGCGAGTCGCTGGTCGAGGACATGTAGGTCAGGCCATCGAGCCCCTTCATGCGCTGCTCGATGATCTGCGTGACCGTGTCCTCCAGCGTCTTGGCCGAGGCGCCGGGGTAGGTCGCGTTGATGGTGATCTGCGGCGGCGCGATCGGCGGGTACTGCTCGATGGCCAGCGTGCGGATGGCCAGCGCGCCGGCCAGCATGATGATGATGGCGATCACCCACGCGAAGATGGGCCGATCGATGAAGAAGCGTGACATGGGGAAGCGCCTCGCGTGATCAGTTGGCGGCGGTCGGCGCGACGCCGGAGGCCGAGGAGGCGGCGGGCGCCACGGCGGCGCCACCGGCCGGGGCCGAGGCGGAAGCCGCCGCGCCGGCCGGCGCGCCCGGAACGCCCGGGGCCGGCGCCGAGGCCGACACGGGCACCGGCATCACGGTCGCGCCGGGGCGCACCTTCTGCAGCCCGTCCACGATCAGCTGGTCGCCGGGCTTGAGGCCCTCGCTGACCAGCCACTGGCCGTCCACCACGCGGTCCACCTTGAGCGGGCGCGGCGTGACCTTGTTGCCTTCGCCCAGCACCATCGCCAGCGCGTTGCCCTTGGGGTCGCGCGTGACGGCGCGCTGCGGCACCAGGATGGCCTGCTGCGTCGAGCCCTCGTCCAGCAGCGCGCGCACGTACATGCCCGGCAGCAGCGTGCCCTTGGGGTTGGGGAACACGGCGCGCAGCGTGACGTTGCCGGTGCTCGGGTCCACGGTTGCCTCGGCGAACTTGAGCGTGCCTTCCACCGCGTAGTCGCTGCCGTCCTCGAGCTGCAGCTTCACGCGGGCGCGGCCGGCGTCGATGCGCTGCAGCTTGCCGGCGGCGAAGGCCTTCTGCAGCTGCAGCAGCTCGGCGCTGGCGCGCTGGATGTCCACGTAGATCGGGTCGAGCTGCTGCACCGTCACCAGCGCCGCGGCCTGGCTGGCCGTGACCAGCGCACCGGGCGTGACGGTGGAGCGGCCGGCGATGCCGGAGATGGGCGCGCTCACGCGGGCGTAGTCCACGCGGATCTGCGCATTGCGCACCGCCGCACCCGCGGTGGCGACGTCGGCGCGGGCCTGCAGCAAGGCGGCCTGCGCGTCGTCGCGCGTCTGCTTGCTCACCGCGTCAATCGTCACCAGCTCGTCGTAGCGGCGGGCGCGCAGCTCGGCCACGGCCAGGTTGGCTTGCGCCTTCGCCAGCGAGGCGCGGACGCTTTCCAGGTCGGCCTGCAGCGTGGCGGGGTCGATCTGGTAGAGCGTCTGCCCGGCCTTGACGAAGCTTCCCTCCTCGAACAGCCGCTTCTGGATGAGCCCGCCCACCTGCGGCCGCACCTCCGCCACCAGGTAGGGCGAGGTCCGACCCGCCAGCTCGGTGCGCAGCGTCAGCGGCTGCGCCTGCACCGTCAGCACGCCCACCTGCGCGGGCGGCGGCGCGGCCGGCGCCTGCTGGCCCTGTTCCTTGGAACAGCCCGCCAGCATGAACGTGGCGCAGGCCAGCGCCAGCAAGGTGGTGGAGAAGGTGAGGCGGTAAGGCGGGCGCAGCAGTGGCATGGGAGGAAGCAGGCGGGAGGAACGCCTGGTAACGTTTACTGAATGAACGTTCATTCTACGGGTTTTTCCGGAATGCTGCGTCGCAGCAGCACGGCCCGAGACGAAGCCGCGGAAAAGCCTTCCGCCGGCCCGCGCAAGCGGGCAGGGGTGCGGCGGGGACGCCCGGCGCGCGCAGCAAGCGGGCGGCCTTGCCGGCCCGCCCTCAGGGCGCGGGCGCGTCGAAGACCTGGCGCAGGTAGGCCAGGAAGGTGGTGTCGTCCACCAGCGTCTTGCCCGGCGAGTCGGAAAGCTTGGCCACCGGCTGCCCGTTGCAGTGCACCAGCTTCATGACGATGTTCAGCGGCGCCAGGCCCAGGTCGTTGGTCAGGTTCGTGCCGATGCCGAAACCGCACTGCGTGCGGTCGGCGAAGTGGTGGTAGAGCGCCAGCGCCTTGTCCACGTTGAGCGCGTCGGAGAACACCAGCCGCTTGGTGTGCGCGTCGATGCGCAGCTTCTCGTAGTGCGCCAGCGCCAGCTCGCCCCACCAGATCGGGTCGCCCGAGTCGTGGCGCAGGCCGTCGAAGAGCTTGGCGAAGTAGAGGTCGAAGTCGGCCAGGAAGGCGCGCATGCCCACCACGTCCGTCAGCGCCGTGCCCAGGTCGCCGCGGTACTCCTGCACCCAGTCCTCCAGCGCCGCCTTCTGGTGGTCGCGCAGACGCACGCCGCCGACCGCCTGGTACATCTGCAGGTACTCGTGGGCCATGGTGCCGATGGGCACCAGCCCCAGCTCGGCAGCCAGGAACACGTTGGAGGTGCCCTTGAAGTACTGCGGCAGCGCCTGCCGCAAGCGGTCCACCACCTCGCGCTGCCAGGCGCCGCTGAAGCGGCGGCGGATGCCGAAGTCGAACATCTCGAACGGGTGGCGCCGCCGCGGCCCGGCCTCCAGCGCCTGCAGCCGCGCGATCTTGTCCTGCAGCCGCCGCCGTCCCTCGGCCAGCGCGGGCTCGGCGTCGAAGCGGCGGTAGTGCAGCTCGCTGACGATGGCCAGCACGTAGATCTCGAAGCCCATCACGTGCACCTGCGGCCCCTCGGCCACGACGTGCAGTTCCTCTCCCTCGGCCCAGGCGCGGATGAACTCGCGCTGGAACTGGAAGATGCGCAGGAAGTCGACGAAGTCCGGGCTGATGAAGCGCAGCGAGCGCAGGTAGGCCAGCTCCGGCTTGGTGAAGCGCAGGCCGCACAACGCATCGAGCTCGCGCTCCACGTCCGGCAGCAGCGCGCCCAGGTTCAGCCCCTTGGGATTGCGGCACACGAAGCGGTACTGCGCCTGCGTGCGCGGATGCCGGTGCAGCATCGCCTGCCACATCGTGAACTTGTAGAGATCGGTCTCCAGAAGGCTGTGGATGACGGGGGGCATGTCGTGAAGCTCCTGCGAGGCCGGACGGCGCGTGGTCAAGGTCATGGATGAAGCGGCAAGCGGAAGGCCATCAGGACGTTTTCAATTTTACATAACCTTCATTGACGAGCAATGCAAGGCCGACAGCCTCCTGATGGCCCGCATGAGTTGGGCTGACGTCAATCGATGCCGCATGATGCAACGAACCGTTTCAAGGAGCCCACCATGCCGCTGCCGGCCGAGCTGTTGATCATCGACGCGCAGAACGATTTCTGCGACCTGCCGCCGTCGCATCGGCCACTGGACCCGCTGACGGGCCAGGCCCTGGAGCCCGCACTGCCCGTGCCGGGCGCGCACGCCGACTTGCAGCGGCTGGCCGGCTTCATCCGGGCGGCGGGCGCGGGGCTGACCGGCATCACCGCCACGCTGGACTCGCACCACCGCGTGGACATCGCGCACCCGACGTTCTGGGTACACGGCGACGGCGAGGCGGTGGCGCCGTTCACGGAGATCACGGCGGCGCAAGTGCGCAGCGGCGCCTACCGGCCGCGCGACGCGCAGGTGCTGCCGCGGGCGCTGGCCTACCTGGACGAACTGGAGGCTCGGGGCCGCTACAAGCTGATGGTGTGGCCGGTGCACTGCGAGATCGGCACCTGGGGCCACAACCTGCACGCCGACGTGCAGGCGGCCTGCGCCGCGTGGGAGGAGCGCACGCTGCAGGCGGTGCGCTACGCCATCAAGGGCACCAACCCGTGGACCGAGCACTACAGCGCGCTGCAGGCCGAGGTGCCCGATCCGCAGGACCCCGAGACCGGGCTGAACGAGCCGCTGCTGCGGCACCTGGACCGCGACGGCGCCTTGCTGATCGCCGGCCAGGCCTCCAGCCACTGCGTGCGGGCGACGACGGAGCACCTGGTCCAGCACATGAGCCGGCGGCGGCCGGAAGACATCGTGCTGCTGTCCGACTGCATGAGCCCGGTGAACGGGTTCGCGGCGCAGCAGCAGGCCTTCTTCGACGCGATGCGGGCGCGCGGGGTGCAGGTGGCGCGATCGACCGAATTGCTCTGAGTCTGCCGGGCCGGCAGGCCGGGCTCACAAATGCGCCAGCGCCTCCACGATCGGCTTGCGCACCGTGCGCCGGGCCACCCAGGCCGAGGCCAGCGTGGCCAGCAGCGCCATCAGCAGCACGGTGTGGAGCACGGGCAGGAAGTCCAGGTCGATCTGCAGCGGGTAGCCCACGCTGCGCCCGGGCGGCGGCGGCATCTGCACCGGGAACACCTTCAGCAGCCCTGACACCGTCATCGCCGCCACCGCGCCCAGCAGCGCGCCGCCGCCGCCCAGGATGAAACCTTCCAGCGCCAGCGCGCGCAGCAGTTGCCCGGGCAGCGTGCCCAGCGCGCGCAGCGTGCCGATCTCGCGCGTGCGCTCCACCACCGCCGAGGCCATGGCGCTGGCGACCACCACGACCACGATCACGCCGATCACCAGCCCCATCACGCCGAAGATGCGGTGGTAGAGCGCGCGCACGCTCTCGTAGAAGCCGGCCTGCGCCTCCCAGGTGCGCACCACCAGCCCCGGCAGCTGCGCCTGCAGCCGCGCCTGCGCCGGCGCCACGTCGTCCATGCCGTCCAGGAACACCTGCAGCGTGGACACGCGCTCGCTGCCCAGCAGCCGCTGCGCGCCGCGCAGGTCGGTGTAGAGCTGGCGCCGGTCCAGCTCTGGCACGCCGGTGGAGATGACGCCCCGCACCCGCACCGGCAGCGTGCGCAGCGCGCCGCGGGTATCGGTGGCCAGCAGCGTCAGCCGGCTGCCGGGCGAGGCCTTGAGGCTGCGCGCCAGGTCCGCGCCCAGCAGCACCCAGGCACCCTCGCCGCTGGCCTCGCTCGTGGCGCCGGCCGGCATCGCACCCTCGGTCAGGTTCAGGAACGGCCCCTTGGCCCGCAACTCGGCCGCGGCGTCGATGCCCAGCGCCATCATCGCGGTCGACTTCTCGCCGTTGCTCACCAGGCCGCTGAACTCCACGCGCGACAGCACGTGGCGCACGGCGGGGTCGGCGGCCAGCCGCGCCTGCAGCGCCGCCGCGTCGTCCAGGCCGTGCTGCAGCGGCACGTCCTCGTCCTGCTCGAAATGCTGGCGCGTCCCGACCACGAGGTGCCCGCTGTCGCGCACGGTGACGCGCTCCAGCGCGTCGTAGGTGTAGAGCGCGAAGCCCCCGGCCAGCAGCAACGCGGCGGTGCCCAGCGCGGTGATGAAGACCGCCACCAGCGAGCGGCGGCGGTTGCGCATCACGTTGAGCGCGGCGAACTTCAGCCACCTCATGCGGCGCTCCGGGCGGAGGCGGCCACCGCGGCGGGCACCGTCGCCGCGGGCGGCGCGGCCGGTGCGCCTTCGACGCGCCCATCGCGCAGGCGCACGACGCGGTCGCAGCGGCTGCTCAGGCGCTCGTCGTGGGTGGCGAAGACGAAGGTGACGCCCTCCTCGCGGCTGCGCTCGCGCATGAGCTCCAGCACGGCCTCGGCCGTCTGAGAGTCCAGGCTGGCGGTGGGCTCGTCGGCGATCACCAGCGCCGGCCGCTTCACCAGCGCCCGCGCGATGGCCACGCGCTGGCGCTGCCCGCCCGAGAGCTCGTCGGGCCGGTGCGCGGCGTGCGAGGCCAGGCCCACGTGCTCCAGCGCCTGCGCCACGCGGCGGCGGCGCTCGGCCGGGGCGACGCCGGCGAGAAACAGCGGGTATTCCACGTTCTCCGCCGCCGTCATCACCGGCACCAGGTTGAACTGCTGGAACACGAAGCCCAGCGCGTCGCGGCGCAGCCGCGTGCGGTGGCGCTCATCGAGCCGGTGCACGGGCTCGCCGCGCAGCAGGATCGCGCCGGCATCGGGCACGTCGATGAGCCCGCACAGGTTCAGCAGCGTGGTCTTGCCGCTGCCCGAGGGGCCGGCCAGCGCCAGCATCTCGCCGGCGCGCACGTCCAGGTCCACGCCCTGCAGGGCGGGCACGGCGTGGCGGCCCAGGCGGTAGCTCTTGCGCACGCCGCGCAACGTCATCACCAAAGGTGCAGTCAATGGCGGTCCTTCCTCGTGGCGTTACCCTGGCGGGCCCAGGGCAGTCGTCTTGCCCAGACCACCTTGTACCCCCGCACGCCGATGCTTCCGAACGCCGCCATCGTCCTGTTCACCGTCGTCGCCATGGAGGCCGTGGCCTGGCTGGTGCACAAGTACCTGATGCACGGCCCGGGCTGGGGCTGGCATGCCTCTCACCATGCGCCGCGCCAAGGATGGTTCGAGAAGAACGACCTCTATGCGCTGGTGTCGGCGAGCGTGTCGATCCTGCTGATCTGGCTCGGCCTGAACGGTCATCCGCCGCTGCTGTGGATCGGCATCGGCATGACGGTGTACGGCGTGCTGTATTTCATCGCCCACGACGGGCTGGTGCACCAGCGCTGGCCGCTGCGCATCACGCCGCGCAGCGGCTACCTCAAGCGGCTGTACCAGGCGCACCGGCTGCACCACGCGGTGCACGGGCGCGACGGGGCGGTGTCCTTCGGCTTCCTGTGGGCGCCTTCGCCGCAGAAGCTGCGGGAGGAGCTTCAGCGGCTGCGGGCGCAGCGGGATGCCGAGGGGGATGCGGCTGCCGCGCGCCGCGCCGGGCCGCGCTGAAACATCGAAACAGGGCCGTCAGCCCTTCCTGCCTGTCCCCTCACCCCACCTGCGGCCGCTGCCACAGCCCCGCCGCGCGCGGGCGCGCCGGCAGGGCCCGGGCGGCCAGCGCCACCGCCATGCCGCGCGCCACCAGCCAGGCCTTCTCGGCGCCGCTGGTGCGCGTGCGCGTGTCCCAGGCCTGCGCGCCGCGCTGGTGCACCTTGCGGCCGATCTCGCGGTAGACGCCGCGCGCCGTCGCCACCGACCATGCCGAGCGCACCGGCAGCGCCGCGATGCCGGACAGCGCCGAGGCGTAGTACGGGTCGGCCGCGGCCACGACGCGCGCCGCCACCTGCGCCAGCGCGGCGCGGTGCCGCGGCTCGGCCACCTCGTGCGCCGGGATGCCGGCCGTGTGCAGCCACTGCAGCGGCACGTAGATGCGGCCGACGCAGGCGTCCTCCACGATGTCGCGCGCGATGTTGGTGAGCTGGAAGGCCAGCCCCAGGTCGCAGGCGCGGTCCAGCACCGCCGGGTCGCGCGCACCCATCACGCGCGCCATCATCAGCCCCACCACCCCGGCGACGCGGTAGCAGTAGAGCAGCGTGTCGGCCAGCGTCTCGTAGCGCGTCTCCTCCACGTCCATGCGGAAGCCGCTCAGGTGCTCCAGCGGCAGGCTGGTCGGGATGGCGTGGCGGCGCACCACCTCGGCCAGCCCGTCGAAGGCCACGTGCTGGCAGGGCTGGCCGGCGCAGGCACGCCAGGTCAGCGCCTCCAGCTCGGCCAGGCGTCGCAGGCTGTCCTCGCGCCGGCTCGCGCGCTGGCCGTGGCCCAGCTCCTGGCCGTCGATCACGTCGTCGCAGTGGCGGCACCAGGCGTAGAGCATCACGGTGCTGCGGCGCGTCTCGGCGTCGAAGAGCCGGGCCGCGGCGGCGAAGCTGCTGGAGCCGGCCTGGATGGTCTCGCTGCCGTGGCGGGCGGCCTCGGCCTCGGCTTCGGCGCGCGCCCGGGAGCCGCCCGTCAGGCGCAGCAGCGCCCGGCGGGCTCGGGCCGCGGTGGCCGTATCTCGGATCACACTCATCGCAGGTCCTCCAGCATCAGCCGCGCAGTGGCCTTGGCCGACCCCACCACGCCCGGCACCCCAGCGCCCGGATGCGTGCCCGCTCCGGCGATGTAGAGGTTGGGAATGACGGCGTCGCGGTTGTGCGGCCGGAACCACGCGCTTTGGGTCAACACCGGCTCCAGCGAGAAGGCCGAGCCGAGATGGGCGCCGAGCTCGTCGCGAAAGTCGGCGGGCGTGAACAGTCTGCAAGTCACGAGGTCCGCGCGCAGTGACGGGATGTGCCGCGCCTCCAGGTACTCCAGGATGCGGTCGCGCAGCCGCGGCCCCTCCACGCTCCAGTCCACCGGCGCGTGGCCCAGGTGCGGCACCGGCGCCAGCACGTAGTGGCTGCCGCAGCCCGGCGGCGCCAGCGAGGGGTCCGTGACGCAGGGCGAGTGCAGGTAGAGCGAGAAGTCCTGCGGCAGCGGGCCGGCGAAGATTTCATTGATCAGCTCCCGGTAGCGCTGCCCGAAGCACACCATGTGGTGGCGCAGGTGCGCGTGCTGCCGGCGCAGCCCGAAATGGATCACCAGCAGCGACATGCTGAAGCGCTTGGCCTTGAGCGCCCTCGCCTGCGCCTCGCCGCGCGCCGAGTGGCCCAGCAGCCGCTCGTAGGTGTGGACCACGTCGGCGTTGGAGGCCACGCGGTCCGCCTCCAGCCGCTCGCCCCCGCGCAGCGTCACGCCGCAGGCGCGGCCGTCCCGCAGCTCGATGCGCTCCACCGGCGCGTTCAGCCGCAGCGTGCCGCCCAGGTCCTGGAACAGCTTCACCAGCGCCCGCACCAGCGCGCCCGTGCCCCCGCGCGGAAACCACACGCCCCACTGCCGCTCCAGCGCGTGGATCAGCGCGTAGATGGACGAGGTGGCGAAGGGGTTGCCGCCCACCAGCAGCGAGTGGAAGGAGAAGGCCTGGCGCAGCTGCTCGTCGCGGATGAAGCGCGAGACCATGGCGTACACGCTGCGCCAGGCCTGCAGCCGCGCCAGCTGCGGCCCCGCCGCCACCATGCTGCGGAAGGAGAGGAAGGGCACCGTGCCGAGCTTGAGGTAGCCCTCCTCGAACACCGCGCGCGAGTAGCGCAGGAAGCGCTGGTAGCCCTCCACGTCCTCCGGGCAGCGCGCGCGGATCTGCCGGTCCAGCAGCGCCTGGTCGTTGTCGTAGTCGAAGACGGAACCGTCCTCCCAGCACAGCCGGTAAAAAGGTGACACCGGCAGCAGCTCCACGTAGTCGGCCATGCGCCGCCCGCTGAGCGCGAAGAGCTCTTCCAGCGCGCTGGGGTCGGTGATGACGGTCGGCCCGGCGTCGAAAGTGAAGCCCTGGTCCTCGTAGACGTAGGCGCGGCCGCCGGGCTTGTCGCGCGCTTCCACCAGCGTGGTGGCGATACCGGCGGACTGCAGCCGGATCGCCAGCGCGATGCCGCCAAAGCCGGCACCGACGACGACGGCGCGGCGCTCGGCGCTCATCGAGGGGCCTCCGTGCTCGAGGCCGGCCGGTCCAGCACGGCGCGCAGCGCCGCGCCCAGCGGCACGGGCGGCTTGCCCGAGACGATGCGCAGCTTGTCCAGCGGCCCTAGCCGCGCGGCATAGAAGCGGGCGATCAGCCCCTCGGGCAGTCCGTAGAAGCGTTGCATGACCTTCCAGCGCAGGTGGGGTGGAGCGGATCGGAACAGCATCCGGTTGAGCAATCTGAAGAAGCCCCGCGCCTGCCAGCGCTCGATGGCGTGGCGGCGGATGGCCTCGAACAGCGCGGTGGCGGAGAGATCGGGTTGCGCTGCCACCAGTTCCGCCAGCGCCACGGCATCGGGCAGGGAATAACCCGTGGTCGGATGGAACAGCCCGGCCGACAGGCCCGACGCCGGCACGCCGCCGGCCTCGCGCCAGAAGCCTTCGACGTCGCCGGAGAGCACGATGGGCAGCACGCCCTGCTCCTCGCGCAGCACGCGGCGCACGCGCCAGCCGCGCGCCGCCGCGTACTGCGCGATGCGCCCGCGCAGCGCCTCGGCGTCGAGGTCGCCGGCGTCGGCGTAGTAGGTGTCCTCCACCAGCAGCGTGTCGGCGCTGAAGGGCAGCACGTAGACGAAGCGGTAGCCGTCGAGCTGGTCCACGGTGGCGTCCATCAGCAGCGGCGCGTCCAGGCCGTGCGGGGCGTCGAGCTGCAGCTCCTGGCCGAGAAACTTCTGGTGGCCCAGCGCCAGGTGGGCGCTGCGGCGCAGGCCGCGGCCGTCGATCACCGCCCTCGCCCGCAGCACGCGGCCATCGTCCAGCCGCACCTGCGTGGGCATGACGGACTGCACCCCCACGCCGCAGCGCGCGCGCGGGCCCAGCAGCGCGGACAGCAGCGCGTGGAAGCGCTCGGAGGTGAGGCTGGCGTAGCCGCCGCGCAGGCGCCGCTGCCGCTGCGCGAAGCGCACCTCGTGGCCGGACCAGCGGTGCGCCACCAGCGGCGCGAGCCACGCGTGCTGCGCCTCGCTCAGGTCCGTGGGATGGAAGGACCAGGTGTGGTTGCCGCCCAGCGTGGGGCCGGCCTCCAGCAGCAGCAGCCGCAGCGCCGGGCGCTCGGCGGCCAAGCACCAGGCGATCAGGCCGTTGGCCAGCCCGCCGCCGACCAGGATCAGGTCGGCGTCCAGGGCGCCGTCGCCGGGCGGGGACGCGTCGGCGGCATGCGTCACGGGCACGGCCGCGTGAACAGAGAAGAACCGATCTTCACGACTGCCATCGGATGTAGTCCTCGTCCTTGGGGTTGGAGGCGAAACGCGTCGCCGGAACCGGGGGAGGCAAACGGCTCGCCACGTGCTGTGCAGCGCTGCCATTCCCGAATCAACTCTAGGCGGTGGCCGAACCGGGCCTGGGAATGTGGCGCAACCCACGTTGAAGGCCCGGGGACTTTCGTCCGCCCGCCACCGTCCGTCATGAAGACCTCGCCCAATGCACCGATGGAAGCCATGGCCCACCTGACCCTCCTGGAGGCGGACCCGGCGCTGGCCGGTCTGCGCGCACGTTTCGAAGACCACCTGGCCGCGGTGCTGCCGCAGCCGCTGGACGACGCCGACGTGGTCGTGGTCGCGCTGCGCGAGGCGGCGCTGTCGCCGGGCAAGCGCGTGCGTCCGCTGCTGCTGCTGGGTGCGGCGCGCTCGCTGGGCTGCCCGGAGCGGGCGGTGCTGGACGCGGCCTGCGCGCTGGAGCTGCTGCACGCGGCCTCGCTGGTGATGGACGACTTGCCGTGCATGGACGACGCGAGCCTGCGCCGCGGCCGGCCGACGCTGCACCGGCAGTTCGGCGAGGACGTGGCGGCACTGGCCGTCATCGCGCTGATGAGCCAGGCCTTCCGGCTGGCGGCAGCGTCCGGGCCGCTGGGGGCGGCTGCGCGCGCGCGCATCACGGTGACGCTGGCCGACGCGGTGGGCTGCCGCGGGCTGGTGGGCGGCCAGCTGCGCGACCTGCGCTCGGCGCACGGCACCGCCGAGGACGCGGCCAGCGTGAACGGCTGCAAGACGGGCGCGCTGTTCCGCGCCGCGCTGGAGATCGCCGCGCTGGCCGCCGGCGCCGGCGAGGCGATGCGCGAGCGGCTGGGCTGCTGCGGCGACGAGATCGGGCAGGCGTTCCAGCTGCTGGACGACCTCAAGGACAGCGGCGAGCTCGCGCCCACGGGCAAGGACCTGCACCAGGACGCGGGCAAGACCACGCTGCTTTCGCTGCTGGGCCATGAGCCGGCGCGGCGGCGGCTGCAGGCGCACCTGCGGCGGGTGGAGGGGCTGCTGCGGGAGGCGTTCCCGCAGGACGACCTGGTGCTGCGGCTGTTGCGGCAGGCGTGCGGGTTTCAGGCGATAGGGCCGCCGACGCCGCAGAGCGCGCGCAAGGCCGCCCCATCCAAGCTCACGCTCCGCTGACGCCCTCCGGCCCCACCGTCCCCGCCTCGATCGCCGCCACCGCGCGCGCCAGCGCCACACCCGCCGCCTCGTCCGCTTCCGCCCGCTCCGTCAGGTGCTGCGGCAGTTGCCGCGCGGGCTTGATGCCCAGCTCCTTGAGCATCTCGGCCTGGCGAATGACGTTGCCGCGCCCGCTGGCGAGCTTCTTCTCGGCATCGTCGAAGCACCGCTGCGCCGCGCGCAGCGCCTCGCCCGCGCGCTTGAGCTCCGTGGCGAAGCCGCACAGGCGGTCGTAGAGCTCGGCGCCGCGGCGCGCGATCTCCTGCGCATTGCGGTTCTGCGCCTCCTGGCGCCACAGGTGCGACACCGTGCGCAGCACGAACAGCAGCGTGGACGGGCTCACCAGCAGCACGTTGCGCCGCCACGCATCCATGAACAGCTCGCCGTCGTGCGTCACGGCCAGCATGAAGGCCGGCTCCACCGGCATGAACATCAGCACGAAGTCCAGCGACTGCAGCCCGTAGAGGTGCTGGTAGTGCTTGTCCGACAGGCCGCGCAGGTGGGCGCGCACCGAGTCCAGGTGCTGGCGCAGGGCGGCCGAGCGCCCGGCTTCGCCGTCGGCGTTGGCATAGCGCTCGTAGGCCACCAGCGACACCTTGGCGTCCACCACCAGCCGCCGCTCCTCGGGCAGGTGGATCACCACGTCGGGCTGCAGGCGCTGGCCGTCGGCGCCGATGCGGCTGTCCTGCGTCACGTACTCGTGCCCCTTGCGCAGCCCGGCGGCCTCCAGCACGCGCTCCAGGACCAGCTCGCCCCAGTTGCCCTGGCTCTTGGCCGAGCCCTTGAGCGCGGAGGTGAGGTTCTTCGCCTCCTCGCTCAGCACCTGGTTCAGCTCGGCGAGTTGGCGCACCTGCTGCGCCAGCGCCGAGCGCTCCTTGCCCTCGGTGACGTAGACCTCCTCCACCTTGCGCTGGAACTCCGCCAGCCGCGTGCGCAGCGGGTCCAGAAGCTGGCCGAGGTTCACCTGGTTCTGCTCGGCGAAGCGCCTGGACTTCTCTTCCAGGATGTCGGCCGCCAGCGCCTTGAACTGGTCCGTCAGCGCCTCGCGCGCGGAGGTGAGCAGCGCCAGCTTCTCGGCCGTGCCGCGGCGCTCGGCATCGAGCTGCTCGGCCAGGCCACGCGCGTCAGCGGCGCAGCGGCGGGCCTCGGCGTCGGCACGCTCGTGGGCGGCCTTGGTTTCCTGGAGCTGCGCGTCGAGCTGCAGCGCGCGCTGCGCCTGCTCGGCCTCGGCGGCGGCCAGGCGCTGGCGGGTGTCCTGCTCGTCCTGGAGCTGCAGGCGCAGGTCCTGCAGGTCTGCCTCCAGCCGCTCCACGCGCATGGCGCGCTCGCGCAGTTGCGCGGCCTCGCCACGGAGCTGGTCGAGCACGCCCTGCAGCGCATCGGCGCGGGCTCGCAACACGCGCAGCTCTTCGCCCTGCTGGCGCTGCGCGCCCTCGGCATGCTCGGCGCGGGCGGTGAGCGCGGTGAGCTGCGCCTGGGCCTCGGCGCGGGCATGCGCCAGCGCCAGCTCCACCGCGGCGTGCTGGCGCGAGCGCATCAGCAGCCACGCCCCTAGGGCGCCGGCGAGCACGCCCGCCAACAGCATCGCCAGCTCCATCCCCGACTCCCGTGTTTTGGAGGGCGGGATTATCGCGAGGGCTCTCGGGGCTCCGGCCATGCCGCGCCACACCATGCCGCGCGGGTGGGCACACCGTGGGACCGAGAGACGGGAATGGCAGCAGGTTCTGAGCCGCTGGGCCACTTCGGTACCGCCTGCACCAGCCTGCTACCTCGGCGCTCGCCGTCGAGCCTTGGGAAGACCTGAAGCCGGATCTGCAGGGGGTAGTTCCTTCTTCGTGAATTCGCCCCCCAGACAGCGGCAGGCGCGGCGGAAGACTGAAACGATGCACCAGTCATGTGCGAAATGCGAACACAGCGGGCCTACAAGCACGCTTTCGGTGCTCACACTGGAAGACCGTGACTTATCACTCTCTAAAATGCCCCAGCCAGGTGCTTGACTGCACCCGCGATGTGCACCTTCCGGGTGCGTTGTCTGTTCCCTGCCGCGGAGACGCTGTTGAAATTCCCGACCCTTTCCGACTTCCTGGGTGCCGTGAAGGCACGCGACCCCCATCAGCCCGAGTTCCTGCAAGCGGTCAAGGAAGTCTTGGCGAGCCTGTGGCCGTTCATCGAGAAGCATCCGCAGTACGCCAGCCAGGCGCTGCTGGAGCGCCTGGTGGAGCCCGACCGCGTCATCCAGTTCCGCGTGTCGTGGGTGGACGACCGGGGTGAAGTGCAGGTCAACCGGGCCTGGCGCGTGCAGCACAGCAACGCCATCGGCCCGTACAAGGGCGGCATGCGCTTCCACCCGTCGGTGAACCTGTCCATCCTGAAGTTCCTGGGCTTCGAGCAGACCTTCAAGAACGCGCTGACCACGCTGCCCATGGGCGGCGGCAAGGGCGGCTCGGACTTCGACCCCAAGGGCAAGAGCGACGGCGAGGTGATGCGCTTCTGCCAGGCGCTGATCTTCGAGCTGTTCCGCCACATCGGCCCGGACACCGACGTGCCCGCCGGCGACATCGGCGTGGGCGCGCGCGAAGTCGGCTTCATGGCCGGCATGATGAAGCGGCTGAGCAACGACGCCTCGTGCGTGTTCACCGGCAAGGGCGTGGCCTACGGCGGCAGCGCCATGCGCCCGGAGGCCACCGGCTACGGCACGGTCTACTTCGCCCAGGAGATGCTGCGCCGCCAGCACCGCGATTTCGACGGCCTGCGGGTGTCCATCTCCGGCTCGGGCAACGTGGCGCAGTTCGCGGCCGAGAAGGCGCTGGAGCTGGGCGCGCGCGTCGTCACGCTCTCGGACTCCGAAGGCACGCTGGTGGTGGACGAGGGCCTGCGCGCGGAACAGCTGGCCGACGTGATGCAGTGGAAGAACGTGCAGCGCGGCCGCCTCTCGGCCTTCGCCGCCCAGCACGGGCTGCATTTCGAAGCCGGCCGCCGGCCCTGGCACGTGCCCGTGGACGTGGCGCTGCCCTGTGCCACCCAGAACGAGCTCGACGCCAATGACGCGCAGCAGCTGGTGAACAACGGCGTGCTGTGCGTGGCCGAAGGCGCCAACATGCCTTCGACGCTGGAGGCGGTGGACGTGTTCCTGGCGGCGCGCACGCTGTACGCGCCGGGCAAGGCCAGCAACGCCGGCGGCGTGGCCACCTCGGGCTTGGAGATGACGCAGAACTCGCAGCGCCTGGCCTGGCTGCCGGCCGAGGTGGACGAGCGCCTGCACTCGATCATGAAAGACATCCACGCCAACTGCGTGCGCCACGGCACGCGCCCGGACGGCTCGGTGAACTACGTGGACGGCGCCAACGTCGCCGGCTTCGTCAAGGTCGCCGACGCCATGCTGGCCCAGGGCGTGGTCTGACGCGCCGCCTCGGGGCTGCCCGGCCCGGAGCCGGGCGCCCTGGGGCCATGCATCGATGAGTGCACGCCGTCCCTCCCCGGGACGGCCATGCACCCGAGGCGGATCACTTCACGATCAGCCCGGGCTGCAGCGAGCGGATGCGGCGGTCCTCGTAGTAGCCGCCGTACTCCGTGTAGCGCAGGAAGCCGTGGCCGCAGTGGCGGCAGCGCCAGACCTCGCAACGGTTGGCCGGGAAGTACGCCAGCGCGATGGGCGCATCGGGCGACCAGTAATCCGTGCCCCCGGGGTGGTGCTCGTCCAGCGTGGGCTCGTCCTCCTCGCCCGCGAGCCACAGCGCCCCGGCCTTCTCCAGCCCCGCGTCGCTCTTGTCGCCGGGAAAGGACTCCCAGCCGCGGAAGGCCAGCGGCGCGCATTCGGCGCAAGGCTCGGGTTGCTCGCGCGCGATGCGCTCGACCTCGTCGGGGCTGAGTTTCAGGGTCACGGCCATGCGGTATGGAAGCTCAAGGGCGCGCCAGTATCCGCGGCCGCGGCAAGCCGCCTTCCCGCGGCATGGGACGCGTGGCGCGGCGCCGCGTTGCCGCTGGCGCCCGGCGGATTTCCCGCCCGGTCACGCTGCGCGAAAAGACCCCTCCAACCGCTTCCCAAGGCGGTTTGCAGCTTGAGCCATGTCAGGAGCCTGCATGGGTTGCGGGCGCAGACTAGGGTTAACGCCAACAAATCACGGCTTCTTAAAGCCGGCTTACAGGAGACTTCGTTGCTCGCCGCTTACATCACCCACCCCGACTGCGTTCGCCACGAAATGGGACCCGGCCACCCCGAATGCCCGGAGCGCCTGGGCGCCATCCAGGACCAGCTGCTCATCAAGGGCCTGCTGGACTACATGGTTCCGTATGACGCGCCGCTGGCCACCGACGAGCAGCTGTGCCGCGCACACTCGTCGCTGCACGTGCGCGGGATCGTGGACAACGCACCCACCGAGGGCTACCACCACGTCGACCCCGACACCAACATGAACCCGTTCACGCTGCAGGCCGCGCGCCGTGCCGCCGGGGCGGCGGTGCACGCGACCGACCTGGTGCTGGACGGCAAGGTGAGCTCGGCCTTCTGCGCGGTGCGCCCGCCCGGCCACCACGCCGAGCACGACGCGGCGATGGGCTTCTGCTTCTTCAACAACGTGGCCGTGGGCATCCGCCACGCGCTGGACGTGCACGGGCTGGAGCGCGTGGCGCTGATCGACTTCGACGTGCACCACGGCAACGGCAGCGAAAACATCTTCAAGGACGACGACCGCGTGCTGATGTGCTCGATCTTCGAGCGCGGCCTCTATCCCTTCCCCGAGGAGACGGGCCACACCACCACCATGGTCAACGTCGGGCTGCCCACGCGCTCGGGCGGCAAGGAGTTCCGCGAGGCGGTGACGCAGCACTGGATCCCCGCGCTGGACGAGTTCAAGCCCCAGCTCATCTACATCTCCGCCGGCTTCGACGCGCACCGCGAGGACGACATGGGCAACCTGGCCCTGGTCGAGGCCGACTACGAATGGGTGACGCAACAGCTCATGGCCGTGGCCAACCGCCATTGCAAGGGCCGCGTCGTCTCCTGCCTGGAGGGCGGCTACGTGCTCAGCCCCCTGGCGCGCAGCGCCACCGCGCATGTGAAGGTGCTCATCGGCGCCGATTAAGAGAAACCGGGCCGGGCCCGACCCCGCCGGCCCGGCTCAACAAAGCTCATGGACAAGCACTACCTCACCCCCCTCTTCGCCCCGCGCTCGATCATCGCCTTCGTCGGCGACCCCGAGGCCCCGGACACCTGGACCGACCACGCCCGCACGGTGCACGCCGCGCTGACGGCCGAGCCCTTCAAGGGCGAGCTCAAGTTCGTGGACATCCGCGGCAGCGCGACGCTGGCGGACCTGGCGCAGGCGCGGGCCGACCTGGCCCTGATCGCCCTGCCGGGCCCGGACGTGGCGGCGGCGCTGGAGGTGGCCGGGCGCATGCGCTGCCGCGCGGCGATGGTGCTCACCGGGGGGCTGGACGCCGCGGAAGCCGCGGAGCTGCACCGCATCGCGCGGCGCGAGCGCATCCAGCTGCTGGGCCCCAACTGCCTGGGCTTCCTGCGACCGCACCACAAGCTCAACGCCAGCGCGCTGGGCATGCCGGCGCGCCCGGGCCCGCTGGCGCTGGTGTCGCAGTCGGGGTCGCTGACGGCCTCGATGCTGGACTGGGCCGACCGCAACGGCGTGGGCTTCTCCACCGTCGTCTCGCTGGGCCCGCACACCTCGCTGGGCATCGCCGACGTGCTGGACTTCCTGGCCAACGACGCGCAGACGCACTCCATCGTGGTGTACCTGGAGGGCATCTCGGACGCGCGCCGCTTCATGAGCGCGCTGCGCACCGCGGCCAACGCCAAGCCGGTGGTGGTGCTCAAGTCCGGGCGCAAGCTCGCGGGCAACCTGGCGGCGCAGACGCACAGCAGCTCCATCGTCGGCAGCGACGAGGTGTTCGACGCCGCGCTGCGCCGCGCCGGCGCGGTGCGGGTGCGCTCCTTTGTGGAGCTGTTCTCGGCCGCCAAGTGCCTGGCCTCGCGCTACCGCCCGGTGGGCAAGCGCCTGGCCATCGTCACCAATGGCGGCGGCCCCGGCGTGCTGGCGGCGGACTGGATCGGCGAGATCGGGCTGCTGCTGGGCCGCCTGTCCAACGCCAGCAAGTCGGCGCTGGCGCCGCAGCTGCTGCCGCACGCCTCGCTGTCGGACCTGATCGACCTGGGCGAGCACGCCAGCCCGGCGCATTTCCGTGCCGCGATCCAGGCCGCGGACAAGGACCGCGAGATCGACGGCGTGCTCGCCATCTTCTCGCCCAAGGCCGGCACCAATCCCGAGGACATCGCCAAGGCGCTGGTGGACATCAAGCGCCAGATGGCCAAGCCGCTGCTGGCCTGCTGGATGGGTGACGCCTCGGTGGGCCAGGCGCGCGAGCTGCTCGGCACGGTGGCCATCCCGAGCTTCCGCACGCCCGAGGCGGCGGTGGGGGCCTTCGGCAACATCGCCAGCTTCTATCAGAACCAGATGCTGCTGCAGCAGACGCCGGCGCCGCTGTCCTCGCTGGCCAAGCCTGACATCGAGGGCGCGCGGCTGGTGATCGAGAGCGTGCTGGCCGAGCGGCGCAAGGTGCTCACCGAGATGGAGAGCAAGACGCTGCTGTCGGCCTTCCACATCGGCGTGACCGAGACGGTGCTGGCCCGCAGCGCGCACGAGGCGATGATGATCGCCACGCAGATGGGCTTCCCGGTGGCGCTGAAGATCGACTCGCCGGACATCACGCACAAGTCGGACGTGCACGGCGTGGCGCTGGGCATCATGACCGCCACCGCGGCGCGCGACACCTACAACGACATGGTCGAGCGCGTGCGCCGCATGGAGCCCGACGCGCGCATCAACGGCGTGACGGTGCAGCGTATGGCGCGCGCGCGGCGCGGGCGCGAGATCCACGTCGGGCTGATGACGGACGAGCCCTTCGGCCGCGTGATCGTCTTCGGCGGCGGCGGCACGATGGTGGAGCTGATCAACGACCGGGCGATGGAGCTGCCCCCGCTCAACCGCTTCCTGGCGCGGCGGCTGATCGAGCGCTCGCGCGTGGCCGAGACGCTGGGCGAGTGGCACGGTGCCGAGGCGGTGGACTTCGACGCGCTGGAGCAGGTGCTGCTGCGGGTGTCGGAGATGGTGTGCGCCCTGCCGCAGCTGCGCGAGATGGACATCAACCCGATCATCGTGGACGCCAGCGGCGCGGTGGCGGTGGACGCGCGCATCGTGATCGACAACGCGCCCAGCCCGTCCACGGGCGGGCGCGGCGGCGACTACCCGCACCTCTGCATCTCGCCCTACCCGGCGCGCTACGAGCAGGTGTGGCCGCTGCGCGGCGGCGGCGAATACCTGGTGCGGCCGATCCGCCCGGACGACGCCCAGAAACTGCAGGACCTGGTGCACAGCGTCTCGGCCGAGAGCCGGTATTTCCGTTTCGTCTCGTCGATGACGGAATTGCCGCCCTCGATGCTGGCGCGGCTGACCATGATCGACTACGACCGCGAAATGGCGCTGGTGGCGGTGGTGAAGCAGCGCAACGCCAATACGGAAGGCGACATGGTGGAAACCGAGCGCGTGATCGGCGTGTCGCGCTACATCACGAACCCGGACCAGTCGAGCTGCGAGTTCTCGCTGCTGGTGGCGGACGATTTCGCTGGCAAGGGCATCGGCTCGCGCATGATGGAAAGCATCATGGAAGTCGCACGCGACAAGGGGCTGGCGGAAATCGACGGCCTGGTGCTCGCCAACAATCCCAACATGCTGAAACTCATGCGCAGCCTGGGATTCACCGTCAAGGCCTTTGACGAGGACCCGGATTTCAAGCTGGTGACGCACGTGTTGTGAGACGTGATGGGAGGATCGGCATAAAAGCCGATTCCTCGAATATTCACGACCCTTGAAGGCCTGGATGCGACTCCGCATCCAGGCTTTTTTGCGATTGATACGGATCTCAATTCCATGGCTTCCCCATAAGAAGCATCGACCTGCCTCTACTCGCCTGCCAATTTCGCCTGCCTTTTTCTCCTCGCACGGTCTCCCGAACAGATCCCAATCCAGACAAAAATTGCGTATGCCGCAAAAAAGGGCGCCAGAATGATCCCAAGCCCTGATGTTCCCAGGACGAAGGGAATCCATATCATCAATGCTGCCAATAGAGCAGCAACAAGCATGCAAGGCATACCCTCAAGTCCGGAACGCAGCCCAAAAAATCTGCCCAGCATGAATCCAATGACATAGGCTCCCGGCCCGATCTTTCCGACAAAGATGGCAAGCAAAAAGATGCTTCCAGCAAACACCTGAAAGCCTCGCTTGATATTGACTGGAGTTTTCACAAATTCCCCGCCATCAATGGAATATTCTATTTATGTTCAAACCGTTCGCCGCGTGCGTTTCGTTGCGAGCCAAGCACCTTCAGCAGCCCTTTGTGCCTGATCGGCACGTTGACGGTTTTCTTGAACCCAGCGAGCCAGCGCGGCAACGGTCGATGCACGGCCCGGGCTGTCCCTGTCACCGCCCCTTCACACGCCCCACTCAAAGTACCCACTCCAATTCATTCATCGAGAGGGAGCAGGAACATGAGAACGACCCGCAAAGCCGCCGCCCTGGCGCTGGCCCTGTGCGTTACCGCCCAGGTTGCCCTGGCCGGACCGCAGCCTGAAGTGGAAGGCCGCGAATACAAGCTGATGCTGGACCCGGCCCAGTTCAGCGGCAGCGGCAGCACGCTGCAGACCAAGGTCAGCAATTACTGGAACGCGCTCAGGGCCGTCATCCAGGCTGCGCCGCTGTCGCGCACGCCCTCGGGCAGCATGGCCTTCGACCAGCAGCGCACGGTGATGTTCTACGACGTGCCCAGCACCTGCGAGCTGAACAATTCGGGCTACATCCTGCGCGAGCGCGTCAACGCCGGCGGCACGCGCGAGCTGACCCTGAAATACCGCTCGGTGGACCGCTACGTTGCCGGCGCCAAGAACGTGGCGGGCAACCAGGCGGGCGCGGAAACCAAGTTCGAGGACGACATCACCGCGCCGTTCAAGGCCGTTTTCTCCCATTCGTCCAAGCAGGCCATTTCCGCCGGCAAGAACATCAATCTCGTGCAGGACATCATCGATCTGTACCCGGGATTCAGCGCCGAGGGTTTCTGGAACCAGCTTCCGCTGGCGAAGGTCGGCAACCTCACGGTGTACGAGAAAACCTACAAAGGCGGCCTGGTGGACCTGGGCAGCAAGAACGGCGAGTTCTCGTTGACGCTCTGGTACACGGCCTCGGCCTCCATCACGCCGACACTGGTGGAAGTTTCGTTCTCCTACGGTGACAGTGACGAGCAGTACACCGGCAAGGTGGCCGGCAATGCCAAGCTGCTGCTGGAGAAAATGTCGGCCATGCCGACTTGGCCGCAGCCCAATGGGGCCACCAAGACCGCCTGGGCCTATGCGTACCAGCCGGGGTTCTGCCAGTAAGAACCACGCGCAACCGGCTGTCGGGTCGTGGCTTCAGCGACCCAGCAGGCCCCTGAGCCACGCCCGCCAGCGGCCTGCCGGCGGTTTCTCGTTGTCTTCCTGGAGCTGAGCCTGGACCGGGACATGCTCGCCAGGCTCGTGGATTCCAGCAGCCCAGCCTTCCAGCCAATCCCGGGCGGGCGGGGAGCCCGCCGGGTAGGGACAACGGCTGTTCAGCGATTTTCCCGCTTCGAACCCTTCCTTCCAGAATTTGCTGTTGCCGTCATTGGAATCCATGTCGTCCAAGGCAGAAAAAACATGCATACCAAATGCCCAGCATTGAAATGGACGGAGAAAGCGGCACGAATTCCTCGCCCAGCCGTCGCAAGAGCGGCCTGGGCTGAAAATACACAAAGCCATGACGATTCGGCGGACGGCAAGGGCCAGCAACCCATTCGTGAAATGGAGCCGTTATTCCTCGGACGTTCTTTCAATGCTTATCGGCTTTCGGTAGCCGCATTGAAGGACCGAATCTTTTTTGTTTGTAACCACTTCCATCACTGCTGCAGCATCCGCGTCCTGCGTGTCGCGCAGCCCGCGCCTGGGCCGCCTTGAACCTTTGGGAGCCTTTGCTTCACACAATGGGAACCCCTGCACCGGCCTTGACCCACGTCCGTTGCCGACAATGCAGCTCTGTTACAAGCTGCATCCCACCCGCACCGTTCAAGCACCCGCCTCGACGCCATGGCACGACATCCACTCACCCGCACCCGGCCGCTTCTCGCCACGCTGGGCACGGCGGCGCTGCTCGCCGCCTGCGCCACCAGCACGTCACCTGGCGCCGTGGGCATCCAGCGCCAGCAACTGCTCATGGTCCCTGCCGCCACCGTCAACGCCGAGGCGGCCAAGGGCTTCAACCAGCTCTCCTCGGCGGCCAGCAGCAAGGGCAAGCTCAACAGCGATCCCGCCATCACCAAGCGCGTGCGCGACGTCGGCTTTCGGCTGATCAAGGAAGTGCCGGTATTCCGACCCGATGCGCAGAAGTGGGCCTGGGAGATCAACGTCTTCGACTCCGAGGAGGTCAACGCCTTCTGCGCGCCGGGCGGGAAGATCGGGGTCTACACCGGCATCGTGCGCAAGCTGGAACTCAGCGACGACGAGCTCGCCGCGGTGATGGGCCACGAGATCGCCCACGCATTGCGCGAGCACTCGCGCGAGCAGGTGTCGCAGCAGGCGCTCTCGGGCGCCGTGGTGCAGGGCATCGCGGCCTCCAGCCATTCCAGCGCCGCCGGCGCGCTGGCCGCAGCGGGGGCGCAGTTCTTCCTGCACCTGCCCTTCTCGCGCGACATGGAACTCGAAGCCGACGTGATGGGCCTGGAGCTCATGGCACGCGCCGGCTACGACCCGCGCCATGCCCCGGACGTCTGGCGCAAGATGCAGCGCCTGTCCGGCGGCAAGGAGCCGGTGCAGTTCTTCAGCACCCACCCCAACAGCGCCAGCCGCATCGCTGCGCTGGAGGCGGCGGTGCCCAAGGTGATGCCGCTGTACCAGGCGCGCGCCGCCGTCAACCCGGTGCGCTGAAGCCGCCCGGATCCCACCCATCCATCAACCAGCCAGGAGGAACCTGATGCTGAAACTCGTGGGCATGCTCGACTCGCCCTACGTCCGCCGCGTGGCGGTGTCGCTGCAGATGCTGGGGCTGCGCTTCGAGCACCTGCCGCTGTCGGTGTTCAGGCACATGGAGCAGTTCAGGCAGATCAACCCCGTGGTGCGCGTGCCCACGCTGGTGAGCGAGGACGGCATCGTGCTCGCCGACTCCACGTTGATCCTCGATTACGCCGAGCGCCTGGCGTGTCCGCGCAGCCTCATGCCCGCCGACCCGCTGGCCTACCAGCAGGCGCTGCACGTGCTGGGCCTGGCGCTGTCGGCCGCCGACAAGAGCGTGGCGCTGTTCTACGAGCGCAACCTGCGCCCAGCCGAGAAGCAGCACGCGCCCTGGGCCGGGCGCATCGAGGAGCAGGTGCGCTCGGCCTACGCCGCGCTGGACGCCGAGTTCGCGAAGCGCCCGCCCGCCATCGAGGGCGACACGCTGGCGCAGCCGGCGCTCAGCACCGCCGTGTTCTGGCACTTCACCCAGCGCGCCCTGCCGGGCCTGGTGGCGCCGGAGCAGCACCCCGCGCTGGCGGCACTGTCCGCGCACGCCGAAGCGCTGCCGGCGTTCCGGGCCGCGCCGCACGGGGAAGAGGCCTGCAGGCTGGACTGAAGCGGACCCGATTCATGCCTTCCACCATGCCCACCCCCATCCAGTACGCCGACCTCAGCGACGCCTTCGAATTCGCCAGCGCCACCGTTCCCTTCGGCCCCTTCGAACAGGCCGCCTTCATCGCGCTGGACAGCGGCAAGGTCGTGTACCGCTCCGAGGCCCACGACGACGTGCTGCCGCCGGACCTGGACGACCGCGGCCGCTACCTGCCCGTGCCGACCCGGCAGGACCTGAGCCTCGGCAGCCGCCTCGCATTCCTGTTCACCGAGCGCTTCCTGCCTCAGGACCACGAGACCGTGCACGACTACTTCACCGAGCACGGTGCCTACGCCCGCTTCAAGGAGCTGCTGCTGCTGCGCGGCCTGCTCGAAGCCTGGTACGACTTCGAGGCCAGCGAAACCAGGCAGGCCCTGCGCGCCTGGGCCGAGGAGCAGGGCCTGCAGGTGCGTTGAGGGCCGGGGCGACGTGCCGGCCGGCCCAGCCAGTCTCAGTACGCGCCCGCCACCACCATCGCCTCGCGCCCGTCCCAGACCAGCCGTGTCTGCAGGTCGCGGGTGGCCGCCAGCCGGTCGTTGACGAAGACGTTGGTCTTCAGCGCATAGACGCCTTGCGGGGCGCTCTGCGGCAGCGTGACTTCGAAGCTGTTCTCGAAGCGGCCGGCGGACGCGGCCGTGAAGAGCTTGCCGCCACTCTTGATGGGCTGGCCGTCCTGGCTGAAGACCACGATTTCCTCCCGTACCGAGCTCACCGGCTGCACGCTGCCGTTGACCAGCTCCAGCGTGGAATTCACCCGCACCGGCCGCCCGCGCTGCACCACCGGCGGCGACACCGCGGGCATGTAGGACACGAGCTGCGGCTGCTCGGGCAGGCGGCCGCGCGTGCGCTCGTACTCGCGGTCCACCTGCGTGGCGGGCTTGGTCTGGCGCGATTGGACGTTGACCGCCACGCACAGCAGCGCGCCGGCCGCGCCGCCGATCACCGCGCCTTTCGCGGCCGTCCTGCGGTCGCCCGTCATGGCCCCGATGAGCGCACCGACGGCGGCGCCGGCCACGGCCCCGGTACCGACGCTGCAGGGATCCTCATTCCCGCCCTGGCCCGGGCCGGGTCCGTCGGCGGGTGAGGCGCACCCCGCCAGCAGCGATGCGACGACGGCGCCGGTGAGCACCTGCTGAACGACTCGAAGGCTGGTCATGGAACGAGGCTCCTGATGCGAAAAGGCGTACGGAAAGCGCCGACGAGACAGCGGCCGGCCACGGCAAAGCTCAGCGGATGGTGGTTTCCTCGCGCAGCACCTGCAGCTCGCGCTCCTGGATGCGGCGCAGCAGGCTGCCCGCCTGGGCGTTGGACGGGTCGATGCGCAGTGCGCTGTCGACGTAGGTGCGTGCCGCATCGAAGCGGGACTGGGCCAGCGCCCGCTCGGCCTGGCGCAGGAAGTCCTGTACCAGCAACGGCGGGGTGGCGGGCGTGGAGCCGGGCGGCGGTTGCACGACCGGGCGGGGCGCGGGCGGCACCGGGGCTGGCGCCGGCCGCTGCGCGGCCAGGGCCGCTCGCACCTCTGCCCGCAGGGCCGGCAGCTCGGCGTGTTCGCGGTTCTGGCCCTGCAGCCGGTCGAGGCTTGCCTGCGCGCCGCGCGTGTCGCCCAGCACCAGCTGCTTGCGCACGCTGTCCGCGCTGCTGTCGGCCGCGCGTTGCGCCTGCTCCAGGCGCTGGCGCAGGACGGCGGCGCCGTCGGAGCGGGTGCAACGCGCATCCAGGCCGTCGAGCTGCTTGCGGGCGCTGAGCAGCCGCTGCGTGTCCAGCTGCGAAGCCACGCCCTGCAGCGCGCGCTCGCACGCGGCCTGCACCGCCAGCGCCTGGTCGGCCTGGCCCTGCAGCACGCGCGCCTTCGCGGCGTCATCGCCGCTGCAGGCTCCCAGCGCCAGCACGGCCTGGCGCCGTCCCCCGGCGGCGTCGCCCTGCGACAGTGCCCGTGCCGACGCGCTCAGCGCCTCCCGGCACGGCCCATGGTCCACGCCGCGGAACTGCCAGTAACCGGCCCAGCCCAGCCCGGCCAGCGCCAGCAGCACCCAGGGCGTGCGCCTGGTGCGACGGGCCTGTCGCACCGGCGCCGGCGGCGCCGTATCCGCTGTGGCCGCCTTGGTTGCCGTACCCGCCGGGGTGGCCGGTGCAGGCGCCGCGGACTCCGCAGCGGCCTTGGTGGCGTCGGCGGACGGTGCTGAAGCGGGAACCGGCGCGGGTGGCGGCGCCGGCACGCCCGCGGCCGGGGCCTGCGGCGTGCGAGGCGGTACCGAGGGCGGCACAGCCGCGGGCGGGCTCGTCCCCGTGTTCGGCGCATCGGGGACGGGGCCCGGCTGGCGCTCCGGCGCGTCCGGGCCGCGCCCGCTCGGCCGCGCCGTGGCGGTGGCGGCCACGCGGCCGTCCGCATCCGCGGTGGCCGCGCCGCAATAGGGGCAGAAGGCCACCGTGCTGAACAACCGCTCCGCGCACTGGGCGCAGGACTGCTCGGACTCGTTCCGGCGCACGGCGGCTCAGCTCAGCGGCGGGGGCATCGACGGCGGCTGCGTCGGGCCGCCGCTCGGCAGCAGGGCCGCAAGCTCCGGCAGCTGTGCCAGCTCCACCCAGGCCGGCAGCCCCTGGCGCCACACCTTGGTGCCCATGGCGGCCACCTGCCCGGCCTGCACCATCTGGATGACCTGCGCCGTGCCGAAGGGACCGTACTGCTGGCCGTTGACGCCCAGGAAGTACTGGTGCTGCGGCGCCAGCAGGGGCGGTGCGCCCGGCAGCGGCGGCGGCATCGCGCCGACCCCTACTCCCGGCCCGACGCCAGCCACGGACACCGTGGCGGCCGGCTGCACCAGCGCCGCCAGCATGCCGGGCTGCAGCATTTCCGGGCGCAGCACGTGCTTCAGGCGCGGCTCGCCGCCCGGATCGGGCGCGCGCACTTCCCACTCGAAGGCGTCGGCGTCGGAGTCGGGCACCGGCAGCGTCCATTCCTTCAGCCGGGCGTGCAGCGCATGCGCCAGGGGCTCGAACTCGCGTTCGGCCAGGCCCTTGCGGCGGGCGCGCTCGCGCAGATCGAGCTTCAGCTCGGCTGCGATCGCGCTGGCGAAGCCCTTGCGCACCTGCTCGACGCCGGTGGCGTCGGCCACGAGCCTGGGCGTGTAGACGGCGCTCTCGGTGTAGTCGCACAGCGTGGCCAGGGCGGCGATCTGCACAGCATCGGCCTCGGCCAGGTGCTCCTGCACGCGCGCGACGATGGCCTCCCGGTAGGCCGGCGGCAGTCCGTTCTGGCGGATCGCACGCTCGTTGCCGATGCGCCGCAGGTCGCCGCGCGCGACCGCGAACTGGTACTGCCCCGGCGGCACGATGCGCTGCGCCGAGCGCGTGAGCACGCCCAGCATCACGGCCAGCAGGAACTGCTTGAAGTCCTCCGCCAGCCGGCCGATCTCCTCGGTGCTCGGGGCGATGGGGTGGCTGAACTGCGTCACGTCGATGTGAGCATGCGTCGGGATGCGCTCGGCCTCCTTGCGGTAGCTCGCGCGCCAGCCTTCGAGCCCGCGCAGCACCGTCATCGGAAGGCCCGAGAGCTCGCAGTAGCACACGGCACGGCCGGGTTGGCCGGTCTCCACCACCGAGAGCTGCGCCGCCGTGATGCCCGCCACGGTCGGCATGCAGGTGTCAAGCTCGGCGCGGTACGCGCGCTCGAAGGCCTGGGCGTCGGCCACGCCCAGGAAGCACTTGTACTGGTCGGCGCGCACCGCGACGTCGCCGCCGAGGTTGGCATCGACCCACGGCATCGCGCACGCCAGCAGCCGGCGGAACAGGCCCTGGCGCCGGGCCGGGTCCATGCCGGCCAGCGCCTCGGCCAGCGGGTCGGCCGCGGCGCCCGGGCTGTGCTCCAGCCCGGCGCGCACCAGCTGGCGTTCGGCCATGCGCTGCACCTTGGACAGCAGCGCCTGCCGCCGGGCCGGGTCCTGCAGCAGCGGAAACAGCACCTGCGAGCCCCCCAGGTCCTTGAAGGCCTCGTCCGCCCACTGGCGCAGCTGCACCGCGCCGGGCAGGCGCACCTCGGGCTCGGCGGCCTCCACCGGGATCAGCGTGGCGTGCTCCTGCCCCAGGTCGCGCTGCAGGATGGTGTCGGCGCGGCGCAGCTGCGCCAGCATCGCCACCACCGCCTCGCGCCCGGCCTGCAGCTCGCCCATGAGGCCGCTCCAGACGGCGCGCCCCTGCGCGTCCACGCCGCCCTTGCGGCCCAGCCATTCCGACACCTCGCCCATGAGCAGCGCGGCCTCGTCGGCCGCCTTGGCGCGCAGGTGGAACCTCACGGCATTGGCCATCTCCTGGCGCAGGTGGTCCATCACGGCCACCGCCTGCTTCTCGCCGCCGCCGAAGAGCCGGCCCTGGGTCTGCTCCAGGTTGTTGAGCAGCCGCTCGAACTCGCGGCTGCGCACCGCCTCCTTGATCTCGCGGTAGCGCTCGGCGTTGGTGCGCAGCGCGGCGATGAGCCCGCTGCCCGGCGCTTCGAGCCGGTCCTTGACCTGTTCCACCAGCGACAGCACGTACTCCAGCCCGCCGTAGTCCTTGTTGTCGAGGTAGGCGTAGAGCTGGTCGCGCACAGCGGCCTGGATCTTGAGCAGCTGCTCGCGGCGGCGCCGCGCCACGCGGTCCTCGGTGGTGTCGGCGGTGGAGTCCTGGTCGCGCACCGCGTCGCGTTCGAGCTGCCGCGCTGCGTCGCGCACCTGCGCGGGCCACTCCTTGCGGTCGAAGCCGCTGCGGATCTCGTCCATGCGCTGGTTCACGCGCTGCTCCACGCCGGCGACCAGCGGGCCATGGCGGTCCTGCAGCAGCTCCTCGACCACGAAGTAGTCCATGAACTCGCCGCTGGAGCGCTTGAGCTCGATCTCGGGATCCGAGAACTGCGGGAAGGCGCCGAAGGGCATGGGCCGCAGCGCCAGGTAGGTCGCCATGAAGTCGTCGCGCTGCCGGTCCGTGGCGCGGTGCGCGAGGGCGTCGGCCGCGCCCACGCCGAAGAAGGCCTGCAGCATGCCCGCGGCCCAGCGGTGCGCCTGGTGCTCGCGCCGCGCCGCCTGCCGCGTGTCGAGCACCGCCTGGCCGAAGGCGGAGTAGCGCATCGAGAACGACAGCCGCATATCGCCGAAGCGGTTGTGCGGCAGCCGGGCGTCGTGGAGCTGGTTCTTGTGCTGCGCCTGGTTCACGCCCACCGAGCGCTTGCGCCGCGCGAAGTCGCCCGAGAGGAAGTCCTCGAACAGCGCGTCGGCCAGCATGAAGTGCACGTCCGACACGTGCTTGGTGTGCTGCCGCGCCAGGTTGCCGGTGTCCACCAGGTACACCTCGTTGTAGGGCTCGGGCGGCAGCTCGGGCTGGTCGTAGGGGTCCCAGCGCCCGACCTGGGCTCGGTTGCCGCGCATGGCCGATTCCAGCTCCATCAGCGCGGCATAGCTGTTGGCCTCGGTGCGGTCCTTGTTGGCGCCGGCGTAGCCGGTGGGCAGCAGCAGCATCAGCTCCACGTCGGCCGCCCCCACCTCCGCGCGCGCCAGCCAGCGCACCAGCCAGCCCATGTCGAGGAAGGCCCCCGAGCCCGTGCCGCCGGCCACCGAGGCGACCACCACGACGCGGAACTTGCTGCTCTCCATGTTGAGCCCCAGCCGCGCGAGCTGCCGCTCGTGCGACAGCCCGGCCTTGAGGTCCTTGAGCTTCAGGCGCACCTTGTCGCGCGTCTTGGCGTACTTGTCGAAGAAGTACAGCCGCGAGAGGCAGCGCACCTGGCCCGTGCCGCGCTCGGGATCGATGCCCAGCTCGCGCATCTTGCGCGGGGTCAGCGGCAGCCACTCCTTGACGTTGGGGTACTTCTCCAGCGCGTCGTCGTCGCGGCTGTACTTCTGGATGTCCAGCGGCTCGACCACCTTCTCGTCATCGCTGAAGCGCACCAGCTCGTACTGCAGGTCGTCGGCCTGCGCCCGGCCGTGCTCGATGACGGCGCCGGTGTCCAGGTCGAAATGCAGGAACTGCGCCACCGGAAACTCCGCCAGGCTTTCCACCCGCAGCCGCGCGCCGGCCGGGCCCCACAGCGCATTGAGGATGCGCCGGCGCAGCCGCAGCAGCACCTCCATGCCGGTGCCGCCCACGCCGATGAACAGCGTGGGCCGCACGTCGATGCTGGTGTCGGCACGGCGCCCGGTGCCGGGCGCGGTTTCGGTTTCGTTGCCACCGTCGTTCGTCGCCATGTGCATGCCTCCCTTTGCACGGCCCGGCTACCGGCGGCCGTTGAACACCATCAGCCCCAGCGACAGCAGCGCCACGGCGCCCAGCGGGACCAGGATCAGCGGCGTCATGAAGCGCGCGGCGTTCACCGCGCTGAGCACCACCGCCGTGCCGATGCTGGCCAGCGCCACGAACAGCCCCCAGCCCGCCGCATTGGCCTTCACCGGCGGCACGCGCCGCGCCACCAGCGCGTTGGCGTAGCCGTTCTTGGCGAAGAAGAAGCCGATGAAGAGCACCAGCAGGATCGCGCCGCCGACGAGCAGGTCGCGCGAGGTGGTGTCGGCCAGGGGCGGCAGCGGCATCGCCTCGCCGCCCGGCATCGCCGTCGTGGCCGTCCCGCTGGGCACCGAGGCCTCGCCGCCGGGCGGCGGCAGGCTGAAGCCACTGCTGCTGTTGGACAAGTCTCCCTGCGCCATCGCGATCTCCTTTTGCCTCTTTGCGTGCCCGGGATCGCGCAGGGACCCCGTTCAGCGGCCGGTGAAGGCCAGCGTGTGCCCCTGCGCCGTCGAAACCACCCGCGGCCGGCCCCAGCCGCGCCGCACTTCGCCCACCACCTGCCCCTCGGGGTCCCGCACCGACAGCCGGCTGAAGCGCTTGAGCACGACGGCGCGCTGCAGCCCGTCCACCGCCAGCTCGTAGCGCCGGCTGCGCGAGGCGGCCACCGCCGCGCCCGCCCCGCCCGCCACCAGCGCCAGCACGCCGCCCAGCAACGCCACCACCGGCGCCAGCGGGTACTGCACGCGCAACAGCAGCGGCACGCGTGCCCGCGACACGCGCGCGCTCTCGGGCGGGGTGAACGCCTCCGGTAGCGGATCGCCGGGAAACAGCGCCGCCATCTGCTCGGCAAAGGCCGGCGAAACCCCCAGCCGCTGCCCGGCCAGGCCGATCTCCACCGTCATCGGCAGCAGCACCTGCTTGCCCATGGCCGCCAGCGCCTGCGCCGACCAGGCCGAGGGCACCTGCGCCATGGGCAGCGCCAGCCGCACCTCGACCGGCTGGCGCGCGCCGGGCTGCAGCGCCTGCACCCGCGCCGGGGTCACCTGCACCGGCAGCTGCTGCCCGGCGGCGTCCAGCCGCGCGTGCACTTCGGCTTCGCGGATGGCGTAGGGATAGAACAGGTTCTGCAGCGAGGCCTGCAGCACCACTTCGGGCCGCAGATCGCCGGACTGCGCATCGAGCACGATGGTGCGCTGGTCGCTGCCCAGGCTTGCGCGCAGCTGGCGGGCGTTCGCCACCGCCTCGGGGACGATGCGCACGGCCTCCTGGTCCAGCGGCTTCAGGCGTGCCGGCGCTTGCGTCAGCACCCGGGACAGGGCGCCCTTGGCCAGGGTGTTCTCCAGGGCCTGCGAGGCGCTCTGGCCATAGGCCAGCGCATAGACCATCAGCCCGCGCGCGCTGTAGAGCCGGCCCTGCACCGGCATGCTCAGCGGGAACGCCAGCGTGCGGGTGATGGAGGGCTCCAGGTGCAGCAGCCGGTAGAAGTCGCGGTTGCGCTCGGCCGTGCGCGGGTCGTTGCCGGGGCTGTTGCGGTTGTTGGTGAAAATCCACAGCACCCCTGGCGCGGCGCCGAAGGGGCCGGTGATGGTCTTGGTGATGGCCTCCTGGAAGTCGGTGTCCGCCAGCGCCGGCCCGGCACCCTTGCGCGCCACCTGCAGCGCCCCCAGGTGGCGCGCCACCTCGCCCGCGCCCTGGGCCTTGGATAGCAGCCGCGGCGACTCGTTGGCCGCGCTGCTCTGGCTGAAGGCCAGGGTGTAGACCGTGTCCTGCGGCTCGACCGCCGCCTGCGCCACCGCTGCCACCAGCGCCTTGAAGGGCGAGGCCGGGTCGGCGTAGAAGGGCTCCATCCAGCCCGAGTTCTGGACCAGGAAGGCGTGCTGCATGGCCGCTGCCGGCACCGGCAGCGCCGCGGCGAGCACGACGATGGCGGCGACCTGGCAGCGCGGCGGGGTCACTGCGCCAGCCTCCAGCCGGGAATGGCGTCGAGTTCCGGGTGGCAGGCCCACAGGTGGCCGTCGTGCACGAACAGCCGCGTGCGCCAGGGCTCGGACACGCCCGACAGGTCGAGCAGGACCTGCTCGCCGTCCAGCGGGTCATCGAACAACAGCACGCAGGGCTTGCGCGCGGGGGGCTCGAACACGGCCCGCAGCCCGCGCAGCACGGGCACGCGCAAGCCCACCACGGCGCCGGTCTCGGCGCTCTCCAGCAAGGGCAGCATCACCCGGGGCTCGCGGCCGTCGTCGGCATGCAGGGGCTCCTCCCAAGGCAGGTCGCGGTCGCGCACCGCGGAGCGGAAGCTGGCGCGGCCCGAGCACGAGCGTGGCGAGGACAGCTCCTGGCGCTCGGCGTGGTCCTCTCCGAGCTGGAGGTAGAGAAACTGCCCCTCGGCCCGCTCGTCCTCGCACAGCTGCCACACCTTGCCGGTGGGGGCCAGGTACGGGCAGCCGAAGTCGAACACCGGGTTCAGCCCCTCGGGCCAGGACATGAAGTCGGCCTCGAAAGCGTCGTCGCGGCGGCGCAGCCGCAACTGGCCCGCGGCGCAGGGCCACACCGCCCACTGCGCCGTGGACACCGGCGCCTGCAGCGGCCCGGCCACCGCAGCGCGGGGGCCGCCGGCCAGCGGCAGCTGCACCAGCGTGTTGTGAGCGTCGAGGCCCGCGAGCTGCACACCGCCGTCTGTACCGCGCAGCGGCAGCCACACTTGGCGGCCGAACTGGATCGGACTGCCCAGGGCCGGCGCCTCGCCCACGTCTTCCAGGTCGAAGCGCAGTGCCGGCACATCGGGCAGCAGCCGCACGAGGCCGGCCTGCGTGGGCAGCAGCAGCCGGCAGCCCTTGCGGCCCTGCGCGACTTCGCAGCGCCAGGACGCGCGCGGCAATCCCGAAAGCGCAGGCAGCCGGTCCTGCGGATGCGCCAGCGGTTCCCAGCGTCGGCTGTGCGGCAGGTACGCCAGGGGCACGCCCTGGTCGGGGTCCAGCGCCAGCAGCACGGGCGCCGCGGTGGCCGCACGCAGCGAGAAAAACTCGTAGTGCCCGGGCGGGACTTGCGCCAGCCGCGCATCCGCCGGCGCCGGTTCCTCACGCACGGCCCGCGGGGCCGCCAGCCGCAGCGGCTGCACGCACCGCAGCAGGCCGCGGGCGTGGACCGGCGCGGTCGCCGCCACGGGCGGCACGCCAAAGGGCGCGATCCACGGCTTGGCCTCGGCAGGTCTCTCCAGCGCCCGCCCGTCCACCGGGCTGAAGAGGAATTCGGGCGGGTACAGCGGCCCGTCGGCCGGGGCTTGGAACAGCGCGCGCAGGTCCGCGGCCGGCAACCCCTCGGACGGCTCGTGCCCCAGCGCCGTGGCCAGCAGCCTGTAGCCGGCGCGAGCCGCGCTGCCGGCGCGCCAGGTGCCGGAAGCCAAGGGCCAGGTTCCGTCCGTCGCGCCGCGGGTCGCCATCGCCCCTCAGGCCTCTTGCCGCTCGTCCAGGCAGCGCCGCACCTCGGCGTACAGCTCCTCGGTCTGGAAGGGCTTGCGCAGCAGCCGCGCGCCGGGCACGGCGGTCCACAGCAGCTCGCGGTCGGCGTGGCCGCTGACGAAGACGATGGGCAGCAGCGGCGACAGCTGGCGCAGCCGCCGCGCCACCTCGATGCCGCTGAGCCCCCCCGGCAGACCCAGGTCCAGCAGCAGCACCTGCGGCGAGAAGTCCGCGTAGGCCGACAGCGCCGCGCCGCCGTCGGCGGCGCTGAGCACCTCGTAGCCGTTGTCGCGCAGCAGCTCGGCCATGGTGCGGCGGATGTCGGGCTCGTCGTCGATCACCAGCACCCGCTCGCCGCGCCCGGCCAGGTTGCGCGGCAGCGTGCGCTCCTCCAAGGGCGAGAGTTCCGCGCCGCTGCCCGCGGCCAGCCACAGCGACACCTGCGTCCCCTGCCCCGGCTCGCTGGCGATGCGCGCGCCGCCCCGCGACAGCCGCGCCACGTTGGCCACCTGCGCCAGCCCCAGGCCCGTGCCGCGGCCCACGGGCTTGGTGGTGAAGAAGGGGTCGAAGGCCTTGCCCGCCACTTCCGGCGTCATGCCGGTACCGGTGTCCGTGACGGTGATGACGACGTAGGCGCCGGGCAGCAGCTCCCCTTCGGGCTCGGCCAGCTGCTGCGCGCGGGCCTCGATGCTGATGTTGCCGCCCTGGGGCATGGCGTCCTTGGCGTTGAGCACGAGGTTGAGGATCGCCAGCTCCAGCTGGTTGGCGTCGGTCACGGCCACCAGCTCGGCGCCGTCGGACAGCTCGATGTCCAGCGCGATGGCGCTCTCCACCGCCTGGCGCAGCCAGTCGCGCAGGCCCAGCAGCAGCGTGCGCACGTCGGTGGGGCCGGTGACCAGGTCGTTGCTGCGCGAGAAGGCCAGCAGCCGCAGCGTGAGCTGCTTGCCGCGCTCGGCCGCGGCCAGCGCCTTGTCCAGCAGCGCACTGAGCTTCGGGTCGCCCGACAGGCGCTGCACCAGGTGGATGTAGCCCACCATCGACGCCAGGATGTTGTTGAAGTCGTGCGCCATCGAGCCGGTGAGCTGGCCGACGGCCTCCATCTTCTGCGACTGCACCAGCACCGCCTCGGCGCGCTCGCGCTGCGCGATCTGCTCGATGAGCCGGATGTTGGCCTGGTGCAGCGCGCGGGTGCGCTCCTCGATGCGCCGCTCCAGGCTCTCGTTGAGCGAGCGCGTGCCGCTCTCGGCCGCATGCAGCCGCAGCAGCGCGCGCACGGCGGCGACGAGCTCGTCGGGGTCGATGGGCTGGATCAGGTAGGCGTCGGCGCCGCCCTCCAGCCCGCGCGTGCGGTCCGCGGCGCTGGTGAAGGTGGCCGAGGTCTGCAGCACCATGGTGGTGGGCCAGCGCAGCTTGATCTGCTTGCACACCTCGATGCCGCTGATGTCGGGCAGCCGCACGTCCAGCAGCACCAGCGCCGGGCGCAGCGTCTCCATCTGCGCCAGCGCCTCGCGGCCCGAGACAGCGTCCACCACCTCGAAGCCCGCGTGGCGCAGGGTGCGGTTCTTCGCGTAGCGCGCGGGCTCGGTGTCGTCGACGTTGAGGATGGTCGCCGCGCCGTTGCCCTGGGCACCGTCCGCGCCGGCGCTGCCCTCGTTGATGCTGCTGCTGCCGCTCATGCAGTCCCTCGCCCTTGATTGATCACGGAGTGGATGAGTGTGGTGAGCCCGTCGCGCGAGATGTCGTGCTTGGGCACGATGGCGTAGGCGGCGGCCAGGGCGCGCTTCTGGTCCAGCGACAGCGCCTGCGACGTGCACACCACCACCGGCACCGTGCGCAGCTGCGCGTCGGCCGCCAGCGCCTGCAGCACGGCGAAGCCGTCCAGGCGCGGCATGTGCAGATCCAGGATCACCACGTCCGGACGGCTTTGCCGCACCAGCGCCAGCCCGGCCTCGCCGTCCTCCGCCTCCAGCACGCGCAGCCCCGCATCCTGCGCGATGTGGCGGATGACGTAGCGGAAGGCCTCCTCGTCATCGATCACCACGAGCTGTGCGGCATCCGGCGTGCCTTCGCCGGGTTCCGGGACCTCGGCGAAACTCCCGTAACGAAGGGGGAGGTACAGCTCGAAGGTGGAGCCCATCTCCGGGGTGCTGCGCACCGTGATGTCGCCGCCCATGAGCTGCGCCAGCCGCCGCGACAGCGACAGCCCCAGCCCCGTGCCGCCGCGCTGCAGCGCGCCCTGCACCTGCGTGAACTCCTCGAAGATGGTCTGCAGGTGCTCCGGCGCGATGCCGATGCCCGTGTCCTCCACCGTGAACGCCATGCGGGCGCTGCCCGCGTCGTGGCGGGCGCCCACGCGCACGTGGCCGCGCTGCGTGAACTTCAGCGCGTTGGAGATCAGGTTGCGCAGCACCTGCGTCACCTTCTGCTCGTCGGCGTAGAGCTCGGGCAGCCCCGTGGGCTCGTCGAAGACCAGCTCCACTGCCGGGTTCACCAGCAGCGGCTTGAGCGAGCCGCGCAGCCCGGCGAAGAGCGCGTCCACGCTGAAGGCCTCGGGCCGGATGTCCAGCCGCCCGGCCTCCACCTTGGCTAGGTCCAGCAGGTCATTGACCATGTCCAGCAGCCCCTGCGCCGAGCGGCGGACGTACTCCACCTGGCGCTGCTGCTCGTGGTTGAGGTCGCCGTCCACGCCGTCGGCCAGCAGCCGCGTCAGCGCCAGGATCGAGTTCAGCGGCGTGCGGAACTCGTGGCTCATGTGCGACAGGAACTTCGACTTCATGTCGCTGGCACTGCGCAGCTGCTCGGCCTTCTGGTCCAGCTCCGAGTACAGCGCCACCACGCCGCGGTTGGTTTCCTCCAGCTCGCGGTTCAGGCGCTCCGCCTCGGTCTGGCGTTCCTGCAGGTCTGCCAGGCTCTGGATCAGCTCGCGGTCCTGCTCGTGCAGCGCCGCCATTGGATCGGGCCGCGCCCCGGCCAGCGCGGCGCCCAGGGCCTGCAACGCTGCCGGCGCCAGCCGCGCCGCGGCCGCCTTGGGGATGCGCTGCCACAGCCGCACCGTGGTGCCGGCGGGCGCGGACTCGATCTCGAAGCGGTCCACCAGGCGCCGCGCGCTGGGCAGCCCGGTGCCGCGCCCGGGCTGGAAGGTCTTCTGCCCGTTGAGCACGGCCTGCAGCTCGGCGATGCCCGGGCCGCGGTCGCGCACCGTCACGCACAGGTGCTGCGGCTGCGCCGGCGCGTCCACCGCCAGCTCGACCTCGCCGCCGCGCGCGTGCGTGAAGGCGTTGCGCGCCATCTCCGACACGGCGGTGGCGATGCGCGTCTGCGCCTGGCGGTCCAGCCCCAGGCGCTCGGCCAGGCGGTGCGCGTTCTGCCGCGCCGCGACCACGTCGGCCGCGGTGGCCAGCGGCAGCCGGGCCAGCACCTGGTTCATGGCGCCTCCGTGCGCGCGGCCACCACGGTGGCGTCGTCGCGCCCGCGCGCGAAGTCGCGGTAGAGCACGCCGGCCACCAGCAGCGGGTGCATGCGCTGCAGGCCCGGGTAGGCGTCCAGCGACCAGCCGGAGGACAGCCCGTCGGAGTGCATCACCAGCAGCGCGCCGGGGCCGCAGGGGTAGTCGAAGGCCTGGATCTTTCGCGCGTTGTGCCCGGCGGTGCCGTTGTGCGAGACCATGCGCCGCACCGTGCCGCCGCCCACCACCGCCGCGGCGATGTTGCCCAGGCCCACGAAGGAGACCGTCGCGCTGCCCGGGTCGATGCGCGCCACCGCCACCGCGCCGCCGCGGGTGTGGCGCAGCGCCTGGTGCACCGCGTGCACGATCTGCGTCGGCGGCTCGTGGCGGCTGCGCTGGAACTGCGCCACCGCCTCGTTGGCCGCCACCGCGGCCTCGGTGCCGTGGCCCAGGCCGTCGACCATGAACACGGTGCGCACGGGCCCGTCCGCATGCGTGGCCCAGGCGTCGCCGCAGGCGCGCTCGCCGGGCTTGGCGATGCTCACCCCGCCCAGCGCCTCGTCATGGGCCGGCTCGCAGGCCGCCTCGCCCCTGCGCGACAGGCAGGCCTGCACCGCCGTGCCCTTGCCCGGCCAGGACGCGACGTGGAAGGACTGCGCCAGGCGCCGCACGGCGCCCAGGCCGTTGCCCGCGGTGCCGGCGGAGGAGTAGCCGTCGGCCATGCAGGCGGCGACGTCGGTCATGCCGGGGCCCTTGTCCAGCGCCAGCAGCTCGATGCGGTCGCTGCCGCAGCCCACCAGCAGCCGCCCGCCCCCACCGCCGTGCTTGAGCAGGTTCGTGCCCAGCTCGGTGGCGACGATGGCGAGCTGCCCGGCGCGCACCTCGTCGAAACCCAGCGCCGCGGCGGCGGCCACCGCGCGGCGCCGCGCCTCGGCCACGGCGCTGGAATCGTTGACCATCACTTCGAACATGGACTGCCGCTCCCGTGGTGGTCGTTCACTTGAAACGCGCGATCGTGATGCGCGTGCCCTGCCCCGGCGTGGAGTCGATGGCGAACTCGCTGGACAGCCGCTTGGCGCCGCCCAGGCCCAGGCCCAGGCCGCCACCCGTGGTGAAGCCGTCGCGCAGCGCGGCGGCGATGTCGGGGATGCCCGGGCCCTGGTCCTCGAACTGCATGCGCACGCCGCGCCGCGGACCGGCCACGAGCTCGATGCGCACCGTGCCGCCGCCGCCGTAGTCCAGCGTGTTGCGCGCCAGCTCGCTGGCGGCGGTGACGATCTTGGTCTGGTCCACCAGGCTCAGCCCGGCCTCCACCGCCACGGCGCGCACGCGCTGGCGCACCCGCACCACGTCCTCGGAGCTTCGGATTTCCAGGACGTCACTCACCGTAGGCGCCGTCCTCATCGTCGGAGGCCACGGCGTTGCGCCAGGCGTGGCGCGCGGAGCCGGCGATCAGCGCCAGGCCCTTGTCCACGTCGAGCGCGGTCTTCACGCCGTGCAGCGACAGGCCCAGCTCCACCAGCGTGATGGCCACCGCCGGGCGCATGCCCACCACCACCGTGTCGGCGTCGAGGATGCGCGACACCGCGGCGATGTTGTCCAGCATGCGGCCCATGAAGCTGTCCACGATCTCCAGCGCGGAGATGTCGATGAGCACGCCGCGCGCGCCCACCGCGACGATGCGCTGGGTGAGGTCCTCCTCCAGCGCCGAGGCCAGCTCGTCGTGCATGTCCACCTGGATCGTCACCAGCAGCACGTTGCCCAGCTTGAGGATGGGAATGCGGTCCATGGGCTCAGGCCTGCGGTGCGTGGCCGCCGGAAAGCGCGTCGGTGCGGCGCCTCATGACGCCGCGGCCCTGCCGGGCCAGCGCCAGCGCGAAGGCGTCGGCCAGCGTGGCCTTGGACACCACGTCCAGCTCCACGCCCAGGTGCACCATGGTCTGCGCGATCTGCGGGCGGATGCCGCTGATGATGCAGTCCGCGCCCATGAGCCGCGCCGCGGCCACGGTCTTGAGCAGGTGCTGCGCGGTGAGCGTGTCCACCGTGGGCACGCCGGTGATGTCGATGATGGCGATGCCCGCGCTCTGCTGGACGATGGACTCCAGCAGGTTCTCCATCACCACCTGCGTGCGCTGGCTGTCCAGCGTGCCGATGAGCGGCAGCGCCAGGATGCCGTCCCACAGCTTGATCACGGGCGTGGAGAGCTCGGCGATCTCCTGCTGCTGGCGCACGATCAGCTCCTCGCGCGTGCGCTGGTAGGCCTCCATGGTGTAGAGGCCCAGCCGGTCCAGCAGCAGCCCCATGCTCCAGTTGGCGGCCATCATGACGGTCTGGTCGGCCACCGCGTGGCGGCCGAACACGTCGAACAGCGGCTGCTTGAGCGAGAAGATGAAGAGCGTGGTCTCGCGCGGGCTGAAGCCCTGCGTGGCACGCGAGGCCGAGACGTCGCTCAGCATCTCGCGCACCGGGGCGAAGGCGGGAGCGTCGATGTCCTGCGTGCCGGCGCCGAGCGCTTCGCGCAGCAGGCGCAGGAACTGGCTGCACTGGGTCTGCAGCTCGCCCTCGCGGATGCGGCCGCTGTGCAGCGCCCCGTCTTCCTTGAGCTGCTGCAACCACTGCTGCAGCACCTCTGCTTCGTGGGCGTTGAGCAGCTCCGAGGTGACCTGCGTACCAGCCTGTGCCATGTGTGAATCGCTCCTTTGGGGGTATCGGACCCATCATAGTCGGCGCCGCAGGGGCTCCAGGCGGTGAGTCGCAGCCCTTGGGACAGACCCGGATTCAGGCCGGTCTAAGGGTTGCTCTCTAGATTCTTCGAATCGCGGCGCTTCCCGCCGTGACCGCCACAGGAGACAGCTGATGAACGCAGAGGAAAGACTCCGGGTCGTGCGCCTGGTCACGCGCCTGTCGCGCGCGCCCGAGGCGCCCCAGGACGAGGACGCCGCGCTGGAGCTGGCCGCGCTGCTGAAGGTGCGGCCCGACGCGCCCTACCTGCTGCTGCAGCGCGCGCTGATGCTGGAGCTGGCGCTGGAACAGGCCCAGGCCGAGCTGCGGCAGCTGCGCCAGGGACAGGCGCCGCGCCAGCCGGCCCAGGGCTACGCCCCGCCGCAGTCCGCGGGCACGGCGCAGTCGCCGTCGCGCTGGGGTGGCCTCTTCCAGCGCGGCGCGCCCGCCGGGGCGAACCCCGGCTATCCCGGATCGGGTCCGGGGTACGGGCCGGGCGCGGCGGCGTCGGCGTCGGCCGGCGGCGGTTTCCTGCGCAACGCCGCGGCGGTGGGCGCGGGGGTGCTGGGCGGCAGCCTGCTCTTCCACGGGCTGGATGCGCTGTTCCATGAGCACGACCACCCCGGCGCCGGCGGCGCCGGCGGTGCCGGGCAGGGCCTGTTGTCGGGCGACATGCAGTCGCCGCTGGACGCCATCAGCGGCAACGAGTTCGTGGACCCCGGCCAGGACCCGGGCAACGACCCGTTCAGCGGCGACATGCTGGGCGACGGCGGGGAGTTCGACGGGGGCGGGGACGACTGGACCTGAGCACCGGCTCCGGGCCCCAGGCGGCGGTGCATGATGCGCGCCGCTTTCGGTTCAAGGAGGGACGACGGGCATGCGCCTGCTGCTGGTGGAAGACGACACGATGATCGGCGAGGCCGTGCTGGACCTGCTGCGCGCGGAGCACTACGCCGTGGACTGGGTCAAGGACGGCGAGATGGCCGAGACGGCGCTGCACACGCAGGCCTACGACCTGCTGCTGCTGGACCTGGGTCTGCCCCGGCGCGACGGGCTGGAGGTGCTGCGCTCGCTGCGCGCGCGCAAGGACCGCACGCCCGTGCTCGTCACCACCGCGCGCGACGCCGTGGCCCAGCGCATCGAGGGCCTGGACGCCGGCGCCGACGACTACGTGCTCAAGCCCTACGACCTCGACGAGCTGCTGGCGCGCATCCGCGCCCTGCTGCGCCGCGCCGCCGGGCGCGCCGAGCCCGTGTACGAGCACCGGGGCGTCTCGCTCAACCCGGCCACGCGCGAGGCCAGCGTGGGCAGCCAGCCGGTGGTGCTGTCGGCACGCGAGTGGGCCGTGCTGGAGCCGCTGATCGCGCGCCCGGGCATGGTGCTGTCACGCTCGCAACTGGAGGAGAAGCTCTACGGCTGGCGCGACGGCATCAGCTCCAACGCCGTGGAGGTCTACATCCACGGGCTGCGCAAGAAACTGGGGGCGGACACCATCCTCAACGTGCGCGGCCTGGGCTACATGGTGCCCAAGGGCTGACGCAGGACGCGGGAGGACCCCATGCGGATTCGACTGCCGCAATCCCTGCGCGCGCGGCTGCTGTGGCTGCTGCTGGCGGCCATCGTGCTCACCGCGCTGGCGCAGGGCATCGCCGCCTACGGCACCGCGCGCGCCGAGGCCGACCAGATCTTCGACTACCACATGCAGCAGATGGCGCTGGCGCTGCGCCCCGGGCTGACCTCGCGCGGCGGGCTGCCCGATGCGGCCGAGGCCGAGAACTTCGAGTTCGTGGTGCAGGTCTGGACCGCCGACGGGCTGCGCGTGTTCCAGTCCGCCGCGCGCGCGGCGCTGCCGCAGCGCGCGGTGCTGGGCTTCTCCGACGTGCAGGCGCACGGCAGCACCTACCGCGTGTTCTCGCTGCAGACGCGCACGCAGGTGATCCAGGTGGCGCAGGACATGGCGGCGCGGCGCGAGATGGCGCGCACGCTGGCGCTGCGCACCGTGGCGCCCATCGGCGTGCTGGCGCCGCTGCTGATGCTGCTGGCCTGGGCCGTGGTCAGCAGCTCGCTGGCGCCGGTGCAGCGGCTGCAGCGCCAGGTGGCCTCGCGCCAGGCCGAGAACCTGGGCGCGGTGCACGGGCGCGACCTGCCCGAGGAGATCCAGCCGCTGGCCGACGAGCTCAACCTGCTGTTCGTGCGGGTGCGCCAGGCCTTCGAGGCGCAGAAGAGCTTCGTCGCCGACGCCGCGCACGAGCTGCGCTCGCCGCTGGCGGCGCTGAAGCTGCAGGTGCAGGGCCTGCAGCGTGCGCCGGACGAGGCCACGCGCGAGCGCGCCATCCAGCGCCTGACGGCCGGCATCGACCGGGCCACGCGGCTGGTGGAGCAGCTGCTGGTGCTGGCGCGCCACCAGGCCGGCTCCGCCTCGGCGACGCCGGCGGTGCCGGTGGCGCTGGCCGAGGTGGCGCGCCTGGCGGTGGCCGACGCCGTGCCGCAGGCGCAGGCGCGCGGCATCGACCTGGGCGTGCCGCAAGCCGAGCCTGGGCAGGTGCAAGGGCACGCCGAGGCGCTGCGCATCCTCATGCGCAACCTGCTGGACAACGCGCTGAAGTACACGCCCGAAGGCGGCACGGTGGACCTGTCGGTGCAGCGCGAGGGCGCGTCGATGCGGCTGGTGGTGGAGGACAGCGGCCCCGGCATCCCGGAAGCGGAGCGCGAGCGCGTGCTGGACCGCTTCCACCGCGTCCCCGGCACCGAGGCGCCGGGCAGCGGCCTGGGGCTGGCGATCGTCAAGGCCATCGCCGAGCTGCACGGCGCGGCGCTGCGGCTGGAGAAGTCGCAGCGGCTGGGCGGGCTGCGGGTGGACGTGCGCTTCGACGCGCGTGGCTGAAGCCGCTCAGGCGTGACGACGCGAGGCCCGGCGGCTGACGCCGAGCGCCCCGAGCAGGCCCAGGCTCGCCAGCGCCAGGCTGCCCGGCTCGGGCACGGCTTCCTCCGCCATCTCCGGTGCCATGAACTGCGTGGCCATGAACATCTCGCCCATGGGCGAGGCGAAGCCGCCGTCGCTGCCCTGGCGCACGTAGATGCTCATGTGCGAGAGGGCTTGGCGGATGCCTTGCTTGTTGAACGAGGCCGTGAGCCAGTCGCCGCCGGCGGACCCGTCGAACAGCACGTCCTGGAAGTAGTACATCGCGAACTTGGTGCTGGATTTCAGCACCGCCACCATGTCCAGGTGCAGCGGATCGCCAGTGGACAGGTCGCCGCCGGTGCCGATGAGCGTCCAGGTGCCCGAGCTGCTCTTGGCGCCGGCGTCCACGCTGAACTTGATGCCGTTGACGGTGTTGCTCTCGTCGTCGCTGCTGCCGGTGTTGTCCTTGGCCGCCAGCGTCCAGCCGCCGCCCCAGTTCACCGGCAGCTTGTTGATGTTGACCTTCTTGTTGCCGTCGCGGTCGGTGTCGTTGCCCTTGACCACGCCGTAGAAGCCCGCGGCCTCGCTGGCGCCCAGAGGGTCCGCGCCGTAGGTGACGCTGCCCACGATCTCCGCCTGCGCGGCCATCGCGCCGCAGGCCAGCAGCGCCGTACCAATGGCTTTCGTGAACGTCATGAGCTTCGACTGCTGGACCATGGCTTGCTGCCTTCCTGTGGTGTTGAGCTGCTTGCACCAGCCGGTCGGCTGCTGCATGGCGCCATGGTCCGCAAAAGGTCCGCGCCGATCGTGAAGCCTTTGTGAACCGGGCCGCGAACCTTGTCCGAAGTGTGTCGGCGCCAAAGTGCCCCACCCTGGCCCTGTTTTTTAAGAGCCGTCTAAGTGACCGACTGCACATTGGCGGCATGTCCAATGACAACTCTCGCCAAGGAGGCCCCTTCATGAGCACCCTGTCGATGTCCCCTGCCCGGCTGACCCTGGCCCTGCTGGCGGCCGGCGTGATCGGTGGCGCCGGCGCCACCTTCGTCAGCAGCCACCACGCCGGCGCGGCCGTGCCGGCCACCGGTGACGCCGCCGCCACGGCCAACGCACCCGTGGCAGCGGTTGCGGGCGCACCCGACTTCTCGCTGATCACGGAGCGCCACGGCCCGGCGGTGGTCAACATCGCCGTCAGCGGCATGCGCGCGGTGAGCAACGACGAGGGCAACGAGGACGAGGAGCAGGCCACGCCGCGCGGTGCGCCCCCGGGCATGAGCCCCAACGACCCGTTCTACGAGTTCTTCCGCCGCTTCGGCCCGCCGGGATTCGCGGTTCCCAATCCGCGCGGCGGGCAGCAGCAGCAGCCCGTGCGCGGCCAGGGCTCGGGCTTCATCATCAGCGCCGACGGCGTGATCCTGACCAACGCGCACGTCGTGCACGGCGCCAAGGAGGTGACGGTCAAGCTCACCGACCGGCGCGAGTTCCAGGCCAAGGTGCTGGGCGAGGATCCCAAGACCGACGTGGCCGTGATCAAGATCGACGCCAAGGGCCTGCCCACGGTGCCGCTGGGCAGCACGCGCGACCTGCGCCCGGGCGAGTGGGTAGCGGCCATCGGCTCGCCCTTCGGGTTCGAGAACAGCGTCACCGTGGGCGTGGTCAGCGCCAAGGGCCGCTCGCTGCCCGACGACGGCTACGTGCCCTTCCTGCAGACCGACGTGGCGATCAACCCCGGCAACTCCGGCGGCCCGCTGTTCAACGCGCGCGGCGAGGTGGTGGGCATCAACTCGCAGATCTACAGCCGCTCCGGCGGCTACATGGGGCTGTCGTTCGCGATCCCCATCGAGCTGGCGACCAAGGTCAAGGACCAGATCGTGGCCACGGGCAAGGCCAGCCACGCGCGGCTGGGCGTGGCGATCCAGGAGGTCAACCAGACGCTGGCCGACTCCTTCAAGCTCGACAAGCCCGAGGGCGCGCTGGTGGCCAGCGTGGACGCCGGCGGCCCGGCTGCCAAGGCGGGGCTGCAGGTGGGCGACGTGATCCGCAAGGTCAACGGCCAGCCCATCGTCTCCTCGGGCGACCTGCCCGCGCTCATCGGTCAATCCAGCCCCGGCGAGCAGGTGGCACTGGAGGTCTGGCGCCACGGCAAACGCGAGGAGATCAGCGCCCGGCTGGGCGACGCGGCCGACCGCTCGGCCAAGGTGGCGCAGGCCGACGACAGCGTCGCGCCGGGCCAGCAGGCCAAGCTGGGCCTGGCGCTGCGCCCGCTGCAGCCTCAGGAGCGCCGTGGCGCGGGCGTGGACGCCGGCCTGGTGGTGGAAAACGCCACCGGCCCCTCGGCGCGCGCGGGCGTGCAGCCCGGCGACGTGCTGGTGGCCGTCAACGGCACGCCAGTCAGGAGCATCGAGCAGGTGCGCGAGGTGGTGTCCAAGTCCGACAAGTCGGTGGCGCTGCTGATCCAGCGCGGGGACAGCCGGATTTTCGTGCCGGTGCGCATCGTCGGATAAGGCACCGCGTCCTGCCGCGGCACCCGCCGCCGCCATCTATCCAAGCAGGATTCCAGGGTCGACTTCAAGTCGACCCTTATTTTTTTCCAAATAGTTCACGAACCGGGCGAGCGCAATAACCTCCGCTGACATTCCTGAAGCCCGGCGCGTAAAATTTTTTTCTTTCGAAGCAAAGAACCTGACGGCACAAAACGAACTCATCTGCGCGCCTTGTATTTGGATGCGTGTAGCGCCTGAGACCCTGGGCTGTGCAGCTTGACGCGTTTCCATGTCTTCAATGGGCAGCAACCTTAGTCTGAATTCCAGCCATAACGTTTCGGCACGCCGCCTGACTTTGTTCCTTCTGGTCGGCGGGTTTGCCACGGGCCTGCATTACCTGCTGATCTTGATATTCACGCTGGGCCTGGGATGGCCGCTGCTGCAGGCCTCGGGTGTTGGTTTTCTCCTCAGTGCCTTGGTGAATTATGGGCTCAATGCCCGACTGACCTTCCAGAGCCGGGAATCCCATTTCACCACGCTGCCGCGCTTTGCCGTGACGGCAGGCGCCGGGCTGGCCATCAATCATAGGACTTACGCAACGAGCACCATCCGCACCGCCGGGCTGCGCAGCTCGGCTCTTAGATAGTTGGACAGCATCTCGCGTTTGAGCTGATAGAGTGTTTTCCCGACCTGTCGCGCCTGAGCTGCCAAGCAATCCCAAACCAGCACGGCACAAGCAATATGGTTGCGCTGCATCCGGCCGCGCCGGCACTGGCATTTTTCCGCTCCAGTGAGCTGCTTGAATTCGCGATGAAACTGCTCAATCTTCCAACGCGTGCCGCACGCTTCTTGTGTTGCATCCGTGGAATCCTGAGATAGATCGTTGGTCACGATCCAATCGATGC
>NZ_AUMO01000023.1:0-86233 GCF_000430725.1 Azohydromonas australica DSM 1124
CTGCTGGCCTTTGGCGTGGCGGTGCTGGCGTACAACGTGCTCGCGGTGCTGCAGGCGGCTGTGTACGCGCGCCATGCGAGCGCGCTAACCGACGTGGACGATGTCTCGCTGTACTACTTGGCCAGCGAGGTCCGTGCGCATTACGCGGGCATGCTCGTGGCTGTAGAGCCGCAGGCCTGGCTCGCCTATGAGCAGCTTGATGCTGCGGCACTGGCGCAGGCGCTGCTGGACGTTGCGGCGCATGTCCAGCCCGCCCAGTTGCGCCGCCATCGCCGCGCGGCCAAGCCTGCGGCCAAGAAAAACTACGTCACGCACCGCGAAGCCTCTCGCCATGTCGCGACAGCGCGTGTTCTGGCCCGCGGCCGAGTTGACTGAGGAACTGACCTTGAAAGGGGTGGCTCTCAGGCCGTCGGGCGCGACGTGAAACGGCCTGGATTGCCGATCACGAGGATGTCGTCCGGCACGTCGCGCAGGCACGCGGCGCCGGGCGCGAGCATCACGTTGCGGCCCAGGCGCAGCCGCGGCGAGATCACGCTGTTGGCCCCGATGAAGCCGCCACAACCGACACTCACATAACCGCCGATCCAGGCTCCCGGCAGCACGACGGTGTTGTCGCCGATCTCGCAGTCGTGGCCGATGACGGCGTTGTGCATCACCAGCGTGTCGTGATGCAGGCGCACGCAGGCGCCGATCACGGCGTGATGGCCCACGAGGCAGCCGGGCGCCAGCGACGCCAGCGGCGAGACGACCGCACGCGCCGAGACCATGGGCGAGGCCGGCAGCAGGCCGGCCGCCGCGGCGGCCGCATGCGCCGCCGGGCGTTGGGCGGTGTCCAGGAAGCCCAGCGCATAGTGCGTGGCCACGGTGCGCACGGCCGCCCAATCGCGGAATACCGGCAGCCCGGGCAGGCCCGGGCTCTCGAAGCGGGGATCGACGTACACGCCGCAGAAGGCAGCGACGCCGGCCACCTCCACGATGTCGCGCGCCAGCGCGCCGGCACCGATGAGCACGACGCGCTCGTCCACGGCCGCCACCGGCAGACTGGCAAGCGCGCGAATGTTCCAGGCAGCCGATGTCATGGCATTTGGGCAGTCTCGTGGACTTCGCAGCGGGTGGCGTCGGCGCTGACGGTCATGGCCGCCGCCGGCAGGCCGTCGCGCCAGCGCTGCCACGCGCAGGCCAGCGCCCGCTCGAAGCCCCGGGTGACGAGGTGATCCTGCAGCAACGGCAGCGACCGTATGCGCTGCCGCAGCGTGGCGCGAATCGAGACCAGTTCGTGCGGCGCGGCAGCCCACGCCACGGCCCGCTCGACGAAACGATGTTCGTCCGCGGCGATGAAGCCGCCGAGTCCCAGGTGGTGAAGGATGGTGGCACTCTGCCGCGCGGGCATGGCCTCGCCGGCTACCGTGAGCACGGGCACGCCCATCCACACTGCGTGGGCCGAGGTGGTGCCGCCGGAGAACTCGCAGGCGTCGAGCATCAGGTCGATCTCGCCGTGCAGCGCCAGGTATTCCGCCAGCGGCCGCCGCGGATGCAGGCGCAGCCGCTCGGCACCGACACCGTGGGCCTCGAAGCGCGCCCGGAGCCGCGCCTGCATCTCGGCATCGTCGCAGGGCCCCAGCAGCAGCACGGCACCGGGCACGGCCTGCAGCACGGCGGCCCAGCGCGCCAGAGAGCGTTCGGTGAGCTTGGCGGGCCGGTGGAAACTGCCAAAAGTGATATGGCCTCGGGACAGCGCGGGCAACGGGCCGACCTCGGGCGCCCAGGCCGGCGGCTGGAAGCAGACGGCGGCCGGCAGGCGCACCAGCTTCTCCACGAAGTTTTCATCGACCGCGCCTGGCGGCGCCATGAAGGCGTCCGTGAACAGGTAGTCGATGGCCGGCAGGCCGGTGCTGCACGGGTAGCCGATCCAACTCGCCTGCACCGGCGCGGGCTTGCGGGCGAACACGGGCAACCGGTTGCCTGCCGTGTGGCCGGACAGGTCCACCAGCACGTCGATGCCATCAGCCCGGATGCGTGCTGCCAGCGCTTCGTCGCTCAGGGCATGGGCCTCGCACCAGGCATCGGAGAGGGCGCGCAGGGCCGAGGTCGTCTCGTCCTGCACCGGGCTGTTGGCATACACCCAGACCTCGAAGCGGGAGCGGTCGATGGTCTGCCACACCGGCTTGATGAAGAAGGCCACGGCGTGGCTGCGCAGATCGGCCGACACGAAGCCAATGCGCAGGCGACGCCGGGACGCCTGCGCGGGGTCGGGCCGCACTTCGGGCAGGCGCGGCACGTCGGCCAGAGCCAGGCCGTAGCTGCGGTGGCGGCGGTAGAGCTCGGCCGGCGACAGGTCGCACTGGTGGCTGCTGGCATAGAGCCAGTTGCTGCGCAGCCGGTGGTCGTGCGGCGCGGTCTCCAGGGCGCGTTCGTATTCCTGCAGCGCCAAGCCTTCCGGATCGCCGAGATTGCGAAGCGCACTGGCGAGGTTGCTGCGCACACCCGGCAGCGCGGGGTCCAGCGCCAGCGCGCGCCGGTAGCAGGCCACCGCCTCGCCGAGCTGCCCCAGGCGGGCCAGCGCCACGCCATGGTTGGCATGGTGGGGGGCGGCGTCCGGGTTGCGCGCCACGAGGTCCTGCCAGATCGCGGCGGCCCGCTCATGCTCACGCGTGGCCAGCAGCGCCGCGCCCAGGTCGGCCAGCACCGTGTCGCTGGGAGCATGGCGTGCCGCGTGCGCGAAGCGCTGCGCGGCCAGCCCATGGCGTCCGGCCGCGCGATCGATGAGGCCAAGCTCGTGCCATGCGGCCCCGAGCGCGGGTTGCCGGGTCAGCAACTGCTGGCACAGGGCCTGGGCCCGCTCCAGGTGTCCCTGGAGGCGCCACTGCCGCACCACCGCGAGCCGCGCCTGGGCCGCCGAGCCGAGGGCGGCAGCTTCCATCCCGGAACCGGGCGGGGGCCAGGCGCTCACGCCGGCGCCCCGGCCCGCACGGCGGGCGCAGCGTGCGGGCGCACGATGAGGTCGATCACGAAGGCCTGCTGCGCCTGCGTCAAGGCCGGATGGATGGGCAGGCAGACCACCTCGGCCGCGCGGCGGCGCGCCGCCGGCAGCTCATCCTGCCGTACCGGCGCGCGCCAGTAGGCCGGCAGCTCGCAGACCAGGGGATGGAAGTAGCGCCGCGCATCGACGCCATGGTCCTGCAGCCGCTGGTACAGTGCGTCGCGGCCCAACGGATAGCCCGCGCCGACGAAGATCGGGAAGTAGGCATGGTTGAGCTCCACGCCCGCGGGCAGGGCCAGGCATTCCACTCCTGAGACACCGCCCAGGGCCTGCCGGTAGCGGCGGTCGATCTCGCGACGGCACTCGATCGCCTGCGCCACGCGCTCCAGCTGCAGCAGGCCCAGCGCCGCGTTGAACTCGCTCATCTTGGCATTGAGGCCGGGCTCCTCGACCGCGGTCCGAGGATCGAGGCCATGGTTGCGCAGGCGGGCCAGCCGTTCGCTCACGCGCGCGTCGGCGCACACGACCGCCGCGCCTTCGAAGGTGTTGAACACCTTCGTGGCGTGGAAGCTGACGACGGACGCATCCCCCTGGGCCAGCACGCTGCGCCCGCCCGCGCGCACGCCGAAGCACGGCGCGGCGTCATACACCAGCTTGAGCCCATGCTGCCCGGCCAGGTCCGCCATGGACCCATGGTTGCAAGGGTTACCATAAGTGTGAACTGGCAGCAGGGCCACCGTGCGCGGACCAATGGCCGCCCGCACGGCGGCGGGATCGAGGTTGAGCGTGTGCGGGTCGATGTCGGCGAACACCGGCGTGAGCCCGGCCCAGCGCAGGGCGTTGGCCGTCGCCACGAAGGTGTACGGCGTCGTGACCACCTCTCCCCCTTGGAGGCCGAGTGCCTTGAGCGCGGCGATCAAGCCCAAGGTGGCATTCGCGAACAAGTTCACATGCTCCACCTGGAGTTGCTCGCGCAACGCCTGCTCGAAGCGCTGATGATAGGGACCGCCGTTGCTCAAGACCCCACTTTCCCATATGTCTTCCAACATCGGAACAAGGGCATCGAGGGGGGGCAAGTCGGGTCGGGACAGCGGAATGGACACGTTAAATCGCAGCCGGTGGGAAATAGCGAGAAATTGGCCGCATTACTTAGTGATCTTAACGGCGGGCTCGCGGCTACAGTGCCTCCGTCGCCAACACAGGGCGGCCGGGTGCGAAGGATTTCTCCAACGCACCTACGGCCGTGTGGGTTGGCTGCCGAGGCAGCCACGCAATACCGCGAAGTCGCCACCTCACACTGCGGTGGTGCGCCGGACGGCGCCTACCACCTGTCGTTGACACATTTTCATTGCCCGGAGTACTCATGTTCGAAAAAGTCGTCCCCGTCAATCGCGAGCGCCATGCGCAGAAGAAGATCCGCGAGATCAACGGCTTCAGCTTTGCGTCGCAGTTCCACATCGCCTACGTGACGATGCACGAGTTCGCGCGCGCCTCGGCCGTCTACCCCATCGTGTTCCTGGAAGACAAGGCACAGGACGAATTCCGCCCGGTGGCGCTGCTGGGCCTGGACGCAAGTGAGAACCTGTTCGTGGGCGAAGGCGGCAAGTGGGAAGCCTCCTACGTGCCGGCCATCATCCGCCGTTACCCCTTCGCGCTGGCCAGCACCGACCAGGAAGGCCAGTTCACGATCTGCATCGACGAGGCCAGCGAGCTCGTCAGCGACACCGAGGGTGCCGCGCTGTTCGACGACAAGGGCCAGCCCACGCAGGTGATCGAGAACGTCAAGCGCTACCTGTCGGAGCTGCAGCAGATGGACGCGCTCACGCGCGAGTTCGCCAAGTTCCTGGCGCAGAACAACATGCTCACGCCGCTGAACATGCGCGTGCGCGAGAACGACCGCGTCAAGAACATTGCCGGTTGCTACGTCATCAACGAGGAGCGGCTCAACAACCTCTCCGACGACCGTTTCCTGGAGCTGCGTGCCAAGCGCTACCTGCCCGCGATCTACGCACAGCTGATCTCGCTGGCCCAGATCGAGCGCCTGATGACGCTGAAGGACAAGCGCAACGCCGCTGCTCCGGCCTCGGCCAACTGATTCCCAGGCCGCGGCCTGCCTGCCGCGCCCCCGCGTGCCGCACGCGGGGGCACGGCATTTTTTTATGCTAGCCGTGGCAGCCATTGCCCCAGTAGTCATGATTTTCCCGCGTTTGCTGCGACTCGGGCGGGCCGCCGTGCTCGCCGTGCTGCCCTGCATGGTCAGCGCGCAGGCCCCGGGTGCGGCCGCAACTTCCCTGCCGCCCGAGCTCGATCCCAGCCGGCTGCTGCAGCTGGCGCTCGTGCACAACGCCGACGTGAGCTACTCGCGGCTGCAGTCGCGCATCGCCGATGAGGGCTTCCAGGCCGAGACGGGCCTGTACCGGCCGTCGCTGTACGTCAACGCCCGTATCGAAGGCCGGCACCTGCAGCGCACCATCGAGCAGCAGCTCGCGGCGCTGTTCGGCCAGATCACGACGCTGGACGAGCGCGTGCGCGCGGCGGAAACCGGCGTGCGCATGCGCGCGCCCACCGGCGCGGAGCTGTCGCTGGGCCTGCGCACCAGCCAGAAGATCAACAACGTGATTGCCGCGGCACCGCTGGCCCGCAGCGATCGCGAGAGCACCGCCGCACTGGTGCTCACCATCCGCCAGCCGCTGTGGCGCGGCGCCGGGCGCGACGTGGTCGAAACCGATCTGCGCGTGGCCGACGCCGAGCGCCAGATCGCCGCTTGGCAGTACCGCCAGCAGCTCCATCGCATCGGCGGCGAGGCCCTCACCGCGTTCTGGCAGCTGCAGCGCGCCTACGCGGCACAGGCCATCCGCAGCCAGTCGCTGGACAACGCCCGCGAGCTGCTGGCCGACGTGCAGGCCCGCGTCAACGGCGGCCGCCTGGCGCCCGGCGCACAGGCCGAGGCCCTGGCCACCGTCGCCAACCGCGAGGCCGACCTCGCGCGCGGCGTGCAGGCCGTGGCCGAAGGCGAGGCGCGGCTGCGCACGCTGCTGGACCTGCCGCCCGAGGACAAGGGCTGGCGCCTGGTCGTGCCGCCGCAGGACGCCGTGGCGTCCGCCGTGCCGGAGGTGCCGCTGGACGCCGCGCTGCAGAGTTGGCCGGCGTGGCGCATGGCCCAGCTGCGCCGCGACCAGGCCCAGCTGCGGCTGCGCTTTGCCAACGACCGCCGCAAGCCGGGCGTAGACCTGCAGATGAGCTACAGCACCAACGGCCTGGCCTACGGGCCAAGCGAATCCACGCGCGACGCCATGCGCGGTGGACATCCCGACTGGTATGTCGGCGTGGCGGTGGACATGCCTTTCGGCCACGACCCGCGCGCCGAGGCCCAGTACCGGGCCCAGACGCTCAAGATCGAGCAGGCCGAGCTCGAAGGCTCGTCCGTGCGCCAGGCGCTGTCCAACGACCTGTATAGCCGCAGCGCGCAGTTCGCTGCCGCGCAGCAGGAGCTGGCACAGGCCGGTACCGAAGTACAGGCCCGCGAGGACACGCTGGAAGCCGAGCGCCAGCAGTTCGCCGTGGGCATCGCACCACTCAACCGCCTCCTGCGCCGCGAGATGGAGGCGCTGGAAGCGCGGCTGCGCCACGCCGATGCACAGGCACGGCTGGCACTGGCGCGTGTGGCGTTGCAGATGGCGCAAGGCACGCTGCTGAGCACACACGATGTGCGCCTGGAGGATTGATATGCAACATCCGATGCGAGCCGGGGTCTGGGCGCGCCTGGCCGCCGGCTTGGGCCTGGCCTGGATGGCGGCCACGTCGCAGCAGGCGCTGGCTGCCGAGTACGTCGGCATCGTCTACCCGCGCCACGATCTCACGCTCAGCGTGCCGGTGCCGGGCATCGTCTCGCGCGTGCTGGTCGAGCCGGGCAAGCGGGTGGAAGCGCGCCAGGCGCTGCTGGCGCTGGACGACCGCATGCAGGCCACCGAGGAGCAGCGCCGCAAGGTGGTGCTCGAAGACCAGTCCGAGATGCAGGCCACGCAGGAGCGGCTGCGCATCGTCGAGCCGCTGCACGAGGACATGCGCAAGCTGCAGGGCACGCGCGGTGCGGTCAGCCGCGAGGAGGCCGCGCGGGTGGAGTTGGACGTGGTGACAGCCCGCTCGCGCCTGGCGCAGCTGCAGGCGCAGAAGAAGCGCGAGCGCATCGAGCTCCAGGGCGCCGAGCAGGAGCGCCAGCTGCGGCAGCTGCTGGCACCCGTGGGCGGCGTCGTGACGCGGATCGACATCGAGATCGGCGAATGGGCCAAGCCGGGAGACGCCGTGGTGCAGCTCGTGGACGCGTCGGTATGCCAACTGCGCGCCAACGTGCCCGCCGCCGTGGCGCGCGGCCTGCGCACGGGCACGACGCTGCCCGTGCGCTTCGAGCCCGCGCTCGGCCTGCCGGAGGTGAAGGGCGAGCTGACCTTCGTGTCACCCGCCGTGGACCCGGCCAGCGGCCTGGTCGAGTTGCGCGTGCGCTTCGCCAACGCCGACGCCCGGGTGCCCTCGGGCGTCAAGGGCTACCTGCAAGTGCCCGGAGCCGCCCGGTGAGCGCGGAAGCGGCGGCCGCCGCGGCGCCCAGCGCGCGCGAGGTCATCGATTCGTTCCAGGCGCTGCGTGCGCTCACGCCGGGAAGCGAGGGCTACTGGACACGCTTCGCGGACAGCCTGCAGCGCTTGTGCCGGGCCCAGGCGGCTTGGCTGCTGCAGCAGCGGGACGGGCCCTGGACCGTGCTGGGCCGCTCGGCCGGCGCCCAGGGCGCGGACCAGGCGCAGGAGGCCGCCTGGCAGGACGAGCTCGACGCATTGACGGCCCGCGCCCAGGCGCAGGGCCATGCCGCCTGTCCCAGGCGGCTGCCCGACGGCCGCAGCGCATGGTGGGCCTGCGTGCGGCTGCCGCGGCTGCCCGGCGGCTGGGCGCTGCTGCAGCTGGACGAACGCGAGCGCGGGCAGCTCAACGAGCTGCTGCTGCGTGCCCAGCTGGTGGCCGACCTGCCCACGGCACCCGCCCTGGCGACGGCCGTACCGGCGGACACGGCGCAGGCCACGCCAGCCCGCCCCGGCGCCGATCTGGCCGGCGTGCTGGACCTCAGCGCGCAGGTGATGCAGTGCGAGCGCTTCGGCAGCGCCACGCTGACCCTGGTCAACGCCCTGAGCGCCCACTGCGGCGCCTCGCAGGTGGTACTGGGCTGGCGCACCGCCACCGGCATCGAAGCCGTGGCGATCAGCCACCTGGAGCGCTTCGACCGGCGCAGCCAGCAAGTGGTGCTGACCGAGGACGCGCTGGACGAGGCGCTGGACCACGACACGCCCGTCAGCCTGGCCCGCGGCGCACCCGCAGGCGCCCTGGCCGCGCACGCGTTGCTGCAGCAGGCCCTGGACGATGTGCACCTGCTGTCGCTGCCGCTGAGCAAGGGCGAGGACCCGGCCCAGGCCGTGCTGCTGCTGGGCTTCAGCGGCGATGCGCCTGGCGCTGGCCTGGCCCAGGCGCTGCAGTCCGCGCTGGAGCTCATGCTGCCGTGGCTGGAAGTGCTGCACGCGCGAGAGCGGGCCTGGCCGCTGCGCCTGCGCGACGCCGTGCTGGCGCATCTGCGCAGCTGGCTCGGCCCCGAGCACGCCGTGCTCAAGGCGCTGGCTGTGGCGCTGGGGCTGTTCGTGGTGTACGCGCTGCTTGCGAGCTGGGATTACCGCATCCACGCCAGCGGTCAGATGGCTACCGACAGCACGCGCATCCTCAGCGCGCAGTTCGACGGCCGCATCGAGGAAGCGCGGGCCAGCGCCGGCGACGCCGTGCGCGCCGGGCAGGTGCTCGCCACGCTGGACACGCGTGACCTGCGCCAGCAGGAGACCGATGCGCGCGCCGAGCTCAACCGCTACACCGCCGAGGCCGACAAGGCGCGCGCGGCGGGCGCGCTGGCGGAGCTGGAAATCGCCTCCGCCCGCGCGGCGCAGGCGCAGGCGCGCCTGGCGCGCGTGGGCGAGATGCTGGCGCAGGCGGTGCAGCTGGCGCCCTTCGACGGCGTGGTGGTCGAGGGCGAGCGCAAGGAGCTGCAGGGTGCGCCGGTGCGCAAGGGCGACAAGCTCTACCGTGTGGCACGCATTGAGGGCCTGTACGCAGTGGTGCAGGTGTCCGAACGCGACGCGGCGCAGGTCCATCCCGGGGCCACCGGCGAGCTGGTGCTGGTGGGCCGCACCGACCAGGCCATCCCGCTGAAGGTGACGGCCGTGGTCCCGGTGGCCCAGACCAAGGGCCAGGAGGGCAACCACTTCCAGGTGCGCGCGGAATTGGCGACGGCCCCGGAGGCGTGGTGGCGCCCCGGCATGAGCGGCGCCGTGCGCATCGATGCGGGCGAGCGCAACGTGGCCTGGATCCTGACCCACCGCCTGGTGGACACCGTGCGCCTGGCGCTGTGGTGGTGAACGTGCGGCGGGAGCGGTAGAGACAACGATGGCCGGCGCAACCTTCAGCGATTCCTGGTACCAGGTGGCCGACGCCCGCGTGGCGCTGCTGCCCACGGTCAAGGTGCAGTACCAGCGCTACCGGGGCGAGCCCTGGATGGTGCTGGAGGACGCCTACTCGCACCGCTTCTTCCGCGTGCGCCCGCAGGCCTGGGCCTTCCTGAAGGCGCTCACGACCGAGCGCACGGTGGACGAGGTCTGGCGCGAGCTCGCCCAAGCCTGCCCCCATGAGACGCCGGGGCAGGACGAGGTGGTGCGGCTGCTGTCGCAACTGCACCTGTCCAACCTGCTGCAGTTCCACGGCGGGGCGCACCACGAGGCGATCTACGAGCGCGGGCAGCGCAACCGCCAGCGCGAGGCCCTCGGCAAGTGGATGTCGTTCCTCTTCGTGCGGGTGCCGCTGCTCAACCCCGAACGGCTGCTCGACCGGCTGCTGCCGCTGGTGCGGCTGTTGACGGGCCCGGGCGCCTGGCTGGTGTGGGCGGCCGTGGTGCTGGCCGGGCTGTTGACGGCGCTGCAGCACCGCGAGGCGCTGGCGCAGCATGGCCAGGGCCTGCTGGCACTGTCCAACCTGCCGTGGCTGTACGCCAGCCTGACGCTGGTGAAGGTGCTGCACGAGCTCAATCACGCCTTCGTCTGCAAGCGCTACGGCGGGCAGGTGCCGACGCTGGGCGTGATGTTCCTGATCCTCACGCCCCTGCCCTACGTGGACGCCTCGGCGAGCTGGGCCATGCGCAGCAAGTGGCAGCGGGCGCACGTGGGGGCGGCCGGCATCCTGGCCGAGTTCTTCCTGGCGGCGCTGGGCGCGCTGGTCTGGGCCCATACCGGCGAGGGGCTACTCAACAGCCTGGCCTTCAACGTGATGGTGGTGGGCTCGGTGTCGAGCCTGCTGTTCAACGGCAACCCGCTGGTGCGCTTCGACGCCTACTACGTGCTGATCGACCTGGTGGAGATGCCCAACCTCTACCAGAAGGCGCAGCAGCAGTGGCTGTACTACGGCAGCCGCTGGGTACTGGGGCAGAGAACGGCGGCCGAGCCGGCCACGGACCGCACCGAGCGCAGCTGGTTCACGGTCTACGGTGCGTCGGCCTTCATCTACCGCATCAGCGTCTCGGTCTCGATCGTGATGTTCGTGCTGGACCAGTGGTTCGCGGTCGGGCTGGTGATGGCCGCCACCACTGCCGTGGCGCTGGTGGTGATGCCGCTGCGCAAGCTGCTGGCGTACCTCACCGGCCCGGCGCTGCAGCGGGGCCGCGGCCGGGCCGTGGCTGCCGTGGCGGTGCTGGGGCTGGTGGGCTACCTGGGCATCGCGGTCGTGCCGCTGCCGCAGCGGGTGCGGCTGCCGGGCGTGGTGCAGGCGCAGCACGGCATGGTGCTCTATACCGAAACGCCGGGCCGCCTGGTGGAGCTGGCGGCGCGGCACGGGCAGACGCTGCGCGCGGGCGAGCTGATCGCGCGGCTGTCCAACCCGGATCTGGATCTGGCGATTACGACCACGCGGCTGCAGGTCGCCGAGCACGAGGCCATGGCGCGCCAGGCCCTGCTGCGCGCGCCGGCCGACGTGGGGCCGCTGGAGCGCCGCATCGCCGACCTGCGCCAGCGGCTCGCCGAGCTGGAAGGCATGGCACAGCGGCTGGAGTTCCGTGCCGCCCAGGACGGCGAATGGGTCGCACCCGCGCTGCACGAGCGCGTGGGCGCCTGGATCGAGCGCGGGCAGAGCCTGGGCGAGGTGGTGGACCGCTCGCGGCTGCGCTTCTCGGCCGTGCTGTCGCAGCCCGAGGCTGCGGAGCTGTTCAGCCTGCACGACCTGCATGGCGAGCTGCGCCTGGTGACACAGCCCGGGCAGACGCTGGAAGTGGGGCAGCTCACCCTGCTGCCCTATAGGCGCGAGCGCCTGGTGTCGCCCGCGCTGGGCTTCTTCGGCGGCGGCAACGTGCCGGTGCGTGCCGATGACGCCAGCGGCACCACGACCACGGAACCCTTCTTCGAGATGCATGCGGAGTTCGCCGACCAGTGGCAGGTTTCCGCAGCGGCCTACCAGGGGCTCTCGGGGGTGCTGCGCCTGGAGCTGCCGTCGCGGCCGCTGCTCGCGCGCGCCACGACCGCGCTGCGGCAACTGCTGCAGACGAGGTACGACCTGTGACGTCCGCAGCCGCCCCGTCCGCCGCCGAGCGCTGGTGGACGCCGGCCCGCGCGGATGCACACGGCGCCTGGTGGCATCACCTGCCTTTCTCGCGCGGCCTGGCGGCCAGGCAGGCGCAGTGCCACGCCGAGGCGTTGCAGGCCTTGTGGTGCAGTGACACGGCCGGATGCAGCGATGACGAACTCACCTGGCAACTGCAGCAGGCACGCGCCGCGTGCCGCCGCGCGGCCGTGCGGGGCGAGCACAGTGCGTTGGCGCGAGCCCACGCCGAGGCCCTGCCCTGGCTGGCCCGCGCCTGCGAACGCGCGCTGGGCCAACGGGCGAGCAGCGACGAGCTGGGACAGGCCTGGGCCCTGGGCCAGCGGCAGGCCCTGGCCGTTGAAGGCGCCGCCACCAGGCACCGGGTGCTGGTGCTGGCGGCCATCCTGGCTGGCTGGAGCGGACGCCCCTGCCATGTCGTGGTGACCAGCGACACGGCGGCCCGCCAAGCGGCCAACGCGCTGCGCCCGCTGTACGCGCGGTGCGGCGTGAGCGTGGACTGTGCCGTGGCGGACACGCCGCCCGCAGAGCTGCTGGCGGCCTACCGGGCCGACGTCGTTTACGCCACGGCGCGCCGGCTCATCACCGACCACTGCCGCGACCTGCGGCTGCGCGGCGGCGTCCACGCGCGGCTGCGCTGGGCGTTGCGCCAACTGGCCAGCAGCCCGTCGCGCCTGCTGACGCGCGGGCTGCACACGGCGCTCATCGACGACCTGGACAGCGTGCTGGCCGACGAGGCGCTGGCGCCGCTGGTGCTGTCGGTGGCCGACGACGGACTGCAGCTGCCCCTGGCCGCGCGCCTGGCGGGAGACTTCGCCGCCTCGCTCGGCGAGGACGACTGGCGAGCCGGTGCGGACGGTGCCGTGGCATTCACGGACCGCGGGCACGAGCGCCTGGAAGCGTTCGCAGCCTCGCTGCCGCCGCTGTGGCGCGCACCGGAGCGGCGGCAGGAGCTGGTGGCGCAGGCGCTGTACGTGCGCCGGCATCTGCAGCGCGGCGTCCATTACGTGCTGCGCGAGCAGGGCGTCGAGTTCACGGCGGAGCGCCTGCTGGAGCGGCTGCCGCCGGGCGTGGGCTGGTTCGGCCTGTCCCAGGCCGTCGAGGCCCACGAGGGACGCGAGCCCTCGCCGCCGGCACGCACCATCGAGCGCACCAGCGTGCAAGGCTTCTTCAACCGCTACCAGACCCTGGGCGGCGCAGCGCCGTGCCTCGCCGGTTTGCGGCACGAGCTGTGGCAGACCTACCGGCTGTTGGTACCCGACGCCGCCAGGGCGCTGCGTACCTGGCCGATGCAGGCCCTGCAGGGACGGGACGGGGACCACAGCCGGTCGCTGATCGACCAGGCCCTGCGCGGCGCACTGCAACGCGGACACGCCGTGCTGCTGGTGACCCGCAGCGCGGCGCAGACCGAGGCCTGGAGCGCCTGGCAAGCCAACCCTGCCGTGGCGGTGGCCACGTGGCCCACGGGCATGGCGGCGGCGCTGGCACGCCTGGCCGGCGCGCCGGGGCACGCAGGCGTGTCGGTGCTGCTGCAGGAGCCGCTGGAGAGCCGGCGCGCGGAACAGGCCCTGGCCTGCCGCGCGGCGGAGGCGGCCGGCACGTCCGCGACCCTCGTGCGCGCGGCCTCGCCGCAGGACCGGCTGCTGCGCGAGCAGATTGGCACGATTGCCGCCGCCTGCCACGCCGTGGGCGCGGGCCGCGCACTTCTGGCGCCGCTGGTCGCCGCGGCGCAGGCGCTGGCCCAGGCCCAGGCCCGCCGCCGCCGCCGTGCCCTGGCGCAGCGCGAAGTCCAGCTCGAACAGCAACTTTCCTTCAGCGGCGTGTCGCGGCTGGCCAGCGCGCCGCCGTCCCCCGCCCCCTCTTCCACGACCACCCTGCCTCCCACTACCTCAGGATGACCGTCATGCCCTCCCGTCACCACGCCGCCGCGCCTTTTCCTTCCCGCGTGCCGTCGGCCGCCTTCGCGCTCAGCGGCATCGTGCTCGCCATCCTCGCCGGCTGCGGCGGCAGCTCGCCGCAGCCCAAGCCGCCCATCAGCCTGGCGTCGGAGCCCGCGCTAGCCGGCACGCCCGTGCGCTTCCAGGTCACGCTGCCCGAGGGTTTCGTGGGCCCGTTCTCGCTGCAGGCCGACACCGTGGAGCTGGGTACCCACACGACGGACCCGGCCGACGGCTTCGCCCGCGCCGGCGGCAGTTGCGGCGAGGCCGGCGCGGACTTCGTGGCGGTGGCCAAGGGCACGCTGCAGGTGGCCGCCGGCGGCCGCACCGGCACCATCGACGTCCAGACCTGCCTCAACACGGCGGTGGAGGCGAACGAGCGCTTCGCGATCGACGTCCTCTGGGACGGCAAGCCCTACCGCATGGAAGGGCTGATCGTCAACAACGCCCCCGGCGGGCTCAACGACACCGGCATCACGCGCTGCCTGAACGCGGCCGGGGCCCTCACCGACTGCGCCACGACCGACCTGCCTGGGCAGGATGGTGCCAGCGGCCGTGACACGCGCTCACTTACCGCCACCACTGCAGTGGCTGCGGCCGATGGAAAGCTGGGCTTTTCGTACACGCGCGATGCCGCTGGTTGCATCACCGACAACGTCACGGGCCTGACCTGGGCGCCCAGCGCACCGGCCACGGCGACGTGGAACGATGCCAACGCACAGGCCCATGATGCGGATGCAACTGCCTTGTGTGGTTTCACCACGGGCTGGCGCCTTCCCACCAAACAGGAATTGCTCAGCTTGGTGGACGCCGGTACCACGGCACCAATGATCGACCGCACCTTTTTCACCAGTACCCTGGCTGGCGATTTCTGGACGACAGACAGCTATGCAGTGGACAACCGCGCTGCCTGGATAGTCTCGTTCGGCGTTGGCCTTACGGAACCGTTTACCAAGTTGAGCCCCAGAAACCTCACCTATACACGCCTGGTGCGCGGCGGCACGGCAGCGCCCGACGAGTGCGATAGCGACAACGCGCAGCGCTACGTTGACCACGGCAATGGCACCGTCACCGACACCCGCACCGGGCTGATGTGGCAGCGCTGTGCCGACGGCCAGTCGGGTACCGATTGCGGCACCGGCACGCCCACCGTTCATGCCAGCTTTGCTGCTGCCCTTGGTCGCGCCGCCGCAGTCAACGCGGACGCCGCGGGTGCGGGCCACGGCCATGATGACTGGCGCGTGCCCAACCGTAACGAGCTGGCCTCGCTGGTGCAACCCACCTGCGCAGCCCCAGCGATCAACCGGCTTCGTTTTCCCAGCACGTCCTCCACGTTCTGGACTTCCTCACCGGCTGGTGCATCGATGGCATGGGTAGTGGACTTCAATGAGGGCCAGGTAGGACCCGCCGTCATTAACGGCAACCGCCGCCTGCGCCTGGTTCGCGCAGGGCAGTGAGCAGGGGCCGGCGCGCTAGTACTACAGCCGGGCTTTTAGGAAGCCGGCTTGCTGCGCCAGGGTCTGGACTCGTCATGCGAGGACCTGACCATGGACGCACGATTCAGCGCTTGGGCACTGCAGTGGGAAGAACTGCAGTGCCAGATTGCTCCATGCTTTGGGCGCATTGAACTGCGCCGGCGCGCGCGGTCCTATCTTGAAGGGTTGCTCGCGCCGCTGGAGCGCAAGAACGGCTGGCATCTGGTCGAGGCCGCTGGGGACACCTCGCCGGACGGCGTGCAGGACTTTCTGGCGCGCATGCGCTGGGATGCTGACACGCTGCGCGACGTGTTGCGCAGCTACGTGATCGAGCACTTGGCCGATCCCGACGGCGTGCTGGTTTTCGACGAGACGGGCTTTGTGAAGAAGGGCCACAAGAGCGCAGATTTGCAGCGCCAGTATTCGGGCACCGCGGGCCGCATCGAGAACTGCCAAGTCGGCGTGTTCTTGGGCTATTCGGGTGCCAGGGGCTACGCCTTCATCGATCGAGCGCTGTACCTGCCAGCAGACTGGGTCGCTGACGAAGCTCGATGGCTCCGGGCCATTCCGCTGGCCGGGGGATAGGCCGTGCCGCGATGGCGCCGCCGGCCCGGGAAACCGGCGCTCGGGCCGGCGGCGCGGCTTCGGCGGTGCCGGCGGCGCCCGCCTCGCGGTAGCGCGCCTCGTGCAGCGCTGCGCCGCCAGCGGCAGCGGCGGCGGCCCGGCCGCCAGGCCGTCCGCGGCCCGCCGGACCAGCGGGACAGGGCAACGGCGCGGCCCGATCCCGCCTTGCTGTTTCCGACGCAAGCATCCCCCGTGCCGCCGATATCGATGCAGCGGCATCTACAGGAACGCCAATTGCATGTGTTTTTATACAGTATCATCAAGTGTATGACACCGGCATCCATTCCCTCGCCCGCATCCGGCCCATCACGGGCCGCGGGGGTGCTGGGCCTGCCGGACGGCATCGCCGCGGTGCTGTGGCGGGGAGACGAGCTCAGCCCCCCTGGCGGCTCAGTGGTGGCCACGGGCTTCCCCGCGCTGGATCGCGAGCTGCCTGGTGGCGGCTGGCCCGTTGGTTGCGCAACGGAATTGCTGCAACCCCAGTACTCGCTGGCCGAGGTGCAGCTGCTGCTGCCCTCGGTGTCCTCGGTCTGCGGCGCCGACCGCCAGGTGCTGGTCATCGGCGCGCCGCACCAGCCCTTTATGGCCGGCTGGCGGGCCTGGGGCATTTCCGAAGCCCACGTGCTGGTGGTGCAGCCGCACACGCCGGCCGAAGCGTTTTGGGTCACGGAGCAGGCGGTGCGCGCCGACGGCATCGGCGCCGTGATGGCTTGGCTGCCCCACGCCCGGCCCGACCAGGTGCGCCGGCGGCCGGCCGCTGCGCAGCGGCGACGGTCACATGAGCTTCACTCACGATGCGCTCGCCCGACATGTTTTCACCGAGAAAGTCCAGCAGCCGCCGCACCGCCGGCACCATGCCGCGGCGCGAAGGGAACACCGCCAGCACGCGGGCTGGCGGCGGCTCCCAGCCGGGCAGCACCGGCGCCAGCCGGCCATCGCGCAGTTCGTCGGTGCACAGGTAGTCGGGCAGCACGCAGATCCCGGTTGCCTGCAGCACCGCGAACTTGAGCGTGGGCAGGTCGTCGGCGGTGTAAGCGGGACGGTGGACCAGCTCGAAGAACTCGCCGTGCGGCCCCACGAGGCTCCAGCGCGCCACGCCGTCCGCGGCGGACATCGCAACGGTGGGCAGGCCGCGCAGGTCTTCGGGCTCGGCTGGCGTGTCCAAGCGCTGCAGCAGCTGCGGGCTTGCGACCAGGATGCCATGGGTGGTCCCGAGGTTCTTCACGACCAGCGAAGCGCTGTCCTCCACCACGGTGCGCACGCGCAGCGCGATGTCCACGCCCTCCTGCACCAGGTCCACCACACGGTTGCTGACCTGCATGTCCACCCGCACCCGCGGATGCGCGGCCAGGAAGCGGGGCAGCAGCGGACCCACGGTGGTCTGCGCCAGCGTGACGGGGCAGGCAATGCGCACGGTGCCGCTGGGCTCTGCGCGCACGCTGGCCAGGGCCTCGTCGGCGGCCTGCGCCTGCTCGCGCACGGTGACGCAGTGCCGGTGGTAGACCTGCCCGGCCTCGGTCAGCGACAGCTTGCGCGTCGTGCGCTGCAGCAGGCGCACGCCCAGCCGCTCTTCCAGCTCGGCGATCCGGCGCGACAGGCGCGACTTCGGCACATGCAGTGCGCGGCCGGCGGCTGCGAACCCGCCGCGGTCCACCACCTCGGCGAAGAAAAGCATGTCGTTGAGATCCTGCATGGATTGTCCTGCCAGTGGAACGGTGAGGCACGATTTTGCTGCCTTATCGCTTGATCGTTCTGCCTCGACACTTGTCGTCAAGCGAGCCGAGGATGGCTCGGACCCGACAAGGAGTTGCCATGAAACTGCTGCACATCGATTCCAGCCCGCTCGCGGGCGCTTCCGCCTCGCGTGAGCTGACGCGGCGCACCGTCGAGCGCTGGCAGGCGGCCCAACCGGGCACGACCGTCGAGGTCCTCGACCTCGTGGCCGACGCGCCTGCGCACCTGGATGCCGACTCGCTCGGCTTTCGCCTGGCGAGCGATGCGCCCGGGCTCACGCCCGCCCAGCGCCGCGAGAACGCCGTGTCCGAGCGCCTGGTGAGCCAGTTCCTGGCCGCTGACGTGATCGTGGTGGGCGCGCCGCTCTACAACTTCGGCATCCCGAGCCAGCTCAAGGCCTGGATCGACCGCATCGCGCAGGCCGGCCGCACCTTCCGCTACACGGCCAGCGGGCCCGAAGGTCTGGCCGGCGGCAAGACGGTGATCGTGGTGTCCACCCGCGGCGGCCAGTACGCCGGCATCCCGGCAATGGAGGCGATGGAGCACCAGGAGAGCTACCTGAGGGCCGTGTTCGGCTTCCTGGGCATCACCGACGTGCGCATCGTGCGTGCCGAAGGTCTGGCCATGGGCGAGGAGACCCGCGCGAAGGCCATGGCCCAGGCTGATGCCGCCATCGCGGCCCACACGGCCAAAGCGGCCAACCAGCCGCAAGCCGCCCTGCGCGCCTGAGCCGGGTGAGACTGCGCAGATGAGCACGTCCCCAGTCCTGGCGACGATTCCCGCTGGGATTCATCTGGCCGACGCTCGATCCGTTCCTCTTCTGCGTCCACCACGTGGATGGCTAGCCCTGGCGGCATGACTGTCAGGGCGGTATAGCAGTAGCGTCGCGGCCTTTTCGTCCTGACGTGGCCACCAACCCCGCGTCGCCGGCAGCGTGGTCACGGCTCCAATGGAGCAGGCCTGATCGAAAACACCGCGACGTGAGCCTGCAGATCAGCGGCGCTTCTTGCGCCGCGGCTTCGACGCGGCAAATGGTGTCGACCAGGCAGTCACCATGGCCTCGGTCATCTGGCGCGTGGCGGTGGCGGCGCTCCTTTTCACGCTGCTCCTTGCGCGGCCCTGTGCCGCACCCGCTACCGCGTTGGCACCGCTCAACCACATGCTCAGGAAAGGATTCTTCTTCAGCCAGGGATTGCTCATGCCAAGCAGTGTGTGCGGCAGCCATTCATCGGGCAGCCAGCCAGCACCTCCACGATGTGTAGGCCGTCTCCGACACACGGGACGGGCCTCCCGCGCAGGTCGGCAACTCGACGGTCATCACGCGAAAGCGGATGCAGGATCAACGTTTTTCAGGCGGCACCGCTGTCTGGCGCCGATCGGCCGCGGCAGCAGTTGTCACGACGGGTCGTCCTCCTGCGGCAACGACTTCGCCGAGCGCCTGTCCAGGCGCGCCTTGGACTTCGCAATCGCCTCATGGAGCTTCTGCTCCAGCAGCTGCCGCGGCGGCAGCCCGGTGAGGTACTCGGCCACGTGGATGCCGGTCTGGTCCAGTTCCAGCAGCTCGATCTGCTCGCGCTTCTTGCCGGTGCACAGGATGATGCCCAGCGGCGGCGCCTCGCCCGGCTCCTGTTCGTGCCTGGCCAGCCAGCGCAGGTACAGCTCCATCTGGCCCTTGTCAGCCGCCTTGAACTCGCCGAGCTTCAGCTCGATGGCCACCAGGCGCCTGAGGCGCCGGTTATAGAACAGCAGATCGATGTAGAAGTCCTCGTTGTCGATCTGCAGCCGCTTCTGGCGCGCCACGAAGGTGAAGCCCGCGCCCAACTCCAGCAGGAAGTTCTCCAGCTCGCGAAGGATCGCATCCTCCAGGTCCTTCTCCAGGAAGCGGTCCTGCAGTCCCAGGAAGTCCAGGATGTAGGGGGGTCCTTGAGCACGAGGTCCGGGCTCATCTCGCCCTCCTCGCGCAGCGTTGCCAGCTCGGTGGCCAGCAGTTCGTCGGGCTTGCGCGACAGCGCAGTGCGCTCGAACAGCATGGAGTCAAGCCGACCCTGCAGGGTGCGGGTGCTCCAGCCCTCGCTGCGGCACATGTCCAGATAAAAGTCCCGCTTGAGCGGGTCGTCGATGTAGATCAGCGTGCGCAGCTGGGTCCAGCTCAATTGTCTACTCAGTGCGTAGACAATCTCCTCGCTCTCGAAAACCTCCGCGAAGCGCAGCATGTGGTGCATGTTCTTGGCGCTGAAGCCGCGGCCGTGCTCGGCCTCCAACTCGCGGGCCAGCGTTGCGACCAGCTGCTCGCCATAGCCCGCGCGGCTGCCCTGCAACACCTCGGTGCGGATGCGGTGGCCGATGCGCCAGTACAGCAGCGTCAGCGCCGAGTTAAGCGTGGCCGCCAGCCCGGCCCGGGCCTCCCAGATCAGCTGGCGGATGTCTGCAGCGATCGGGCTGCTGGTGGCGTTCTGCGCGGACGCCGGTGGCTTGCGCGGCATGCTTCCTGGGGATCCATGGTCGAGAAACACCGCGATCGTACCCAGCGCGTTGACAGTCGCTGGCCGGGGTCGCTGCCATGCCAGGATCCGCAGCGTGAACCGGGGAGCCGGCAAGGTGGGGCGTCAGGGCGCAGGAGGGAAGAACATGAAAGGGATATCGGCTTCGCCATGGCGGGTTTCATGGCCGTCTCGTCGCACGCAGCCGCGCACGGCGGCGGCCTGAATGCCGAAGGCTGCCACCATGACCGCAAGACCGGCGACTACCACTGCCACCGCGGGCAGGCCGCCCCATCACGACCGCCCAGCGGGCTGCGCGATGCATCCGCCACTGGACAGGGAACCGCTGGCCCGCCCGCCCCGTCCGGATCGCCTGCGTGCCACGTCGGCCCCCGCGGTGGGACCTACACCATCACGAGCAGCGGCCGCAAGAACTACGCGGGCTGCTGACCCGCCGCCAGGATCCGGGGACGGTCATCGAGGCGGCCACTGCAACCGGCAGGACAGCCCGGGACAGGAGGGGGGCTGCTTGACGCTACTTGCCAGCCGGCATGTCGTGGTGGTGGTGCCCGTCATGGTGCCCCACTGCTGCATCGGAGCCGTGGTCCGACACCTGGGCCGCGAACCACTGGTGCAGCGCGCCAACCAGCGCCGGGTCCTGAGCGCGGTAGACCAGCTCGGCACCATCCGGGATTTCGCGGTACGCAATGGCCATGCTGCCTGGTGCTGCAGCCTTCAGCGCCGCCAGTCCCGGCATGCCGGCACCGTGGATGTGCTCCGGTCCCGAGAAGTCGCCACGCAGGAACTGCCCGCGCAGCTGCTGCAGGTGCTGCCTCACCAACTGCGCCTGCACTGCATCGCCGCGATTGCGAGCCACCACGCGCTGCACGCCGCCGTCGCCCGTTTCCGTGAAGATGTGGAGCGTTGCCTGCAGGTCAAACGGCATGACCTCCGTGCCGCGCCGGGCCACCTCGGCAACGCGCCCGGCATCGGCGGCCTGCGACCAGGCGGGAAGCGCGCCAGCGAGCAGCAGCAGGGCGGCAATGCGGTTTCGGGCCATTCTTTTCTCCTTGCGTCGCCGTCCTCGCTGCAGATGCTGGCTGGCGAAGCGTTTGCGGTTCGACGAAAGCTGATTTTGCGCAGGAACGCCGCCGGCGCCGCAGCTACCGTGCGCCGGAGCTCTCCACGGCCCGCCGTGCCATGTCGCGGTGGGCGAAATGGCAGCAGCCGTGGCGGCAGGTCAACCCGGCATTGCACGGGAGACCGGCGCAGGACGGCAGGGCCAGCACCGCAGCCAGGAACCCCACGGGCTCCAGCGGTGGGTCCATCGAGCAGGCGGGGCGGCATGGCCTGCCTGAACGTCTGCACAAACCGGCGCAGTCGCGCCGGGTCGTAGCGCGCATGCGCTGCGGGTGCTCGCCGCGCGCTGAACCGGCGCTCTTGCGCCGTCCTCGCAAGTTACCCCCTGCCGCTGTGGACAACCCTGTGGCGTACCTGCCCGCGGCGCAGCCAAGTCATTGATCCATCAGGCGCCACGCAACGCTGCCTCAAAAACAGGCAGTTTCGCCCTAGCCTTCCCGAAAGGGAATGTGCGGGGCTACACCATGCGCCATGGGCGGCGCTGCGGCACCGCCACGCAGCTCCGGCTCAGCGCAGCGACCGGGCGGTGGCCGGGGCCGCTATCGCCGCCACGTGGTCCTCGCCTGCGACGCCTATGGCCGCCAGTCCGACGGCCGACACGATGGCCAGCGCCAGCGTCACTGCAGCAACCGCACCATGCTTGCCCTTGCTCAATTGCAGCCTCCTTGTACGTCGTCGTCCTGGGCACCAACGCAAGTTCCGCTGGTTGCGCTGGCACCCTTGCCGGTTCAACGGATTGCCCGGCCGGCGCGTTGACGCTGCTTGCGTTGGTCCCGCTTCAGCACTGCTGGCGCGGCATGCACAAGACCACCGGCCGTCCACCCGTGAACCGCTCGCGCAGGACGCGGACCTCGCGTCGCAGCTGCGCCAGCGTCAGCTGCCCTCGCATGGCCAACCACTCCAGCTCGGCAAACGCCCTCGCGTACTCGGGATGGGTCCGATCAGCGCGGACGCTGGCAGTGTGGAGGTTGTTCATCGTCGGTGCGGATGAGGTGGCAGAGCTTGGCGAGAAGCCGTCCCGGGTCCATGAGCCGCTGCCGCGCCAGCCATGGCACCCCCTGGCACGGTGGAGCGTTGTCGAGAGCGGCGCCAGCAGCGGGCCTGAAAGCATCGTAGGGGGACGGGCCGTGCGCTGCCGTGCTGACTTGCCCTGTCGGGGTTGCCCCGCTCGGGCCTTCCCCAGGCCCCTGGGCACCATGGCCCGCCCCATGCAGTGCACGCGCACCCATCCCGGGCGCCGTGCCTGACGTCACGATGGGCGCGATCGTGCCGGCGTGCTGCGACCCGCGCTGGCATCCGGGTCCGACGGGACGAACCCGAGCGCGTGCCAGCGACGGAGCGCGCTCCCGGGCACCGAAGCCCCCGTTGCGCAGCCCTCAGCGCGCAGGCACCGCCGCGGCGGGGCGGGTGTCCACCGCCAGGCAGCAGGCGGCCGTTGCCAGCGCCAGCAGGATGTGCAGGACGTACAGCCCCGAGAAGTCGCCGCGCTGCACGCCGGCGTGGCCCACCAGCAGCACCGTCAGCGCCACGCCGATCACGGAGCCGACCTGGCGCGTGGCCTGGTTCACCGCGTTGCCCACGGCGTAGTGGCCGCTGGGCAGCCGGCTCACCGCGGCGGCCGTGAGCGAAGGCAGCACCATGCCCACGCCCAGGCCGCTGAGCAGCAGTCCCGGCAGCCATTGCGTCAGGTACGCCGGCTCCAGGCCCGGCACCGTGAGGAACCACGCGCCGCTGAGCGCATAGAGCAGTGCGCCGCCGGCCAGGAAGGGCCGGTGGCCCAGCCGCGCGGCCAGCCGCCCGGTGACGATGGCCGTGGGCATCACCAGCAGCGGCCCCGGCGTGATGGCCAGCCCGGCACGCGGCAGCGGGTAGTGCCACAGCGCGGTGAGGTAGAAGAACACCCCGAAGAACATCAGCGCGAAGGCCGCGCCGAAGGCCAGCGTCGCCACGTTGACCCAGCGGTAGGTGCGGTGGTGAAAGAGCGCCAGGTCCACCAGCGGCGCCGGCGTGTGGCGCGCCCAGGCCACGAAGCCCGCCAGCGATGCCAGCCCCACGCCGATGGCCGCCGCCACGTCGGCATGGCTCCACGTGGGCGCATCAGCCTGCACGATGCCCAGCGCCACGGCGCCGACGGCCACGATCAGCAGCGCCATGCCCACGCCGTCCAGCCGCTGCTGCCCCGGCCGGCGCGGCGACTCCGCGATGAGCCGGGCGCCGCGCCACAGCGCCAGCGCGCCCAGCGGCAGGTTCAGGTAGAAGGCCCAGGGCCAGCCCACGCCGTCGATGACCAGCGAGCCCAGGCTCGGCCCCACCGCCGCCGCCAGCGCGCCCACCGCGCCCCACAGGCTTACCACCACGGCGCGCCTGTCCTGCGGGAAGGCCGCCAGCACGATGGACAGCGACGCGGGCGTGAGCAGCGCTGCGCCCACCGCCTGCAGCACCCGCGCGGCCACCAGCCACCACACGCTCGCAGCCAGGCCGCACGCCGCCGAGGCAGCCAGGAACAGCGTGACGCCGAGCATGAAGATGCGCTTGCGCCCGTGCGCGTCGGCCAGCCCGCCGGCCGGGATCAGCATGGCGGCGAAGACCACGGTGTAGGCGTTGAGCACCCACGACAGCTCGGCCGGCGAGGCGCCGGCGAAGGCCACGCGCAGCGCCGGGAAGGCCGCAAAGAGCATCGTGGTGTCCAGCGACACCAGGAACACGGCAATGCTCGCCACCCAGAACACCGGCCAGGGTGCCGCGGCGCGGGTGGCCGGGGGTGGGTGGACGAGCGGGGCGGGCTGGGTACGGGCGGTCATGGCGATCCTTCGGATAGCTGGAATGCGCGGGGACGCGGGCCTCAGCGCGGCTGCAGATAGATGCCGGGCTCGGCCGAGAGCCCCTGCTTGACCGCACGTGTGAGGTCGTCGGCCAACACTTCCTCGGCGCCGGCCTCCAGGGCGTCGAAGGCGCGACGCACGATGTCGTCGGCGCTGGACTTCGGCGCCTCGATGGCATGGGTCATGTCGGTGTCCACGAAACCCATGTGCAGCCCGAGCACCTGCGTGCCTTGCGCGCGCAGCTCGTGGCGCAGGCCGTTGGTCAGCGCCCAGGCCGCGGCCTTGGTCGCACCGTAGACGGCCAGGTCCATGCCGTGCACCCAGCTGGCCACGGACAGCACGTTGAGCAGCGCGCCGCCACCACTGGCCGCCAGCACCGGCGCGAAGGCCCGGCTCAGCCGCAGCGGACCGAAGTAGTTGACCTCCATCTGCCGGCGCGCCGACGCCTCGCCGTCTTCGGCCAGGAAGGTCCCGAGCTCGGCGATGCCGGCGTTGTTGATCAGCAGCGTGACGTCGCCATGCCGCTGCGCTGCGGCGGCCACGTCCTCGGGCCGCGTCACGTCCAAACGCACAGGCTCGACGCCAGGCAGCGTCACGCTGTGCGGGTCGCGCGCGCCGGCGAGCACGCGGCGCGCACCGCGCGCGAGCGCATGCCGGGCGAAGGCGAGGCCGAGGCCGCGGTTGGCGCCGGTGATGAGGACGGTGGCGTTGTCGAGCTTCATGGCAGGTCCTTGGGACGAAAGGGAAAAGCACCCATTTATATGATGATCGTCATATTTCGGGGCAGCCGATGGACGCCACCGGCGGTGGTGGCGGGAAAGGGTTTCAGCTCATGGCGTCTGCCGAGGGCGTGGTGGCATCGAACTGGGTCAGCAGCGCCTGGCGGGTACGCGTCAGCAGGGCCTTGCCCTGCGCGTTGTCGCCCAGGGCGCGCGCGAGCTGCAGCGCGCCCACCAGCTGGCTGGCGACGGCCTCGGCGCTGCCCCTGGGCGCTGCGGCGGGCAGCGCCTGCTGCACCAGGGCGACGAGGGCGTGCACGCGCTGAGCCGCGGCCTCGCGTACCTGGGGTGCCTGGTGCGGCATCTCGCTGGCCAGCGCGGCCACCGGGCAGCCCTGCTCGGTGGCACGCAGGTGGACCTCGGACAGGTAGCTCTCCACCAGCGCGCGCAGGGGACTGGCGCCGCGCGAGCGGCGAGGTGCCGTCGCCTGGGCCATGCGCGCGGCGCTGTCGCGCCCGGCGCGCTCCAGTGCCTCCACCAGCAGCGCGTCGCGCGAGTCGAAGTGCGCGTAGAAGCCGCCGTGCGTTAGGCCGGCCTCCCTCATGATGTCGGCCACGCCCACGCCCTGGAAGCCGGCACGGCGGATGGCGCGCGCGGCCGTCTCGACGATGCGCTCGTGGGTCAGTTCCTTGCGGCTGGGCTGGCGGTCCATGGCGGCAGTGTAGCGCCAAATATGATGATTATCATATTCCTGCGCATTGCAAGGGCAAGGAGTGGCCTGCGCACCGGCGATGCCCAGCCTGCGCAGCCCTGGACAGGCGTCGTGGCGACCCGGCGCTACCTGGAGGATGGGACGGGGCGACGACGCCCGGGAAGATGAGCCACGACGGCGTCGGCGCTGGGGTCCGACGCCAGGGTGTCGAACCAGCCGTGCAACGCGTTCACCCACCCGGCGTCCCGGCTGTAGTAGGTGAGCTCGCCCCCCGCCGGGATGTCGCGGTAGCCCACCAGGACGCGGCCCGGCGCGGCATCTCGCAGCCGCGCCGGCAGGTCGGCAACGAGCGGGTGTGATGACGGGGACGCGACGTCGCCGAGCAGGAAGGCATTGCGGATGTCACGCAGCCGCCGGCGCACGAGCCGTACCTTCATCTCGTCGGCCGCATCCTTGGCAACGACCCGCTGGATGCCGCCGCTCTCAGACTCGGTGAACATCCGGATCGTGGACGGGGAAGCCTCTGCAGCACCGGCGGCCCCGGGCAGGGCCACGTCGGCGATGCGCGCGGCGACGGCTTCCTGGCTCCATGTCGGCGCACCGCAAGCGCCGGCAAGCAGCACAACCATGGCGAGGCGGGGTTGGACCATCGGCGTGTCTCCCTTGGCTGTCTTCTTGTCGCGCCACGACGGCGCTGTCCGCGCAACATGCCATGGTCTGTGCTTCCACCCCATCCGGGCCAACCATGTGGCGTCGCACGCCGCGAAACCGCATGTGCCCGGCCGCCGCCTCAGCATCGCGACGCTGCCGCCTGTGGCGCGCGGTCGGCCGCACCCGCGGCCGCCTGCAGTCCCGAGACATCGGGAAAGCGCAAGCGCCACTTCGAGAGCCGCGGCCGTAGCATGGCTCCCGGGCGGCCAGAGCGGGCGTTTGCTCCCTTCCTGCGCGGTGCAGTGCCCGCTTGCCGGCTGCCCAACCCGTCACCGCTCGCGCTGGATCACGCAGGCGGTCCAACCGGGACGGCGCAAGGCCCGAGCCAGCAGGCCGAGATGCAACAGCTCTGTCTCGAACGGTCAGGCCTGCATGCCGTTCACGGCTTGCCATGCCGCGCGGCTCGCTGCAGCTCGATGGGCTTCAATCGTTCGCGTTGCCGTCAGCGCCCGCCGCGGTCGCTGACCCGAATTCGGCAAACAGCCTGAGGGCATCGCTCCAGCCGCATTCGGCCTCGAACCGTTGCAGCGCCTCGATGGAGCTTTCGCCACCGTAGGCGAGCTCGGACTGGGACGCGCCGGCACCTGCTTGGGATTCGTCAGAAGGAGGAGACATCGCCGTTTCCTTTTCGAATCCGGACAACCGCATATCGTCCGGTCTGCGGCCCACGTTACAGCCAAGTGGCACGGCCTGGACTCGGGGCCTTCTCCACCTCCCCCCTGGTGCGGGCCGGCGGTGCGTCCAAAGTCACGCTTCGCTCCTGCGCCGGTTTGTCGGGCTGCGCTTGTGCGCCGCTGGGCAACCTGGTCCCGGTGTTGCGTCGACCAGGTGCCAGGAAAGGGATGGGCAATGGCCGCACACCCGCCACGAAAGGTACGGTGTCGGCCCACCCTCAGTAATGGATGCTGCACGGCGCCCCGCCACCCACCGCGATCGCGTCGCCGTTGATGGCCCGGGACCTGGGCGAGCACAGGAAGGCGACCACGTCGGCCACCTCGCTGGCGCGCCCGAGGACTCGCTGCAGCAGCACTTGCGCGACCTCTTTCGCATGACGCAAAAGCGCATGCTCGCGCCGCTGCCGTATTGGCACTGGATCCGTTTCGCCGAGGACCGGCGCTTCGAGCTGGACATGCGGCAGGTCCATGCCGCCATCGACGGCTTCATCGCCCAGGCACGCGCAGGCCTGGAACGGCAGCCCGAGCTGCGCCGGCAGCCGGCCAACCTGCTGCAGGCGCTGGTGGTCGCGCGCGACCAGTCGGGCAGCGGCTTCAGCGACGAGGACCTGCGAGGCAACGTGCTGACGATGCTGCTGGCCGGCGAGGACACGACGGCGCAGACCCTGGCCTGGGTGCTGTACCTGCTGCACCGGCAACCGCAGGCAGCGGACCGGGCGCGCGCCGAGGTGGACGAGGCGCTCGATGGCGCAGACATCGCTACCGAGCTGGCACAACTGGAGCAGCTGGACTTCGTCGAGGCCTGTATTGCCGAGGCGATGCGGCTGTACCCGGTCGGCCCCGTGATCGCCCTGGAGACGCGCCGCGACACGGTGGTGGCCGGCGTGGCCCTGCCGCGAGGCACGGGCGTGATGCTGGAAACCCGTGCGGCGGGACCGGATGCGGCGCACTTCGAACAGCCCGAGGCGTTCCTACCCGAGCACTGGCTGCCCGGTCAGTGGAGCCGGCAGCTGGCATCGACGCGGCGTGCGGTCATGCCCTTTGGCGCCGGCACGCGCATCTGCCCTGGGCGCTACCTGTCGCTGGTGGAGATGAAGATGCTGCTGGCCATGCTGCTGCGCCACTTCGAGCTGGAGGAGGTATGTGGTCCGGGCGGCGCGCCCGTGCGCGAGCTCTATGCGTTCAGCATGCGCCCTGCCGGGCTGAAAGCAGCGCTGCGGCTGCGCCGTGATCACTGAACCAGGACGGCGCCGCGTCTCGCGGTACCAGCGAAGAGGCTGCTGGGTGCTACAACATCGGCTTGCCGAGCGGCTGCCCGGCAGAGCCAGCAATCGGGCCGGGACACGCACCGTGCTCGAGCGCATCCAGCTGACCTTGGTGCAACTTTCGAACGCACGTGTGATGGACGAGACCGAGCTCCAACTCGCCCGCGGCTTCTTCGATGCCTACAACGGTTGCTTCCTGCGTCGTGACCTCGACGCCCTGCGCCGGCTCCACGTGGACGGGGGCACCTTCGTCTACTTCGACAACCACTCGGGCTGCGACTCGCTGAACCTAGAGGATCACTTCGCCAAGGTGGGTTGGTTCCTCGCGACCGGCGACATCGTCGGGCTGGATACCGAGATCCTCGCCTGCAGCATTCACGGCGAGGCCGCCGCTGTAGTGGGCCGGGTGCGCTACCGGCGTGACAAACCGGGACCCGCCGTCCGGGTCTCGGTGTTCCTGGAGCGCCACAGCGGCGCCTGGAAGGCGCAACATCTGCACTGGTCCGCCGATCCAAACGACAGCGGCGCCTGAACTCCTGGTCCCCCGGTGCTGCGCCCCGCGGTCTCCGTCCTGGCTCCGCGGGAGCGGCTTGCCGCGCGACTCACCAACCTCCAGGAGGCTTGCGCTGGCCGAGCGGCAAACGCTCCCCGCTGCGCCCAGGGCCGCACCACGTGTCAGCAGGTGCGCCGCTTTCCGGCGCGAGGCAGCGCGTCGGGCACGCCGATCCAGAGCGGAGTGCCGGCATCATCGAGCTTGACGCGCCCGGTCAACGCCGTGGGGTGAGACAGGCTCCATGCCGTGATCGCCAGAACCGTCGCCGGGGGCGCAGCATGCGGGTCTTGCCCCGGCCGCACTCGCCTGGCCAGGTACATCAGCACCAGGGTCGCATCGTGGTCTTCGCCAACGGCGCATTGCGCGCTGGAGTCCATCTCCGCGAGCTCCTTGGCCTTGTCGTGCTCTGGCAGCTCGACATCGATGACCGGCCTTTCCAGGCCGGCTGCCAGGTCCGCGGTGCGGAACACCAGCCAGCGGCTGGGGAAGTTGCGCAGGCACACACCGGGCGCGCCATAGCGGCGCGACAGCCGGCCGTGGAGGGTCTGGAGCAGCCTTGAGGGTTGCTGGTCGGGCATCGAGGACATGGCGCGGCACTTTGCTACCCGGCCGCGCCACGGGTGAGACGCTGTTTCACACAGCCACACCCGTGACTGGGGTCTCGCGTTGTGGAAGCAACGATGGTGGCACGAGGCCCGGACGTGAGGCCCGAGGCCAGCCGGGCAGGCCCAGAACGGCAAAGCGGCCACTGCACCGGCAGAGCACCTGCGCACGCGCGCTTCAGTCCTTGGGCGAGATGCCGGGCAGGAACTCGATCCCCGTGCACTGCACCAGCTCCCGGTACGTGATGGGCTTGCCCGCCCTCGCCTCGTTCTCGTTCTCAACCCAGTGCACCCAGGCCCGGCGCGTGTCGGCGTCGTAGACCAGCTTGTAGAGCTGCTTGGGCACCCACACCCTGCCCTTGCCGATCACCTGGGCTCCGGCGCTGGGGTACACCGGGCCGGTGAACACGTAGACCGCTCCAGTCGCGCGCTTGACGTAGGCCCGGGTGGCGCCCTCGATGCCTGCCCAGGTCTTGCGGTTGTTCTCCGGCGCCTGCGGAACCATGTTGGCCAGGCTGAAGCTTTGCGCCATCGCCTGAGCGGTAGGCATGTCGGCCGCTGGCGCCATGTGGCCGCGGTCGAAGCCCGAGCCCTTGTAGTCGTCCAGCGTGGCGCACTCGGCACTGGGCAGTCGCGCGTCGGTGAAAAATTTGTTCGTGCGCTCCTCGTCGCTGGCATCGGCCAACTGCGCTGCAGTGAGCCGTTCGACGACAAAGATGGGCGTTTTCGAACGACCCGAGTGAAGCACGGCAAAGGCGTCGTAGCAGAGGTCGCGGGGCACCCTGGCCTACAGGTCGGGCACACGCGGCAGCTCGCCCGGGAAGAACTTCCGGCACCCCTTGAAGCCGGTGACGGGCTCGGCCTTGGGCGCTGCAGTGATGGGAGGTGCAGATGCCGTGCCTGGCGTCTTCGGCTGGGTGATACGGGTGTCGCAGCCGGAAAGCGCGACAGCAGCAAGCAGGGCCGCCGCAAGCAGGTTCGTTCTCATGGCGCTCAACTAGACATGCCGCTGCGCCAGCCAGCGACGGCGGCACGCCCGGCAAGGCACGCACCGGCATCCATACTGGCCATGCCGGCTCGGCGCCACCAGGCGCGGCCGTGCATGCCCCAGGTCGCAGGCCGCGTGTCCGGGCTCGTTGCCCTGCTGGCGTGGGGGGCCGCGCGCGGGCACCTGCACGAGGTCACCCGCCTGCGGGGGCGCTTGCCGTGCTGCGGTTCGTCTACCAGGTCCACCGCGGTGGTGGTGGACTGGCTGGTGTGTGGCCGCGTGTTGACGCCGCTGCAGATGGCCGGGGTGGCGTTGATCGGCGCGGCACCGTGGACCCTGCCTGCGCCGCCAGGAGCGACAGGCGGCGGCAGGCCGGTCGCGGGCCGACTGGCAGCGAGGTGAGGAAAAGCAAGGGCCTGGGGTCAGCAGTCCACTGCGCCGCGGTACCGTCGGCAGTGAGGAAGGCCCGACCGGCACGCGTTGCGCAGGACCTGCAGCGAGTGCGCACGGCACCGGGCCCGGCCCGCCTCGTGCGCTTCACTGCCGGCGCGATAGCCAGCGTGCTGCCGCGACAGCCAACTCTCGCTCGTGGTCGCCTTCGCAATTGACCGCCGGATCGGCCAGATGCTTCGCCAGCGACTATCCGTCGGGCCTGCGCGCGATCCACCAGGCCGCGGCCGCCTCGGCAACCGCCTGGAGCACCGCGGCGTCCGTGCCGCCGGCGCTGCCTGGATGCTGCCGCCCGAAGGCCGCGTCAAGCATCATCTTCACCGGGCTCTGAGGCATGCCTGGTTCCTTTTTCTACTGCACCGGGGCAACAGGCTAGCGCCTGCCTCCCGACCTGGGCCGGATGCCGGCCAGTTCGATGCGCAGGGCCTTCCGGTCGAACTCGGGCGCTATCAGGTCGGGCAGCCACTCCAGGCGGCCATAGAAGGACAGCGCCGCGGCGTAGACGGCGATGCTGACAGTGGCCTCCCCGCCCTCCCTGGTCATGACGGTCGGCACCGAGACGTTGATCTCCGCCGCAAGCACGCGGGTCGAGAGCCCGCGCCGCTGGCGCGCCAGGTGGAGGTTGGCGCCCAACTCCTGCAGCGTTTTGGCGACCGGGGCGGGCAGGTCGTTGGTGAGCTTCGGGGCACGGGGCATTCGTTTTATTTTTTCTTTAGCTGCAATGATGTTCAAATATATTTGAACATTTTTCGCTCCGGGCCATTGCGCTGACCGAGAGATGGGCCGTGCCGCGATAGCGCCGCCGGCGCCGGGAAACCGGCGCTCGGGCCGGCGGCGCGGCTTTGGCGATGCCGACGGCGCCTGCCTCGCGGGCGCGCGCCTCGTGCAGTGCTGCGCCGGCAGTGGCAGCGGCGCCGGCCGGGCACCCGGCTGCCAGTCTGGCCGCCAAGCCGTCCGCGGCCCGCCGGACCAGCGGGACAGGGCAGCGGCGCGGCCCGATCCCGCCTTGCCGTTTCCGACGCAAGCATTCCCCGTGCCGCCGATATCGAAGACGCCCCTTGGCATCCCGACGGCCATAGGTCGTCCCCAACAGTCCAACGCCATGGTCCTCGTCACGCCGGTAGGAGAACTCGGTTGTGTCGTGCAGCATCAACACCAGGCCGTCGCTGATGGCTGCGATGCGCCCCCGTGTGGCTGCGAAGTGACCGGCAAGAATGTCGGTTTCGTTGACCCGCTCGTTGCCGAGAAAGCGGTAGGCTGCCTTGGTGTTGGTCCAGTCCTGGCACACCAGGGAGAAGCTCTGGCCCGGGCCCTGAGCCATCTGCGACATCAGCACTCGCAGTCACCGCCCCAGCCGCACGTCTTGGAAAGCGCTCTCGTCCAGTTCTTGGTCGATTCAGCCACCCTACGTACCTTCGGGTGGCTGGCTCTGCTGCACAGCTTGGGGTGTCACCATCGCAGCCTCCGCCGGACAGAGCTGAAAGGCTGAGACATGGCGCCGAACCCGGGAAGAAAGCAAGCAACGCGTTGCTAACCTCTTGTGGCGGCTGAAAAATCAGTGGGTAAAAGCAAGCTTCACCGCGTGCTTACGTTTCGGGATCGTCACCAGGGCGTCCGACGTGCAGCCTTCGGTGACGGTGTAGCTGGAACTGCTGGGCGCAAGTTCATCGACGTGCCCCATGGGACCGCGCAGAAGAACTGCTTCACCTCGCACGCAGGAGCGCGCCACTCCCGGGCCTGACACCCGCCTCGCGGGCCTGCTGGTCCGCGTGGTAGCTGGAGCGCACCATCGCGCCCACGGCAGCGTGGGTGAAACCCATCTTGTAGGCCTCTGTCTCGAACATCTTGAAGGTGTCCGGGTGCACGTAGCGGCGCACCGGCAGATGGTGGCCGCTGGGTGCGAGGTACTGGCCGAGGGTGAGCATGTCGATACCGTGCACGCGCATGTCGCGCATGACTTCCAGGATTTCCTGGTCCGTCTCGCCCAGGCCGACCATGAGACCGCTCTTGGTCGGCACGCCGGGGACGGCTTCCTTGAAGCGCTGCAGCAGCGTGAGGCTGAACCGGTAGTCGGCGCCCGGGCGCGCTTCCTTGTACAAGCGCGGCACGGTCTCCAGGTTGTGGTTCATCACGTCCGGCGGCGCCACCTTCAGGATGTCCAGTGCCTTGTCCAGGCGGCCGCGGAAGTCGGGCGTCAGCACCTCGATCTGCGTCTGCGGCGAGAGCTCGCGCGTCTTGCGGATGCACTCCACGAAGTGGCCGGCGCCGCCGTCGCGCAAATCGTCGCGGTCCACGCTGGTGATGACCACGTACTTGAGCTTCAAAGCCGCAATTGTCTGCGCCAGGTTCTGCGGCTCGTTGACGTCCAGCGGGTCCGGGCGGCCATGGCCGACGTCGCAGAACGGGCAGCGCCGCGTGCACTTGTCGCCCATGATCATGAGGGTCGCCGTGCCCTTGCCGAAGCACTCGCCGATGTTCGGACAGGAGGCCTCCTCGCATACGGTGTGCAGCTTGTGTTCGCGCAGCGTCTGCTTGATCTCGTAGAAGCGCGTGGTGGGCGACCCCGCCTTCACGCGAATCCACTCCGGCTTCTTGAGCACCTCGGCCGGCACCACCTTGATGGGAATGCGCGAGGTCTTGGCCTGCGCTTTCTGCTTGGCCCTGGGGTCGTAGGGGGAAGGCTGGCTTGCCATGGGTCGGTCTCCGTTTGAAGTGCGGCAGCCGGCGCAAGTCCCGTGCCGCGCAAGGCCGGTTCCAGAGGGCCAGCGCACCTTCCCTTCGCCCGCTCTGGCCAACACCACGCCGGCTCAGCGCGACAGCTGTCGCGCTGTCGCAGGCGCACGCGACAGCTGTCGTGCGTACGGCGAGGCCTGCCGGCCATCGCCGATGGCGCGGACTCGCACGCCCCTCCTCTGAAGTGCCTTGCCGCGAGGCTCCATCCGCCGAGCGCCAACACGTTGGCACGGGCCGTGCAAAAGAGCGCTTGCCTCGCCAACGGCATCGCAGCCGCGATGGCCCATCCCCGAGGCGATGCAGCGCCGCGGCCTCTGAGCGTCGCCCAGCCCGGCGCACCCAAGCCGGGCCCTCTTGTCTCCTCGCTGCGAACCCGCGAGGGTGGGCCGCACGGCTTGGCTGCCGTCACCGCACGCGTGCAATGGCAGCAATTTTTTTGGACTGAATAGACATGAACATGAGCACTGAACCCGTCGATCTTCCCGACGTCGATGTCGTCGTGCTGGGTGGCGGCCCCGGCGGCTACACGGCCGCGTTCCGCGCCGCCGACCTGGGCCGCCAGGTGCTGATCGTCGATGAGGCCCCCACGCTGGGCGGGGTCTGCCTGAACGTGGGCTGCATCCCGTCCAAGGCGCTGTTGCATGCCGCCAAGGTGATCACGGATGCCCAGGCGATGCAGGCCCACGGCATCCGGTTCACGCCGCCGGAGATCGACCTGCCCGCACTGCGCAGCTTCAAGAACGGGGTGGTCGCCAAGCTCACGCGCGGGCTGGCGGGGCTTGCGCGCCAGCGCAAGGTCGGGATGCTGCACGGACGCGCGCGCTTCGCCTCGCCCACCCACTTGCTGGTCGAGACGGTCGAGGGGCCACGCCGCCTGCGCTTTGCCCAGTGCATCGTCGCGGCCGGGTCCTCTCCTATCGTGCCCCCGGGACTGGCCGTGGACGATCCGCGGCTCATGGACTCCACCGGCGCGCTGGCGCTGGCCGATGTGCCCAAGCGGTTGCTGATCGTCGGCGGCGGGATCATCGGGCTGGAAATGGCCACCGTCTACGAGGCGCTCGGCTCGCGCGTGTCCGTGGTCGAGATGGCCGACGGCCTGTTGCCTGGCGCCGACCGCGACCTCGTCAAGGTGCTGGAGACGAGGCTGCGCAAGCGCTGCGAGGCCGTGCTGTGCGCAACACGCGTGCGCGAGATCGAGGCGCGCCCCGAAGGCCTGCGCGTGCATTTCGAGAGCCGCGCCGCACCGGCCGAACCCCAGCTCTACGACCGCGTGCTCCTGGCCATCGGCCGCCGGCCCAATGGCAACGCACTGCAGGTGCAAGCCGCCGGGCTGGAGCTCGACGCCCACGGCTTCATCCCGGTGGACCGGCACTGTTGCACCAGCGTGCCGGGCATCTATGCCATCGGCGACGTCGCCGGTGCGCCGATGCTCGCCCACAAGGCCAGCCGCCAGGGCCGCGTCGCCGCCGAGCACATTGCCGGCCTGGACAGCGCTTTCGACGTGCGCACCATCCCGAGCATCGCCTACACCGACCCCGAGGTGGCATGGATGGGCCTGACGGAGACGCAGGCCCAGGCCGAAGGCACTGCCTACGAGCGCGGCGTGTTCCCCTGGGCCGCCTCTGGTCGCGCGCTGGGTGCGGGCCGCGACGACGGCTTCACGAAGTTGCTGGTCGAGCCCGGCACGGGGCGTGTGCTGGGTGCCGGCATCGTTGGCGTGCATGCCGGCGAGTTGCTGGCCGAAGCGGTGCTGGCGCTGGAGCAGGGCCTGGGCATCGACGAGCTCGCGCACGCGGTGCATGCGCATCCGACGTTGTCCGAGTCGGTAGCCATGGCGGCCGAGATCGTGGACGGCTCCATCACGGACCTGTTCATGCCGCGCAAGTCCCGGCGCTGACATGGTCCCCTGCGTGCTGCTTGCCCGCAGCCAGGGGCACGGCTCGCCCGTGCTCCTGCTGCACGGCCTGTTCGGCGCCGCACACCACTGGCACGACATCGCGCGCCGCATCGAGCACACGAGCATCATGGGACATAGCATGGGCGGCAAGGTGGCGATGGCGCTGCGGGCACCCAACTGTGTCAGCCGGCTGGCGGTGATCGACATCGCGCCGGTCGCCTACCCGGACCGCTACGGCGAGCTGGTCTGTGCTGCCCAGGCGCTGGACGTGCGCACGCCGCGCCGCCGCGGACATGGGCTTCGACGCGCTGTGGGCGCTCGCGCGCGGAAACGCGCCCGCCGCCCGCAAAGTGGCGGGCCGCTATCCCTTCCACAACGAACGCTTCTTTCCGGCGGTGATTCCGCCGTGTACCCGCACGGGTACGGCAGCAGCTGCCATGCCGTCGCGCAGCGCCGCGCCGGCGGCTGCGGCGGGCGCACGCCGTGGTACGCCGGATCGGCTGGCCGGCGACGATCCCGGGATGCAGACACTGGTTAGCCAGGCCAAGCGCTCGGTCGACAGCCAAGTCAGCCTGCTGATCCAAGGTGAGACGGGTGCCGGCAACTGCGCCTCGGTCCCGGAAACCCTGATAGAGAGCAAGCTTTCCGGCTACACGCCGGGCTGCTTCACCGGTGGCAGAAGCAAGGGCATGACGGGCCTGATCGCACAGTCGGACGGCGGCACGCTCTTCCTGGACGAGATCGGCGACATGCCGCTGCATTTGCAGACCCGCTTCCTGCGGGTGCTTTTGAGTCGGTAGTGCTGCCGCCGGGCGCCGACCAGCCCATCGCGGTGAAGCTCAACGTCGTTGCAGCCACGCACCGCGACCTGCGCGTGGCCAGCGATCGGGGACAGTTCCAGGAGGATCTCTACTACCGACTGTCCGGCACGGTCCTGCGGCTGCCGCCGCTGCGCGAGCGCCGGGACATGGCCCTCCTGATGCACTCCATTTCGCCGAGGAGGCCAGCCGCCTCGGCCGCACGTGCAGTCTGACGCCACAAGCTCTCGCTCTGCTCACGAGCCACCGCTGGCCCGGCAACGTCCCCGAGCTGCGCGACGCGCTGCGTTACGCATTGGCGCTGGCGGGCGACGCGCCGGTGACCCCGGATGATCTACCCGCCGAGATCGGCCGCGAGAGCGGCGGCATGACGGTGCGGTTCCTCGCCTCCGAGCGCGACGCGGAACTGGGGCAGGAGCTGGGCCTTGACGCCGGGCGCCTGCTGCACGCCTTGCGGCGCCACAAGTGGAACGTCACCGCCACGGCGCAGGAACTGGAGATCTGCCGGGCCACGGTCTACCGGCAGATGAAGCGATACGGGATCACGGCACCCAACCGGCTGTAGCACGGTCGCAAACAAGTGTCGCGCGGTCTGTCGCCGGTTGAGACACCTGTCGCAGGCAAAAGCCGCTTTCCCCTGGCACATCGACTGGCACGGAACCTGCCAAACGGCCTCGCCTCCGCTATCGCACGAGGCAAGAAGCCAATATGTTTGAGGAGACAACCATGAAGAAAATCCAGCGAGCACTGGCAGCGGCTGCGCTTTGCGCTCAGTGCTCCGCACCGGCCCTGGCCGACACGCAGGTGCAGCTCTACGGCATCGTCGACGCCGGCGTGCTGACCCAGTCGAAATCCCGCGCCGGCGGCAGCCTGACACGCGTCGAGACCAGCGGGCTGCGCCAAAGCGTGTGGGGCCTGCGCGGTACCGAGGACCTGGGCAACGGCCTGAAAGCGTTCTTCAACCTCGAGTCGCACTTCGACACGGACACCGGTGCACTGCACGGCACCGGCGACAGCGCCGGCAGCGGAACGATCCTGTTTCGCCGTCAGGCCAACCTCGGCTTGTCTGGCGACTGGGGCTCAGTGACGATCGGGCGCCAGTACGGCCCGGCGTTGCTGGCGCACCTGAACACCGAACCGCGTGCCTTCAAGGAGCAGTTCTCCAACCTCTACGCCTGGGCCTACAACCAGCTCGAAGCCTTGGCCGGCCCGGACGCAGTCAACAGCAACAACGACGTCGGGATCTTCTTCAAGAACGCCATCCAGTACCGCAACACCATCGGCCCGGTGAGCTTCGGCGTGCTCTACTCACCTGGCGAACAGCCGGGCCATGGCTCACGCAACAGTGCCTATGCAGTGGGTGCGGCCTACGATGGGCCGGTAGTGCTTTCAGCCTCCTACCAGGCCATGAAGGACCAGGCCAGCGGCAACCGCAACATCGAACAAGCCGGCCTTGGCGGTGCCGTGCCGCTCGGCGCGTTCACGCTGAAGCTGAACTGGTTGCAAGGCAAGAACAGCAACGCCGACGGGTTGCGCACCTCCAAGGTCGACGCCATCGGCGCGGGCGTCGACTGGAAATGGAACCCGCAGAACACGGTGACGCTGGCCTATTACGACAACAAGGACAAGCTCCACTCCGAGGACCATACGCGCAACCTGGTACTCAGCAACGACTACGCGCTGTCCAAGCGAACGACCTTGTACGTGCAGGCTGCCTACGTCGATGCCAAGTCACAGGCCAGCCTGAAAACCAGCATCGTCGCCGACGGCAGTTTCGCCCCTGGCGGGAAGACGACGTTCGTGAACGTCGGCATCAACCAGACCTTCTGACCATGACGGTTGCATGCCTCTGCCAGGAACGCCCATGAACATCGCAACCTTCCGCGCTGCACTGCGCCTCGCCCTTACCTTCGCCTGCGCCACCGCATCGCTGCTCACCGTCCAGGCCCAGGAGGCCGAACCGCCGCTGGGCGTCGATGTGCTCGAAGCCGGCTTCAAGTGGCGTCCCAACTACGTCAGCGACGACATGCTGCGCCACGCCGACAAGGACGCCAACAACTGGCTGCACTACGGCAAGGACTACCAGAACACCCGCTTCAGCCAGCTCACGCAGATCAACGTCGACAACGTGCGCAAGCTGGTACCCAAGTGGAACTTGTCCTTCGGCGTCAACGACGCACAGGACAGCCAGACCACGGTTGTCAACGGACGGGTCTACGTCACGGCCAGCCAGAACAAGGTGTTTGCCCTCGACGGCCCGTCGGGCCGCATGATCTGGAAGTATGAGCGCTCGCTGCCCGGCGACCTGGGCCCGCGGCTGTGCTGCGAAGCCGTCAACCGCGGCGTCGCCGTCTACAAGGACAAGGTCTACATGGCCACGCTCGACAGCCACGTGGTCGCGCTGAATGCGACCAATGGCTCCCTCGAATGGGAAGCCAAGTTGGGCGACTACAAGACCGGCGACATCTACACCTCGATGCCGCTGGTCGCCAAGGGCTTGATTGTCGTGGGCAACTCGGGCGGCGACGTCGGCGGCAACGTCGGCAAGATCACCGCCCTGGATCCTGACAGCGGCAAGATCGTCTGGCAAACCTTCACGCGCCCAATCAGCGCCAGCGATCCTGCCGCAAAGACCTGGGCGGACGATTCGTGGAAGACCGGCGGCGTCTCGGCCTGGCTGACCGGCACCTACGACCCGAAGACCAACCTGATCTTGTGGGGCGCCGGCAACCCGACACCGGACTTCGACGCGAGCGTGCGCAAGGGCGACAACCTGTACAGCAACTCGACACTGGCGCTGGACGCCGATACCGGCAAGCTCCGCTTCCACTTCCAGTACACGCCCAACGACGCCTGGGACTACGACGGTAACAACGAGGTCATACTGGTCGATGACCAGAAAGGCCGCAAGGTCTGGCTACATGCCGATCGCAACGGCCACCTGTATTCCATCGACCGCACCAACGGAAAATGCCAGTGGGTAGTGCCGATAGCACGTGTCAACTGGGTCACGGGCTTCGGCGACAACTGCCGCCCAATCATCAATCCCGAGAAGGTACCGCGCTACGACCGGCCGGTCACGGACGTCGCGCCGGTGCTCGACGGCGGCAAGGAATGGCACCCCGCGGCCTACAGCCCGCTGACTCGCTATGTCTACGTGCCTTTCATCGACAGCTCCATGGATCTGCAGGCGAAGAAGCAGGAATGGAAGCGAGGCGAGTGGTTCTTGTCGTCCAAGGTCTTGAAGGCCAACCCGTACACCGGCGGTGTAAAGGCGTTTGACGCCACCAGCGGTGAGCTGGCGTGGACCCGGCCGCAAAGCACGCCCGCCACGAGCGGCCTGCTGACCACCGCCGGGCGCTTGGTCTTCTCAGGCGATGCCGAGGGTTACTTTTCCGCGATGAAGGACGACACCGGGGAAACGCTGTGGCGCTTCAACGTTGGTACCGGCATCCATGGCAACCCGACCACCTTCACCGCGGACGGCAAGCAGTACGTGGCAATCGTCTACGGCCCGGGGGGCGGCAGCATCTGGCCGCTGGTGTATGACGAGTTGTTCAAACGGCAGAACCGCGGCGGCGGGATGATGGTCTTTGGCCTGTCGGAGTGAACTCATGCACGCTCGCTCCGTACTCGCCATGTGCGGCACGGCGATAGCAATGAGCAGCGGCGTGGCGGCAACGCCGCTGCCGCTGGTCGCCTGCCTGGACAGCGATCATCCGCCGTTTTCATCGGCCACCACGCCGGACCTTGGGCTCGACGTCGACTTGGCTCGCGCCTTGGCGGACAAGCTTGGGCGGCCGCTGCAGCTCGCATGGGTCGATGTGCCGCGTCGCGGCGGCCTGCCCAAAGCCCTGAGGGAGAGCTTCGACAAAGGCCGATGCAACGTCTTCTTCAGCGTGCCTTCCGGCGACGAGTTGCAGCCTTCGCGATGGCGGCAGAGCCGGCCTTATGCCGTCCTGCGCTACATGTGGGCCGCGCCGCCGGCTCGCCCCGCACCGACCAATGCCCTCGTGCGTCAGGCCAGCTCCATTGGAGTCGTGACAGCGACGCCTGCGGACTTGTACCTGCACGTGCAAGGGCTGCCTCGATCGCCCTACCCCAACAACGCCGCCCTGCTTGAAGCACTCGCGCGCGGCGATGTTGCCGCGGCCCTGGTGTGGTCTGCGGCCGTGGCCGGGGCACAGCCGCGCCCGTCCACCAACGGGCGTGGGCCAGACGATCCGACACTGCGCACGGCGATGACGGTGGTGACGCCGGCTGCCGAAGCAGCTCTTGGCACCGCAATCGAGATGGCCATCGCCGAGCTCGATGCCGATGGCACGCTCGCCCGCCTGGCCCACCGCCACGGCTTTCCAACCGAACCTCCACAAGCACCATGAAACCACTTTCTTGGCTCCACGGCTTGCTCCTGCTCGCCACGCTTCATGCCACACCTATGCCAGGACACGCACAGGAGCGCATCAATCCGTTCGCCGGCGATGCGCAGGCAGCCCGCCTCGGTGAAGATCTGTTCGGCCGCAACTGCCAGCAATGTCACAACTCGCGCGGCAAGGGTGGCAAGGGGCCCCAACTCGTCCGCGGCGCGTGGGGACCCGAAGGTGCCAACAGCGATGCCTACATGTTCCAGACCATCACGAACGGCCGCCCAAATACGCAAATGGGCGGCTTCGCCGGTGCGCTGAGCGAAACCGAGATCTGGCAGATCGTGACGTTTCTTCGCGCCGAGAGCCAGCGTGTCAAGGCAGCCGACCGGCAACGTGCGGACGACGTGCCGACCTGGTGAGCATCGGGGCGTGCTGACGTCCCGGCATTTACTAAGGCATGCGCAAGTATTGCCTCATTGGTAAAATGGGGCATGCGTTGCAAGAAGACGATTGATGCGCGCAGCTACCCGCACGACATGCTGGAGCGGCTGCGCCGGGATGCAGTCAAGCGGGTGGAGGAAGGCGAGAGCCCGGAAGTCGTCGCCGCGGGCCTGGGGATCAACCGTCGCACAATCTACCGCTGGTTGCAGGCGTATCAGAGCGGCGGCAGCGATGCGCTGGCAGCCAAGCCCATACCTGGGGCACCGACCAAGCTCAGCGCACAGCAGATGCAGGAGCTGGCGCAGTTGCTGCGCGAGCACACACCACTGGACTTCGACTTCGAGGTGGCGCTGTGGACGCTGGCGATCATCGGCGAGCTGATTCAGTGCCGCTTTGGCGTGAGCTTGAGCGAGAGCGCGCTGGGGCGGATGATGAAGCGGCGTCTGGGTTTTTCACTGCAGCGGTCGCTGTACCGGGCGTGGCAGCAGGATGCCGAGCTGGTGGCGCACTGGCGCGAGCACGAATATCCCAGGATCGCGGCACGCGCCAAGCGCGAAGGAGCGCTGGTGATGTTTGCCGACGAGTCGGGGATTCGGGCAGACCCTCATGCAAGCACGACCTGGGCGCCCAAAGCTCAGACGCCGGTGGTCGAGGCCACCGGCGCGCGATATGGCTTCAACATGCTTTCAGCCATCTCCGCCAAGGGTCACCTGCGCTTCATGACGATCGAAGGCCGGCTCAATGGCGAAGTCTTCTGCGAGTTCCTGCGTCGCCTGATCACGGGCATGGACCGCAAGATCTTCCTGGTGGTGGACGGACACCCCGCACACACCTCCAAGCTGACCAGGCAATTCGTCGAGGACAACGCCGAGCGGCTCGAGTTGTTCTTCCTGCCTGGGTACGCGCCCCAACTCAATCCCGACGAGTTCGTCTGGGGTCACGTGAAGGCCCGCGTGGCCAAAGCGACAGCGCGGACCAAGGACGAGCTCAAGCGAACGGTGTACCGCACCTTGCATCGACTCCAGAAGCTGCCCCGGGTGGTTGCGAGCTTCTTCCACGCACCGACTTGCCGCTACGCCTCAGCCTCAGCATGAGGCTTACTTGCACAGGTGTTAGTAATGCCGAGGAGTTCGCCGTCGTTGCGGCACCTCGGCCGGCGCGCAAGTCCGTCAAGGAACAGTTGGCGCAGGACGATCCCGGGGCATGAACGATTGGGCGGTTTCGCATCAGCGTCCAGACCCGATCGTTTTGACGTGGCCACGAGCCTGTGTCCCCAACAGGGCGGCCCTGCCCTGAACGGACCAGGCTACGTCCAGAGCACGGTCACGCGAGCTGGAACGTCAGCGGTGCTTCTTGCGCCGAGGATTCGACATGGCGAACGGCGCCACCGAGGCATTCGTCGAATTCATGCCAAGGATTGAACCCGTGCGATTGACGTAAAGGGTTTCTCTGTTGCTTGATGCCGCCGCCGGGTTTCCCGAAATTTGTCCCGTCGGCGGGTCCATGGCGTCCCCGTGGAAAAGCCGGCAAGCGTAACCTGGGCTACCGATGCAAGCCATGCAGGTGGGACACCATGGGCACGGATCCGCAGCTGGCCGCCTGGCGCCTGGCCCGCGCCGGCAAGTGGGACCGCTTCGAGCGCTTGCTGCGCCGCTCTGAAGCCGCACGCAACTTCATTCGGACACTGCCGTACCAGATGTACTTCGACGGCTACCAGCGCGCCGAGCACATCGCGCGAGTGATAGACGCCCAAGAAGCGGCAGCCTGTCCGGATAGTAAAGCGCAGGGAGAACCTGTCGGTACGGCAGACCTTTCCATGGAAAAACCACTAAAGCATCTGCACCGCTTCTTCTGACCGAAGTCCGCGGCGGTATCAATGCTGCTCGGCCGGTCTGCTACGCGGCGGTATATCTTCCTTTGGTGGGGCAAGGGGCGCCTGCACCACCAGCCTTTGCACGGCCAGCATCGGATAGGCCCTGCTCTCCAGGGACGACACCACCAGCCAGTTTCCTGGTGCCCCGACAGCCACCAGTTGTGGTGGATATGCAGGGTCGACGATCTTGCCGAGCCACACCCGGCACGGCACACGAAGCGCGCCGCACACCAGCACGGCTTCCTGCAAACCGTCCCCTTCGCCAAGCTCCACCACGTCGGCCACGGACTCGGCGAAGTGCTGCGCCACCTTCGCGATGTCCTCCAGTGGCCAAGCCGCCTCGCCAGTCACCTTGCGGTGCGCCTGGCCGTAGCCGACGCTCAGGATCTCGCCAAGCAGAGATGAGTGTCGGTGCTTCGGAACTCCGTGACGATCGAGCAGCTGCTTGATGCACCGTGCGCCCATGGGCCACGGATGCGCATCCGATTCCGGCTTGTTCGCTGGGTTCTTGGTTGCAGACTCATCTGATTTCTTCTTCGCCGCCTTGGCAGGCCCCTTTTTCGCTGCCTTCCTGGCTAATGCCTTTTTCGTTGCAGTCTTGCCAGGTATCTTCTTCGTGGCAGAAGTAACAAGCGGTGTTTTCTTCGCAGGCATGGCACTCCTGGGTAGGTCGCGCGCCATTGTGGCCAGCGGCCATAGGCCTGAGCTTCGCGTCACGACCTGTTGCAAGGTGCACAAGTACCCACCATTGCAAGTTCAACAGGTTTGGAGTTTCATTTCCGCCAAGAAGAAAGACCTATTCAGATTTCCGTTCCGGATTTAGGAAGGGAGCGACGAATGAACTGGTTTTTCTTCCAGGATGCAGTCCTGCGTCCTCGCACGGCCCTTGTTCTGGCTCTACTGGCTGTAGCAGCCCTACCGATCCCGGCTCACGCGTTGGACGGATGCAAGGTGCTTCTGTGCATTGCGGGTTCATGGCAGACCATTCCCGAGTGCATTCCTGACGTGCGCGAGGCCCTTCGTCGCGCAGCGCGGGGCAAGCCCTGGCCGACCTGTGCCATGGCCGGTGGCGGCAGCAATACCGCCAGCGTCAACTTCACCTCCCCATCGACGGCTTGTCCGCCCCAGTACCTGGACGTGGTGAAGGACGAGTGCGGCCGCGTGCTGTCGAGCAGCTGCCGCATGGCAGGCAGCGTGGACATCGGCATGGGCGGCCAGTTGCTGATGCAGGTCTGGTTCACGGATGGCACATGGACCTCCACGTGGTACAGGGACCAGGCCCGCACGATGTTCGGTGCCTGGATCGATCTCCGTTACGACAGTGACTACCTCGCCTGGCTCGCCACGCAGCCGACGCCTGGCACGGAGTCGCCCACATGCGGCGCGGAGCTTTCCTGATGGACCTGCTCGCCTCTATTGCCGCCTGCGCGCCCGACGTGCATCCGAAAACGATGTTGCGCCTGACGAGAGCCGAGTCCGCGCAGCAGCCGCTGGCGATTCACGTCAATGGCGCGCGCCTGCAGCGCCAGCCGCGCACGCTGGCCGAGGCCGTCGTGACGGCACGCTGGTTGCGCGCGCAAGGCTACAGCTTCGATGCCGGAGCCTGGCAGATCAACGTCAGGAACTGGCCTGCCCTGGGGCTCGACGAGCGAACCGTGTTCGATGCGTGCCGCAATGCGGCAGCGGCACAGGCCGTCCTGATCGACTGCTTCAGACGCGCCCCCGGGCGCGATCCGCAAACGGCGTTGCGCCAGGCGTTGAGTTGCTACAACGCCGGCAACTTCAGAGGCGGCTTCTCCAACGACTATGTCTCGCGGGTCGTCGGAGCACCGGTTGCCGCCATGCCCACCGTTCCCTCCCCGCAGGAGTCGCCATGAAACTCTCCTCCATTGCCCGGGCATCCAAGGACCATGCGCTGAAGTTGCAAGTGGCCGTCGTCATGGCGGCCCCGGGCCTGGCACACGCCGGCTTCGGCACCAAGGCGCTGGACGTCATCAACCAGGGCAGCACGCTGGCGCTGGCCGTTGGAGGCGGCATCTTCACCATCTGCGCCGCCGCGGCGGGGTACCAGATGGCTGCCAACAAGGGCACTCGGCTCAGCGACGTGGCGCACCTCATCTGGGGCGGCGCCCTGGCCGGCAGCGCCGCGGCGCTCGGCGCCTACTTCATGGGTTGATCGGCCTGCGGCTGCCATGGCAGAGCGCATCCACAAGGGCGCCACCCGGCCCGCCCTCATCAAGGGCATCCCGTTGCTTCCGGCCATCTACCTGTCGCTGGGCGGCGCCATCCCAGCCATGTGGCTGTGGATCGTCGGCGCCGCGCTCAAGTGGCCCGTGCTGAACGTGTGCGCGGCCCTGGTCGTGGCGGCCGTGATCGCCGCGCTGCTGTGGCTGCGCCGCATCACGCGCAAGGACGACCAGCGCGTGCGCCAGTGGCTTATCGCCGCGCAGCTCACGCTGTGGTGCAGCAACCGGCGCCTGTGGGGCTGCCGTTCGTACTCGCCCATCGACTACCGCAAGCAGCGGCGCTGAACCATGTTCCTGGACTGGCTCAAGTTTCCCGGCTTCAAGCTGCCGCTGCCCTACCTGTGGCAGCGCGCCCGGCACGAGATGCCCGCCTCGGTGATGCTGCCCACCGGCAGCCTCGTGACGGAGCACGACGTGAAGTGCTCGGAAGGCTGGTACTTCCGCGTGCTGCGGCTCAGGAAGCCCGTGCCCTTCGAGACGGCCCAGCCGCACGTGGTGCTCGACCTGCACGAGACCAAGGCGCACCTGCTGGCCACGCTCAACGCCGAGGGCGAGATCGCCCTCAACGAGTACCAGTCGCAGCATTTTGCCTACGACCGCCTGGACCCCGTCGAGGGCGACGGCTATGCCGCCGAGCTCAACGACGACTACGACGCACACTTGGCGGCATCCCCCTTCCTGATGCGCGAGCATTTCATCGTCATCGCCTTCCGACTGGAGCAGGAGGGATCCAGGCCCCGCACGGCTGACGACTTCGCCCGCATCCAGGCCGAGAGCGTGCACGTGCTCGACGGGCTCACGCAGTCGGCGCTGGCCATGCTGCAGCCCTTCGAGCCGGTGCTGCTGGGCAGCTACTGGCGCGACGGCGTGCGCTTCTCGCAGGTGCTGGAGTTCCTGTCGCTGCTGGTCAACGGCCGCACGCAGCCCATGCGGCACACCCGCGCGCCGCTGTGTGCGCTGTTGCCCGCCGTGCGCGTGTCCGGGCGTGACGGCCTGGTGGAACTGCGCAGCCTGAACTGGGTGCGCTACGCCGCGATGCTCGGCATCAAGGAGTACATCGAGGAACCCGAGTGCGGGCTGCTCGACGCCGCGCTGTACGTGCCGGTGGAGTGGCTCGACACCATCGCCGGCAGGTTCTACGACCGGCGCAGCGCGCTGGACGCGCTGCAGCGCCAGTACAGCCACCTGCTGTCCGCCGCCGACCGCTCCGAGAGCCAGATCGTCGAGCTGAAACTCGCCATGGACGACGTGCAGGCCGGCCGCTACAGGATGCTGCAGTTCTTCTACAACAAGGCCGTGTTCGGGGACACGCCCGAGCAGGCCCTGGCGGCCGCGGCGCGCGTGAAGGGGGCGATCAGCCGGGCCACCGGTCTGGAGATGGCGCAGGTGGACATGATCCCCGACGCTGCGTGGTGGTCCCAGGTGCCGACGAACTTCTGGCTGCAGCCGCGCGAGGCCGACCTGTCCTCGCGCGTGTTCGCCGCCATGGCGTGCACGCACGGCTTCGCGAGCGGCAAGCGCGATGGCAACCCTTGGGGCCAGGCCGTGATCATCCTGATGACGGATTCCGGCCAGCCCTTCTACCTGAGCCTGCACTAGTCGCCCCGGGGCGAGGTCAACATCGGCCAGAAGTGGCCCGGCACGTTCGGCATCTACGGCAAGACCGGCACGGGCAAGACGACGATCCAGTGGGCCATCGCGGTGCTCTCGCGCCGCTGGAGCCCTCGGCCGCGAATCGTGGTGCTGGACAAGGACCGCAGCTGCGAGATCGCCGTGCGCGCGCTCGGGGGCACGTACCTGCAGATGCAGGTGGGCCAGCCCACGGGACTGCAGCCCTTCCAGCACACGCCCACCGAGGAGCGCGTCGCGGCCTGGATCAATCTGGTGCTCGCCTGCCTGTGGGACGCCACCATGCCGTTCCAGCCGGTGGAGCGCCAGCACATCGAGAACGCCGTGCGGGCCATGTCCCGCATGCCGGCGCACCTGCGCGGCATGACCACGATCCGGCAGAACCTGCCCACGCGCGGTCCGCGCGAGGCGGGCAACAACATCTGGGACCGCATCGGGCGCTGGTGCCGCGGCGGCGTCCACGGCTGGGTGTTTGACGGTGCGGGCAGCGCGCTGCCGCCACCGGACCAGGCCGAGATCGTCGGCATCGACTACACCCGGTTCCTGGACCTGCCCGAGATCCGCGGCCCGGTGATGCTCGCGCTGCTGCAGTACTTCGCGGACGTGATCGGCGACGGACGCCGGCTCATGGCCTTCATCGTCGAGTTCTGGCGCGCGGTGCAGGACTCGCACATCGCAGCCTTCGCGGAGGACGCCGTGCGCACGATCCGCAAGAAGGGCGGGCTGCTGGCCTACGACACGCAGACCCCCGGCGAGGTGCTGGGCTCGGCCATCGGCCCGGCGCTGGCCAGCCAGACCTCCACGCTGCTGCTGCTGCCCGACACCCACCCCAGGCGCGAGCACTACATCGAAGGGCTAGGGCTCAACGAGCAGCAGTTCAACCTCTTGGCCAACCTCCACCACCGCGGCGGCCACCGATTCCTCGTGGTGCAGGGCGACCAGAGCGCCGTGTGCCAGTTCGACCTCTCAGACATGCAGCACCACCTGGCCGTGCTGTCGGCCGACACCGAGAAGCTCGCCGCCCTGGACCGAGCGCGTGCCGAGTGCGGCGACGACCCGAAGCGGTGGCTGCCCAGGCTACGGGAGCTCGTCCTTGGCGTGCAGCAGCCGCACGCCGCACGCCTTCGGAGGGCCGCGTGATGAAGCTTCGCCTGATCGTGCCCCTGGCCGCCGCGGTGGCCTTCTCCTGCGCCGATGCAGCAGCCATCGCAAACGAGGCGGTGCGCGAGATGCCGGGCGGTGCCCGGCGCGTGGAACTCCCGCCCGGGCCGAAATCGGATGACATCCGCAACACGCGCCTGCCTAACCGTTGGGGATCTAGCTTCAAAAGCAGCACGTACGTCATTGATACCAGTGACGGGCTGCGCGAGTGCCCGCTGCGCTGGATCACCCCGGACTGCCGCCCCTACCTGAAGGGACAGGACCGGCGCGGCCGCGCCTGGGTGCTCAAGACCGGCGGCCGGTGGCGCCTGTGCTCGCGCCCTGACACCGAGGCCAAGTGCGTGGACTACGACGGCCCCGCGCCGATGACCCTGCAGGACTGACCCGAGGAGTTGTTAATGATCGACTACTACGGTGCGCAGGTGGACGCCGTGCTCGACAACTACGTTGCCGGCACGGTCGGCGGCGTGATGACGTGGGCCACGGCCGCCGGCGCCGCCCTCGTGACCATCAAGGCCATCAAGCTGGCCTGGGCCATCGCGCGCAAGCAAGTGCCCGAGGCTTCGCAGACCATCGTTCACCAGTTGTTCATCCTGGCACTGATTGTTGGCATCGCCACCATCGCCAACGTGTACCGGACGGTCGTCATCGATGTGGCCCGCGACATGAGCGACGGCATGGTGACGATATTCATTCCGGCAGTCCCCGAAGCAGCAAACGCACAGACCGTATGGGATGCACTGCAGGCCTTTGACGACAAGGCAGTTCTCTTATTACTGCAGACGCTCAAAACCGCCGATCTTTCAATGAAGGCCATTGCCGCCCTCTTCGGTGCGCTCCTCTTCTCCACCGGCACCGGCCTCTTTGAGGTGGTCGCCCTGGTAGCCGCCACCATGAGCCGCATGTGCCTGGCCTTCTGCCTGTGCCTGGGGCCGGCGGCCATCATGTGCCTCGTCCACGAGCAGTCCAAGCAGTACTTCTGGCAGTGGCTCGGGCTGCTGGTGTCGTCGGTCATCCTGACCTGGGTCGTCTTCTTCGTGCTTGGCGTGTCGCTCAACATCACGACCACGGTGGTGGACATGACGCTGCAGGACTTCGACAAGATCAACATCGTCGCCGTCGCCTCCACCTACCTCATCATCACCGCCGCGCTGGCCGTGGTGCTGTACCAGGCGCCTTCGTGGGCCGCGGCCCTCTCCGGCGGTTCGCCGCTGCAGCTGGGCGCGCAAATGGTGCAGCAGATCGTCGTCGCCGCCCGCGTGGGCCGTGGCGGCAGCGCGCCGACGCCGAGCGCCGGTGCACCCAACACGGTGCACCACGGCACGGGCCTGGCCACGCGCGCCGCGGCCGGGGCCCAGCACCTGTACCAGCGCATCGCGGCCCGGGGCCGCAACGGCTGAAACCGCAGGAGCGATCCATGGCCACCACCAGGCGCTGCCTCGCCCGCGCCGCAGCCGCCGGCCTGCTCGCGCTGGCCGGCACCCCTGCGCTCCCGCAGGGCATACCGGTGTACGACAACGTTGCCAACCTCAACTTCCTGCAGCAGCTCCTGCACATGGTCGAGCAGCTGGGCAACCAGGTCGAGCAGATCCGGCAGATGCAGCTGCACTACGACAGCATCACCGGCAACCGCGGCTTCGGCGGCATCTACCGCAACCGGGCACTCGACGACTACGTGCCGCTGGACGCCGTGCAGCGCACCAACGCCGTGGCCCTCGACGGCTACGCGGGCCTGAGCGCCGCGGCCAGGGCGCTGCGCGACGCGACCATGACCTACAACTGCCTGGACCAGCAGGGCCAGCGGCGCCTGGCCTGCCAGTCCACGCTGGCGCGGCCCTACGAGTCGCAGGCGCTGCTGCGGCAGGCCATCACGATCTCCAACAGCCGCATCGGCTACGTCAACGGCCTCATCGACGCCATCCGCCAGACCACCGATCCCAAGATGGTCAGCGAGCTCCAGGCCCGCATCGAGGGCGAGAACGCGCTGCTGGCGCATGAGACCACCCGCATCCAGCTGCTGCAGCAGCAGCTCGAGAACGACCGCCAAGTCGAGCTGTCGCGGCTGCAGGAGCGCACCAACGCGAACCTCGACCTGCCCACCCGGCTGCCCGCGCTGGCGGCGCACTGAAAGGACCCCAGGCCCATGGACACGCAACACCCAAGCCCGGTCGCCGCCGTGCAGCCGGGCGACACGCAGTGGGAAGCCATCGTGCAGTCGCTCGTGGGGCGCTTCGAGCGGCGCCTGAACACCGTCATGGCCGCAGCCATCGTCGCCGTGGGCGCCGCCTATGCCGCGCCGCGCCTGTGGCCCGAGCCGCCCCGGCAGGTGCCGGTGGTCGTGGTGGTAGACCGGTACACGGGGGCCTCCATGGTGATGGAGAAGGCCGACGTCCGGAAGATCCCCGCCAAGGAACTGCTCGACATCCGCAACGCCCGCGACTTCGTGCGCGCGCGCGAGGGCTACTCCTGGGACCACCTGCAGGCCGATCACGACGCCGTGCAGCGCATGAGCACCCCCGAGGTGTTCGCGGCGTACGACAGGCAGTTCGATGGTGACGCCGGTGTGCAGAAGGTGCGCAGGAACGCTGAGCTGCACCGCGTCAACATCATCAGCGCGCGCCCGGCCGGCGGCGTGCCCGACGGCAGCGAGTCGATCGTCGTCACCTACGAGAAGACCGTCTCCTACAGCGGCCGGGCGCAGCCGCCGCAAACCACGCAGCACGTGGCTACGTTGCACTACGTGTACCGGCCCGAGGTGCCCATGGCGCCACAGGACCGGCAGGAGAACCCGCTGGGCTATGTCGTCACGGCGTACCGCTCCGACCCCATCGTGACGGCCGCCACGCCTGCCGTCGGCGCGCAGGGGACGCAGCCGTGAAGCGGCCCGCGGCACTGGCCGCCGTGCTGCTGGTGCAGGCGGCCACGGCGCAGCAGATCCGGGAGGTGGTCTACGACCCGATGCAGGTCATCCATGTGAGCGTCTCGCGCGGGGTGCCGACCCATGTGCAGTTCGAACCCGGCGAGGTGCTGGTGCTGGACCCGGCCACGGGCCTGGATTCCAACTGCACGCCGGAGTCGGCCTGGTGCATCGCGGCCGAGAAGGGCGGCAGCGACCTGATGGTCAAGCCCACCAGCGCCAGCTCGATGGCCAACGCCGTGGCGGTCAAGACCAACCGGCGCAGCTACAGCTTCAGCTTCGACCCGGTGCCCTCGCCGGCGCGGGCCGTGACGCGGCTGATCGTGCGCCCGCCGCCCGAGCCGCAGCCCGATGCGGCCGCGCAGCGTCTGGCCGCCGCAGCTGCCCTGGCACCGCAGCCCGCGGAAGTGCTCGAGCGCCGGATGTCGGCCTGCCCGCGGGTGCTCAACAGCAGCTACAGCGTGGCCACCGGTCGCGGCAGCGGCGACATCGTGCCGAGGGCGGTGTTCGACGACGGGCGCTTCACGTACATGCAGTTCCCCGGCAACGCGCCGCTGCCCGTGCCCTTCGAGGTGCAGCCCGACGGCAGCGAGGCCGCCACCACGCCGACGACGGTGTGCGGCTTCTGGAGCGTGGACCGCGTGGTGCGCCGCCTGCGCCTGCGCCACGGCAGCGCCGTGGTGGAGCTCACCAACGAGGCCTTCAACCTGGAGGGCCGAGCGCCGGTGGCCGGCAGCGGCATCGACGGCGTGGAGCGCCTGGTGCGCGATCCCAGGACCGGCCAGTTCAAGCAAGCGAGCCCCCAATGACCAGCCCCGCCCCCGACACCGGCGCGGACACGCCGGCACCCGAAGCTGCCATCCCCGCCATCGGCGTGGCCAACCGGCAGCGCTCGGCCCTGACGCGCAGGCGTCGCATTACCACGGCCCTGACCTGCCTGGCGTTGGCGTGCGCGGGCAGCGCCGGCCTGTACTGGCTGCTCAAGCGGGCCGGCGCCCCGGCGCAGGCACAGGCCAAGAAGGACGACCTCAAGCCGGCCGTGGCCGCGGGAGCCCGATTGCGCCTTTTCGACACCGCCGCCGCGGCGCCCGCGTCGGCCCCTTCATCGGCACCGCGCGCCTACACCGTGCCCGACGTGATCCCGGGCCGAGACGACGAGGTGCGGCCCATCGGCCTGGCCGCGACTGCGCCTCCACCCAAGCCCAGGCCGCGCGACCCACGGGACGCACCGATCATGCTGCGCTCGGGTAGCGGCAGCAGCGGCATGGCGGTGGCCGCCGTCCCCGGCGGTACTGCCCAGACAGACTCGCTGGAGACCACGAGTCGGCAGCTGCAGGACTACCGGCAGCAGCTCGGCCAGATGATCCAGCAGGCCCAGGCGCGCCAGGCGGGCACTGCCGGGATGATCCCCACGGCGCTGCCGCTGGGCGCCGCGCCAGGCACACCCGCCCTGCCACCCGGCGTGCCCGCGCCACCGCTGCCGCAAGGACAGCCGCCCGTGCGCGGCATTCCCGTGCCCGACGCGCCGCAGCCACCCCAGGGCGGCGGCACGCGCGAGGTCTGGGCCGGCCAGCTCGCCAACCCGGCGCTCACGCTCACGCGCGGCTCCTTCTTCCTTTGCAACCTGCGCGTGCGGGTGATCTCGACCACCGCGGGCGACGTCTCCTGCATCGTGCCACGCGACGTCTACAGCGAGCAGCGCGTGCTGTTGCTGGAAGCTGGCACGCGCGTCGAGGGCGACTACCGCCTGGTGCAGATCAAGCCCGGCGAGACGCGCATCCCCGTGATCTGGAGCCGGCTCAAGACGCCTACCGGCATCACGGTGGACCTGGAGGCGCCGGGCACCGGCGCACTGGGCGAGGCCGGCATCGGCGGCACGGTGGAGAACCGCTGGGGCGAGCGCATCGGCGCCTCGCTGCTGCTGTCGCTCATCGACGACGCGGTGAAGATCGTCATCGCCGACAAGCAGTCGGACGCCACCGGCGGCGGCACCAACGTCGTGCTGGGCGGCACCGCGCAGACCGGCAGCCGCCTGGCGGAGAAGGTGCTCGACGCCACCATCAACATCCCGCCGCGCATCACCGCGACGCAGGGCGGCACGGTGGGCGTGTACGTGCGCCAGGACATCCGCTTCGACAACGTGTACGCGCTGCGCCCCGCGCAGGGCGACCGGTGACGGGAGGCCGCGCCATGCCGGACTACCAGGCGCCAGGTCACGACGCCTCGGTGCGCTTCCTGCTGCAGCCGCTGCAGCCCTTCCTCGACCGGGAAGATGTCGAGGAGGTGGCCCTGAACCGGCCGGGGCAGGTGTTCGTGCTGTCGCGACATGCCGGCTGGAGCTGCCACGAGGCGCCGGCCATGGACCTGCGCTGGTGCCTGGACCTGGGCCGTGCGGTGGCCACCTTCAGCTCCCCCACGGACCTCCTGGACGCCGACACGCCGCTGCTGGCGGCCACACTGCCCGGCGGCGAGCGGGTGCAGTTCGTGGTGCCGCCGGCGGTGGCGTTCGACACGGCCTCCATCACGATCCGCCGCCCCGACACGACTGTGCCGCGGCTGGCGGACCTGCGGGGCCTCTTCACGCGCGTCGTGAGGCACGCGGGCGAGATCCAGGGCTTCGAGCGCGAGCTGCTGGCGCTCAAGGACGCCGGCCGCTTCGAGGAGTTCCTGGCGCTGGCCGTGCACAAGCGCCAGACCATCGTCGTGAGCGGCCACACCGGCTGCGGCAAGACGTACATAATGAAAGCCATGGCCGAGGAGATCCCTCGCCACGAGCGCCTCGTGACCATCGAGGACGCGGCCGAGCTGCTGCTGCCCCACCATCCCAACGCGGTCCACCTCTTTTTCAGCGCCGCGGCCCGGGGCCAGGCCAGGGTGACGGCACAGCAGCTGCTCAAGGCCAGCCTGCGCATGCGCCCGGACCGCATCATCGTGGCCGAGGTGCGCGACGAGGTGTGCCTGGACTTCATCAGCGCTGCGGCCTCCGGGCACCCGGGCAGCATGACCAGCGTGCATGCCGGCACCTGCGACCTGGCCCGCGAGCGCATGGCGCTGATGATCCAGCAGTCCCCGGCGGGCGCGGGCATGCGCTTCGAGCAGATCCAGCGGCTGCTGGCGCTCACGGTCGACGTGATCGTGCAGTTCGGCAACGACGGCAGCGGGCGCCACGTGCGCGAGGTCCACTACGACCCGCAGCGCAAGCTGGAGCTCGCGCGGAGGTTCACTCAATGAACGAGCCTCGCATCAATCGCCGCGTTGCCTTCCTGGCGGGCCTGGCGGCCCTCGTGTTCTGCCTGGCCACGCTGGGCGCCGTGTGGCTCTCCGGCGCGCTGTTCCTGCTGCTCAACAAGAACAACCCGCTGCGCGCGCGCATCGACAGCCTGCCGCGGTACTGGCAGCAGCATGGCGACGACCCGGTGCAGCACAAGCGCCTGGTGGTGTCCGTGGCGGCGGCCTTCGGCCTGGCCTACGTCGGCGTGCCGGTGCTGGTGGTGCGGGCCTCGCGCCGGCAGCGCCCGCTGCACGGCGACGCGCGCTTCGCCACGCCGCGCGAGGTGATCCGCTCCGGGCTGTGCGAGGGCCGCGGCGTCATCATCGGCCGCTACAAGGGGCAGTACCTGATGCTGCCCCATGACATGCACGTGCTGGCCGCGGCCCCGACCGGCTCGGGCAAGGGCACGGCGCTGATCATTCCCAACCTGCTCCACTGGGACCACTCGGCCGTCGTGCTCGATCCCAAGGGCGAGGCCTGGCGGCTGACCTCGGGCTTCCGGGCCCGGTACGGGCAGAAGGTGTTCCGCTTCGCGCCCTTCGACGAGCGCGGCGAGACGGTGCGCTTCAACCCGCTGGCCTACGTGCGCGAGGATGCGCTGCTGCGGCTGACGGACCTGCTGGAGATGAGCCACGCGCTCTACGTGCACGACGACAAGAACCCCAACGGCAGCGGCAACTTCTTCGCCGGCAACGCGCGCGACCTGTTCGTGGCGCTGGGCCTGTACCTGCTGGAGACCCCGGAGGCCGAGATGCCGCGCACCATCGGGCAGATGCTGCGCGTGGCCGGCGGCGACGGACGCCCGCGGCGCGAGTACCTGCTGAGCCTCATGCGCGAGCGCGAGCAGCAGGGGCGCCCGCTTTCCTACGACTGCACGGCGGCGTTCTTTCGCGTGCTGGGGGCGCCCGACGACACGCTGGGCAGCATCGTGTCCACCTTCACCGAACCGCTGCTGGCCTTCGCCGACCCGATCGTGGACGCGGCCACCAGCGCCAACGACTTCGACCTGCGCGAGCTGCGCCGCCAGCGCATGACGGTGTACGCGGTCATGCCCTTCCAGAAGCTCAAGGCCGGGCACGTGCTGCTGCGCCTGTTCTTCACGGTCGCGCTCAATCAGAACGTGCGAGAGGAGCCCGCGGCCAACGCGGCGCTCAGGTACGAGTGCCTGTTCCTGATGGACGAGTTCACCGCGCCGGGGCGCATCGACATCATCGCCGAGGGCAGCGGCTACCTGCGCAGCTACGGCATCCGGCTCTTCATCCTCTTCCAGAGCATGGGGCAGCTCATGGGCGAGTACTCGGCGCACATCGCGCGCTCCATCGAGGCCAACCACCGATGCCGCATCCTGTTCGCCCCGGCCGAGCAGCAGGACGCCAAGGAGCAGTCCGAGGTGCTGGGCACCGACACCGTGCGCGCGGTCAGCCAAAACCACACCAGCTCGCCCAGCGGCGGCAGCCACGGCGAGAACCGCAGCGACCACGGCCGCGCGCTCATGCTGGCGCAGGAGCTGCGCATGCTCGACCCCGAGCAGCAGGTCATCCTCATCGAAGGCCAGCGGCCGATCCTGTGCCACAAGGCGCGCTACTACAGCGACCCCGACATGGCCGGGCGCGTGCTGCCGCCCGTGCACGTGGACAGCATCAACCCGCGGGCCTACATGGCGCGCGTGCGCCAGCTCATCCGCCCCCTCGGGCGCGACGAGGCGCTCGGGCCCGACCTGGACCTCGACACGCTGGCACACCCCTTCACCGGCATGCCCGAGCTCACGCCGGACGCCACGCCCACGCAGATCGACGGCTACGTCACGGCCTACTTCGACTGCCTGCCGCCGCCCGAGGACGCCGACAACGGCGTCCCGGAGGTATCGGCGCCCGAGGCACCAGCCGGCGCCGAATCCGAGTTCCCGCGGTCACCGCAGGCCCCGGCCGAGCAGCCGCCCGCACCCGCTGCGCAGGCCCGTCCCGCGAAGCGGGCGCGGCGGCCCAGGAAGAGCGCCAGGCCGGTCACGGCGGCGTCAACGGCCGCCGCGGCAGCGCCAGCCGGTGCTGGCGCGGTCCAGGCCGACCTCTACCCCGAGGGCGACATCGACCTCCACAAGCTCGACGGCGAGTAGCCGCCACAGGAGATGCTCATGCCATCCCGTGCCTTGTCCGTTTCCCTGCTGGCCGCGGTCGCCGCCCTGGCCGGCTGCGCATCGGCTCCGAAGGTGGCGCAGGTGGACCCGTCCACCCGCCGCCCGGTCAACGACCCGGTGCACATCGAGATGCTGCGCGCCAGGACCGATCTCGAGCGCGCCCGCACGGAGCTGGAGCTGCAGCGCCGGCAGCTCGCCGCGCAGCGCCTGATGGAGCAAGCGCGCATGCAGCCGGTGGTGCTGCGCGCCACGCGCGACCCCGCCGTGCTCACCGCCTCGACCCGGGGCGCGAACCTCGTCTACACCGCGCGCTTCCCGCTGCGCAGCACCCGGCTGGCGCTCTCGGCCCAGGCCCGCGCGGCGCTGATCGACGCCGCACGCCAGGCGCCGCTGGTGATGCTGCGCGGGCGCACCGATGCCACGCGCGACAACCCCATCGATACCCGGCTGGCGCAGCAGCGCGCCGAGAGCGCGCGGGCGCTGCTGGCGGCAGGCGGCGTGGACCCGGCGCGCATCCGCGTGACGTGGCAGGGCGCGGGTGACACCGTGGCGCCCACGGACACGGCCGAGGGCCGCGCGCTCAACCGCCGCGTGGAAATCGAGCTCTACAACCTGCCGCCCGAGATGCTGCGCCTGGAGGACCTTGCCGCCGGCGCAACCGTAGCCTCGGCAAGGTGAGGCCGCGATGGACAACGCGAAGCCCCACGAGCCCCGGCTGCTCACCTACACCGTGCCCGGCCCGTTCGAGCTGGTCTTCAAGGACAGGGAGCGCGACGCGCTGTGGTTCACCGACGCGCGCGCGGCCGGCGCCGCGTTCTACGGCGTGCGCCACGACCTGCTGCCGCGCGTGGTGCGGCACGAGACGCTGGTGACGCAAGACCGGCAGGACCCCACGGACCGCACCGAGTCGCCCAGCAAGGCACCGGTGGCCGTCACCTGGCCCGCTGCCGACAAGCCCGGCGGCTACGAGCACGTGTTCCTGGCGCACTGGCCGGACTTCCGCGCCGGCTACGAGGAGGCGCGGCAGCGGCAACCGCACAAGGCCGTCAGCGTCAGCGACCTGGCCGAGCCAGGCCTCCCACCGGGCGAGAAACCGCGATCCGAGCGCAGCGACCTCATCGACCACCACGCACCCATGAAAGGAGCGGCCATGGACGAACAGCAACCCGGCAGCAGCGACAACAGCATCCAGCCCGCACCGGTGCCAGCTCCTGCAGGCGACCAACCCCAGGACGCCCAGGTACCGCAGCAGCCACAGGCCGCCTCACCGGCGCGGGAGCAGCCGCCTGCGCAGGCCCCGGCTGCCGCTCAGCAGCCCCAAGCGCCCGCCGCCGAGCAGCCGCAGGTCTCCGAGGCTCCGCCGCAGGTGCAGGTCCAGGTGCAGCCAGCGATACAACCGGCTGACGACCCGGACGCGCGGGCGCGTGCCCAGCGCCGACAAGCCCTGGTGGACGGACTGTCCGAGCGGTTCACCGTGCGCGGCAACGACTACTGCTTCATGCGCGATGGCCAGGTGGCCTTCACCGACCACGGCAACCGGCTGGCCACGAAGTCCGACACGCCGTTCGTGGCACGGTCCATGGTGGACTTGGCCGAGGCCAAGGGCTGGGACGCGCTCACGCTCAAGGGCAGCGAGGACTTCCGGCGTGCCGCGTGGCTGGAAGCCGCATCCCGTGGCCTGGAGGTGCGCGGCTACAACCCCACGGTGCAGGACCGGCAGCAGCTGGCCGAGCGGCAGCCGGCACAGCAGGCGCCGCAGCACAACAGCATCGAGCCCACGCCAGGCCTGCAGCAGGGCGACACGCAGCGCCCCGGCGCGCCGGGAAGGGACCAGGCCACCACCACGGCACAGCCAGTGAAGGCCGAGGGCAGCACGAAGCAGCAACACCTGGAGGTGATGCAGGCGATCCTGAAGCAGCAGGGCGTGGAGCCGTTCCAGGCCAGGGCGGTGCTGGCCCGCATGGCCGAGGTGATGGACGCCAGGCTCGCGCGTGGCGAGCCGCTGCCCCAGCTCAAGGTCTTCGACGCCCGGGCGCAGACGCAGGCGCCGATGCACGTGCCGCAGCCGACGCAGCAGCCCGTGCGCACGCAGACGGTGAGCCGCTGATGGTCCCCACCCGGCTGGCGGACGGCAGCATCGAGGCGCTGAAGTGGCTCGGCCTGCTGCTCATGGTGCTCGACCACGTGAACGCGCACCTGCTCGGTGGCCGGGTGGCGCCGATGTACGCCGCCGGCCGGGTGGTGATGCCGCTCTTCAGCGCGCTGTTGGCCTGCAACCTCGCGCGCGGCACGCCCGGCGCGGCATGGCGCACGGCACGCCGGGCGGTGCTGTTCGGGCTGCTGGCCACGCCCGCCTTCTGGGCCCTGCACGGCTCGTGGTGGCCGCTGAACATCATGTTCACGCTGGCCACCGGTGCCGCCGCCATCGCGCTGCTGCAGGCCGGCCAGCCGCTGCTGGCGCTTTCGCTCGGGCTGGCCGCGGGCTACGTGGTGGAGTTCTGGTGGCCCGCCATCGGCGCCACGGTGGCGGCCTGGGCCTGGTGGCGCTCGCCGTCCTGGCGCTCGGCCCTGGCCTGGTGCGCCTGCATGTCCCTGGTCTGCCTGCTCAACGGCGACGCCTGGGCCTTCGCGGTGGTGCCGCTCGTGGCCGCGGCAGCACGCCTGCCCGTCCGGACACGCCGCCTGCGCTGGGTCTTCTACGCGGCCTACCCGGCGCACCTGATCGTGCTTTGGAGCCTGCAGTGACGCAACGGACGTTGAGCATGCACCCCGGCGCCGCGGCACCCGATAGGCCGCCGGTCATGAGAGGAGCCATCCCGTGAAGCCCGGCCCCTGGCGCACCCGCCTGGCCGTCATCGACGCCGTGGCATGGCCGGCGCTTGTCGGCGGCTACATGCTCGAGTTCATGCACACCTCGCAGGCCTCCGGGAACATGGGCAGCACGCTGCTGATGCTGGTGTTCGCTTGGGGCCTGGCGAAGCTGCAGCGCGCCCTGGGCCGGGAGGCCTGCCCCCGGCCCTACAAGTTCACCACCTGGCTGGTGGCGCGAATCCTCATGGCCATGGGCGTGTTCGTCCTGGGCATCAAGGTCACCACGGGCGGCTGAAGGTGCCAGGCGGCAGCCGCACTGCCTGAAGGAAGGAGCCCGACGTGAGCAACCTCGTGAGCCTGGGCGCGATGCCCATCGCGGACAAGGTGACGCGCTTTCTGCAGGCGCGCTTCTACTCGGTGCAGCTGGCCGCGCTCGAAGCGTCGGCCGCAGCCATCGGCTGCGCCTTCGTCCAGCGGCCCGATGCGCATGAGATGCCCGCCGATGTCGAGGAGCACCTTGCGTTCGCCGTGATGCTGGCGCGGGAGGCCTGTCTGGCGCCCAGCGACGGGCCGCAGGCGCACTACTGCACGGCCCAGGCCAGGCTGGAGGAAGGCTACGCGACCGCCCTCCTGCGCGAGATCACGGCCGCGCTCGAGGCGCTGGGGTTGCGGCTGCAGGTGCGGCCCCAGGGCTTTGACTGGGAAGCCATGCGGGCGCAGCGGCTGGGCTGGGAGAGCCGGGCGCACTGCCGGCCCCTGGCGTCGGCGGTGGATGCAGATAGGGCTGCACCGGTGGACGCGGCAGCAGTGGATCAGTTCGTTGCTGACTTCTTCAACAACCGCCCGGGCAACGGAGCGCGAGCATGAGTAAGCCCAACGGAATCGACTTCGATCCGGCGCTGTTCGGCGACGAGCCGGCACAGGGTCCCACCGCACCGCTGTCTTCGCGCGCCGCGGCCCGCCGCCGGCGCTGGCCCCTGGTGGTTGGACTCGGCGGCCTTGTCGCCGCCAGTGTGGCTGCTGCCGTCAGCGCCCTGCCAGGCAGCGGCCTCGGCCACGGCATCAAGGCACGGCTCGACGCCCGGGACAGCGAGGGGGTGATGCTCGTGGATACGACGCCAGTGCCAACGGCCTTCCAGGCCGTTGCGTCGCCATCGAGCAGTTGGTGTGGCGAAGGGGACGTCCTGTGCACCACGGTCACGACGGCCCACCCGGCCGAGACCCTGCGCAAGCTCGTCGCCGCCATGCCGCCCGGCACAGGCAGGCAGTACCGCATCAGCCTGTACCTCACCCCGATCTCCGAAGGCGAGACCGACGATGCGGAAAAGCCGCGGTAGGCCCACCCCGTGCAAGAGATGGCCTGTCATGGCCTTGGACGGCCCCGTCCACGGCATGCAGCTCCCCTCACGGACCGCCACCACCAGTGGCGCGGCTCGCGCCCACGGTCTGGCCACCAGCGCGTGCGCCACGAGTGCCCGCCACATCCCAACCATCAGCGTGAAGGGCCACCAGCCATGAAGACCCTTGTGCTCGTCAACCAGAAGGGCGGCGTGGGCAAGTCCGCCATCGCCACCGTGCTGGCGCACTATCTCGCCGGCCTCGGCCTGCGCGTGCTGGCGGTGGACCTCGACCACCAGGCCAACATGACCAAGCCGCTGACGCTCTCGGGCAAGGCCGTGGTCTCAAGCACTACTGCCGACAAGGTGCTCACCGACGCGGCCGCCACGGTCGAAGTGGCTCCGCTGGTGCTGCTACCGTCCAACTCGCCGACGCTGCTTGCCCTGGAGCGGCAGCCCGACAGGCACACCGAGTTCGCCAGGAACGTGCGCGGCTTCCTGCGGCGCATGAGCACGCAGTTCGAGGTGGTGATCATCGACACCAACCCCAACCCCGACATCCGCGTCGTCGCGGCCCTGGTGTCGGCCACGCACGCGCTGTCGCCGATCCAGCTCAACCAGGAGTCGCTGGATGGCATCCGGGCGCTGTTCAACCACGAGCGCGTCGGCGTCGCGCGCATCAAGGAACGGCTGAACCCGCATCTGGAGTTCCTCGGCATGGTGCCCACCATGGTCGAGAACACACCCTTCCAGCGCCGCAACATGGAGACCCTCATGGGCTCCAGCAGCTACCGCGAGCGCGTGATGACGATGGGCGGCAGCGACGGCCGCGGCGAGGGCGGCCCCTTTGCCATGATCCCGAAGCGCAGCGTCGTGGCCGAGACACAGGCCTCGGGCAGGTACCTGCCGGAGATCAGGAACCAGACCGCGGCGCGCGACGCGTGGCGCGAGATCGAGCCGGTGCTGCGCCGAGTCGCCCACCTTCTGGGAGTGGCGTGATGGGAAGCCCGGCCACCGTGGTGCTGGACGAGGACCTGCTGGACCTCGACAGCCTGGATCGCCCGCGCGCCGAAGGCGGCCAGCCGCTGCTGCTGGACCCCGCGACCATCCGCGCCAGCCGCTGGGCCAACCGGCACGAGGCCTCCTTCCATGGCGCGGACTTCGAGGAGCTCAAGGCCGAGATCGCCGACGCCCAAGGCAACGTCCAGCCCATCAAGGTGCGGCCGCTGCGCGAGCCCGACGGCCTCGTGGCGTGGGAGGTCGTGTACGGGCACCGACGCCACCGGGCCTGCCTGGAGCTGGGCCTGCAGGTGCAGGCCGTCGTCGGCGAGCTGGACGACCGCGGCCTGTGGATCGAGATGGAACGCGAGAACCGTGGGCGCCGCGAGCTTTCCGCCTGGGAGCAGGGAACGCAGTACCGGCGGGCGCTGGACGGCGGGCTCTTTGCCTCGATGAGCGCGCTCGCGCGCTCCATCGGACGGCAGCCCAGCCAGGTGTCGCGCGCCATCGCCATTGCCGAGTTGCCGGCACCCGTCGTCGCCGCATTCGCGTCGCCCAACGATCTCCAGTTCAACTGGGCGGACGAGCTGAAGCGGGCGCTGGAGCGCGATGCTGTTCGGGTGCTGGAGGCGGCCGAGGAAGCGAAGTCGATGCGCTTGCCGGCCAAGGCCGTGCTGGAGCGCCTGACGGCGGTCCTGTCCGAGCCAGGCGTTGCACCATGCAATGCCGATGCACACACGTCGCCAGCGCCGGGCGTTGCACCATGCAACGCCCAGCAGGATCAGCCGGTCCCCTTGCAGCAGGAGCGGCACCACGCCGTGGGCGCCCCGGCACCTCGTCCGCCGGTCAAGACCGCGGACCGCGTGTCGCAGGCCCCCGTGCTGCTGGCCGAGCACCAGGGGAAGCCGGTGGAAATGAACACGTGGCGCGTGCCTGCTGGACAGGGGCAGGTCTATGTCCGGCCCCAGGGCTCGACGCAGTGGCAGGCAGTGCCGGCGGCCGGCCTGAGGCTGCTGGGGTTTTGCGGGTCCCGTTGAGGTCTCATCGGCCGGGCGTGCATGCCGCAACGGTCAAGCCGCAATACGCGCGACTGCACTCAGGGTTCCCTGAACAAGAGAAATCGTCAATTCACTTCTAGTGACGGAGGCTCCATGGATCGCCAACGAGGCAACCGCGAGTTCCCCTTGCAAGGGCAAGCCCTCGAGCCGCGGGCAGCCGGCAGGCGCTTCCTGGGGCGGTGCGTGCTTGTATGGCTGGCCATCGGTGCAGCCGTGTCGCTGTGTCCCGAGCCACTGGGCACGGCGATTCCGATGGGCTTCCTGCTGCTGGTGCCGGGGGTGGCGCTTGCCATCGGGCTGCGGCGGCAGGCGCGGCCGGGGGCGATGCCGGTGGTGGGCGTCGCGTGCCTGGCCGGCTCGACGTTGATCAAGGTGCTGGTGGCTGAGGGGGTCGTGTGACGCGGGCCGGGCGCGAGCTGCTCAGCGTGGACCTGGGACCGCTGAAGGCGCAGGCCGAAGCCCACTGCACGCAGCACGGTCAGAAGGTAGGCCGCTGGGTACGTGGCCTGGTGCGGGATGCCCTCGTGACTGCCGGCGTCGATGCCGTGCAGGACGAGCCCGCGGCACGGCCAGCGGCGAGCCGGCGCCTGGGGGCGGAGTACTTCACCTTCACGGCACGGCTCTCGCAGCAGGAGTCGCAGGCGCTGCTCGAGGGTGCGGCGGCAGCAGGGGTATCCCAGGTGGAGTACCTGGCGCGGCTGCTCATGGGCGACAAGGCCGGCCGCTCCCGGCTGGAGACCCTGGGGGCACTGGCGCAACTGAGCGAGCGGCTGCTGGGCGTGGGTGCCCAGTTGGCCGGGATGGCGCATCAGCTGGACGGGCGGCTGCCGGCCGAGGATCAGGCGCTACTGGTGAGCGTTGCGCGCGAGGCTCGGGCGCATGCCAGGCTGGCCGCGGAAGTGGCGCAAGGGCTGCGCACGACCCGCCGCAGTGCCGGGCGGCGCGGGAGGCGGGACTGATGGACACCCGCCAGGTGGACGGCGTGTTGCTGCGCTGGGGGCAGGAGCTGTTCTACCCGCACGCGAGGAAGGCCCGGCCGGGGTCGGACAGCACGCTGCCCTGGCTGCATGCCGGCGGCCACGTGGCGGCCGGGACGATCCGCGACCGGATCAGGGGTGTGGTGCGTGGCGCGCCGCAGGTCGTGGTGAAGATCACCGGGGGCGGGTGCGGCATGCGGGCCATCCTGCGCCATCTGAACTACATCACCCGGCGCTGCGAGCTGCCGCTGACGGACGAGGATGGGCGGGAACACCGCGGGCGCGACGGCCTGCGCCACGTTGCCGACCTGTGGCGCTATTGCGGCTCGCTGATTCTTGCCGAGGGCGACCGGCGCGAGGCGCTGCAGATCACGCTGGGCATGGTGGCGGACACCGACCCCCAGGCGCTCCAGGCCGCGGTGGCGGCGTTCGCGGCGCAGGAGTTTGCCGGGTACCGCTATGCCTGGGTCTACCACGGAGACCAGGCCAACCCGCATGTCCACCTCGCCGTGCGGATCGAGAGCAAGGACCTGCGCCAGCGGCTGCACCCGGGGCCGGCCGACCTGCTCCGCTGGCGCGAGCGGTTCGCGCTGGCCCTGCGCGACCGGGGCATCGAGGCCGAGGCCACGCGGCGCAGCACGCGCGGCACGGTGAAGGACGATGACCCGATCTGGAGAGTGAAGGCGCGCGCGGCGGGCACGCTGCGCCACGACCCGCATGGAATCACGATGCCCTCGCGGACGATGGAGCAGGCGCTGACGGCGTGGGGCCACGTCCACAACGCGCTGGCCGCGTCGCCGGACCCCGCGGACCGACAGCTCGCGCGCGAGGTCAAGTCGTTCCTGTCCGGTACGCCGATGGTACGGCACCTGGCCGGGCGCGCACTTGCGCAGGAGCAACGTCACCAACAAGCACATGAAGCCGGGCTGCGCGAGCGACCAGAAGCAGTGAAAGGACAGTGCCAGCATGGTGATCTCTGGCAGGGCCGTACCCTTTCGAGGTCCGGGCGGTAGGTCTATTGCCGCTACGGTTGGGGACGCATTCAAAGACAAGGCAATAGCAGCGTCACCTGCTGCGCCGCAGGAAAGCCGGCGGCACCCTGGCCGTGAGCCACACCCCGTTCTCGGCCTGGTGGAAGACAAAACCTTGCGCGTGCATGCGTGCGGCGTCCACCACGAGCACCACCGGCAGCCCGTAGCGCAGGCCCACGGCCCGGGCGGTCTGCTCGTCGGCCGACAGGTGCACGTGGTGCCGCGAGCCGGGCTTGAGGCCTTCCCGGCTGACCGCGGCGACGAAGCGCGAGGCCGTGCCATGGAACAGCACGTCGGGCGGCTGCACGGGTTCGAACTGGCGGTCCACGCCGGGCGTCGAGTGACCCTGGACGGCGCGGATGCGACGGCCGTCGACCGAGAACTCGAAACGCTTCTTGTCGTTGGTGGCGACGACCTGCTCGACGAGCTCGCGCGAGAGCTGCCGCCCCTGCCGGGCCGCACCGGCGACGAGTTCGTCCACGCTGCCCCAGCCCTCGGCGTCGAGCGCTAGGCCAATGGCTTCGGGCTGGTGGCGCAGCACGAAGCTCAGGAACTTGCTGGCCTGCACGAGCCTGGTACTCATGCCGGTCCCTGGCTGGGGTCAAGGGCAAGGCGTGCCAGCAGCGCCGCGACGGCCGCTTGCGCCTGGCACTGCTGCCAGTATGGGCTGCCGAGTGTGCAGGCACAGCGGGTGCCTTCGTTGCCCTGGCAGTCCTCGTGGAACACCGCAGCGCCACGGGCCCCGTTGCCGATGTAGATAGTATCCACGGGGCACCCCAGGTCCGCAGCAATAAGCCTCAGGACGGCGTCGTACTTGACGGTAAGCGCTTCGTTGACCGGAAACAGCCGCTTCATGGGCCGACCTCTGCTGCTGGGTAAACACGGTTTGCCGCTGGCGCGGCCGGTGCCGAAACCCTCGGGCACTGGTGCCGACATCACGACGCCCGGCCCACTTACGGGCAACCGGCGTGCGCCGGCGCGCTGACGATGCACGTCGCGTCACGTGGCGATTCAGCACGGCGTTCTCCGGCAGCCGGCCACGGCGAAATGCCGGTGCGCACCAGCAGCCGTCTCAAGGGCCCGGCCGCATTCAGCAAGGAGCCAGCCAGACGTGGTAGCCGTGCCGCACGGCCTGCTCTATGGTCGCTGCCTCCACGGCGCCCCGAGGCCCGAGCACACGCCGGAGCTCGCGCAGCGCGGCTGCGAGCTGCTCCAGGCATGCGCTGCACCACAAGCCCGGCAGTGCCGGATCACGGGCGGTCTGCAGCACCGTCCTGGCCATGTGCCGCAGCACGCCGACCTCGTCGAACACGCCCAGCCGCGCGAGCTTGGCGCCGCCGAGCACGTAGTGCTGGATGCGCTGCGGCTCGCCGGCATGCCGGGCGCAGCGCACGTCGGCCTGCAGCGCCTGCCAGCGCTGCAGGAGCTGCTGCACCGGCCACGTCATGCGCATGGCTAGGGCCGGCAGTGCGAGGGCGTCGGGCAGGCATGGGCGTCCAGGGTGGAGCGGTGTGCCGCCGGCGGGATTCGATGGGGTGAGCTCGTTCACTGCGACGTTTGCGGCCTTGCGGAAGTTGCAGGAAATGGACACTTGGCGCCTTGCCGGCGTCACAGGCCCGGGGTTCGGCGCCGAGCTACCGCGGTACCAGCGAGACACCAGCCGCTACGGGCTCGGTGCGAACCGGAAGAAGAGCGGGCGGCAGCCGAAGCTGCGCGGGACGGGAACGGAAGCCCGGGGGAAGGAGGAGCATCGGCCCGCCCCGCTGGGGCGCCCTGTGAACCTTGACGGCGCTGCGGTTGCTGCCGCAAGCACCTGGGGATCCATGGTGGCGGCGAAGAATTAGACGAGGCTTAGGCAGCCCGCCGGCATCGGGACACGGGCCTGGCGGTCATGGGCCGGGCTCTTGGCGGTCTCCCCGCGGGATGAAGAAAGGGCGGCAGCGCCAAGGCTGCAAGGGATGGGACGGAGGGGAAAGGCCAGGGGAAGCGCCCCACCCCGCTGTCGATCGCCCTGTGATACCTGTTCGCGCCTGGCGGCGCGGCTTCAAGGCGCCGTGTGCCGGTGCGCTGGCGTCGCCAGGCCCGCACCCGCCGCTGGACGCCGCGGCGCTGCGGGCTGTCCCGGCTGGGTGAGCCGCGCGCGCAGCTGCTCGTCCGGGGCGTCGAGCGTTTGGGCATCGCCCTTGTCCGCCGCGCGCTGCATCTGCTTGGGCGTTGGCGTCGGCGTCGAAGCCGTGGCGGGCCTGTGGGGGCGGCGCCATCGGCCGAGCCGGTGAGGCAACCGCTGGAGATGCCGCCTCGGCCGGTGGCGCCGCCGCAGCCGCTACGGTCGCCACCGGCACTTCCGCCCGGCCGGCGTGCATCGGCATCGCGCCCAGGTCGATGTCCGGCTGCTGCGGCGGCTGCAGCATCGGCGGCTCGGCCTCGCCCGCGACCACCGCGCGCACGGCGTCGGGGTCAGCCATGGCGCCCGGGTCCAGCGCGCCGGCCTCGCTGCGGCTGTCAAGCCCGGCGGCCAGCGCCAGCGCGTCGCTGTCCGACAGCGGCAGGGCCTCGCGCTGCAGCTTGATGGCGTCCTCCCACGCCACCCACGGCGTCTCGGCCAGGCGCCGCTCGGCCGCCGCGCGCTCCTTGGCCGTCTCGGCTGCGTCCACCGCGCGCACCAGGGCGTTGTACGTCTCGCTGCAGGCGCGGACCTTCGCTGGCTCACCAGCGCATGGTGGTGTTCAATGGCGGAGAATCCTTTCTCGTAGTCGCCGAAACACTGGACGGCCAGCGGGAGGTGTATGACGAGCAGATGTGGGCCGCTTTCCAAGCTCTCCTTCCCGCACCGGAACATGACCAAGCTGAAGAAGGCTGAACGCTGGTCCACCAGCATCGGGCGCATCGGCAACCAAGCTGTGCGCGAGGCACAGGCTCGCAACCGTGCGCTCGGCATCCCCAACTGGTATTCGCTCAACGGCCGCCTGGTCAGCGATGCGGGCGTGACGCGTGGCTCGGCCACGGTGAGCACGCCACGGCAAGACAAGGTCGACGCACGGACCAGTTGACCGGGGCAGTCGCCTCACGGTTGGAAGCCGTGTTGAGCTGGATTCGATCGCACCCGGCGTTTGCCCCGCACCGTGAACGGCACCCAGTGGCGCGATTGATGAAGCACACCTCCTTGTGCAGAGAAGCGGGCAGCGTGCGCTGGCAAACGCTGGAACCTTGAAGCGGATCAGGAAGAACCGGGCTGGTGGGTGGCGGATCACGTCCGCATGGCACGGTTCGTCACCCCAGCTGTGCCGCTGGACTCATCTTGGTAGACGCCGAATGCTGACCATGATGAGCACGACGCCGCCGAGCAGCAGCGCTGCGAATACGGACACGGCGCCTTGCAGACCCAAGGCATCGGTCAGTGCTCCAAGTCCTATGGTGGATGCGGCGGAGCCCAGGTAGCCCGCCACCAGGTACATCGATGCGAGCTGTGCATGGCGGTTCGGTGGCGCAATCTCCGTCACGGCCCTGGAGGAGCCGACGAAGCCCGCTCCGTAACCAATGCCGCCCGTGATGGCGGCCAAACCCAGGCACCATGCCGAGCCTGTTTCCAGGGCGCCCATGCATCCCGCCATGGACATGACCAGCAATACGAGGCCCGCCTGCACGGTCGTGCGTCTCGCAAGGCGCGGCGCTGCCATCTGGCTGCACCCAGCCACGACCTGGAACAGCGCGGCGACAAGCCCGGCGCCTCCCGTGCCCAACCCCAGCAAGACCTTTCGTGCCAGCGTCGGGCCAAAAGCCATGAAAGCGGCACCCACCGACCAGGCTGCGACAACCACGGCGCAGGCCACGATGAAGCGTCGGCGCACCGGTCGGAACTGCCCGGACCAACTCGGCTGTGCAAGCGGCGAAGAGGAGGCTGACGACGCCCTCGACGCCCCGGGCCAGGGCCCTCGCAGCAGCCCGGCAATGGCCGCAACGGCCAGCAGTGCATCCACCACGAACGGCAGCGCCGTGGGCCAGACCCCCAGGTGCAGTGCAGCCGATGCGGTCAATGGCCCGAGCGCCGCGCCACTGGTGAACGCGAGCGTGGCGATCATGGCCGCACGCGGCCTGCGGCCCGATGCTGCATCGAGGTCGGCCAGCGCGGCCGTGCACACGCCGCTCAGGGCACCGCTGCCAAGTCCGGTGAGCAGCCGCCCAAGGAACAAGCCCGTCAGGCTCGATGCCCAGGCGAACACCAGGGAGCCCGACAGCACCACGACCAGCGCAGGCACGATCACGACGCGACGGTCTGCATGGCGGTCCGACACACGCCCCATCGTCATCAGCGACACCAGCACGCCCACGGCATAGACCGTGAACAACGCCGTCAGTGTCGTGGATGAGAAGTGCCAGCGCGACTGGTAGACGCCATAGAGCGGCGACGGCGCCATGCTGCCGAATAGCGCACTGCCGAGCGCCAGCGCCAGGAAAGCCCGCGCTGTCCCGATCGATGAGCTCACGTCCAAGGAATGGCTGATGTCGAACGGGGGAATCGGACGGGCTGCCGGTCGCCCTTGACGCCAGTGCCAGCCAAACAGCTCATGCCGGCTTGGGCAAGGCAGCCGCCCGCTGCAGCCGCGTCGCAGCGGCCGAAGTGCTGAACCCGGCCAGTGCGTTGCGCTCGACAGCAGGGGGCAGCACGCGCTGGCGCTGTTGCCCCATGCGTGCGCTCAGATGTTCATGATCGCTACCGCGCGTGCGTTCAGGTACGCATCGAGTGCCTCGGGACCGCCCTCGGACCCGTAGCCGGAGTCCTTGATGCCGCCGAAGGGCATCTCCGCGCTGGGCATGGCCGGCATGTTGACCCACAGCATGCCGACTTCCACGCGGCGGGTGAGCAGATCGGCGTTCCTGAGCGACTTTGTGAAGGCGTAGCCCGCCAGGCCGAAGGACAGGCGGTTGGCTTCCGTGATGGCGTCCTCCAGCTTGTCAAAGGAGCGGATCGCCGCGACAGGCCCGAAGGGCTCGTCGTTGAAGATCTTTGCCTGCAGCGGCACGTCGGCCAGCACGGTCGGCTCCCAGAAGTTGCCGGCGTCGCCGATGCGCTTGCCGCCAGCCAGCACCTGGGCGCCGGCCTTCACCGCGTCCTCGTGGAATTCGGCCATCGCCGTGAGGCGGCGCGGGTTGGCCAGCGGGCCCATCTGGATGCCTTCGGCCAGGCCGTCACCTACCTTCAGGCCCTGCGCGTACTTCACCATCTGCTGCGCGAACTCGTCCTTGACGCTCTCGTGCACCAGGAAGCGCGTCGGCGAGATGCAGACCTGGCCGGCATTGCGGAACTTGGCGGCACCGGCGGACTTCACGGCCAGGGCGATGTCGGCATCCTCGCAGACGATCACGGGGGCGTGGCCGCCGAGCTCCATCGTCACGCGCTTCATGTGCTGGCCGGCCAGCGCGGCGAGCTGCTTGCCCACCGGAGTGGAGCCGGTGAAGGTGACCTTGCGGATCACCGGGTGCGGGATCAGGTAGCTGGAGATCTCGGCGGGGTTGCCGTAGACCAGGCCCAGCACGCCCGGCGGGATGCCGGCGTCGGCGAAGGCCCGGATCAGCGCGGCGGGGCCGGCCGGGGTCTCTTCCGGCGCCTTGACCAGCATGGAGCAGCCGGCAGCCAGCGCGGCGCTGACCTTGCGCACCACCTGGTTGATCGGGAAGTTCCAGGGCGTGAAGGCGGCCACGGGCCCTACCGGGTCCTTCAGCACCATCTGCCGGATCGCCAGGTTGCCACGGGGCGGCACGATGCGGCCATAGACGCGGAAGCCTTCCTCGGCGAACCAATCGATGATGTCGGCCGCAGCCAGGGTCTCGCCCTTGGCCTCCGCCAGCGGCTTGCCTTGCTCCTGCGTCAGCAGCGGGGCGATCTCGGCGGCGCGCTCGCGCATCAGGGCGGCGGCCCGGCGCATGATCTTGCTGCGCTCGGCGGGCGTCATGTCGCGCCAGGTCTCGAAGCCTTTCTGGGCGGCTTCGAGCGCCTTGTCCAGGTCAGCCTTGCCCGCGTGGGCGACTCGGCCAATTTCCTGGCCTGAGGCCGGGTTGAACACGGCGAGCGTCCTGCCGTCCGCGGCATCGAGCCACTGGCCGTTGATGAAGAGTTGCGTGTTGGGATAGGTCAAGGATGTCACCGTACGGTTTGCTGCGCCAGCAGATGCTGACAAATGCCTGCGAGCCGGACTCTAAGCGGCGCGAGCGTTGCGCTCGCTGCCGGCGGTGCATGAACCCACTGCCAGCATGCCCGCACGCGCTTCTGGCAAGCATAACGCCCAGGCTGCCGGGAACGCAGACCGCCAGTGGGCGAAAGGCAGCCGCAGCTCAGGCCTCAGCCTTCGCACGCGGCCCCAACCTCGAAGCCATAGGCATGCGTGAGCGCCATGGCGCCGCGAATGCCTGCGCGGCCAGACCGGCGCCATCGATGACGGCCAGTCCGTAGGTAGTACTGGCATTGATGCGCAACGGCAGATGGGTTGTTGCGTTGGCAATCAAATTCACATAATTGCTATTGAAGCGCACCAAGTGCAAGAGACTTCAGTTTGCTGTTTAGCAGTTGCTCCGACTCTCTTTATGTCAACCTAGGTTGATAAAACAACAACTTTGATAGCTGTACTTGGCGTGTGCGCGTTTGCAGTGCCCGCAGAAAATCCGCACATGAAATTTCATTCCATCGTCAACGTACGGACGATGGTCGTGATGCTTCAACTGCGACGGACACCGCCAACACCGTTGGGACATACGTCACCCGCGTTGCGACCTGGATCAATCTCGACTTGAAGGATCTCCACAGCGTCAGCCGCTCGGCCTGTAGCCCGGTCATGTCGACCCGGCACACCCGTTTCTCCTTCGCAGTACCATGTTCCAGTGTTCATTCCAACTGGAGGACCATGGACCATAACCGCGACATCGACACCGAGACGACGATCTCCACCGACGGGTTGAGGTACACGGCGAAAATACCCGGTTCAGAATTTGGTCCCATGATGCTGGGTGGCTGCTCGACCAGGATGTCGTGCTACAGGTGCGGTCGCCACAAGCCCGTTCCGGAACTGGTGAGCAAGAAGATCTTGGGCCGCAACCAGAAGATCTGCGCGGTGAACTGTCGAAAAATGGCGTGAGCGCTGTCGTCCCAAGGTGGCAACCCCGTCTTGGTCCACGGCACCCAGCGCGATCAGCTGCCCGGCTGGACTCGCTGCTTGACGGCTGCAGCCGACGGCTCCTGCGCCGCATCGTTGCAGCCAGCGGCCCGGGCGGCCAGGCCCTCCTGTCCCGCCGGGTTTCCGGTTGCCTTGGCCCTGGCAGTGGTGGCGTTCATGACAACCGCCTTCCGGCGGTGGAGGAAGGCCGGCAACGACAGGCTCACGGCGCGGCGCGCTCTCGGACTGGCAACGTCTGCGGCGGGAAGCGCCCGCAACCTGGCTGAGCACGGCATGCCGTCGTTCGTCGTGGGCATGGCAGTGGCGCTGGTGCTGCAGGCATTGCTTGCAAGGGAACTGACATGACGTTCGCCGTCACCGAGGCCTGTGTCGGCTGCAAGGACACCGCATGCGTGGCGCCCTGCCCGATGGGCTGCTTCCTGGAGGGCCCCGACGTGCTGGCCATCGAGCCCAGCGAGTGCATCGACTGCGCCATGTGCGTGCCGGAGTGCCCGGTGGACGCCATCCGCGCCGACGTCGAGCTCGTGCCGCCACAGCAGGCGTTCGTTGCGCAAACCTTGCAGCGGGCGCACAGGGTCGGTTGGCCGCGGCTTACAAGGCCACTGACCCGGACGTGATGGAAGCCGGCTGACGCCGCGGTGGTGACGAACGGTCCGGCAGAGCCGTAACGCGACCGCGTCCGGGCCTCTTCTCGCCCGACACGGCCGCCAGCCACGCGTCGCTGGCCGCGTAATCACCGCTGGAATGGAGCAGACCGGGTCGGGGACCCCGCAGCGTGAGGCCGCGCGGATCAGCGGCGCTGCTTGCGCCGCGGTTTCGGCGCGGCAAACGGCGTCAACCAGGCATTCACCATGGCCTCGGTCACTTGGCGCGTGGCGGTGGCGGCACTTCTCTTCACGCCGCGCCTTGCGCGGCCCTGTGCTGCACCGACTACCGCGTTGGCGCCACTGAGCCACATGCTCAGGTAAGGATTCTTCTTCAGCCAAGGGTTGCTCATGCGAGGCAGTGTGTGCGGTAGCCGTTCATCGAGCAGCCAGCCAGTGCCTCTTCGATGTGTAGGCCCTATCCGACACACGGGGCGGAACGCCCGGATCCGCACCTCAGTCAACATCACGCGCAGTTGAATGGCAATCTCAACAAAAATGCCGAAAATCAGGAAGCAAGGCCTTGACGTCGTGCACGCCTCGACGACCACCCGGACTGAGGCACCAGCGGCCCACCTGGCGCTCGCCCAGCCGAATGCTTCGCTTGCGCCTGGGCCAGTCGCTGCTGGGCTTCTGGCAACGTCAGGCCCGAGGCGCGAGCTGCGCCGGTCAAGCCTTCTTCACGAACTCTGACTTCAGCTGCATCGGGCCGAAGCCGTCGATCCTGCAATCGATGTCGTGGTCGCCGTCGATCAGGCGGATGCTCTTGACTTTCGTGCCGACCTTGATGACGGCGGAGGAGCCCTTGATCTTCAGGTCCTTGACCAGCGTCACCGAGTCGCCATCCTGCAGCACGTTGCCGTGCGCGTCCTTCCACACCCGCTGTTCGTCCTGAGCCGGCGTGGCGTCGCGGCTCCATTCGTGCGAGCACTCCGGACAGACCAGCAGATCGCCGTCCTCATAGGTGAACTCGGAGTTGCAGGCAGGACAAGGGGGCAAGTTGCTCATGAAAATGCGTCTTCAACGGCACACGCTGGGCTGCATGCGGCGGTGGCACAGCGCCACCGGGTTCCGATCAGCGGCGCTGCGGCACGCCGCTGGATGTGCCGGCCGCGATTTTGCCGCTTCTTTTCGTGCTCAGCAGCGCGATGATCAAGGCCACGCCCGCGTACGGCGTGCCACCTCGCGGCACGCTACGGGCAACGTGAAGCGCCTGCTCTGGTAGCCGCCAACATCGACCGCCGAAGCATTGCCTGGATCCAGGCACCAGTCGATGGCGGCTTGCAGCATCGGACCAGCCCCGGTGCTGCGCGGTCCGGCCTTATCCAACCCTCGACGAGGACAGCCCCTGGTCCTTCTTCTTTCGAGAGAGGGCGTCGGCCGTCAGGTCCATGCGCAAGCGGTACGCTGCCGCCTCCACCAGCTCGCCATAGCTGTTGCCGGGCTGCTTGACTTGGTTGACGACGCGCTGGGCCAGGTCGGCGCCTGCACATTCGAAGATGATGTAGTCGTCACTGCTGCCGGGATGAGGGCCCGTGACCGTCACCGGCTTGGACAGCTCCGGGTCCCCTTCCACGAAATGAACACCGAGCACGCCAGGCATGTCGAGCAACTGGAGATAGGACTCCAGGCCGGGCACCATCTGAACGCCTTCCTTCGGACGCAACCGAACCAGCGCCACGGCGCCGCCGCGCGCCTGGCCACGGCTGTGCACCAGGCGCCCAACCACCCGGGTCGGCTCGATGAACCGGGCGATGTGATGGAGAGACCAGGCCGTCTGGTTAGCCAAGGCTGCACGGTACGGCGCGCTGTCCAGGGCCTCGAAATCCACTGCGTTGTAGATCTGCAGGTATCGCACCGGCGAGCCGAGTGACTCGTAGCGCCGCGCATCCAGGAAGCCCGGGATCGCCACGCGCTCGGGCAGGTGCTCCGTGTCGAACCACAGGTTGAAATCGTCCTCCTCTTGCGCGAGGACCTGCATCGAGGACATCAGGATGCCCGTTCCACCAAATACCATGTCAGTTTCCCTTCCAGCGTGCGAATCCGGTGTGCGGCCCGTCAGTCGAGACGGATGTTGGCGTCCGCGATGACCTTTTCCCATTTCAGCCGGTCCCGTTTCATCGTGTCGGCGAGCTTCTGGGGCGTTCCGCCCTCGATCTCCAGGCCCATCTCCACCAGCTTGGCCTTCATCTCCGGATCGCGCAGGATCTCGTTGACGTTCTTGTTGAGCATGGAAACCACCGCGTCCGGGGTGTGCGCCGGCGCCAGCAGGCCGAACCAGTGAAGCAGCTCGAACCCGGCGAAGCCGCTGCTCTCCGACACGGTGGGCAGGCCTGGATATGCAGGCGACGGCTTGGCCGTGGTGATCGCCAGCGCCTTGAGCTTGCCGGCCTTCGCCATGGGCATGGACTCGGGTCCGATCGCCATCATGACCGGGACCTGGCCGGACATCACGTCCTGAAGCGCCGGTGCGCCACCCTTGTAGGGAACGTGCGTGAGCTCCACGCCCGCCACCCGCTTGAAAAGCTCCATGCCCAGATGGCTGGGATTGCCCGCGCCGCTGGACGCGTAGCTGATCGGCAGCGGCGACGCCTTGATATAGGCCCGCAGCTCGTTGAAGGAATTCACCGGCAGGTTGGGATTGACCATGACCACGCTGGGCAGCGTCACGACCATGGCGATCGGCGCGAAGTCCTTCTCCGGGTCGTAGGGCAGCCGGCCCTTGTAGAGCGTGGGATTGACGGACAGCCCCGCAGTCGAGGCCAGCAGCAGCGTGTAGCCGTCGGGTGCCGACTTGGCGACATAGCTGGCCCCGATCTGCTCGGTGGCTCCCGGCTTGTTTTCCACCACGACCGGCTGCTTCAGGCGCTGCCCAAGCCGCTGGCCCACCATGCGCGCAACGGCATCGGAAGCGCCGCCCGCCGGGTAGGGCACGACGATCCGGATGAACCGGTCCGGGTAGTCGCCGGCATGCGCTGCACCGCACGCCAGGAGCGATGCAGCCGAGAAAAGGGAGAGCAGTACGGTCTTCATGTGCATCCAGTCAGGCAGGAGTGATCGCGCCCCGCTTGGAGGGGCGACGCGGGGAGGAAGGGGCGTGCCGCCTACTGCGGCGTGATGCGTGCCGACTTGACCAGGGCCTCGTAGCCCTGGGCGTCCTTGCGGATGAACTCGCGGAAGGCCTCGGGCGAATCGCCCACGGGAATGAGCGAGGTCTCGGCGAGCTGGCGGCTGAGGTTGCCGTTCAAGGCCGTGCGGATGGCCGCACTGATCTTGTCGATGACCGGCTTCGGTGTTCCGGCCGGCGCTGCGATGCCCGTCCACGTCACCACTTCGAAGGCGGGAAAGCCGGCTTCCTTCATGGTGGGCACGTCCGGCAGGAGCGGCGAGCGCTGGCTGCTGGTGATGGCAAGCGCGCGCAGCTTGCCGCTCTTGACGTAGGGCAGCGCGGTGGGCGACGTGTCGAACAGCATGTCGATCTGTCCGCCCATGAGGTCGTTGAGCGCGGGGGCGCCGCCCTTGTACGGCACGTGCAGCATCTCAACGCCGGCCTGCTGCATGAAGATCTCGGTCGAGAAGTGCTGGGCCGAGCCCACGCTGGCGCTGCCGAAGCTCACCTTGCCGGGCTGCGCCTTGGCCATCGCGACCAGCTCCTTGACGCTGTGCGCCGGCGACTGCGGGCTCACGACCAGGATGTTGGGCTGGTCCACGATCCGCATGATGGGGGCGAAGGCCTTTTGCGGGTCGAAGGGCGGGTTGGCGTACAGGTACTGGTTGGCCGCGAACACCCCGGCACTGCCCACGAGCAGCGTGTAGCCGTCGGGTGTCGAGTTGGCCACGAAGGCCGCGCCGATGTTGCCCGAGGCTCCGGGCTTGTTCTCCACCAGGAAAGGCTGCCTGAGCGAGTCCTGCAGGCTCTTGCCCACCAGCCGTGCCACCATGTCCACGCTGCCGCCCGGCGGAAACGGCACGATAAGCTTGACCGGCTTGTTGGGATAGTCCTGGGCCAGCGTGAGCTGCGCGCCGCAGGCCAGCAGTACGATGAGCGCTTTCTTCAGCATGGTCGTTGCTCCTGTTGGCATCAAGCGCCGATCGGCGTGGCGTCGAGGCTGGCGCACAGCACAGCCTCTACCTGCGCCGCGACGTCCAGCAGCGCGAAGTCCTGGCCGGCCGGGCCAACCAGTTGCAGCCCGATGGGGCGGCCACGCTCGTCCTCTCCCGCCGGCACCGAGATGCCGCACAGGGCGAGCAGGTTGACCGGGCGCGTGAAGTGCACCGGCGCCAGGTTGTGGTCCACGTCTTCGATCCGCGGTGCGGGGGCAGCGGTCACGGGCATCGCGATGGCGCCCAGTTCCAGCCGCGCCATCTCCTGGGCAAACTGCTGCTGCCAGCCGAGCGCGGTCTCCCGGGCCTTCAGGTACTCGACCACCGTGGTGGACCGGGCATCGATCAGGCGGGGCCGCACCGACGGATCGATCGGCAACGCAGGATCGTCCAGGAAGCGGTCGTTCACCGCGGCCCCTTCCGCGATCATGATGGCGTTGGTCGCCGCCTTGAAGGCGGCCAGCGCTGCGGGGAACTTGAAGGGCACCAGCGTGAAGCCCGCGCTCTCCAGGGCCCGCAGGTTGCGCGCCAGGCATTGCGCCACCGCAGGCTCCAGCGGCGCCAGCTCGTCGTCCGCCAGGACACCGATGCGCCTGCCCGCCGGCTCGGACGCGGCGACGTCCAGGTGCAGCCCCAGCGCGCACTGCAGCGCGTCGTCCACCGACGACACCAGCACCCCGAGGCTGTCCAGCGTGTCGCTGAGCGCGTACACGCCCTTGCGCGGCAACGCGTCGATGGTCGGCTTGAAGCCCACGATGGCGCAGAAGGCCGCTGGCACGCGCACGGACCCGCCCGTGTCCGACCCGACCGCCCAGGGCACGAGATGGGCCGCCACGGCCACGGCCGATCCGCTGCTGGAGCCGCCGGGCACCAGGGTGTCGTCCGCGCTGCCGGCCGGGTTGCGCGGCGTGCCCATGTGCGCATTGGTGCCCCAGGCCCCCAGTGCGAACTGCACCATGTGCGTCTTGCCGATGACGATGCCGCCCGCGGCACGGATGCGCTTCACGATCTCGGCATCTTCACGGGCGACGTTTGCCTGCAGCAGCGGCGATCCGGCCGTGGTGGGCCGACCTTGCACGTCGATCAGGTCCTTGAGGGCCACGGGAATCCCATGCAGCGGGCCGCGCCAGCGGCCTGCGGCAATTTCCTGGTCGGCCTGCGCGGCGGCGGCGCGGGCCTCTGCCGCGTAGACCTCGATGAAGCTGTGGAAGTGGCCGTCATGCGCCGCGATGCGGTTCAGGCACTCGCGCGTCAGGGCCGCGGACGTGGTTTCCCCCGAGCGCAGGGCGCGCGCCAGCTCGGCAATCGGCGGGAAGGCCGCGGGCAAGGCCTGCGTCTGCTTCGGGCTCATGCCGGCACCTCCTCGCCGCGCAGCGCGGTGCCCAGGATGGCCGGGTAGCTTTCGCCTGCGCGCAGCCGGTCAAGGGTTGACTGCTCGGCCCGCTGCATCTCGATGGCCCGCTCGGCCAGGCCGCGGGCCTCGTGCGGGGACATGACCAGGATGCCGTTCTCGTCCGCCAGGACCAGGTCACCCGCGCTCACCTGCACGCCGCCGCACTGCACCGGCCGGCAGAAGGTGCCCACCGCGCCGCTGCTTCGGGTGGTGCGCGCACTCAGGCCGCAGGCCCAGACCGGCAAGCCGATCTGGCGCAGCTCGTCGATGTCGGTGACACAGCCATCCACCACGACACCGGCAGCGCCGCGCAGTTGCGCCGCCAGAGCGCTCGCACCGCCCAGGCAGGCCACGACGTCGTCGCCCGCACGGTCGACCACCAGGAAGTCCCCGGCACGCAGCTGCCCGAGCGCGTGGTGAAGGATGGAGCCGTCGTTGCCTTCACAACGCACGGTCACGGCCACGCCAGCGGTTCGCCGTGTCCCGGCCACCGCGCGGATGCGCCGGTGCAGGAAGCCGTGGTCATGGAAATGCCCGATGGTCGCGGGCTCGGCCTCGCAAAGCGTCGCAAGGAGTGCCGGGTCGCATGGTGCCGGCAGGGTTCCCAGTTCAATTCCATTCATTTGGTACATCGCCCTCGTTGAATGGAAGAAATGGTAGGAAGGCGGTGCCTTTACGGATATTGATAAATTCTGCGCATCGTTGATTCAGATTTTTTATCAATGCGCTTTACCCTGCACCAACTGGCGGCCTTCGTGTGGACCGCCCGCCTGGGCACGGTGCACGCGGCGGCGCGACACCTCCACCTGACGCAGCCGGCGGTGTCCCATCGAATCCGCGACCTGGAAGAGGAGCTGGGCATCCAGCTGTTCGAGCGACAGCACCAGCGCCTTGCCGTCACCGACCTGGGCCGCAACGTGCTGGTGTATGCGGAGCGCGTCATGTCCTCCGCGCAAGAGATGGCACGGCTGGACCTGCGGCGCACCATCACCGGCCTGATCCGCATCGGTGTGGACGAGTCCTGCGCCACAGCGGGCATGCCGCAGATCCTCAAGGACCTCAAGGACTGCTACCCCGCGCTGAGGGTCGATCTCACGGTCGGCGGTGGGGCCCAGTTGCTGGAGAAGATCAACCATCACGAGCTCGACGTGGCACTGCACACCGGGCAGAGCAGCCAGCCGGACGTGACGAGCCAGTTCATCGGCTTCACCGAGCACCAGTGGGTGGCGCCCCTGGACCTGATGGTGCCCGATGGCGAGGCCTTCCTGCCGGCCCATGCGCTGAGCCATCGCATCGTGTCCAATGCGCCACCCTCGACCCTGCACGCATCCGCGTCGCGATGGCTCGCTTCGGACGGCTACGCCTTCGAGGACTACAGCGCGTGCAACTCGCTCTCGCTCATGGTTTCGCTGGTCGTCTCGGGACACGCCATCGCGGTGCTGCCGGCCTCCATTGCGAGACCGTATGTCGCCGCCAATGCGATCAAGGTGCTCAGAGCCCATCCCGAGTTGCCGCTGGTGCCCTACTACTTCTCCTACCTCGCCCACCACCGCAGCGATACCACCGCCCGCATTCTGGACATCGCCAAGCGCAACCTGCAGGTGGCAGGTTTCTTTCATTCATCAGGGCTTGCGCCAGCAGACCAGTAGGGCACCAGTCACCGGACCGGCGCTTGGCTGATGCCGTCGGGCATGGCCGCCGGGCCGGGATCGAGTGCTTGCTCAAGCAGCCATTACGCGCCGGTGCTTCAGGAACGAGGCGTACTGCCGCTGTTCGCTTCGCGCTCCGTATCGCCGTACCAGCGCCGCAGTACCCGCTGAAAGAACAGGCTGTTGGGCAACTGCAGCGTGGTTCCGCCTCCGTCGTCGCCGCTTTCATGCAGGGTCGTGTAGACGAGGTTGATGTCCACGACCCGGCCCTTGATGCCGGGCTTTTCCCCGTTCTCCAGCAACTCCACCAGGTCGCCGATCCGGAAGGCCCCGGTGATGTAGATCAGCAAGGCGCAGAAGAGATTGGACAGCACGCTCCAGGCGGCGAAGAACGCCACTGCGCCTACCGTCGCAAATCCGGTGAAGGCCGTCCACAGCACGGCGCCGGACACCCCCATTCGCTCCAACGCCCACAGCAATGCGCCGCCGTACACGACGAAGGCCACGACGCGCAGCGACAGCGCCGTCACCTTGCCGGGCAGGGAGTACGTGTCGGTCAGCTTGCGGATCAGATGGTGCGCAACGCGCATCGCCAGCCATGCGCCCAGCGCAATCAACAGGGCCTCTATCGCGGGTACCAGGACGTCGAACCAGTTCGCCATCCAGGGCGGCAAACGGTCATGCAACGATTGGAGAAACTTGTTCATTGCTTACTGCCGCCCAAGACTCGGGAGGCCTGATCGGGATTTCTTGCCTCGGCCCAGGCAGCACCTCAAGAGTCCACCAAGGTGCTTGCCGGCCGAGCTACGACAAAGAGCGTCCAGTATCGCCGCGCTCAAGGCCGGTCTTCGGTGAGAGCAACGCATGGACCGGTCCGATCGACCGACTCTCAACAGCGCTGCGCCGGCGCGGACCCATGCGGGTGGAAGGAGATGTCCGGGAGAAACCGATCCGAAGAGGCGCCCCGGGCGCCGTGCTCCAGGCGTGGGTGACGTGCCGGCCTTGCCTTTACCCACAGATTTCTCTGCCGACCGAAGGGACTTGGCACGCCTGGTTTGCATGCGAGCCGAGATTGGCGCCATGTATGAACCGCTGCGGTACAAGAGCACCGGAGGTGACCATGGTTGTTCATCGAATCGCACAAGGCTGGATCGATCGGAGGGGAGCCGCCGGCTGGATCGACCAGGAAATCGACGAACACGCCTTCACGGATGTGCGTTTGGGGCGGCGGCTGAGAACGTTATCGGGCCAGTTGTCAAATGGGCCAGGGTATAGCCTGCCGTTGGTCTGCCAGGACTGGGCTAACGCCAAGGCAGCCTGCCGTTTCCTGAGCAATGAGCATGTCGACGAACATGAAATCTTGGCCGGACACATCGACGCCGCGCGATCTCGCCTTGCCACTGTTCGAGACGGCCCTGTACTGGTGTTGCACGACACGACGGAGTTCTCTTGGCACCGTAAAAGCATCGAGGCGGTTGGGCTGCTTGGCATAACGAACCTGGCCGGGACATCGAAGGTCGAGTGCGGTACCACCGAGTTTGCGGCATCCTCATGCACTCAAGCTTGGCCGTGACGCTTGAAGGATTGCCGTTGGGGCTCACGGCAGCACTGCAATGCCACCACCATCAGCGCGGCCAGCATGCGCTGCAGGGGATGACGGCGTAATCGGGACAACATGGCGGTGGAGGTCGGTCGCGCACGCATCCACGGCGCGGCCTTTGGCGCGCAGGCCAGTTCAAATACAGGGCCTGCGCGCAAGCCGAGCAAACCACGTTCCGCTGGACCTGGATACCTGGGCACTCTCCGCAGGGCTTGAGGAGCCGCAAGTGCTGTGCACCGGCGTGTCCAAGGGGATGGGTCCGCGCGGGAGCGTGCGACGCAGCATCCTGCCTGTGCTTGACATTGCCATCATGGGAAGGTCCAGACTGTAGGCATCCACCGTGAGAGCTCCGCCATGAACGCCGCCGTCACCCCCTCCCCCGCCACCACGGCCACCGTGCCCCGCAGCCTGCCCATCGAGGGCATGACCTGCGCCTCCTGCGTGTCACGGGTCGAGCGCGCGCTGCAGCGCGTGCCCGGCGTGGCGCAGGCCAGCGTCAACCTCGCCACCGAGACCGCCAGCGTGCAGGCCGAGACGTCGGTGCCGCTGCAATCGTTGAGGGAAGCCGTCGAGCGCGCGGGCTATGCCGTGGCGCACCGGACCTTGTCGCTGCGCATCGAGGGCATGACCTGCGCCTCCTGCGTCGCGCGCGTGGAGCGGGCGTTGCGCCGCGTGCCGGGCGTGCTGGAGGCCGAGGTCAACCTCGCCACCGAGGTTGCCACCGTCACCGTCGCCGCACGCGAGGACGACGCCGCGGCGCTGATCGAGGCCGTCGAGAAGGCCGGCTATGCCGCCCGCCCGGCGGACGCCGATACCCCCGCGGCGCCCACGCGGACGCTACCCGAATGGTGGCCCGTGGCCTTGGCGGCCGCCTTGTCGCTGCCGCTCGTGCTGCCGATGCTGGGCCTGCTGGCGGGCGCGCACTGGATGCTGCCGGGCTGGGTGCAGTGGGCACTGGCCACGCCGGTGCAGTTCTGGCTGGGTGCACGCTTCTACCGCGCCGGCTGGAAGGCGCTGCGCGCGGGCAGCGGCAACATGGACCTGCTGGTGGCCCTGGGCACCTCGGCCGGCTATGGGCTGAGCGTGTGGCAGCTGCTCGCCGCCCACCCCGGCCACGGCGCGCCGCACTTGTACTTCGAAGCCTCGGCCGTCGTCATCACGCTGGTGCTTCTGGGCAAGTGGCTTGAGGCGCGGGCCAAGCGCCAGACCACCGAGGCCATACGGGCGTTGAATGCGCTGCGTCCGGACACCGCCCGCGTGCGCCGCGATGGCGGTGACCAGGCGCTGCCACTGGCGCAGGTGCGGCTGGACGACGTGGTCGTGATCCGCCCGGGCGAGCGCATTCCGGTGGATGGCCAGGTGCTCGAAGGCGCCAGCCAGGTGGACGAGTCGCTCATCACCGGCGAGAGCCTGCCGGTGGCCCGCCACGCGGGCGACAAGGTCACCGGCGGCGCCGTCAACGGCGAAGGACTGCTGCTGGTGCGCACCACGGCGCTGGGGGCGGAATCGACGCTGGCGCGCATCATCCGGCTGGTCGAGTCGGCCCAGGCGCGCAAGGCGCCGATCCAGCGCCTGGTGGACCGCGTCAGCGCCGTGTTCGTCCCGGCCGTCATCGCCATCGCGCTGGTCACGGCGCTGGCCTGGGGGCTCACCACGGGCGACTGGCAGGCGGCGATCCTCAACGCCGTGGCAGTGCTCGTGATTGCCTGCCCCTGCGCGCTGGGCCTGGCCACGCCCACGGCACTCATGGCGGGCACCGGCGTGGCTGCGCGCCACGGCATCCTGATCAAGGACGCCGAGGCGCTGGAAGTGGCGCACGCCGTACGCACCGTGGCATTCGACAAGACCGGCACGCTCACCGAAGGCAAGCCGGAGCTGGTAGCGCACGAGGCGGCCGACGGCGACGCGCGCCGCCTGCTGGTGCTCAGCGCCGCGATGCAGGCCCAGAGCGAGCATCCGCTGGCGCATGCAGTGACGGCGGCAGCCGAGCGCGAGCGCATCGACGTGCCCGCCGCTACACAGGTGCGCGCCGTTGCCGGCCGCGGCATGGCCGCCAGCGTGGGCGCTCGTGAGCTGCGCCTGGGCAGCGGGCGCTTCATGCAGGAGCTGGGGGTAGACACCGCGGCACTGGCGCAGCGCGGGCAGGCGCTGGCCGCCGAGGGCCGCACCGTGTCCTGGCTGGCCGACATGACCGAAGGCCCGCGCCTGGTCGGCCTGCTGGCCTTCGGGGACCGGCCCAAGGCGACGGCGCGGGGAGCGATCGACGCGCTGCGAGCGCTGGGCGTGCGCACGGTGCTCGTCAGCGGCGACAACGCCGGCAGTGCGCAGGCCGCGGCACGGGCGCTGGGCATCGAGGAGGTGCGCGCCGAGGTGCTGCCCGAGCACAAGGCGCAGATCGTGGGAGAGCTGCAGCAGGCCGGCGCTCGCGTGGCGATGGTCGGCGACGGCATCAACGACGCCCCGGCGCTGGCCGCGGCCGACGTGGGCATCGCCATGGGCACGGGAACCGACGTGGCGATGCACGCGGCGGGCATCACGCTCATGCGCGGCAATCCGGCGCTGGTGGCCGACGCGCTGGACATCTCGCGCCGCACCTACGCCAAGATCCGCCAGAACCTGTTCTGGGCCTTCGCCTACAACGTGGTCGGCATTCCACTGGCGGCGCTGGGACTGCTCAGCCCGGTCGTGGCCGGCGCGGCCATGGCCTTCAGCAGCGTCAGCGTGGTGAGCAACGCGCTGCTGTTGCGGCGCTGGAAGGGCACCGCTCGATGAAACCGGGCACCGCACCGGTGGCATGGAGTACGGGCGTTGGCCTGACGCCGCAACGGCGGACGCGACCATGGCCCGCGCACATCGCCACGGCAGCGACAGCGACAGCGAGCGCGCACTTGCAGTCGCGCTGCCGCTGACCACCAGCTTCCTGGTGGCCGAGGTCATCGGCGGCTTGGCCGCCGCCCGTGCAGGTCGAGCGCGTCCCCTGCGCACAGGCCGGAGAGCAGCATGCCTGGGGTGCGGCCAGCGAAACCCCCGTGGGCCATGCTCAATTACACGGGAGACGAAGGAACGTGCGGCGCGGACGCCGTGTTCAGCCTCAGGCCCGTCCCGCGAGGCCACCCGCGCGGTGACGCTGCCATTCGTCCTGGCGGCTACACGCCCCAGACGATCGGCTCATTGGCGGCTTGGGCGTACTTCATCATTTCCAGCAGCGGCCACACCCGCTGGCGCAGGGCAACACCCTCCTGCGCCGGGAGGCGCCGACCCTCCGCCGCCGCCTCGGCCTGTGCCTTGTCACGCTCGGCCTCTTCTGCATCCACTGCCTGCTCCAGCGCGGCGCGCAGCGCCGGCATGTCGGCGACTTCGAAAATTCCCCGGGGCGCCGGCTCCCGACCCAGCAGGCGCAGTATCTGGTCGCCGTTCGGGCCCAGCATCACCACGTCGCCTGCCGCCTTGGACTTGAACTTGTAAAGCATCGCTTGGCCCGTCCTCGTGCTGAAAAGTTCGCCGGGCACCCACACGTCACGAGCATGGATGCTGACGTGCCGCACAGGACCCGGCGCAGGATGTCGGTCCAGCCATCGGCAAGGACGGTACCTGCACCCACGCCGAAGTCGATGCCCTCCCGACGGATGCCGGTCGGCCCAATGGAGCGTTCATGCTTCCCGCTCCGGGGCCGGGCCTTGTGCCGTTGCATCGGCTTCGTGCTCCTGCAGCCGCCGCCGCAGCATCCGGGCGCGCTCCAGCAGCGGCTCGCGCCGCAAGGGGGTGTCCACGCCGTGCGAGATCGCCTCGCACAGCAGCGTCAGGCGCCGGCGCAGCGCATGCAACTGCTGCGGCTCCCGCAGCCGGGCAGCGAGCATCGACAGCGTGTGCAGCAGCTTGCCGAGCACCATCGTTTCTCCGCGGGCGTGCTCCGCGATCGGATCCAGCGCCAGCGCCGCCAGATCCTCGAAACCCGGCCCTTGGGCCACCACGCGCACGCCCCGGTCGTCGCCGCGGCAGGGCGAGGGGATGCGGCGGCCGCCCACGCGCAACAGCAGCGCGCCCAGGTGGTCGATGCACATCAGCGCCGTGGCCGGGTCGTTGATGCCTGGCGACAGTGCCTTGAGCGCCACGTCCACGATCTGCTGCAAGCCATAGGCCGCGTCCTGGTGCACCGTGCGCTGCGGCTGCATGGAAAACAGCCCGCACAGCGCCCGCGCCGCGGGCTCGTCCAGGGGACGCTGGCCGCTCACGCGCGCCAGGGGCTGGCCCTCGATCACGAAGTCGCCGATGCGGTGCGCAAGCTGCACCACGCGGCCGAGCCGGCCGGCCAGCGCCAGCAGCCCGTCGTCGTCCACGCCGACGAGGTAGCCGGTGGCCGGCGCGGCCACGTCGTGCCAGTGCGTGGGCAGCTCGTCCAGGCACGGTTCGTCAGGCGGCAGCCCCTGGCCCAGCGCCTGGGGAAACAGCCGGTCGATGGCGTCGTTGGTGTCGCGCGCGATGCGCTGCAGGATCGAGGACACCTGGATCGACGTGGCCACGTGGTGGATGAAGTAGATCAGCATCGCCACGCCGAACAGCGCCAGCACCACGCCGCCCATCACCGCCAGCGAGGGCAGGAAGCCCGGGCCGTCGTCGTCGCTGCGCACCGTGCGCAGCACCACCAGGCAGTAGGCGAAGATGCCCACGAACACGCCCAACACCAGCTGCGTCGGGCGGTCGCTCATGAAGTTGCGCAGCACCCGCGGCGAGTACTGGCTCGACGCCAGCGACAGCGCCACGATCGTCACCGAGAACACCACGCCGGCCACCGTGATCATCGAGGTGGCAATGGCCGAGAGCATGCTGCGCGCGCCATCGGTGCCGGCACCGAACAGGCGTGGCCAGCGCGCGGCCAGGTCGGCCTCGACCCAGCCGTGCGACTCCACCAGCAGCACCGCCAGCACCATGCAGCCGGCCACGACCAGCGTGGGCACGAACCACAGGCTCGCCTGCAGGCGCAACCACAGTCCGCGGATAGGGCTCATGGCCCCCCGTGCAGGCAAGCGTTGCGCCCACGGTATGCGCGTTGCTGGCCACGGTCCGTACGCCAACTGCGTGGAGGCCACCACATGTTTTTCGACGGCTGGATGCCGCTGGCGCGCATCCTCATCCTCGGCACGTTGGCCGACCTGGCGCTGGTGCTGCTGCTGCGCGTCACGGGCAAGCGCACGCTGTCCAAGCTCAACGCCTTCGACCTGATCGTCACGGTGGCGCTGGGCTCGACGCTGGCCACCGTGCTGCTGTCCAAGGACGTGGCGCTGGCCGAAGGGCTCACGGCGCTGGCGCTGCTGGTCCTGCTGCAGGGCGCCCTCACCTGGCTGTCGGTGCGCTCGCCCCGGGTGAGCCGGCTGGTCAAGGCCGAGCCCAGCCTGCTGTTCCTGGAGGGGCGCTTCCTGCAGGGCGCCATGAAGCGCGAGCGGGTCACGGAG
>NZ_AUMO01000023.1:86243-271359 GCF_000430725.1 Azohydromonas australica DSM 1124
GACGAGGACCGCTTCTCCGCGCGGCTGCGCGCGGGCCGCACGCAGGACCGCAACCGGCTGGAGCGCACCTACTACGTGGAAGCGCAGCACGCGCGCGTGGACTCGCCGCTGGGCCGCAGCGAGGCGCAGTCGCTCACCGGCAATGCCGACTGGACCTGGCGCAACGTGGACAGCCGGCTGCTGCCCACGCGCGGCCAGGCCGTGATCCTGCAGACCGCCCTGGGCTACGCCCGCGCCAACCAGGCCGACAGCGGCCCCTTCGGGCGCCTGTACACGCGGCTGCTGGCCTTCCGCCCCTTCGGCGACGGCTGGAACGCGCGGCTGCGGGTGGACCTGGGGCAGGTGTTCGCGCGCACCGGCGTCGGCGTGCCGGACCCGCTGCTGTTCCGCGCCGGCGGCGAGGAGTCGGTGCGCGGCTACGCCTACCGCGGCCTGGGCCCGGTGGTCAACGGCGTGGTCACCAGCGGGCGCTCGCTGTTCACGGCCAGCGCCGAGGTGGCGCACCCGATCTCGCGCAAGCTGCCGGCGCTGTGGGGCGCCGCCTTCATCGACGCGGGCAACGCCGCGGACCGCTTCTCCGAGCTGAACCCGGCCGTGGGCGTGGGCGTGGGCCTGCACTACCGCAGCCCGGTCGGGCCGCTGCGGGTGGACCTGGCCTACGGCGTGGACGACGCGCGGTTTCGACTGCACGTGACGGCAGGGGTGAGCTTCTGAATCGGTCCTGAGCCATGGCAGTTCTGAATCCCCCCACCACGACCGCCGCCCAACCCCCGCCACCGCGGCGTCCGCACCGGCTGCGCCGCGCGTTGCTGGCGCTGGCCGTCCTGCTGCTCCTGCTGGTCCTGGCGCTCGCCTCGGTCCTGTGGTGGAGCTTGCGCACCGAGCGCGGCACCGCCTGGGCGCTGCAGCGGCTGCCGGGCGTGACAGTGACGCACCCGCGCGGCTCGCTGCTGGGCGACTTCGGCGCCGAGGCCGTCACGGTGCGCTGGGGCACCGGCGGTGAAACCCGGCTGGTGGACGTGGCTTGGACCGACCTGCGCGTGGGCCGCCTGCACCTGGGCAGCCCCTACGCGCGGCTGGCCTTCGACACGCTCAGCGTCCGCCATGCCTTCCTCACGCTGCCCGAGGCGCAGGCGTCACAGGAGCCCAAGTCGCCCCCGCCGCCGCAGATGCGGCTGCCGGTGGCGCTGGACGTGGGCGCGCTGCGCATCGGCGAATTCCACGCTGCGGCCCTGGCCGGGGAGCCGCTGCGCGACGTGCAAGCCTCGCTGCACATCGGCGAACAGGGCGGGCGCCAGCACCGCGTCGAGGATTTGTCCCTCACTCGCGGCGCACTGCGGGCAAAGGGACGGCTGCAACTCGGCGCCGACGCCCCCATGCCGCTGCAGGGCTTCTTCACGCTGGCGCAGCCCGCCCGCGGCGGCCTGCCGCCCTGGGGCGCCGCGCTGCAGTTGGGCGGCCCGCTGGAGCAGCTTTCGGCCGACGCGGCGCTGCAGGTGCGCACCGAACCGCCGCAAATGCTGCTTGCCACGGCGACGCTGGCGCCCTTCGCCGCCTTCCCGCTGACGCGACTGCAGGCACAGGTGCAGGCACTGGACCTGTCGTTGCTGGCCGCCGGCGCGCCGCGCACGGCGCTCAGCGGCCAGGCCGTGGTCCAGCCCAGCCCCCAGAACCAGCTCCAGGCCCGGGTGGGGCTGGACAACGCCGTGCCCGGCCCGTGGAACACCGCGCACGTGCCGCTGCGCGAGTTGCGGCTGGCGGCCCTGGTGGACCCGAACGACCTGGGCCGCCTGCAGCTCAACGACGTGCAGGCGCTGCTGGGCAGCGCCGACGCGCCAGCCGGGCGCGTCCTGGGCCAGGGCCGCACCGAAGGCGACGGCTGGACGCTGCAGGCCACGCTGGAAGACGTGCGCCCGGCGCGGCTGGACACACGCGCGCCGGCGATGACGCTGGGCGGGCGGCTGGACGCCACCGGCCGGGGTTTCTTCAGCACCGCGGCCCCGGCGACCGCCGCGTCGGCACCCGCGCCGGCAGCCTCCGCAGCCAGCGCCCCCGCGGCCGCGAACACCGCGCGCGCCATCGAGCTGAGCGGCAACCTGGCCGGCACGCTGGAGGCGCCGGGCGGCACGCAGCCCCTGAAGCTCCAGCTCGACGCCAGCTGGCAAGCGCAGGCAGCCGCGACGCTGGTGGAGCTGCGCCGGCTGGAAGGCAGCGCGGGCGACGCACGCCTGTCCGCCCAGGGCCGGCTGCGCCAGCCCGGCGCCGGCGCTTCCTGGCAGGTGGACAGCCGCGCCCGGGTGGACGAGCTGGATCTGCGCCCCTGGCTGCCCACCACCCTGGACAGCCCGCTGCGCCACCGCCCCAGCCGGCTTGCCGCGCGCATCGAAGCCGCGCTGACGCTGCCCGGCGCCGGCCCTTCGGGCGACCTGCTTGCCTGGCTAGCCGCGCTGCAGGGACGGGCCACGGCAAGCGTGCCGCCCAGCCAGCTCGCCGAGCTGCCGCTGCAGGGCGAAACCACCCTGCGCGGTACGCCGTCGGGGCTGCAGGTGACGCTGAACGCGGACGTTGCCGGCAACACCGCCCGCGCCCAGGGCCTGCTCGGCCGCAACCCGGGCGCGGACCACTGGCAGGCCACGCTGGACGCGCCGGCGTTGCAGCGCTTGGCGCCGCTGGCCGAGCTGCTGCCGGCACCCACGCCGGCCAAGGCTTCAGGCCAGGGCCGGGCGGCGTCCCAAGGCAGCCCGCGCACGGCCGCCGCGCCCGCCCGTACCCTGACGACGGCCGGCGCGCTGCGCGCCGAGCTCTCCGTGGACGGCCGCTGGCCCGCGCTGCGCACCCAGGGCCAAGCCAGCGCTGACAACGTGGCCCTGCCCACCCTGCGCCTGGGCAGCGCCCAGGCGCGCTGGCGCCTCGCGACCTCGGGCGATGCGCCGCTGGACCTGAACCTTCAATTGGCCGACCTCGCGCTGGCCGCCAGTGGGCAGTGGCAGCGCGTGCCGGCGCTGAGCCTGCGCGTGGACGGCAGCACCCGGGCGCATCGCGCCACGCTGCAAGGCGAGGTGGCGGCACAGCCGCCGCAGTGGACCGACCTGCTGCAGCCGCCGCCCGGCGCCGCCGGCGCGCGCACCCGCTTCACGCTGGAGGCCCAAGGCGCACTGCTGCACAGCGGCAGCGGCACGCTGCCCGCGACGCTGCAGGGCTGGCAAGGCCGGCTGCTGCGGCTGGACGTGCGCCGCGCCGGCGCCCGCGACGCGCTGCTGGAAATGGAGGACGTGAGACTGGAATTCCGCCTCAGCAGCGGCAACCAGCCCGCGCGGCTGGCCCTGCAGCCGGGCCGGGCCCGGGTACTGGGCGCCGGGTTGCAATGGGGCCCCGTGCGCTGGCAGGCGGGCGTCAACGGCGCGCCGGCGCAGATCGACGCCGCCGCGACGCTGGAGCCGCTGAGCGTGGCGCCGCTGCTGGCACGGCTGCAGCCCGACCTGGGCTGGCAGGGCGACCTGGAGATCGAAGGCCGCGCCGTCGTGCGCACGGCGCCGGCGCTGCAGGTGGACGTGCAGGTGCAGCGCCACCGCGGCGACTTGAGCTTGGCCGCGGGCAGCGCCCGTCGCCCCATGGGCCTGAGCGAGCTGAGCCTGCTGGTGCGCGCGCAGGGCCACACCTGGAACGCCGCCGCGGCGGTGGCCGGGCAGCAGATCGGCGTGCTCTCCGCCGGCGCCAGCGCCCAGACCGCGTCCGGCCAGCTCTGGCCCGGCGCCGACACACCGCTGCAGGGCAACGTGCAACTGCGCGTGGCGGACCTGGGCGTGTGGGACCCCTGGCTGCCCGTGGGCTGGCGCCTGGGCGGCAACCTGGAAGCGCGCGGCCGCGTCACGGGCAGCGTCGGCGCCCCCGTGTTCAGCGGGCGGCTGGAGGGCAACCAGCTGGCAGTGGCCAACTTCGTCGAAGGGGTGCGCGTGCGCGACGGCGTGCTGCGCGTGGCGCTGGAGGGGGAGCAGCTGCGCATCGAGCGCTTCATCGCCTACGCCGGCGACGGCAGCGTGCGGCTCGAAGGCGGCGCGCGGCTGGGCGCGGAGCCGGCCGTGGACGTGGCGGTGGTGGCGGACCACTTCCGAGCGCTGGGCCGCGTGGACCGGCGCATCGAGCTCAGCGGCCGGGCGCAGGCCCGGTTGCAGGAGCGCACGCTGTCGGTGCGCGGCGGCTTCAAGGTGGACGAGGGCCTGATCGACCTGGGCCAGAGTTCGGCACCGGCGCTGTCGGAGGACGTGGTGGTGGTGGACGACCCCACGTTAAGGGCTGCCAAGGGCACGGAGCAGCCGCAGGCGCCCCTGCGCATGAACCTGGACCTGCGCGTGGATCTGGGCAGCGACCTGCGCGTGCGCGGCAAGGGCATCAACACGCTGCTGGCGGGCGAGCTGCGCGTCACCGCGCCGCAGGACCAGATCGCGGTCACCGGCACGGTGCGCACGGTGGAAGGCGTATTCGAGGCCTACGGCACCAAGCTCGACATCACGCGCGGGCTCATCACCTTCACCGGCCCGGTGGCCAACCCGAGGCTGGACATCGAGGCCATGCGCACCGACCTGGAAGAGGTGAAGGTGGGCGTGGGCATCACCGGCTCGGCGCAGAACCCGCGCGTGGCGCTGGTGTCCACGCCGGAGCTGTCGGACATCGACAAGCTGTCCTGGCTCACTTTGGGCAAGGCCTCGACCGACCTCGCCGGCGACCAGACCGCGCTGCTGCAGCGCGCGGCGCTGGCGCTGCTGGCGGGCAACAAGGGCAGCAGCGGCCCCGGCCTGGCGCAGCGCCTGGGGTTGGACGCGCTGTCCTTCTCGCGCGGCGCCTCGGGCGGCCTGTCCGACGCGGTGGTGGGCTTCGGTAAGCAGCTTTCGGAGCGCTTCTACGTCGGCTACCGCCAGAGCCTGGATGCCACCGGCGGTGGCTTCGACCTGGTCTACAAGATCGCCCAGCACTTCACGCTGCGGCTGCTGACGGGCGAAACCACCGGGGTGGACCTGGTGTGGACGTGGCGGTGGGATTGATGAGAGCTCAACGTCAATTTGCACTCGGCTCCACCGTTTCAGCCACCGTGCCAAGCGCAACACAGCTTGCTGCAACGCTACCAGCACGGCCGCTATGGCCACCGCCGTCATGAACAGCACCAAGCGCTCAACGCCGTGGAGACGGCCGGCGGATGTATGAGCCTGAAGGACACCCTGGTCACGATCACCAGCAGCATCGACAGACCCACGGACAGGTAGCGCGGGCGAGCCTCGGCCTGATGACGGCGTGCACTTTTCAGGCGCGGGCGCCGGCGTGCTTGGACATTGCCATGGGCAGGCGTACCGTGAAGCACGAACCGGCGCCCAGCCCGTCGCTGTGCGCCGTCACGGCGCCCCCATGCATTTCCACCAGCTGCCTCACAAGCGCCAGGCCGATACCCAGGCCTGACCGGGTTGAGCGCTGCTCGCTTCCAATCTGCCAGAACATCTCGAAGACCTGGCCGACCTTGGACGCCTCCATGCCGGAACCGTTGTCAATGACGCAGGCTTTCCACGTGGGGCCTTCGCGTGAAGCCTCGATGCGAACCGCTCCACCGTCCTGCGTGTATTTGGAGGCGTTGTCCAGCAGGTTGTTGAACACCTGTGCGAGACGCAGTGGGTCACCCTGGATGCGCAGCGGCTGGTCGGGCAGCAGTACGCTCAACTGCTGGTGCTTGCGCGCATAGCTCTCGGCCACGCTTTCAACGGCGGTGCGTATGGGGTCTCGCAGGTCGATTGCCTGGAGGTCCAATGCCACCTTGCCCTGGCCGATCCGGCTGATTTCGAGCAGATCCTGGATCAGCCGCTCGATGTTGCGCAGCTGCCTGTGCGCGATGCCGATCAAACGAACGCCGTCCTCGCTCAGGCTTTCCCTCTTCTGCAGGAAGCCCAGCGCGTTCTTGACCGGAGAGATCGGGTTGCGCAGCTCGTGCGCCAGGATGGCAATGAACTCGTCCTTGCGGTGGTCGGCCTCTTCCAGCTGCCGCATGGCGCAGTTGAGCCTGTCCGCAATCGCATCGACCTCAAGCAGGCCGGATGGTGCGAGCTCTGTCGCGGCGGCCTGCTCCCTGTGGGCCAGCCGTCCGAGTTTGGCAATCGGCCGAGTGATCGAGCGGCTGACGGCCCAGGCGATGCCCATGGCCGCCGCGAGCATTGCCACGCTGGCCAAGCTCAATGCGATCAGCGAGCGGTTCAGGTCATTGCTGAGCTCGCGCAGAGGACGGCCGATCACGACGGACCAGCCCGTGTCCGGCGCGCGGCTGAAGGAAAACGCGTTGGTCGTGCCGCTGGAGACCGCCAGTTGCAGCAAGCCCTCATTGCCGTCCATGCGCAGGGGCTCGGCCGGCGTCAGAACGGCCATGTCCGGATCGTCGCGGTCGTGCACGCTGGCGATGATGGCCCCCTTCGAATCTACCAACAGAACGGCCCAGTCCGGCGGCGGGCGCTGCAGTTCGAGAACGGTCTTGAACGTGTCGAACCTGGGGGTCAACGCCAAGTTGTACTCAACCCTGCCGCCACAGGTGACCGGGACTTCGAAGCTGACCAAGCGCCCTCTGAAGCTGCCCTCATAGACGTCGGAGACCGCAGGCTGCCCGGTGGCGAAGGTGCGCTCAACGAGCTCGCGGTTCCTGCGCCGCGGCAGCGGCTCACCCGGGGGCTGGTAGAGGTTGATGAGCTGCTGTCCGTCGCGCCGCGACAGCAGCGCGTTGGTGCCCGGATACTGCTGGTTGACGAAGGTCTGCAGCTGGTCCCGAAAATCCTTCAGATCGCCCGCGCATAGGCGCCTGGACAGCGCCAGCGCGCTGAGCCCGCCCAGGGCACGCTGCACCTCCCGCTCCACGCTCAAGACCATGCTGCGCGCCAGGGACACCGTGGCGGTCTGCAAGCGTTCGCGCTCGGCCCGATAGCCGAGCCATGCGTTGCCCACGGCCAGCAGCAGCATCGGCACGATCGAACCGGCCACCAGCAGCAGCAGTCTCGTGCGAAGCGGTCGGGGCTTGGACATCGGGGTGGAGCTGGAACGTCAACGAGACGGTGGGAATCGCGCGCACCAAGATCAGCGTCAGCTCGGCTTCCATCAGCGGCACGCCGTGATTACTGCGTGCACCCGGCGCCGAACATGTGTTTCGTGGACCACGATAAGCTCGCGCAGCAACGGGCATACCGCAGCCGGGCGCAGGGCTTGCCCTTAAACAGCGCCATGAATGCCATACACCAGCCATGGCGTGCGGCTGCGGGTCGGTTCATGATGCGTCCCTCGTCATGGTTGCATGCACGGCTGCTGCACAGGTGCTGGTCGAGTCCGCAGGCGCATCCCGCACCAGGACAGTGCCCGCGACCCCCGCGCTGCGGTTTGAAGGCCTGCAGGCTCCTGCCAAGCGGCAGGGTGACGACGACGGATGCACCGCATGAACGATTCTTGGCGTGATTTCGCCCGGCGCGTGCTGGTCGCAGCGGCCATCGCAGTCTTTGTCGTTGTGCTCACCTTGCTGGCGTGGCAGGCGGTCCGCGTGCTGCTTTTGGTTTTCGCAGGTGTGCTGCTTGCCATTTTCCTGCACGGGCTGGCCCAGGGGCTGAGCCGCTACACCGGGCTGGGAGAAGGATGGGCGCTGGCCGCCGTGACGCTGGGCCTGGCAGCGCTGGCGGGCGCAGGCGCATGGCTGATTGCGCCGGACGTTGGCGACCAAATCGACCAGCTGCGCCAGCAGTTGCCCCAGGCTGCCGAGCGCCTCACGCAGCAACTCAAGCGCTGGGAATGGGGACGCCAGATCCTGCAACAGGCCCGGGATGCGGACCAACTGCTGGGCGACAAGGACGACGTGCTGGCGCGTGCCACGGGCGTGTTTTCGGGCACGCTGGGAGCGATGGCGAACCTCTTCATCGTCCTGATCATCGGACTCTATCTGGCCGCCGAGCCGCGGCTCTACACCGAGGGCCTGGTACAGCTCACACCCCCGCGCTGGCGGCAAAAGACCGGCGATCTACTGGGTGATCTGGCGCACACGCTGCGCTGGTGGCTGATCGGCAAACTGGGCTCCATGACCGTGGTCGGCGTGCTCACGGCGGTTGGCCTGTGGCTGCTGGACGTCCCGCTGGCACTGACACTGGGGTTGCTGGCCGCGCTGCTGACTTTCATCCCCAACATCGGTCCGATCCTGTCAGTGGTGCCGGCCTTGCTGCTGGCGCTGCTGCAAGGACCACAACACGCGCTGTATGTCGCCCTGCTCTACCTGGGCATCCAAATCGTGGAGAGCTATTTCCTGACGCCCATGCTGCAGCGGCGCACGGTGTCGTTGCCGCCCGCGCTCACCATTACCGCGCAGGTGACCATGGGCGTCTGGGTCGGCGGCATCGGCCTGGTGCTGGCCACGCCGCTCACGGCCGCGTTGCTGGTGCTGGTACGGCAGCTGTATGTCGGCACCATCCTGCAGGCCTCGTCCGGAGCCGGCAGCGACGTTGCTGGCGGATCGTGACCCGGATGGCGTTGGCGTAGCGGCGCCACCATTCAAAGCTGCGAGCTCAACAGTGACGCCGCAAAGTCGAGCGCCTTTTCGCTGAGCGGACGCCCCCGCCACTGCTGCAGCGTGACCGCGCGGCAGTGCCGCAGGTCCTGCTTGAACACTTCCAGCTGGCGGTGCGCGAAGGCTGCGTCGTGGACGTTCATGTTGGCCTCGTCGTTGATGCTGAAGGAACGCGTGTCGAAATTGGCGGAGCCCACCGAGGACCACAGCTCGTCCACGACCAGCAGCTTGACGTGGATCATCGTCGGCACGTATTCGCAGATTTCCACGCCCGCAGCCAGCAGCGGGCCCCAGGTGGCGCGCGAAGCCCAGCGCACCAGCGGCAGGTCGATGTGCGCGCCGGGCACGATGACCTGCACCCGCACGCCGCGGCGGCGCGCCGCCACCAGCGACTGCACCGCGACCTCGTCGGGCAGGAAATAGGGCGAGGACAGCCGAATGGAGCGCGCCGCGGCGGTGATGGACATCAGCATCAGCAACTGCATGTCCTCGCGCCCCCCACCGGGGGCGCTGGTGAACACCTGCGCCTGGGCCTGGCCGGCGGGCTGCAGCGCGGGGAAGTAGGCGTCGCCATGCAGCATGCGGCCGGTGGCCTGCAGCCAGTTGTCGATGAACGCGGACTGCAGCTGCGCCACCACCGGCCCTTGCACCCGGTACTGGTTGTCGCGCCAGTGCTGCGCGTCCTGCGCGTCGCCGCGCCACTCGTTGCCGATGCCCGCACCGCCGATGAAGCCCACGCGGCCGTCCACCACCAGCAGCTTGCGGTGCGTGCGGTGGTTGAGATAGTCCAGGCTGTACCAGTGCGGCGAGTTGTAGCGCCGGATCTCGACGCCGGCCTCGCGCATGCGCTGCACGTGCGCGTCGTCGAGGCGCCCGCCGATCCAGTCCAGCAGCACGTGCACGCGCACGCCGCTGGCCGCGCGCTCCGACAGCGCCGCGGAGAACTCCTGCCCGATGCTGCCCGACCAGTAGATGTAGCTCTCGAAGGTGACGGAGTGACGCGCCGCGCGTATGGACTCCAGCATGGCCGGAAAGAACTCGGCGCCGTTGACCAGCGTCTCGATCCGGTTGCCGCCCAGCAGCCCGGGGCCCAGCACCGAGCCCATGGTGCGCAGGAAGGCCGCGTCGCCCACGCCGTGCAGCCGCTCTAGCCGGTCGTCCACCTGCTTGTCGCCCAGGCTCAGGTTGAGCACCAGCAGCGTCAGGATGAAGCTGGCCAGCGCCGTTAGCGCCACGGTGCGCAGGCGCTGGGCTGTCGTCACTTCACCGCGCGCTGCCGGCTGCATCCGGCGTCGTCAACGCCAGCGGCGGCGTGTCCGCCGTGGGCAGCATCGCGAAGGACTTGCCCACGTGGCGCCTGGTACCGAGCAGCAGCCCGGAGGCCGGTATCCAGGCTTCCTGGCGTGGCCGCCCATCCCACCAGCCCCACACATCGTGCGCGCCGCCCAGCGCCACGCGCACGCGCTGACCTTCGACGGCCCGGACCTCGCCGATCACCGCCCCCAGCGCGTTGAGTAGCGCTACGCCCCGGTAGGCGGAGGGCTCCAGCGCGGCGGCGGCGCGCTGGGCCGTCTCCGCGCCCTGTCCGTCCGGTGCCATGCTGCCGTGGGTGGCCTGCGCCAGCACGCGCGCGGCCTCCTCGGCGTGGCCGTTCTGCAGCGCGCGCCGCGCCTGGCGCACGGCGTCGGACCAAGCCTCGGCCTGCGGCCCGGCCCAGGCCACGCGCAGCACCTCCGAGGCCCGCAAGGCGTCATCGAGCGCCGCGGTGGCCCGCTCGCGGAGGCCGGACTGCAGCTGCGCCTGCGCCAGTTGCATGCTCACCGCCAAGCCGTGGTCCACCACGGCTTGGCGCTGCGCCGCCTCGCCGGCGCCAGGCCGCGGCTGCAGGATCACCCAGGCCACCACGTCCATGCCGCGCTGCTCGCGCAACACGGTCAGCCAGGCCGGCAAGGCCATGGCCGCCAAGCCCAGCGCCGCGAAGGTCGCCACCAGCGCCGCCTTGCGCCGCGGCTGCTGGACCGGCTGAACCCCTTCGGCGCTGCCCATGCCGTGCTTCCAGCCCACCTTGACCATCAGCCAGTTCACGGGGAACGTGAAGACGTAGCCCACGAGCAGCCCCAGCATGCCGAAGCCCCAGAAGGCCGCGGTGGTCGGCTTGGGCTGCATGCCCACCACGGCCGGCGTCACCCAGGTCATCACCGCGCCCATGCCACCCATGACGGTGAGCATGGAGAAGAACTCGGCGCGAAAGGCCATCGCCAGCGCTCGCGCGGTGCTGTCGGTCATCATCTTCATGCTCTTGAGCTGGAAGATGAACCAGCCGAAGGCAAAACCCACCGCGTACTCGAACCAGAACTCCTGCCAGAAGCTCATCTCCAACACGCGCGCGATCACCATCGCGGTCATGATGCCCAGCCCGTCACCGGCGATGCAGTGGATCACCGCGCCGTTGACCCGGCGCAGCATCGACTGCTCGTAGGCGTCGTGCAGGCGCTTCTTCTCCTCGGCGCCGCGGGCGCGCGCGACACCTGGCGCGCGCGCCGTGGCGAAATACAGCGCCAGCCCCAGCACCGAGAAAAACAGCACCACGATGGGCCAGGCCCACTGGATGGCCGTCTTCAGCGGCGTGTTGACCCGGCGCAGGTCCCATATCACCCAGGCCGCCGCCAGGGCGCCGAACAGGTACCACGGTACGACGAAGCCGGGTTCGGCCAGGAAGCTCAGTGCGTTGAAGCTCATTTCCTTCTCCCTTGCGGCCCCGCGCTTCGGCTGACGCTACTTCAAGCTCTGCAGATAGGCCGTCAGCGCGCGCAGTTCGGGGCCGCTGAACTGGCGAAAGCTGGGCATCTGCGTCCCGGGCTTGAGCGACTGGGCGTCGGTGACCCACGCCTCCAGGTTGGCCACCGTGTTGGGCAGCGAGCCGCCGGCGATGCGCGCGCGGCTGCCCACGTGCGTGAGCTCGGGGCCGATCTGGCCGTGGGCCGGCGTGCCGCGCACGGTGTGGCACAGCGCGCAGGCGGCGTTCTCGAAGACCCGCCGCCCGGCTTCGATCTGGGCATTGGCCGGCGGCGGCGCCGACTCGCGCTGGCGGTTGAGCCAGGCCACGAACTGTTGGGCAGGCTCGGCCACGATCTGCAGCCGCATGTGCGCGTGCTGCACGCCGCAGTACTCGGCGCACTCGCCCTCGTACACGCCGGGCTGGTCGGCCTGGATGCGCACGCGGTTGACATGCCCGGGCACCAGGTCCACCTTGCCGTGCAGCTTGGGCACCCAGAAGGAATGGATGACGTCGTGCGACTCCACTGCGATCTCGATCGGGCGCCCGACCGGGATGTGGATCTCGCTGGGTGCGTGCACCATCAGCTCGGCCCGCTCGCCCAGCGGGCGCAGCGCCTGCGCGCGGTCCAGGTCGCCGCCGGTGGTGCCGCAGATCGAGCCGCCGGGCAGGTACTGCGCATCGAACCACCACTGGTGACCGACGATGCGGATGTCGGGCTCGTCCATCTTCTCGTGCGCCATCGGGTAGCTGGCCAGCGTCTGCAGCGTGCCCACGAACAGCGCCGTGAGCACCACCACCGGGAAGGCCACACCGCCCCACAGGATCCAGCGCTGGCCGCCGCCGGCCTCGGCCGGCGCGTGCTCGTCGAAGCTGCCGCGCCGGCGCAGCGCCACCCAGAACAGCAGCGCCCACACGCCGATCGACACGGCCAGCAGCCCCACCAGCGCCGGCCAGCCCAGCGCGGCCAGGCCGCGCGCGCCGGGGCCGCCGGAGTGCATGTAGTCCTGCGGCCCGCTGCAGCCCGCCATCAGCAGCGGCCAGCAGGCCAGCAGCGTCGCCGTGCGCGGGCATCTCATTGCGGCGCCTCCGGCTCGTGGTCGGTGCCCATGGAGTCGATGTAGGCCACCAGGCGCCAGATCTGTTCCTGGTTGAGCTTGGTGCCCCAAGCCGGCATGCCGTTGGCGCGGCCCTCGGCGATGGAGTCGAAGATGTCCATGTCCTTGCCGCCGTACATCCACACCACGTCGCGCAGGCTGGGCCCCATGCCACCGCCGCCGCGCCCGCCGTGGCAGCCTGAGCAGTTGAAGCGCACGAAGAGCTGGCGTCCGTCGCGCAGCGCCTGCGGGTCGTGTCCCAGCGGGTTCGTGCCTTGCGGCGGTCCGTCACCGGGGCCGGGCAGCGGGCCCACGGGGCGGAACACGGCCGGCAGCGCACTGCTGGTGCGCTGCGCGCCGCTGTCCACGCCCCACTTGCTGTCGCAACCGGCCAGCGCCCACACGCCGGCCAAGGCCAGGGTCGTCCAAAGCGCGCGCTTCATGGTGCCTCCTGTTGCGCCAGTGACTGCGGGGCGGACGGCAGCGGCAGCATCGGCACGCCGTAGCGCGACAGCACCGCCTCGATGCGCGGCTGCTGCCGATCCAGGGCCTGCTGCACCCGCTCGCGCCAAGCCAGGTCGCCGCGGCGCACCCCCATGGCGATGTCGAAGTACATGGGCGTGCCCCCGGCGTCGCGCTGCGGCGCCACCGGCGTGACCTGCAGCGCCACCGGCTCACGCTGCGCGAAGTAGCCCGCCAGCGGCCCCCAGGCCAGGCCCACGTCCACCTCGCCGTTGGCCACGGCGTCGATGAGCCGGCGCGGTGGGTCGGGCTCGGCATAGTTGCCGTAGATCGAGTAGCCGTACACGTTGCCCACGATGTGCCGCGCCACCAGCGCCTGCACCGGCGGCACGCTGCTGTAGTCGTCGCCTACCACGTGCGCGCCAATGCGCAGCTCGCGCAGCCGCGGGTCGTCGAAGGACTGGAGCCCCGGCACGTCGCCGCCACGGGTGACGAAGACGTAGGTCGAGCGGTAGTACGGCCGCGTGGTGGCCGTGAGCTCGTAGCGCGCGGGCACGCCGATCACGAGGTCGCAGCGTCCGGCGCCCAGCGTGTTGCGGACGAAGCCCCGGCGCTGCGGCCACCAGGCGTAGCTCAGGCGCGCGCCCAGGTCCTCGGCGATGAGCCGCGCGATCGCGTTCTCGAAACCTTCCCCGCGCTCGTTGGAGAACGGCAGGTTGTTCGGATCGGCGCACACGCGCAGCTCCGGCACGGCCGTCTCATCGTCGGCACGCTGCGGCGCCGTGTTGTGCGCACAACCGGCCAACGCCAGGGCCGCCGCCAGGGCGCCAGCCGCGGCCAGCGCGCGCCGTCCGGAGTCAGAGGCCGAACACATACAGCACGTTCCCCGGGTTGGTGGCCTTGGGCAGGTCCTTCATCGCCCCGAAGGCGCCCAGCGCGCCATAGGGGTCCTTCTCCGGCGTGCGGCCCGAGAGCGCCGCCGCGCCCATCCAGCCGCCCACGCCCGAGTACACGGCCACGTACTGCTTGCCGTCGGGGCCGGCGAAGGTCATGGGGTTGCCCACGATGCCCGAAGCCAGCTTGACCTTCCACAGCTCGCGCCCGTCGCGGTCGTCCACGGCCTTGAACCAGCCGTCCATCGTCCCGTAGAACACCACGCCGCCGGCGGTGGAGAGCACGCCGCTGTAGAGCGGGAAGGAGTGCTCGCGGATGCTCCAGGTCGGCTTGTGCGCCTGCAAGTCCCAGGCGATGAGCTCGCCCTGGTAGCCGCCCGGGCCGGGGTACATCTTCACGTCGGCGCCCAGGTACGGCGTGCCGGCGATGTAGTTGGCCTCGACGCCCTCGTAGTCCATGCAGGTGTTGTGCGCCGGGATGTAGAGCAGCCCCGTGCGCGGGGAGAAGGACGAAGGCACGAACTCCTTGGCGCCGGTGGAGGACGGGCAGATGTCCTTGGTCACGGTGCCCTGGTGCGTGCGCTTGCTCGGGTCCTCGTCGGGCTTGCCGGTCTTGAGGTCGTAGCCATGCGCCCAGTTGGTGGGCTCGAACTTGTCCGCCGCCAGCAGCTCGCCCGTGCCGCGGTCGTGCACGTAGATGAAGCCGGCGCGCCCGGGGTGGATGAGCAGCTTGCGCATCTGCCCGTTCAAGGGCAGGTCGATCAGGATGTTCTCCATGATCTCGTCGTAGTCCCAGGCGTCGTGGGCCGAGAACTGATAGGCCCACTTGGCCATGCCGGTGTCGGCGTCGCGCGCGAACAGCGTGGTGGACCACTTGTTGTCGCCCGGGCGCATGTCGGCGTTCCACACGCCGGGGTTGCCGGTGCCGTAGTAGATGAGGTTGGTCTCGGGGTCGTAGGAGATCCAGCCCCACACGGTGGAGCCGCCGAGCTTCCACTGCTCGGGCGGCCAGGTCTTGACGCCCAGGTCCTGGCCCTGATCCTTGGCGTAGAAGGGCTTGAAGTCCGTGCCGATCTTGACGTCCTTGTCGGGGCCGGTGTTGTAGGCGCGCCAGACCTCCTTGCCGGTCTTGACGTCCAGCGCCAGCACCCAGCCGCGCACGCCGAGCTCGCCGCCGGAGTTGCCGACAATGACCTTGTCCTTCACGGCCAGCGGCGCCATGGTCACCGTCTCGCCCACGTCGATGTTGCCGACCTTGGTGTTCCACACCTCCTTGCCGGTCTTGGCGTCCACCGCCACGGTATGGGCGTCGAGGGTGTTGTAGATGATCTTGCCGTCCACGTAGGAGGCGCCGCGGTTGACCACGTCGCAGCAGGCGATGCCCTGGGCGCGCGGGTCGGGATGGGGCTTGTAGGTCCACTTCACCGGGTAGCCCGGCTGCGTGAGGTCGATGGCCAGCAGGTGGTTGGGAAACGGCGTGACGACGTAGAGCGTGTTGTCCACCATCAACGGCCCGCCCTCGTGGCCGTGCGGGATGCCGGTGCTCAGCGTCGAAACGATCTTGAGGTTGGCGACATTGCCGGCGTTGATGGCGTTGAGCGGGCTGTAGCGCGTGTTGGCCAGGTCGCCGTTGGGCAGCTTCCATTCGCGCTCGGGCAAGGGCGAGATCAGCCGCGAGGGCGGCACCTGGCGCTGGGCGTCCTGCGGCGGGATGCGCGTGGTGCCCGGCGGCGGTGTCGGACGCTCATCGGCCCGCGCCGCGGGCGCCAGCGGCAGGGTCAGTGCCAACAGCAGCGTGGCGACGCTTTGCAGGGGCCGGCCGTTTTGAAGGTTCATCAAGGTCACCTCAAGCTCAGCAGGTAGGCGGCGATGTCGCGCGCCTGTTCGTCGGACAGCCCGAGATTGGGCATGGCGGTGCCCGGCTCCACGGACGGCGGGTCCTTGAGCCAGCGCACGAGGTTCTGCGGCGTGTTGGGGATCTCGCCGGCAATGAAGGTGCGGCGCGAGAAGAAGTTCAGCGGCGGCGCGAGCTTGCCGTCGGCCGCGCGCACGCCCGGCACCGTGTGGCAGCTGCCGCAGCCCATGTCGCGGATCAGCACCGCGCCGCGCTGTGAGCGCTGCGCCAGCTCGGTCCACGAGCCCGGCGCAGCGACCGAATTGCCCGCGGTCTGCTGCTGCACGACCGCGGTCTGCCCGGGGCCGCAGCCCCCCGCCAGCAGCGCCACCGCCAGCGCCGCCGCGAGCCCGCAGGCATGAAGCGCGTTCATCGGATCCTCTCGCACAGCGGCAGCCACAGCTGCGCCATCGCGTTCCATGCCAGCCCGGCCACGAACAGCGCGCTCACCACCACGCCGACCGCGGCCAGGTAGTCCGGCCGGTCGTTGGCATGGATCTGCGTGATGCCCTGGTTGCGCGAGGCCCGCCAGGCTTTCCACGCGCAGCCCAGCGCTGCCAGCGCCATGGCGATGCAGGCGATGGCGACGAGGGCCTGCACGATCTGCACACCGCCCTTGGACAGCGCACCCCAATGCGGCGTGCCGGCCATGCAGGCGCTGCCCGAAACGAACCAGCCCAGCGCGAGCTGCGCGGCCCAGGCCAGCGGCCCGCCCAGCACGCCGAACCACACCCACCATGCCGGCCGCGGCCAGACGTTGTGCGTGTGCAGCGCCTCGGGAGACATCGAGGAGGCTTCGGCCATGGCTCAGCTCCTGTGCAGGTTGGGCAGCACGTACAGCAGCGCCACCACCAGCACCCACACCGTGTCGACGAAGTGCCAGTACAACCCGGCGTTGTGCAGCGGCCGGTGCGGAGGCTTCTCCTTGCCCTCCAGGTCGGGCAGGAACAGCACGTAGCTCAGCATCAGCAGCCCGACGATGAGGTGCAGCGCGTGGAAGCTGGTGATGGTGTAGAAGATGGACGCATAGGCGTCGGCGCTGGGCTTGAGCTTGCGCAGGTGCTCGCGGTACTCCGACACCTGGATCGCGATGAACACCAGGCCCAGCACGATGGTGCCGCCCAGCCACAGCCGCGCCCGGGCAGTGTTGCCTGCCTTGGACGCCTGCTCGGCCTTCCACAGCACCGCGCTGCTGGTCAGCAGCACCAGGAGCATCGCGCTGGCCTTGAGCAGCTTGGGCGGCTCGTCCAGCGGCCACTGGCTGTTGAGCGCGCCCAGGTAGAAGTAGGCGAAGAACAGCGCCACGAACAGCATCGCCTCGGTGGCGATGAACCACAGCATCGAGGCGCTGCCGCGCCGGTCGTCCCAGGACAGCGCCGCGATGGGCGGGCGTACCAGACTCGAATCCGCGCTTGCGCTCATGCCCGCACCTCGCCCTTCTTTTCGGCCTCCGGCCACAGCCAGAACGCGGCCACCAGCGCGGTGAGCAGCACCGCGCCCAGCGCCACCCACATCGCCTTGACCAGCACCGCGAAGCACAGCGCCGTCAGCGCCAGCGCGGCCAGCAGCGGCATGAGCGTGTCTTCGGGCATCTTGGAGATCGCCCGCACGCGCGCGTCGAGCCCGCTGGTGGCCAGCGTCAGCCGGCCTTGCGACAGGATGCGCTCGCCCCCGGGGTCATGCTCCTCCTCGTGCGCGTCCCACAGCGGGTGGCGGCTCGTCACGGTGGGAATGTGCACCGAGCCGTAGTGCGCCGGCGGCGACTCGGTGGACCACTCCAGCGAATCGGCTTTCCAGGGATTCTTGCCGGCCGGCAGCCCGCGGTGGCGGCTGACGATGCAGTTGACCAGCGTCACCAGCAGCCCCGCGGCGAACAGGAAGGCGCCCAGCGTCACGAGCAGGTTGTTGGTGTCCCAGCCCATCGAGCCCGGATACGTGTAGATGCGCCGCGGCATGCCCGCCAGGCCCAGCAGGTGCATGGGAAAGAAGCCCAGGTTAAAGCCCGTGAACATCAGCCAGAAGCTCCAGCGCCCGGTGCGCTCGTCGAGCAGCCGCCCGGTCATCTTGGGCACCCAGTGGTAGAGCGCGCCCACCACCGGGAAGACGTTGGCGCCAATGAGCACGTAATGCAGGTGCGCCACGACGAAGTAGGTGTCGGTGAGCTGCCAGTCGAAGGGGATCAGCGCCGTGACCACGCCGTTGAGACCGCCAATGACGAAGAGGGCGATGAAGCCGATGACGAAGCGCAGCGCCGTCGTCATCACCGGGCGTCCGAGCCACAGCGTGGCGATCCAGGCGAAGACCTGCACGGTGCTGAAGACGGAGATCGTCATGCTCGCCGCGGCGAAGAAGCTCATGGAGAGCTGGTTCATGCCGGTGGCGAACATGTGGTGCACCCACACGCCCATGCCCACCACGCCGGTGAGCACCGTGGCCAGAGCCACCCAGGTGTAGCCCACAATGGGCCGGCGCGCGTACACCGGGATCATCATCGAGATCATCCCGGTGGCGGGCAGGAAGATGATGTAGACCCACGGGTGGCCGAAGAACCAGAACAGGTGCTGCCACAGGAAGGCCGAGCCGCCGTGCGTGGTGTCGAAGAAGTGCATGCCCCAGTTGCGGTCGAGCAGCAGCATCACGCACGCGGCCGTGAGCGAAGGCAGCGCCAGCACCGACAGCACCGAGATCGTGCCGGTGGAGTACATGAACAGCGGCATGCGGCTCACCGCCATGCCCGGCGCGCGCAGCCGCCAGATCGTCACCAGGAAGTTGATGGCCCCGGCCGTCTGCGAGATCGTCAGGAAGATCAGCGCAATGGCGTAATAGTCCATGTGCAGCCCGGGCGAGTACTTGTCGTTGGTGTAGGGCACGTACGCGAACCAGCCGCCGTGCGGCGCCTGCCCGATGAGGATGCTGGTGTAGAGGAAGATGCCCGACAGCAGGAAGGCCCAGTAGCTGAAGGCGTTGAGCCGCGGCAGCGCCATGTCGCGCGCGCCTAGCATCAGCGGGATGAGGTAGTTGCCAAAGCCCGAAAGAATCGGCGCGGCGTACCAGAAGATCATCGTCACGCCGTGCATCGTGAAGATCTGGTCGTAGGCCTCGGGCGGCAGCAGCCGCAGCTCCGACTGCGCCAGTTGCAGGCGCATCAACAGCGCCTCCCCCCCGCCTAGCAGAAGAAACACCAGTGCCGTGACGATGTAGCGCTTGCCTACCGTCTTGTGGTCCACCGTGGCCAACAGGCCCCACAGCGTCTTGGGCGTGGACCACAGCGCATCGAGCGTCTGCTCCACCGTCGGCCTGGATACTGTCGGCATGATGGGTTTGGACAAATGTTTTAAAGAGCAATTGCAATCAGCGTTCCCCGTCGGTGCTCGCTGGCGGCCTTTGCGATGCAGCAACGGCGTGCATCGTCTCGGCTTGCAAGCCGTGTCATATTTGCACCAATGTTTTCAAACCGCCGTGCAGCTTCGGAAGACGTGCACGATGCGAAACGCCATGGCGCGCCGTGCAATGCGGCGGTGGGGCGTCCGCCCGTGCCGGACCCGTGCGGTACGGCCGCACTGCCGCCGAACGACCGCACAAAATGGCCGGCCCGCGTCCCATCAGGGAGGCGGGCTCCGGCCAATTGCCAGCGCCCGCGCACGGAGCAGGCGGGCGTCGGCGGTGAAGCGGGCTTACGCGGCCGCGGCCATGCGCCGGCACTCCTCGGCGCAGCGGCGGCACGCCTGTGCACAGGCCTGGCAGTGGTCGTGCTGGTGCTTGGCGCACTCGTCACCGCAGGCCTGGCACACGTCGGCGCACTGGCGGCAGATCTGGGCCGCGAACCGGCTGTCGCGCGACATGTAGCCGGCGGCCAGGCGGCAGATGGCGGCGCAGTCCATGTCCAGGGCAATGCAGCCGGCCATCATCTGCACGTCCTGCTCCTGCAGGCAGGCGCTGGCGCAGTGGTCACAGGCGTCGGCGCAGTCGTTGCAAGCCTGGACGCAGGATTGGTACTTTTCGTGGGCCATGACGGGTCTCCTGAAAGCGCCCCGGCGAGCGCATCCCGATGGACGGCCAGGTGCTCGAAGGCGCGAGCCAGGTGGACGAGTCGCTGATCACCGGCGAGAGCCTGCCCGTGGCGCGCCACGAGGGCGACCGGGTCACCGACGGCGCGGTCAACGGCGAGGGCCTGCTGCTGGTGCGCACCACGGCGCTGGGCGCGGAATCGACGCTGGCCCGCATCATCCGGCTGGTGGAGTCGGCCCAGGCGCGCAAGGCGCCGATCCAGCGCCTGGTGGACCGCGTCAGCGCCGTGTTCGTCCCCGCCGTCATCGCCATCGCGCTGGTCACGGCGCTGGCCTGGGGCTTCACCGTCGGCGACTGGCAGGCGGCGATCCTCAACGCCGTGGCGGTGCTCGTGATCGCCTGCCCCTGCGCGCTGGGCTTGGCCACGCCCACGGCGCTGATGGCCGGCACCGGCGCGGCCGCGCGCCACGGCATCCTGATCAAGGACGCCGAGACCCTGGAGGTGGCGCACGCGGTGCGCACCGTGGCCTTTGACAAGACCGGCACGCTCACCAAAGGCAAGCCCGAGCTGGTGGCGCACGAGGCGGCCGATGGCGACGCGCGCCGGCTGCTGGCGCTCAGCGAGCACCCGCTGGCGTACGCAGTGACGGCCGCGGCCGAGCGTGAAGGCTTGGCCGTGCCCGCCGCCACACAGGTGCGCGCCGTCTCCGGCCGCGGCATGGCCGCCAGCGCGGATGGTCGCGAGCTGCGCCTGGGCAGTGGACGATTCATGCAGGAGCTGAAGGTGGACGCCGCGGCGCTGGCCGCAGAGGGCCGTACCGTGTCCTGGCTGGCCGACGTGACCGACGGCCCCCGGCTGGTCGGGCTGCTGGCCTTTGGAGACCGGCCCAAGGCGACGGCGCGCGGTGCGATCCAGGCGCTGCACGCTTTGGGCGTGCGCACCGTGCTGGTCAGCGGCGACAACGCCGGCAGCGCGCAGGCCGCGGCGCGCGCGCTGGGCATCGAGGAGGTGCGGGCCGAAGTGCTGCCCGAGCACAAGGCGCAGATCGTCGGCGAGCTGCAACAAGCCGGGAGGCGCGTGGCGATGGTCGGCGACGGCATCAACGACGCACCGGCGCTGGCCGCCGCGGATGTGGGCATCGCCATGGGCACGGGCACCGACGTGGCCATGCACGCGGCGGGCATCACGCTCATGCGCGGCAACCCCGCGCTGGTGGCCGATGCGCTCGACATCTCGCGCCGCACCTACGCCAAGATCCGCCAGAACCTGTTCTGGGCCTTCGTCTACAACGTGGTGGGCATCCCACTGGCAGCGCTGGGGTTGCTCAACCCCGTGGTGGCCGGCGCGGCGATGGCCTTCAGCAGCATCAGCGTGGTGACCAACGCGCTGACGCTGCGGCGCTGGAAGGGCAGCGCACGTTGACGCAACCGCGGCGCGAAGGTACGGCCGTTGCCTGAGCCTGGCCAAGGCGGAGACTTCCATGGCCCACACGCACCACCACGGCAGCGACAACGAGCGCGCGCTCAAGGCCACGCTGCTGCTGACCACGGGATTTCTCGTGGCGGAAGTCGTCGGCGGCTTGCTAGCCGACAGCCTGGCGCTGCTGTCCGACGCGGCGCACATGTTCACCGACACGGCGGCGCTGGCCATCGCGCTGGCGGCCACGCGCGTCGCCCGGCGGGCGGCCGATGCGCGCCGCACCTTCGGCTACCACCGCTTCGAGATCCTGGCCGCGGCCTTCAACGCCGTGCTGCTGATCGTGGCCGCGGCCTACATCCTGTGGGAGGCGTGGCAGCGCCTGCACGCGCCGGCGGCGGTGGAGTCGGGCCTGATGCTGTGGATCGCCGTGGCCGGCCTGGCAGTCAACCTCATCGGCATGCGGCTGCTCTCGGGCGGCAAGGAGTCGAACCTCAACGTCAAGGGCGCGTACCTGGAGGTGTGGAGCGACATGCTGGGCTCGCTGGGCGTGATCGCCGGCGCGCTCGTGATCCGCTTCACCGGCTGGGCCTGGGTGGATTCGGTGGTGGCGGTGGCCATCGCGCTGTGGGTGCTGCCGCGCACCGGGCAACTGTTGCGCGAGAGCCTGAATGTGCTGCTCGAAGGCGTGCCCGAAGGGCTGGACCTGGGCGAGATCGAACAGGGCTTGCGCGGCATGGAGGGCGTGGCCGACGTGCATGACCTGCACGTGTGGTCGATCGCCAGCGGCAAGGCCAGCCTGAGCGTGCACGTGGTGTGCACGCCGATGGCGCAGGACGGTTTCGCGCTGATGCACCGCGTGCGCGAGCTGGCTGCGCGGCGCTGGGGCCTGCACCATGCCACGGTTCAGGTGGAGCAGGAGCCCTGCGAGCAGGCCGACGCGCCGCATGCGTATGGTCCGACCACCGACGTCCACGCAGGCCACGCGCACTGAGCAGGAGGAACGCACGGGCCGCACGCCCTGACTTCCATCGAGCCCGCGCCGGGCCAAAGCTGCCCGTCCCGGCCCCCTGAGGCTCAGGCGCGCGGCGATACTCGACGGCCCGGCCGCTACACGCCCCAGACGATCGGATGATGGGCGGTTTCGGCGCGCTTCATCATGTCCAGCAGCGGCCACACACGCTGGCGCAGGCCGACACCCTCGTGCACCGGCAAGCGGTGCCCTTCGGCGGCGGCCTCGGCCTGCGCCCTGGCCTGTTCAGCCTCTTCCACGAGCACCGCCTGCTCCAGCGCGGCGCGCAGCGCCGGCATGTCCGCGACTTCGAAAATTCCCTGGGGCGCCGGCTCGCGCCCCAACAGCCGCAGTAACTGGTCGCCGTTCGGGCCGAGCATCACCACGTCGCCGGCCGCTTTGGACTTGAACTTGTAGAGCATGGTCTGGCCTGTCGTCGAGTTGGAATGGATCCTGGCATGCGCCCAGGCGGCGCTGACCGCGCTTGGGCGCATCCGCAGCGGACATCAGCGCTGCTGCGTACCGTGGCCAGGTGCCGACGCCGGGGTCGTGACGGCGCCCGCCTGCGTACCGGCCTTTGCCGGCTTGTCGACGACGGCATGCTCCTGCGCAGCGGCCCGGGCCACCGGCGGCTTGCCTGCCTTGTTGCCGCCGGCTGGCGTGCCGGACGCCACCGACTGTGCCGGCACCGCGGCAGCCGGACCCGGGGTAGACCGAGCAAGGCCCGGGCTACTCTGTGCCACGGCAATCGGAACCAGGAAAGCAGCCAGGCTCAGCCCGCTGAGCCAGCGCACTAGCGGCTTCGGGCACGCAGGGCGATCGGTGTTAACAGTCATGGCAAGGTCTCCTTTATGTGCGGGCCCTCGGCGGTTGCGCGGTGCATGGCCGGGGCACGTTGCAAGCGAATCAAGGCAAGCGGGACACCCATGAGCCTCGCCTCGGCAGCGTCAGCGCCGCCCGAGGTGGTTCTTGACGATCAACTTGATGGCGGCATCAGCGCCTGGCGGTGATGCGGCCGTCAGTGGCTTGCGGAGCCAGGACCCACATGCGTCCAGACAGTGAACCATCCCGCGGCTCATGTGCATTTGTACAAATTAACTGCAAGGAATGCCAACAGGCTCACAGGGCAGCCCGCTGCCCGGCCAGCGCTAGGGCTTGGCAACCGGCTCAGCCTGCCGTCGGCCGAGCTCCTGTAGCGTCCGCAGCGTCAAGCTGCGATGCCAGCGTACACGCCCGTGCTAGCAGGCCCTCGCGCCGCAGCGGTGATTCGACGGTGCGCGCCATGGCATCCGCGACCAACACCAGGCGGCGCTGCAGCGCCTGCCGGCGCGAGGGCTCTGCCGTGCAGGCAGCCAGCGTTTCGAGCGTGTGCAGCAGACGCGTGAAGACCTCGACGTCACCGCGCGCGTGCTCAGTGATGGCATCCAAGGCCAGCGCCGCCAGGGCCTCGAAATCCGGCCCGCGGGCCACCACGCGCAACCCTTGCTCGTCGCTGCGGTACGGCGACGGTGCATGGCGCCCCACCAAGCGCACCAGCAGCGCGCACAGGTGATCGATGCACATCACCGCCGTGGTGGGGTCGTTGATGCCGGGCGACAGGGCCTTGAGCGCCACGTCCACGATCTGCTGCACGCCATAGGGCGCGTCCTGGTGCACGGTGCGCTGCGGCTGCAGGGAAAACAGCCGGCACAGCGCGCGGGCATCGGTGGCGTCGAGCGGCTCGGTGCCGCTGACCTGCGCCAGCGGCCGATCCTGGATCACGAAGTCGCCGATGCAGTGGGCCAGTTGCACCACGCGTTGGCGCTTCACGGCGAAATCAAGCAACCCGGCATCGTCCACGCCCACCAGATAGCCTGTTGCGGGCGCCGCGACCTCGCACCAGCGCTGCGGCAGCCTCCCCTGCCAAGCTTCTTCTGCGGGCAGATCCTTGCCCACTGCCTGCGGAAACAGCCGGTCGATGGCCTGGATGGTGTCGCCCGCGATGCGCTCCAGGATGGAGGACACCTGGATCGCCGTGGCCACGTGGTGGATGAAGTAGATCAGCATCGCCACGCCGAATAGCGCCAGCACCACGCCGCCCATCACCGCCAGCGAGGGTAGGAAACCGGGACCGTCGTCGTCGCTGCGCACCGTGCGCAGCACCACCAGGCAGTAGGCGAAGATGCCCACGAACACGCCCAGCACCAGTTGCGTCGGGCGGTCGCTCATGAAGTTGCGCAGCACCCGCGGTGAGTACTGGCTCGACGCCAACGACAGCGCCACGAGCGTCATCGAGAACACCACGCCGGCCACCGTGACCATCGACGTGGCGATGGCCGAGAGCATGCTGCGCGCGCCGTCGGTGCCGGCCCCGAACAGGCGCGGCCAGCGCGCTGCGAGGTCGGCCTCGACCCAGCCGTGCGACTCCACCAGCAGCACTGCCAAGGCCATGCAGCCGGCCACGACCAGCGTCGGCACGAACCACAGGCTCGCCTGCAGGCGCAGCCACAGCTCTCGGATCGGACTCATTGCGCGGCACCTGGGGCAACCCTTGCGCCCGCGGTATGCGCCTGGTCGGTCTTGACGTGCACGCCGGCCGCCCAGGACAAGACAAGCCCCCTGCGACCGGGGCCGGCCACTACGATGAGCGGCTGCGGCTTGCTGGACCAAGCCGGCGCCGCGTCGGCCTGTCCGATCAACGCGCTTCGTGCGGCGGACCGCGCGTCAAGGCAGGACCCTGAACGTGCTGATGCCGGGGAATTGGGCGGCTTCCTTTTGCAGCCCGATGACCTGCGACACCAGCGTCAACACTTGCATCGACTGGCTGCTGGCAGCCACGTAGTAGGTATGGCCGAGGTAGCTCAGCGACACGCTGTCGCCGGGTACTTGCCCCGGACCTTCAGCGCCAAGCCGTTGGATTTCGAAGATCCGGTTTCCGGGCTCCCCGGCAGTCGATATATCGCCAGGCTGCCCGGAACCTGGCAGTGCCTGCCTGCTCAAACTGCCCAGATACTGAATCATGGCTTCCGTAGAGCGCAGCGTGATGATGGCGTTGCGCAACCCCCTCTGGCCTGCATCGGAGTGATCGGGAACTGTGTACAACAGATCACGCGCCTCCTTGTCCAGCTTGTTCCCATACATGAACCCGGCCTGCCCGACATGACCACCTGTATCGTCCGGAATACCTACGCACGGCGGTGAGGCAGGTTGGCTGACCATGTCGAGAATGACCCTGCTGAACAGCAGATAGGGGCGATAATGGCGCGATTTTTCAGAGGATTGGTTATCCGACTCCTGCGGTTCGAAATAGATTTCCCCATCTTGGCTGCCTTTTATGGAGGAGAGCTCATCAACGCTCACGGCCGGACCGTAGGCCCTCTTCCTGGTTTCCATGCGCACCCTCAGGTCGCAAGCGCCCAACCTGTCCACCAGATGTTCGAACTCAGCAAGGGACGCCTGGGCGTGCGGATCGTTGGCATAGCGCCGCCGGGCAACGCCCTGTGCATCCACGATGAGCACGTCCTGCACAAAGAGCTTGAGGATCGTGACGGGCGACCAACCCTGGCGACGCAAATAGTAGCCAAAAATACCCGGTGGCACGGGGCTGAGAAAACCTCGCATGAATTCCCGGCTGTCCTGCACCGAAATATTGTAATTGGGTCTCTGCGGTGTGAAGTTCAGTCCAAGGGATTTTCCGGTTGAGGGGTCGAAAGGCAGGGTCAGATCGGCCGAAACCTGTCCAGCACCCAGCGGGCCGACCAGCTGATCCAAGCTGGTGAAATACAAAGGCTTGCCCTGCGCCGCACGGATGATGTTGAGCAACAGCACCCGATTCTGGCTGTCCTCCACGGCCCTATTGGCTTCCAGGGCCTGGTCCGCAATATTTCCGGGTGTCGCACACGCAGCCAGCGCCAGGGCCATGGCGAGCACTGCGCCAAGGCGAGTGGCCGACAAGCGCCTCATCGTGTCTTTGCTTGATTTCATCAGGAGCCCTTGTCGTTTCTCTGTGCCTCTTGTTCGTACTTGAAATGGCCGAGCACGCGCAGCGTCAGATAATTCATGGCGCTCAGTACGACAGCGATCTCATAGCGTCCGTAAGCCACCGCAGCCGCAACGGCCCCTGTATTCCAGATGCTCGCTGCCGTCGCGGTGCCATGGACCGTCGCACCGGACTTGAGGATGGCGCCGCCGCCGATGAAGCCGATGCCCGTCATCAAGCCTTGGACCAGCCGTGACTGCGCCTCCGGGGAATCCTCGAACAGCCCTTCGGCGAAGAGCATGTAGCCGCAGCTCGCCATCGCGACGAGCGGAAACGTACGCAGCCCGGCGCTGCGGGCCGCCTTCTCGCGTTCGAATGCGATGGGCAGGCTGAGCACGTAAGCCAGCAGCAGTTGTGCCGAGACCCGCAGCACGGTTTCCCAATCGAACGAAGGAAGCATCCCTGCCCTTTCCACGCTGCACGGCAACCGCGCCGGTGAAACTGCTGCGTATCGATGCCGACTTTCGCGGGCTGTGTCGGCAGGTCCTCGTGAGCTGCCTTTTCTCAACGCCTGCTCACCCGCACGGCGCTCAAGCAAGGCATGTACCTCGGACATGCAGCCCGGACGTACGCCGGCAGTGCCGAACGCCGCAGTGCGGCGCGGGCACAGGCACGCATGCTGCTCGGCTACGGTGACCGCAACCGGGAGAGAGCCATGCCGTACAGCCTCAAGGAGCTCGATGGTTTCGCGCTGGTGGCGCCCGATGGCGAGATCGGCCACGCGAAGGAAGCGTATTTCGACGACGGGCACTGGACGATCCGCCATCTCGTGGTCGACACGGGGGGCTGGCTGACGGGGCGCAAGGTGCTGGTCTCGCCGCATGCCGTGCGGCGCATCGACCACGCCCGGCGTTGCATCGAGGTGGCACTGGAGCGCGGACAGGTCGAGAGCGCACCGGACGTCGACACTGCGCGCCCGGTGTCGCGCCAGCACGAGATGGCGATCTACGACCACTACGGCTGGCCGTACTGGTGGAGCGGCGGCTCGCTGTGGGGCGTGAGCGCGCTTCCAACGCTGGCCGGCACGGTGCTGGCGCCACCGTCGTCCGGTGCCGGGCTGCCTCCCGGCATCGCGGAGCAGATGCGGGCACAGCGTGCCGACGACGACCCGCACCTGCGCAGCAGCGCCGAAGTCACCGGCTACCACATCGAGGCCAGCGACGGCAGCATCGGCCACATCGACGACTTCGTGTTCGATGAGCGCTCCTGGAGCATCGCGTTCGTGGTCGTGGACACAGGGCACTGGCTGCCCGGCCGGCAGGTGCTGATCGCACCGCGGTGGATCGAGCACATCGACTGGGGCGAACGGCGCGCCCAGGTAAGGCTGTCCCGTGCGGCGGTGGAATCCAGCCCGCCGTACCAGCGTGGCGCGCCACTGCGGGAAGAACAGTTCCTGCGCGTGCAGCGCCACTTCGAGCGCTCGGAATAAGGACACGGCACGCAACTGCGTGGAGGCCCGACATGTTCTTCGACGGCTGGATGCCACTGGCACGCATCCTCGTCCTCGGCACGCTGGCCTACGCGGCCCTGGTGCTGCTGCTGCGCGTCACGGGCAAGCGCACGCTGTCCAAGCTCAACGCCTTCGACCTGATCGTCACGGTGGCGCTGGGCTCGACGCTGGCCACCGTGCTGCTGTCCAAGGACGTGGCGCTGGCCGAAGGGCTCACGGCGCTGGCGCTGCTCGTCCTGCTTCAGGGCGCGCTCACCTGGCTGTCGGTGCGCTCGCCGCGCGTGAGCCGGCTGGTCAAGTCCGAGCCCAGCCTGCTGTTCCTGGAGGGCCGCTTCCTGCAGGGCGCCATGAAGCGCGAGCGGGTCACGGAGGACGAGCTGCGCTCGGCCGTGCGCCAGCAGGGCATCGGGCGCCTGGAGGAGGTCGCCGCCGTGGTGCTGGAGACGGACGGCAGCCTCAACGTCATCCGTGCGCCCGTGGACGGCCCGCGCACGGCGCTGGCGCACGTGCAGGGCGCCCAGGCCGAGGCCCGGCGCCACTCCGTGCCCCGGACCGATCCCTCCTGAGGCTCCACGCCATGTCCGCGCCCCGGCCTGCCCCGCCCGCCCCGGACGACGAGGCCGTGGAGGCCGAGCGCGCGGACCTGCTGCACCGCGTGGCCGACCTGCTCGACACGCCGATGCTGGTGCTGAGCTTCGTCTGGCTGGCGCTGCTGGTGCTGGACCTCACGCGCGGGCTGCCGCCGCTGCTGCAGACGGCCAGCACCGTGATCTGGGCCGTGTTCGTGGTGCATTTCCTGGTGGAGCTCACCATCGCGCCGCACAAGCTGCGCTACCTGCGCACGCACTGGCTCACGGCGGTGTCGCTGCTGCTGCCGGCGCTGCGCGTGTTTCGCCTGGCCCGGCTGCTGCGCGCGGCGCGCGGCGTACGCCTGGTGCGGGTGGTGGGCTCGCTCAACCGCGGCATCCGCGCGCTGAGCGCGAGCTTCGGACGGCGCGGCTTCGGCTACGTCGTGCTGCTGACCGCGCTGGTGACCTTCGCCGGGGCGGCCGGCATGTACGCCTTCGAGAGCGAGGTCAAGGGCGGCCTGCGCAGCTACGGCGAGGCGCTGTGGTGGACGGCGATGATGATGACCACCATGGGCTCGCAGTACTGGCCCGAGACGCCGGAGGGCCGGGCGCTGTGCGTGCTGCTGGCGCTCTACGCCTTCGCGGTGTTCGGCTACGTCACGGCGACGCTGGCCACTTACTTCGTCGGGCGCGATGCCGAGAGCGAGGAAGGCGAGCTGCCCAGCGCGCAGGCGATCGAGGCGCTGCGGCGCGAGGTGGCGGCGCTGCGCGAGGAGCTGGCGCGACAGCGGCGGTGACCTAGGAGCCAGGCCGCCACCGGGGCTTCTCAGCCCTGCTGCGGCGGCTGGCGCTGGATGCGCAGCGGCGGCAGGCCCACGACTTCGAAGGTGGCCGAGGCCAGCCCGATGCCCGCGGCGTCCAGCGCAGCCAGCACCTCGCGGCTCATCGTGTCCTTGAGGCCGCGTACGCCATGGTCACGCGCCAGCAGCCGCACGGTCAGCTCCAGCCAGTTGTCGGTCAGCCGCCAGTACACGCGCGGCTCGAAGTCGGCGGGACTCACGTGGTACTGATGCTGCAGCCGCTCGCGCAACTCGGAAGGCATGTCCTCGGCGCGCACGGCATGCTTGCGCGCGGCTTCCAGCAGGATGGCCTCGGCCCGCGCGCGGTCGTCGCGGTAGGCAATGGGCAGTGTCATCTCTTCCCAGATGAAGGGGAACTCGCGCGTGTAGTTGTAGATGGGCTCGTCGAAGATCTTCGAGTTCGCCACCGTGACGATGCGGCCGGTGAACTGGCGGCTGCGTACCCACATCGCCGGGTCGGCGCCCTGCACGGCCGGCGGCTGGCCCATCTCCATGATGGTGGTCTGGATGAAGCCCAGCGCCACCACGTCGCCGCGCACGCCGCCCATGGTGATGCGGTCACCCACCGTGAAGTTCTTCCCGCGCAGGATCACGAAGTAGCCCGCCAGCGAGGTGACCACCTTCTGCAGCGCAAAGGCCAGGCCGGCGGTGACCAGGCCCACCGCGGTGGTGAGCGTTCCGGGGTTGTCGAACCAGATCGACAGCACGCCTACCAGTCCGACGACGGCGATGAGCAGGCTGCGGCCCTGGCGGGCCCAGAAGCGCACGCGCTCGCGGCGCGCGCCGGCGTGGGTGGTGAGCGCGCGGATGAGCGCGCCCAGCGCCACGCCGAGCAGCGCCAGCACGGCAATCAGTATCAGCGTGAGCAGCAGCTTGTGGCCGGTGACCTCGTTGATGCCGACCAGACGGATGCCAAACAGTTGCATCGTGAACCCCACGGTGGACGCCCTGGAAGGCAAGCACGGTTCCCATGCCCGGGACGTCGTGGCACCAAGCGCCGGTGGCGCAGGCTGGCCGCGCGCTTAACGTCAGGGCTCTTGCATCAGGCCACCCGGGTAGCTCACACCAGTGCCGACGCTGCGTTGCAGGCGCGCCCATCGAAGGCGCACCGATTGCCCGCGCGCGGACCTGCAATTCCCGGAGCTGTGCCATGGCCCGCTTGTCCCGACGCATCTTTCTCCAGGTCAGCGGCGCCGCCGCGCTCGTGCCCGGCGCGGCCGAGACGGCCCAGGGGCCGGCTTTGCCCGCGCCGGCTGCCGCGCCGGCGCCCTCAGGGCCTGCAGCCGGCGACATGTACCTGTTCTTCAATGCGCCCGAGGCCGCCTTCATCGAGGCGGCGGTGCAGCGGCTGATCCCGCCCGACGAGGTCGGACCCAGCGCGCTGGAGGCCGGCGTGCCAGGCTACCTGGACAAGCAGATCCACGGCGCCTGGGGCGCCGGCGAGCGGCTGTACCGCGCCGGCCCTTGGCAGCCGGGCCTGCCCACGCAGGGCTACCAGCTGCCCTTCACGCCGGCGGAGCTCTTTCGCACCGCGCTGCGCGGCATCCGCGAGGACCTGCAGAAGAACGGCCGCCCGGCCTTCGAGCAGATGGACGGGGCGCAGCAGGACGAATACCTGACGCTGCTGCAGACTACCCAGCGCGACCTCGCCGGCGTGCCCTCGGACGTGTTCTTCGAGTCGCTGCTGGGCATGACTATCGAGGGCTATTTCTGCGACCCGGTGTACGGCGGCAACCGCGACATGGCGGCGTGGCGGATGATCGGTTTCCCCGGCGCCTACGCCGCGTTCTACGATCTGGTGGACCGGCACGGCGTAGCCTTCGCCGCCACGCCGCGCAGCCTCTCGGAGCAGGCGGGCTAGGTGCACGTGCATGCCAACATCCCGGCCACCGCGCCGGCCCGGAGCACGCCGGCCACGCCTCCTTCGGGCCACCGCCACGGGGGGCGCTGACATGGCCGCCACCCGTCTGCCCGAAGCCGATGCTGTCCTGCTGGGTGTGGGCTTGGTGGGCTCCATCCTGGGGCGCGAGCTCACGCGCGCCGGGCTCAAGGTCGTGGGGCTGGAGCGCGGCGAGCCGCGCTTCACGGTGCCCGACTTCCAGGGCACGGTCATGCACGACGAGTTGCGCTTCGCGGTGCGCAAGGCGCTGATGCAGGACAACACGCGCGAAACGGTCACCTTCCGCAACACCGACGCGCAGGTGGCGCTGCCGATGCGGCGCTGGGAGAGCTTTCTGCCCGGCACCGGGCTGGGCGGCGCGGCGGTGCACTGGAACGGCCAGACCTACCGCTTCCAGGACACCGACTTCCAGTGGCGCAGCCGCATCGTGCAGCGCTACGGCGAGAAGTTCATCCCGGCCGACCTGCTGGTGCAGGACTGGGGCGTCACGGCCACGGAGATGGAGCCGCACTACGACCGCTTCGAGTACCTGCTGGGCGTCAGCGGCCACGCCGGCAACCTGCAGGGGCGCAAGCTCGACGGCGGCAATCCCTTCGAGGACCCGCGCTCGCGCCACTACCCCACGCCGCCGATGAAGGAGCCCTACGGCTCGGCCATGTTCCGCAAGGCCGCGGCCTCGCTGGGCTACCACCCGTACCCACAACCTTCGTCGAACCTCAGTCAGCCCTACACCAACCCCGAGGGCCTGCAGCTGAACACCTGCATGTTCTGCGGCTATTGCGAACGCTTCGGCTGCGAGCACTACGCCAAGGCTTCGCCGCAAACGGTGCTGCTGCCGGTGCTGCTCAAGGACAAGAACTTCACCCTGCGCACGCAGTGCCAGGTGCTGCGCATCAACCTCGACAAGGCCAAGAAGCGCGCCACTGGCGTGACCTACGTCGATGCGGCCGGGCGCGAGTTCGAGCAGCCGGCGCGGCTGGTGATCGTGGGCATGTTCGCGCTCAACAACGTGCGAATGCTGCTGCTGTCGGGCATCGGCATGCCCTACGACCCGGCCACGGGCCGGGGTGTGGTCGGGCGCAACTATGCCTACCAGACCATGAGTGCGGTGCAGGTTTTCTTCGACGGGAGCGTGAACATCAACCCCTTCATGCGCTCGGGCGCCTGTGGCACGGTGATCTCCGACTTCGTCAGCGACAACTTCGACCACGGCCCGCCGGGTTTCGTCGGCGGGGCCTACGTCGGCGAGGTCATGAGCCACGGCCGCCCCATCGAGTTCCACCCCACGCCGCCGGGCACGCCGGCCTGGGGCTCGGCCTGGAAGCGCGCCGTGGCTGAGCACTACAACCACACCTGCGTGCTCAACGTGCACGGCAGCTCCAGCGCCGCGCCGCAGAACCACCTGGATCTGGACCCGACCTACAAGGACGCCTGGGGCCTGCCGCTGCTGCGCATGACCTTCGACTTCCCCGCCAACGACCTGAAGATGTCGGCCTACATCACTGGCAAGGCCGAGGAGATCGGCCGCGCCATGGGCGGCAAACTGGTGGAGGGCAGCCCGCGCAAGGGGCCCTACACCAGCACGCAATACCAGACCACGCACAACACCGGCGGCACCGTGATGGGCACCGACCCCGCCACCAGCACCGTCAACCGCTTCCTGCAGAGCTGGGACGTGTCTAACGTGTTCGTGATCGGCGCCTCCAACTTCCCGCAGAACGCGTCCTACAACCCGACCGACACCGTGGGCGCGCTGGCCTACTGGAGCGCGGATGCCATCGTCAACCGCTACCTGAAGGCCCCCGGGCCGCTCGTGTCATGAAACGCGCCCTGCCCGTACTCGTTGCAGCGCTGGCACTGCTGGGCGGCTGCGGCCGCCGTGACGCGCAGGCGCCCGACAGCGCGGCGCCGGCCTCGGCGGCTGCGTCGGTCTCCGCGCCCGCCTCGGCTGCCAGCCCGGTGGGTGCGGCCAGCGGGCCGATCCTGGCGCCGATGGCCGATGCGCGACCCACCGACGCCCAGCGCAGCGCCGGCGCCCAGCTCGCCAGCAAGGGCGGCGGCGGCGCCGTGGCGGCCTGCTCCAGCTGCCATGGCGCGCAGGGCGAAGGCAACGCGGCCGGGGGCTTTCCGCGCATCGCCGGCCAGAGCTACGGCTACCTGCTGCACGAGCTTCAAAGCTATGGCGACGACAGCCGCCAGCACCCCGTGATGGGGCCCATCGCCAAGGCCATGACGGCCGAGCAACGCCAAGCCGGCGCGGCCTATTACGCCTCGCTGGCGGCTTCGGCCCCGGCCGCCACGGCGGGCGCTAGCACCCCGGGTACGGCGGCAGGCGGGCGCGGGCGGCAGCTCGCCACGGTGGGCGAGCAGTCGCTGCGACTGCAGGCCTGCGCCAACTGCCATGGCCCCGACGGCCTGGGCCAGGGGCGCCTCTTCCCCTACCTGGCCGGGCAGCACGCGGCCTACCTGCAAGGCACCCTGGCCGCCTGGCGCGACGGCATGCGCCGCAACGACCCCAGCGGGCAGATGCCACTGGTGGGCAAGGCGCTCAGCGACCAGGACGCCCAGGCCGTAGCGGCCTACTACGCCACGCTACCGCCGCCCACCCGCCCGCGCGATGTCAAGCCCGCGACGGCGGTAGCCGCAGCCGCCAGTGCCGTGGTGTCGGGCCCGCGCGGCGCCAGCGCCGCCGGCGGCGAGCAGGCCATGCAGGGCAAGGGCAGTGAGCAGGGCACGCCGGTCATGGGCGGCGCGCAGGGACCCGGCGGGGGCGGCAGCCGGCCGTAGTCCGCAGACAAAACCGCCCAGGGCGCAGATGGGCGGCCGGGCTCATCGCGCGCGGGTGGGCCGTGTCGCGGCCAGCGGCACCGCAAACAGTGCCAGGAACAGCAGGTTCACGCTCACGTTGAGCCAGACGCCGGCCCACAGCGACAACAGCGTGCCCGGCACGAACCAGGCCAGCACGGACAGCGCGATAGCCCGCCAGGCGCTGCGCGAGCCCCGGGCGTAGGGCCCGCGCACGACCAGCAGCAGCAAGGCTGCCCAGCCCGTCATGATCGCGCCTATGACGGCGTGCACGAACAAGAGGTAGCCCAGCACCGGCGCGCCCAAGCGGCCCAGGACATCGGGGTTCACGAAGACCAGCAGCGACATGCCCCGCAGCACCAGCTCCGGTGCGAGAAATGGGGCCAGACCCATCGCCAGCATGGCCGCGATGAGCACGGTCAACCATGCCAGCCAGAAGGCTGAAGGCACACCCGTGGAGCCCTTCACCGGCATGGCGGTGCCTCGTGCGTCAAGCCAGGGTGCGATAGCGGCTGCACGCTGCTCGACGGTATGTCCATTGCTGTTTCCTTGTCCCTGCAACCTTACTCAGGAGCCGGACATAAGCAGCAACCAGCAGCAACGGAAGCCATCGACCAGCGGCACACAGGGCAACCAGCAGAGCCAGTCCACCGGCCAGGGGCAACACCCGCCCGGCATGACCCGCACCGGGCCCGCCGGCGACCCGACGGGCACCCCGACGAATGAGCGCCAAGGCAACAACCAGGGCGGCCAGCGCAGTGACCAACACAGCTGAGCACGGTCCGACGATGGCGCGTGGCCACCGCGCCGGGCCGCCATGGCTTCAGCGCCTGAAACCCGTGATGGCGGCTTCCACCATCCCTTCGGCACTGCCTCGCTCCCGGTATTGGGCACGCAGGTATGAGGCGTGGTTGCCGACTTCAGTGAGCTCGCGGATGAGCTCCAGCGCTACCTGTGAGCCCAGCGTGTCGGCATGCGGCGCCAGCCGCTGCAGCGTGGCCTGCATGTCCTCGCGCAGCGAGCGTGACGCATAGACCTTGGGATCGACCAGCGTGCCATCCAGGCCGAAGCGGCAGGCCTGGAAACGGTTGTAGTTGTAGACGAGGTTACTCCTGCTCCGCGGGCGGCGCCCCTTGTGCCAGGAGCTGCCGCTGGCATGCGCCAGCGCCGTGACGCACGCCACCTTGACCAGTGAGCGCAACACGACCACCGTCAGTGCCAGCCCCACGCCGGCCGCGACGCGGTGCCATTCGAGGGTCATGACGGTGTAGGTGAACAGCGCCACCGCCAGCAGGTCTCCCAGCGCGCCGAAGTTGCGCTGCGTCTGCGTCAGCGCGATGCGCCGGTGGCGCGCCACCAGGCCGAGGCTGGCGTCGTGGGCATTTCGGCCTTCGGCAACGCCGCGTACTTTGGCGTGATTCGCGTGCCTGCCACGGCTGCGGGCTGGCTGTGGTCGGGCGTTGCCGTGGTCCTGGCCAGCGCCCTGGCCGGTGGAGTCTTCGCGCGGCTGCTGCATGCCTCGTTGACCGGTACGCAGGGCCGTATCGCGCCGTGGCGGCGGCATCCGGTGGCTTTCGCCGGTGCATGCGGGCTGGCCATCGCCGGGCTGGGACTGGCCAGCGGCGGTACCAGCTGGGGCAGCGGCTACGAGTACACCCGAGGCCTGCTGGGAGGGCTCCGGCGATGTCCCGGCCTGTACGTGCTGTTCCGCTTCGGCGACGTGGCTGGCGGCCTGGTCCGGCGTGCCAAATGGCATCTTTGCCCCGTCGCTGGTCATCGGCGCGGGCATCAGCCATGACATTGCGCTGCTCTGGGGCCCGCAGACCAATGCGGCGCCGCTGGTCGCGCTGGGCATGGCCGCGTTCCTGGCCGCAGTGACTCGCGCGCCGATGACGGCCTTCATCACCTTCATCATCGTGATGGAGATGGTGGACGGCCACGCCATGGTGCTGAGCCTGATGGCGGCCGCGCTGGGTGCCAGCCTGGTGTCGCGCTGGATCGGCCATCCGCTGTACGAGTTGCTCTCGCTGCCCTACATCGAGCGCGCCGGATGCTTGTCGCCTGCAGCGCCGCAGGCGCGGCCTGCATGCTGTTGATACTGGAGTCGTGCCCCGCAGGCCGTGGAGGTTCCGCGCGATGCACGCCTGCAGCGTGGGCCGAGGTCCGCCGAACCGCTTCGGGGTGTGTCGTTTGCTGCCACCAGGGCTTGCGCGTTGCCAGCAGCACAGCCATGGACAAGGATCAGGAAGAGGCCGACAAGGTCGAGGAGCAGACGACACCGCGTACCCCGGTGATCTACGAAACCGTGCGCCGCCTGGGCGAACAGGAGATGGCGCGGCCGGCCGTGTCCTTGTGGTGGTCGGGGCTGGCGGCTGGGTTGTCGATGAGCTTTTCGCTGCTGGCGCAGGCGGTGCTGCGCCAGCACCTGCCTGAGGCGCCGTGGCGCGAGCTGGTCATCGCGCTTGGCTACCCCGTGGGCTTTTTGATGGTGGTGATGTCGCGCCAGCAGCTCTTCACGGAAACCACCATCACCGTGCTGCTGCCGCTGCTCCAGCAGCCCGACCGCCACAAGCTGGCCAGCGCGCTGCGCATCTGGAGCATCGTGCTGGTGGCCAACTTGGTTGGCACGCTGCTGGCGGCGCTGTTTTTCGCGTTCACGCCAGCGGTCGATGACGCACTGCGCCTAGCTATGCTGGAAACCAGCCGCCATGCGATGCGGCATGACGCGCTGGCCCTGGGCGTGCAGGGCATCACCGCGGGCTACCTGATGGCGGCGATGGTGTGGCTGATCCCGGCAGCCGGGGTGGCACAGTTTCACGTCGTCACGCTGATGACTTACCTGATCGGCGTCGGCGGCTTCGCCCATATCATCGCCGGCAGTGCCGAAGCGTTCCTGTTGCTGCTCACGGGCGAGCTCGACGCGCTGGACATGCTTGTGCGCTTCACGCTGCCCGTTCTGCTGGGCAATGTGATTGGCGGCACCGCGTTGTTTGCCCTGATCTCGCATGCCCAGGTGATGAAGGAAGTCTGAAGGCCGCTCTGGGCACGGCCGCTTTCTTCCAGCCCCTACCGTAAACCCATCGTTGCGGTCCGTCACGCGCGCCCGCATCGCATTGCATCCGTGCATCCCATGCTCGATATCGCCGCCATCTGCCTCGTGGTCACGGCCCTGCTGGCCTACCTGAACCAGCGCTTTGTCGGGCTGCCCACCACCATTGGCGTCATGGCCGCCGCGCTGCTGCTGTCGGTGGCGCTGATCGGGGTGGACCTGCTGGGCTGGCTGCCCGGACTGCGGGACTTCGAGGCTTCCCTGATGGCCTCTATCGACTTCTCGGATGTGCTGCTGCAAGGGATGCTGTCGCTGCTGTTGTTCGCTGGCGCACTCCACATCGACCTGAGCGAGCTGCGCCGCTATCGCTGGCAGATCGCGGCGCTGGCGGTGGGCGGCACGCTGCTGTCCACGCTGGTGGTGGGCGTCGCGCTGTGGGCAGTGCTGCCGCTGGCGGGCTGGCAGCTGCCGCTGCTGAGCTGCCTGCTCTTCGGCGCGCTGATCTCGCCCACCGACCCGATCGCGGTGCTGGGCATCCTCAAGTCCGCCGGCGCGCCGCGTGACGTGGAACTGGTCATCGCCGGCGAGTCGCTGTTCAACGACGGCGTGGGCGTGGTGATCTTCGCGCTGCTGCTGGGCATCGCCGCCAGCGGCACCGTGCCGACCGCGGGCGAGGTCGGCCTGTTGTTGCTGCACGAGGCCGGTGGGGGCCTGGCCTTGGGCCTGGCGCTCGGCTGGGCCACCTTCGTGCTGCTGCGCAGCATCGACCACTACCAGGTCGAGGTGCTGCTGACGCTGGCCATGGTGGCCGGCGGCTCCTCGCTGGCGGCGCACCTGCACGTGTCGGCACCGCTGGCGATGGTGGCGGCCGGCCTGGTGGTGGGCAACCACGGCCGGGCGCTGGGCATGTCGGACAAGACCCGGCACCACGTGGACCTGTTCTGGGAACTGATCGACGAGATCCTCAACGCGGTGCTGTTTGTGCTGATCGGGATGGAGGTGATCCTCATCTCCTTCGGCCCGGGCAGTTGGGGCGCGGTGGCCGTCGCCATCGCCGTCACGCTGCTGGCGCGCAGCCTCACGGTGGGCCTGCCGGTGGCGCTGGCGCCGCGCTGGTTCAAGCTGCCCGGCGGCTCGCCCTGGGTGCTGACCTGGGGTGGTCTGCGCGGCGGCATCTCGGTGGCGCTGGCGTTGTCAGTGCCCGAGAGCGGCGGGCGGGAGCTGCTGGTGCCGCTGACCTACGCGGTGGTCGTGTTCTCCGTGCTGGTGCAGGGCCTGTCCATCGGCAAAGTGGTCAAGGCTTCCGTGTGCCAGTCCACCCCCAACCCTGCGGGCGACCGCGAAAACCGCAGCGATCCGGTCCGGCCAGCGACCACCGGCCACCCGAGTAGTAGTCGTCCCGGTAGGTGACAGGCATCAAGCAACGACACCCCATGTGCGCCAATGCCTCGGCCCGTCCAGCCCTGCAAACCTTTGTCCTGCTCCTTGGGTATGGCGCAGGCGAATGCCGGAGATGGGCGGCATGCGTAAGGACGTACCGCGCGATGCTTGTCGCACGCCCGCACCGCAGTGCGGGCAGCGACTCACCAGACGAGCTGATCACATCCCGCGATCAGCGCGCTGCCGCATCAGGCGGTTCATTCGCCTGGGCACTGCGCGCTTACCGCTGTGGCACGATCGCAGCGGTGGCAGGCATTTCCTCCAGGCCGGTGATTTCCTCAGCGCTGCTACCACCAGCGACTCTTGTGGGAACGGCGTCGTCACTTCCGGCCAGCAGCCGGCGCCAATCGGCAAAGTCAGCTTGGGCCATGGAGCGGCGGCCTCTGCGGCCGCCAAGCGCGGCATGGCGCCCAGGTCGATGCGGCTATCCACGCCGGCATAGAGGTCGTGGTCGCCAAAGACTGCCTGCAGCGCCTTGAGAGTGGACTTGCCGGGGCAGTGACCAGGGGCCGTCCAGCCGACGTGATAGGTGTCGTGCATCAGCGTGGCGATGCGGGCGATCTCCTCGTCTTGGCCACCACCAGGCGCAGGTCGCCCACCACCAGCGCGATGCGCGGGTTGATCTTCAGGGCTGTCTCCAGGATGCGATCGATGCCCGGGTATGCGCAGCCCACCACGATCACCAAGCCGTCGGGCGTGTCCAGCACAAGCGAGAGATCGCGCAGCTCCAGCGTGCCGGGCTTGTCCGACACGAGCGCAATGAGATGAACGCCGGGGGCGATCTCGGTGGCCTTGTCGATGAGCTTGAAGTGCCCCTGCGGCCATGCTGCACCGAAGCGTAGCGTCTCGGGCGGCTGGCCGCCGAAGTAGCGCCGCTCGGCCGGCAATGACTCGTCGCGCCGGTAGGAGCTTGACGGCAGGTCCGCGCCGTAGACCCCGAAGCCTTCCTTGGGCGCGTAGATGCTCACGTTCGGGTTGACGCGCAGCACGTAGGCCAAGCCGCCCATGTGGTCGCCGTGACGGTGCGACATCACCACGAAGTCCAGCTTGGAAAGGTCCACGCCCTTGGCGCGCGCGTTGGCCCCCAGCTCCTCGGCGGAGTTGCCGGTGTCGAAGAGGATGCGCCGCCCGCCGGCCTCGATGAAGGCGCTGTAGCCTCAGTCCTTGTGCAGCGCCGGGTCGCGGCCGAAGGCGTCGTAGAGCACGGTGATGCGCGCCGGTGACGGGGTGGCATCAGCGCCCGGAGCGCGCCACGGCACTGCCTGTGGACGAGCAGCCGCACATCAAGCTGGCCATGGCCAGCGTGAAACATGACATCAACGCGGTGATCTTCATGGGTTCCTGCACAGCAGAGCAAGACCGCCATACCGGCCGTGGTCAACCGCGGGCACTACTGTTGGATGCCAGCAGCACGTTGCACCGAAACAGCCACGGCGATCCAGAACAACGGGGCGGCTGGATCGACCGCAGGCGCGATGACCAGCAACCAGACCGACGCAGCCTGCCACGTGTCCTGATGATCGTGTTTCGGCGGCGCCGTGGCGCATCAAGGACACTGCCCTGCTGAAAGCACCAAGCGGCCCTCACGGTCACGAATTGGCATTGCAGGTTATGAGCATCACGCCGGTGCATCGGTGCGCTGGCGTACGTAGGCGTCTTCTGCGAGAGAAAGTGGCGGACCATGGGGCGTGGGGGGCCTGCTGCTCACCACACGCAGCGCTGGTATGCGTGACACGCACGCTCACTCGAACAGCGTAATGCGCCGGAATTCCTGTGCCTCCATCGGGTCCTCATCGGCTCCAATGAAGATCGTTGTCGGGCGCAGTTCGATGCACGCACGGCGACCTATCAGATCCAACGGTAGCCGGGCACCGTTGTCGAGCCACCGCACGCAAATCGGCGCTTCGCACACCTCACTCACGACACGGCTATCGGGCAGTTCAACCTCCAGCCAACACTTCTCGTCGTTGCACTCGAAGCGCCGCAGTGTTGCTTCCACAGTGCGCGCTGCAGGCGTGCAAGCGGATCGGACATCAGCGGGTAATTGCGCCCGGCGCTCGGTCGACCGTTCGCACCCCATCAGCAGCGCCAACAACGCAATGCCTGCTGCCAGCACGGGCCGCAGGCCACCGGAACTTTCCCAGCCCTCTTGGCTGCCGGCACTCGGCGTCGACTTGGAACTGCGGTCCATTGTTCTCGGACAGCTGCGAGCCGCGACCAGTTCCGACACGCGAAGGGATCAGCCCGACCACGAAAACGGCGCGAAGTGGGCGTTGCGGTCGCCCAGGACGTCGTCCCATTCGATGCCGAAGGCGTGCAGGCTGCTGCGCGTCGCCTTGGCCAGCGACAGCCGACGGTTCACAGGGTGGACCGTGTTGTCGACCACGATGGCATCGCCGGGAGCCACTGCGCTGGGTATGCCCTCGCAGGCCTGATCAACGAGCTCGCCTGCTTGTACCGAGCGCTTCAGGCCATCGATCTCGAACTGGATCGACCGTCGTTGCACACCGGCGAAACGACCGATCAACGGAGCCAATGCAGCCATGGGCCCGCCTGCGGCCCCGGAGGCGATTGCGGTGATGGCGCCGAGTTGGGCGTCCGAGGCGCGATCGTCAACGATCAACCCGACCGTGATGTTGCCCTCGCCCATGGCCGCGGGTGCGTGCATCACGACGATGAACGCCAGGCCATCCAAGGCCACACCGTCGTTTTGCCCCTTGTCGATGCGCAGCGCGATGGCGGCTTTGCAGTCACCCTCGGTCGGTTGCGCTGCAAGGTTGGACGTGATGCAAGGACAGACAAAGGCGCAGTTACAGGTTTCCATGTACTCGCCCTCGACGCTCCAAGTGGCCATGGTCAAACTCCTGGGCCAATGCGGCCTTGCCACTGCGGCCTGCCGCTGACCTTGATAGTCAGCGTAGGTTGTCGCGCCGGCAGGTTCAAGGTGGTCGTGACGGGACAGGAGGGGCTATGAGCAGTCCTCGGGGACAATACTCGGCGACCAGCGCCGCGCAAGGCACGCTCGCGCTTGGCTCGCGCTGGCCACGTCTGACGCTGGGCATCCTGGTCATGGCGCTGCTTGGCTGGATGCTTCTGGCCTGGATCGCGCTCGACATGACGCACCCCCTTGCGCGGCTGACGATGCCCCGCTCGCCGGCGTGGAGCCCAGCCAACCTGCTGGCGATTCTGTGCATGTGGGCAGTGATGATGGCGGCCATGATGCTGCCATCGGCACTGCCGATGACGTTGACTTTCGTCGATCTCAGTGCGCGCAGTGGCGAGCCAGCACGCGGGCGCAGCTTCGTCGCCGCCTACCTGGCCGTCTGGTTCGCCTTCAGCGCAGCGGCAGCCGCCGCCCAGTGGGCGTTCCAGGCGCTGGGCTGGGTGGACATGATGTTGGTAAGCAGGTCGGACTGGCTCACCGGCGCGCTGCTGCTGTTGGCCGGTGTCTATCAATTCTCGCCGCTCAAGCGGCTATGCCTGTCGCGCTGCCGCACCCCGCTGGGATTCCTGCTCGGCGAGTGGCGTCCCGGCAAGTGGGGAGCTTTTGCCATGGGCGCGCGTCATGGCTTGTTTTGTCTGGGCTGCTGTTGGGCGTTGATGGGTTTGCTTTTTGTCGGTGGCGTGATGAATCTGGCCTGGATCGCGGCGGTATCAATTGGAGTCGGGCTCGAGAAACTGGTGCCCGGCGGGCAACGCCTGTCATCCGGCCTGGGCGTAGCGCTGATCCTGACCGGGCTCGCCAAGTGGGCCATGGCTGCGGGCTGACCGGTCATCGTCCGGGCGCCGCAGCGCCTGGGCGATGTGCTGTCCTCAGTCAACGGCGTATGCGGCCGCAAGCCACCATGGACTCCTATGCGTAATTACGCAGAACGGCGGCGTCGAACCTGCACCGTGCCGGCAGCCATCGGTTCACCGGTTGTGTTCGTTGGACAGCAGCGGCCACACCCATACTCCGCGAGCAGGATTCTGTCGGCATGGAAGAGAGCATTTCAACGGTTGCCGGCCGGCCCGTTGGCGGGCTCGCGTAGCGGGTGCGCCCGCTCGGTAGCAAACCGGGGGCATCCAGGCGGATAGGCCATACGTTTGTTGTACAGGCACCCGCCGCCGGTGTGCAGTGCCAGCGAACGGGTGTACCCGCGAGCCGGGGCATCTCTTTTGCTCGCCTCCTGTGCTCCGTCCAGAACAGGAGGTGTCAGATGAGTCGGTTCAAGAGCTGGGGAATTCCGCAACTGTTGGTGGGCCTCAAGGTTGGCGCCTTGCTCGCCTATGCCTTCGACCCGCAGATGGGCGCGCGGCGGCGTGCGGCGGCTTACAGGAAGCTCGCGTCGGTACGCGACCACGTCGCCGAGTTCGGTCATGAGCAGAAGGAAAGGGTCGAGTCTGTGGGCGAGGACCTCGCCGCGCGTTTCGATCGGCGACCCTACGCGATGTCAGACCGCGATGCCTCTCGCCTGGATGCCCATGAGCGCGGGCATGCCCTGTCCATGCTGGGCCTGCTTGTCGGCGCAGTGGGCGTGACCCTCGCGGTGAAAGCACTGGCTTCCCGGGACACGCGCCGCGAGCTGGGTCGCACCGTACGCGGAGAGCCGATCGAACTGGAGCAGTCGATACAGATCGCAGCTTCGCCCGAAGAGGTGTTCGACGTCTGGTCCCGGTACGAGAACTTTCCACGCTTCATGTCGATGGTCGAGGAGGTGCGCCCGTTGGACCACGATCGCTCGCACTGGGTCGTCAAGGGTCCGGTCGGTGTGCGCATCGAGTGGGACTCGGTGCTCACCGAGCACGAGCGCGGCCGGGTGCTGGCTTGGCGCAGCGAGTCCGGCAGCACGGTGGAGCATGCAGGCCGCGTGCGCCTGGAGCCGTCAGCGGCCGGCACGCGGGCCACGGTGTGGATGTCCTATACCCCGCCCGCTGGGCGCCTGGGCCATGCGGTGGCCAGCCTGTTCGGCCGCAACCCGCGGCAGGAGTTGGAGCAGGACCTCGAGCGCATGAAGTCGTTCATCGAAAGCGGACAGGCCGGCAACATGCCAGGGCGCACCTCGGTGTCCGGCGCTACGGCCGGCTCCTGGCAGGGCACCGGGATGCGCTCGTAATCCTTGCGCTCCCAGTCGAAGTAGCCGAGCGTTGCACGCTCGAACGCGCCGATGGCGGTGATACGGCTCGCCTCCAGGCCCTGCTCGGCGGCGAAGCATTCCAGCAAGGACAGGACCTCGTCGCCGCGTTCAAAGACGAGCGCAAACGTGCGCTCGAGTGCCTTGTTGATGAGCTTGGCTTGCGTGGCAATCCTTCCATCGTTGTTGGCGCCCTGTCGTCAGGCAATTCCATGCGGCCACGCGGCAATCGCGATGCCGGTGTGCAATGGCAACCGATGGCCGTGTCGAATCCGAGCTTCCCGTGCTTCGAACGCCTGCCATGCACTGGCTGCTCGACATGCCCGAGCCGGCTCCGTTGCCCAGCGGCGGGATCAACGTGCTGAGGCTGATGCTTGATCCGCGGCTGGTCTGCCGTTACCCGCTCAACCAGCAGGAGGTCGGTGCCGACCTGCTGCACTGGATCCAGCGCGAGGCGCTGGGGGACGGGCTCGGCAGCGAGGCTGCCACGTTGCTGGCCGAGCTGCTGGCCTTGCCGGGTATCGCCACCGCGGCGCCGATGGCCAAATTCAATGCCCGCGCGCTGCCGTTCCTGCCGATGCAGCTGCGTAAGGACGCCACCAAGCTGAACCTGTTCACGACGATCGCCACGCTGGGCACGCCGCACGACGTGACGGTGCACGAGCTGCGCGTGGAGATCTTCTTTCCGGCGGATGAGGCCACGGCGCGGTGGTTCCAGCAGCGGTCTACTTGCAAGCCGGGCACTTGAGAGCGTCAGGGCAGCGCACGTGCTGGCGCTGGTAGCTCTGGACGAGGCGCCCATCGCAGCCCGCTTGCCATGAGCAGTGCGCGCAGTCGTTCACCCGCCGTCATGCGATGTCGCCGTGGACGGGGCTGCATGGTCGAATCCCGCGCTTGGGTCAGGCCGACACGCTGTTCAAACTGGCATTGGCGCTGCTGGTGATCGTCGTCCTGCTGGGTATCGCCATCTGGTCCATCAAGCGCCACCGTGACCCCGAGCTGTCGCTCGACTGCAACCAGCCCAGATCGGATGCTGCCGTCGGTGGGGGGCCATACGCATGCCTCGATGGTCGAAGGCAACGCGGTGGAGTTGCTGGAAAACGGCGCCTTCTTCGATGCGCTGGTCCAGAAAATCGCCGCCGTCCAGTGCTCGCTGCACTTCGAGACCTTCCTGTGGAAGGAGGACCGCCTGAGCGCGCGGCTGGCCGCTGCGCTGGCCGAGCGCGCCCGGGCCGGTGTGCAGGTGCGCGTGCTGCTGGATGCGCGCGGCTGCAGCAAGGCGGGGCAGGACGCCGAGCGCATCATGGCTGAGGCCGGCTGGTGCGCTACCACGCGCCGCGGCTGCGCAACCTGGGCGTGCCTAACCGGCGCGACCACCGCAAGGTGTGCGTGGCCGACGGACGCGTGGCGTTCGTGGGCGGGCATTGCATCGTGGACCAGTGGCTCGACGAAGGCATGAAGGGCTATCCGCCCTTCCACGACATCGGCGTGCGCCTGCGCGAGCCCGGCGTGCACGCGGTGCAGTAGGCCTTCAGCAAGAACTGGGTGGCCGAGTGCGGAGAGCTGTTCGTAGGTGACGACGTGTTTCCCGCGCTGGAGTCCGCGGGCGACATCACGCTGTACATCGCGCGCGCCGAGCCTGAGCGCACGGCGCCGGCGGTGAAGATCCTGCGCCACTTGGTGTTGCGCATGGCGCAGCGGCGGCTGTGGATACAGAACCCCTATTGCCTGCCGTATGACAAGGCCGTTATGGCACTGGCCGAGTGCGGTGCGCCGCGGCGTGGACGTGCGGGGAATGTGCCGTCGGCTAGCGCCTCGTACATGTCCATCGTGCAGCACGCGGCCCACCACAACTGCTTGCGCCTGCTGGCTGCGGGCGTGCGGGTGTCGAGTACCCGACCACGCTGCTGCACCAGAAGGTCATGACCATCGACGGCCTGTAGTGCCCCATCGGATCGAGCAACTTCGACGACTGGTCCTTAGAGATCAACGACGAGTCACGCTCGGGCTAGTACTACAGCCGGGCTTTGGTTTTACGAAGGCGGCGTGCCCAGTGGCATTGCTTGGCGCGCTGCTGATGCCGTCGCCGCCAATGTGACCAAGCCAGGATCGCTCTGCCCACCGGGTATGACGTAAACACGAACGCGATGAGCAGCCTGCGCACTTCCGGCACGGTGAGCGGCAAGAGCGTGCGCCAGAGCGCGGGCGCTGATTTTTCCCCCCGCACTGCGCGCGCGGATGGCGGTCAGGAATGCATGCGCGAGCAACGCCAGTGTGATGTGGCGCAGCCAGCCGTCAAAGCGCCGCACCTCGTACTGATCGAGACCGACTTGGCCCTTGGCCTGCTCGAAGCCCGACTCGATCGTCCAGCGCCTGCCGGCGATCTCGACCAGCGTCTGCAGCGAGGTACCCACCGGCGCACGCGTGAGGTAGTAAGCCCGTTCACTACGCCGCTTGGGATGGCGTCGCACGAGCAGCCCCCTGCACCAGCCGTCCTCGGTGTTGCCATACGGCTGGTAGAGCCACTGATAAACGCGCGGGCCCTTGGCGCCAGGCCCACAACTGACGCGCTGCCACGCCCGCTGTGGGAAGTCATTGGCAATCTCGGCCACCGTGCGGTGGTGCGGCCAGTAAAGCTGCTGGCCACTGGTGACGCCCAGCACGTAGCCACGCCCATGCTTGGCCACGAACGCTCGTAGTTCAGAGACGCCATAGACGCTGTCGCCGACGACCCACGCGCACGGCACACCAGCGTCGAAGGCGCGCTTGAGCATCTGCCGCGCCAGTTCGGGCTTGGTCGCAAAGCCTACGGATGCCGGGATGTGCGCCTGGGCACATCGAGCTTCGTCAGCGACCCAGTCTGCTGGCAGGTACAGCGCTCGGTCGATGAAGGCATAGCCCCTGGCACCCGCATAGCCTAGGAACACGCCGACTTGGCAGTTCTCGATGCGGCCCGCGGTGCCCGAATACTGGCGCTGCACACCTGCGCTCTTGTCGCCCTTCTTCAAAAAGCCCGTCTCGTCGATCACCAGCACGCCGTCGAGATCGGCCAAGTGCTCGATCACGTAGCTGCGCAGCACGTCGCGCAGCGTGTCGGCATCCCAGCGCGTGCGCGCCAGAAAGTCCTGCACGCCGTCCGGCGAGGCGTCCCCAGCGGCTTCGGCCAGATGCCAGCCGTTCTTGCGCTCCAGCGGCGCGAGCAACCCTTCAAGATAGGACCGCGCGCGCCGGCGCAGTTCAATGCGCCCGAAGCACGGAGCAATCTGGCACTGCAGCTCTTCCCAGTGCAGCGCCCATGCGTTGAATCGTGCGTCCATGGTCAGGCCCTCGCATGACGAGTCCAGACCCTGGCGCAGCAAACCGGATTCCTAAAAGCCCGGCTGTAGTACTAGTGGACCCGGGGCTGGCGCAGCGGCTGGAGGCGCTCTTTGAGCGCGACATGCGCGAATGCACCGAGCTCGACTTGGCAGTGTGGACCCGCCGCAGCACCGGACACAAGCTGCTTGATCGGGCGTTCTACCTTCTGAAGGAACAGCTGTAAGGCGCAGGCGCCGGCCGCTGTGGAGTTGCGCAGCCAGCGCTGGCAACTTCCTGCGGCGCTGATCCCTCTACATAGAGCACAGCCGCCCGCGCCTGGGTAGGTCTTTGGCCTCGTATAAGGGCACAAAGCCAAGGGCACTTTCGGTCGTGTCCCAGCGCGCGAAGCGGTTGATGATGGTCACTTCGTTGAAGTGGCACATCGTCGGCCATGGATGCTTCTCCGCTGACCGATGTTTGCCAGAAGTTCGGCACAGAGACTGAAGAAATCGGTCTTTTCGCTCAACACGGCAGCCCCAGACGAGTCGGCCTGCAGGTGGCAGCGCCAACAACGCTGACCCCGGGTGATGAACTGGTGCTGCCGTTCATGAACCGCCCTGCTCTTTCGCCGAGTCCAGGAAGGCGGCCCAGTCGTCCATGAGCCGGCGCCGCTTGTCGAACAGGTCGCCGCGCCGGTACGCCGCCTCCACCTTGTCGCCGATCGCGTGGGCCAGCGCCATCTCGGCCACCTCGCGCGGGAAGTGGGTGCGCTCGGCGGCCCAGTCGTGGAAGGTGGAGCGGAAACCATGCGGCACGGCCGCGACCTTCATCCGCCGCAGCTCGGCGGCCAGCGTCATGTCTGAGAGCACCCCGCCCCGCGGCGCGGCGAAGACCAGCGGATTGTCCGGCCAGCGCGGAAGGGAACGAAGCAGCGCCAAGGCCGCGGGCGACAGCGGCACCCGGTGCTCGCGGCCGGCCTTCATGCGGTCGGCGGGCACGGTTCACACCGCGGCATCCAGATCGATCTCCGCCCAGGTGGCGCCGCGCACCTCGCCGGATCGGGCCGCGGTCAGGATGGCGAACTCCAGGGCCCGGGCGCCGATGCCGGGCGCGGCACGCAGGCGCTGCATGAAGCCGGGTGCGTGGTCAACGGGCAACGCGTCGTGGTGCTTGACCCGCGTCACCTTCGCCGGCGCCGGCAGCAGCTTGTCGAGGTGCCCGCGCCAGCGGGCCGGGTTGAGCCCCTCGCGAAAGCCTCGCGCCGTGGCCCAGTCCAGCACCTGCTCGATGCGGCCGCGCACCCGGCTCGCCGTCTCGGTCTTGGCCTGCCAGATGGGCTCCAGCACGGCCATGACATGTTGAAGCTCCACGTCGCGCACCAGCAGCGCGCCCATCACGGGATGGGCGTAGGTTTCCAGGGAGTTGGCCCATTGCTGGGCGTGCTTGGGATTACGCCAGCCCGCCGCATGGGCGCGGATGAACCGGGCCGCGCACTCCGCGAAGGTCAGTGCCGCGGCGCGCTGCGCCAGCAGTTGCGAGCGGGCGGCGCGGCCTTCCTTGATCGGGTCCACGCCGGCGCGCACCTTGTCCCTGGCCACGCGGGCCGCCTCGCGCGCCTGCGCGTGGGTCACGCCGGGGTAGCCGCCCAGGCCCATGTCGCGGCGCCGGCCCCCCACCGTCATGCGCAGGATCCACGTGCGCCCGCCCTTGAGCAGGACCTGCAGGGCCAGGCCGGAAATGCCGCCGACGAAGTGGAGACCGGGCTGTTTCAGGCGCGAGACGGCCAGCGCGCTGAGCTCGGAAGCGGCACGACCCATGGGCTGGCTCCGGTAGTCCGGTCCATGTTGACACCCATCAATTCTGGAGTGATTGGGCGCCTTTTCGTGACACTTCGTGAAGGCTGGGAGGCCGTTTTCCCTCTAGGAGAGGCATTTCGAGGGAGGCCGTGAAACACCTGGAGGGCCCAAGTGGTGGAGGGAGCGGCATCCATGGCGCCAGTATGCGCGGCCCTGGTGCGCTCACGCACCGCGGGCAGGCCGCGCGCCCCGGCATGAGGCGGATCAAGCCGTGGGCGCAAGGGCTGTCCTGGGAGCATCGCAGCCACGCCGCCGTGGCACACGCATTGCTTTGGATCAAGCGACGAGAGTAGAAGCGTTCACCGCCGCAAGGCGGCCGGAAATTGCTCTCGAAGTGCCCCGGCGCGGCGCCCTGACGATCAGCGGCGTTCCACGCGGCGGGGTGACCACTTCGACCGGGCCTTCGTGCCCTGGAGCGCTTCTCAACATGCTGACCACGCGTCAACCCGTCTTCCGCAAGTTCTGGCATGCCGTCATGCCGCTGGCCCGGCTCGCGGACGGCCCGCAGCCCTTCACGCTGCTGGGCGAGGACATCGTGCTGTTCCTGGATGCCGACGGGAACCCCGCTGCCCTCAAGGACCGCTGCTGCCACCGCACGGCCAGGCTCTCCAAGGGCTTCTGCGACCAGGGCCGGCTGCGCTGCGGCTACCACGGCTGGGCCTATGACGCCCGCGGCCGCGTGGTGGACATCCCGCAGTACGACGCTTGCAAGACCATCCCGCCGGACTACCGCACGCCCGCGTACCACTGCACCGCGCGCTACGGCTACGCCTGGGTGGCGCTGGAGGAGCCCATCGCCGACATTCCGGAAGTGCCCGAGTTCGGGGCGCCGGGCTGGCGCACCATCTTCCAGTTCCATGAGCGCTGGGCCACCAGCCCGATGCGGGCGCTGGAGAACAGCTTCGACAACTCGCACTTCAGCTTCGTGCACCGCGCCACCTTCGGCGTGGCGGCGCAGCCCAAGCCCAGCCGTTACGAGCTCATCGAAAGCGGGACCGGGTTCTACGCCGAGACCACCATCGCCGCGGCCAACCCCGAGAAGTACCACCGCATCAGCGGCGTGACCGACCCGATCACCACGCGCCACATGCGCAACGCGTACTTCCTGCCCTTCTCACGCCGGCTGGACATCGAATATCCCGCGCAGGACGGGCGGCCCGGACGACGGCACGTGATCATCAACTGCTTCACGCCCATCGACGACGGCCATATCCAGCTGTGCCAGTGGCTGTTCCGCAATGACACCGAAGAGGACTGCCCCGCGCAGATGCTCATCGACTTCGACACCGAGATCACGCGCGAGGACCGCGACATCCTGGAGTCCACCGACCCCGACGCCGTGATCGACACGCGCCGCCGCGGCGTGGAGTTCTCCATGGAGAGCGACCGCCCCGGCATGCTCATCCGCAAGAAGCTGCTGGAGCTGCTCACGCGCCACGGCGAGCGCGAGATCCACCGCGGCATCGCGGACGAGAGCGCCGTTATCCCGATCCAGGCCGCAGCCTGATTCCCCGCTTTTCCTGACCGGTCCCGGGTTTCATGACCCGGGCCAGGCCGCGCCTTTGTCCGCACGCGGGCGCGGCCCCCCTTCGCTTCACCCTCGACCAAGGAGCCTTCACCATGAAACGCCGCCAACTGCTGCAACTGGGCGCCGGCCTCGGCGCGCTGGGTTCGCTTCCCGCCTTCGCGCAGGGCGCGTCCGCCAGCCTGACCAAGCTGCGCTTCACGCTGGACTTCCGCATCAGCGGCCAGACCGCGCCCTTCCTGCTGGCGCTCTACAAGGGCTACTACCGCGAGGAAGGCCTGGACGTGAGCCTGGACGTGGGCAACGGCTCCGTGGCCTCCATCACGCGCGTGGCCAGCGGCGTGTACGACATGGGCTTCGGCGACGTGAGTTCGCTCATCGAGTTCAACACCCAGCAGGCCACGGCGGGGCCGGTGGTGCAGGCGGTGTACCAGTACTACAACCGCGCGCCCTTCGCAATCATCGGGCGCAAGGACCGCGGCATCACCGACTTCGCCAGCCTCAAGGGCAAGCGCATCGCCGCCGCGGCGGTGGAGGCGACCAAGCGCTGCTGGCCCATGGCCGCGCGCCACGCCGGCCTCCAGCCCAACGCCTTCGAGTGGATCACCACCGACTTCTCGGCGCGCGACAACGTGCTGGTGCGCGGCGACGTGGACGGCGCCACCTATTTCCACGACTCGGCCGTGGCGCTGTTCCAGCGCCTGAAGCCCGAGCAGCTCGCGGTGCTGTCCTTCGCCGACACGGGCCTGGCGCTCTACGGCAACGCGGTGCTGGCTTCCAGCAAGTTCATCGCGGAGAACCCCAAGGCCGTGGCCGGCTTCGTGCGCGCCACCAACCGCGCGGTGCTGGAGACCATTGCCAACCCGGTGGCGGCCATGCCCTACGTGAAGCAGCGCGAGCCGATCCTGGACGAGAAGGTGGAGCTGGAGCGCTGGCGCATCACGCAGCGCTACGTCATCGGCCCGGACGCGCGCGAGCACGGCCTGGGCGACGTGCGCAAGGCCTTCGCCGAGCAGCAGCTGGCGGAAGTGGCCGAGACCTTCGGGCTCAAGTCGCGCCCGAAGCTGGACACGGTGTACGACCTGTCGTTCCTGCCGCCCAAGGCCGAGCGGCTGCCCAAGGCCTGAGCGGGAGACGCACATGAGCAACGCAACGCATGACGATGAAACCCTGGGCGAGCTGGACGCGCTGTACCTGCGCCGCGCCATCGCGCTGTCGGCCGAGGCACGGCGGCGCGGCAACCGGCCCTTCGGGGCCGTGATCGCCGACGCGCACGGCCGCGTGCTGGCCGAGGCCTCGAACCGCAACGGCGAGAGCGGCGACTGCACCGCGCATGCCGAGGTCAACGCGCTGCGCCTGGCCGGCCCGCTCCACGGGCGCGAAGTGCTGGCCGGGGCGACGATGTACGCCTCGGGCGAGCCCTGCGTGATGTGCGCGGGCGCCATCTTCTGGTCGGGCATCCGGCGCGTGGTGTTCGGCATCGACGCGGTGAGCCTGCGGCGCTTTCGCGGCGCAGTGGGCCGGCAGCAGGATCTGGAGCTCTCCTGCCGCCAGGTCTTCGAGGCCTCGCCGCAGCGCTTCGTGGTGCACGGCCCCTGCCTGCTGGAGGAGGCGGCGGCGCCGCACGAGGGCGCCTGGGAGACGTGAGCCCGGCCCGGCGCGGGCATGCCCGGTGCCCCTGAACGGGCAACCGCGGGCCCGCCCAGCGGCGGGCGCGCTTCTTTCCCCAGACCCGGACAAGGAAGCCAGCATGAGCTCTTCAGCGCAGGACCAGCCCCTGGACGAACGCGACACGCGCCACCTGCGCCGCGCCATCGAGCTGTCGGCCGAGGCGCGGCGGCGCGGCAATGCGCCCTTCGGCGCGGTGATCGTGGACCGGGACGGCAAGGTGCTGGCCGAGGCCCGCAACACGGGCAGCGAGACCGACGACTTCACCGCGCATGCCGAGATGAACGCGCTGCGGCTGGTGAGCGGACGCCATCCGCGCGAGGTGCTGGCCCAGGCCACGATCTACGCCTCGGGCGAGCCCTGCGCGATGTGCGCGGGCGGCATCTTCTGGTCCGGCATCTCGCGCGTGGTCTTCGGGCTGGACATCGAGGGCCAGCAGCGCACGGGCAAGCCGCCGGAGATCGCGCTGTCGTGCCGGCAACTGCTCGGCGCCGCGCCGCGGCCTATCGAGGTGCTGGGGCCGTGCCTGGCGCAGGAGGCGGCGGGGCCGTTCAGCGGAGCGTGGCCGCGGTCCTGAGCGGGAGGGCTTCCGGGCGCGGCCCGGGTCGCCCGGGGTCGGCACGCCGCCTGCCCTGCGAGCCGGCGTCACGCACCGTAGGCCGCTTTCAGGCGGTCGCGGCGTCCGCATTCCCTCTGGAGCCTCCTTCCATGTCGTCCGCCTTCGAGAAGATGTCCGCGCGCCTGCGCGCGGCCTGGAAACCCCACAAGCAGGCCACGACGCCGCGCGCCTTCCGCTGCCAGTGCGGGCGGCCGGTGTTCTTCCGCAACAGCCAGTGCCTGGCCTGCGACACGCCGCTGGGCTACGAGCCGCTGCAGGCGCGCGTGATGCCGCTGGAGCCCCTGGGCGAGCACCTGTGGCGCGAATACGGCGCCGGCCAGAACGACACGGCCTACAGGCGCTGCCAGAACTTCGACGCCGCGGCGGCCTGCAACTGGCTGCTGCCCGCCAACGAGAAGGACGCGCAGGGGCAGCTCAAGCCGCTGTGCATGGCGTGCCGGCTCAACCACACCATTCCCGACCTCTCGGTGCCCAACAACGCGCTCTACTGGAGCCGCATCGAGATGGCCAAGCGCCGCCTGGTGTCGCAGCTCATCGCGCTGGGGCTGCCCGTGCTGCCCAAGAGCGAGGACCCGGAGCGCGGCCTGAGCTTCGACTTCCTGCGCGCGCCCGAGGGCGGGCCGCCGGTGATGACGGGCCACGACGACGGGCTCATCACCATCAACGTCGAGGAGGCCGACGACGCCAAGCGCGAGAAGCTGCGCGCGCAACTGCGCGAGCCCTACCGCACGCTGCTGGGGCATTTCCGGCACGAGGTCGGCCACTACTACTGGGACCGCCTGGTGAAGGACACCGAGTGGATCGAGCCCGTGCGCGAGCTCTTCGGCGACGACCGCATGGACTACGCCGCGGCGCTGAAGAAGAACTACGAGGAAGGGCCGCCCGCGGACTGGAAGGACCGCTTCGTGAGCACCTACGCCAGCTGCCACCCGTGGGAGGACTGGGCCGAGACCTGGGCCCACTACCTGCACATGGTGGACACCGTGGACACGGCGCTGTCCTTCGGCATCGACGCCGACGACGTGGAGATCGAGGCCGAGCCCTGGACCAAGGAAGCGCTGTGGCGCCCCGGGGACGCGGACGCCGAGGCCTTCCTGGGCTTCCTCAACGCCTGGGTGGAGCTCACCGCCGTGCTCAACGAGATGGCGCGCAGCATGGGACAGCCGGACTTCTATCCCTTCGTGCTGCCCAAGCCGGCGGTGGCCAAGCTGCAGCTGATCCACGCCATCGTGCGCGGCGCCGGTGCGCCGGTGCCCGCGCCGGCGGCCCCGAAGGCCATGCCGGCCGCGGCGGCGGCGCCGGAGCCCAGCGCGCCCCAGGAACCCGAAGAGCCGACCGCGCCGGCCGAGCCGGTGGCTTGAGAGAACCCGGCCCGTGCGGGCCGGGGCATGACATCAGCGCTGCTTGGCCCGCACCACCAGCTCCAATCCGAGCAAGTCCACGACATCCAGCACCTTCTGCAACTGCAGCGTGGGCTTGCCGCCTTCCAACTCGACGATGAAGCGGTTGCCGGTATGCCCCAGCCCCGCCAGATCGAGCTGGCGCAGCGACAAGCGCTTGCGCCGGGCCCGGACCACCGCCCCCAATGTGGCGGACGAGCGCACCACCGACTCCGTGGAGCCTTCAGTGCCGTCCGCCTTGACCTCCTGCAACGTATTCATGTTACTTATTGTTGCAGCACCGTTGCATTTTTGCGGCGACTTGGGCCGAAGCGCCTGGATTCCCCGTTGCTAATTCACGGGCGCGGCACTTGCCGAAGGGTGGGGGAACGACATCCACCCTTCGAATCAAGGAGTTGCCCGCATGAACACCCCGCTGTCCACCACCGCCTCCCGACCCTTCGCCATCGTCACCGGCGCCTCCTCGGGCATCGGTTTCGAGCTTGCCCGCTGCGCCGCGCAGCGCGGCTACGACCTGCTCATCGCCGCGGACGAGGCACAGGTGCAGGAGCGGGCGCAGGAGCTGCGCGCCCACGGCACCGAAGTGCACGCCGTGGAGGCGGACCTGGCCACGACCGAGGGCGTGGAGAAACTCTTCGCCGCTGCCGAGGGCCGCGCGGTGGACGCGCTGCTGGCCAACGCCGGGCACGGCCTGGGCAAGGGCTTCCTGGACCAGGACTTCGGCGCCGCCCGCCACGTACTCGACACCAACATCACCGGCACGCTGCTGCTGCTGCAGAAGGTCGGGCGCCAGATGCGCGAGCGCCGCAGCGGCCGCATTCTCATCACCGGCTCCATCGCCGGCTACATGCCCGGCACCTACCAGGCCGTCTACAACGGCAGCAAGGCCTTCCTGGACTCCTTCGCCTACGCGCTGCGCGAGGAACTCAAGGACAGCGGCGTGAGCGTGACCTGCCTGATGCCGGGGCCGACCGACACGAAGTTCTTCGAGCGCGCCGACCTGCTCGACACCAAGGTCGGCACGATGAAGAAGGACGAGGCGGCCATGGTGGCGCGCCAGGGCTTCGAGGCCATGCTGGCCGGCAAGCCGGGCGTGGTCACCGGGCTCAAGAACAAGCTGCAGGTGGCCGCAGCCACCGTGACGCCCGGCACGACGCTGGCGCGCCAGCATGCGAAGCAGGCTGCGCCGGGCACGGCCCAGGTGCACCAGGCCAACAAGGCCAAGGCCGTGGCCGGCGCGGTGGGCGGCATCGCGCTGCTGGGCGCCTGGTGGCTGCTGCGCGGCCCGGCCTCGCGGCGCGGGCACGTGACGGTCTGACGCACCTGCCCCGGCCAGCGCCGGGGCGCTGTCAGACTTCTTTACACCTCAAGTCCGGCAGCACAAAAAATCGCACCGCCAGCGCCAAGCTACTACCAGTTCCAGAGCCACGTCCCTGCCAGCACGCTCGGCAACGCCACGCCGACCTGGTACGGCCTGGACGGCAACAACCAGTTGTTCGCCGTCGGGCCCGGGGCGGTGGCCGAGCCCGGCACGCTGGCGCTGGCCGGCCTGGCCCTGGGGCTCAGCGGCTGGGTGAGCGTGCGCCGGCGCCGCGAGGCCGCCGCCCGATCGCGATAGGCCGCGGCAAGCGCCCGCAGGGGCTGGCCCGGGGCGGATGCGGCCAACGCGGTCGCATCCGCCCCGTCTTCTTTTGTGCACCGCGGTGATAGTCTGCCCACCCGGCCAGGCATCCCGGGAGCAGCCTGCATGCGCATCCGTCCCCAGCTCGTGTTGATGATGTCCGCGGTGGTGGCGCCGGTGGCGCTGCTGGCGGGCGCGTCCATCGTCGCGCTGGGCCAGGCACAGCGCGAGGTGCACGCGCAGCGCTACCTGGAGCGCGTGAGCGCCCTGCGGCTGGCGCTGGACAACGAGATCCGCGGCACCTCGCGCGTGCTCGAAGGCCTGGCCTTCGCGGGCGGCATCGCGGACCGGCTGGAGCAGGACGCCACGGCGCAGCCCGAGCTGGAGACGATGCTCAGGAGCTTTCCGAGCTGGATGGCGCTGGGCGTGGTCGATGCCGAGGGCCGCGAGCTGCTGGGCGTCCACCGCGCCGGGCAGCCGCAGCACACGGTGCCGGACCGCCAGACGCTGCAGCGGGCGCTGGCCGAGCGCGCCAGCGTGGTCTCCGACCTCGTGCCCGGCCCCGGGGTGGACAGCTTCCACACCTTCATCGTCACGCCGGTGGTGCGCGAGGGCCGCGTGCAGCGGGCGCTGTACGTGGGCATCGACCACCGCGCCTGGCTCGAATTCCTACGCAGCTACCCGGTGGCCGAGGGCGCGACGCTCACGCTCAACGACCGCCAGGGGCTGATCATCGCCCGCACGCTCAATCCCGCGCAGTGGGTGGGCAAGCGCTCGACGGACGGGTACTGGGAACGGGCGCGCGGCCCGCGGGAAGGCACCTTCGAGACCGCCGGCCTGGAGGGCCAGCGCTTCTTCGTCGCCTTCAGCCAGCTGCGCTCCTCGGGCTGGGTGCTGGGCACGGGCGTGCCGATGGAGGCGATGGAGGAGGCGCTGCAGCTGCCCGCGCTGCTGACGGCCGGCGGGCTGGCGGTGGCGATGGCCGTGGCGCTGGGCATCGCGCTGCTGCTGGGACGGCGCATCACCGACTCGCTGGAGCCGCTGGCGGCGCTGGCGCATTCGGACGCACACGCGCAGCCCGCCGCCGCGCCGCTGCCCATCCGCGAGGCCGAGGCCGCGCGGCGCGCGCTGCGCCGCGCGCTGGCGGACCAGGCCGACGCGCTGGCGCAGGCGCAGCAGCTGGACAAGGCCAAGGACGAGTTCCTGGCCATGCTCGCGCACGAGCTGCGCAACCCGCTGGCGGCCATCCGCTCCGCCACCGCCGTGCTGGGCAACCCGCGCGCGGGCCCCGAGGTCGAGAAGCGCGCGCGCGCGGTGCTGGAGCGCCAGGTGGGCCACATGGTGCGCATGGTCGACGAGCTGCTGGACGCGGCGCGGCTGACCAGCGGCCACGTCAACCTGGAGCTGCGCGCGCTGGACCTGGCGCAGGCGGTGCTGCGCGTGCTGCAGCTCTTCGAGCAGTCCGGGCGCACGGCGCCGCTGCGCATCACCACCGAGCTCGCGCCGGTGCGCGTGTGCGCGGACGAGACGCGCATCGAGCAGATCGTCTCCAACCTGGTGGACAACGCCGTGAAGTACGGCCGTGTCGGCGGGCAGCTGCACATACGGTTGCACGAGCAACAGGGCCTGGCCGAGCTGCGCTTCAGCGACGACGGCTGCGGGCTGGACGCCGAGCTGCTGCCGCGCATCTTCGAGCCCTTCGCGCAAGGCGAGCGCCGCATGGACCGGGCGCAGGGCGGGCTGGGGCTGGGCTTGCACGTGGTGCGGCGCCTGGTGCAGCTGCACGGCGGCACGGTGCAGGCGCTGAGCGAGGGGCGCGACCGCGGCGCCACCTTCATCGTGAGGCTGCCGGCCGTGCCGGCGCAGGAGGAGGACGACGCCGATGGGGAAGCCGTGACGCGCCTGAAGCCGCTGCGCATCGCGCTGGTGGAGGACAACCGCGACGTGGAGGAGATGACCGCCTCGCTGCTGCGCCTGGCCGGGCACCAGGTGGCGTGCGCGGCGGACGGCGAAAGCGCCGTTGCGCTGGTGCAGGCGCAGCAGGCGGAGGTGGCGCTGGTGGACATCGGGCTGCCGGGCATCGACGGGCTGGAGGTGGCGCGGCGCATCCGCGCGCTGCGCGGCCCGGTGGCGGTGGTGCTGGTGGCGCTCACCGGCTATGGCGACGCGCGCACCCGCGAGGCCGCCGCTGCCGCGGGCTTCGACGCCTACCTGCAGAAGCCCTTCGACCTGGGCAGCTTCGAGCAGGCCGTGCTCGAGGCCTGGGCCGCCGTCAAGACGCCCTGACTATCCGAGCCCGGCTTCACGTGCGGCGTTCCGCATGCGGCGGCAGCTGCTGCCCTGATGCGGTCTGCGCCGTGGCGGGCGCCCGGCGCGCCGCGCTCCACCAGTCGGCGTTGCGGATGCCCAGCTTCCCGGGGTCGAACACCGGCTCCACGCCGGCGCGCTTCTGCGCCTCGTAGTCGCGCAGGCACAGCAGCGCGGGCTTTTGCAGGATGAGGATGGCCACGATGTTGAGCCAGGCCATCAGGCCCACGCCCAGGTCGCCCAGGTCCCAGGCCACGCCGGCGGAGCGCACCGCGCCGTAGGTTACCGACACCAGCAGCGCGGCCTTGAGCACCAGGCTCAGCCACGGCCGGTGCACGCGGCGGTTGATGTAGGCGACGTTGGTCTCGGCGATGTAGTAGTAGGCCACGATGGTGGTGAAGGCGAAGAACATCAGCGCCAGCGCCACGAAGCTCGCGCCGAAGCCCGGCAGCACCGACTCCACCGCGGCCTGCGTGTAGCCCGGACCGGTTTCCATGCCCGGCAGCCGCTCCACCAGGAAGCCGCCCCCGGGCGCCTGCACGTTGTAGCGGCCCGTCACCAGCACCATGAAGGCGGTGGCGCTGCACACGAACAGCGTGTCGATGTAGACCGAGAAGGCCTGCACGTAGCCCTGCTGCGCCGGGTGCTTCACCTCCGCCGCCGCGGCCGCGTGCGGGCCGCTGCCCTGGCCGGCCTCGTTGGAATACACCCCGCGCTTGACGCCCCACTCCACCGCCAGCCCCAGCACGGCGCCGAAGCCGGCCTCCAGCCCGAAGGCGCTGCCCAGGATGAGGCCCACCATGGCCGGCACCTGGTCGATGTTGAGCAGCACGATCACCACCGCCACCAGGATGTAGGCCAGTGCCATGAACGGCACCACGATCTCGGCGAAGCGCGCGATGCGCTTGACGCCGCCGAAGATGATGAAGCCCAGCACCACCACGATCACTGCCGCGCTCACCGACGGCGCCACGCCCCAGGCGTTGTTCACGCCCGCGGCGATGCTGTTGGCCTGCACCCCCGGCAGCAGCAGCCCCATGGCGATGATGGTGGCCACGGCGAAGATCCAGGCGTACCAGCGCTGGCCCATGGCCTTCTCGATGTAGAAGGCCGGCCCGCCGCGGTACTGGCCGCGGTCGTCCACCTCCTTGTAGATCTGCGCCAGCGTGCATTCCACGTAGGAGGTGGAGGCCCCCAGGAAGGCCATCATCCACATCCAGAAGAGGGCCCCGGGCCCGCCGAAGGTGATGGCCGTGGCCACGCCGGCGATGTTGCCGGTGCCCACGCGGCCCGACAGCGACAGCGCCAGCGCCTGGAACGAGGACACGCCCGCCTCCGAGGCCTGGCCGCGGAACATCAGCCTCAGCATCTCCGGGATGCCTCGCACCTGCATGAAGCGGGTGCGGATGGAGAAGTAGAGGCCCACGCCCAGGCACAGGAAGATCAGTGCCTGGCTCCAGACCAAACCGTTGAGGACGCCCACGATCTCAGCCATGTCGTGCTCCTGTGCTGCCAGGCGCCCGCCGGAGCAATTGGCCCGCCTGCGCAGGGCGCGGAGCCCGTCCGGAGCGCCTCACGGCACGGGAACGCCGCCCGCGCCGGCTTCCGCGCGGCCGATGGCCAGCGCCGAGCGGATCAGCGCCAGATGCGTGTAGCCCTGCGGGTAGTTGCCCAGCAGACCGCCGCTGACGGGGTCGATCTCCTCGGACAGCAGCCCCAGGTCGCTGGCGAAGGAGTTGACGTGCTCGAACAGCGCACGGGCGTCCTCGACGCGGCCCTGCAGGGCCAGGTTTTCCACCAGCCAGAAGCTGCAGATGGCAAACGCGCCCTCGTCGCCCTCCAGCCCGTCGGCGCTGCGGTAGCGGTACACCAGGCCCCCGTGCATCAGCTGTTCGCCGATGCGCTGCACCGTGGCGCGCATGCGCGGGTCGCCGGCCGGCACGAAGCCCACGATGGGCATCATCAGCACGCTGGCGTCCAGCGCGCGGCCGTCCAGCACCTGGGTGTAGGCGCCGACGGCCGCATTGAAGCCCTGCCCGTGCAGCACGCGCGCGATGGTGTCGCGTTCGCGCAGCCACCACGCCGTGTCGCCCTGGATCCGGCCCGCACTCGCCAGGCGCAGTGCGCGGTCCAGCGCCACCCAGCACAAGAGCTTGGACGACACGTGGTGCGCCGGCGCGCTGCGCATCTCCCAGATGCCCTGGTCCGGCTGCCGCCAGCGCCGCGCGGCCTCGTTCGCCAGGTGCGCCAGCACCCGCGCCAGTGCCGGCCGCACGGGCGTGCCCCGCCCCTGCAGGACCACGTGGGCGGCGTCGAGCAGGTGCCCGTAGATGTCCAGCTGCAGCTGGTCGGCGGCGCCGTTGCCGATGCGCACCGGCCGCGCGCCGCGGTAGCCGGCCAGATGCGCCAGCACCGCTTCGGGCAAGCGCTCCCCGCCATCGAGCCGGTACATGATCTGGATGCGGCGCTCGTGCTCCCACAGCCGCGCGAGCCACTGGAAGAAGCGATCGGCCGCGTACTCGTGGCCCACGGACATCAGCGCTTCGAGCATCAGCGAGGCATCGCGCAGCCAGCAGAAGCGGTAGTCCCAGTTGCGCGTGCCCCCCGGAGCCTCGGGCAGCGACGTCGTGGGCGCGGCCACGATGCTGCCGGTGGGCGCGAAGGTCAGCAGCTTCAGCACGCGTGCGCTCAGCGCCACGGCCTCCGCGTAGGGCCCGTCGTAGCGGTTGAGGGCATCCCAGGCCTGCCACTGCCGCAGCGTGTCCTGCAGCGACCGCGCCCAGGCCTCGGGCCCCTGCCCGGCCAGCCCCGCACGGCCGTGCGACAGCACCACCCACGCGGTGCTGCCGGCGCCCACGCACAGGCGGCCGCGCACCTCGCCGTCCGCCACCTGCAGCGCCGCCTCGGGCGACAGCGCCAGGTGCAGCGACTCTCCGCCCGCGTCCGCGCGGCAGCCGCCGGGCACCAGCGCCAGCCGCGCGCCCAGGCGCGCGAAATCGAAGCTCGGCTTGAACAGCAGGTCCAGCGCCACGCGCCCGTGCAGCCCTTGCACGCGCCGCAGCACGCTGAAGTACGCATGCCCGTGCGGCGGCAGGTCCGGGGCGAGCAGGTCCGGGGCGGGCATGAAGTCCGTCACCTCCGCCACGCCGTCGGCCGTCTCGACGCGCGAGACCAGCACGGCACTGCCGTCCAGGTAGCGCCGCTCGCAGCGGCCGGCCGCCGCGGGCCCGAGGCGGAAGCAGCCGCCGATGCGCGCGTCGAGCAGCCGGCAGAACACCGCCGGGCTGTCGAAATGCGGCAGGCAGCACCAGTCGATCGAGCCGTCGCGGCTCACCAGCGCGGCAGTGAAGGTGTTGCCGATGAGCGCGTAGTCGGCGATCGGGGGTTGGCGCATCGCAGGCAAGGTAGGCAGACGCTGGCGGGCCACGTGTCCGGCGCAGCCCTGCACGCGGGCGCGGCGGCAACCCGCATGCCGCACGGACGGCCACAGGGAGGCCAGCGCATGCCGCTTGCCGCATCGCCAGTCACCCCCGTGACCGACGCCATCGCTGCCCATGGACCCCGTGTTCCGCCGCCGTGCCGAGCTGGGCGTGAAGCTCGCCTTTCTGGCGCTGGGCGCGCTGCTGGCCGTGGCCTTCGGGCTGATGGTGTGGCGCGACCGCTCGTACCAGCCCGTGGGCGAGCCGGTGGCCCAGCCGATCCCGTTCAGCCACAAGCACCATGTGGGCGACGACGGCATCGACTGCCGCTACTGCCACACCACGGTGGAGCGCAGCGCCTTCGCCGGGCTGCCGTCCAGCGGCATCTGCCTGAGCTGCCACTCGCAGCTCTACACCGACCAGGCGGTGCTCCAGCCCCTGCGCGAGAGCGCCGCCACCGGCCGGCCCATCGCCTGGCGGCGCGTGCACCAGCTGCCCGACTTCGTCTTCTTCAACCACAGCGTGCACGTCAACCAGGGCGTGGCCTGCGTCGAGTGCCACGGACGCGTGGACCAGATGCCCCTGACCTGGCGCGTCGCGCCGCTGCAGATGCAGTGGTGCCTGGGCTGCCATCGCAATCCCGCGCCGCACCTGCACCCCAGGGAAGAGGTGTTTTCCATGCAGGCCGCCACCCCACCGGCACCACAGGACGTGCAGCGCCTGGAGCAACTGCTGCGGCTGCCCGACACGCGGCGCCTGACGGACTGTTCTACGTGTCACCGTTGATAGTTTGGTGCAAATGCTTCCGCCGCTGCTTGCACCACGCAGGGGCATGACGGTTGCCACCGGCCATCACGCCTGACAACGGTCCGGGTGCCCACGATGCCCCTTCCTCCCGTTCAACCGTCGCCCGTGCACGTGCTGCGCGAGCGGCCGGGTGTCACCCGGCGGCAGGCGCTGTCGCTGCTGGCGGCCTCGGCGGCCCTGGCCAACGGGGCCTGCAGCGCGCCGCCCAATGCGCGCATCTACCCCTTCGTGCACATGCCCGAGGCACAGGCGGTGGGCACGCCGATCCACTACGCCAGCGCCTTCGTGCGCGACGGCCACGCGCAGGGCGTGCTCATCGGCACCGTGGAAGGTCGGCCGATCAAGATCGAGGGCAACCCGCTGCATCCCTCCAGCCTGGGCGCCACCGACGTGTTCGCGCAGGCCTCGGTGCTGCAGCTCTGGGACCCGGACCGCTCGGCCACCGTGCGCCAGGCACTGGGCAGCGTCGCCACCGGCACGGCGCCGCAGGGCGCGTCCAGCTGGGCCGCCTTCGACACGGCGTGGCGGCAGCGGGCCGGCGCGCTGGACGCCGGCCGGGGCGGCGGGCTGCACCTGCTGACGGGGCCGCTGACCTCGCCCACGCAACGCGCGCTGATCGACCAGCTGCTGCGCCGCTTCCCGCAGGCGCGCTGGCATGTGCACGACCCCGTGCGCGACGTGGCGGCGCGGGACGGCGCGCGCGCCGCCTTCGGCCGCGAGCTGGTGCCGCTGCTGCACCTTCAGCGCGCGCGCTGCGTGCTGGCGCTGGGCGCCGACCCCTTCAGCGACGGGCCCGGCGCGGTGCGGCAGGCAATGGACTGGTCCGCGGCGCGCGCACAAGGGCGCACCGACGGCCGCTTGCCGCGGCTGTTCGCGGTCGAGGTCGCGCCAGGGCTGTTCGGTGCCCGCGCGGACGAGCGGCTGGCGTTGGCGCCGCAGCGCATTGAGGCCCTGCTGTGGCGCCTGGCACGCCGCTGGTGGGCTGAACTGCCGCCGGTGCCGCCCGCGGAAGGCGCCGAGGCGGCCTTCGAGGCCCGCGTGCTGCGCGCGCTGCAGGAGGCCGGGCCGGATGCGCTGGTGGTGCCGGGCCCGGGCCTGTCCGCCGAGGCGCACGCGCTGGCGCTGGCGCTGAACCAGCGGCTCGGGGCGCTGGGACGCACGCTCGAGCTGATCGAGCCGCCCGACGCGGCGCCGCAGGCCGGCACCCTGGCCGAGCTGGTGCAGGCGCTGCGCGAGGACGCGGTGGACACCCTGGTGGTGCTGGACAGCAACCCGGCCTACGACGCGCCGGGCGAGCTCGGCGTGTCTCAGGCGCTCGGCCGAGCGCGGCTGAGCGTGCATGCCGGGCTGTACGCCGACGAGACGGCCCTGCGCTGCCACTGGCACCTGCCGCTGTCGCATGCCTACGAGTCCTGGGGCGACGCGCTGGCCCACGACGGCAGCGCGACGCTGCTGCAACCGGCCATCGCGCCGCTGTACGACAGCCGCTCGGCCGTCGAAGTGCTGGCCCTGCTGGCCGGCGACGTGGAGCGGCAGGGCCAGGCGCTGGTGCGCCGGCAGTGGCGCCGGGGCGCCGATGACGCGGCCTTCGAGGCCTTCTGGCGCGAGTCCCTGCGCCGCGGCGTGGTGCCGGACAGCGCCTTCGCGCCGGTGCCCGTACCGCCCGCGCGGCAGCCCGCGCAGCCACCGTCGGCGCCGGCGGGGACGCTGGTGGGCGTGTTCACGCCCGATCCGGCGGTGCACGACGGGCGCTTCGCCAACCTGGGCTGGCTGCAGGAGCTGCCGCGCTCCTTCAGCAAGCTCACCTGGGACAACGCCTTGATGCTGGGCCCGGGCACCGCCGCGCGGCTGGGGCTGGCCACGGGCGACCTCGTGCAGGTCGAAGCGGACGGACGCTCGCTCGATGCGCCGGTGTGGGTCGGCGAGCACCACGCCGAGGAGGCCGTGACGCTGCCGCTGGGCTACGGACGCACGCAGGCCGGCCGGGTGGGCAGCGGCGTGGGCTTCGACGCCTACGCGCTGCGGCCGGCGCAGGGCGGGGCGCGGGCGCTGACCTTGCGACCGCTGGGCCGGCGCCATGAATTCGCCGTCACGCAGCACGAGACCGGGCAGGCGGGGCGCGAGATCGTGCGCAGCGTGCGCCCGGGCGAGCGGCTGCAGGGCGGTGAAGGGCGCCGGCCCAGTCTCTATCCGGAGGTGAGCTACCCGCAGCATGCCTGGGGCATGGTCATCGACCTGGACGCCTGCATCGGCTGCAACGCCTGCACCGTCGCCTGCCAGGCGGAGAACAACATCCCGGTGGTCGGCAAGGAAGAAGTCGCCCACGGGCGCGTGATGCACTGGATCCGCGTGGACCGCTACGACGACGCCGGAGCGCAGGGCCGCGACACCGCCTTCCAGCCGCTGCCGTGCATGCACTGCGAGAAGGCGCCGTGCGAGCTGGTGTGCCCGGTGGGCGCCACGGTGCACGACAGCGAGGGCGTCAACGTGCAGGTCTACAACCGCTGCATCGGCACGCGCTTCTGCTCCAACAACTGCCCGTACAAGGTGCGGCGCTTCAACTTCCTGCAGTTCACCGACGCCACCACCGAGACGCTGCAGGCGCAACGCAACCCCGACGTCACCGTGCGCCAGCGCGGCGTGATGGAGAAGTGCAGCTACTGCCTGCAGCGCATCGCCCGGGCGCGCCACCACGCCGAGGCCACCGGCGCGCCGATCCGCGACGGCGACGTCGTGACCGCCTGCGAGGCGGTGTGCCCCACGCGCGCCATCCACTTCGGCGACCTGAACGACAAGGGCAGCGACGTGGAGCGATTGAAAGCCTCGCCGCGCCACTACGCGCTGCTGGGCGAGCTCAACACGCAGCCGCGCACGACCTACCTGGCGCGCGTGGCCACCCCTTCCGACCCCACAGGCTGAGACCGTCATGGACTTCAAGGACTACTACGCCCTGCTGGGCGTGGCGCGCGAGGCCGACGCCGACGAGATCAAGCGCGCCTACCGCAAGCTCGCGCGCAAGTACCACCCCGACGTCAGCCAGGAGCCCGAGGCCGAGGCCCGCTTCAAGGAGGTGGCCGAGGCCTACGAGGTGCTCAAGGACCCCGAGAAGCGCGCCGCCTACGACAGCGCCGGCCGGCGCTGGCAGCAGCGCGGCCCCGCGGGCGAGCCGCCGCCGGACTGGAACACGGGCTACGAGTTCCAGGGCGCCGACTTCACGGCCGACGACCTGGATCGCAGCGACTTCTTCGAGGCCCTGTTCGGCCGCCACGCCCGGGCCGCACGTCAGGCGCACCGCGAGCGCGCGGCCCGGGGCGAGGACCACCATGCGCGCATCGCCGTCTCGCTGGAGGACGCCTTCCACGGCGCCACCCGCACCCTCGGCCTGCGCATGCCGGTGCTCGACGCCGACGGCCAGGTGCGGCTGCAGGAGCGCCAGGTGGAGGTGCGCATCCCGGCGGGCATCCGCGCCGGGCAGCACCTGCGGCTGGCCGGCCAGGGCGGCCCCGGCCACGCCGGGGCGCCGGCCGGCGACCTGTTCCTGGAGGTGGAGCTGCTGCCGCACCCGCTCTACCGCGTGGACGGCCGCGACCTGATCCTGGAGCTGCCGCTGGCGCCCTGGGAAGCGGCGCTGGGCGCGCAGGTGCAGGCGCCCACGCCGGGCGGCACCTTCGAGGTGGGCGTGCCGCGCGGCTCACAGGCCGGACGCAAGCTGCGCCTGCGCGGCAAGGGCCTGCCCGGCGACCCGCCCGGGGATTTCTACGCGGTGCTGAGCATCGTGCTGCCCGCGCCGGACACGCCCGAGGCCGAGGCCGCGTACCGGGCCCTGGCCGCCGGCGCCCCCGACTTCAACCCGCGCGCCAACCTGGGAGTCTCGTGATGGAAGAGCGCGACACGAGCCAATGGATCGTCGAGGAGCAGGTGGAGCTGAGCATCGACGAGCTGGGGCATGCCTGCCGCTGCAGCCGCGAATCGATCGTGGCGCTGGTGCGCGAAGGCGTGCTGCAGCCCACCGACGCCACCGATGTACAGGCCCCCGAGTGGCGCTTCCGCGGGCAAAGCCTGCAGCGCGCACGCCGCGCCACGCGGCTGCAGCGTGAGCTGGAGCTGAACGTGCCGGCGGTGGCACTGGTGCTGCAGCTGCTGGACCGCATCGACGAGCTGGAAGGCCAGCTGCGCGGCGGCCGGAGCAACGCCGGACGATGAGCTCGGGCCCCGTCCGGGGCGGTCCGGCGCCGCCCGTCTCGCGCGACATCGGCGTGCTGCACGCCGGCTGGGGCTACGCCAGCATCAGCGACAAGATCGCCGACCTCGTGCTCACGCGTCCGCTGCGCGGGCCGTGGCTGGCGGGCTTCGCGATCACGCTGGCCGGCACGCTGGTGCTGCTGGGCTCGATGGCCTACCTGTTCGTCACCGGCATCGGGCTGTGGGGCGTGAACATCCCGGTGGCCTGGGGCTTTGCCATCGCCAACTGCGTGTGGTGGATCGGCATCGGGCACGCCGGCACCTTCATCTCCGCGGTGCTGCTGCTGCTGCGCCAGCGCTGGCGCACCTCCATCAACCGCTTCGCCGAGGCCATGACGCTGTTCGCCGCGGCCATGGCGGGGCTGTTCCCGGTGCTGCACCTGGGGCAGCCCTGGTTCTTCTACTGGCTCGCGCCCTACCCGGACAAGATGAACCTGTGGCCGCAGTGGCGCAGCCCGCTGGTGTGGGACTTCTTTGCCATCGGCACCTACATCGTCGTCTCGTTCCTGTTCTGGTACCTGGGGCTGATTCCGGACCTGGCGACGCTGCGCGACCGCGCCGGCACGCGCTTCAAGCGCGCGGCTTACGGCCTGTTCGCGCTGGGCTGGCGCGGCGAGGCGCGGCACTGGGCGCGGCACGCCTCGGCCTATCTGCTGATTGCCGGGCTGGCGACGCCGCTGGTGGTGTCGGTGCACTCGGTGGTGTCGCTGGACTTCGCCATCGGCAACACGCCGGGCTACCACTCCACCATCTTCCCGCCCTATTTCGTCGCCGGTGCGCTCTTCTCCGGCTTCGCGATGGTGCTCACGCTCGCCATCCCGCTGCGCCGCGCCTTCCAGCTGCACGACTTCATCACCGACGTGCACCTGGACCATGCCGCCAAGGTGCTGCTGGCCACCGGCGCGCTGGTGGCCTACGGCTACGCGTGCGAAACCTTCATGGCCTTCTACAGCGGCGACACCTACGAGATCGCGATGACGCAGGACCGCTGGAGCGGCGCCTACGCACCGGTGTACTGGAGCATGCTCGCCTGCAACGTGGTGGTGCCGCAGCTGCTGTGGTGGCGCCGCGTGCGCCGCAGCGCGCTGGCGCTGTTCCTGCTGAGCCTGGTGATCAACCTGGGCATGTGGATGGAGCGCGTGACCATCGTCGTGCAGAGCCTGCACCGCGACTTCCTGCCCTCCTCCTGGGGCCTGTTCGTGCCGACGCTGTGGGACTGGGTGTTCCTGCTGGGTTCGATCAGCGCCTTCGCCTGGCTGTTCCTGGTCTTCATCCGCGTGCTGCCGGCGATCTCCATCTCGGAGATGCGGCTGCTGGTGAAGGAGAGCGCGCAGGAAGGCTCGCGCCCGGCGGTGCCGTCTGCGCCGACACCGGCACCGGCGCCTGAAGCGGCTCCGTCGCCCGCAAACCCGCCGCCGGCCGGGGCAGCCTCATCCAACGCGCGCCGGCCGTGGGGCCTGCTGGCCGAGTTCCGCACGGCCGACGAGCTGCTGCGCGCCACGCGGGCCGCGCGCCAGGCCGGCTACGCGCAGGTGGAGGCCTACGCGCCCTTCCACGTCGAGGGGCTGGCGCAGGCCGTGGGTTTCGCGCGCAACCGGGTGGCGCTGGCGACCTTCATCGGCGCGCTGCTGGGCGGCAGCCTGGGCTACTTCATGCAGTGGTACTCGGCGGTGGTGGACTACCCGGTGAACATCGGCGGCCGGCCGCTGCACAGCTGGCCGATGTTCGTGCCGGTGGCCTTCGAGCTCACGGTGCTGGGCGGTGCGCTCACCGCCTTTGCCATGGTCATCTTCGGCAACCGGCTGCCCGACCTGGCGCACCCGGTGTTCTCGGCGCCGGACTTCGACCTGGCCACGCGCAACCGCTTCTTCCTGTGCCTGCGCGCCGACGACCCGGCCTTCGACGAGCAGCGCAGCGCGGCCTGGCTGGATGCGCAAGCGCCGCTGCGGCGTTCGGAGGTGTTCCGGTGAGGCGTCCGTGGCCGCTGCTGGTGTGCGCCCTGCTCCTGCTCGCGGGCTGCGAGCGCCTGATGCGCAACATGTACGACCAGCCGCGCCTGGACCCGGGCGAGCCCAGCTCCTTGTTCGCCGACGGCAAGGCCTCGCGCCCGCCGCCGCCGGGCAGCGTGGCGCATGCGATGGGCGACCTGGCCGCCACCAGCAGCGGACGCCGCGGCGACGACGCGCCGGCGCAACTGCAGTCCGCACAGGCCGCGACGGCGCTGCCGCCCGTCACGGCCGAGCTGCTGCGCCGCGGCCAGGAGCGCTACACCATCTACTGCCTGCCCTGCCACAGCCCGCTGGGCGACGGCGACGGCCCCGTCGTGCGCCGCGGCTTCCCGGCGCCGCCCAGCTACCACCAGGACCGGCTGCGCCAGGCGCCGGACCGGCACTTCTACGACGTGATCACGCAGGGCTACGGGGTCATGGTGCCCTACGCCGACCGCGTGGCACCGGACGACCGCTGGGCCATCGTCGCCTACATCCGCGCGCTGCAGCTCAGCCAGCACGCGCGCATCGCCTCGCTGCCGCCGGCGCTGCAGGCCTCGCTGCGGGCGCTGGCGCCGGCGGGGGCGGCTTCCGCGGCCGAGGAAGGCCACGGGCGATGAACGCCACCGCCAGCCGCTGGCTCACGCGCCGCCGGGCCGCCGGCCTGGTGGCTCTCGCGCTGGCCCTGCCCGGCGCGGCACTGGATGCGCGGCTGTTCTGGGCCTGCTGGCTGGCGGCCTGGTGGTTCGTCACCGGGCTGATGCTGGGCGGGATGGTCAACCTGTGGCTGCACCGTCTCGTCGGCGGTGCCTGGGGCCAGGCGCTGCGGCCGGCGGCACTGGCAGCGGCATCGCGGCTGCCCTGGGCGCTGCTGCTGTTCCTGCCGCTGGCACTGGGCCTGCGCCAGCTCTATCCCTGGGCGGCCGATCCACAGGGCTGGGCGCAAGGTCTGGCACGGCCGGCCTTCCCCACGTTCTGGCTGCAGCCGGGCTTCGTCGGGATGCGCCTGGCGCTGTACGGCGCGCTGTGGTGGTGGCTCACCCGGCCTGCCTCGCTGGCCGGCAAGGGCCGCGCGGCAGCGGCGCTGGCGATCTACACGCTCACCGGCACGCTGGCCTCGGTGGACCTGCTGATGTCGCTGGTGCCGGGCTGGTTCAGCACCGCCTTCGGCCTGGTCGTGCTCTCGGGCCAGGCGCTGGGCGGCACCGCGCTCAGCGTGTGGCAACTGGCGCACTGGGCGCCCAAGGCACTGGAAGCCGAGGCGGCCGAGCAGACTCCCGTGGCGCGCGACCTGGGCAACCTGCTGCTGATGTGGCTGCTGACCTGGGCCTACCTGGCGTTCATGGAGTTCCTGATCATCTGGGCCGAGAACCTGCCGGCCGAGATCGCCTGGTACGTGCCGCGGCTGCGCAGCGGCTGGTGGTGGGTGGGTGTCGCGCTGGTGCTGCTGCAGCTCGCGCTGCCGCTGCTGGCGCTGCTGCAGCGCCGGCTCAAGGACCGGCCGCGGTGGCTGGGCCGCATCGCCGCCGGGCTGCTGCTCACGCAGGCGCTCAACACCGCGTGGCTGGTGCTGCCCTCGGTCGCCACCGGCACCTGGCTCGCCTGGTGGCTGCTGCCCTCGCTGGCGCTGGGCATGGGGCTGCTGCTGTTCGAGGCGCCAGCGGGCGCCTCGGAGCCGGGATTCGCCACGCAGGAGGTGCGGCATGGCCGCGCCTGATCTGCCCACCGGCCGCATCGCGCTGGCCGGCGCGGCCATCGCCGGCACGGTGATCGGCGTGGTGATCCTGGTGCTGCTGTGGCTGCACGGGCGGGACATGCGTCCCGGCGGCGAGCGGCTGGCGCAGCCCTACACGCTGACCATCCCCGGACCCCGCGTGCAGAACGCGCCGCAGCCCGACCTGGCGGCCTACCGGGCAGAGAAGGAGGCGCGGCTGCACGGGCGCGGCTGGGTCGATGCCGGCGCGGGCATCGTGCACATCCCCATCGAGGACGCGATGGCGCTGCTGGCGGCGCCGGCAGCCAGCGCAGGAGGAGCGCCGTGAAAGCCGGCAAGCGCCTCGCGAGCTGCGCGGCAGCCTGGCTGCTGTGCCTGGCGCCGTCGATGGCCCAGCCGCTGTCCCCGCCCCCTCCGCCCCCCGACGCCGGCCTGCAGCAGCACCTGGACGCCCAACTGCCGCCGGCGCTGCCCCTGCTGGACAGCTCCGGCCGCCCGGTGCGCCTGGGTGAAAGCTTCGGCGGGCGCCCGGTGCTGCTGGTGCTGGGCTACTACCGCTGCACGCAGCTGTGCGGGCTGCTGATGCAGGGTCTGCTCGAAGCGCTGCACGACACCGGCTTGCCGCGCAGCGCCTACCGGATCGTGCGCGTCAGCATCGACCCGGCCGACACCCCGGCCACCGCGCAAGCCGCGCGCGACGCCAACCTCGCCTACGCCGACGTCCTGGAAGGGCCGCGCCGGCCGGACACGCCGCTGGACCTGCGCCTGCTCACCGGCACCGAGCCGGCGCTGCGCTCATTGGCAGACGCCCTGGGCTGGCGCTACCGCTCCATCGGCGACGCCAACAGCCCGGAAGACGCCTACGCCCACCCCGCCGTGGTGGCGGTGCTCACGCCCGATGGCCGCGTCTCGCGCTACCTGCCGGGCGTGCGCTTCGACCCCGCGGAGCTGCGGCTGGCGCTGGTGGCCGCCGGCGAGGGCCGCATCGGCGGGCTGTCGGACCGCCTGGCGCTGCTGTGCGCCCACCTCGATGAGCAACTCGGCCGCCACAGCGCGGCGGTGCTGCAGGCGGTGCGCGCGGTGGGGCTGCTCACGGCGCTGGCGCTGCTGGCCTTCGTGGCACGGCAGGCCTGGCCGGGACGGAGGCCGCGGTGAGCAGCGAGGTCGATGCCGGCCTGTCCGCGGGCTTCCACCTGCTGGACCAGGCCGCCTCCACCGCCGCGGCACCGGTGGACACGCTGTTCACGGCCATGGTGATCCTGTGCGGCAGCGTGGCGCTGGGGGTGTGCGTGCTGATCGTCTTCTTCTGCGTGCGCTACCGCCAGGGCAGCAACGCGCCGCGGTCCAAGGCCAAGCGCAACCTGACCTGGCTGGAGGTCGCCTGGACGCTGACGCCGCTGTTCATCTTCGTGGGCATCTGCGCCTGGTCCGCGCGCGACTACTTGCGGTTGTACCGCCCGCCGCCCGACGCGCTGCCGGTGGCGGTGGTGGCCAAGCAGTGGATGTGGAAGCTGCAGCACCGCAACGGCCGGCGCGAGATCAACGAGCTGCACGTGCCGCTGGGCCAGCCGGTGCTGCTGCGCATGAGCGCGCAGGATGCCATCCACAGCTTCTACGTGCCCGCCTTCCGCCTCAAGCAGGACGTGCTGCCCGGACGCATCACGGCGCTGTGGTTCACGCCCACGCAGCTCGGCGAGTTCCACCTCTTCTGCGCCGAGTACTGCGGCAGCGAGCACTCGCACATGGTCGGTCGCGTCGTCGTGATGCGCCCGGACGACTTCAGCCGCTGGCTGGCCGAGGGGCCGGCGCAGCCCAGCCTCGCGCAGTACGGCTTCGCCTTGTTCCGCCAGCTCGGCTGCAGTGGCTGCCACGCCACCGGCTCCACCGTGCACGCGCCGCTGCTCGACAACTTGCCCGGACGCCGCGTGCACCTGCAGGACGGGCGCACGGTGGTGGCCGACGACAACTACCTGCGCGACAGCATCCTGCTGCCGCGCAAGGACGTGGTGGCCGGCTTCGAGCCGGTGATGCCTTCCTTCGCCGGACAGGTCAGCGAGGAGGACATCCAGGCACTGATCGCGTACCTGCACGCCACCACGGAGGGACGGCCATGAGCTACCTCGACGACGGCCTGACGCTGCGCTCCTGGCTGCTGGCGCGCGACCACAAGCGCATCGCCATCCTCTACGCCATCGCCATCACGGCCTTCTTCTTCGTCGGCGGCGCGGCGGCGACGATCATCCGGCTGGAGCTGGCCACGCCGCCGGGCGACCTGGTGGGCGACGACACCTACAACAAGCTCTTCACCGCGCACGGCGTGATCATGGTGTGGCTGTTCCTGATCCCGTCGATCCCGTCGGTGATGGGCAACTTCGTGCTGCCGCTGATGATCGGCGCGCGCGACTTGGCCTTCCCGCGGCTGAACCTGCTGAGCTGGTACGTCTACCTCGCCGGCGGGGTGCTGACGCTGGCGGCGCTGTTCCTGGGCGGCGTGGACACGGGCTGGACCTTCTACACGCCCTACTCGTCGATGTTCTCCAACGGCTACGTCACGCTGACGCTGCTGGGCGTGTTCGTCACCGGCTTCTCGTCCATCCTCACCGGGCTGAACTTCATCGTCACGGTGCACCGCTGCCGCGTGCCGGGCCTGGGCTGGTTCCAGCTGCCGCTGTTCGTGTGGGCGATCTACGCCACCAGCGTGATCCTGGTGCTGGCCACGCCGGTGCTGGCGGTCACGGCGCTGCTGGTGGTGGCGGAGCGTCTGTTCCAGGTGGGCGTGTTCGACCCGGCGCACGGGGGCGACCCGCTGCTGTTCCAGCACCTGTTCTGGTTCTACTCGCACCCGGCGGTCTACATCATGGTGCTGCCGGCCATGGGCGTGGTCAGCGAGATCGTGCCGTGCTTCGCGCGCCGGCCCATCTTCGGCTACCGCTTCATGGCCTACGCCATCCTGGGCATCGCCAGCATCGGCTTCCTGGTGTGGGGGCACCACATGTTCGTGGCCGGGCAATCGCCGGCGGCCTCGATGGTTTTCTCGTTGCTGAGCTTCCTGGTGGCGATTCCCTCGGCCATCAAGGTCTTCAACTGGACCGCGACGCTGCACAAGGGCGCGATCCGGTTCGATGCGCCCATGCTCTACGCGCTGGGCTTCGTGGGACTCTTCACCATCGGCGGCCTCACGGGGCTGTTCCTGGCCTCGCTGTCGCTGGACGTGCACCTGTCGGACACGTATTTCGTGGTCTCGCACTTCCACTACATCATGGTCGGCGGCTCGGTGATGGCGTATTTCGGCGCGCTGCACTTCTGGTGGCCCAAGGCCACGGGCCGCGAGTACCCGGAGGTGTGGGCGCGCATCGCGGCCGTTTTGATCTTCCTGGGCTTCAACTTCACCTTCTTCCCGCAGTACCTGCTGGGCCTGCACGGCATGCCGCGGCGCTACCACGCCTATCCGCCGGAGTTCCAGGTGCTCAACCTGTTCTCCTCCAGCGGCGCGGTGGTGCTGGCGCTGGGCTACCTGATGCCGCTGGTGTACCTGGCGTGGTCGCTGGCCCGCGGCCGGCGCGCCACGGACAACCCCTTCGGCGCGACCGGACTGGAGTGGCAGACCAGCTCGCCGCCGCCCACGCACAACTTCAACGAGCCGCCCCGGCCGCCGCGGCGGGTGTACGACTACACGCCCGAGGCGGCCACCGAGCACACCGCGCCCGACGCCTTGCGGGACCGGCCGCTGCCGGACGCCGGCGCCGCCAGCACGCCGCCATGAGCAGCGCCCTCCCCGCCGAAGCCGCCGCCCCGCCACCGGACACGGCGCAGCTGGGCATGTGGATCTTCCTCGCCACTGAGCTGCTGTTCTTCGGTGGGCTGTTCGCCGCCTACACCTGGGGCCGCACGCACTGGAGCGAAGGTTTCAGCGTCGCCAGCCGCCACACCCACGTGGTGCTGGGCACGCTCAACACGGCGCTGCTGCTGAGCAGCAGCGCGCTGGTGGCCGTGGCGGCGGCCTGCGCGGGCGAGCAGCGGCGCCGGCGTGCGACGGGTTGGCTGCTGGCCGGCGCCGCGTTGCTGGGCGGGGCCTTCCTGGCGCTCAAGGGCGTGGAGTACGCCAAGGAGTGGCACGAGGGCCTGTTCCCCGGCCCGGGCTTCGCGCTGGCGCGGCACGCGGGCGCGGAGCTTTTCTTCATGCTGTATTTCGTGATGACGGGCCTGCACGCGCTGCACCTGCTCATCGGCGTGGGACTGCTGGGCACCTTCGCCTGGGGCGCGTGGCGGGGCTCGCCCTGGGCCGATGCCGGGCGCGTGGAAGTCGCCGGGCTGTACTGGCACTTCGTGGACATCGTCTGGATCGTGCTGTACCCGCTGCTGTACCTGGCCGGGAGGGCGACGTGAGCCGCGACGCTTCGGCCTTCGAGCGCCGTTGCCGGCGCATCGGCATGGCCTGGGCCGCGCTGCTGGCGCTGCTGCTGCTGAGCCTGGGCAGCGCCTACCTGCCGCTGGGCCGGCTCAACCTGGTGATCGGCCTGGCCATCGCCGCGCTCAAGTCGGCGCTGGTGCTGGGGCTGTTCATGGGCCTGGGCCGCAGCACCGCCCTGGCCCGCGTGGCCGCCGCCGTGGCCGCCGGGACGCTGGCGCTGCTGTTCGGCCTGGGCAGCGTGGACTTCGCCACGCGCGAGACGGAGCCCGCGGCCATGCAGCCGCCGCAGCAACTGCAGCCGCTGCGCCAGGCCGGCTCGGGGCGCTGAGCGCCGCGGCGCCGGTACCCCACCTTACCCGGCGTACCGCTCCAACGTCGTGCCATCGGGCGCGACGTCGCCCGCGTCCGGCACGGGCCCACGCCCACGGCGGCGGCGCAGCTGCAGGCCCACGAGCACCAGCAGCCCGGCCAGCACAAGCCAGCGTCGCATCATGCGGAGCCTTCCTGCTGGCCTTGCGCGTGGGACATGCATCGGCGCATGCGCTCGATTTCATCCGGCGTGGGCAACGCGGTGGGATCGACGTTGTCGGTCCCAGTCACCGCCGGCCTGTCGGGTGCGGGATCGAGCCGGCCCTCCGCGTCGAAACACACCCATCCGTACCACTCGCTTACTCGCCGGAGCTGCTGACCTTCCAGGAGTTCGACGTACCAGTCGGCCAGCCTGACCCGGCGGTTGGCAAGCTGCGGCAAGGACTTCTGCCCCTGCGCCAGTTGTACATAGGCGTCATGGGCCAGCGGTATCACGCTGCCCTCGTCGAGCAGGAAGACAAGGGAGCGGTGCGCAGACGGGTTGCCGGATGCGGTCATGACACACGTGCGGGCAAGGGCCGTTCCTCTTCATGGCAGCACGCCGGGCTTGACTCGCCCTCTGGGAGCCGACCGGGCCCAAGGCCTGCACGACCATGCTGCCGGCCCGGGTTTGGGGCAATGCGTGTTGAGATTGCCATCGTGGGAAGGTTCAAACTCGCTCCCACTGTGGTTTGCCGTTGGAGAAACGAGATGATTGCCTTCCAAGTCAATGACATGAGCTGCGGACACTGCGTCGGAGCCATCACCCGGGCCGTGAAGGCTACTGATCCCCAGGCGCAAGTCGATGTGGATCTCGCACGCCACCTGGTGCGGATCGATTCTGCGGCACAGGCGGCGCAATTGCGCCAGGCCATCGAGGACGCAGGCTACTCGGCCCGGCCCGTGCCGGTGGCAGCCGCCCCGCGCGGGGCCACCGCGCCGAAGCGCGGCGGCGGATGCTGCTGCGGTTGAGGGGGTTCGCGCGCTGCAGCCAGCGGGCCGCGCGGACTCCGTGAGAGCCACACCCGCCATGACGCCGGCGCGGCCCTCGCCAGGCAAAGTCATGGCGGTATGGCGTCGGTTCCCGGCAGTGCCATGCACAGCACCTCCGCCAGGTGATGCACCGGCCGCCCGGTGGCCTGGACGATCTGCTCGCGGCAGCTGTAGCCGTCGGCAACCACCAGCGCGTCCGGCGCCAGCTCGCGCACCGCGGGCAGCAGCACGCGCTCGGCGCAGCGCATCGACACCTCGTACTTGCGCGCCTCGAACCCGAAGGAGCCGGCCATGCCGCAGCAGCCGGTATCAGGCTGACGCAGGTCCAATCCCGTCTGCTTGAGCAGCGCTAGCTCGGCCTCGGTGCCCAGCACCGACTTGTGATGGCAGTGCAGGTGCACCAGCGCCGGGCGGCGCAGCGGCGCCAGCGCCAGGTCGGGGGCGCGCTGCTGCAGGAAGTCGCTGAGCAGGAAGCTCTGTTGCCGCAGCCGCCGCGCCTGCTCGTCGTGCGGCAGCATCATCGGCAGCTCCTCCTTGAACACCGACAGGCAGGCGGGCTCCAGCACGACGATGGGCGTCCCGGCGTGAAGGTCCGCGTCCAGCTCGTCCAGCACCCGCCGCAGGTAGGTGCGCGCCGCATCCAGGTAGCCGAACTCGTACAGCGGCCGCCCGCAGCACAGCCGCCGCCGCGGCAGCCGCACCGCGAAGCCGGCGTGCCGCAGCACCCGCACCGCGGCATGCGCCACCTGGGGATGGAAGTGGTCGTTGAAGGTGTCGGGCCACAGCAGCACCTCGCCACGCAGGCCGGGGCCGTCGTCGCGCCGCCACTCGAAGCCGGCGCGAAAGCTGTGCCGCGCGAAGGCCGGCAGCCGCCGCTGCGGCGCGATGCCCACGCCCCGCTTGGCCAGTCCGGCCCAGGGCTCGTGCTGCAAGAAGGCGTTCACCACGCCCGGCGCCAGCTCGGCCATCGCGCAGCAGCGGTCGATGAAGCCGAAGACGCGCGCGGCCAGCGGCCTGGCGTGGTGCTCGTGGTAGTGCGACAGGAACTCGGCCTTGTACGCCGCCATGTCCACCTTCACCGGGCACTCGTGCTTGCAGGCCTTGCAGGAAAGGCACAGGTCCAGCGCCTCCTTCACCGACTCGTCCTGCCAGCCGCGCTTGAGCACGCCCTGCTCGCGCTCGCCGTTGAGCATCTCGAACAGCAGGTGCGCGCGCCCGCGCGTGGAATGCTGCTCCTCCAGCGTCGCCTTGTAGCTCGGGCACATGGTGCCCTCGCGCTTGCGGCACTCGCCCACGCCCACGCAACGCAGCACGCTGCGGCTGAAATCGCCCTGGTCGTCGGCGAAGAACATGCGCGTGGCCACGGGCAGCGGCCGGTAGCTGGTGCCCAGGCGCAGGTGCTGGTCGGCGCGGTAGGGATGCACCACCTTGCCCGGGTTCATCAGGTTGTCCGGGTCCCACAGCGCCTTGAACTCCTCGAAGGCGCGCACCAGCGCCGGCCCGTACATGATGGGCAGCAGCTCGGCCTTGGACTGGCCGTCGCCGTGCTCGCCCGAGATCGAGCCGCCCAGCGAGGTGACGAGCCTGGCCGCGTCGTGCAGGAAGCGGCGGAACTTGTCGATGCCGGGCTGCGTCTCCAGGTCGAAGTCGATGCGCGTGTGCACGCAGCCCTGGCCGAAGTGGCCGTAGAGGTCGCAACCATAGCCGTACTCGTCGAACAGCCGGCGCAGCGCACGCAGGTACTCGCCCAGCCGCTCGGGCGGCACGGAGGAGTCCTCCCAGCCTTCCCAGGTGACGGGCGCATTGGGCACGTGCGCCGTGGCACCCAGGCCCGACTCGCGCACCTTCCAGAGATGGGCCTCCTGCACGGGGTCGTCCACCCGCTTCATGGAGGGCGGCTTGTCCACCTGCTTGAGGCGGTCCATCAGGGCCTGGGCCTTGGCGTCCGCCTCCTCGCGCGTGTCGCCGCCGAACTCCACCAGCAGCCAGCCCTTGCCTTCGGGCAGCAGGCCGACGTAGTTGACGTGCAGGTGGGTGTGCTTCATGTCCTCGATGAGCCGGTCGTCCAGGCCCTCCAGCGCGATCGGCCCGGCCTGCATGACATCGACCACGTGGTCGCCGGCTTCATAGACGCTGTCGTAGCCCAGCACCAGCAGCGTGCGCGCCTTGGGGTTGGGCAGCAGCCGCAGCGTCGCTTCCAGGACCACGACGCAGGTGCCCTCGCTGCCCACCAGCGCCTTGGCAAGGTCGAAACCCTTCTCGGGCAGCAGCGCGGGCAGGTTGTAGCCCGAGACCCGGCGCGGGATGTCGGGGAATTTCTCCCGGATCAGCGGCGCGTAGCGTTCGGCCAGTTGCTTGAGCCCGGCAACGATCTCCGCTGCGCGCCCGCCGCCGGCACGCAGGCGTGCCAGGGCCGCGTCGTCGGTAGCGCCCACCGTCAGGCGCAGGCCGTCGTGGGTGAGCACGTCCAGCTCGATGACGTTGTGCACCGTCTCGCCGCCCATGACCGAATGCGGGCCGCAGGAGTTGTTGCCGATCATGCCGCCCAGCGTGTTGTGGTCGTGCGTGGCCGGGTCGGGCGCGAAGGTCAGGCCGTGGCGCGCGGCCTGGTCGCGCAGCTCGTCCAGCACCACGCCGGGCTGCACGCGCGCCGTGCGCGCGGCCGGATCGATCTCCAGCACGCGGTTCATGTGCTTGGAGAAGTCCATCACGACCGCGACGTTGCAGCACTGCCCGCACAGGCTGGTGCCACCGCCGCGCGAGAGCACGGGCGCCCGGAACGCGTGGCAGGCGGCGACGGTGGCGATCACGTCCTGCGCGTCGCGCGGGATCACCACGCCGATGGGCACCTGCCGGTAGTTGGAGGCGTCCGTGGCGTAGAGGGCGCGGCTGCCGTCGTCGAAGCGCACCTCGCCGCGCACCGTCTCGCGCAGGCGGCGCTCCAGGGCCGCGGTGTCGAGCGGCGCCGCCAGCATGGCCATCGCGCCTCAGCCGCGCTTGGCCGTGAGCCCGTCCCAGGCCTCGCGCATGCTGGCCATGACGGTCTGCAGCGCCTCGGGGTCGCCGTGCAGCAACGCCTTGGCGTAGTGCCGGGCCTGCTTCCACGTCACGTGCGGCGGCAGCGGCGGCACGTTGGCGTCGGTCACCATCTCCAGCAGCACGGGGCGGTCGGCCGACAGCGCCTGCTCCCAGGCACCGGCGATCGCGTCCGGATGGTCCACCCGCAGGCCGTGCAGGCCCAGCATCTGCGCGTACTGGGCGTAGGGGAAGGCCGGCAGCACCTGCGAGTCCTCGAACTTCGGATCGCCCGCGCCCACGCGCTGCTCCCAGGTGACCATGTTGAGGTCGCCGTTGTGCAGCACCATGACCACCAGCCGCGGGTCGCTCCAGCGCCGCCACTGGTGCGCGATGGTCACCAGCGCGTTGAGGCCCAGCATCTGCATCGCGCCGTCGCCCACCAGCGCCACCACCGGGCGGTCCGGGTAGGCGAACTTGGCGGCGGTGGCATAGGGCACGGCCGGGCACATGGTGGCCAGGCCGCCGGAGAGCGAGCCCATCATGCCGCGCCGGGCCTTGAGGTCGCGCGCGTACCAGGCGGCGCTGGTGCCGGAGTCGCAGGTGAGGATGGCGTTGTCGGGCAGCCGCGGCGACAGCTCCCAGAACACGCGCTGCGGGTTGATCGGCTTGGCCTCGTTCATGGCGCGCTGCTCCAGCACCTGCCACCACTGGCGCACGCCGGCCTCGATCTTGTCGCGCCACGCGCGGTCCGCCTTGGGCTGCAGCAGCGGCAGCAGCGCCTGCAGCGTGAGCCGGCTGTCGCCGACGAGGTTGACCTCCATCGGGTAGCGCAGCGAGAGCTTGCGGCCGTCGGTGTCGATCTGCACGCCGCGCGCTTGGCCCTCCTTGGGCAGGAACTCCGAGTACGGGAAGCTCGACCCCACCATCAGCAGCGTGTCGCAGCCGCTCATCAGCTCCCAGCTCGGCACGGTGCCCAGCAGCCCGATGGAACCGGTGACATAGGGCAGGTCGTCGGGCACGGCCATCTTGCCCAGCAGCGCCTTGGCGACGCCCGCGCCCAGCGTCTCGGCCACGGCGATGAGCTCGTCGGTGGCGTGCAGCGCGCCGGCCCCGGCCAGGATGGCCACGCGCTGGCCGGCGTTGAGCACGTCGGCCGCGGCCTGCAGGTCGGCCTGCGCCGGCAGCACGCGCTTGGCCGTGAACCCGATGCCCGAATGGACGGTGCCATGCTCGCGCGGCGGGTCGGGCTCGGCCTTCAGCTCCTGCAGGTCGTTGGGCAGGATGACGCAGGTGACGGTGCGCTGGTCGCGCGCGATGCGCATGGCGCGGTCCACCAGGTGGCGGATCTGCGCCGGCACGGTGGCCATGTGCACGTACTCGTGGGCCACGTCCTTGAACAGGCTCAGCAGGTCCACCTCCTGCTGGTAGTCGCCGCCCAGCGCCGCGCGCGCCTGCTGCCCCACGATGGCGACCACCGGCTGGTGGTCGGCCTTGGCGTCGTACAGGCCGTTGAGCAGGTGGATCGCGCCCGGCCCGGAGGTCGCCATGCACACGCCCACCTCGCCCGTGAACTTGGCATGCGCGGTGGCCATGAAGGCCGCCAGCTCCTCGTGCCTGGCCTGGATGAACTCGACGCGGTCGCTGCAGCGGTCCAGCGCGCCCATCAGGCCGTTGATGCCGTCGCCGGGGTAGCCGTAGATGCGGCGCACGCCCCACTCGTGCAGGCGCTGCAGGACTTGGTCGCTGACGGTCATGGTCATGGCATGGGCCCCTTCGGTGGCAGTGAGCGATCGCCTGGAAACCAGCGCAACCTCCCTGCAGTCGCGACGGCGAAAGCCTTGAGCCGGCATCGCGGCAAGCGCGGTGCCGGTGTGCTTAAGAGCGGCTTAAGCACGGCAGGCAGGACATGCTCGAAAGCGGCTGGTCCTCGCCGCGCTCGGCCCGGGCCTCTTCCTTGCCCGCATCCGGGCAGGGCCCCGTGCCCGCACCGTCGAGGAATGCAGCTGCCGTGAGACCGGCCTTCATGTTTGCCACTGGCATCGAGAACTCATGCCCGACCATCGACGGTGGCCGCATGCGCCGGGACGAGATGGACGCCTGTGGCCACTACGCGCGCTGGAAGGAGGATTTCGATCGCGTGCAGGCGCTCGGCCTGTCGTTCCTGCGCTATGGGCCGCCCATCCACCGCACCTGGCTCGGTGCCGGACATCACGACTGGTCCTTCGCCGACACCACCTTCGCCGACCTGGCGGCGCGCGACATCGTTCCCATCGTGGACCTGTGCCATTTCGGCGTGCCGGACTGGATCGGCAACTTCCAGAACCCCGATTTCCCTGCGCTGTTCGCGGACTACGCCGCCGCGTTCGCCCGCCGCTTTCCCTGGGTGCAGCTCTACACGCCGGTCAACGAGATGTTCATCTGCGCCTTGTTCTCCGCCTCCTACGGCTGGTGGAACGAGCAGCTGCGCAGCGACCGCGCCTTCGTCACGGCGCTCAAGCACGTCGTCAAGGCCAACGTGCTGGCGATGCGCGCCATCCTCGGCGTGCGCCCCGACGCCCTCTTCATCCAGAGCGAGTCGTCCGAGTACTTCCATGCCGACAACCCGCGGGCCATCGGCCCGGCCGAGGTGCTCAATGCCCGCCGCTTCCTGTCGCTGGACCTGAACTACGGCCGGCGCGTGGACTCGCAGATGTACGAGTACCTGCTGGACAACGGCATGACGCGCGAGGAGTACCACTTCTTCCTGGGCCAGCGCCTCAAGCACCACTGCATCATGGGCAACGACTACTACGTCACCAACGAGCACCGGGTGTGGGAGGACGGCCGCACCGCCGCGGCCGGCGAGGTGTTCGGCTACGACGAGCTCACGTGGCAGTACTACGACCGCTACCGGCTGCCGGTCATGCACACCGAGACCAACCTCGCCCAGGGCCCCAACGGCGACGAGGCGGTGTACTGGCTGTGGAAGGAGTGGGCCAACGTGCTGCGCCTGCGCAACGACGGCGTGCCCATCCTGGGCTTCACCTGGTATTCGCTCACCGACCAGGTGGACTGGGACACGGCGCTGCGCGAGGCCAACGGCCGCGTCAACCCGCTGGGGCTGTACGACCTCGACCGCAGGATCCGGCCCGTGGGCCAGGCCTACCAGAAGCTCATCGCCGACTGGCGGGAGGTGCTGCCGACGCAGAGCGTGTGCCTGCAGGTGCCCGTGGTGCGGCCGCGGCGCTACGCGCAGTCCTGGGCCGCCGGCCAGCGGTCCGAGGCCTCGGCCGGACTGGCCCGCACGCCCACCGAGCCGCACGACGTGCAAGGAGGCTGATCATGCGATTCCAGGACAAGGTGGCCATCGTCACCGGTGCGGCCAGCGGCATCGGCCTGGCCGTGGCCCGGCGCCTGGGTCAGGAGGGTGCGCGCGTGCTGGTCGCCGACCTGGATGCCGGCAAGGCCGGGGCGGCCGTGCAGCAGCTGCGCGACGACGGCGCGCCCGACGCGCTGGCCCAGGCCTGCGACGTGGCGCAGGAGGAGCAGGTCGCCGCCGCCGTGCAGGCGGTGCTGCAGCGCTGGGGACGGCTGGACGTGGTGGTCAACAACGCCGGGCTGATGGTGTTCAAGCCGCTGCAGGAGCACACGGCCGACGACTGGATGCGCGTGCTGTGCGTGGACCTGATGGGCGCCTTCTTCTTCACGCGGCAGGCCTTCGTCCACATGCGCCCGGGCGGCGCGATCGTCAACGTCTCCAGCATCCACGCCGAGGAGACCACGCCGCTGGTGGCCTCCTACGCGGCGGCCAAGGCCGCGCTCCTGTCGCTCACGCGCTCCACCGCCATCGAGGGCAAGGCCAAGGGCATCCGGGCCAACGCCATCCTGCCCGGCGCCGTGGACACGCCGATGCTGTGGGCCAATCCGAACCTGAAGTCGGGCATCGAGACCGTCAGCCTCGCCGACGTGGGACAGCCGCAGGACGTTGCCGCCGCCGTGGCGTTTCTCGCCTCCGACGAGGCGGTCTTCGTGCAGGGCGCGGCGCTGCGCGTGGACGGCGGTCGCCTGGACCGCCTGTAGCCTCCGTCCGAAGTCCGCCCCGTTGGGGACGCAGGGGCGTCAATCCGCATGAAGACGCCCTTGCTCCGCGCTGGAGCGCAGGTCTCGGCGCACCCGCCGTGCCAGGCGCAGCACCACCTGCTGCAAGCCGACCAGCACGGCGGTGATGGCCACCGCGGTGGTGAAAAGGACCAGGCTGTGCTCACCCGCGGCCTGCAGGCCGAAGCTCAGCGCGGTGGACACCGCGGGCGGGTGCATGAGGTCCAGCGCCACCATGGCCCCGATCACCACCAGCATCGACAGTCCGGCCGCCAGGTAGCCGGGCCCCAGTGCCACATGGCATAGCCAGCCGATGCCCGCCGCCGCGAGCTGCGACAGCACCAGCGTGCGCACGCGGTTCATCTCGTGCTCGGGATCGAGGTAGATCAGGAAGGCGCTGGAGGCCAGCGACGCGAACAGCAGCCGCTGCTGCGCCAGCGCCTCCACGAAGGCCAGCACCAGCAGCACGGTGGCGGTAGGCAGCAGCGCCAGCAGCAACTCGCCGCGAAGCCCGCCGCGCCGCGGCGAGCGCTCAGTGACCACGGCCCGGCCCGGCGGGCGCGTCGGGCACGGTGGCGTGCCCGCGCAGCGCCGGCTCTTCGCCGGCCTGCTCGTCCCTCATCTCGCGGCTCAGGAAGTAGTTGAGCGCGGTGCGGATGATGGCGATGGCAGCGAGCTTGCCGATGCGCTCCCAGGTCGGCGCCACCGAGGTGGACAGGATGTCGGCCGCCAGCTGCAGCTCCAGCGCCAGCGTGAGGTAGCGCGCGAACGCCAGGCGTATGGGCGTGAAGCTCGTGCCGCGGGCGTTGAGCGCATGCCGTACCAGGCCGAACACCGCCACCACGATGCCCGCGGCGATGACCAAGGCTCCCAGCGTCTCCACCAGCAGGCGCAGCCACTCGACGGCACGCTGGACGGTTTCCTCAACATCGCCGTAATTCATGGGTGGTTCCTGGACGTCGCAACGGGTGGTGATGAGGGGCCATGCCCGCGCGATGCTCGGCTCACCGCGCGTCGCCGGCCGGCGATGTGGACGAGCGGCGGGTACCGCCCTTCGGAACCTGTTCGCAAGGGCCTGGGTCGCGGACGGCGCGCAGACAGCCCGGCCCCAGCTCGCGAACCGACGCCACGCCCAGCAGGCCCATCGCGTCCAGTGCTTCCTGGTGCAGGATCTGCAGCGCGCGCTGCGCACCGGCCGCGCCGCCTGCGCACAGGCCGTAGAGGACGGCACGGCCGGCCAGCACCGCATCGGCGCCCAGGGCCAGCGCCTTGAGCAGGTCGGTGCCGCGGCGCAGCCCGCCGGAGACATAGAGCGCCATGCGCTGGCCCACGATGGCGCGGGCCTCGGGCAGCACGTCCAGCGCCGCCACGCTCCAGTCCAGCTGCCGGCCGCCATGGGTGCTGAGCACGATGCCGTCCACCCCGGCATCCAGCGCCCGCCGTACATCGTCCGGGTGCAGCAGTCCCTTGAGCAGGAAGGGCTTGCGCCAGCGCTGCCGGATGCGCTCGACCGTGGCCCACGACAGCGAGGCCGGCTGGTGCTCGCGGATCCAGAACGCGGTTTCGAAGAAGCCGCGCCGGTCCTTGGGCACGAAGTCCACCACGTTGCTGAACGCGGGCAGGCCATGCGCAAGCAGCGTGGAGGCGAGCCAGCGCGGATGCAGCGCGGCATCGATGGCGCTGGACAGCGACAGCCGGGTCTTCGTTGCCTGGGTGCGGGTGGACCACTCCCGGTTGCCGAAGATCTGGGCGTTCGTGGTCAGCACCAGGGCCTCGCAGCCGGCCGCGTCGGCACGCCGCAGCAGTTCCTGCCACACCTCGTCACCGCCGAAGACGTAGAGCTGCCACCAGTGGCGCAGGCCCGGCACGCGCGCCACGTCTTCCATCGTGTCGTTGGACATCGTGCTCTGCACGAACGGCACGCCGCACGTGGCAGCGGCCTGGGCCAGCGAGGTGTCGGCATGGTGGCAAAACAGGCCGTTGAGCCCGGTCGGCGCGACCACGAGCGGCATCGGGGCTTCACGCCCGAGCAGCGCCGTGGCCAGGGTGCGCTGCGACACGTCCACGAGTTGCCAGGGCATGAAGCGCCAGTGGCCGTAGGCGCCGCGCTCGCGTGCGAGGCTGGCCTCCTCCTCGGCGCCGCCTTCCAGGTACTCCAGCACGAACCGCGGCATCCGCCGGTGCGTGATCGCGCGCAGGTCCTCCACCGCCACCGCGCGCGCCAGGTCCCGGCCCCTGTAGTAGCGGCGTCTAGGGCTGCCGCCGAGTTGGGCCACAGCGGCGTGGCGCAGCGGGTCGCCCATGGGCGCAGGGCCTCCAGTGCTCCAGCGATTGCGCGCCCCGGGCGCTCACTCGTCGGCACGGATCAGCGCCAAGCCGCTTTCGGGGTCGCACACGCGCTTGAGGTACGACGGGGAGTCGATCACCAACACCTCCAGCGTCGGCCTGACACGGGCTTCAAGCAGGTGGCCGCCGACCGTGCTGCCGTCACGGCGGCCCAGCACCACATGGGCATGCAGCTTGGGGCGCCCCGCGTCGAGCGCCACGTCGCCCACGAGGGACAGCACCTCGACCTGCTCCTGCACCGGGATGTGCTCATAGTCCTTGCGCTCCCAGTCGAAGTAACCCAGCGTGGCGCGCTCGAACGCGCCGATGGCCGTGATGCGGCTGGCCTCCAGGCCCTGCTCGACGGCAAACCGCTCCAGCAGGGAGACGACCTCGTCGCCATGTTCGAAGACGAGCGCGAACGTGCGCTCGGGTCCCTCGTTGATGAGCTTGGCTTGCATGGCAGTCCTTCATTGGCACCGAACCTGCCCACGCCGCCTGCCACCGCAGGCGGCGCAGGGCCTCAAGACGCGAGCGCGGCAAGCGCGATGCCGACGTTCCTGGCACCCCCTGCGAGGCCATTCGCCTCGAAAGCCGGGGCCACCGCAGCCGTGCCGGCGGCGGTACGCGGCCGCGGCGCCTGCTGCGGCAAGATTTGCACAAATGCAACTGGACCCCTTGGCGCGGGCAAAGGCGCCAGCGCCTCAGGCCACCGGCGCCGCCTCCGCCACCACCACGCGGTTGCGGCCATGCTCCTTGGCCTGGTAGAGCGCCTGGTCGGCGCGGCTCAGCAGCGCCACGGCGTCGGTCTCGCCGGGCGCGAAGGCCGACAGCCCGATGCTCACCGTCACGGACAGCGGCCCTGCGGGGGTGGGAATGCGCTGCGCCCCCACTTCCTCGCGCAGTGCCTGCGCCAGCACTAGCGCTCCCTCCGGCGTGGTCTCGGGCAGCAGCACCGCGAACTCCTCGCCGCCCAGACGGCCGATGCGGTCGGTCAGACGCAGCCGCCCGCGCAGCGCGGCGCTGACCTGCACCAGCACCGCGTCGCCCACGGGATGGCCATAGCGGTCGTTGACACGCTTGAAGTGGTCCAGGTCCAGCATCAGCAGCGCGCCCTCGCGCCCGTGGCGGCGGTAGCGCTGCAGCGCCTGCACCACCTCTTCCAGGAAGGCGCGCCGGTTGAGCAGCCCGGTGAGCGCATCGGTGGTGGCCAGGCGCTTGAGCTCCTGCTCCTGGCGCTTGCGCGCGCTGATGTCCTCCATCACGGCGATGAAGTGGCGCGGGTGCCCCTCGTCGTCGGCCAGCGGCGTGACCGTGTGCGCCACGTGGTAGTGCGTGCCGTCGGGACGGCGGTTGATCATCTCGCCGCGCCAGACCTCGCCGGCCAGGATGGTGCGCCACATCTGCGCGTACGCCTCGGGGCGCTGCTGCCCCGAGCTCAGCAGCTCCTGCGGGCGGTGCCCCACCAGCTGCGCCAGCGTGTAGCCGCTGAGCCGGCTGAAGGCGGGGTTGGCCCACTCGATCACGGCATGGGCGTCGGTGATCATCACCGCGTTGTCGGCCGCATCCAGCGCCGCGCCCAGCAGCCGCAGCCGCGCCTCGGAGCGCTTGCGCTCGGTGATGTCCTGGAACACGCCCACGAAGTGGCGCGGGTTCCCCTCGGCGTCGCGGTCCACGGTGATGGTCAGCCACTCGGTGAAGGTCTCGCCGCTCTTGCGCCGGTTGACGATCTCGCCGGCCCACATGCCCTGCGCCAGCAGCTGCGTCCACATCGCCGCGTAGAAGGCGCTGTCGTGCTGCCCCGAGGACAGCAGCGCCGGCGTGCGGCCCAGCACTTCCTCGCTGGTGTAGCCAGTGATGCGCGTGAAGGCCGGGTTCACCGAGACGATGCGGCTGCTGCCGTCGGTGATGATGATGGCCTCCGCGCTGATGGCGAAGACCAGGCTGTTGAGGTGCAGCGCCTCGTCGGCGCGGCGCTGCGCCGTGACGTCCAGCTGCAGCACCAGCGCGCAGCGCAGGCCCTCGCGCAGCAGCGGGCGCACGAGGATGCGGAACCAGCGCGGCCCCTCCACGCCGCCCACGCGGAAGCTGCCCTCGTACGCGTCGAGTTCCCCGTCCAGGACCGCGGCAATGCCCTCCTCCAGCCCGCCGCGGCCGTCCTCGGGCTGGAACAGCCCGGCCAGCGCCGCGTAGTGCACGTCCTGCGGCACCCCGGCCGCCAGCACGGCGTCGCGCGCCATGTCGCGCCAGGCCTGGTTGAGCATCAGCGCCCGGCCGTCGGGGCCGAACAGCGTCACGCTGGCCGGCAGCGCATCGAGCAGCCGCACCTGCTGCTCCACCTGCTCGGCCTGGCTGCGCATGCGCCGCAGCGTGGCGCCGCGCAGCAGCCCGTAGCCCGTGAGCATCGCCGCGGCGCCCAGCACGATCAGCGGCACCGCGATCAGCTCCAGCCGCCGCGCCTCCGTGCGTGCCTGCGACAGCGCCTGCGCCTGCTCCACCCGCACCACCACCGTGAAGGGCCGCGTGCGGTCGCCGCGCCAGGCCGTGATCCATTCGCCCAGGCCCGCGAGGGGCTGCACCAGCGTGCCCATCTCGGCGCCGTCCTGCCAGCGCCGCACCAGCGCCTGGTTGGCCGTGCGCCAGACCGGCGACAGCTCCTCGCGCGTGCTCAGCAGCAGCTCGCCGTCCCAGCGCAGCACGTCCACCGCGCCGGGCGCGTCGGCGTCGCGCGCCAGCAGCCGGTTGAGGAAGAAGTCCGCGTTGAGCGTGGCCACGACGCCCAGGCCCTGCGGCCCGCCACCCAGCACCACGGGCACGAAGCCCAGGTCCGTGCCGGCCAACGGGTCACTGCCCAGCGGACGCCCGTCGGCCAGGTCGCGCCCGGCCTGCGCCCGTCCGATGCGCAGCAGCGGCTCGCCGGGATCGGCCTCGGGCAAATAGCTGCTCAGGTGCACGCGCACGCCCACGTTGGCCGCGTTGGAGCTCGCCATCACCACGCCGCGGCGGTCCAGCAGCGACAGCGAGCGCAGGTGCGGCGCGTCGAGCAGCACCTGGCGCAGCCGCTGCTCGCGCCCCTGCGCGCCGCTGTCCTGTGCCTCGGCCTGCAGCAGCCCGCGCAGCGACAGCTCCACCGCCGCCAGCGTCTGGCCGAAGAGGTGGCCGCTGTGGCGCGCCTGCAGCACCGCAAGCTGTCGGTGCGCCAGCACCTGTTCCTGCTCCAGCCGCTCGCCGTGGTAGTGCAGCGCCCCCAGGGCTCCCAGCGCACCCAGCACGATGGCCACCACGATGGACAAGTCCGCCAGTCGGCTCCACTTCACCACGCGCATCGGCAGCCTTTCTCCGCCCGCACCACGCTCAGGGCTCGACGACGATGGGCATCAGCCCATGGCGGCGCGCCGCCGCCGACAGCCGCCCGTCGCGCTTGATGCGGGCCACGAAGCTCTCCATCTCCTGCCACCAGCGCTCGTCGCCCGGCGCCACGGCCCAGGCGTAGGGCGTCACGTGGTAGGTGGACGTGGGCGCCACCAGCCGCGCCCAGTCGGTGCTGGACAGCATGCGGCGGCTGTAGGGAAAGTCGGTCATGAACACGTCGGCACGGCCGGACTCGACCTCCTGCTCGCGCGCGTTGGGCGTGTCCAGCACCGCCAGCTGCGCCTGGCGCAGCCGCTCGCGCATCACCGGCTCGTGCAGCGTGCCGCGCGCCACCGCCACCACCACGCCGGGACGGTCGATGTCGTCCCAGGTGCGGATGCGGCGGTTGCTGCGCGTGGTGATGGCGTAGATGTCGCTGGCCAGGTAGGGCGAGGTGAAGCGCAGCTTCTCCTGGCGCGCGGGCGTGATGCCGATGGCGAACATCGCCACGTCGCAGCGGTCGCCCAGCACGTCCTCGAACAGCTTGGCGAAGCTGCTGTCCACGAAGCGCACCTCCACGCCCAGGTCCTTGCCCAGCGCCTGCGCCAGGTCGATGTCGATGCCCGCGAGCTGGCGCGTCACCGGATGGCGGTACGAGATGCCGTAGTAGTCGGGCCAGATGCACACACGCAGCTCGCGCGCCTGGCGGATGCGCTCCAGCCGACCGCCCGGCTCCGCAGCCACAGCAGTGGCGGCACACAGCGCCGGGACCAATGCAAGCGTCAGAGCCCTTGCAATGCGTCGAAGTGAAAGCGGCATCAAGGCTCCAGGAACTGCTCGGTACACCCCCTATTTCGGCCGTCCCGGCCGGGTGTTGAGAGCGAGAGCCGCTTTCTTGTTGCTTTTGCGAGACGTTTTCTTGCGGCCCCGAGCGGATCAGGCCGGCTCGCCCAGGCTCACGCCGATCTCGCGCGCGCAGTCCAGCAGCGGGTGCTGTGCCGGGATGCTGCGCCGCCCGCGGGCCACGGCCTCCAGGGGCACGCTGGTGAGCTCGCCGCCCTGCAGCGTCACCATGCGGCCGAACTCGCCGCGGCACACCAGCCGCGCCACCTCGTTGCCGTAGCGCGTGGCCAGCACGCGGTCGAAGGCCGTGGGCGCGCCGCCGCGCTGCACGTGGCCCAGCACCGTGGCGCGCACCTCGCTGTGCAGCCGCGGCTGCAGCTGCGCCGCCAGCACGTGCGCCACGCCGCCCAGCCGCACCGGCTCGTCACGGCCCTCGATGCGCTCCTGCACCACCACGTCGCCGCCGCGCGGCCGGGCGCCCTCGGCCACGCAGATCACGGTGAAGCGCTGCCGCGACTCGCGCTCGCGGCACACGGCGGCCACGGCCTCGATGTCGTAGGGAATCTCGGGCAGCAGGATCACGTCGGCCGCGCCGGCGATGCCGGCCTCCAGCGCGATCCAGCCCGCGTCGCGGCCCATGGTCTCCAGGATCATCACGCGCCCGTGCGCCTGTCCCGTGGTCTGCAGCCGCTCCAGCGCCTCGGTGGCGATGGACACCGCAGTGTCGAAGCCGAAGCTGCGCTCGCAGCCCACGATGTCGTTGTCGATGGTCTTGGGCACGCCCACCATCGGCAGCCCGCGCTGCAGGATCGCCTGCGCGATGGCCATGGTGCCGTCGCCGCCCACGGCCACCACCGCGTCCAGGCCCAGCCCCTGCGCGCTCTCGACCACGCGCTGCGTGCCCTCCTCGCCTTCGAGCAGCGGGTTGCGGCGGTTGCTGGTGCCCAGGACCGTGCCGCCCAGGTGGATCAGCCCGCTCACCGCGCGCCAGTCGAGCTGGCGCACGCGGCCTTCCTGCAGCCCGGCAAAGCCGTCCTCGATGCCCACCACCTGCGCCCCGCACTGGCGGATGAGCGACTTGGTGACGGCGCGGATCACCGCGTTCAGGCCCGGGCCGTCACCGCCTCCGGTCAATACGCCGACTCTCATGCACATGCTCCGTTGGATTCACAACCCCGGAGTGTGCAGTCGGCGCAGCGCGCCTCGGCGCCGTACCGCGCCGCGCCCTTCAAGCCGCGTCGGCCAGCGCCCAGGCGGCGCGCTCGAAGCCGTCGTCGCCGGGACCGTCGGTCTCCAGGTCCAGGCCCAGCCAGGAGGTCTTGTCCTCGATGCACTCGCCCTCGTCGAGCGCGGGCTCGCCCGGGGCGTCCATGTCCGCCAGGGCCAGCGCCAGCGTGCCGAACGGGCCGAATTCCTGGTGGCCGTTGACGTCGATCCAGTGCCAGCCGTCCGGCCGTTCGAACACGCGCAACAGGCGCTCGTCGCCCAGCTCGCGCAGCGAAGGCTGCTCCAGCATCTCAAGGTCCCGCATCGTGCCCATGGTGTCCGGCGCCCTGGCGCCGCTCTCCGTTCTCGCTGATGTCACGCCCCCACTCTAGAAAGGCCCGGCCCGCGCGGATTGACCTCGCGCAAGGTGCCGCATGCCATCCGTCACGCCCGCGGCCGCTTCGTGCATCCGGTCGCGATCCCGCGCCGTTCGGCGTCACGACACCTTGCGCCGCTGCACCCGCTGCCCGTCGCGCACCGCGCTGGAGGGGTACACCACCACCTCCTGCCCCGGCTTGAGCCCGCTCCTGACCCAGGCCTGCGCGCCGTTGCGCGCGGCCACCTCCACCGGCTGCAGCCGTGCGCGCCCGCCGTCCAGGCGGTACACCGCCATCGCCTCGCCGTCCTCCACCGGGAACACCGCGCCCACCGGCACCTGCACCGCGCCTTCCACCGACAGGGTGACGATGCGCACGCCCACGCGGTAGGCGTCGCCCAGCGCGCGCCAGGCGGCAGGGTCGCCAGCCAGGTCGATGAGCACGCGCACGCGCTGCTCCTCCACGCCCAGCGCCGACACCTTGGTGAAGGCCGCGGGCTCCACCAGCCGCACCCGGCCTTCGAGCGCGCCCGCGCCGCCCCAGCGCTCGACCAGCACCCGGCTGCCCGGCACGGCCTTGAGCGCGTCGGTGGTCAGCAGCTCCGCCACCACTTCCAGCTGCGCCGTGTCGCCCAGCTCCAGCAGCGGCGTGCCCACCGCCACCGCGCCTTCGCTCTGCTGCGCCACGCGCAGCACGCGCGCGGCCACGGGCGAGCGCAGCACGAAGGCGCGTCCCTGCGCCGCGGCCGGGCCGCGCTGCACGGTGCTCAGCGCCGCGCGCGCCTGCTCCACGTCGTGCCAGGCCACGCGGCCGTCCTGCTCCGCGGCCTCCAGGTCGCGCTGCGCGGCCAGCACCGCGAGCTGGTCGTTGTCGAAGCGCGACAGCGACACGAAGCCCTGGCGCACCAGTTCGCCGCTGCGCGCGGCCTCGGTGCGAGCCTGCTGCAGGCCCACCTGCGCGCGCGCCACGCGCGCCGCGGCGCGCTCGCGCCCGGCCAGCGCCATCTCCAGCCGCGCCTGCTGCTCGCGCAGCGTGCGCTCGTCCTGCAGCACCGGCAGCACCGGCGTGAGCAGCGCCACCGGGTCGCCGGGCTGCACCGCGTCACCCTCGCGCAGCGCGATGCGCTGCAGCACGCCGGCCAGCGGCGCGCTCACCACGTAGCGGTCGCGCACGCGGGTCTTGCCCTCCTCCTCGATCACGGCCTCGAAGGTGCCCTGCGTCACCGCCGCGGTCTCCACCGGCACCGGGCGCGGCGCGAAGGCCCAGCCCAGCAGCGCCACGGCCAGCACCGCGCCGACGGCGGCGAAGGCCCAGGTCTTTCGCTTCATCTCGCCTCCTTGCCCGTTCGCCCTGAGCCTGTCGAAGGGCCTGCAGCCCGGCATGGCCGGCAGGCTTCGACAAGCTCAACCCGAACGGAGATCTGGATGGGAAAGGTGCCAGGTCGCATCAATCCCTCGTCTTCAAGACCGCCACCATGTCCAGCCGGTCGATGCGCCGGCGCACCACCAGCGCGCTGGCCACGCCGGCGGCCACCACGGCCAGGGCGGCCCAGGCGTAGGTGCGCGCGCGCACCACCACCGGGAACATGAACTGGTCGCTCTGCAGCGCCTGCGCCACGCCGTGCATCAGCGCATAGCCCAGCAGCATCCCCAGGGGCAGCGCCACCGCGATCGACAGCGCCAGCTCGCCCAGCAGCAGCGCCGACACCTCCGCGCGCGTGAAGCCCAGCACGCGCAGGCTCGCCAGCTCCCAGCCGCGCTCGGCCAGCGCGATGCGCGCGTTGTTGTAGACCACGCCCACCGCGATCACCGCCGCGAAGGCGGTCAGCACCGTGCTCATGATGCGCACGTTGCGCGCGCTGATCTCCTGCATGTTGCGCAGCATCGTGGCCTTGCTGAAGGCACCGGCGATGCGCGGCATGCGCTGCGTGGCCGCCAGCAGCGCCGCCTCGCTGCCGCGCTGCACCGACAGCACGAAGCCGGTGGAGACGTCGCCGTCGCCCAGCAGGCGGTTGAGCTGGCGACGGTCCATGTAGGCGTTGAGCCCCATCATCTCGCTGACCGTGGCCGACACCTGCAGCTCCAGCGTGCGCGGCCGGCCCACCAGCACCTCGGCGCGCACGCTGTCGCCCGGGCGCACGCCGAGCTTGTCGGCCAGGCGGTCGGTGAGCACCAGGCCGCGGTCCTCCAGCAGCAGCTGGCGCCGCTCGGCGTCGATCACGCGGTAGAGCTCGGCGCGCGGCGCGTAGCCGCGGATCAGCCCGCGCTCGTGGCGGGCGCCGTGGCTGAAGTTCACGGGCACGAAGTGCGTGGACTCCACGCCCAGCACGCCCGGCAGCCGCGCCAGCTCCAGCCGTGCGGCGTCGTCCACCGCGTCGTTCATCCACACCGTCACGTCGCCGCGCAGCGACAGCGTGAACTGCGTGTCCACCACCTCGTCGATGGCGTCGCGCAGGAAGTTGCCCATGATCGTGATGGCCACCGCCGCGGCGATGCCGCCGATGGACAGCAGCGTGCGCAGCGGCCGTCGCTCCATGTTGCGCAGCACCATGCGCAGCGCCGGCGCCAGGCGGCGCACGCCCAGCCGCTCCAGCAGCGTGGGCCGGTAGCGCCCGGGCGCGGGCGGACGCATGGCCTCGGCCGGCGCCAGCCGCACCGTGGCCAGGATCGCCCCCAGCGTGCCCAGCACCGCGGTGGCGGCGGTGACGCCCGCGGCCAGCGCCAGCAGCCCCGTCGCCACGCGGTGCTCGAAGTGTGGGAAGCGCAGGAACTCCGCGTACAGCGCCGTGAGCCGCCCGCCCAGCCACTGGCCCAGCGCGAGCCCCAGCAGCAGCCCCAGCGCCACGATCAGCAGCACCAGCTTCAGGTAGTGCAGCGCGATGGCGGCGTCCGGGTAGCCCAGCGCCTTGAGCGCGGCGATCTGCTCGCGCTGCGTGCCCACCAGGCGCGAGACCACGACGTTGAGCAGGAAGGCCGCCACGCCCAGGAAGATCGCCGGCAGCACGGTGCCGATGACGCGCTGCGACTTGATCTCGTTGCCCAGCATCACGTGCGAGGCCTGGTCGGCGCGGCCGTGCACGTCGCGCCCGCCATAGGGCGCCAGGCGCTGCTGCAGCGCGGCGATCACCGTGGGCTCGGACGCGCCGGGCGCCAGCCGCACGCGCACCTGGTTGAAGGCGCCGCGCAGGTCGTAGGCGGCCTGCAGCACCTCGCGGTCGATCCAGAACACGCCGTAGCCGCGCTGGTCGGGCATGCCCCACAGCCCGGCGAAGATGAACTCCGGCGACAGCGCGGTGCCGACGATGCGCAGCTGGCGCTGGCGCCCGTTCACCAGCACGCCCACGGTGTCGCCGAATCTCAGGCCGCGCACCTGCGCGAAGGCCTCGGACACCAGGGCGGGAATGGCACCGTCCTGCGCCACGCCGCCTTCGGCCTGCAGCGGCTGCCCGGCGCTGACGGTGACGCGGTTGAGGCGCTGCGGCACGCGCAAATCCAGCCCGATGAGCTGGCCGATCACGGGGTCGGGCGAGCCGGGAATCGTCACGCGCACCATGGCTTCGACGCCGGTCTGTACCTCGGCCACGCCGGGCAGCGCGCGCAGGCTCTCCTGCAGCCCGTCGGGCGCGCGCTTGAGGCCGGCGAACACGTCGGCGAAGCGCCCCTCGGCGTAGTAGCCGTCGCGCGCCCAGGCCAGCGAGTCCACCGCCGACAGGCTGGTGAGGAAGCCCCCCACGCCGCTGGCCACCACCAGCGCGATGGTCAGGGCCTGCGACCACATCAGCCGCAGGTCGCGCAGGAGCTTGACGTCGAGCGCCTTCATGCCGCGCTCCGCTCACCAGACCAGCTCGGAGGCCGGCACCTTGCGCGCGTTCACCTCCACGCGCTGCAGCCGGCCGTCGCCCATGTGCAGCACGCGGTCGGCCATGGCGGCGATGGCGGCGTTGTGCGTGATGACGATGGTGGTGGTGCCCGTGTCGCGGTGCACGCCGCCGATGACCTCCAGCACCAGCTTGCCGGTGTGCACGTCCAGCGCACCGGTGGGCTCGTCGCACAGCAGCACCTCGGGGCGCTTGGCGATGGCGCGCGCGATGGCCACGCGCTGCTGCTCGCCGCCGGAGAGCTGCGCCGGGAAGTGGTCGCGCCGCGGCGTCAGGCCCACGCGGTCCACCGCCTCGTCCACGGACATGGGGTGCTCGGCGATGTCCGTCACCAGCGCCACGTTCTCGCGCACCGTGAGGCTGGGGATGAGGTTGTAGAACTGGAACACGAAGCCCACGTGGCGGCGCCGGTACTCGGTGAGCGTGCCCTCGTCGGCGCGGGCGAGGTCCAGGTCGCCGAAGCGCAGCTCGCCGGCGCTGGGCACGTCCAGCCCGCCCAGGATGTTGAGCAGCGTGGACTTGCCGCTGCCCGAGGGGCCCAGCAGCACGATGAACTCGCCGCGCGCGACGTCCAGGTCCACGTCGCGCAGCGCGCGCACCTCGGCGGCGCCGCTGCCGTAGGTCTTGCTCAGGCCGCGGGCGTGGAACAGCGGTGCTTCGGCCGCCGTGGCCGCGGGCATCGCGGCAGCGGCGGGGGCCGTTCCAGGCGGCCCGGACGTGATGGCGGTGGCAGGCACGAACGCATCTTTGCGCCTGGATTCAGGGCGGGGCTTGATGCGGCTCAAGCGACGGGCAGGCTTTCGCCAGCCCGGCACCCGCTCCGCAACACCTCAGGAAAAGGCGCGCCGCCAGCCGCCGAGCAGCCCCGCGGCCACCAGCGCCAGGACGTACATCGCGTTCGGCTCGGGGGCGGGAGCCTGCGGCGGCGCCCCGGCCGCGCTCGGCGCGGCGGCCGTGGCCGGGGACAGCGTGGGCGGCGGCAGGTCCGCCGGGGCCTGGGCCTCGGCGAGCGGCGCCATGGCCGCGGCGGCCGGCGTGTCCGCCAGGCCCGGCGCGGGCAGCGCCAGCGCGCACGCGGCAAGTGCCAGCGTGGCCAGGAATCGGTCCGTCAGCCTCCAGGGCCTGCGAGCGTTCATGCGTCACCTCCAACGACGAGGCGCATGCGGCCTCCCCGACGCATGCCAACACGGAGGGGCCGGCCCCGGGTCATGGCCCGGCCAGGCTCGGCCTCCGCATGCAACACAGCATCGGCGCGACCCTGCGTCGCCGCCGTGACGCAGATCAACGTCCGCGCACGACGCCTTCGAACAGGGGCTGCTTTCATACATCGGTTGCCTTCGCAACGATCGTCGCGCCGCTTGACCCCGCTCAAGGCCGCGGCTTCGGATCGGCGCTCAGAATGGCTCGCGCCTGAAGAGGAGGTGCCTTCATGAGAGCCATGGTGTTGCAGCGGCCCGGCACGCCGCTGGTGCTGCAGGAGCGTCCCGACCCGGTGCCCGGTCCGGGCGAGGTGCGGCTGCGGGTGCTGGCCTGCGCGGTGTGCCGCACCGACCTGCACGTGGTCGACGGCGAGCTGCCCGGCACGCGGCTGCCCGTGGTGCCGGGCCACGAGATCGTGGGCGAGGTCGAGGCGCTGGGGCCGGGCGTGGAGACGCTGCGCCCCGGGGACCGCGTGGGCGTGCCGTGGCTGGGCCACGCCTGCGGCCACTGCGACTACTGCGCGCACGGCCACGAGAACCTGTGCGATGCGCCGGCCTTCACCGGCCACACCCGCGACGGCGGCTTCGCCACGCACGTGGTCGCCGAAGCCGCGTTCTGCCTGCCGCTGCGCGCCCAGGCGGCCGACGCGGTGCACCTGGCGCCGCTGCTGTGCGCCGGGCTCATCGGCTGGCGCTGCCTGCGCGCGGCCGGCGACGAGGCCCGGGCGCTGGGGCTGTACGGCTTCGGCGCGGCGGCGCACCTGGTGGCGCAGGTGGCGCTGCGCCAGGGGCGCGAGGTGTACGCCTTCACGCGCGCGGGCGACACGGCGGCGCAGGACTTCGCGCGCCGGCTGGGCGCGACCTGGGCCGGCGCCTCCGAGGAGACGCCGCCGCGGCTGCTGGACGCGGCGATCCTGTTCGCCCCCGTGGGCGCCCTGGTGCCGCTGGCGCTGCAGGCGCTGCGCAAGGGCGGGCGCGTGGTGTGCGGCGGCATCCACATGAGCGACATCCCGGCCTTCGCCTACCGGCTGCTGTGGGAGGAGCGGCAGGTGGTGTCGGTAGCCAATCTCACGCGGCGCGACGGCCTGGAGTTCCTGGACCTGGTGGCCGCCCGGCCGCTGGAGGTGCAAACCAGCGTCTACCCGCTGGAGTTGGCCAACCAGGCGCTGGACGACCTGCGCGGCGGCCGGCTGCAGGGGGCGGCGGTGCTGGTGCCTTGATGAGAGCGCGCTGCTGGCCGGAGAAACACGGCCGGCAGCGCGCCCGTCCGGCAAGGAAACGCGCGCACCCTCCGTCACGGCTTGACACAAAATGGGTCCCTCGGCGCTGTCCTGGCCGGCCAGCGTCGCCGCGGGGACGCCGCCTCCTCCCGGGTGCCGTGTCATCGACGGACGTTTTGGGGGCTTCTTGCAACATTCCGAACCGGCTTCCAGGTTGCCGCGCGCCGGCGGACTGCCGCTTCCGCCGGCGATCGGCCTCGCGCTGGGGCTGCTGCTGGCGGTGGCGCTGGCGGCGCTGTGGTTCCAGGACGTTGCCCGCGAAGCCGTGCGCGGGCGCGCCCACACGCACCAGGTACGGCTGGAGCTGACCGAGCTGCGCAACGAGGTGCTGGAGCTCTCGCGCGCGGTGCGCGGCTACGTGGCCACCGGGCGCGAGGACTGGCTGGAGCCCGGGCGCGAAGCGCAGCGCCAGGCGCCGCGGCGTCTGCAGCGGCTGCGCCAGCTCAGCGAGCGCCACCCGGCGCAGCAGCAGCGGCTCGCGGCGCTGGAGCGGCACCTGCAGGCGCTGATCGAGCTGGACGAGGCGGTGCTGCGCGCCGCGGTGGTGCAGGGCCTGCCGGCCGCGCGCCAGCGCATCGCCGCGAGCACGGGCCCGGCGGAGCTGGCAGCGATGTCAGGCCTGTTCGATGCGCTGGACGCGGAGGAGCTGCGGCTGCTGGGCGAGCGCGACGCGGCGGTGCAGCGCAACACCAACCTGACCATTGCCGTGACGGCGCTGGGCAGCCTGCTGTCGCTGGCGCTGGTGGCCTGGGCAGGCTGGGGCCAGCAGCGCAGCCTGCGCCGGCTGGGCGACACGGTGCGGGCGCTGGAGCAGGCGCAGGCGTCGCTGAGCCAGGCCAACACCCGGCTGCAGGCGCAGGCCGGGCAGACGGCCGAGCTCAACGAGGCGCTGTGGCGCTCCATCGGCGACGGCGTGGCGCGGCCCTCGGCACAGCCATCGCCGCAGCGCCTGGACGCGCCGGAGCGGCTGGAGGCGCTGCGGCGCACGCAGCTGATGGACACGCCGCCGGAGGAGGACTTCGACCGCTTCACGCGGCTGGCGGCGCTGACGCTGCAGGCGCCGCTGTGCCTGATCAGCCTGGTGGACGACCGGCGCCAGTTCTTCAAGAGCGCCTTCGGGCTGCCCGAGGCGCTGGCGGGCTCGCGCGAGCTGCCGGTGCAGGAGTCGTTCTGCCAGTTCGTCGTCACCTCTGGCGAGGCGCTGGTGGTGGAGGACGCGCGGCACGCGCCGCCGCCGCGCTACGCCCTGCCGGTGCCCGAGGGCGTGGTGGCCTACCTGGGCGTGCCGCTGGCCACGCCCGACGGCCACGTGCTGGGCAGCTTCTGCGTCGTGGACGACAAGCCGCGGCAGTGGACGGCGCTGGAGCGCATCGCGCAGTCGGTGCTGGCGGCCGTGGCGGTGCGCATGCAGCTGCGCGCGCTGGAGAAGCACGTGGCCGTGCGCACGGCCGAGGTGCAGCTGCTGGCCGGCGCGCTCAAGCACTCGCTCAACGGCGTGAGCATCGTGGACAGGCGGGGCTACATCACCTACGCCAACGACGCTTTTTCCCTGCAGTTCGGCTACGAGCGGCCCGAGGAGGTGGTGGGCCAGCCCGTGGAGCTGCATTGCACGCAGCCCGGCCAGGCGCAGCGCATCTACGAGGAGCTGCGCGCCTGGGGCGCCTGCCGCACCGAGCTCACGGCGCGGCGGCGCGACGGCAGCCCCCTGGAGGTGCTGGTGGACGTGTACCTGGCGCGCGACGAGGGCGGGCACGAGGTCTACGTCGGCACCACCATGGACATCACCGAGCGCAAGCGCGCCGAGCAGGCGCTGCGCCTGGGCGAGGAGCGCCTGCGCCTGGCGCTGGAGGCGGCGCGCATGGGCGCCTACGACCACGACCCGGCCACCGGCGAGGTGCAGCGCATCGGCACGCTGTACGTGTCCCTGGGGCTGGCGCCGCGCGGCCACGGCGAGGAGTACCTCGATCGCGTGCATCCCGAGGACCGCGCGATGCTGCGCTCGCGCATGGCCGGGGTGAGCCCGGCGCAGCCGGGCTACACGGCGGAGTACCGCCTGCGCACGGCCGCGGGCGGCTGGGCCTGGACGGCCGACCATGCGCAGGCCAGCTTCTCCGATGCCGGGGAGCTGCAACGCCAGATCGGCATCAACATGGACATCACGGCGCGGCGCGAGGCCGAGGCCGGGCTCAAGGCAGCGCTGGCGGAGAAGGAGGTGCTGCTGCAGGAGGTGCACCACCGGGTGAAGAACAACCTGCAGGTGGTCTCCAGCCTGCTGCAGCTGCAGCGCCGCCAGCTGCGCGACCCGGCCATCGAGGCCGTGTTCAGCGAGACCGAGCACCGGGTGCGCGCCATGGCGCTGGTGCACCAGCGGCTGTACCAGCAGTCCACGCTGTCGGCGCTGAACTTCGCGGACTACCTGCGCACGCTGGCGGACCAGCTCATCCGCTCCTTCGGCGCCGAAGGCCGGGTGCGCCCGGCCTGCGAGCTGCAGCCCCTGACGCTGCCGGTGAACACGGCCATCCCGCTGGGGCTGATCGTCACCGAGCTGATCACCAACGCGCTCAAGTACGCCTACGGCCCGGGCAGCGAAGGCGTGCTCGGCCTGGTGCTGCGCATGCCGGAGGCCGAGCCGGCCGCGCCGCGCAGCGTGGTGCTGGAGGTGCACGACAGCGGCCCCGGCCTGCCGCCGGGCTTCGAACCCGCCGGCGCCACCAGCCTGGGCATGCGGCTGGTGACGCTGCTGTCGCGCCAGCTCGACGCCCTGGTGGAGATCGGCCCCGGGCCGGGCACGCACTGGCGGGTGACGGTGCCGCTGGGCGCGCCGGGCAACGCCGCGGCCGGCAGCGGCGCGGCGCCGGCCGCCGTGGCAGCCTGACGCGCGTGGCGCTGGTGCGGTAGCTGGCCCTGCGTCCTAAGCGGCTTGCTGGACGGGCCGCCGGTGCGTGCCAGCACCGCCGCGCAGGGAACGTTACAGCTCAGCCGCGGCGCCGCAGCAGCCGCACGTGCATCGGCTTCCTGAACGCGACGCCCTCAGGCCCGGCCAGCGGCTCGAAGCGCGCGCGCACCTGCGCCAGCTTGGCGTCGTCAATGCGGTGGTCGGCGAAGGTGGGGCGCATCATGCGCGCCTCGAAATCGGCGAAGTCGCGGAACTGCACCGGCATCTCGAAACGACGCTCGGCCCACGCTTCCCACGGCCCCGTGCGCAGCGCCGCGTCCAGCGCGCGCTGGGCCGCGGCGCGCACCTCGCCCTCGTCGTTGTAGAGCCGGGTCAACTAGTTGAGCGCACCGCCGTAGACGGGCTCGGACACGTAGAGCCAGCCGCCGGGCCGCAGCACGCGCGCCACCTCGTCCAGCGCCTGCGCCATCAGCGGCACGGGCACGTGGTGCAGCGACTTGAGCATCAGCGCGCCGTCGAAGGCGGCATCAGGCAGCGGAATGGCCTGCGCCCCGGCCTGCAGGAACTGCAGCCGCGGCTGCGGCGCGGCCAGGTTCTTCGCGTGCTGGCGCTCGTCCACTTCGAGCCCGGTGAGCTCGGCATCGTGATGGCGCTCCAGCAGCGCCCGTGCCATGCGCGCGGCGCCGCAGCCCAGCTCGACCAGGCGCGCGCCGTCCAGCGGTACCAGGCTCTCCAGCAGGTCGAGCTCGTCGGAGATCAGGGGCAGTGAGTCGTTCATCGGTGTCTTCAGGGTCGCACGCGGCGGTCAGGGTTGGCGCAGCCGTTGCAGGCGCACCTGCAGCGCGGCTGCGTTGAGGGCGCCGAGGTGCGCGTCCACGAAGCGGCCCCGGGCATCGAAGAAAAGCGTGGTCGGCAGCCCGCGCGAGCCCACGGCCGGGCCCAGCGCGCGGGCCTCGTCGAGCCACACGCCCTCGGCCGCCAGGCCCTCGCGCTGGAGGTAGGCGCGCACCACGGCGGCGGACTCGCCCTGGTTCACGAGGAGGAAGCGCACGTCCTGCTCGCGCCGGCGCGCGGCGTCCAGCACGGGCATCTCGGCGCGGCAGGGACCGCACCAGGTGGCCCAGAGGTTGACGACCGTGGGGCGCCCGTCCAGCTCCTCGGCCAGGCTGCGGGTGCGTGCGCTGTCTAGCTCCGTGATCGCCACCGCCGGCGCCGGTGCCTGCATGGGCTGGCCGCCGGCGGCCAGGGCCGCCACGCTGCCCGCCACCCAGGCAGCCATCCCGGCCACCGTGCCCCAGGCCAGCGGACGGCGCAACGCGGGGCGCGTGCGTGTCCGCCCAGCCAGCCAGACCGCGACGACGATCACGCCCACGCTGTCCTCCCAGCCGCCGTCGCGCAGGTCCAGCACCGACCACGGCTGCGCCAGATAAGGTTGCGCGTGGATCAGCACGTGCGCGGCTCGCGCAGCCAGCAAGCCCAGCGCGGCGGCCAGCCACAGCGTGCGCTCGGCCGGGACCGCGTCCGCCTCGGGCGCCAGGCGCCGCGCCACCAGCGTCGCCAGCCACAGCGCCGCCAGCAGCAGCAGCGGCGCGACCGGCAGGGCCAGGGGACCGAGAGGGATGGACAGCATGGTGGAGGTTCCGCAATTCAGGCGTTGAGCGCCGGCCAGCTTGCCACGCGGCGCGGCGCCCCCATGCGGCGCCCTGTCTTCAGGCCTTGTCCTCGCCGATGAGCAGCCGCGTGTCGCTGAGGTAGCGGTGCGGCGGGATCTCCAGGTTGGTCGGCGCGGGCTTGTTCTTGAACACGCGGCCGGCGCCGTCGAAGGTGGAGCCGTGGCAGGGACAGAAATAGCCGCCCGCCCAGTCCGCGGGCAGGCTCGGGTTGGCGCTGTTGGCCGGCACCGCGCTGGGCGAGCAGCCCAGGTGCGTGCAGATGCCCACCGCAACGAAGACCTCCGGGCGCAGCGAGCGGCTGTGGTTGCGGGCGTATTCAGGCTGCTGGTCCCGGGCAGATGCCGGGTCGGCCAGCGCATCGGCGTTGCGCTGCAGCGCCGCGATCATCTCCGGCGTGCGCCGCACCACCCACACCGGCTTGCCGCGCCACTCCACGGTCTTCATGCCGCCGGGCGGGATGTCGCCGATGTCCACCTCCACGGCTGCGCCCATCGCCTTGGCGCGCTCGCTGGGCGCGAAGGTGGAGGCGAAAGGCACGGCGGTGGCCGCCGCGGCCACGCCGCCGGCGCCCGCGGTGGCGATGAGCCACTGGCGGCGCTGGGGGTCGGAACAGGAAACGGCATCGAGGGTCAGGTTGGTCATGGTCGGTCCTTGGCGAGATGCGGCAGCCGTGGCAGCCGCTCGTGCCCTGGTGTATCAAGATGCGGGCCAACCGCCGCCGCGCCGCCATCGCCCCCGGCGGGCGCAGCGCTGGCGTCGGGCGACCGCGGCTTGGCGCCGGTGCCACGGGCTGCCACTGCCTGACAGCCCTGGCAGGGGCCGGCAGCACAGGCGCCTTCGGTGTTTCCAAGGGGAAGCAAGCACCGGCCAAGCTCAACGCATTGCCAAATGCTTATATAAGAGTTGAGCAGCTCCGGCGTCGCTGCGCGGCTGGCGCCGGCCGGGCCACCGATAAAATGGCAGCCTTTTTGCCTACCCTTGAATTGGCCATCCGACGCATGAACGAAGACGACTGCTATTCGGACGAGGTCCTGGAGTCGGTTGCCGAGCTGTTCTCGCTCCTGGGCACGCCCATCCGGCTGAAGATCATCCGCTCGCTGTGCCACGGCGAGAAGAACGTGTCGCAGATGCTGGGCGAGATCGACACCACGCAGCCCAACCTGTCGCAGCACCTGGCCACGCTGTACCGCGCCGGCGTGCTGGCCAAGCGCCGCGACAGCACGCAGATGTTCTACCGGCTGCAGAGCGAGCGCGTGGCCGTGCTGTGCCGCGCGGTGTGCGAGCAGGTCGCCAAGGACATGTATGCCTCGGCAACCGTCGCACCTGAAGAGCGCCTGGTGACGCGCACGGTGCGCTGAGGCCCGGCCTTCAGCGCACGCGCTTGCGCCACTGGTAGCGCGGGCTGTAGCGGCCGGGCACCGGCGGCGGCAGGGGCAGCGACCAGGGCCGCGCGCCGACGAGGTGGCGGTCCAGCATCCAGTGGATCAGCCGGCGCTGCAGCGGGCCCACCACGCGCTGGCTGCCGGCCAGCCAGGTCATGAACCCTTCGGGCGCGGGCGCCACGCCGAAGCGCGGCAGCCAGCTCAGCATCGCGACCAGACAGCCCCGCACCATGCCGTCGTCGTCCTCCAGCCAGCCGCGCAGCGTGTCCCACTCCAGCGTCGCGCCGTGGTGGCGCAGCAGGAACACCGCGTCGAAGGCCGAGGGCAGGAAGCTGGGATCGACCTTGAGCTCGGTGATGTCGTTGAACCAGGCCGCGGCGATGTAGGGCAGCTGCAGCGCCGGCGGCAGCCGCCGCACCTCGCGGCCCTGGAAGCTCGATGCCACCGTGCGCGCAAGCACCTCCTGCGGCGCGAACAGCCCTCCCACGCTGAAGGGCGAGTCCTCGGGGAAGAGCGCCTTGTGCAACTCCACCACCGTGCCGTGGCTGCGATGGCGCAGCGGCGCGTCGTGGTGCAGCCCGGGGCGCACGGGGAACGCCATGCGCTCGTAGCCGCCGGCCGGGGCGGTGAGTGCTGACTCAACCTCGCCCAGCAGCCGCCGCGGCAGCAGCACGTCGATGTCCGACATCGGCCGCAGGTGCGGCGCGGGCCAGAGCTGCTCGCTGACGGAGATGCCCTTGAGCAGCGTCAGCTCCACGCCCAGGTCGGCGCAGGCGTCGATCAGCTCCGCTGCCGACTGCGCCAGCGCCGACTGCCGCACCCGCGCCGTCAGCTCCGCGGCCAGCAGCTCGTCGCGCCATGGCGCAGGCACGCCTTCGGGCTGCGCGCGCAGGGCGTGGTGCAGCAGCGGACCGAGCCCGCCGCGCACCAGCCAGCGGAACTGGCCCTCCTGCACCGCTTCGCCCTGGCCCGTGGCACCTGCCGGGTCCAGGCGCAGCGGCGCCCCGGTGGCCGCGTAGGCCAGCAGCTGGCCCGTCAGCGCGGACCGCATGCGAAAAACATTCTGTAGCCAGTCACACACACTTTCGGGGGCCTCCCTGGGGGTAATTGCATCGCGTCAGACGTGAATATTCACAACAGTTTCGCTGTTGGGACTCGCGACGCCCAAGTACCAGGGCGCGCGAAGCAAGGAAGGGAGGGCGAGATGCAGACAACCGGCCCCGCATCCGGGGGAATGATCGTCCGTGAAGTGGATGGCGAGCTGCTGATCCTGGACACGGCTTCCAATCACATCCACCAACTCAATGAGACCGCCAGCATCGTCTGGCGCATGCGCCGCGACGGCGCAATGCCGCAAGCCATTGCGGCGATCCTGGCTGCGGACTTCGCGGTCGACGAGGCGCAGGCACTTGCCGACGTGCACACCACGCTGCAGCGCCTGGAATCCCTGAACCTGCTGGACGAATGCGAGAGCACGCCCACGCATCCCCTGGCGTGAAAGGAGACAACCCATGGCAGTACCCGACCGCTCTCGGCGGGACTTCGTCAAGCGCGGCGCCTACGCCGCGCCGGCCATCCTGACCCTGGCCGCCGCGCCGTCCTTCGCCAAGGCCGGGTCCGTCAAGGACCCGGGCAAGCCCGATAAACCCGGCAAGCCGGACAAGCCCGGCAAGCCAGGCAAGGGCGGGAACTGACGACCCCGCGAACGTGACCAGGCCCTCCGGCCTTGGTCCGTCTTTCCTCCAGGCGCCCGCCGTGCGATACGACCCCCGTCGCCGTACCGAGCGCCTTCCTCCCGCAACACCGCACGCGCCGACGCGCCCGACCACCGGGCGGCGGCATGGTGCGCGATCCGGCCCCTGAAGCCGCCACGGAGCGTCGCCTGTGCCGAGCCCTCACCCGATCCCGTTCCGCCCCGCGCGCGGGGAGCCGCCACCCGCGCTGACCTTCCAGCTGCTGGGGCAGACCGTGCGCATCGCCTATGCCGACCCCACCGTCGCGCGCATCGTGACGGGCAACTTCGCCGCCATGCCCCCGGCGCCGGACAGCGCCGTTCCCGACCTGGCCTACGCGGCGGCGCGCCATCCGGGACATGACGCCTACCTCCTGCACCGCCAGGGCCGCGCGCCCATCACGGCCGACAACCTGTGCGAGCTGCTGTTCTACCTGGAGAAGGACCTCATCGTGGCGCTGCAGACCCGGCGCCCGGATCTGCTGCACCTGCATGCCGCGGCGCTGGCGTGGGAAGGCCAGGCCTGGCTGCTGATCGGCGACTCCGGCGCCGGCAAGTCCACCACCACCTGGGGCCTGCTGCACCACGGCCTGCGCTACCTCAGCGACGAGCTCAGCCCGGTGGACCTGGAGTCGCTGGCGGTGCATCCCTATCCGCATGCGCTGTGCCTCAAGCGCCGCCCGCCGGGGCCCTACGCCTTTCCCGAGGACGAGGTGCTGGACCTGGGCCGCACGCTGCACGTGCCGGTAGCGGCGCTGCCTGCGGACGTGATGCACGCGCCCTGCCCGCTGGCCGGGCTGATCTTCGTGCGGCACGACCCCCTGCTGCGCGAGCCGGTGCTGCGCCCGCTGCAAGCGGCTGAAGCCGGGGCAAGGCTGTACGTGACCACGCTCAACGCGCTGGCGCATTCCAGCCACGGGCTCGATGCCGTGGCCAGCCTGGCGCAGCGCGTTCCCTCCTGGTCGCTGGCCAGCGCCGGGCTGGCCGACAGCTGCGAACTGGTGCACGGCCTGATGCGCGAGCGGCGCCGCGGCTGAGCGTGCGGTGGCCGCCGCCGCTACGCCGGCGGCAGCGCGGCCACCCGGGCCAGGAACTCGTCGCGGCCGGCACCGGCGAACCACGGGTGCGTGCGCCGCTGCTCATGCACCTGGCTCACGGCACGCGACGCTCGCGCGTGGCCGCAGAACAGCAGCGTCTCCGCCGGCAGCGTGAACACTTCGCGCGTGACGCTGTCCCACAAGGCCTCGGGCACGGCCGGCCGCGGCTGGAAGGGACAGGCATCCACCGCCAGCAGGCCGCCGCAGAACAGGCGGTCGCGCCAAAGGAAGCTCAGGCAATGCGCCGTGTGGCCCGGCGTCGCCAGCGTGCGCACCACCTCGCCGCCGAAGGTGAGGCTGCCGTCCGGCAGCGGCCGTCCCTGCACCCACGGCGCGTCCAGCGTGGCCAGCGCCAGCCGTTCCGCTTCGGGCAGCGCGGCGTCGTGCGCGTGCGTGCGCAGCACCCAGCGCAGCCGCAGCCGGTGCTCCGCCAGCATGGCGCGCAGCACTGCCACGTCGGCGCCGCGCGGATCCACGAGCACCGCCTCGCGGGCGTCCAGGTCGGCCAGCAGGTAGCTCATCGCCCCGCTGGCCTCGTCGTGCAGCAAACGGAAGTACATGGAGAAGTCCGCGCCGCCCGGCAACCGCGTTGCGGCGGCGCCGGGGGCGTTCAGGCATCGCTCTGGTGATGTGCGGGGGCTATCAAGAAGCAGGCCAAGACGGGCTGGCCGCAAAAATCCCTTGTGCCACGCCCACTTGGCACACCGCAGCGGCAGCGGGCGGCCCCCGGCTGCCAGCCTGGGCTGCCAATGCTGGCAGTAGACTGCGCGCGCCGCGCCAGTGCGCCAAACCGGCCCGGTGCCTGCGCCGCGGCAGCGGCGCCCCACCCCACTTCCAGGCAGCCCATGTCCAGCGTCCTGCCCGAGCTCGTCTCCTTTCTCGAAGGCCTGTCCGAGCCGCACATCGTGTTCGACCGGCAGTACCGCATCGTGGCGGCCAACGCAGCCTACCGGCGCCAGTTCAGCCCGACCGGCTCCGTGATCGGGCGCACCTGCTACGACGTCTCGCACCACTTCGACCGGCCCTGCGACGAGGCCGGCGAGAGCTGCCCGCTGGCGCGCTCGCGCCAGAGCGGCCAGCGCGAGCGCGTGCTGCACCTGCACCACACGCCGCAGGGCGAGGCCTACGTGAACATCGAGCTCGCGCCGGTGCTCGACGCCTCGGGCGAGGCTGCGTTCTACGTCGAGAAGATGGAGCCGCTGCGCGTGGCCGAGGGCACGCCTTCGGCCAAGGGCATGATCGGCCGCGCCCCGGCCTTCCAGGAGATGCTGGCGCTGGTGGCCCGCGTGGGCCCGTCGCAGGCCAGCGTGCTGCTGCTGGGCGAGTCCGGCACGGGCAAGGAGCTCGTGGCGCGCGCGCTGCACGAGGTCAGTCTGCGCGCCACGCGCCCGCTGGTGGTGGTGGACTGCGCCAGCCTGCCGGAGACGCTGTTCGAGAGCGAGCTCTTCGGCCACGAGCGCGGCGCTTTCACCGGCGCGCACGCCAGCAAGCCCGGCCTGGTGGAGGCCGCCAGCGGCGGCACGCTGTTCCTGGACGAGGTCGGCGACATCCCGCTGCAGATGCAGGTGAAGCTGCTGCGGCTGCTGGAGAACGGCACCTACCGCCGCGTGGGCAGCACCGAGCTGCGCCGCGCCGACGTGCGCGTGGTTTCGGCCACGCACCGCGACCTGGACGCCATGGTGACCGACGGCCGTTTCCGCGAGGACCTGTACTACCGGCTCAGCACCTTCCCGATCCGGCTGCCGGCGCTGCGCGAGCGGCGCGAGGACATCCCGCTGCTGGCGAAATCGCTGCTGGAGCGGGTGGCGCCGCGCAAGCTGGCGCTCTCGCGCGAGGCCCTGGCGCGGCTGGCGGCCCACGACTTCCCCGGCAACGTGCGCGAGCTGCGCAACGTGCTGGAGCGCGCGGCGCTGCTCACCGACGGCAACGGCATCGAGGCGGCGCAGATCGAGCAGGCGCTGGCGGTGGGCCGGCGCCGCGCCGCGCCGGCCGCGCGCGTGCAGCCCCCGCCCGACACGCCGACGCTGTCCGGGCGCAGCGGCCAGCCGCTGCGCGACGCCGAGCGCGAGGCGCTGTCGGCGCTGCTGGCTGCACACCGGGGCAGCCGCGCGGAGCTGGCGCGGCAGCTGGGCATCAGCGAGCGCTCCCTCTACCGCAAGCTGCGCGAGCTGCAGGGGCCGCGCGCGGAGGACGGCAGCGAGGGCGCCGAAGGCTGATCAGACCCGCTCGGCCTGCAGCAGGAACGGCTCCAGGATCTCCGCCAGCCAGGCCATGAACGCCTGCGCCCGCCGCGCCACGTGGCGGCGGTTGGCGTAGAGCAGCGTCACGGGCAGCGGCGCCGCGCGCCACTCGGGCAGCACCTCCACCAGCCGGCCGCTCTCCAGGTGCGGGCGCAGCGCCAGGTCGGGCGCCTGGATCAGGCCCAGCCCCGCCAGGCAGGCGGCCTCGTAGGACTGCGCGTTGTTCACCGTCAGCCCTCCCGCCATGGGCACGCGGCAGGCCTCGCCGGTGACGGCATCGACGAATTCGAAGCCCGGGCTGCGCGCGCCCAGGCCGCTGGCGTAGTGCACCAGCCGGTGCCGCTGCAGGTCCTGCAGCGTGCGCGGCGTGCCGAACTCCGCCAGGTAGGACGGGCTGGCGCAGTTGAGCTGCACCAGGTGGCCCAGGGGCCGCGCCACCAGGCTGGAGTCCTCCAGCGCGCCCACGCGCAGCACGCAGTCGAAGCCCTCGCCGACCACGTCCACGCGACGGTCGGTGCTGCCCAGCTCCAGGTGCAGGCCCGGATGCCGCGCCAGGAATTCCGGCAGCCGCGGCACCACCACCGCGCGCGCCGTGCCGGTGGGCATGTCCACCCGCAGCCGGCCCTGCAGCCCTTCGGCTTCGGGCCGGAACAGCTGCTGCAGGTCCTCCAGGTCGGCCAGCAGCTCGCGGCAGCGGTCGAGGTAGAGCTGCCCATCGGGCGTCACGTGCACGCGGCGCGTGGTCCGCTGCAGCAGCCGCGTGCCCAGCAGCGACTCCAGCCGCTGCACCGCGGTCGACACCGAAGCCTTGGGCAGCCCCAGCACCTGCGCTGCCTGCGTGAAGCTCGCCAGCTCGGCCACGCGCACGTAGATGCGCATCGCTTCAAGTTGATCCAAGGTTCATCCTCCCGTTTGTCTTGTTAGCGCGAACAGTCTAGTCAAACGCAGCCGGTTTATCGGTCGCAGCCGGATCAATACAGTGACTCCATCCCGTCCACGAACCTGGCGGACGGGATTGAACCTTCACTGCACACAGGAGCCCGCCATGGACCGTTCCCACATCGCCCTCATCACCGGCGGCAGCCGCGGCCTGGGCCGCAGCGCCGCGCTGGCGCTGGCCGCGCGCGGCGTCGATCTCATCTTGACTTACCGCTCGGGCCTGGCCGAGGCGCAGGCCGTGGTGGCCCAGGCGCAGGCGCTGGGCGTGCGCGCCGTGGCGCTGCCACTGGACGTGGCCGACAGCGCCAGCTTCCCGGCCTTCGCCGAGCAGGTGCGCGCGGCGCTGCGCCAGCACTGGCAGCGCGAGCACTTCGACCACCTGGTCAACAACGCCGGCATCGGCGTGCACGCCGCGTTCGCGGACACCACCGAGGCGCAGTTCGACCAGCTCATGAACGTGCACCTCAAGGGCCCCTTCTTCCTGACCCAGACGCTGCTGCCGCTGATGGCCGACGGCGGGCGCATCCTCAACCTCTCCAGCGGCCTGGCGCGCTTTGCCCTGCCCGGCTACGCCGCCTATGCCGCGATGAAAGGCGCCGTGGAAGTGCTCACCCGCTACCTGGCCAAGGAGCTTGGGCCGCGGGGCATCGCCGTCAACGTGCTGGCGCCGGGGGCGATCGAAACCGACTTCGGCGGCGGCGCAGTGCGCGACAACGCGCAGCTCAACGCCTTCGTCGCCTCGCAGACCGCGCTGGGCCGCGCCGGGCGGCCGGAGGACATCGGCGCCGTGGTGGCCGCGCTGCTGTCGCCGGAGCTGGGCTGGGTCAACGCGCAGCGCATCGAGGCCTCGGGCGGCATGTTCCTGTGACGCCGCGCCCGCGGCGCCCGGCCGCGGGTGTGGCATCTGCACGCTTTGCGCCGCGGGCGCGCAAGAGGGCCTTCCTAGAATCCGCGCGTGAAAGTCACCGCCATTCCCCACACCGAAGCGGCCGCCCCGGTCGAGAGCGTGCCCGTACCCGGGGGCGTTTCGAACCTGCAGGCCACGGACTCGCTGTCGGTCAAGACAGCGGCGGCGCTGCTGGCCGTGCATCCCGGCGCGGCTTCCGGCGTGGTGGAGCTGAGCCCGCTGGGCCAGAGCGTGGCGACGCTGTCGGCCTTCGGGCTGCCGGTGGCGCTGTTGCCCACCGACGGTCCGCAGGACGCGCTGCTGCCGGGACAGCAGCACCACCAGCAGGCCGCGCAGAACGTGATCCACGCGCTGGCCGCCGCGCTGAGCCTGAAGCAGGCCGTCGCGGCCGAGCAGTGGCTGGGCGAGGAGCCCGAATCCCACGCGCCGGCCCGCGAGCACATGCCGCGGCAGGCGAGCGTGGCCGACGCGGGCGCGCCGGCACGATCGCCGGCGCAGCAGTCGGCCGGCTCGCTGCTCAACGCGATGCTGTGCGCCTCGCTCACCGGCCAGACGGCCATCGAGGTGCGGCGCTGGGACCGTCGCCCGCTGAAGCTGGAGCTGCAGCGCGAGCCGGACGGACGCGGAGGCTTCCGCGTCGTGCGCGCGCGCGTGCGACACGAAACGGAGCAAGGCACGCTCGACGCGGTGGTGGAGCTGAGCACGTCCTTTTCGGAAGACGGCGAGACCTCGGCGATGAACGTGAACATCCTTTGCGGCGAGGGGCTGGTGCGCGAGGTGGACGAGCACGTGGACGAGCTGCGCCAGGCCCTGGGCGCCCGCGGCCTGCACGCCGCCGTGCGCGCCCTGCCGGCGCCGGCCGAGGCCTGACATGAAACCGCCCGAGAACGCCCTGGAAGAGCTCCACGCCGAGGAGCCCACGCGCCGCCGCGCCGCAGTGGCCATGTCCTACGACACGCACCAGCGCATCGGCGCGCCCCACGTGGTGGCCAAGGGCTACAACGAAACGGCGCGGCGCATCGTGGAGCTGGCGCGGCAGGCGGGCATCCCGGTGACGGAATCGGCCGAGCTGGCGCAGGCGCTGATGCACGTGGAGCTGGACCGCGAGATCCCGCCCGAGCTGTACGCGGCCGTGGCGGAGCTGCTGGTCTGGATCTGGCGGCTGCAAAACCGGCCCCCGCCCTGAGACGGCCGCAGCAAAAAACTCTCCGTTACCGGCAAGGGCTCTGCGCCTAGACTTTGACTGGTTTGACCATAAGCAATACAGGGGGTTTCAGATGGGTCAAGTAACGAAGAGGGGGCGCGTATGGGCAGGCATGACCGCGGCCTTGGTGGCCTGTGGCGCGCAGGCCTCGCTGCTGCAGAACGGCAGCTTCGAAGACACGGTGGGCGGCGTGGGTGGCGGGTTCAGCCACTGCTACCTGGGCGGCGATTGCAGCGCGACCGCAGTATCCGGCTGGAGCGGCAACGCGCCGCTGATCTCCTCGTCCAGCAGTCCCTGGGGCGGACCCAACCAGCTGGGGAACTGGAACCCTGGTTTCGGCAGCCTGCTCATCGGCCTGCAGAACCTCATGTACATCGAGCAGTCGCTGACGCTGGCCGCCGGCACCTACCAGCTCAGCTGGTTCGATGCCGGGCGCGCGGGCTACTCGCCGGCGAACTACAACGTTTCCTTCGACGGCACGGTGCTGCAGTCCTTGCACACCAACGTGTACCAGGCCTGGGGACAGCACACGCTGACCTTCCACGCCGACGGTGACGGCGTGCTGCGCTTCGGTGGCAACACGGTCGGGGCGGACGGCACGGCCTTCGTGGACAACGTGAGCCTGAACCTGGTGTCGCTGGACACGGTGCCGGTGCCCGAGCCCTCCAGCGCCGCGCTGCTGGGCCTGGGCCTGGCCGGCGTGGCCGCCACGCGCCGCCGCGCCACCCAGCGCGGCTGACGCCGATGCTCCGGCAGCGCCGGAGCACTCATCACCTTAGGCGGGCGCGGAAGCTCAGCGCGGCCGGTCCGCCGCGGCCGGAACCGCCGCCTCGGGGTGGCTGGCCGCGTAGCGCTCCAGCAGCAGGTACAGCGCCACGCCGCCCAGCAGCGGCAGCAGGTAATAAAGCGCGCGGTAGGCCAGCACCGCGCCCATCACGGTGCCCTGCCCCAGCCGGCCCGACAGCAGCGTCAGGTACACCGCCTCCAGCACGCCCAGGCCCGCCGGGATGGGCGTGAACACGCCCACGATGGAAGCCGCCATCAGTACCGCCAGCGTGGTGCCGTAGGGCAGCCGCTCGCCCAGCAGCAGGTACATCACCGCGCCCATCAGCGCCCAGTTCGCGGTCGAGAACGCGAGCTGCGCCAGCGCGCGGCCGGGGCTGGGCAGCTGCAGCCGCCGCCCGCGCACACGCCATTCCTGCCCGTGCCACTTCGTGCAGGCCACGACGTAGCCGACGGCCAGCAGCAGCATGAGCACGCCCACGGCGCGCAGCGTCCACCCCGGCAGCCAGGCCTGCGGCGGCAGCGAGATCACGCCCGAGGCGAAGAGGCCGCCGGCCAGCAGCCCGTAGCCGAGCCAGTTGGTGGCCAGGCTGATGCCCACCACCTGCGCCACCGAGGCCTCGTCCAGCCCGGCGCGGGCGTACAGCCGCGCGCGCAGCGCCACGCCGCCCACCAGCGAGCCCAGGTTCAGGTTGAACGCGTAACTGGAGACGGCGATGGCCCAAGAGCGCCAGCGCGCCACGCGGTGGCGCACGTGGCCGCGGCCGATGAGGTCGAAGCAACCGTACAGGGCGTGGCTGAGCGTGGCCAGCAACCAGGCCGCGAGCAGCGCCTGCAGCGGCTGGCGCTTGAGCGCGGCCCAGGCGCCGGCCCAGTCGATCTGGTGCGCGCGCGACAGCAGCAGCCCCAGGATCACCACGCCCAGCACGGGCACCGCCCAGCGCCGGATGTAGGGCCAGGCGGCGGTCAAGGAGGCCCGCAACGGGCTGGTCGGCACGGGGGGAGCGTCGCTGAGCATGGTGGCCATCTTCCCCAGCGCCGGTGGCGCCCGCCAGACGGCGCCGCCGCGCCTCGCTGTAGGCGCTTTCCGACGCGGCTGCCGGACACCGCGCTGCCGCTGCCGCCGTGCCGGGCAGCAAAAAGCCCGCCGGCGGCGGGCTTCGGTGCTTCGGGCGCGCGGCGGGCGCCGAGGAAGGCTCAGGGCTTGAGCAGGTCGCCCAGCCAGCCCAGCAGCGGCTTGCTGCGCGGCAGCGTGATGACGGTGCCCTCGCGGCGCGCATCGGCGCCGCCGTAGTAGCGGCCGGTCTTGTAGTCGATGCCCACGCCCTGCACCGCGCCGATGTCGGCCACGCCCACGCTGTAGCCCAGCGCCTTGAGCCCGTCCACCGTGGCCTGGGGCAGCGCCGCCTCCACCGTCACCGAGGAGCTGGTGCTGGTGACGGACAGGCGCGGCGCGTTGATGGCCTGCTGCAGCTCCATGCCGTGGTCGATGAGGTTGAGCGTGACGTTGAGCACCGAGTTGATGATGGTCGAGCCGCCGGGCGAGCCGTAGGCCAGCACCGGGCGGCCCTTGGCGTCGAAGATCATCGTCGGCGTCATGCTGCTGCGCGGACGCTTGCCCGGCTGCACGTCGTTGTAGCCGGGGCCGCCCGTGAACGGGTTGATGGACGGGACGATGTTGAAGTCGGTGAGCTCGTTGTTGAGCAGGAAGCCGTGGTTGCGGAAGGAACCGTCCGGGCGCTTGTAGCCTGCGAACACGCCGATGCCGTGCGAGGACTCGATGGTGTTGGTGTAGGAGACGAAGTTGCCCCAGCGGTCGGCCACGGCGAAGTGCGTGGTGGTCTCGCCCGGGCCGGTCACAGGTTCGGCCACCGCCAGCCGCTTACCCACCTCCACGCCGGCGAACTGGTAGGGGCGCGGGTCGTCGGCCACCGGGTTGGTGACCTGCCGCTGCCCAGGCACGATGGCCAGGCTGCGCGTGTCGGTGTAGGGCTGGGCCAGCAGGCCCTTGGAGGGCACGGGGACGAAGTCGGCGTCGCCCATCCACACCGACCGGTCGGCGAAGGCGATGCGCATGGCCTCGGCCATCACGTTGGCCGTCTTCACCGAGCCGAAGCCGTAGCCCGCCGCCGCGTCGCCGATGGGGAAGCGCTCCAGCATCTTGAGCATCTGCAGCAGCGTCAGCCCGCCGGAGGACGGTGGCGACATCGCCTTGATGACGTAGCCGCGGTACGTCGCCTGCACCGGGTCGCGCAGCGCGGGGCGGTAGTCCTGAAGGTCGGCCAGGGTCATGCTGCCGCCCTGGCCCCACTTCTGTCCCTCGACGACGCCCTTGGCGATGTCGCAGCCCTTGGACGGGATATAGCGGTAGAAGCAGTCGGGACCGTTCCTGGCGATCAGGCGCAGCGTGTCGGCCAGCGCCTCGTTGCGCACCAGCGAGCCCACCGCCGGCGCCACGCCGCCGGGGCAGAAGAAGGCCTCCGACTCCGGCGAGTTGCGCGCGCGCGGGTTGCAGCTGGCCTCGACGTAGCGCGGCGTGGCCTTGAAGCCCCGGTCGGCCAGGCTGATGGCCGGCTGCAGCACCTTGTGCAGCGGCATGCGGCCGAAGCGGTCCAGCGCCAGCGCGGTGCCGCGCACCATGCCGGGCACGCCCACGGCCACGCCCTGCAGCGACGCGTTGGCCACGCCCACGAACATCGACGGCGTGGCGCCGGCGGGCGCCTTCTCGCGCGAGTCGATGTAGAAGGTGCGGCCCGAGGCGGCGTGGTGAATCATCATGAAGCCGCCGCCGCCGATGCCCGCCGACTGCGGCTCCACGACGTTGAGCGCGTAGGCGATGGCCACGGCCGCGTCGATGGCGTTGCCGCCCTTTTCCAGCACCTGCGCGCCGGCCTCCGCGCCATAGGGGTTGGCCACGGCCACCACGGCCTGCGGCCGCTCCAGCGGCAGCCCCGGCAGATCGCCCAGCGACAGGCCGATGGCCGCCTGCGCCGTCGTGGCCGCGGCGAGGCTGCCCAGGGCCAGCAGCACCGCCCGCCGCAGGCAGGACGGATTCAAGAAGTCAGGTTCCCGTACTGGCATGGCGCAGCTCCTCGTGAAGGGATGAAGGCGCCGGCACGCGCCGTGCGCGCGCCGGGCAGGCTCACTCTGCCCAGGGGGGATCACCACTTCAACCCGGCCACCGCCGCCCGGATGCGGGCGGGCAAACGCGCCGGAACGTGCTAGGCGAAGCGCTGCGCCGGGCCGGGATCAGGCCCCGGGACAAGCGGTTGTGACCGAAACCGTTGCCGCGGCCTCCCGTGCGGCGGTGGCCGCGGGCGGATCCAGCAGCGCGGCGGCCTCCTGCAGTCCGCGCAGCAGCCCGGCGGCGCTGGGCTTGTCCACGAACACGCACTGCTTGCCGGTGCGCTTGCAATGGTCCTTGACGCGCCAGTAGGCGCCATGGCTGATGCAGCCGGTCTGGCAGATCACCAGGTCCGCCGCGGCCAGGCTGGACTCCAGCTGCGCGCTGCCGTCCTCCTCGCCGCCGTCGTGGTGCAGGAACTGGCCGCCCGTACGCTCCACCAGCTGGCGGTACACCGGCACGCTGCCCGAGCGCCCGCCCACGCACAGCACGGCCTTGTCGGGCAGCTTGGGCGCCAGGGGCAGCGGCGTGACCACGGGAGCATCCGCGGCGGCGAGTGCCGGCCCGTCCTCGGCCGCTCGCGCCGGCGCCGCCAGGGCCTGCGCCAGGCGCCGCTCCAGCGACTCGATGCGCAGGCGCTGGCGCTCGATCTGCTGGGCTTGGGCGCGCCGCGCGGGCAGGTCCGGCACGCCGCGGCGCAGCTCCTCGACTTCCGCGCGCAGGCTCTCCAGCGCCGTGTCGCGCGTGATCAGCGCGGCGCGCAGCCGCACCAGCTCGACGGACTGCAGCTCGATGGTGGCCGCGCGCTGCTGCAGCGCCTGGGTGCTGCGCTGCTGCGCCGCGGCCAGCTCGCGCACCAGCACCCCGTGCTCGCGCTGCAGCTCGGCGAAGCGGGCGCGGTCCACGCGCTCGGCCGCGCCGGCCTGGTGCTGCAGCATGTGCACGTCGCGCAGCACCCGCTCTTCCAGCACGGCGTCGCAGCGCCCATGCGTGAGCACGGCCCAGAAGGCGGCGGGCACGCCGACGCCCTCCAGCAGCCGCTGCTGCCACCACTGCGCCAGCGCCGCGCCGTCCTTGCAGCGCGCCGCGGAGGCCAGGGCGGGCGCGAAGCGCTCGTCGAGCTCGCGCTGCAGCCGCTCGGCCAGCGGCGTGCGGACCTTGCACTCCTGGATGGCCAGGCAGTGCAGCTCGTAGTCGTCCTGCGGCAGCGCACCGGCCATCACCTTCTGCGCCACGCGGCGCAGCAAGGGCAGCGGTACGCACACGCCCACCATCGGGCAGTAGGCCGTGGGCGCCAGGTCCCAGAAGCGGCGCCGGCGCGAGCTGCGGGTGAGCAGCTGCGCGGCCGCGGCCTGCTCATGCCGGCACGCCACCAGGCCGGGGCGGTCTTCGCTGCACATGGGTGGCTCCTCGACTCAATGGCAGGCCGCCGAGGCGGCCGAGGGCGCATCCGGGCACGCCTGCAATCCGCGGCGCGCCGACAAGGTCATTTCCGACAGCTCCTCGAAGGCCTCGGGCGTCAGGCGCAGCGTGAGCGCGCCCACCTGCAGGTGCACCTGGCGGCAGTGCTCGCACACCAGGACCCGTCCCAGCGCGCCCTGCGCCACCGTCCGCGGCCGGCAGCCGGCGTCGTCCTCAGCGTTGCGTTGATCCAAGCCGGTTCTCCTTCCATCACCCGTGGTGTCCATGCATCCACTTTATTGCGAATCATTCTCATTAGCAATAGGCAAGTTGGATCAGGAGCGCCGCACCGCGACCGCGCTCCTGTGTGCTGGACGGGCCGTGAAACGGCGCGCGGTGCGCAGCTGGAGCTGGAGCTGGAGCTGGAGCTGGAGCTGGAGCTGGCCGGAAGATAAGCCCGTCGAATTTCTTTTTCATGACGCAGGCCGCCATGCGAGAAATGCCCGCCTCCGCACTATTCGCGCTCGACAGGATTTTTGAAGCAAATAATCAAAGCGCTTTTCAGGAAGGCTCATGGCAGTTACATCGGCAGCGTGAAAAATTTGGAAGAGCGCTGAGCCAGTTACAAGTCGGGGCATCACACGGCGCCAATGAGCGCTGGTTTGTATCTGAAGCCGGCTTGATGCAGCACAAGGAAGCCTCGCATGCGAACCGACGCGGGTGCGTGCAAGTCCTTGCTATCTAATGAACTTCCTGGTTGAAGCGCTTCGGCTCGCAGAGCCTGAATGACTCAACATATCGTCACAACATCGTAACAAAACATCGAGTTACCTTATATACCTGCTTTCACAAACACATCACTCACAGTCTTTTACAGCCCGTCGAAATACAGCTTGTACCGCTTGATAAAGCACCTGAAGCAGTAAATCGCTGAAGGCGGGAATTACACCAACACGTTTCCAGGTTGACCAATGAAATTGGCGGCCAGCGCGTAGTGGATTCCAGTACCGGCCCGACAAGGGGCTGTTCTGAAGTACTACTGGAATAAGCATCGTGAGTATCCAAATCAATGTGCGCCCGGCGCTGGCCGGGTCCCTGGTGTCGACCCTCGTGCTGCTCGCGGCTTGCGGCGGCGGTGGCGAAACGACGCTGTCCCAGGCGTCCTCGTCCGGCACGGCAGCTTCCACCGCGCTCGCCCAGCCGATGGCGCTGACCGCGGACACCCGCATGAAGTGGAATCCCGGCCACTACGTCCAACTCGGCGCCGGCGCCAGCGACGACCTGGTGCAGCGCACCTTCAAGGAAATCTCCGCCATGCCCAACGTGCGCGGCGTGCAGACCCGCCACGTGTGGCGTGACCTGGAAACCGACAAGGGCGTCTACGACTTCAGCGAGATCGACAAGGACGTGGCCAAGGCCCAGGCGGTGGGCAAGCGGCTGTTCATCATGATCGGCACGAAGACCTTCAAGGCCGGCTCGCGTGCGCTGCCCGACTACATGCACACCGACGAGTACAGCGGCGGCGCCTACCGCATCTTCATCGATGCCAAGGACACCACCGGCACCGAGGCCACCACCGGCGAGAACATCGCGCTCTACAACGCCAACGTGCGTGACCGCTTCATCGCGCTGACCACCGCGCTGGGCCAGCGCTACAACGGCAACAACGCCTTCGAAGGGATCATCTTCAACGAGACCTCGCTGGGCCAGTCCACGGTGCCGATGACCAGCACGCAGAAGGCGGACTTCTTCACCAACCTCGCCGCGGTGGACGCCGCCACGCGCAAGGCCTTCCCCAACACGGTGGTGCTGCAGTTCATCAACTTCCCGCGCGCCTACATGCCGGGGCTGGTCAACAGCGCCATCAACAACGGCGTGGCGCTGGGCGGCCCCGACACCTTCCTCAACGACAGCGAGCTGGAGATCTCGGCCTACCCGCACTACGAGACCGCCTGGGGCAAGGTGCCGCTGGGTCCCTCGGTGCAGGCCGAGAACTACTACACCACCTACCAGGACGGCCCCTACGCGCCGCCGGCCGTGACGGACCTCTACGCCTTCGCGAAGAACCGGCTGCACGCCAACTACATGTTCTGGTCCAAGACGCTGACCGAGCCGCTGATGCCCTACAACAACGTGCTGTCGATGTGGAAGTCCGCCAGCTTCCCCAAGGACGCTGCCGGCGGCCTGTCCACGACCTGCCCGAGCACCTTCACGTCCTGCGTGCCCAAGCTCTAACCACAAAGCCGACCAACGCGCGCATTCAGCGGGCCCGCAAGGGCCCGCTTTTTTTGTGCCTTACTCCACCATGAGCGCCTGCAGCACGGCGCGCAGCGCGTCGGGCAGCGGCACCGGGCGGCGCGTGGCGCGGTCCACGTACACGTGCACGAAATGCCCCTGCGCCGCGGCCTCGTCGTCGCCGTTGCGGAACAGTCCCACCTCGTAGCGCACGCTGGAGTTGCCGATGCGCGCCACGCGCAGCCCCCCGCGCACGCGGTCGGGGAAGCTGATCGGGGCGAAGTACTGGCAGCCCGTCTCCACTACCAGGCCCACCGTCTGGCCCGCGGCGTAGTCCAGCACGCCCTGCTCGATGAGGTGGCCGTTGACCACCGTGTCGAACCAGCTGTAGTAGACGACGTTGTTCACGTGCGCGTAGACGTCGTTGTCCATCCAGCGCGTCGTGATGTCGCTGAAGGCGCGGTAGTCGGCGCGCGTGTCGCGGCTGGCTTTGGCCATGGGCTCTCCTGTTGTGGTCGGGTACGGATGCAGTCTCAGGCGCGCTCGATGGCCAGCGCGATGCCCTGGCCCACGCCGATGCACATGGTCGCGATGGCGCGTCGCGTGCCCGTGCGCTCCAGCTGGCGCAGCGCCGTGAGCGCCAGCCGCGCGCCCGAAGCACCCAGCGGATGGCCCAGCGCGATGGCACCGCCGTTGGGGTTGACGTGGGCCGCGTCGTCCGCCAGGCCCAGCTGGCGCAGCACCGCCAGGCCCTGCGCGGCAAAGGCCTCGTTGAGCTCGATCACGTCCACCTCCGCCAGCGACCAGCCGATGCGCTGCAGCAGCTTCTGCGTCGCCGGCGCGGGCCCGATGCCCATGATGCGCGGCGGCACGCCCGCCACCGCCATGCCCACGACCCGCGCGCGCGGCTGCAGGCCGTAGCGCTCCAGCGCCGCATCGGAAGCCAGCAGCAGCGCGCAGGCGCCGTCGTTGACGCCCGAGGCGTTGCCCGCGGTCACGCTGCCGTCGGGGCGCACCACGCCCTTGAGCCGGTTCAGCTGCTCCAGCGTGGTGTCGGGCCGCGGATGCTCGTCCGCGCTCACCGTCACGGGCTCGCCCTTGGCGTGCGGGATCACCACCGGCGTGATCTCCCCGGCGAAAAAACCCGCCTCCTGCGCTGCCTTGCAGCGCTGCTGCGAGCGCCAGGCAAAGGCGTCCTGGTCCGCGCGCGCGATGCCGAACTCCACCGCCACGTTCTCCGCCGTCTCGGGCATGGAGTCGATGCCGTGCGCCGCCTTCATCTTCGGGTTCACGAAGCGCCAGCCGATGGTGGTGTCCTCCACCTTGGCCGTGCGCGAGAAGGCGCTGTCGGCCTTGCCCATGACGAAGGGCGCGCGCGTCATGCTCTCCACACCACCGGCCAGGATGAGATCGGCCTCGCCCGTGCGCAAGCTGCGCGCGCCCTGGCCGATGGCATCCAGCCCCGAGCCGCACAGCCGGTTGAGCGTCACGCCGGCCACCTCCACCGGCAGCCCGGCCAGCAGCGCCGCCATGCGTGCGACGTTGCGGTTGTCCTCGCCGGCCTGGTTGGCGCAGCCGTAGAGCACGTCGTCCACGGCGGCCCAGTCCAGGCCGGGGTGGCGCTCCATCAGGGCGCGGATCGGCACCGCGCCCAGGTCGTCGGGGCGCACGCCCGCCAGCGCGCCGCCGTAGCGGCCGAACGGCGTGCGCACGCCATCGACGATCCAGGCATTCGAAGTCTTGGACATGGGGCTTGTCTCCTGTGGGGGCGCAGCGTGCGCCCGGGTTTTGTAAGGGGTGGAAATTGGCGGCAGACCAGGAGGGCGCCACGGCAGGGCGCTGCGCGTTCCGCTGAATTGACCGACCGGCCGGTAGATATTAAGGTCCGGCGACTTCGTGACGCAAGTCAAGCCCGGTCCCTGAAAACCCGAGCGGCGGGCGACGGACCGGCACCCCACCCGCACGACACCTACACAAAAGGAGACGACCCCATGCCTTGCTACAGCCTCGAAGGCGTGATCCCGGTGGTGGATCCGAGCGCCTACGTGCATCCGAGTGCCGTGCTGATCGGCGACGTGATCGTGGGCCCGGACTGCTATGTCGGACCGGCCGCATGCCTGCGCGGCGACTTCGGGCGCATCGTGCTCAAGGCCGGCGCCAACGTGCAGGACACCTGCGTGATCCACGGCTTTCCCGAGCAGGAGACCGTGGTGGAGGAGAACGGCCACATCGGCCACGGCGCGGTGCTGCACAGCTGCGTGGTGCGCCGCGACGCGCTGGTGGGCATGAACGCAGTGGTGATGGACGAGGCCGAGGTGGGCGAGCAGGCGATCGTGGCGGCCTGCGCCTTCATCGCCGCCGGCGTGAAGGTGCCGCCGCGCACGCTGGTCGCCGGCGTGCCGGCCAAGGCCGTGCGCACGCTCAGCGAAGGCGAGATCGCGTGGAAGCAGGAGGGCACGCGCGTGTACCAGGACCTGACGCGGCGCAGCCTGGCCTCGATGCGGGAAGTGCAGCCGCTGGCAGCGCTGGACGTGGATCGGCCGGCATTGAAGGCGCCGCACGTGAAGCCGCTGGTGGCGGCCAAGCGCGATTGACAATCCCCGCTGCCGGCATGCGGCCAGCGCCCCACTACCTCCTCGCCCCCGTCGGCTCCACCGGCGACATGCACCCGTTCATGAGCCTGGCGAAGGCGCTGCAGCGCATGGGCCGGCCGGTGACGCTCATGGGGCCAGTGTTCCACCGGGCGCTGGTGGGCCGCGCCGGCATCCCGTTCATCGGCCTGGGCCGCGACGAGGACTACCAGCGCGTGATCGGCAACCCCGCGCTGTGGCATCCGCGCAAGGGTTTCAAGGTGCTGTTCGGCGACTTCCGCGCGCCGCTGCTCGACGCCTGCCGCGCCCTCATGGCGTTCCAGCCCGATGCGCCGCGCGTGGTGATCGGCCATCCCTTCGCCCTGCCCGCCATCGCCATGGCGCGCGAGTTGGGTTGGCAGGCGCGGGTCGTGGGCGCGTACCTCGCGCCCTCCAACCTGCGCACCGTGCACGACCCGCTGCAGCTGGGCGAGCTGCGGATGCCGCGCTGGGTGCCCGGGAACGCGCGCCGGGCGCTGTGGAGGCTCCTCGACCGCACCCTGGTGGACCCGCATGGCGCCACCGAGGTGAACGCGGCGCGCGCCGCGCTGGGCCTCGCGCCCCTCCGCCAGAGCCTGCTGCCGCACATGCAGGACGTGCCCGAAGTTTCGGTCACGCTGTTCCCCGACTGGTTCGGGCCGCCGCAGCCGGACTGGCCCCGGCCGCTGCTCATGGGCGATTTCCAGCTCTTCGACGCCGACCAGGACGCCCCGCTCCCGGACACGCTCGCGCGCTTCCTGGACGCCGGCCCGCCGCCGCTGGTGGTCACGCCGGGCACCGCCAACGCCCATGCGGCGGCGCTGTTCGCCCTGGCGGCGCAGGCCGTGCAGCGGCTGGGACGGCGGGCCGTGTTCCTCACCCGGCACCGCGAGCAGTTGCCCGCGGCGCTGCCGCCTTCCATCCTGTGGGAAGCCTACGTGCCGCTGGGCCGGCTGCTGCCGCGGGCGGCAGCCCTCGTGCACCACGGCGGCATCGGCACCACCGCGGAGGCGCTGCGCGCCGGCGTACCGCAGCTCGTGACGCCCTTCGCCTGGGACCAGTTCGACAACGCCGCGCGCGTGAAGGCACTGGGCGCGGGCCGCTGGATCCCGGCCGCCCGGCTGGGCCCACGCAAGCTGGAAGCCGCGCTGCGCGCGCTCGCCGCGCCGGCCGTGCGCGCGCATTGCCGCCAGGTGGCCGCGCGCTTCGACAGCGCCACCGGCCCCGAGCCGCTGTGCCGCGCCATCGAAGCCCTGCTGGGCGTGGCGCCGGGCTGACACCCTTGCCGGCGGCAGGCTGGCGCGGAAACCGGCGGCACAAAGAAAAGCGGCCGGCGTCATTGCACACCGGCCGCTAAAGGACCCCCCTGGGTCGCCTAGGAGACAACCTCGCACCGACCCCGATGCACCAACCGGCTGCGGCTCCGGCGGGCGCCGTTTCGAGCGTCCATGGAGCCATGGTAGGGCGGCGGGCTGCGGCTGCACATGGGCGGATCTGCGAAACGCGATGGTCGTTTCCGCCTGGGTGGGATGGGCGCTTTGTCATGCCGCATCCGGGGTGCGCCCGCATCCGACCGCTCCAAAGAAAGCGGCCGGTACCTGGCGGTACCGGCCGTTCAAGCGCGGGCCCGAGCCCCGCGCGTCCCCTGGGTCAATCGATAGAGCCTGGTGTGCAGGTCCGCATGAGGTCGTCGTGCGCGGTCATCGACGCATCAAGGCGCAGGTGCCGGCGGGAGGATCTGGACTGACTTCTCCGTGACCTTGCCGCTGGGCGTGGTGACCTTCACCAGCAGCGTACCCGGCAACGCATCCCCGCTGGCGCTGGCCGGGCAGGTCACGACCGCCGCGTAGTTGGGCACCGTCGCAACGTCCTTGATGCCCAGCACCACGTTGTCCACCATGAAGTCGGCAGGCGTGACCGTACCGCTGCCGGATCCCGCGGAGCCCGCGCTGCCGGAAGCCGCCGAGGCCGCGGACGCAGCGCTGGTGGGCTCGAACACCGCGCTCAACCCGATCCGGGTCGCGGCAGGCATGAGGTTGCCGTGCTCATCGGTCACCTTGAACGACACGGTTGCCGTCCCGTTGGGCGGGCAGGTCACCGAGGCCGGCAGCGTTATGGTGGCCGTGCTGCCGGAGAAGACCTGCACGAACTGGCGCGAGAGGTACTGCGTTCGGGGCGTGACCGAGTCCACCGGCATCCGCAGCACGCCGTTGTACTTGCCATCGCCGGCGGTACTGCAGTTGCCGTCCAGGTTGGGGCCGATGCAAGGCTCGCCTGGCGTCCAGCTGCGGCTCTCGTCGTCGTCCCGGAAGATGTCGCGCTTCAGGTCGAAAGCCGCCGTGAACTCCGCGCCGTTCGTGTCTGCGCAGTTGTCACAGCGGTTGTTCCCGTTCTTGTCGTCGAAGTTCTCTTCACCCAGCACGTAGGCCATCACGGTGACGCGTCCGTCGCCGGGACGCGGAAGCGCGGAGCGCAAGGTCACGCTGCAGGTGCCCGAGCCGGGCCCCACCTGGGAGTTGGTCGTCTGTCCGGCGGGCGCGGTGCCTGGGGCCGGCAAGGAGCCGGTGACGCACGAGGCATCGATGACGCCACCCTCGGCGCTGAAGTTCACCGTCGTGCCGTCGGGCACCGGGTTGCCGAAATGGTCGGCCAGCGACACCGTGACGGTGGAGCACTTCTGGTTGATGTTGTAGCCCTCGCAGTTGCCGATGTCCGGGCCCAGGGTGAAGTGCTTCTCGTCCGGTGCTCCCGAGGAGATCGACACGATATTGGACAAGGTGCTGACCGCGCTGCCGTGCACGGTGGCCTGTACGCGCACCGAGGTGGGAATGGTGCCGCTGCCGACCTGCGCCGTCACGATGCCGTTCGCGTTGGTATACGCCGACCGTGTGCGCAGGAGCGGGCCACCGTCCGCCGGGCTGGGGCCGTCATTGGCGAAGCTGAAGTCCACCAGCGCGTTCGGAACCGGCAGGCCCTTGAGGTCGTAGACCTTGAAGTTCAGGTTTGAAAACTCCAGCCGCCCGAACCCGCCCGTACCGGCCAGCGCGAGGTTGGTGGCATCGGCGTCGACGAAGGTGATGGAGCCGGCCGACGCGGGCATCACCGTCATGGCGCTGGTCTGCGTGACCTGGGTGCCGCCCAGGCTCACGGACGCCGTGATCGGGTCGATCATGCGGCCGCAGCCCAGGTCCGTGTAGCTTGCGAGCGCAACCCCGTTGTAGCTCACAGCCGAAGCGTCGAGCTTGGCCAAGCCGGCCTTGGCGCACTCCGAGCTCAGCGTCACGGTCAGGGGCGGCCGGTAAGGCGTGCTGCCATTCATCACCGTCACGCCGATCAGCGCCATGCCGCGCGACGAGATGGTGGAAGGCAGGATGACAGGGCCGCTGAGCGTCAGCGCGGGAAACACGGCCGCATAGGAGGCGCTGGACTTGAGCACCGGCCCCGTGACCGCTGCCGTAGCTTCCACGGTGAAGCCGCCGGGCTGGGCGCCTACCGGCAGCCCGATGCGCGCCACGCCGCTCGCATCCGTCAGGGCCGTGCCGGAGGCGGGCTTGAATGCCGCGGTGCCGTCAGTGGTCTTGAAGCTCACCACCACGTTGGGCACCGGCTTGCCACCGGGCGTCCTGACCGTGGCCTGCACCGTGCCCGCGCTCTCGGGCGTCACCTGGGTGGTTGCCGCGCCGGCGCTGTCCGTGATGGCCAGGCTCAGCGAGGAAAAGACCGTGCCGTAGGGCACGGTGGCTTGCAAGGTCGAGAGCCCCACCGTGGCCATCGCCTGGGCCGTGAAGCTGCCGGCACGCGTGCCGGCGGGCAGACTGATGCGGGCCAGGCCGTTGGCATCGGTCTTCACGATGCCGGAGGTGGGCGAGAGCATGACGTCATCGCTGGTCTTGAAAGTGACGCTCACGCCCGCCACGGGCGTGCCGTCCCAGGCCTTGACCAGGGCCTGCAACGTGCCCGGGCTGTCAGGGGACACATCGGTGACGGCAGCGCCTGCGCCGTTCACCAGCGCCATGCTCATGGTCGGGTTGCACGCCGCCGGATTGGCCATGGTGGGCGTGCAGGAGGCCGCCGAGCCGCCTTGCGCCGCACTGCCTCCGCCACCACCTCCTCCGCCACCGCCACCGCATCCGGCCAGTGATGCCGAGATGAAGGTTGCCGTGATGGCCAGTTTCAGTTTCATGCTTGGTCCCCCAGGTCCACGGGCCGTTGCGGCCCTTTGTGATGACCCGCCCTTCCAGGCCGGCCTCGTCTTGAACCCATGCTAGGAACCCGCCCCGCCCCGCGCACCGGAGCCTTCGCCCGTGCGGGGGAGTCAAGTTGTCAGGGGCGATCCGGGAGACTTGTCACGGGCGGCCGCACCGCCGGCACGCCGCCCAGGAACAGGTCGGCGACGATGGGGGCCATCGCCTCGTGGTCCAGCGCGCCGTCCGGCCGCAGCCACGTGAACATCCAGTTGATCATGCCGAACAGGAGCATGGTCAACGGCTTGCCCAGGCCCGCGGTGCCCATCTCCGGCCGCATCTCGCCCAGGACCTGTGCGAAGCCGTCCACCAGGCGGCGTTCCTTCTCCAGCACGCGCTCGCGATCCTCCTCGACGAGGAAGCGCACGTCCTCGGTCAGCACGCGGTGCGCGTCCTTGGCGTGGGCGTACTCCTCGACGAAGCGCCGGATGAGCTCGCGCAGGCGCTGCTCGGCCGGCAGCCCGGTGGCGGCCACGTCGCTGACCAGGCCTTCCAGCTTGGCCACATGCCCCTCGGCAATGCTCACGAGCAGGGCGTACTTGTCCTTGTAGTAGTGGTAGAGCGTGGGCTTGGACAGCCCGCAGGCCTCGGCGACCTGGTTCATCGAGGTCGCGGGATAGCCGCGCTGCGCGAAGAGCCGGGCGGCCTGGGCCAGGATGGCTTCGCGCTGCTCTTCAAAGCCGGAGGTGCGGATGCGGGCCATGGGTCTTCGTTCCTCTGTGAGCTGCTGCATAAGACGTGAAACCCGCCATCTTGCAGCAGCCGGCCCGGCCCCCGGCCCGCGCCTAGCGCTCCCGCCGGTCGATGACGCGCCGCGCCTTGCCGGTGAGGGTGCGCTCGATGGAGCCCGGCAGCATCACTTCCACCCGCGTGCTGATGCCCACCAGCGTCTTGATGCGCTGCCTCACCCAGCCGGCGATCTCTTCCACGACGGCGGGCGACTGCGGCCCGAGGGCGGGCTGCAGCTCGCAGCGCACCAGCACCTCGTCCAGCAGCCCCTCGCGCATCACCTGCACCTGGTACTGCCCCGAGAGCTTCTCGTGCTGCAGCACGATCTCCTCGATCTGCGTCGGGAACACGTTCACGCCGCGGATGATCAGCATGTCGTCGCTGCGACCCACGATCTTGCCCATGCGCCGGAACGAGCGCGAGGTCGGCGCCAGCAGCCGCGTGAGGTCGCGCGTGCGGTAGCGGATGATGGGCAGCGCCTCCTTGCTCAGCGAGGTGAACACCAGCTCGCCCTCCTCGCCGTCGGGCAGCACCTCGCCGGTGTCGGGATCGATGATCTCGGGGTAGAAGTGGTCCTCCCAGATCACCGGACCGTCCTTGGACTCCACGCACTCGCTGGCGACACCCGGGCCCATCACCTCCGACAGCCCGTAGATGTCCACCGCGTCGATGCCGGCCTTGCCCTCGATCTCCCGGCGCATCGCCTCCGTCCACGGCTCCGCGCCGAAGATGCCCACCTTCAGCGAGCACTCGCGCGCATCCAGCCCCTGGCGCGTGAACTCCTCGATGATCACCTGCATGTAGCTGGGCGTGACCATGATGATGTCGGGCTGGAAGTCGCGGATGAGCTGCACCTGCTTCTCGGTCTGCCCGCCCGACATCGGGATCACGGTGCAGCCCAGCCGCTCCGCGCCGTAGTGCGCGCCCAGCCCCCCGGTGAACAGCCCGTAGCCGTAGGCCACGTGCACGATGTCCCCGGCGCGCCCGCCCGCGGCGCGGATGGAGCGCGCCACCAGGCCGGCCCAGTGGTCGATGTCGTTGCGCGTGTACCCGACCACGGTCGGCTTGCCCGTCGTGCCCGAAGAGGCGTGCACGCGCACCACCTGCTCGCGCGGCACGGCGAACATGCCGAAGGGGTAGTTGTCGCGCAGGTCCTTCTTGGTGGTGAAGGGAAACTTCGCGATGTCCGCCAGCGTCTTCAGGTCCGTGGGATGCACGCCCTTGTCGTCGAAGGCGCGGCGGTAGTGCGGCACGTTCTCGTACGCGTGCTCCAGCGTGCGGCGCAGGCGCTGCAGCTGCAGCGCCTGGATCTCGTCGCGGCTGGCCAGCTCGATGGGCTCCAGGTCACCGGGGGCGGGTTGCTTCACGGGCATGGCTTGTCTCCTCTCGTGATGGCAGGTTCTCAGGCCTTGACCGCGGGCCGGCCCTTGGCGGTGTAGGAGCGGCCGCGGAACACCGCGATGCGCTCGCCGCGCTGGTTCTCCACCGTCACGTCGTAGACGCCGGTGCGCCCGGCACGCGACACCTCGATGCAGCGCGCGGTCAGCACGTCGCCCAGGCGGCCCGGGGCGACGAAATCGATGCTGAAGCCCGACGCCACGGTCAGCTCGTCATAGGAGTTGCAGCCGTAGGCAAAGGCCGTGTCGGCCAGCGTGGCGATGAGCCCGCCGTGGCAGATGGCGTGGCCGTTGAGCATGTGCTCGCGCACCGTCATGGTCAGCGTGGCGCTGCCCGGGCCGATGGCCGTAACGTCCATCCCCAGCGCCTGCGCGGCGTGGTCCTCGGCGAACATGCCGGCGCGCACGCGCTCGGCGACTTCCTGCGGCGTCGCAGTCATGGATCAGACCTCCGGCAAGGCTTCAGCGATCGGTGAAGACGGGAGCGCGCTTGGCGCCGAAGGCGGCCACGCCTTCCTGGTAGTCGTGCGCGAAGCCCAGCTCGCGCTGCAGCTTCGCCTCGGCCGTGAGCGCATGCGAGAGGTCCAGCTGCTGCGCCTCGTCCATGGCCTGCCGCGTGGCCACCAGCGCCTTGGTCGGCATGCCCGCCAGCCGCTCGGCCACCGCCTGTGCCTGCTCCATCAGCGCCGCGTCGTCCACGCAGCGCCAGATCAGCCCGATGCGCTCGGCCTCCTCCGCCGGCAGCTTGTCGCCCAGCAGCGCCAGCCCCAGCGCGCGGGCGCGGCCCACGAGCCGCGGCAGCAGCCAGGTGCCGCCGCTGTCGGGCACCAGCCCGATCTTGGAGAAGGCCTGGATGAAATTGGCCGAGCGCGCCGCCAGCACGACGTCGCCGCACAGCGCCAGGTTGGCGCCCGCGCCGGCAGCCGCGCCGTTGACGGCCACCACCACCGGCACCGGCATGCTGCGCAGCCGCCGCACCAGCGGGCCGTAGTAGCGCTCGATGGCCACGCTCAGGTCCTTGGGCGGCTGGGCGGGATCGGGGCTCACCAGCGGGTCCGACAGGTCCTGCCCGGCGCAGAAGGCCCGCCCGGCGCCAGTGAGCAGCACGCAGCGCACGCCGCGGTCCGCGGCGGCGTTCTCCAGCTCAGCCCGCAGCAGCGAATGCATCTCGCCGTTGAAGCTGTTGAGCGCGGCCGGCCGGTTCAGCATCAGCGTGCGCACGGCGCCGCTCTGGGACTTCAGGATCAGGGACTCGGGCACCTTGCTACTCCTGCATTCAAGTTCGGTCGGGTGTCCTCATTGTTGGCAATCATTTACCGACCGTTCGGTAGATGATAGGTGCAGCGCCACTCTGAGCCAAGTCAAGAAAGGCCCGGATAAACCCTGGTTGCGGGGCCTGCGCGGCGGGATGCCGCGGCGCCGAAACCGTGCCGCAGCTCACGCCCGCCTGGCGCCGTTGCCGACTGATAAGCGGCTGTTAATGCCCACTCCGTACAAAGCGGCCCGACGCGCGGGACGCGCTGCCCGCGCGTGCGGCGCAAGGCCTTGCGCGCAGTGACAGCGGCGATTCGAGGGAGACGATGAAAGCGTTGATGAGCGCAACGATGCTGGCTGCGGCCTTGTGGCTGCAGCCCGCCTGGGCCCAGGTGCCCAACGAGGGACGGCTGCTGGCGTCCAACTGCTTCCAGTGCCACGGCACGAACGGACGCGGCGGTTTCGACGAGCTGGCCGGCGAGCGCAAGAGCGAGCTGCTGCACAAGCTCAACGAGATGCGAGTCAAGTCGGCACGCTCGCACATCATGAATGCGCACGCGCACGGCTACAGCAGCGAGCAGCTGGCCCTGATCGCCGACTACTTCTCCAGGCTGCCCAAGCCCTGACCTGCCCGACCCGTGAACGAAAAACGATGATGAACAGACGCAAGCTGATCGGGACGCTGGGCGCCGCCTCGCTGGCAGGCCTGTGGCCGCTGGCCTGCCGGGCGGCCACGCCGCGGCGGGTGATCGTGGTGGGTGCCGGCATGGCCGGCGCCACCGCCGCCAAGTACCTGCGCCTCTGGAGCGATCGCGGCATCGACGTGACGCTGGTCGAGCCCGCGGCGCAGTACACCTCCAACATCATGAGCAACCTGGTGGTGACGGGGCAGTACCCGCCGTCGATCCTGAGCCAGGGCTACACGTCGCTGAGCCGCAAGTACGGCATCACGCTGCTGCAGGGCAGCGTCACGGCGGTGGAGCCCGGCGGGGAGCTCGGGGCCTGGAAGGTCACGGTGCGCAACGGTCAGAAGACCGTGACGCGCTGGTGCGAGCGCGTGGTGCTGGCGCCGGGCATCCAGTTCGATCCCGTGCCCTCCACCGCCGACCCGGCCGTGGCCGCTCCCATCCTGCACGCCTGGCAGGCCGGGGCACAGACCACGCAGCTGCGCGACGCGCTCGCGCGCATGCCGGCCACGGGCACCTTCGTGATGAGCATTCCCAAGGCCCCGTACCGCTGCCCGCCCGGCCCCTACGAGCGCGCCTGCGTGGTGGCCGACTACCTGCGCCGCAACAAGCCCGGAGCCCAGCTCGTCGTGCTGGACGCCAATCCGGACATCATGGCCGAGAAGGAAAACTTCAGCCGCGCCTTCCAGCAGCTCTACGGATCAAACCTCAGCTACCGGCCCAACCACGTCGTGCGCTCGGTGGCAGCCACCGCGGGCCAGGCCGGCGGCACCGTGACGGTGGACATCGTGGTGCGCGATGCCGCGGGCGCCGAGACCGTCACGGGCAGCGAGACCTTCAGCGCGCAGGTGCTCAACGTCATTCCGCCACACCGCGCCGGTGCCATCGTCCACACCCTGGGCCTGGCTGACGCGACCGGCTTCGCGCCGGTGGACGGACGCAGCTTCGAGAGCACCGTGCCGGGCCGCGCCGGCATCCACGTCATCGGCGACGCCTCCAAGACCACGCTGCCCAAGGCCGGTCACGTGGGCAACCAGGGCGCCAAGATCTGTGCCGACGCCATCGTGCGGGCCTTCAGCGCGCAGCCGCCCGTGCCGGCCCCCACGGCCAACTCCGCCTGCTTCTCGCCCGTGAGCAACCAGCTGGCGTCGTGGCTGACCGCCGTGTACCAGTACCGGCAGGACCCGGCCACCGGCGCCTGGCGCTACGTGGCCCTGGACCAGGTCACCGGCGCCACAGGGGCCACCGAGGCCCAGGTGCCCAGCACCAGGCAGTTCTCGATGATGCGCACCTGGTACGGGACGCTGATGAGCGACAGCTTCGCCTGAGGCGCCGCGGCGGCGCCGTCCCGGCGGCTTTTGCCGGGCCGGCCGGCCGCGGGCAGGCCTGGGAAACCCTGCAGGCAGAATGTGAGCTCCTGCCGGCACGCCATGTGCACCAACCGGTTCTTGCAGTGCCTGCGGCCGCTGCCGCGGGAAGATGGGGCGAGGTTCGCGGCCGCCGGCTGCGCGCCCTCGATGACAAGCAAGGATGGAGACGGCACATGAGCAACGCTCCCACGCCCGACAACGGCCAATGGTTTGCCAATTTGCTGAAAACCCAGCAGGCGGCGCTGGGTCCCTTCGCCTCGGACCAGGCCTTCGCGCCCTGGATGCAGGCCGCCACGGCCTTCACGTCCTGGCAGCAGGAAACGCTCAAGCAGATGACGTCCTTCTGGCCGATGTCGATGGCCGCGGCCATTCCGGGCTTCCCCGGCGCGGTCAACGTGGCGGCGGACAAGCGCTTCTCCGCCGAGGCCTGGACCAAGCACCCGGGCTTCGACATGCTCTCCAAGAGCTACCTCGCGCAGACGCAGGCGCTGCGCCAGGCGCTGGAGTCCGCGCCCATGGACGAGCGCAGCAAGTCGCAGTGGGGCTTCCTGCTGCGCCAGGTGGTCGATGCGCTGAGCCCGGCCAACTGCCTGCTCACCAACCCCGAGGCGCTGCAGACGGCGGTGGACACCGGCGGGCGCAGCCTGATCGACGGCGCGCGGCTGTTCATGGAGGACTTTGCCAAGGGCCGCGTCTCCATGACCGACGAGACGGCCTTCGAGGTCGGCAAGAACGTGGCGCTGAGCCCGGGCAGCGTGGTGTTCGAGAACGAGCTGTTCCAGCTGCTGCAGTACGCGCCGAGCACGGAGAACGTCAAGCGCACGCCGCTGCTGATCGTGCCGCCGTGCATCAACAAGTTCTACATCCTGGACCTGCAGCCCGAGAACTCGCTGGTGGCCTACGCGGTGTCGCAGGGCCACACGGTGTTCCTCGTGTCGTGGCGCAACATCGACGCCTCGCTGGGCCATCTCACCTGGGACGACTATGAGCGCCAGGGCGTGATGACGGCCATCGACGTGGCGCGCGAGATCGCCGGCAGCGAGCAGGTCAACACCCTGGGCTTCTGCATCGGCGGCTCGCTGCTGGCGTGCACGCTGGCGGTGATGGCGGCGCAGGGCACGCTCGACAAGGTGGCCAGCATGACACTGCTGACCACGCTGCTGGACTTCAGCGACACCGGCGAGCTGGGCTTGCTGATCACGCCGCAGTCGATGGCGCTGCGCGAGGCCAGCATCGGCAAGGGCGGCGTGCTGCACGGGCGCGAGCTGGCGCAGATGTTCGCGGCGCTGCGCGCCAACGACCTGATCTGGCCGTATGTGGTCAACGGCTACCTGCAGGGCAAGGCGCCGCCGCCCTTCGACCTGCTGTACTGGAACGCCGACGACTCCAACTTGTCCGGCCCCATGGCCTGCTTCTTCATGGGCCAGGGCTACTTGAAGAACAAGATCCGCGAGCCCGGCGGCACGGTGCAGTGCGGCGTGCCGGTGGACCTGCGCCAGGTCACGGTGCCGGCGTTCCTGTACGCCTCGCGCGAGGACCACATCGTGCCGTGGAAGAGCGCCTATGCCAGCACGCAGCTCCTGGGCGGGCCGCGCACCTTCGTGCTCGGCGCCAGCGGCCACATCGCCGGCGTGATCAACCCGCCGGCCAAGAAGAAGCGCAGCTACTGGGAGCTGCCGCCGGCCGACGCCGACGGTGCCGCGGCCTCGCCCGAGACCGAGCTGCAGCCGGCGCTGGACCCGGACCCCGAGCACTGGTTCAAGCAGGCCCAGCAGTATCCGGGCAGCTGGTGGACCCCGTGGAGCGAGTGGCTGGCGCAGCAGGGCGGCGACGACGAGGTGCCGGCGCGCAAGACGCTGGGCAGCAAGAAGCACAAGCCCATCGAGCCGGCGCCGGGGCGCTACGTGAAGGCCAAGGCGACCTGAATCAGCCCTCGGACTTCAGGCCGGGGAAGTCCTCCTCGAAGAACTCGCCGGCCTCGCGCACGCCCTGGTTGCGGCGCTCGGCCTCCAGCCGGCGCAGCTCCACGCGGCGCAGCTTGCCGGAGATGGTCTTGGGCAGCTCGGTGAGGAACTCGATGCGGCGCACGCGCTTGTAGGGCGCGAGCTGGCGCCGCGCCCAGCCCAGCACGTCCAGCGCCAGCGCCGCGTCGGCCTCGCGGCCCTGCGCCAGCGTGATGAAGGCCTTGGGCACCGCCAGCCGCACCGGGTCCGGGCTGGGCACCACGGCCACCTCGGTCACGGCCGGGTGCTCCATCAGCACGCTCTCCAGCTCGAAGGGGCTGATGCGGTAGTCCGAGGCCTTGAACACGTCGTCGGCGCGCCCAACGAAGGTCAGATAGCCCTCGGCGTCGCGCATGGCGACGTCGCCGGTGCGGTAGTAGCCGTCGCGCATCACCTCGGCGGTCTTTTCCGCGCTGTCCTCGTAGCCCGCCATCAGGCCCAGCGGGCGCGGAGTCAGCTTCAGGCACACCTCGCCCTCGGTGCTCTCGTTGCCGTCCATGTCCAGCAGCGCCACCTGGTAGCCCGGCAGCGGCCGGCCCATCGAGCCGGGCTTGAGCGGCTGCCCCGGCGCGTTGCCGACCTGCGCCGTGGTCTCGGTCTGGCCGTAGCCGTCGCGCAGCGACAGGCCCCAGGCCTCGCGCACCTGCTCGATGATCTCCGGGTTCAGCGGCTCGCCCGCGCCGATAACCTCGCGCAGCTTGAGCCGCCCGCGCCAGGCCGCCATGTCCTCCTGGATCACCATGCGCCACACCGTGGGCGGCGCGCACAGCGTGGTCACGCCGTGGCGCTCCAGCACGCCCAGCAGCGCCGACGCGCTGAAGCGCGCCACGTTGTGGATGAAGACGCAGGCACCCGCGTTCCAGGGCGCGAAGAAGCAGCTCCAGGCGTGCTTGGCCCAGCCGGGCGAGGAAATGTTGAGGTGCACGTCCCCCGGCTGCAGCCCGATCCAGTACATGGTGGAGAGGTGCCCCACCGGGTAGCTCTGGTGCGTGTGCAGCACCAGCTTGGGCTTGGAGGTCGTGCCGGAGGTGAAGTAGAGCAGCAGCGGGTCATTGGCGGCCGTGGGGCCGTCCGGCTCGAAGTGGGCGCTCTCCTCCTGCGACAGCGCGAAATCGAGCCAGCCCGGCTGCGCGGCGCCGACGCACAAACGCGTGCAGCCGTCCGCCAGCCCTTCGAACTTGGCGCTCAGCGCGCTGCCGGCCACCACGTGGCGCACGTTGCCGCGCTCCAGCCGGTCGCGCAGGTCGTCGGGGGTGAGCAGCGCCGTGGCCGGGATCACGACCGCGCCGAGCTTGAAGGCGCCCAGCATCAGCTCCCACAGCGCCACCTCGTTGCCCAGCATCAGCAGCACGCGGTCGCCGCGCTTGACCCCGTGCCGGCGCAGGAAGTTGGCCACCTGCGCCGAGCGCTCCGACATCTGGCGGAACGAGCGCTTGAGCTCGCCGCCGTGCTCGTCCACGATCCACAGCGCCGGCGCGTCGTTGTCGCGCGCCATGGCGTCGAAGTGGTCGAGGGCCCAGTTGAACTGCTCCAGCACAGGCCAGCGGAAGTCGCGCGCGGCGGCCACCTGGTCGGTACGAAGGGCCAGCAGCTGGTCGCGGGCAGCCAGGAAGGCCTGGCGCGCCGCCGTGGCGCGGGTGTTGTCCATGTCGATGTCTCCTGCTTGTCTGATGCTCTGCGCCGTGCCGGCCTGCGGGGCGGGCGTCGGCACGGCGATGCAGCATCCGCCGCCGCTGCGGGCGGATGCTGCGCCCGCGTGACTCTAGGAACGCGGGTGCCGGGGCGCGATAGCCAAAGCGGTCAAAGTGCGTGGCGGCTATTGCCACTCACCGATTGACCTTCGTCACGCCGCGTCCTCACGGCCTGAACACCACATCGACCCAGTAGTTCGTGCCCTGGAAACTTGACGCCGGGAACAGCACCGAGTCGCCGCCGTAGGCGTACACGCCGTTGCCGCCGCTCTCCCCGTCGCGCAGCAGGTGGATCGGCCCGCTGTCCACGCCCGCACTGCTGAAGAAGCCGTTGTCGCCCGCGTAATGGCCATTGGGCGCGCGGTACGAGGCCACGTAGACGGTGCCGGCCGTCACGGGCACGGGCGAGCTGAAGTTCGCCTGCTGCCAGCCGGTGGCCGTCTCGTTGACGAAGGTGGCGGTCGCCAGCAGCGTGCCGTCGGCGCGCCACAGCGCGCCCACATGCGTGCCGGTGTTGCCGCTGCCCTTGTAGAAGCGGACGGCGGTGACGAAGCCGTTCTGGTCCACCCGGAACTTCACGCCCACGTTCACCGTGGCGGCGTCCGGGTCGCTGGGCGTGGTGGGCGTGTCCGCCGCGGAGAAGGCCGTGCAGGGGCAGACCATGGGCGTCACCGTGATGCTGCGGCTCGCCGGCGTGCCCTGCAGGTTGCCGCTGTCGTCCACCGCGCGGCTGCGGATGGTGAAGGTGCCGGTGGCCTTGGGCGTCCAGGCGTAGGTCCAGCTGCCGCGCCCGTTGGCCGGGTGCCAGGTGGCGCCGTTGTCGGTGGACACCTCCACCCCGCCCACCACACCGCCGCTGTCGCTTGCGGTGCCGCGGATCGTCACCGCCTGCCCCGCCGGGACGCTGGCGCCGGCCGCCGGGGCCGTGATGGCGGACGTGGGACGCGCCGCGTCGGTGGAGGCCGTGGCCGCCACCAGCGGCGACTGCAGCGTCGCGGGCTGCACGCCCATGTCGGCGAACAGGTTCACCGTGGCCTGGCGCATGCGGCGGTCCGCCGGCGTGCCAGCGTTGTCGTGGGTGGGGTCCAGGCCCCAGGACCACTGGATCGTGCCCGCGCCGAACACCCACGCGCGGCTCGCGTGCCGGTAGAGCGTGAGGCGGTGCGTGACGGTGCCCGTGCCGAAGGTGGAGCCGTAATCCAGCAGCGCGCCGCCGGTAGTCAGCGTGGTCTGCGACAGCCGGATCAGCCCCGGCGGGCGCGCACCGTTGTCCAGGTCCGCGTCCCACTCGTAGCCCAGCACGCCGGTGGGCAGCGTGGCCGTCGTGCCGGCAGCCAGGGTGGCGATGCCGGTGTTGCGCCAGAAGCGCATCTTGCCGTCGGCCGCCGGCACCTTGATGGCGTAGGAGCTGCCGGTGTCGTTGTTCATGAAGATCGTGCCCGTGAGCGCGTTCTCCGGGCGTCCACCGTCGGCCGGCGGCGAGAAGCGCGGGTCGCGCCAGGTGCCGGTCCACACCGGGCTCGGGTCGATCTTGGCGTTGGCGTGCGTCTCCTTGTAGGACACCAGCGTGCGGTAGGGCGTGCCGGAGCCGTCGATGCTGTTCTCCCAGCGCGTCTTCCAGAACACCTCGTTGCCGCTGAAGAAGGCCAGGCTCACGCCGGCGTCACGCGCGGCCTCCACGTTGGCGCGCTGCGTGCCGGACCAGTACTCGTCGTGACCCACCGACAGGAACGCCTTGGCGCGCAGCAGCTGCGCGCCGGCGCGGTCGGTGTCGATGCCGCTGATGTAGCCGAGGTCGTAGCCGTTGGCCTCCAGCCAGCGCACCATCGGGTATTCGGCATGGAACAGCCAGTCCTGGCCGCCGGCCACGGCGCGGGTGTTGAACGGGCGGTTGTAGCTGACCTTGTAGGCCCGGCCCGCGCCGGTGCCGATGCCGCCGCTGTAGAGGCTGCTGCCGCCGTAGCTGTTGTAGGCCTGCCAGGTGGTGTCGGAGGTCTGGAACAGCATGTCGTGCGTGCCGGCGTCGTCGCGCACCACGAACACGATGTGGCTGGCGCCGCCCGTGTCCGGGCGCACCAGGCGCGCGACGTAGATGCCCGAGACGGCACCGGCGGGCACCGTCCAGGCGCCCGAGACGGCCCAGTTGCCGCAGTCGACGAGCCCGGTGGAGGCCTGCGTCAGGCACGCGGGCTGGCTCTGCGGCAGCGTGGCCGTGGGGTTCACGCTGGCGACCTTGCGCGCGCCGAGCCCGCCGTACCAGCCCAGCCGGTAGATGTCGAAGCGGTAGTTGCTGGCGTTGGTATCGACCTTGAAGTTGATGGTGCCGCCGCGGTTGACGCTCATCTCCGTGGCGAAGCCCTGGAGGCTGGCGTCGCCGGCACCGCTGACCTGCCATTCCGACGCCGGGCTGCCGGCCTTGCAGTTCTCCGCGACGATGGCGTTGGCCGGCGCGGTGCAGCTGTCCGCCGCGGCGGCCACGGCGGCGGCGGCCTCCAGGCGCTCGCCGGCGCCAGCGGCCACGGACTGGAACAGCTTCGGGTCGATCGTGACGGCCCTCGCCACGGCCGGCGCCGGGGCGGGTACGGGGGCGGCGGCCACCCCGATCGCCCCGGGCGCCGTCGTGCCGGCGGTCGCGGTGTTCGGGGTGAAGACGATGTCCACCCAGTAGTTGGTGGCGAGGTAGCTCTGCGCCGGGAAGGTGGACGTGCTGCCGTAGGCATACACCCCGTTGCCGCCGCTCACGCCGTCCTGCAGCAGGTGCACCACGCCCTGGTTCACGCCGGCGCCGGCGAAGAAGTTGTTGTCGGCAGCGTAGCGGCCGTTGGGTGCGAAGTACGAGGCCACGTACACCGTATTGGCCGCCACCGGCACCGGCGTGGCGAAGCTCACCTGCTGCCAGCCGCTGGCCGTTTCGTTGATGAACTCGGCCGAGGCCAGCCGCGTCCCGCTGCCGTTCCAGAGGCTGCCGAGGTGGGTGCCGGTGTTGCCCGCGCCCTTGTAGAAGCGGATGCCGGTGATGTAGCCGGCGATGTCCACACGGAACTTCACGCCCACTTCCACCGCACCCGGGTCGTTGACCGAGGGCATGGCCGGCGTCGCGGCGGGGCTCCAGCCGCTGCAGGGGCAGTCCGCGCCGGGACCCGCGCCGGTGGTGAAGGACCACGCCATGGTGGCGGCCAGCGGATTGCCCGCGGCGTCCTCGATGCGCGGATCCAGGGCGGCGCCGCGCAGCCGGGCGGTGTAGCGGGTGGACGGCTGCAGCGCGACGGAGGGGCGCAGCGTCGCGGTGCGGGTGGCGGCGTCCCAGCGCACCGTCGCGGGCACCGCCGTGCCGGCGGGGTCGCGCAGCAGGAAGGTGCTGGCCGTGACGGTGGCCGGGTCCAGCGCCTCGCCGAAGGTGGCCGTGACGCTGGCGGCCGTGTTCACGCCCGTGGCGCCCGCGGCCGGCGTGGTCGCCGTCACGGTCGGGCCGGTGGCGTCCGCGCCGTAGCGGGCGACGTAGCTGCCGGCGGCAGCGGGGAAGAAGGCGTACTCCACGCCCTTGATGGCTTTCACCGTGAAAGGCACGGTGGCGGTGCCGCGCTGCAGCACGTTGAGCACGCCGCTGGCCGATCGCACCGGCACCATGCCCTGCAGCCCGCGGGCATTGGGGTCGCTGGACACGGTGAACGCCAGCGCGCTGCCGTTCCAGCTCAGGCCGCTGAAGGCGGAGGCGTTGCGCGCATCGAGCCAGGTGAGCATCTGCCGCGCGGACACCACCGGCACCCCGCGCGCCAGGGCCGAGGCCACCACCGTCTCGGATTCCACCGTGATGGCCTGGTCGGTGTGGGCGTTGACGGTGTAGGCGCCGTAGTAGCCCTCGGCACCGAGGGCGCGGTCCAGCAACGTGTCCACCGTGGCGGGATAAGCCTGGCCCGATTCGTCGGTCATCTGCGTGGCGGCCTGGTACACGTCGACGAACGCACCGTCCAGGCGCATGAAGCGCTGGGGCATGGCCGAGCCGGTGAAGATGCCCGCCACGTTCCTCACCCAGCCCGCGGGCCAGTAGTAGTAGCTCGTGTCCAGCCGCATGCCGTGCTTGGCCTGCACCTCCGCACCGCTGCTCCAGTCGCTCCAGACGATGCAGTGGTGCCGCTGCGTGGCCGGCGCGGGCAGCCCGGCGTACTTGGCGCGGAAGGCGGCGAGCTGCTCGGTGTAGACGCTGTCCAGCGACAGCGCGGTGTAGTCGTCGCAGCGGGTGCTCGCGTGCAGGCTCACCTCGAAGCCCTCGGCGGTGTACTGCGCGGCCGCTTCGGGGCTGAGCGCCGTGTCGGTGAAGATGTAGGAGGTGCCGCGCACGCACTGCCAGTCCGCCACCGAGCAGCCCGCGGGGCTCTGGGCGCGCAGGCGGTCGAAGCGCCCGGGCGTGCCGCCATTGGCGTGGTCGTCGCCGGTCATGATGACCACCGCCTTGTGGCCGTGCGGGAAGTACCAGAAGCGCGGCAGCGGCTTGCGCGCCAGGTTCATGTGCGTGATCAGGTTGGCCAGCAGCCGCTGCTGCTCGTCGGCCTGCGGAATGGCCACCTTGCTCAGGTCCACCCAGTCGGGCTTGGGGTCCGCGGCGGCGTTGCCGTAGAACTTGTCGTCCGAGCGGATGGGCGCCAGGCCGTCGCGCTCCTGCGTGGCCCACGCGGGGTTGCCCTGGCGCATGTAGACCACCGAGGTGGCCAGGTCGTAGGCAAAGGCCGCGGTCCGGCCCGAACCCACGCTGTGCAGCGTCACGGCCGGGTTGGCGGTGGCCTTGGTGGCGCTGCTGTAGAGCGTGGCCAGCGCCGTGGCGCCGTTGAGGGTGTAACGACGTGCGGCACCGTGGTACTGCATGGTCTGGTTGACGATGCCGTTGCCCACGGCATGGCCGGTGTTGACCAGCAGGTAGCCCTCGGACACCGTGTTGCCGGTGCCGGACAGGCCCAGCAGCGGCGCCAGCTTGGGCACGGGCGCCATGGCGATGAGGTTGCCGCCGCCCTGGACCCAGCTCGTCAGCCGGTTGACCTGCGCATCGGTGAGCGCCGCCTTCGCCAGGATCACCACGTCGTAGGCCGACAGCGTGGCGGCACTGATGGAAGCGACGTCCGCCACGGTGAAGGCATTGAAGCCCTCGTTGCGCAGGATCTCGGCGTAGTAATTGCCGAAATTCGCGTTGCCCGAGGTCAGCACCAGGATCGGGCCGCCCGGCCCCTGCGCCGGGTTGGCGGCCTGTGCCGGCCGCATCCACGTGGCGAGAAACACCATCCAGGCGAGTAGCAACAGGACAAAGACGAGTTGCCTACCGCATGCGCGCGCTGCGCCGCCGCCATGAGCCATGCCGACCTCCTTCTTCACGCCTTGCGCGGCGTCCCCACTTCTCCTCACGGTTGGGCAGGCGGGATGCCGATCCGGCGTCGCCCGGGCAGCGCGATCGCGCGCCCTCAAGGGCGCGCCGGCCCTCACATCCAGGGGGTGGTCAGCAACGCAACCGACGGCAACAGGCGCGTGCGCGCCCGGGCCTGCGAACCGGGACGCGGGCCTGCTGCGGCCAAGCGTCGAGCCGCTTGCGGATCGCGGCTGAGCAGCTGATCCCCGGCTCCATCGCGCTGGCCGGCATCACCGGCTCGGCCTCGGGCGGCAGGAGCATCGCGCTGGCCGCGATGGTGGACAGCTTCATCCAGGCCGCCCGCGCCGCCGACATCCCGCTGGAGCTGCTGCACCGCGTGGCCTCGATGGCCAGCGGCAGCCTGGACGCGCTGCCGCACAACGGCGCCGTCATCCCGCTGCTGGCCGTCACCGGCCTGACCCACGAGCAGGCCTACGGCGACATCCTCATGATCACCGGCATCTGCTGACGGCGGCAGGCGGGGCGCTACGGCCGCCTCGCCACGATCTCCACCGCCGCGTAGTTCCACTGGTCCGTCGTGGGCGCCGTGTCGCGGATGGTGACCAGGGCGTTGGCCGCGGAGGGCCTGGCGGTGGCCTGCACCCAGAACGTGTCGCCCACCGCAGCGTCCACCCGCTGGTGCACCAGCACCTGCCCAGCCACGGGCACGCGGCCCACGGCGCGGTCCCAGTCGTTGCCGACGGCAAACACCCAGTTGCCGGCCGAGATGCCCGGCAGGTACACCTCCGGTGCGCCCTCGGGCGCGCCGGAGCGGCCGGTGATCCCCGTCCCCGCCGCGTTGCTGAACGCCATCACCACCAGCGAGCCGTGATGCCCGCTGGCCTCGGGCCGCGCCGTGACGCTGACCCGGCTCAGCACCCAGCTCGCCTTGGCCGCCCAGATCTCGGAGGTTCCGCGCTGGGTGTTGGCGCGCATCACCAGCTTCCACTCCAGGCCGGCGCCGCTCACGCGGGCGCCCTGCCTGGCGTCGGCCGGCCCGTCGTAGGCGACGAAGGCCACCAGCAGGTCCGACTTGTCCGTGGTCGAGAAGGCCGGCGTCGCCAGCGCGCCGCTGCCGTCGCGGAACACCAGCGCGTCGATGCGCAGCGCGGCCGGCGGATGCGAGTTGTCCACCGTCACGCGCACGGCGGGCGAGGTGCCGCTGAGCCCGTGGACGTCGGTGGCCCGCGCGCTGATCTCGTGCGCGCCGTCGGACACCTTGCGGCTGTCCCAGTACAGCACGTAGGGCGGCGCAGTCAGCCGCTCCCCTACTGGCGCGCCGTCCATGAGGAACTGCACGCCGGTGATGCGCGACGACGACGCTACCGTGGCGCCCAGCGCCGTGACCGCGGACACGGTGGCGCCAACCTCCGGGCTGGTGAGCCGCACCTGCGGCGCCACGGTGCCGCCGTTGGCCACCTTCACCCGGGCCACGGCCGAGGTGCCGGTGCGCCCGGACACCGGATCGGTGGTCTGTACCGCCAGCCAGTGAGCGCCGTCGGGCACGGTGCTGGTGTTCCAGGCCAGGGTGAAGGGCGCGGCCACGCGCCGGCCCAACGGCTTGCCGTCGAGCAGGAACTGCACGCTGCTGCCGGCGACGCTGCCGGCCCGCAGGCTCACCGTGCCGGTGACCTGGCTCAGGCTCGCGGGCGAGAGCAGCGTAACGGCCGGGGGCGGCGGCAGCCTGGGCACGACCCGCCTGAGCTCCGTGACGCTGTCGCCGCTGATGCGCACCAGCACGTCGGTTTCGTTGTTGCTCTCGTCGCTCTCGGCCAGGAAGTCGTCCGGGTCCACCACGGCGCGCAGCCAGTAGGTGCCGTCGGGCACGCCGGCCAGGGAGATGGACTGGCCCGGATCGCTGCGGTCGTACTCGTCCACGGCGCCGATGTTCAGGCCCTGCAGCGAGGTCGGGTCGGCGCACGAGCCCAGGTTGCCGAGGTCGCCGGCGTTGGGCAGGTCGGGGGCGTAAAGAAAGGAGTCGTGGATGCAGAAGCCGTTCTTGGCGCTGACGGCCACGGGCCGTCCCGGGCGGCCGTCGCTGCCCACGGCGTAGAGACCGAAGCGGGCGAAGGGAAAGTGGAAGTGCCCGTGGGCCGCGTGAAACACGAAGCCCCCGGCGACGGGGACGCGCCGCTGCAGCGTCCACCGGCCGGCCTCGAAGGCGTAGACGTACTGCATGCCCAGGTAGGCCCCGGACGAGGCGTTGTACGCGGGTTGGATCACCAGCGGGCCGGGGCCGGCGTTGAAGGTGTTGTGCGTGTACTGGAACACCCGCTCGGCGCCCGAGCCGACGACCGACATGCGGCCCGGCGGGATGATCACGCTGAGGTCGGGATAGCGCAGCGTCGCCGCCTCCGGGTCAGCGTGCGCCGGCGGCGCGGCTCCTGCCAACAGCACCAGCTGCGCGCCCAGCAGGGCCGCCGCCAAGCCGCGCAGGCGCGGGACGATGTGGGCCACGAGCAAGTGCTTCATCTCGGCCTCCCCCTGGCAGAGGACCGATGCTGCGCCGATGCGCCGCGCCCGGGAACGATGAATACGTCGCCAGACAGGGTTTGAAAGTTGCTCCGCGCACACACCTGTCCTTGGCGCCGGCCCTTGTCGCCACGCCACGCGCAGTCGCCGCGGGCGCTTCCCGACCGCGCTGGACCGGCGCCCGGCACGGGCCGGTCTAGAGTCGCGCTTTCCACTTCACCGCGCGCCCGGGCCCACCGGCCGCGATATCCACCGATGGGTTTGCTCGAAGCCGGCCGTGCCTGGGCCCGGCGCATCAAGCGCGATGCGATGACGCTGTGGTTCGCCAGGAAGCATCCCCGCACGCCGTGGCATGCCAAGGCGCTGGGCATCTTTGTCGTGGCCTATGCCCTCAGCCCGATCGACCTGATCCCGGACTTCATCCCGGTGCTGGGCTACCTGGACGACGTGATCCTGCTGCCGGTGCTGATCTGGCTCACCGTGCGGCTGCTGCCGCCGGACGTGCTGGCCGAGTGCCGGGCCCAGGCCGAGGCGTGGATGAAGGAGGCGCGTTCCAAACCGCGCAGCCGTGCCGGGGCGGTGGCGATCGTCGTGCTGTGGCTGGCGCTGGGCCTCGCGTTCGCCTGGTGGATTGCCCGGCGGCTGTCCGCCTGAGCGGCGAAGGAACAGACCCAAAGACCGCCGGCTCAGCCCAGCGTGTCGAGCGCCGCGGCCAGGCGCCGCACGCCCTGGTCGATCTGCGCCGGCTCCAGCAAGGCATAGCCCATGACCAGCCCGGCGGGCCGGGCGGCGGTGCACGTGCCGGCATGCGGCAGGTAGAAGCGGCTGATGGGATAGACCTGCACCTGCTGGCGCCCTGCCGCCTCGGCCAGCTCGGCCTCGCGCTCGCGGGGCAGGCCGGGTATCCAGGCCACCAGGTGCAGCCCGCTGGCCGCGCCCTGCACCGCCACCCGCGGGCCCAGGTGCCGATCGAGCGCCTCCAGCAGCGCGCTGCGCCGCGCCTGCTGCAGCCGGCGGATCCGGCGCACGTGCCGGTCGTAGCTGCCGTCTTCCAGCAGCAGCGCCAGGGCCCGCTGGGTGCCCGTGGCCACGTGCCGGTCCGCCAAACGCTTGGCCGCCGCGAAGGTGGCGACGAGGTGCCGCGGCAGCACCATGTAGCCCAGCCTCAGCTGCGCCGACAACGTCTTCGAGAAGGTGCCGACGTGGATCACGCGACCCTGCCCGTCCAGCGACTGCAGCGTCGCCTCGGGGCGCACCGCGTAGCGGTACTCGCTGTCGTAGTCGTCCTCGATGATCCAGGCGCCGCTGCTCGCCGCCCAGTCCAGCAGCTCGCGGCGGCGGCCCAGGGTCATGAACGCGCCCAGCGGGAACTGGTGCGTGGGCGTCACGTAGGCCAGCTGCGCACGCGGCACGCCCGCCAGCAGCTCGGTGCGCAAGCCGTGGTGGTCGATGCCGATGCCGCACAGGCGGGCGCCCGTGGCCTCGAAGACGTGGTGCGCCATGCGGTAGCCGGGGTTCTCGACCACCACCGTGTCGCCGGCGTCCAGCAGCAGCCGCGCGCACAGGTCCAGCGCCTGCTGCGAGCCGTTGACGATCACCAGCTGCTCCACGTCACAGGACAGGCCGCGCGTGCGGCTGAGGTGGGCCTGCAGTGCCTGGCGCAGCTCCGCGGCGCCGCGCGGGTCGTCGTAGGCCAGCCGGGCGGGGCGCTGCCGCTCGACGCGCCGCAGCGCCTTGAGCCACGGCAGGGTCGGGAAGTCCCGCCCGGCCAGCGGGCCGTAGAGGAAGTCGATCGCACCGGGCACCGCGGCGGCGTCCGGGCGCAGATCGAGCGCCGACATCCGCTCGCCCACGCTCGACAGCCGAGCCCCAGGCGGTGCCTGGTCCGGCGGCGGCCCGCCCGCGCCGGGCATCGCCACGGCAGGGCTTGGCGCTGCCGCGGCGGCCGCGACCCGGCTGGGAGCACCGGGCCGCGTGTCGATGAAGCCCTCGGCCGCCAGCTGCTCGTACACCGCCGACACCGTGGTGCGCGACAGCCCGCGCTCGGCGGCACAGGCCCGGGTGGACGGCAAGGCAGTCCCGGGGCCGTAAGTGCCGTCGGCCATCCGGGCCCGGATCTCCTCGTACAGCGCGCGCCCACGGCCGCGGTGTCCGGCTTCGTCTTTCTTCATGAGCGCCAACTGGTCCAGTGAAATGCTTCAGAACTGGATATTTTCACCAAGCCAGGCTGCCGGCACAGTCAGGACCCGATCGTCGGCGCCGCCGATGCCTTGCCTGCCGGACCTGCCATGTACCTGCCTTCGCCCTTCGCCGAATCACGACCTGAGGAACTGCACCGCCTCGTTCGCGAGCACCCGCTCGGGCTGTTGGTGAGCCACACCGCCGGCGGTCTGGACGCCAACCACCTCCCCTTCCTGCTGGACGAGCGCCGAGGCGCCTGCGGCTCGCTGCTGGCCCACGTGGCTCGCGCCAACCCGCTGTGGCGGGAAGTCGGCGAGGGCGCGCCGGTGCTGGTGGTCTTCCGGGGCGCGCAGGGCTACATCTCGCCCAGCTGGTATCCGGGCAAGGCGGAGACGCACCGCTACGTGCCGACGTGGAACTACGAGGCCGTGCACGCCCATGGCCGCCTTCACGTGCACGACGACGAGACCTTCGTTCGCGGCGTGCTGGCCCGGCTGACGCGCCGGCATGAAGCGGGCGAGGCCTGCCCCTGGAAGATGGGCGACGCGCCCGCGGACTTCCTGGCGCAGGAGCTGCGGAAGGTCGTCGGCATCGAGATCGAGCTGACGCGCCTGGAGGGCAAGCGCAAGCTCAGCCAGAACCGCGAGGTCCGCGACTTCGAGGGCGCCGTCCACGCGCTGCAGGAACGAGGGCACGAAGACCTGGCGCTGGCGATGCGGCAGGCCGTCGAGTGACGCGGTCCACGGGGCCGTGGACCGGTATCGGCTCACACCCAGGGCAGCGCCGCATCGCGCGCCATGACCTGCTGCCAGTGCCGCTGCGCCTGCGGCAGCAGCCACTGCAGGCCGAAGTCGGCCAGCGCGCGCTTGTCCCGGGCCCGGAGCGCGTCGCCGCCCTCGGCCGCAGCGCGCGCCATCGCCGCCCAGGCCCAGGCCAGCAGCAGGTAGCCCGTCCCCATCAGGTAGTCGTCGGCCACGCGCAGCGGCCATTCCGGGTCCTGCGCGTGGCCGTCCCGCAGCGCGGCGGTGGCCTGCCGCAACTGCGCGCATTCGCGCTGCAGGGCCGTGGCCAGGCGCGGCAGGCCCGCCTCGCAACGCGCGGCCTCGGCCTCGACCTCCTCCAGCAGCAGGCGCAGCGCAGCGCCGCCGTCGCCCAGCACCTTGCGCTGCAGCAGGTCGATGGCCTGGATCTCGTTGGTGCCCTCGTAGATCAGCGCGATGCGCAGGTCGCGCAACTGCTGCTCGATGCCGTACTCGTGCACGTAGCCGTAGCCGCCGAAGACCTGCAACGCCGCGCTCACGCCCTGGAAGCCCTGGTGCGTGCCGAAGGCCTTCACGATCGGCGTGAGCAGCGCCGCCTGCGCCTCAGCCCGCGCGCGATGGCTGGCGTCCTCGTGGTGCTGCGCCTCGTCGATGAGTTGCGCCGTGCGCAGGGCCACCACGCGCAGGCCCTCGGTGAGCGCGCGCAGCGTCCACAGCGTGCGGCGCATCGCCGGGTGCCAGGCGATGGGGTCGGCCTCGCCCGGCTTGCGCTCCACGGGCACCGTGGGCGCGCGCAGCTGGCGGCGCTCGGCGGCGTAGGCCAGGGCCGACTGCGTGGCCCGCTCCAGGTGGCCCAGGCCCTGCAGCCCGACGTGCAGCCGCGCCGCGTTCATCATCACGAACATGGCCTGCAGGCCACGGTGGGGCGCGCCGACGAGCCAGCCGGTGGCGTCCTCGTAGTGCAGCGCGCAGGTGGCGCTGCCGTGGCAGCCCATCTTGTGCTCCAGCGCGTCGATGTGAACGCCGTTGCGCGTGCCGTCGTGCAGGAACTTGGGCACCAGCGCCAGCGACAGTCCCCGGGAGCCCGGCGGCGCATCGGGCAGCCGGCACAGCACCAGGTGCACGATGTTGTCCGTGAGGTCGTGGTCGGCGCCGGAGATGAAGATCTTGCTGCCCGTCACGCGCAGCGAGCCGTCGGGCTGCGGTTGCGCCCGCGTGCGCACCTGCCCCAGGTCGCTGCCGGCCTGCGGCTCGGTCAGCGCCATCGCGGCGAGCCATTCGCCGCTGGCGAGCTTGGGCAGGACCGTGGCCTTGAGCGCGTCGCTGCCATGCGCCGCCAGCGTGGCGCAGGCGCCGTGCAGCAGCCCCGGGTACATGGACCAGGCCTGGTTGCAGGACAGCAGCATCTCGTACAGCGCCGCCTCCAGCAGCAGCGGCAGGCCCTGCCCGCCCCACTCGGGGTCGCAGGCCAGCGCCGGCCAGCCGCCGTCCACGAAGGTTCTATAGGCCTCGCGAAAGCCGCCGGGCGTGCGCACCTGGCCTGCGTCGAGCGTGCAACCTTCCAGGTCGCCGCGGGCGTTGGTCGGGTCCAGGGCCTCGGACGCGAAGCGGCCGGCCTCCTCCAGCACCTGGGCCGCCATGGCGGCATCGGTGTCGGCGAAACGCGGGCAGCGGGCCCAGGAGGCCGGTGCCTGCAGCACCTGCTCGATCACGAAACGCATCTCGCCCAGTGGCGGGGCGTAGCGGTGTGCCATGTGTTCAGTCCTCGATGCGCGCCGCGCCAAAGGTGGTCTGCTTCACGCGCCCGCGGTGCATCAAATGCACAGCGCCTTGATGTCCTCGGGCACCTGGATTGCGCGGATGCGCCCGTTGTGCGCGTCGCGCACGACGAAGGCGCGCACCTCGGTGCCCTCGCACAGCAGCTCGTCGCCGCGCAGCACGCGGTGCCGGTGCGTGAAGGTCTTGTGGCCCCAGCTCTCGATGGTGGTCACCACCTGCAGCTCGTCGCCGTAGGTGGCCGGGCGCAGGAAGCGGGTGTGGATCTCCAGCAGCGGTGTGCCGACGATGCCGCGCTCCTTCTCCAGCTCGCGCCACGGCGGCACGCCGCGCGCGCGGAAGAAGGCCAGCGAGGCCTGGTCCATCCAGCGCGAGAAGTTGGGGAAGAAGACGATGCCGGCCGGGTCGCAGTCGCCGAAGTGCACCGTGACGGGATGGATGTGGGGCTTGTTCATGCCGGTATTCTTCAATGCCCGTCCGGGTTCTCCAGCAGTAGCGCGATGCCCTGCCCGCCGCCCACGCAGGCCGCGCTGATGCCCCAGCGTGCGCCGGCCTCGCGCAGCTGGCGCGCGACGGTGACGGTCAGCCGCACGCCGGTGGCCGCCAGCGGGTGGCCCAGCGCGATGGCGCCGCCATGCACGTTCAGCCGCTGCGGGTCCAGCTCCAGCTCGCGCTGCACCGCCAGCGCCTGCGCGCCCTGCGCCTCGTTGATCTCGAAACGGGCGATGTCGTCCAGCGCCAGCCCGGCGCGCTCCAGCAGCAGCCGGATGGCCGGTGCGGGGCCGATGCCCATGATCTCCGGCGGCACGCCCACGACGGCCGCCGCCGCCACGCGTGCCAGGGGCGCGCGGCCCCAGTCGCGCATCACGGCGCCGCCGGCCACCAGCGCCGCCGCGGCGGCGTCGGTCAGCACCGAGCTGTTGCCGCCGGTCTGAACGCCGCCGGGATACACGCTGCGCAGCTTCGCCAGCACCTCGGGCGGCGACAGCCGCGGGTGCGTGTCGCGGTCCGCCACGGGCGCCTTGCCGGACAGGCGAATGCCGCGCGGCCGGTGGCCTTCCAGCTCGAAGACCTCGTTGGCCACGGGCACGGTCTCGCCCTCGAACCAGCCCGCCTCCTGCGCGCGCACGGCGCGCTCGAAGCTGCGCGCGGCGAAGGCGTCCACCTCCTCGCGCGTGATGCCGTACTGCCGCGCCAGGTTCTCCGCCGTCTGGATCATGGAGATGCCGGCGGCGGGGTCGGTGAGCGACTCCCACAGGGTGTCCTTGAAGCCCACCGGCGCGCCCAGCGTGAAGCCCTGGCGGTGGTCGAAGGCGGCGATGGGGTGGCGCGTCATCGAGTCCGTGCCCACCAGCAGCGCCAGGCTCGCGCTGCCCAGGGCGATCTGCTCGCCAGCCTGGCGGAACAGCTCGAAGCCGGTGCCGCAGATGCGCTGCACCATCAGCGCCGGCACTGCCTGCGGCACGCCGGCGTACAGGCCGATGTGGCGCGGCACGTAGAAATGGTCGAAGCCGCCGGGCGCGACGTTGCCTGCCAGCACCGAGTCCACCTGCGCCGGCGCCAGCCCGGTGCGCTGCAGCACCGCCCGCGCGGCCTTGATGCCCAGGTCGATCGGGTTCACGCCGGCGAAGGCGCCGCAGTAGTCCACCTGCGGGGTGCGCAGGCCATCGAGCAGCCAGACGTCGTCGAAGCGGTTGAAGAGTCCGCGGGTCGCCATGGGCGTGTCTTTCTTGAGGAGTGCATGCGTCCGCCCGGGCCCGTGGAAGGGCCCGGCCCGAACGGGCGGGTGGGAGGCAGCGCTTCAGTCGAGGCGGATCACGCGCGGATCGGCCGCGTCGGCGTAGAGCCGTTCGACCTCGGCGGCGCGGCGCGCGATGACGGCGCGCTGGTTGATATAGCCCTTGTCCGTGATCTCGCCGGCGGCGAGGCTGGGCGCCTCGGCCAGCAGCAGCACGCGCGCGGGCGACTGCGCGGAGCCGCCGGCCGCGTCGTGCAGCGCCGCGAGTTTCAATCGCAGCTCGTCGCACAACTGCTCGCGCGGCAGCGCCTCGGCCGCGGGCGTGAGGAACAGCAGCGCGCCCACCTTGTCGCGGTCGTGGCCCGTGATCACCGCGTCCTGCACCAGCGGCGCCAGCGCGGACACCAGCTTCACGCGCAGCGTGCCCACGGAGACCCAGGTGCCGCTGCCCAGCTTGAAGTCCTCCGCGACGCGGCCGTCGAACAGCACGCCCTTCTCGGGATGGGCTTCGTCCACCAGCCGGCCCGCGTCCCCGATGCAATAGAAACCTTCCTCGTCGAAGGCGGCGGCGCTGAGCTCGGGGTCGTCGCGGTAGCCGGGGAAGACAGCGGCGCCGCGCACGCGCATCTCCAGCTTCTGGCCGCTGGGCACGAACTTCAGTTCCGCGCCGGGCAGCGGGGCGCCGATGTTGCCCGCGCCTTCGAGCTTCCAGTGCGCAGAGGTGACGGCCGGCGCCGTCTCGGTGGAGCCCCAGGCGGTGGTGAGGAACAGCGGCTCCGTGCGCACGGTCGCCGCCACCGCTTCGAGCCGCTCCCAGCTCGCCGGCGCCAGGGCCGCGCCGGCGTAGAACAGCACGCGCAGGCCCTCGAAGAACTGGCGCGCCAGCGCCTCGTCCTTCTCCAGGTAGGGCAGCAGCATGTCCAGGCCGCGCGGCACGTTGAAGTGGATGTTGGCCTTGACCTCGCGCAGGTTGCGCAGCGTGTTCAGCAGCAGCCCGGGCATCGGGCGGCCCTCGTCGACGTAGAGCGTGCCGCCGTGGCTGAGCACGAGGTTGAAGTTGTGGTTGCCGCCGAAGGTGTGGCTCCAGGGCAGCCAGTCCAGCAGCACGGGCTTCTCGTGCGCCAGGAAGCGCCAGGCCTGGGAGATCATCTGCTGGTTGGCGCACAGCATGCGGTGGGTGTTGATCGCCACCTTCGGATGCCCGGTGGAGCCGGAGGTCAGCAGGTACTTGGCATGGTCCTCGGAGCGGATGGCGGCGAAGGCGCGCATCACCTGCGCGCTTTCGTCCTGCTGCAGCAGCTGCTCGAAGGCCAGCGCGCCGGGCAGCTCCTGCGCGCCGCGGCCCAGCACCACCGGGCAGCCCAGGTCCGCGGCGCGCAGCGCGGCGCCCTGGACGGTGGCGTCCGCGGCGTACACCAGCCCCGGGCGCAGCTTGTGCAGGATGCCGCGGAGCTTGCTGAAGTCGGGCCCCAGGCGGCTGTAGGCGCTGGAGACCGAGCAGGCCGGGCGGCCCACGTGCATCGCGGCCAGCGCCAGCAGCGCGTGGTCCACCGAGTTGTCGGAAAGCACCGTCACGGGCGCGCCGGGCGGCAGGTCCAGGTCCAGCAAGCTCTGCGCGATGCGGCCCACCTGGCGTCGCACCTCGCCCCAGCTCAGCAGCCGCCAGCCACCGCCGGCGTCGCGCTCGGCCAGCGCCGGCGCCTGCGGCGTCTCGCGCGCCCAGTGCTCCAGCCACTCGCCCACGCAGCGCACGTGCGGGCGCAGCACCTCGGGCGATCGCAGCACGAAGCTGCCGTCAGCACGGTCCTCGCGCTCCGTGCGCGGCGGCGCGAGCATGCGGGCATCGTCGAAGAAGGGGGGCATGCCGTCTCCTGGCGTGTCCGTGACCCGGGCTGGTCCAGACACATACGTTGGTGTATGGACGCATGCTAGGCATTGGCTCGCTTCACACCATGAGGGTTTGCGCGGGCTGGGTTTTCATCAAATCCATACAGCACTGCATGGATTCGGAGTGACCCGCATGGCTAACATGGCTGCATGGAAAGCACCTCGCCCCGCCCTGCCCGCCCTCGCCGACGCGCCGCACCGGCGGCCTCCGAAGACGGCGCGCGCAACGCGCTCACGCCCGCGCACTGGATCGAGGCCGCCACGGAGCTGCTGGTGGACGGCGGCGTGGACCTGGTGCGGGTGGACGTGGTGGCCCGGGCGCTGGAGGTGACGCGCGGCAGCTTCTACTGGCACTTCAAGGACCGCGACGACCTGCTGGCGCGAGTGCTGGAAGCCTGGCGCGCGGGCGCGACGGAGCAGGTGATCGAGCGCTTCGAAGGCCGCGGCGGCCCCCCGCGCGAGCGCATCGCCGAGCTGCTGTCGCTGCCCTTCCGCGGCCCGGCGGCCGAGCGCGCGGCGCGCATCGAGCTGGCGATCCGCGACTGGGCGCGGCGCGACGCCATGGCGCAGCGCGCGGTGGACGAGGTGGACGCGCGGCGCATCGGCTACACCGCGCAGTGCTTCTCGGCGCTGGGCTTCGACATCGCCGAGGCGCGCTCGCGCGCCTTCATCCTCTACGGCCACCAGCTGGCGGAGTCGCTGCTGCGCCGCCAGGGCAGCGCCGCACAGCAGCACGAGCGCTGCACGCTGCTGGAGCGGCTGCTGGTGATGCCGGATGCGGTTGCGCCGGCAACCGGTACGGCAACGGGCTGACGCTGGCGCCTCAGGCCGTCGAGTCCCCCACCTCCGCCGCGAGCTCCAGCAACTGCTCCGCACTGGGCTTGTCCCAGCCGGGGCCGCGCGTGCCGTTGCCGTAGAAGCGGATGAAGTCCTGCACGAACAGCGAGTGCGTCCAGCCGCTGGTGTCGAAGCGCTTGAGCAGCGCGGACCGCTTCTCGGCCAAGTGCTCGCGGAACTGCTGCACCCACTGGGCGCGCTCCTCTTCGGCCAGGGCCAGGATCTCCTGCCGCAGCGCCTCGCGCGCGCGGCGCAGCCACTCATCGAGCCAGCGCGCCTGGCGCCGCGGCGCCTCGGCCGCCGCGGAGACCACCGGCGGCCGGGCGCGGGCGGCCGGCGCCGGCACGGCGGACAGGGGTGCGGGCGCAGGCGCCAGCGAGGGGGCCGGCGCAGGAGCGGCGGCCTTCTTGAGCACGCCCGGCAGCACGGCGCGCAGGTAACGCGCGGGGTTCTGCACCGGGTCGGCCACGCCGGCAGGCAGCGCAGCGCGCTTGTTCAGGCTGTCCAGCCCGGCAGACAACGCCTCGGGGCCGAACTCCTGCAGCAGCCGCTCGGCATCCTCCTGCTTCAGGCCGCTGCCGATGGCGCGGCCGATCAGCGGCAGGTCCACCGGCTCCAGCTCGCGCGCGGCACTGGGCCGGCTGGCCACGGCACGCGTGGCGCTGGGCTTGCGCAGGACGGCGAACTGGATCTGCTCGATGGTCTTGTTGTCGGCGCCCTTGTGCTCCACCGGGCCGCGCACCTCGATGTCCGACAGCGCGTTGATCTCGGCGATGGCCGGCGCCAGCACGTCGCGCTTGAAGTAGCGGTACTCGGGCGGCTTGCGCGACGGGTCGTCCTGCTGCCCGGTGAGCACCGGGCGCCACCAACGCCAGTGCTGGCGCGCGGTGAGGTGGCTGGGGTTGTCGATGTAGCGCACGCAGATCTCGTACAGCGCCATGGCGGCATGGCTGCGCAGCTGCGTCACCACGTCCAGCGCGATGCGCGCGTAGCGGTCGGGTCCCATGAGCTGCTCGCGGATCTGCGGCGAGTAGGACCACTCGATGGTGATCGCACCGCTCTTCTTGTTCTTGATGAGCTTGCAGCCGGCCAGCAGCGTGGAGGCCTCCCAGACGTCGAACTCGCCCGAGGTCGGGCTTTGCCACTCCACCACCGTGCCCATGAGCTGCTTGAGGGTCTTCTTCAGCAGCTCGTAGTTGTTCGAGTCGAAGCGCGAGAGGTTGATGATCTCGCTCAGCGGCGCACGGTAGATGTCGGTGCCGCTCTGGCGCTGCGCCACGTGCAGCAGCACGTTGAAGGAGCGTCGTGCCAGCAGCGTGATCTTGCGGTCGCGCGGCATGAACGCCACGGCATTGACGTGCTTGCGCACGATCTCGGCGGATGCAGGCGGCTCCTCGTCATCATCGAAGAGCGGGGGTTGGCTGGGCATGGCGCCATGGTAGGCGATCAGGTGAGTGAACCAGGTAGCGGCGCTCACACATCCAGCGCGCAGGCTCGGAGAGCTTCGTCCCGTCCTTACCAAAACAGCTCACGCATGTAGCGTGGCCGAGCAGGCTGCGGAGTGCCGTTTCCGGGGTGTGGGCTACCAATAAAGCTCACGTGACCATGCCGCCGAAGGCTTGGAAAGCGTGGTGTGCACATGCGAGGGACTACCAAAACGGCTCACGTGAGCCGGTACTCCGGTTTTCGGCCAGGGATCTGGCAGCCGCGTCCGCCTTCCCAAATCTCCTCACCCATGCTGGACGGAGCCTGAACAGGCCGGTGGTCCGGGCTGAGATGACCGGCAGGTCACGGCTGGCGTCGGATAGGAGGTAGTACAGGCCAGGAGCCGGACCTGGGATCGGCCGGTCCAGCCATGTTGCTCTGCACGCGTGAGTGGATTTGTGAAACGCCTGCGCTGTTTGCGGAACGCAGCACCCTTCCCTTATCCGCTCACGTGCGTTCCCAGCCTTCCTCACCTTCGTTCCCACGAATCCTCACGGACGTTCCCAAAAGGGCTCACCACCGTTCCCACAAAAGCTCACCTGTCTGGCTCCAAGTGCTTGTCACCAAAGGGAAATCCCGACGGTAAAGGTATTGAAGGGTTTGAAGGGTCTTGAACCTCTTGAAAACCCGCGTGGGCTTTTCGAAAAGAGGCTGTAAACCCCATACGAACTCATCGCCAAGCAGAAGGATGCGTTTTCATGACTCGTGGTGTGCACAGAGCCATGCGTTGTGATTCAGCGAAATATTGCTGATAGCACTTTTTATTGCTGACTCATCGTTATGATCCGGCCTCCCCAAGGAGGATCCCAATGAACAGCAACACGGCGACGCTGGCCCCCCAGACGCTGTCTGACGTGATGGACCAGGCTGACCGTTCCGGCCTGTTGATGAGCCGGGTGCGCAGCGCGATGCTCTCGCCCACCTCGCGCAAGCGCGCTCCCACCTACAGCAGCGGGCAGCTGGGCGCGATCTGCGGGCTCGATCGCAACCAGGTCGCGTACCGCATTCAGAAGGGCGACCTGCCCAGCGGCCGCGTCACGGGCAACGGGCGGCGCGAATTCTCGCTGGCGGACGTGCAGGCCTGGTCGCGCGCCTACCGCGCCGCGGCCATGCGGCCGGCGGGGGCGGAAGCCGTGGCCATCGTGCTGGCGAACTTCAAGGGTGGCGTGGGCAAGACCACCACCGCGATGTCCGTGGCGCAGGGCCTGAGCCTGCGCGGGCACCGGGTGCTGGCAGTGGACTGCGATCCGCAGGGCTCGCTGACCACGCTGTTCGGCATCCTGCCCGATACCGAGGTGGAGGACGAGCAGACGATCCTGCCGCTGTGCGTGGGCGCCGAGAGTTCGCTGCGCAGCGCGATTCGGCCCAGCTACTGGAGCGGGGTGGACCTGGTGGCGGCAGCGCCGCTGCTGTTCGGCGCGGAGTTCTCGCTGCCCTCGCGTCAACAGACCGAGGACGACTTCGAGTTCTGGAACGTGCTCAACATCGGCCTGGACGAGGTGCGCGACGAGTACGACGTGATCGTGATCGACACGCCGCCGTCGCTGTCCTACGTCACGATCAACGCGCTGATGGCGGCCAACGGGCTGCTGATGCCGCTGCCGCCCAACGCGCTGGACTTTGCCTCGGCCTCGCAGTTCTGGCGCCTGTTCTCCGACCTGGCGGGGCAGCTGGTCGAGCAGCGCGGCGTGGGCAAGGAGTTCGACTTCATCCGCGTGCTGCTCACGCGCGTGGACAGCAGCGACTCCACCGCCACCGTGGTGCGCGACTGGATCGGCCAAGCCTACGAAGGCAAGGTGATGCCGGTGGAGATCCCGAAGACGGCAGCCGCCGCCTCGGCCGCGGCGGAGTTCGGCACGATCTACGACGTGGGCCGCTACGACGGCAATGCCCGCACCTACAAGCGCGCTGCCGAGGCCTACGAAAAGGTCACGGAGCTGGTGGAGCAGCTCATCCAGGCAACGTGGCGCCGCAAGATGGCGGCCTGAGTACGCGCGGGAGACAGTGATGACCAAGAAGATCGCGGAGAAATCCAAGCTGGTGAACCTGCTGCCGGAGCCGCAGCCTGCAGCGCCGGCGCCGCTGGCGGCCGTGAGCGAGGAGGCCGGGGCGCCGCGCAAGGCCTACACCGGTGTCGGCCAGATGATGGGCGTGCTGGGCCGCTCCAGCCCGCTGGGCAAGGAGCTGGCGGAGGTCAAGGCGCGGTTGCGCGACTACGAAGGAAGCGTACCGCTGAAGCTGCTGGACCCGCGCTGCATCGGCCGCAGCCGGCTGGCCAACCGGCACGAGTCGGAGTTCGAATCGGCAGACTTCGCCAAGCTCAAGACTGAGATCGAGCACGCCGGCGTGAACGTGCAGCCGGTGAAGGTGCGGCCGCTGGACGAGCCGCGCGACGGCGTGGAATACGAGCTGGTGTTCGGCCACCGCCGCCACCGCGCGTGCCTGGAGCTGGGCGTGCCGGTGCTGGCGATGATCGAGAGCGTCACCGACAAGCAGATGTGGCTGACCATGGACCGCGAGAACCGCGAGCGCCGCAACCTCTCGCCGTGGGAGCAGGGACAGAGCATCCAGCGCGCGCTGCAGGCCCGGCTGTTCACCTCGATCCGGCGCCTGGCCGAGGAAGCGGGCATGGACCACAGCAACGCGGCCAAGGCGTTGCGGCTGGCCGAGCTGCCGGCCGCGGTGGTGGCCGCGTTCAGCTCGCCGGCGGACATCCAGCTGCATTGGGCCCGGCCCTTGTCGGACGCGCTGCAGAAGGACCCGGACGGCGTGCTGGCGCGGGCCAAGGCCATCGCGGGCCGGGGTACCGTACCACGGGCCCCGAAGGCCGTGCTGGACGAGCTGCTGGGCCAGGGCGCGGAGCGTGGCTTCGTGGACAAGCGGCACTTCAAGAAGGAAGGCAAGACTGTGGCAGTGCTGACCCGCAAGCCCGGTGGCGCCCTGGCCATCGAGATCCGCCAGCCGGTGGACCTGGCCCAGGCGGAGAGCCTGGTGAAGCAGCTGCTCAAGCTCTGAGCACAGCAAACGCGCCCGCCTTGCGGGTGCCCGAGGCGGCCGGTGGTTCCTTCCACGCCGGCCGCAGGTGAGGCGTCTCACCACCCCGCGGCTACGGAAAGCACCGCGCTTGGCACTCCACTGGGATCGAGCGGATGAGGCTCCTTCCCGATCCCACGGCGCCGCCCGGGGGGCGCGTGTCCCGCGCACCATCGCAGGCATTCCAGGGTCGATGGTTCGCGGAATGTCCTTCGATTCGGGCTCCACGACCTGCCTGACGCCGGGCCGGCAGGCCGCCAGCGGTGTCCAGTCGAAAGCTCCGCGAACCGCTGTACAGCGGACGTTGCACGCTCCTTCCGGCTGGAAGTCGGCGCGGACAGCGCGTGGGGTGTGGTCCCGTACCACGGCGCCGGAATGACCAGACCTGTCATCTGACCGGAAAGGCTGCTGAAGCGAGGCTTCGACGGGCGCTGTGATGCCGCCGACCACCCTCCAGGAGCCAGACGGGGCGCACTCGACGGCAGAGCCCTCGGCAGCGTTCAGCCGGGCCGGCACGGCGCCGTTTTCCGCCGTGCCGGACAGGGCGGGTGTGGTCTCGTACCACGCCTGGACCGCGGTGGGCTTGCGTACCCGTGGACGTGAGTGACTGAAGCGAGCCCGGTGCCGCCGCTGGTCCAGGCGCCGAGCGGCTGCCGTCGGCGAGGTGCACCTTGGAGCTACGGCGTGGCCAGGATGGATTGGGCATGAAGACCGGATCGCGGTTGTTCAGGGGAGGCGTGGGTGTGGTCCGGTACCACACCGGGCCGTGGCAACGTCCGGTGACGGCGGCATGGTGCCCAGGTCTCATCGCGTGCGGGCGGACATCACCGCGATGAAGACAGCGTGGAAGCCTTGGCGCTGCCGGGGCGCGTCTTCAAGAACGCAGGCCGGCAAGAGCCACCATCGAAACGTCTGGCGTGCGGCCGGCTGGATCACCATGGCATCTCGTGTCCAGCGTCCTGGACGGGACGGTGCATGGGGGTGTGGTCTCGTACCACACCGCGGCGCATGACAGCGGACGGCAAGGCCAGCAACGCAGCCGGGCGGCCTTCCGCGTCTTCCCAAGCTGCCCAGGTGACGTTCCGGCGAATGCCAGGACACCGACATTGCAGGCCGCGGGAGTGGACGGGACCAAGGCACGCCACAAGCACTTCCGGTCAGCCTTGTCTCCGACGGAACACGGGTGTGGTCCCGTACCACGCGCCGGAAGCGCAGTACGGTGCGGCACGGCTAACGGGCGGCCGAGTCCTTCGCGCATTGGTGGATGCCATGGGTGCGAGAGCAGGACGGACGCCGTGGATCTGTCTGTCCAGGCTGTCCGTACCTCCGGAGCTGCGGCATGGAAGGCCCGCCAACCCGTGGGCTCGGCAACGGTGAAGCAGGTGGGCGAGCAACTGCCCGGACATCCAGCGTCGCGAGGTCCGGGGCCCATGCTCTCGACGCTGCTGCTGTATCGCCTCGCGGCGCCAAGCAGCCGCCTGCAATGGAGGTTTCTTGCTTCGACCACAGCCTCGTTGGGGCAGGAAGCAGGCTGCGCTTGATGTGCAAGCCATGCGCCTTGCGTGGCGCTGACTCGCCACAGTGAGCGCCATCAACTGGCCGAACTGGCGGAAACCCTGAAGCTTGTTGCCTGTGCTTGCCGCAACGAGCGTGGTGGGCACTGACGATCGGGACAGCGACAAGCTCGACGGGGCAGCTCGAAGGATTCAGGCCAGGCCCGCTGAGAAGGTCTGTGGCTTTGTGGGTCCGACTGGGCGCCGTGCGCTTGCCACGGGCTGATCCGCAAGCCGCGTCGGGCCACTGGCCAGTGCACCGACCAACCGCGGTTGGCATTGCTGTCATGCGAAGGGAAGGCCGGACCGCGAGGTGCAATGCCACTGCGCAATACCGCTGGCACACATGCCCTTTGCGCATGGGCGCTGGACGCCATCCCAAGATGTGGTCCCGTACCACGGTCGCGGCGGGCTCGCACGCATCCATGGTGCCGGCGAGCAACGCCCGATCCTCGGCAATGCAGCCACGATCAAGCGCTGAAGGGATACGTGAGGAAATTTGGTAGTGGCTCGGCTTGGCTGCCGAAGCTTCGAATTGCCGGTCCGCGGTAGGGAGTAGAACCCGCCATGGAAGGCGGCAGCGGAGCGCGGTCACCATCGAACCGCGATATGAGGGCCCGTGGTCCCGTACCACGGCGGCTGGTCTGCGATAAGGCCTGTCTCATTGACGACTGCTTGCGGGCTCGCTGCGAACTCCCGTCCGGATCGGCTTGGTCGTCGAGCGGTTGATGGCTGCATGGCCTCGACAGGCGGGCGAAGGCCCGCGCCATGGGGCTGTGCATACCGTGGTGTCTGCAGTCCCCTCGCCCGGACCTCGGGCCGTGCCGACCCGTGGAACGGCCGCGCCTCGCTGCCGGCGCGGCACGGGGGCCGTTGCTGCAGGCGCCGCGCGGCGCCGAAATAATGGCGGCCCCCGTCCGGCCCTTGGCGGCCGCCCCACAAACCTTCAGAGGAGTCGCCGCGTGGCATCCCCCATCCGCATCATCTCTTCCATGGCCACCAAGCAACTGCTGGCGGACCTGATTGGCCAATTCCAGCAGCAGACCCAGCAGGCGGTCACCGTCGAGTCCGTCGGCGGCGTCGACGCCGCCAAGCGCGTGCAGGCGGACGAGGCCTTCGACCTCGTGATCCTGGCCTCCAACGCCATCGAGCAGCTGATCCAGGCCGGCAAGGTCGTCGCCGGCACCCGCAGCGACCTCGTCCGCTCCGGCGTCGCCGTGGCCGTGCGCGCCGGCGCCCCGCGGCCCGACCTGGGCTCGGAGGCAGCTGTTAAGCAGGCGGTCCTGGCGGCCGGCAGCCTGAGCTATTCCACGGGCCCCAGCGGCGTGGCACTAGTGAAGCTGTTCGAGCGCTGGGGCATCGCGGCGCAGGTCCAGGACCGCATCGTGCAGGCCCCTCCCGGCGTGCCGGTGGGGTCGCTGGTGGCCGACGGCAAGGTCGAGCTGGGCTTCCAGCAGCTCAGCGAGCTGATCCACCTGAAGGGCATCGACGTCGTGGGGCCGCTGCCCGACGAGATCCAGATCATCACGACGTTCTCCGCGGGCATCGCCGCCACCTGCGCCCAGCCCGAGAGCGTGCGTCCCCTGCTGGACTTCCTGGTGTCACAGGCCGCCGACGCGCCCAAGCGCGCCAATGGCATGGAACCGGCTTGAGCCGGAGCGTGATTGCAAGCCGGCGGTGAGGCAGCGTGCATGAGCCCTGCCGGTCAAATCGCCGCCGGCGATGCCGCCCGGTTCGGTCTCACCAGCAGGGCAGGCCGCCCGGTCTGCATGGGACACGGTGGCGCCAAGAGCAGGGCCACCTTGCGCGAGCACGATGCCGTGGAAGTTCCGTATCAACGGTGAGCTCGTGGCCCGTGGTAGTGACGGCAATGTGGCTCGGCAGCCCTGCTTGCGTCCGCGGGTCACCCTCGACGCACGCGCCATGTGCTACCTGACCAAGGTCTCGCGGTGACACGGCAGTGCATTGGCCTGCCTCAACCGGTTATCGATCTCCCGCCTTCAGCGGCTTGATTGGCTTCACCAGCACCGGCCGCAGCAGCGCCAGCCCAGCTCTAATGCCGGCGCAGCCGTCACCGAGGTGCTCACGCTGTACATGAGCCGCCAAGCGCCCGGAATGGCAAACCCGTTCCCGAACCTGGCTTGTCAGCGCCGAGCGGAGCGTCCGTGTTCCGCCCATGTGGATCCAGCTCGTGCATGCGGCACACCGGACAGGGGAGGGCCGCTGGCGAGTCTGCGAACGAGAGCGCACATTGCTTGTGCAAGTGCCTGTCAGTCTTCAGCTTCTGGCTCGATTGCCTTTTGGATCGAGACTTGAGTTTTGTATTTGCTATCTGAGATTAGAGTCACTTATCTGAACTAAGAAGGTTTCAGGCAAGCCTCATTTCAAGCCGATGTGGCCGGCGGCCTGGCGCAGCGCCGCGGCGGCAGGCGCATCGAAGCGGAAGGCGCGCAGCAGGTCCTCGCAGCCGTAGCCCGGCCATTGCCGGCCAATGGCGGCCGCCGTTGCGCGGGCCTCGTCCAGCCGGCCTGCCAGCGCCAGGCAGTGCGTGGCGATGGCCTGGATGTGCACGTGCGCGTTGGGCCGCGCCGCCGCCTTCATCGACCAGTTCGCCGCCTCGTCGTGGCGGCCCAGGCGCATCAGCGCGACGGCGCGCGTGGCCAGCATGCCGAACAGCAGCGGGTCGAAGGGGCTCAACTCCCGCGAGAGGTCCGAGGCGCGGATCGCGTCCTGCGCGTCGCCCGATTGCGCCTGCACGAAGGCGCGTGTGTAGTGGCCCAGCGCGAAGTTGGGGCTCAGCTCGGTGGACGCTTCCAGCTCCACGAGCGATTCGCCCAGCGCTCCGCGCAGCCACAGCGCCCGGCCGAGCGCCCAGTGCGCGGCGGGATCCTGGTCGTCGGCCATGACGGCCTGCGACGCCGTGCGGTAGGCCATCTCGATCTCGTGCCCGCGCTCGCCCCAGCCCAGGAACGCGTTCTGGAAATGCGTGAACGACAAGCCGGCCCAGGGCCGCGCGAAGCCCGGGTCCAGCCGCGTGGCGGTCTCGAAGAAGTGATGCGCCTGCTCGTTGTGCGCGCGGTCGAAGCGGTACATGTGCCACAGGCCCCGGTGATGCGCCTCCCAGGCGTCGAGCGAGCTGGGCGGCTTGAGGATGGCCCGGTTGCGCTCGGCCACCTCGACCTGGCTGGCGACCGAGGACACGATGCGGTTGCCGATGTCGTCCAGCACGCCCAGCGCCTCGTCGCAGCGGCTGCCGAAGGACTCTGCCCACACGATGCGCGCGGTGCGCGTCTCCACCAGCTGCACGCTCACCGCGACGCGCGGCCCTTCACGCCGCAGCGAGCCGCTGACCATGTAGTCCACGTCCAGCGTGCGCCCGGCCTCCTCGGCGCCAACGTGCCGCTGGTCCAGCGCGAACACGGTGCCCTGCGCGATGACGAACATGCTGCGCAGCTTGGCCAGGCGCGTGATGACGTCATACACCAGGCCGTCGGCCAGGCCGCCGCGCGTGGCGGTGGCGCGCGACTGGTCCATGAACGGCATGACCGCGATGGAGGCGCGCCGCGGCGCGGCGGCCTCCAGCGGCTTCACCGGCTCCAGCACCTCCAGCGCCGCCACCGTGGGCACCGGCTCCGCCACCCGGGCGGGCAGCGTGGCCTGGCGCTCCTTGGCGGCGCGCCAGGCGCGGCCCAGCGCGCTCCAGTCCTGGCCCTCGGCCTCGAACATCCGCGCGGTGGCGGCCAGGTGCTCCTCGCCCTCGCGCAGGCGTCCGCGCCGGGCCAGCGCGTCGAACAGGCTCTCGTGCGCGCGGCGGTCGAAGGGCGCCAGCCGCAGCCACTGCTCCAGGCAGGCGAGGACCTCGTCGCCGGCGGGATCGAGCGCGCGCGCCAGGTGTTCCAGGATCGCTGCGCGCACGGCGTGGAAGCGCCGGCGCTGGCCCAGCAGCCAGGCGCTCCAGGGCGCGCTGCGCCCGATGTCGAGGTCCTGCAGGAATTCGCCCTCGAACAGGGCGGCCAGGGCACGCAGCCGCTCCGGCGCCAGGGTCGCGATGCCGCCTTGCACGGCGGCATCGACTTCCAGCGCATCGACCCGCGCGCCGTCGAGGTCCAGCCGCACCGCCTCGGCATCGGCCAGCACCCGTGGACGGCCGGGTTGGTCCAGCACCGGGCGCGCCTTGCTCAGGCACCAGCGCAGCTCGCTGCGCGGGTCGTTCGGGATGTCCCACAGCAGCTCGCACAGCTGCGTGCGGGCCACGGGGCGGCGGGCCATGGCCAGGTAGGCCACCAGGGCGCGTACCTTGCGGGACGGCGGCAGCGGCACCGCCGCGCCGTCGCGGCGGATCTCCAGTGCGCCGAGCAGCCGCAGGCGCAGCGGCGGGACCGCTGCGGGGTCGAATTCCACGCTCATTTCCACGCCCGTTCCCACGCGACCTTCCACGGCCGGGCCGGACAGTGGCTTCCGGGGGCAGCGGCAAGTCCGCCGCCCACCGCCTCAAGCCACCGGAGTCCCCGCCATGAACGCATTGTCTGCCTCTGTCCAGCCCTCGTCCGCCATCGCCGCACCGGCCGTGGACCTGTCCGCCGTCAAGATGCGCCAGCGCGCCGCCTGGTCCTCCGGCGACTACGCCGTGGTCGGCACCACGCTGCAGATCGTGGGCGAGACCCTGTGCGAAGCGCTGGACCTGCACTCGGGCGAGCGCGTGCTCGACGTCGCCGCCGGCAACGGCAACGCCTCGCTGGCCGCGGCGCGGCGCTGGTGCGAGGTGACGTCCACCGACTACGTGCCGGCGCTGCTGGAGCGCGGCCGCGAGCGCGCCGCGGCCGAGCGGCTGGACATCGAGTTCCGCGAGGCCGACGCCGAGGCGCTGCCCTTCGACGACGGCAGCTTCGACGCGATCGTCTCGACCTTCGGCGCGATGTTCGCCCCCGACGCGCCCCGCGTGGCCGCCGAGATGCTGCGGGTGTGCCGCTCGGGCGGGCGCATCGGCATGGCCAACTGGACGCCGCAAGGCTTCATCGGCCAGCTGTTCAAGACCGTGGGCCGCCACGTGCCGCCGCCGGCCGGGGTCACGTCGCCTGCGCTGTGGGGCACGCGCGAGCGCATCGACGAGCTGTTCCGCACAGACGCGGTCCGGATCGAGGCGGCGTCGCGCCACTTCGTGTTCCGCTACCGCTCGCCCGGGCACATGCTGCAGGTCTTCCGCACCTACTACGGCCCGGTGCTCAAGGCCTTCGCCGCCCTGGACGACGCGGGGCAGACGGCGCTGCTCAACGACCTGCTCGACCTCACGGGCAGCTTCAACCGCGCGCAGGACGGAACGCTGGCGGTGCCCAGCGAGTACCTGGAGATCGTGGTCACGCGGCGCTGAGCGGGCGGGCATGCGGCAAGCTGGGACACTCGGCCCCAGCGAAACCCCGTCCCGCCCGATGACCGAATCCGACGCCGCCCAGCGCCAACGTTTCCTGCTGACGCTCACCGACGTGCTGCGCGGCTGCGGCGACACGCGCGCCATCCTCCAGGAGGTCAGCGCGATGCTCGGCCGCCACTTCCGGGTCAACCGGGTGGGCTACGGCCACGTCGACGAGCAGCTGGACCTCATCGACTACGACGTGTGCTGGACCGACGGCAGCGTGCCGCCGCTCATGGGCCGTTTCCCGGCCAGCGCCTTCGGCCAGCCGGTGATCGACCGGCTGCGCGCGGGCGAGCCGGTGATCATCGCCAACGTGCGCCATCACCCGCTCACCAGCGACGCGGCGACGATCCGGACCTCGCACGAGGTGGACACGCGGGCGATCCTGGTGGTGCCGCTGTTCAAGGCCGGCCGGCTGCGCACCATCGTCTACCTCAACCAGCGCCCCGAGCGGCAGTGGACGCCGCACGAGGTCGAGCTGATGAACGAAGTGGCCGAGCGCACGCGCGAGCTCATCGAGCGCGGCCGCGCCGAGCAGGCGCTGCGCGAGAGCGAGGCGCGCTGGCGCGGCTTGTTCGAGCGCATGGGCGAGGGCTTCTTCATCGGCGAGGCCGTGCGTGACGACGCGGGCCGCATGGTCGATTTCCGCTTCGTGGAGGCGAACCCGGCCTTCGAGCGGCTGACCGGCATCCCGGTGAACCAGGCGCTGGGCCGCACGGTGCGCGAGGCCGTCCCGGGCGTGCAGGACGAGGTGATCGAGACCTACGCCCGGGTCGTGGACACGGGCGAGAGCGCCGAGTTCGAGCTGCACGTGCCCGTGCTCAACGACCGCTGGTACGAGGCGCGGGCGCACGCCATCGGCAACGGCCAGTTCTCGGTGCTGTTCCTGGAGATCACGCAGCGCAAGGCTGCGGAAACGGCGCTGCTGCTGAGCGAGAAGCGCTTTCGCCTGATGGCCGACGCGGTGCCGCAGATCGTCTGGATCACCGATGCCGAGGGGCGCACCGAGTTCTTCAACCGCCACTGGTACACCTACACGGGCATGGCGGGCTACCCGGGCACGGCTGCCGAGGTGGCCGTCAGCGTCCTGCACCCGGACGACCGGCAAGTCACGATGGAGCGCTTCAACCAGGCCCGTGCCACGGGCACCGCGTTCAACGTCGAGCACCGCATCCGCGCGGCTTCGGGCGACTACCGCTGGTTCCTGGTGCGCGCAGAGCCCCATCACGACCCGGCCACCGGGCGCGTGACGCAGTGGTACGGCTCCTCGGTGGACATCCATGACCGCAAGCTGGCCGAGGAGAGCCTGCGCGCGAGCGAGGCGCGCTACCGCACGCTGTTCGAGTCCATCGACGAGGGCTTCTGCATCCTGCAGATGGCCTTCGACGCCGCCGGCCGGGCCCACGACTACCGCTTCCTGGAGATCAACCCGGCCTTCGAGCGCCACACCGGCATGGTGGGCGCGCTCGGCCGCATGGCGCGCGAGCTGGTGCCGGACCTCGAACCGTCCTGGGTGGAAACCTACGCGCGCGTGGCCCGCACCGGCGAGCCGCTGCGCTTCGAGGAGCAGGCGGCGTCGATGGGGCGCTGGTTCGACGTCTTCGCCTTCCGCGTGGGCGAGCCGCGGGAGCACAAGGTGGCGCTGCTGTTCAGCGACGTCACCCAGCGCAAGCGCGTGGAGCAGGCGCTGCGCGAGGCGGACACGCGCAAGGACGAGTTCCTGGCCACGCTGGCGCACGAGCTGCGCAACCCGCTGGCGCCCATCTCCAACGGCCTGGCGATCCTGCGCCACGCCGAGCCGGCCAGTCCCGTGGGGGTGCGGGCGCGCGAGCTCATGGAGCGCCAGCTCATGCACATGGTGCGCCTGGTGGACGACCTGCTGGACGTCTCGCGCGTGAGCCGGGGAAAGGTGGCGCTGAAGAAGGCCACGGTCTCGCTCAACGCGGTGGTGGAGCTGGCGCTGGAAACCAGCCGGCCGCTGATCGAGTCGGCCCGCCATGCGCTGAGTGTGGAACTGCCGCAGGAGCCGGTGCTGCTGCATGCGGACGCCACGCGGCTGGCCCAGGTGCTGAGCAACCTGCTCAACAACGCCGCCAAGTACACGGCCGAGGGCGGGCGCATCGCGCTGCGCGCCGAGCGCCGACCGGGCGAGCGGCTGAGCCTGTCGGTCAGCGACAACGGCGTGGGCATCCCGGCGGACATGCTGGAGCAGGTGTTCGACCTGTTCACGCAGATCGGCAGCACGCTGGAGCGCTCACAGGGCGGCCTGGGCATCGGACTGTCGCTGGCACGGCGGCTGGTGGAGATGCATGGCGGGCACATCAGCGCCGAGAGTGCCGGACCCGGCCGGGGCAGCACCTTCGTGGTCGATCTGCCAATCGGCAGGCCGCCTGCTGCCGAGCCGGCCGGTGAGGGCGGGTCGCGGGGCGGCGGCACGGACGGCACGGCCTGCCGCCGCGTGCTGGTGGTGGACGACAACGTGGATGCCGCGGAGACGCTGGGGCTGCTGCTGCGCATGGACGGCCACGAGGTGCACGTGGTGCACGACGGGCTGCAGGCCATCGCGGCGGCGCAGGCGCACTTGCCGGAGCTGGTGTTCCTGGACATCGGCATGCCGGGCCTCAACGGCTATGAGGTGGCGGCGCGCCTGCGCGCCATTCCCGCGCTGGCCAAGACGGTGCTGGTGGCCGTGACCGGCTGGGGTGCTGAGCGCGACCAGGCCCGTACCCGGGCCGCGGGCATTGACGGGCACCTGACCAAGCCCGTGCGGGAGGAGGACCTGGCCCGCGCGCTGGAACTCCGGCGCTAGGCGAGGGCCCTGCGTCCCGGCTGCGGGGGGAGGGGGACGGCGCAACGCCCCGCTCCCTGCAGGGCGGCATGCGGTGGTCCGCGGCGCGCCGCCACTGCGACCGGCACCATGGCGCCATGCTTCCCCTTTCCGTTCTCGATCTCTGTCCCATCGTGGAGGGTGGCGATGCCGCCCAGTCCTTCCGCCACACCGTGGACCTGGCGCGGCACTGCGAGCGCTGGGGCTTCAACCGCTACTGGCTGGCCGAGCACCACGGCATGCCCGGCATCGCCAGCGCCGCCACGGCGGTGCTCATCGGCCACGTGGCGGGTGCCACCAGCCGCATCCGCGTCGGCGCCGGCGGCGTGATGCTGCCCAACCATTCGCCGCTGGTGATCGCCGAGCAGTTCGGCACCCTGGAGACGCTGTATCCGGGCCGCATCGAGCTGGGCCTGGGCCGGGCCCCGGGCTCGGACCCGGCCACCGCTCGCGCGCTGCGCCAGGAGCGCGGGCCGGAAGCCGCGGACCGCTTCCCGCAGGACGTGGCCGAGCTGCTGGCCTATTTCGGCCCGCCGCGCCCGGGACAGAAGGTGCGCGCCATTCCGGGCGAGGGGCTGCGCGTGCCGGTGTGGGTGCTGGGCTCCAGCCTGTTCGGCGCGCAGCTCGCCGCGCACCTGGGCCTGCCTTATGCCTTCGCCTCGCACTTCGCGCCCGCGATGCTGGACGCCGCCGTGGACCTGTACCGGCGTGAGTTCCGCCCCTCCGTGCACCTGCAGCGGCCGCACCTGATGCTGGGCTTCAACGTCTTCGCCGCCGACAGCGACGCGCAAGGGCAGCTTCTGGCGAGTTCGGCGCAGCAGGCGTTCGCCAGCCTGTACGCCGGGCGCCCGGGCAAGCTGCCGCCGCCGGTGGAGGGTTTCATGGACCGCCTGCCCATGGCCGAGCGCGTGTTCGTGGAACGCTCGCTGGTCTGCTCGGCCATCGGCTCGCCGCAGACGGTGCGCCGTGCGCTGGAGGCATTCATCGAGCGCACGGGTGCGGACGAGCTGATGATCACCTCGCAGATCCACGACCACGCGGCGCGCCTGCGTTCCTACGAGATCGTGGCCGGGCTGGGGCAGGGTGCCGCACCCGGGGTGAACGCCTGACGGCGCCGTTTACGCTCCCGGGCATGGACACCCTGAAGAAAGTCATCTTCGACACCGATCCCGGCGTGGACGACGCCATGGCGCTGATGCTGCTGGCGCGTTGCGCCGAGGTGGAGCTGCTGGGCGTGTGCACCGTCTTCGGCAACGGCCACATCGACACCACCACCCGCAACGCGCTGTTCCTGGCCGAGCGCCTGGGGCTGGCGGCCGGAGTGCACCGGGGCGCGGGTGCGGCGCTGGACGGCACGGTGCACGCGCCGCCTGTGCAGGTGCACGGGCACAACGCACTGGGCGACATCGAGCTGCCGGCGCAGATCGGGCGCGACGTCTCCGGGCAAAGCGCGCACGAGTTCATCGTGGACACGCTGCGGCGCCATCCGGGCGAGGTGAGCCTGCTGGCCGTGGGCCCGCTGACCAACCTGGCGCTGGCGCTGCGCAGTGCGCCGGACATCGCGTCGCTGGCCCGCGAGGTGGTGGTGATGGGCGGTGCCTTCGGCCACCACGGCCACGGCGGCAACGTGTCGCCGTTCGCCGAAGCCAACATCTACTGCGATCCGGTGGCGGCGGACGAGGTGTTTGCCGCCCGCTGGCCCGTGACCGTCGTCGGCCTCGACGTCACGCACCAGACGGTGATGGGCACGCCGTACCTGCGCACGCTGGCGCAGGAGTCCGGCGAGCTGGGCGCCTTGATCTGGGAGATCTCGCGCGTGTACCAGGCCTTCTACCGCGGCACCGGCGTGGCCGACGGCTTCTACGTGCACGACGCCTCGGCCGTGGCCTGCCTGCTGGCGCCGGCGCTGTTCGACACCGTGCACGCGCCGGTGGCGGTCGACACGCAAGGCGAGACGGTGGGCCGCACGCGACTGGAGCCGGCGACGGGCGCGGCATCCGCCCGTCCCGCGCAGGCGGTGTGCGTGGACGTCGATTCGGCCGGCGTGCTGGAGCTTTACCGCGAGCGGCTGCGGGCGCCGGCGTCAGGCCGCGGCGGCTGAGGCCGCGTGGGTCGGGCCGGTTCGGCGCCGGCGCCAGTCAGCGCGAGAGCAGGGCCTGCGTGCTGCGCGCCTGCACGAAGGTGCCGAGGTCCTCGTCGAAGTCCCACTGCTCGACGCTGCAGTGGCTCGCGCCAGCGCCAGCGTCGTGGCGCAGCAGGTTGACCGAGTTCGGCAGCCCGCCGCGCACGCGGTGCGAAATGGACGTGCCGGCCTGCACCACCCACACCGCCCGCGCGCCGGCGTCCACGCGGTCGCAGCGGGGGCGGTGCGTGTGCCCGCCCAGCAGCAGGTCCATGCCGGCCTCGGCCCAGATCGCCAGCGTGTCGGCGGGCCCGCGCAGTCGGTGGGCGCGGTCGCCAGCGTCGGCTGCGTGCAGCGGCTGGTGCGTGGCCACCACGCGCAGTTGCCGCGGCGAAGCCCGGCGCAGGCGCTGCGCCACGCGCTCCACCTGCGCGGGAGAGAGCTCGCCGCGCTCGTGGCGCCAGCGGCGCGTGGTCTTGACCAGCAGCAGCAGCAGGTCCTCGCGTTCCAGCTCGGGCTCCAGCTCGGGGCCGAAGGCCTGGCGGTAGCCGGCGTAGGGGCGCAGCAGCCGATCCACCACGTTGTAGAGCGGGATGTCGTGGTTGCCGGGCATGGCCACGGTCTGCGCGCCGGGCAGGGAGTCGGCAAAGGCCCGTGCCGCAGCGAACTGGTCGCGGCGTGCGCGCTGGGTCAGGTCGCCGGTCCACACCACCACGTCGGGCCGCTCCTGCAGCGCCAGCTCTCGCAGTGCATCGCGCACCGCCGGGATCTCGGCGCCGAAATGCGCGTCCGACACCTGCAGCAGCACGCTCACTCGTCGCTCCGCTCCGGTGGCAACAGCAATTGCAGCGGGGTGGGCGAGACGCTGAAGGTCAGCGGCGTGCGCAGCCGCAGCACCTCGCCGTCGATGGCCACCTTCACGTGGCGCGCGCGATGTCCGGCGCCGGGCGACACCGTCAGGCGGCGGAACGCGAAGTTCGACACATTGGCCGCCTCGCCCAGCCGGCCCAGCGCGCCGCGCAGCGCGAGGCCCAGCATGCCCAGGCGTCCCACCGGCCGCACCATCACCGCCGCCAGCGCGCCCTGTCCGGCGACGGCGGCCTCGGGCAGGCCTACCTGCTCCGCCTGCAGGCGGTTGTTGCCCACGAACAGCGTGGGCGTTCGCACCGTCAGGTTGCGCTCGCCAAGCTCCAGCTCCAGCGTCCACACGCGGTGGTGGCGCAGGATGGTGCCCAGCGCGGCCAGCATGGCATTGAAGCGGTAGCGTCCGAACTGCTGCTTGAAGGCCTCGCGGTCCTGCAGGAGCTGCGGGTACAGCCCCATGCTGGCATTGACCAGGAACACGCGGTCGTTGAGCAGGCCCACCTGCACCGGCTGCGGCCGGGCGGTGAGCAGCAGCCGCGCGGCTTCCTCGGTAGTGGTGGGCAGGCCGTGCGAGCGCGCGAAGTAGTTGAAGGTGCCCTGGGCCACCACGCCCATGGGTCGGCCCGTGGGCAGCACGGCCTGGGCCACGGTGTTGAGCGTGCCGTCGCCCCCGGCGGCCACCACGCCGCCGTCGTGCGCCACGGCCCAGGCCACTGCGCGTGCGGCCACGTCCTGCGGCGATTGACTGCCGTCGATGCACAGGATCTCGTGGCGCCGGCCGGCCTCGCTCATCACGCGGCGCAGCGTGTCGAGGCGGGACTCGGTCTCTTCGTGGCCCGAGCCCCGATTGACGACGAAGGCCAGCGGCAGGGTGGGGCTGCTGCCATCGAGCGGCGCGACGGCCGGCCGGTCGGTATCCGCGGCGGTTTGCATGATGGCCGCCTGGGGCAACGGGCATACCTGAAAACCACCGCAATCCCGGCATGCCAATCCGGCCCGGTTAACCCGTGATGCCCGGCACCACCGGGAATAACAGGTAACGTGAGTAGGAATTCACGTCCGGAAATGATCCAGAAATATTTCCGACAGGCTGATTCCCGGCTCACTTACTGCGCGATGCTTTCGATACAGCCCGGCACAAACGCACGTTAAGGCATGGGGTTTCTACTGCATGTATTTATGCGCAAAGTGCATCCGAGCTGCGGTCTCGAAGTTGAGATCGTGTTTGTGCCATTTCCAACAGGTCAGTCATCCATGGAATCCGCTGAAGTATTGGTCTGGGCCGTGCGCCATGGAGCGCCCCGAGCTGGGCTTTGTGTATTGATTGCGGCCGCGCTGGCAGGATGCGGTGGCGGCGGGACGGAAATGTCCGCATCCACGGCGCTGGAAGAAAGCGCCGCGATGGATGATGCCTTGCCGGAGGACGATGTCGAGGCGCCGGTGGATTTCGGCAGCGGTCCCGTGGCGGCGGCCGGCCCCCTGACCGAAACCATGAAGGCTTTGGCCGCCAGCGGCCAGCTTTCGGCCTCGTACAAGCCCGAGAACACCACGGCCACGGCCTACAGGGCGGGCGCCTTCGGACCGAGCTTCGCCTGGCCCCTCATCCCGCTGCACATGGTGCTGCTGCCCGACGGCCGGGTGCTGTCCTACGGCAGCGACGACAAGGGCGCACAGGGTGCCAAGTTCCACTACTCCGTCTGGGATCCGGACTGGAACCCGTCGCTGCCCGGCGCGGACACCTCGGCCTTCCAGCTGCTGTCCAACACCACCGGGACAGACCTGTTCTGCAACACCCAGCTCGTGCTGCCCAGCACCGGCCAGGTGTTCATGGCCGGCGGCGACCGCATGATCAATGGCGTGCGCAATTACGCGGTGGCCGACACGAATTTCTTCAATCCTGCTGACAACTCCCTGCGCAAGGAACCCGGGTCCATGCAATACCGGCGCTGGTATGGCACGGCCATCACCACGCAGAAGGGCGAGGTCGTGGTCATGGGCGGCCGGGATGACCGGTATTACGCAGGTTCTTCCACCAAGCCGGCGACGCAGGCCAGTTATTCGCCCGTTCCCGAGATCTACGTGCCGGGCTCGGGCTGGCGCACCTTGACGGGTGCACGCAGCGATGCAGCATTTGGAGAAGTCAAGGGGAACTGGTGGTATCCGAAATCCTGGCTGACGGCCAACGGGAAGATTCTGACCATCACCAACGACGGCTATTTCTATTCCCTGGACCCGACCGGCTCCGGCTCGATCACCAAGCTGAACGGAAAACTGCAGGGCACGAATTACAACACCACGTCGGTGATGTACGCGCCGGGCAAGATCCTGTCCGTCCGCAACACGACCCAGGTGGCGCTGATTGACGTCAACGGCGCACAGCCCGTCGTCAAGATCGGCGCACCGTTGAGCACCGCGCGCAAATGGGGCTTTTCCACGCTCCTGCCGGACGGCAAGGTCTGGGTCAACGGGGGCTCGCGCAACGCCAACACGCTGGCCGATGCGGTCTACACCAGCGAGATCTGGGACCCGGCGACCGGTCTGTGGACGATGACCGCCAACGCCGAGAAGCCGCGCCTGTACCACGGCAACACCATGCTGCTGCCCAGCGGCGCCGTCGTGGTCGGCGGTGGCGGCGCGCCGGGGCCGGTGCGGGGCCTGAACGCCGAGGTGTACTTCCCGCCGTACTTCTTCAATCCGGACGGCACCTACGCCACGCAGCCGGTGATCAACCAGGTGACGCCCAAGAACTTCTCCTGGTCCGACACCTTCACGGTCCAGATGAGCACCTCGGCGGACGTGGACAGCGTGGTGATGATCCGCACCGGTTCATCCACGCACTCGTTCAGCAACGAGCAGCGGCGCATGGAACTGCCCTTCACGCAGTCCGGGCAGACGCTGACCGTGAAGGCGCCGGCCAAGGCCACTGAAATGCCCCCCGGCTATTACATGGTCTTCGCGATGCGGAAGAACACGAAGGCGGGCGACGGCCGTCTGGTGCCTTCGCAGGCCAAGATCGTCAAGATCTCCTGAGCCGGTAGGCGGCCCGCCAGGGATCCAGCCCGCCCAGCGGGCGCTGTGATCCCGGCGGGCCTGTTCCTTTCTCAACGTCCGGTTCGTGCGCGGTGCACTCCGCCAGCGACCGGGCGTGACGGGCCTGCTGCCGCCGCTGGTCAGGGTGCGAAAGACTCTTCTTCCTCACCAGCTCCGGACATGCGGGCCACCATGTCGCGGATCAGAAAGCCCGCGATGCTGAAGCGGGGCGGGATGTCGGGCAAGGCATCCCAGGGGTACCAGGCGGCGTGCTCGATCTCTTCGGGCTGCGGCACGATCTCGCCACCCGCCCACTCGGCCGTGAACGCGACCATCAGGCTGTGCGGGAACGGCCAGCTCTGGCTGCCGAAGTAGCGCAGGTTCCTCACCTGCACGCCCACCTCCTCGGCCACCTCGCGGGCCACGCACTCCTCCAGCGTCTCGCCCGGTTCCACGAACCCGGCCAGCGCGCTGTACATGCCCGGGATGAAATGCGGTGCGCGCGCCAGCAGCAGCTCTCCCGGCCGCCACACCAGTGCCATCATGGCCGGGCTGATGCGCGGATACGCCGTGTGGCCGCAAGCCGGGCAACGGCGCGAGCGCTCGCTGGATTGCAGCTCCGTGGGCGTGCCGCAGACTCCGCAGTAGCGATGCGTGCGGTCCCACTCCAGTACTTGGACAGCCCGGCCGGCCAGCGCGGCCAGCTCCGGAAGCAACTGCATCATCGCCGCCCGCAGCGGCATGGTTCTGCAGCCGGGGGGTACCTCCTGCACCTCCAGCGCCCAACAGTGCTGTCCGTCGAGGAGCCCCAGGTAGTGGCCTGCCGTGGCGATGTGCGCCGGAGTGGGCATTGGCTTCAGCGTCAGTTGCGGACCGGGGTCCTCCGGCACGGCCAGTTCCTTACCGACAAACACGAAGTGCCAGGCTGCCGCCGAGGCGTCGCTGGGTCGTTGATGAGCAGGGACAAAGTGCATGTCTGGTGTGTGAGCCACAAGTGCTGGCAGCGTACCGCTTCGCCTGTACCAAAGACCGGTGCCCGTCGTGGGTGCCAATGTCAGGTCTCACCTTGTTCTTTTCGGCTCCAGTGCTTCCCGCAGCCGGAGCACTCGCTAGGGATGGAACAGCGCCGTTGCCATCACAGTGACACAAATGCGGTCGGCGTGGTCGTTGCTTGGGCACACCACGACACTGAAATATGACACCAAATGATAGCGCCATATTAGAGGTGTCTGAATATAGGGAGGTTATCACCGCTTGCACGGAGCAGTGATTCATATTTGTCATTTTGGTTGGAAGCGTGAAGGATTGGCGCGTCGCTGAGCTGCTTAAGACATCCTATTTCACTTCAATAAAATTGAACGACGGTATGCGCATTTACTGTAGAAGTAAATGCACTGATCAAACCTATTTTGCGATGATGGAAAAGAAGGATGTTCTGTTTATGGATTCGACGTAGGCAAGTAAGCGTCTGTTGGTGTAGACGCTAATACCATGAGAACAACTTCACAGAATCGCGCTGTTCAAAGATCAATGCAGCTTGAAAAGCGGCAAGTTGATGTCGAGCACGTCTATTAGTCTTAATGTGTCATAAACATAGCCTATATTTCCTTCTGCGCCGCTTCCAGAAGGCAAAGCATGGACTCAGAGGCACGGTTTGAGGAGTACATGGCACACCTGGCAGCAGGGTTGGGCCACGCCGACCGCGTGGCGGGACTGCAGGGCTACTGCACCGGGCTGATGCTGCCGCTGGCACGCAAGAGCGTGGAGCCAATGGCGTCGCGGCTGGATCCGCTGCATGCCAGCGCGCGCCACCAGGCCATGCACCACTTCGTGGCCAAGGCCGAGTGGAGTGACGCTGAGTTGCTGCGCCGCGTGGCGCAGTGGGTGGTGCCCAAGATGAACCTCTCGGACGGTGGCTACTGGCTGGTGGACGACACGGGCTTTCCCAAGAAGGGACAGCACTCGGTGGGCGTGGCGCGCCAGTGGTGCGGGATGCTGGGCAAGCAGGACAACTGCCAAGTAGCGGTGAGCGTGTCGCTGGCCTGCGAGCAAGCCAGCTTGCCGGTGAAGTGGCAGTTGTACCTGCCCGAGAGTTGGACCGAGGATCCCGAGCGCTGCGCCAAGGCCGGCGTGCCCGAGGAGGTGAACTTCGCCACGAAGCCACAGATTGCGCTGCAGCAGTTGCAGTCGCTGCTTGACGACGGAGCGCCACCGTACTGCGTCGTGGCCGATGCTGCTTGCGGCACCGAAGCGGCGTTTCGCCAGAGCCTCACGGACATGGGGCTGCCCTACATGGTCGGTGTAACGTCATCAGTGAAGGTGTGGCCCCCGGGAGTGGAGCCGCTGCCGTCCAAGCCTTGGTCCGGTCGAGGACGACCGGCTGTGGCCACGCGGCGAACGCCAGAGCGCCAACCCGTTTCGGTGAAGACGCTGGCGCTGTCGTTGCCTCAGAAGGACTACTCCACCGTCACCTGGCGCCAGGGCTGTCGGGGCCGACGCAATTCTGGCTCTTCCTCAATCTCTGTGACAGAAGTCCGGCGGGCCGCATGATCGAGCGCCTCTGGTTCGAGAGCGCGAGCACGCCATGGTGATCATTCCTGGACTGTCGCAGCTACTGGAGTCCGTCGGCAAGCACGTCGCCTCCTGGGATGACAGTGGCAGCCGCTTGGTGGTGGACGCCGGCAGCGTCGTTCAGTCTGCGGTCTGCCCCTGCTGCACCTGCAGCAGTTCTCGTCCACACGGCCGCTATCGGCGATGGGTTGCCGATTGCCCATCGTTTGGTCAGCCCGTGACGCTCGCGGTCGAGGTGCGGCGGTTCAAGTGCGTCAACCCCGGCTGCACGCGGCGAACCTTCACCGAGCGGATCGAGACTCTGGTGGCGGCCGGCCAGCGACGCACGCAGCGGCTGGTCGAAGTGGTGCGCTCGCTGGGGTACGCCCTCGGCGGCGAGGCGGCTGCCCGGCTGGCGGTGCGCCTGGGCATGCGCATCAGCGGCCCGACGGTGCTGCGGGATCTGCGCCGCGCTGGATCTCCGCCGCCGGCGACGGTTCCCGTCGTCATCGGCATCGACGACTGGGCGCTGGCGCGTGGGCACCACTACGGCACGATCGTTGTCGACTTGGACAAGCACCGTCCGATTGACCTGCTGGCCGAGCGCGACGCCGCCACCGTCGTTGCCTGGCTGAAGGAACAAACCGCTGTCGAGGTCATTGCCCGTGACCGAGCCGGCGCTTACGCCGACGCGGCACGCACTGCTGCACCCGATGCACAGCAGGTGGCCGACCGCTGGCACCTACTGGCCAACCTGCGCGATGCCATCGAACGAGTGCTCTTGCGCTGCCCGGGCAAGTTGAGGGAGGCGGCCCGGCAGGCGAGTGAGACGCTGCGGCTTGAGGCCATCCCGGCTGAGGCGCCCACCGAGCCCGCCGATGCCGTGCCGACCGAGCCACCCCTCAAGGCATGGCAGCGCCAGAGCAACGCCCGCCGGCAATGCCGGCTGGCTCGCTACGAAGAGGTGGTGCGCCGCCACAAGGCCGGCGAGTCGATCAGGGCGATTGGTCTGGCCATGAACCTCGACCGTCGCACCGTGCACGGCTTCGTACATGCAGATGCGTTCCCCGAGCGGGCGCAGCGTACTCGCGCTCCCAGCCTGCTCGACGCCCATCAGCAGTACATGGCCACACGCGCTGCCGAAGGCTGCCGCAATGCCATGCAGGTATGGCGTGAACTGCGCGCCCGTGGCTTCACCGGCGGTCGCAGCATCGTGCGCGATGCATTCGCGCAGCTTCGAGGTACTGCACCCGAGGGCGACCGGTTCGATCCAATCCCAGCTGCCGAGCAAACAATCTCTACGCCATCAGCACGTCGTGCCTGCGCCTGGGTGCTCGGCTGGCACGAGCGCAAGCTCACGCAGGCCGAACGCCGTGACCGGAAGCGCTTCGTCGATACCCTATGCCGTATTGAACCGACGGTTGCTGCAGCGCGTGAGCTGGCGCTTCGGTTGTTCGGTCTCGTGCGCAACCGTGACCTCGACGGTTTTGACCGCTGGCTGCCCCAAGCGCGGTCCTGCCCGCTGCCGGATCTGCAACGCTTCGCAGCCGGGCTTGAGGCCGACCTGTCGGCCGTGCGCGCTGCCTTCAGTTCACCATGGAGCAGCGGCCAGGTAGAGGGGCAGATCAACCGGCTGAAGTACCTCAAACGACAGATGTACGGACGGGCCAAGCTTGACCTGATGCGCATCCGCGTCCTGCATCCAAACTGACCCCCCGTCACAGAGATTGAGGAAGAGCCGCAATTCTGAGCCACCGTGCCGACTGAACTTTGAGCCAGGGGCGGAAGCCGGTTTTTGAAGGCCGGCTGTGGATAAGTGTAGGTCCAAGCTCTGGTCTTTGACCTCCCGAGTGCTGTGTTGAGCGCGCGGGGCCAGACGTGAAGGGCGTAGCCCGCAGCGGCTGGCCCCGCGCGGCAGTTCACCAAGGAATCTCTTCTGGCCCCGGCGGCTTGGCGGCCCGGCGGGTCTGCTCACGAGCCGAGATGCGCTGCTTGGCCTGCTCGGTGCTGCGCATGAAGCGGCGCACGTCAACGTTGTTGTCGCCTGACCTATGCAGCCAACGGCTGTTTATTCCGGGCTGGCACGTGTGCGGCGACGACGGTATCGCGCTCAGGGTTGAGGGTCACGGCGCCGACTGGAGTCCAGTTGCGAGTGCCACGTGACCAGCGACGTGGATGACGGTCTCGGGCTTCGCTGTACAGCACGTGACGGGCGGCCAGGATGCTCGTGTCCTGGCCCGCATGGCGCTGTGCCGGGCTGACGTATTGGATCCCGCTGTGCCGATGCTCATGGTTGTACCAATGAACGAAGCGCACGGCCCAGCCGCGGGCGTCGGCCAAGTCGGCGAAGCCTTTGTTGGGGAACTCCGGGCGGTACTTGGCGGTGCGGAACAGGGACTCGACATAGGCGTTGTCGTCGCTCACGCGCGGCCGCGAGTACGACGGTTTGACGCCCAGCCAATGCAGCATCGCCAGGACCGTGGTGGCCTTGAGCGTGGCGCCGTTGTCGCCATGCAGCACCGGTTTGTCCACCATGGCGTGCAGTCCCTCGGCCAGCGCCGTGCGCTTGACCAGGTGTGCGGCGTGATCGGCGTCATCGCGCTCGTGGACCTCGAAGCCGACCACCTTACTGAGATGGACCCGACGCCTCCCTTCGGGGAGACTTTGTGCCCCAAGTCCGAGTTTTGGTACGGAGGCTCATTATGGAAGTCGACGTCCTGGGAATCGATCTGGCCAAGCAGGTATTCCAATTGCATGGAGCCAGTCGTAGCGGCCTTGTAGTGCATCGCTCCAAGGTCAGCCGGCAAGGGTTGCTCACAGCCGTCCGCAATCTCAAGCCGCGACTGGTTGTGATGGAGGCGTGCAGTTCGGCGCATTACTGGGCGCGACGACTACAGGCCATGGGCATCGAAGCCAAGCTGATCAGCCCTCAGTACGTGGCCCCGTTCGTCAAGACCAACAAGAACGATCGCAACGACGCAGAAGCCATCGTTGAGGCCGCCAGCCGGCCCACCATGCGCTTCGTACCTGTCAAGACCGTCGAGCAGCAAGATATGACAGCGCTGCATCGCATAAGGCAGTTGCTTGTGCAACAAGCCACTGCTGTCATCAATCAGGTACGCGGAATCCTGGGCGAGCGTGGCATCGTCATCGCGAAGTCACCGGCAGCCTTTTACCGCGCCATGCCGGATGTGCTTGCCAGCGACGACGCCGAGCTCACGCAGTTCTGCCGTGGCCTGCTGGTGAGCTTGCTGGAGCACCTGCGCAGCATTGAGGAGCGCATTACCGAAGCTGACGGGAAGATCAAGGGCTTCATGCGCAGCTCGGCGTTGTGCCAGAAGATCAGCGCCATCGATGGCGTAGGCGCCGTGACCGCCACCGCTATCGTCGCGGCCGTCGGTGACGCCAGTAAATTCAGGAACGGTAGACACCTGGCAGCTTGGCTCGGTCTGGTGCCAAGGCAGCACTCGTCAGGAGGTAAGTCTCGGCTGTCGGGCATCAGCAAGCGCGGCGACGTCTATCTGCGCACGTTGCTGATCCATGGCGCCAGATCGGTGCTGAGGTTCGTCGCGGACAAGACCGACGCGCAGAGCAAGTGGCTGCGAGAGCTCATTGGGCGGCGTGGCTTCAGCCGTGCCGCAGTCGCGCTGGCCAACAAGAACGCCCGCGTGATCCAGGCGCTGCTCAGCAGCGATCGCGACTACGTGCGCCCTGGTGCGGCTTGAACAAGCTCGGCAGTCCACCACGTAGCAAGGAACTCCTACAGCAACTGGATCAAGGAGGACCACACCCAACGCAGGTTTGCGAAGCTCTACCAACGTGATGACAAACCGGTCAGACCAGCATCTCGAGAACCTGTTACAGCCGACGGCTGAGCAATCGAGCCGCGATCTTGCTGAGGACGGGGTGCGCGGATCTCATCGAGGCTGCGGGCATGTGCGACGCCTTGCCCATCAAGCGAGCCGAATACATGCGTGCAGACCAGTTCCATCACCACATAGGGCTTGCAAAGGGCGTCGGGAATACGAAGGGACTTCCCCAGTTCTTCAACGGTGTCGATGCACCAAGATTGACCTGTGGATCGTCAATCGGAGCGAAAAGGAGAAGCCCCATGAGCGACATTACACGAGGCGAGATCGTCCGGGTAGGTGTTGATTTGGCCAAGCGGGTAATCCAGGTTCATGCCGTTGACGCCACTGGGCGCGTGGTGGCGGCGAAGGCCTTGGCCCGCGACAAGTTCATGCAGTGGTGCGCTCAGCTGCCGCCTGGCTGCTTGGTGGCGATGGAAGCTTGTAGCGGAGCTCATCATTGGGCCAGACGGCTACAGGCCATGGGATTCGACGCACGGCTGATTGCAGCCCATTTTGTCTGGCCGTACAGGATGCAGGGCAAGAGTGGGAAGAACGACGCCAATGATTTAGCTGCCGTCTGCGAGGCAGCCTCGCGTCCGAACATGCGGTTTGTCCCGATCAAAACGCTGGACCAACAGGGGCAACTGGTCGTACACCGGCTGCGTGAGGGTTACAAGGAAGAGCGAACAGCCTGCATCAATCGCATCAGAGGGCTGTTGGCCGAATTCGGATTGGTCTACCCACAGTGCCCGGAACAACTACGGCGAGCCCTACCAGAGGCGTTGGAAGACGCGACCAACGAGATACCTGCCGTGGCACGAATGGCCTTGAAACAAGCCTATTTGCACTGGACTGAGATCGACAGCCAGATTGCTTGGTGTGACGAGCGCATTGCCGCCCATGTGCGCAGCGACCAGCAGGCAAAGGCCGCCGCCCAGTTGTGTGGCATTGGGCCAATCAGTGCATCCGCTCTGGTAGCAAGTGTGGGCGACTTCACCCAGTTCAAATCCGCTGCGCAGTTCGGAGCATGGCTAGGATTGGTACCGACTCAACATTCCAGCGGCGGCAAGACCAACCTTGGCGGCATTACGAAGCGAGGAGACGACTACCTGCGGACGCTCCTGATTCATGGTGCCAAGGCCGCCGTGCATACCGCGCACAAACGCAAGGACCGAATCTCTCAGTGGGTGGTGCAGTTGATGAAGCGGGTTGGCTGGCAGAAAGCTGCCGTAGCTCTGGCCAACAAGAACGCCCGTATCGTGTGGGCCGTGTTGACCAAGGGGCGGGCCTTCGACCCCGAGCACGTGCCGGTTCATCCGGCTAATGCGCTCCCAGGAGTGCCGGCCTCCAGCATGGCCACGTGACGGTGACTGGTGTCTGTACTTCATTCATGCATTGATCGTTCTTCCTCGTAGACGTGCGTTCGAAGATGCAGCACATAGGTCAGACCGGCAGCAGGTGAACTCGGTGTATGGACGGTCGCATCCTTGGGTTGACGACTGGTCGGGAATGGAGCCCTGCTGAGCGGTTCGTATCTGGGTCCGCGCTGACATCGCCAGTGCAATAAGGCCGTTTGTAGATCTGCAGTCGTCCTTTGCTTGCTGCCGCTTCACCATGCACGCCGACAAGGAGGAAAGGCTGATGTCGACGAATTCCTTGACGTCGAGGGAAGTCCTTGTAGTCCATACATGCGGCTGTAGATGTCGAGAATGAGGTACAGGTAGAACCAGCGACCAACGACCGCGGCGGGTAGGAACGTGGCATCCCAGGTCCATACCTGGCGTGGGGCAGTGGCCACATGGGTCGTCGGCGGCCGCGATGCCTTGGGCGCCTTGGCGCGGCCGCGGTGAGCGTTCTGACCGTGCGCGCGCAGGATCCGGCAGAAGGTGGACTCGCTGGCGATGTACACGCCCTCGTCGGCCAGCGCCGGGACGATGCGCGCCGGCGGCATGTCGGCGAAGCGCGGCTCGTTGGCCACGGCCAGCACCCGGGCGCGCTCCTCGGCGCTCAGGGCATGCGCCGGCGTCGGGCGGGCTGCCCTGGGCCTGCCGTCGCCGCTGCGCAGGCCGTGCGTGGCCTTCCAACGCTGCAGCGTGCGCACGTCGATGCCAGCCTCGTCGCAGGCTTGGCTCAGCCTTGCTCCGGCCTTGTGCGCTTCGCTGACATCCTGGGCAATGTTCTGGCGGTCCTCAAGGCGGATCATTCGTCCGCCTCGCCCTTCTTGTTGAAGACCGCCTCGAGCTTTCGGGACAGCACCAGCAGCGCTGCAGTTTCCGCCAGCGCCTTGTCCTTGCGCCGCAGCTCGCGCTCCTTGATACGGTGCTTGTCATGCTTGGTCTGCTGCGGCGTTGCGCGCGCCTCAGCCGGTTCGGCTAGCGCCTGCGTCGCGCTCTGACGCCAGGCAGCGAGTTCCTGCGGGTAGACGCCGTGCTCGCGGCACCAAGCGCTCTTGGTGGCCTCGTCCATGGCAGCAGTGGTCAGCACAGCATCGAACCGCGCCGCCGCCGTCCACGTGCGTTGCTGCGTGGGCTGCGCCAGTGCCTGCGCGCGCCAGCGCTCCAAGGTGTCCACGCTCACGCCGATCTCGCGCGACACCACGTCAATGGCCGCGCTCTCCGGTGGCAGCAACCGCGCTACCGCTCTGTCCTTGAATGCCTGTCCGAAACGAGCCACTTCTCACTTCTTCCTACGCCCCCTGGTTTCTCGTTCTATGGAGGCGACAGGTATTTTGACGCGGGGGGGTGTGCGCGTGGCAGACGTCGTGCTTGGCCCAACGTCGAGCATCCGCCTGCACGGCAAGGGACGCAAGCAGCGTTCGCTGCCTCTGTGGAGGACCACCGCCAAGGCAGTGCGGGATTGGCTCCAACTGAATCCACAACTCCAGGCCGGCTCGCCGCTACTGCCTCGCCGTGACGGTAAGCCCATGACACGGGCCAACGTGGCACATCGTCTGAAGCTCGCCGTGCAGATCGCCTCCCAGAAGTACCCCGACCTGGCCAGCATGTCGGTGTCTCCCCACATGGTTCGGCACGCAACCGCAATGAGCCTGCTTCAGTCAGGCGCTGATCCTTGCGAGATTGCCTTGTGGCTTGGCCACGAGAGTCCAGCGACAACCCATATGTATGTCGAGGCGGACTTGGCGATGAAGGAGCGGGCATTGGCGCGGTTGAAGGCGCCGGACGTCAAGCCGGCAAAGTACCGGCCGTCCAAAGCCTTGATGGCGTTCCTGCAGGCACTGTGATTATGCGGAGCGGCGACGGTATGAGCATGTCTCCGCTCCCTCTGTCTGGCCAGAGTGTTGGCACTCCGACTTCGCATAAAAGCGAGCTGAGCATTATTCGCGTCATGCTCAAGGGAGCATCACGTGAAAAACTGGCTGTTCGCCGGCAGCGCGCTGGCCGGACAACGCGCGGCGGTGGTGATGAGCCTGGTGCAGTCGGCACGGCTCAACGGTCTGGACCCGTGGGCCTACCTTCGCGACGTGCTCGCGCGCAGCCACTCCCACCCGAGCCACCGGCTCGATGAACTGCTGCCGCACCGTTGGCGCTCGGGCTGAGAACGATGGGCGTGATCACGCAGTCGGTGATGGTCCAGGCCGACATCGACGTCAGGCGCATGGGCCAGGCACAGAAGGTCAGCCTGGCCGACGAGATCTTCGCCAAGCAGCCCAACATGCTCGCCTCGATCCTGGTGCTGCCTCGCATGGGGGTCGGCATGGTGCAGCTGGAGGTGCCGCTGCACATCCTGCTGGTCACGTTCCAGGCGATGAAGCTCAGCGGCCACCAGTGGCCGGTGGTCACCGAGGCTGTGCAGGAGACGTGCATGCAACGCCTGACGGCGCGCGCACGCTTCAACGAGGGCTTGCCGGGCGAACTGGCAACCAAGGTCGTCCAGCAGTTCTGCGCCGAGCATCCCGAGCGCTACCTGCTCGCCTTCGTCTACGGCTACCTCGGCGACCACGATCTGCTGGCCGTGCGTGAGCGTCCTGCTGCACCACGGTTGACGTAGTGTCCGAGGCGCGTCAGGCTATTCAGCCCGCAGCGGCAGGCTGCCAGCGGTGGGGCAGCAGTTCTTCGAGGCGGTTGTTGAGGTGAGTGGGCAGGCGCGCGAGCACGTCACGCAGGTATGCCCAAGGGTCGTGGCCATTGAGCTTGGCAGACTGAACCAAGCTCATCACCATCGCGGCTCGCTTGCCAGCGAGTTCGCTGCCGAGGAACAGCCAGTTCTTCGCTCCTACCTTCCAGGGCTTGATCTGCTGCTCCAGATGATTATTGTCCAGAGGAACTGTGCCGTCTTGCAGGTTGCGCGTGAGCGCCTCCCAGTTGTTGAGGCTGTAATCGATGGCGTTGGCTGTGGTTCCACCGTCAGGCACGAGCTTGCGCTGTAGCTTCAGCCACTTGTCAAGCTCATCCCAGATCGGTCGCGCCAGAGCCTGGCGCATTGCCAGTCGCTCATCAGGCGCCAGGCTGCCAAGTCTCCCCTCCACGTGGTAGATGCGCGCGAAGTACTCGATGGCTTCCTCGGCCACATTGCTGGCGCCAGCGTTGGCCAGCTCGTCGAACTTCCGGCGTGCATGAGCAGCGCAAGCAGCGGCCACGCGCTCCGGGTAGATCTTGGGGTCCAGCACGGGGTCGTAGCCGACGTACCGGTCGCTGACCAACGTGCCCTGCCATGGTTTTGGCTTGTCGCCATCAGGTTCGGTTGGCGGGTCGGGGTCGACCTTCCCGTTGAGGAACGCGACCGGGTACTGCCCTCCACGCCCCAGGCAGAAGTCGTAGACCATCCCGCGCTGCGCATCGAGTGCGCCACGGGCATAAGCCCAGATGTACGTCTTCTTGGTCTTGCCCGCGCCGGGGTCGAGCATCGCCACCGGCGTCTCGTCCGCGTGCAGCACAGCGCAGCTCAGCACGAAGCGCTTGTGCAACTCGTACAGCGGCTCCAGTGCCGCGCCACCTCGACCGGACCAAGCGGCCAGCGTCGAGCGCGGCGTGTGCACGCGCGAGCGGGCGTTGATGGCCTCCAGCCGGTAGTACGGCAGGTGATCCACGAAGTGGCTGATCATCGTGTGCGCCACCAGGCCGCTGGCAGGCATCCCGCCGTCGATGATCTCCGGCTCGGCCGGCTCCTGCACCAGCCGCTCGCAGCAGCGGCACACCCACTTGCCATAGACGTGGCGGTGCACGAAGAACTCCGCGGGCACGATGTCGAGCTTCTCGCTGACGTCCTCGCCCACGCGCGTCATTGGCCGGCGGCAGCTCAGCGTCGGGCAGTGGGTGTCCTCGGGCTCGTGGCGATGCTCCACGCGGCGCAGGTGCTCAGGCAGCGCTTGGCGGCGAGGACGCCGCGGCGGCGGCGTCGGTGACTCGGGCGTCTCGGGCCTGGCCGCGCGCAAGGCGGCCAACTGGGCCTCGAGGCTGGCCTCGTCCTCCACCATCGTGTCTTCGAACATCTGACGCTGCTGGGCGTCCATCGCCTCTGTCTTGGCACCGAAGCGCCAGCGCTTGAGGCGCGCGAGCTCGAAGTTGATCTTCTCGATCTTGGCGTCACGCCACACGATGTCGCGGGCCTGGCGCTGGATCTGCTGCTCCTTGAGCTCGATCTGCTCTTGCTTGAGCGCGATCTCGCGGGCCTGCTGCTCGATGTGCTGCAGCATCTGCTGCGCGAGCGCGGCCATGGCCTCGGGCGTGAGGCCCTGAAGATCCTTGGCGGTGAGGTCGCGCATGCCCGGCATCATGCCGCCGCGCAGCATGGCGATCCATTGGCGGATGTGCCGTTGTCAACGCGCGGCGGCCGATGCCGCCCACGCTGGTCAGACGCAGGTGATCACGCTCATCTCGGGCAGGCGTTGCCAGGGCAGCCCCAGCACCAGGGCGTCGAACTGCGCCTGCGTCAGTGCCAGGCGCTGGGTGGCGTCGGCAGCGCGTGGCCAGTCGAAGCGTCCGCGGTTGAGCCGGCGTGCCGCGCACCACACCCCGAAGCCGTCGTGCACCAGCAGCTTGATGCGGTTGGAACGCGCATTGGCGAAGAGGTAGCCGTGGTGGGCCCGTGCCTCGCCGTGGACCATCACGACGTAGGCCATGAGCCGCTCGGCGCCGGCGCGCATGTCCACTGGCTGGGGACACAGCCAGAGGCTGTCGATGCGGATCACCGCAGGATCTCGCGCAGCCACGTCGCGCACTGGGCGGCGGCCTGCATGGGCCAGCGCACGCTCACCGTCACGGCGCCGCGGCGCAGCTCGATGTGGATCTCCTGCGGGACGTCGGGTTCCGGCGCGGGCGCTGGCACTGCAGCAGTGGGCGCCGGTGTCGGCGCTGGAAGCTCCACGGGAATGAACACCGGCGCAGCAGTAGCCACCGAGGTGACTTCCATGACGGGAGCCGTCACCGGTGCGGCAGCCGTGATCGCCGGCGCACCGCGACCACGACGCCACTGGTGCACCAGGTTGGCATTGAGCCCATGGGCCTGGGCCACGGCAGCCACTGACGCGCCGGGCTCATTACATGCCGCCACGACTGCTGCCTTGAACTCGGCGCCATGGCGGCGCCGCGGATTGGATCTTGAGTACATAGACGTCCATCTACCGGTTTGATGGACGTCATCGTTGGCGTCTGGCTTCAGCTACTCAAGATGGGAGAACTGGCCGCTCACGGCCGTGCGCA
>NZ_KE387209.1:0-1799 GCF_000430725.1 Azohydromonas australica DSM 1124
TGGGGCTTCTCCTGTTCGCTCCGAATGACGATCCACAGGTCAATCTTGGTGCTTCGACACCGTCAAAGAACTGGGGAAGTCCCTTCGTATTCGCCTCCCGTGTGGCAAGCGAGTTCTTGAAGTTCTGACTCGGCGGAATTGACTGCGGTCTTATATCCGGCCTACTGGTGCAGTCCGGGTGTAAGCCCGCTGCTGGCCTTGATGGTCATTCGCAGGGTCGGTGCTCATCTCCAATGGTGAACTTCGCCGTAAGGCTCGTTCCAGACATCATGCAGCTTTACCCGACCCGCGGTCCGACCGCGTTGCCATCACTTCATCGACTCGACTCGCGCACTCTTTGCGGCATCCACTCCTTAGGTAAGTTTGTTTACGTTGCAACCGCTTGCGCGGCGCAACCCTTGGGCGGGGTGCTCTTCCACTCCCGCTGGTACTCACGCCCATGGGCCACCAAGGCCCAGGCCGTGCGTGCCATCTTGTTGGCCAGCGCCACGGCTACCACGTTCAGTGGCCGGCGTGCCAGCATCTGCTCCAGCCACCGAGGCTTGTGCTTGGCGTTCTCGATGACCGAGCGCGCGCCGTGAATGAGCAGCGTGCGCACGTACGGGTCGCCGCGCTTGGAGATGTGTCCGATGTGTGTCTTGCCCCCCGTGCCGCTGTGCGCGGGCACCAGCCCCAAGCTGGCGGAGAACTCCCGGCCCGAGTGCCAGGCACTCCCGTCGCCCAGCGTGGCCGCCAGCGCCGTGGATCCCAGCAGCCCGATGCCTGGCACCTCGCGCAGCGTGCGGGCGTTGTCGAGTTGCTGCTGCAGTGCTGCGAGCTGGTGCTCCAGCTCGTCGATGCGCTCCTCAAGCTGGGCCAGCGTCTGTAGCTGCCCATCCACCAAGGTGTGCATCACCGCGGGCAACTGCGCATCGATCTCGGCGCGCTGCTGTGCCAGCGCCTTCAACCCTGCTTGGCGCCCGCCGCGCAGTACGACGCCGAACTCATAGAGCAGCCCACGCAGCGCATTGACGGTGGCCGTGCGCACGCTCACCCAGTGCGAGCGCGTGCGGTGCAGCGCCAGCACCGCCTGCTGCTCGACGCTCTTGGCGCTCACACGGCGGATATCGGACTGCTGAGCCGCGAGCCAAATGGCTCGTGCATCGGCCGCATCGTCCTTGTTGCTGCGCACGAAGGGCTTGACCTGCTGCGTCGGCAGCAACTCCACCTGGTGGCCCAGCCCACCCAGAACGCGTGCCCAGTGGTGCGCGCTGCCACAGGCCTCCATCGCAATGCGCACCGGCTGCAGCTGCGCAAAGTACGGTGCCAGCTTCGCGCGCGGCAGCTTCTTGCGTCCGATCTCGCCGGTTCGGGCATCGACCCAGTGCAGTTGCATCACGTTCTTCGCCAAGTCCAAGCCGTAGGTCGTACGATTCATTTGGGGCCTCCGTCTTCAGGAGTTGTTCAGCGCAACTCCACTCTGGCACTTCGATGCCGTCCGACGCGAGGTCCCACTCTTCACCTCTGGTAAGCGGTGTTCCCACCGCCCGGCAAGCCGGGATGTCGGTTCAACAGGGGGGAGGCGTCCATACCATCTCCAGGCGCGACAGGGCCTGTCGCTGCTCCTGGACACACCGGAGGCAACAGGCTCCCTGCCGCTTTTGTGTTGATTCAGGACCGGTGGCGCCGCATGGGACGCCACCGTGCACCGGCGCGTTGCACGCCGATGGGAACCGCAGGCGGCGCCGTGAGCGCTCGCCCGCCGGTGGGTGGCGTTACTCGGCCAGCGACTTCATCACCGCGTAGAGGTCGGACTTGCC
>NZ_KE387209.1:2414-259614 GCF_000430725.1 Azohydromonas australica DSM 1124
TGCTCCTTGAGCATGTCCAGCGTGCGCAGGTACTCGACCAGGCCGTAGCTCAGGGCGCAGTCGAACTGCAGCCAGTCACGGTCCGGGCGCATGCCGCCGTAGCGGATCAGGTTGCGGGCATCCTGCATGGAGAACAGGTCCTCGCCCGTGGCCATCGGGTTCTTGTAGTAGTTGCGCAGCGTGGCCTGGAGCTCGAAGTCCAGCGGGTCGCCCGGCTCCTCGTACCAGAACAGGTCGTACTGCGACAGCGCCTTGGCGTAGGCGATGGCCGTGTCGAGGTCGAAGCGGCCGTTGGCGTCCACGCACAGCTTCTGGCCGTCCTGCAGCACGCTCAGGATGGAGTCGATGCGGCGCAGGTCCTCGTCAAGCGAGGCGCCGCCGATCTTCTTCTTGACCACGGTGTAGCCGCGGTCAATGTAGCTGCGCATCTCGTCCTTGAGCTTCTGGTGGTCCTGGCCCGGGTAGTAATAACCGCCCGCGGCATAGACGAAGATCTCGCGGTTGGGCTTGCCGTTGCCGTAGCGGTCGGCCAGCAGCTGGAACAGCGGCTTGCCCTCGATCTTGGCCACGGCGTCCCACACGGCCATGTCGATGGTGCCGATGGCCACCGAGCGCTCACCATGCCCGCCGGGCTTCTCGTTGGTGAACATGGTGTTCCAGATCTTGTGCGGGTCCAGGTTCTTGCCGTCGTCGGCCATCAGGGACTCCGGCTCGGCTTCCAGGATGCGCGGGATGAACCGGTCGCGCATCAGCGTGCCCTGGCCGTAGCGGCCGTTGGAGTTAAAGCCATAGCCCACCACCGGCTTGCCGTCGCGGATCACGTCGGTGACGACGGCCACGAGGCTCAGCGTCATCTTGCTAAAGTCGATGTACGCGTTGCGGATCGGACTGGAAATCGGGAAGGTCTTTTCGCGGATCTCGACGATTCTCATGGATGTCTCCGTGCTGTGAGGGGTGGGTCAGTGGGTGCGATGATCCCGATTGCCGCGGAATGCGGCCAATGCTGTTTTTCTTGTCTTTGATGCCTGCACGGCATGGCCTATGAACCTCACCTGGCTCGATGACTTCCTGGCGCTGGCCGCGAGCGGCAATTTCTCGCGCGCCGCGGAGGAGCGGCACATGACCCAGCCGGCCTTCAGCCGGCGCATCCGCGCTCTTGAGGAATGGCTGGCCGTCGATCTTTTTGACCGCAGTTCCCAGCCCGTGCGGTTGACCGAGACCGGGCAATGGTTCCGCAAGGTCGCGCAGGACTTGCTGGCCGATGTGGCCCGCATCCCGGGCGAGGCGCGTGCCATCGCCGAGGCCCATTCGACGACGCTGCGCTTCGCGGCCACGCATGCGCTGTCGTTCACCTTCATGCCAGACTGGCTGCGCAGTCTGGAGGCCCATACCAGCATGGGACCGATCCGGCTGCTGTCGGACGTGCAGCAGACCTGCGAAGCGCTTCTGCTGCAAAGCCAGGTGCAGTTCGTGCTGAGCCACGCCCACGAGTTGGCGCCCGGCCCGTTGCAGGCAGGTGGCTACCCGTCGGTGCGCGTGGGCTCGGACGAGTTGATTCCGGTATCGGCCCCTGACGAGGCGGGAGCGCCCGCCCACCGGCTGGACATTAAGGGCAAAGTCGCTTCGGTTCAGCTTCTGGGCTACAGCACCGAATCAGGCCTTGCACGCATCCTGAAGCAGGTCCGTGGAACAGTGATGGAGCGGCTGCACACGCACACCGTGTTCACAGCTCACCTGGCATCCGTGCTCAGGACAATGGCGCTCAGCGGGCGAGGCGTGGCTTGGCTGCCGGCGACACTGATCCGAGAAGACCTGGCCAGTGGCCGATTGGTTGCGGCGGCACCTGAAGACTGGCGCATCGCGCTGGACATCCGGCTGTACCGGGATCGCGCTGCCGTTGGCGCTGCGGGCGAGGACTTCTGGACCGCTGTCAAGCAGAAGGACGCAGCACCCTGAGCGCCTGCAGCCAACTTCGTGTGAACGCCGGTGAAGCTGCGCAAGCCGTCGTGGAGTTCATCGCTGATCAAATAATTCTGCTTATCGGATCAGCACCGTCGCAGCACTAAACTGGCTGGCATGGAAATGCGGCTGTCTACCGCCGAGCTCGCCAGAGCGCAGCCGCTGCCCGATGCCGCAGCGCTCTCGGCTCTGCGGGCCTGGCACGAGGGCATGTCCTCGCGAGAGGCCGTGACGCACTTCATACCCGAGCGGTGGCTCCCTGGCGGCTCGTCGCGTTCCGTGATCAGCGACATCCGCCGGCAGCTCGCCGCCTTCGCGGCCAGCCGCCAGCGCGGGGACCTGGCACGGCTTTTCACGGGCACGGCGCGCAAGGGCGCTGCGGCCGCACGCGACGTCGCGCAGGCGGTCGAGGCGCTGCGCCACGCACCCATCCCGCAGCCGCTCATCGGCGACGACGTGAGCCGCTGGCTGCCGCCGCGCGTGGCGGCCGTGCTGCACAGGGCCGGCATCAAAACCTTGGCCGTGCTCACGCTGCGCGTGCCGCGCCGGCGGCGCTGGTGGAACGGCATTGCCGGGCTCGGGCAGTCCATGGCAGCCCAGGTGGAGGGCTTCTTCGCTGCGCACCCCGACCTCACCGAGCGGGCCCGGGCGCTGGTGACCGCACCCTCGGTCGGTGACGTGCGCCCGTGGGAGCGCATCGTCGTGCCCAGCGAGGGCGATGGCACCCAAGGCACCTTCCGGGCGCCACGCGAGTCGTGCTCCCTACGGGCCAACAACGACTACGAGGCCGTGCAGACCTGGCTGTCGATGCACGAGGCGCCGGCCACCCAGCGCGCCTACCGCAAGGAGGCCGAGCGCTTGATGCTCTGGGCCATTTTCGAACGCGGCTTGGCGCTGTCCTCGCTCACCACCGAGGATGCCGCGGCCTACCGCGCGTTCCTGCGGCATCCGGCACTGCGCTCGCGCTGGGTCGGCCCTGCGACGGCGCGTTCCTCGCCGCTGTGGCGGCCTTTCACCGGCGGCCTCTCGCCGCGCTCCATTGCCTACGCGTTGTCGGTGCTGGGCGCGCTGTTCCGCCGGCTCATCGCCAAGCGCTATGTGCTGGCCAACCCGTTTGCCGGCATCCGCGTGCGCGGGGCACGCGTGGCCGGCCTGGACACGACACGGGGGTTCTCCGGCGGCGAGTGGCAACTTCTGCGCACGGTCGCCGACGCCTTGGAATGGTCGTACGGGTGGACGCCGGCCGCAGCGCAGCGCATGCGCTTCGTACTGGACTTCGGCTTCGGCACGGGGCTGCGTGCCAGTGAGCTGGTGAACGCCGTGCTGGGCAACGTCGAGATCGACGCTGGCGGCGAGGTCTGGCTGCGCGTGGTCGGCAAGGGCAGCAAGCCCGGCAAGGTCGTGCTGCCCCTCATTGCGCGCAGCGCGCTGGAAACCTATCTGGTGCAGCGCCAGTTGCCCGTGAGCCTAGCGAAGTGGGATCCGGGCACACCGCTGTTGGGCAGCCTGGACGATGGGACCGCCATCATCGCCAGGCGGCTGTGGGCGGCGCTCAAACGCTTCTTCGCAACGGCAGCCACGGTGCTCGCTGACGTCAACCCGGCGCTGGCCGAGAAGCTGGGCCAGGCCTCACCTCACTGGCTGCGTCACAGCCATGTCTCGCATGCGCTCGAATCCGGTGCCGACCTCACCACGGTACGCGACAACCTGCGCCACGCGTCGGTGTCCACCACGTCGCTGTACCTGCACGCCGACGACGAGCGACGCGCCAGGCAGATCGCGGCGGCGTTTTCTGGCCATGGCAAACGGTGATATTCCCACCGCAAAACGCACCGATTTACACGGCCAAACTGCCATCGCCGTAATTCAAATTTTAGTAAGTCGCTGTCACGCAATGACTTTTTAAGTCAAAGCGCACCTATTTGCACGAAGAGTCCATCTACCCCGGGACGCGTGCTGGTGTCGTCGGGATGGAGCGACACCGTCCAGCATGGCTGGCTAACCACCATGCATCAGCTACGACGAGAGGCTCGCCTGGGCTTGGGAGGACGCTTGTGCCCGGATCGATGCAACTCCTTGTCGTTGAGCACGTACTCCGGGTTGTTTGTAAGCCGCTGAACAGCCAGGTCGATGAACGCCCGAGCCCGCGCGGGTTGTGACGTCCGACTGCCAAAGTACACGAAGTAGCTGGCGAAGTCCGGCATGTGTTCAGCCAGGACGGGAACGAGCTGACCTGAGCGGATATAGGGAGCCGCTGTGACGCCCGCCAATTGTCCCAAGACCTTCCCCGCCAGTACGGCCTGCAACTCGAAAACCTCGTCGTTGCTGCAGATCGCGGGGACGACTGGCTGGTCCACCGCCTGGTCGCCCAGCTTTACATGCCACGGCGCGACCTTGCCCGTACCCGGATGGCGAAAAGCGCTGCATCGATGGCTGGTGAGGGCCGCCAACGAGTCTGGCACGCCATAGCGCTGGAAATAGGCCGGCGCGCCACAAATGACCATCTGCAGCGGGAACAGCTTTCGCGCGATGACCCCCTCATGTGGTGACAGGCCGAGCCAGAAGCCCACGTCCACACGGTCCTCCACCCAGTTACCTACCCGGTCGTCCAGAAGCACATCCGGCTGAATGTCGGGGTACTGCTCGCAGAACTCCTCAACCAGGCGCCAGAGGATCGGCTGGAGGGTCGTGCGCGGACCGGTGATGCGCAAAGGCCCAGCGAACTCATCCTTGGCTGTCTGGGCGTTCTGCAGCGCACGCTGCATGCCAAGCAACGCCGGCTGAACATCCTCCAGCAGTCGCTGGCCAGCGTCCGTCAAAGACATCACCCGCGTCGTGCGATGAAACAGCCGCGCGTTGAGATGGGCTTCCAACTGTGCCAGCGCCTTGCTGGCGGCCTGAGGGCTGATGCTGAGCGCGTGTGCCGCCTTGCGCAGGCTCCCCAGCTCCGCAGCCTTGATGAACGTGGAGATGGACCGAAGCTCGTTGATGGCCATTTTGAGGATACGTCCTTCAATCGATTATCCGCATTTGAATGCCTATCAAACAACCTATCGATCACTATTCGGATGCGACTTAGGTGCCTAGAGTTCAATTCATTGAACACGGAAGGACCCGCCATGCAACACGTCACCCTGAACAACGGTGTCCAGATGCCCATGCTGGGCTTCGGCGTTTTCCAAATCCCGGACGCACGAGAGTGCGAGCGCAGCGTGGTCGATGCCATCCACACGGGCTACCGGCTCATCGACACGGCTGCCTCCTACATGAACGAGGAGGCGGTCGGCTCGGGCCTCAAGGCCAGTGGCGTGGCACGTGACCAGCTCTTCGTGACGACCAAATTGTGGGTGCAGCAAGCCGGCTACGAACGTACCCAGCAGGCCATCGACAAGTCGCTGCGCCGTTTGCAACTGGACTACCTGGACCTGTACCTGATCCATCAGCCCTTCGGCGATGTGCACGGGTCCTGGCGCGCCATGGAGGACGCTTACAAGGCGGGCAAGCTGCGCGCCATAGGCGTCAGCAACTTCCAGCCGGATCGGCTGATGGACATCAAGGCGTTCAACGAAATTACGCCTGCCGTCAACCAGGTGGAGGTGAACCCATTCCAGCAGCAACTCGAGAGCGTTCCCTTCATGAAGGACATCGGCGTGCAAGCTGAGGCCTGGGCGCCGTTCGCGGAAGGCCGCAACAATCTCTTCCAGAACGCAGTGCTCAGCGACATCGGCAAGCGCCATGGCAAGTCCGTGGGCCAAGTTGTGCTGCGCTGGCTCACACAGCGAGGCATCGTTGCCCTGGCCAAGTCGGTGCGCAAGGAGCGCATGGCCGAGAACATCGCCATCTTCGACTTCGAACTCAACGAAGCTGATCTGGCCCGTATCGCGGCACTTGACACCAACACGAGCAGTTTCTTCTCGCACCGCGATCCGGCCATCGTCAAGTGGATGTCCGAACGAAAGCTAGACATCTGAGGATGGTCAGAACCGTCTGCCAACCTCGGTCGCTGCAGCGCAGCGCCTACGCCGTGCTGGCCAGTTACCTGACGATTGTGGTGGACATCTCTATTGTCATCACCGGTCTGCCGCGAATCCAAGCCAGCCTAGGCTTCAGTGCCGCCGAGCTTTCCTGGGTGATCAATGCCTACATCTTCGAACCAGACTGACATTTCCGGCGGGCCGGTTCAAAGCGCCGTATTCGCTTTCGCGCCACGCATCGATCGGTTGCTGCTGCGGCACTTGCTCGGTGACATCTTCGAGCGCAACAGCTTCGACTGGCAGAGCCGCGAGTTGGCGACGGTGGCGCTCTCGCGGCCACGCCTGGCGCTGGGGCACGGTTGCGCTCGCACATGCATGCCAGCCTGCGCGTGGCCCTGAGCTTCGCGCCATTGCGGCAGTTGGTGCAAGCGCTAGCGGACACGGTTAACGCCGCGGTCGCGGCCCACGCGAACGAAGCACTCACACAGGCCCTCGCGGCATCGAAAGGTTGAGCATGAATGTCCCCCGACTCCCTTTGATCGTAGCCGTTGCCATGGCGGCGCTGCTGTCCGGCTGCGCTACCCCACGCAACAGCTCGAGTGATGCCTCTGCTCCGTTGGTGATCCAGGCGCAGGGGAGCTTTGCCGTCGGCGGAACCGTGCTGAAGGCCCCCGGCGACTATGACAACAATAAGCCTACAGCTTCGGGGCAGAGCTTTCACGGCGACCATCTCTACGCGTTCTATCAAGTGCCGCAGAACCACCGGGTGCTGCCCATCGTGATGCTGCATGGCGCCTTCCAATCCGCACGCAGTTGGGAGACCACCTCGGACGGTAGAGAAGGCTTTCAGACCCTGTTCCTACGCCGAGGCTTTCCGGTCTACCTGGTCGACCAGCCGCGCCGTGGGCGCGCGGGCAACAGCACCGTCGCGGCTTCGGTCGAGCCGTCGCCCAACGACCAGCTGTTCTTCGACCAGTTCCGCATCGGCAAGTGGCCGAACTACTTCGACAACGTGCAGTTTGATCGGAAGCCCGAAACGTTGAACCAGTTCTTGCGTTCGGTCACGCCCAACACCGGGCCCTACGACGCTGGTGTGATTGCAGACGCCATGTCGGCGTTGTTCGCCAAGGTCGGCCCGGCCATCCTGTTCACCCATTCCCAGGGGGGCGGCCCGGGCTGGCTGACCGCGATCAGGAACCCGAACGTCAAGGCCGTCGTCGCCTTCGAGCCGGGCAGCGGCTTCATCTTTCCGCCAGGCGAACTGCCACCCGCTATGCCGAGCGCAGCCGGCACGCTGATGCCGGAGGCGGTGCCGCTTGCGGACTTCGAGAAGCTTACCCACCTCCCGATCATCATCTACTACGGAGACAACTTCTCCGTCACCCCGACCGCTGAGCGTGGCCAGGACAACTGGCGCGTGCGGCTGGCCATGGCTCGGCTCTGGGTGGATGCTGTCAATAGGCACGGCGGCGACGCTCGGCTGGTGCATCTCCCGCAGATCGGCATCCGGGGCAACACCCATTTCCTGATGTCTGATCTGAACAACGTCGAGATTGCGGACCTCGTGTCGAAGTTCCTCGGCGAGAAGAAGCTGGATTGACCAGCGACCCGAGCCAATGAATCAGCGAGTTTTAGCGCCCGCCCAACATCTACATTCCGTATTTGTCATATCGAACTCGCCGGCGAGCCTCAATTTGACGCAGCGGACGAGGCTTGAGCGTGCAGATCCATTGAGGGCACAACGAGTGGTATTGCAGGCGTAGCTGCTTCAGCTTGTGGCAAAGGCCGATCCTGCTGCCTTGGACGTGTGGCGCAAGCCGTCTTCGGCAATCTGTGTCTTCGGGGGGTGGTTTCGAGTGCTCACTTCATGCTCTCTTTCTTCAATTCGACGCAAGGTCATGAGGTCCGCCGACTGCTCCTTGAAGTAACACCGGGTGCCCAACAGGCCAGGGTTTGGGCTTACGTGATTTCCGTGATGCACGGCTGCGCTTGAGAAATGACAATTGGCGTCATGCAGCACACCGATAGCTGAGGTGTTCATCAGCCCCCTGGCTGGATGAGCGCCCTTGGCGGTAGCCCTCTCCACTCAGACGCTGATCATGGACAACAACTCGCTTTCCCGCCGACCTGCCGAAGCACCGCCCGCCGAATACCTCTTGGCCATGGCTGATCTGGAGCGGCGTGCCTTTCGCGGCGAGTTGAGCCTTCGGCAAGTCCGGCACGAGATCTTCGCGCTGCGCGAGCGGTTCGGCGCCGAGCCCGCGCTCGTGATGCAGTGGGCCGCCGGCTCACGCTGAGCCTGGACTGTTGTCCGAGTCTCCCCGCACGGCCTGCGCAGGCCTGCGACCGCGATCCGAATCCGGATAGATTGTCCGAGCCGCCCCGCTGGTGGCAGGGCGTGCGTGTCACCCTCCTGCCCAGGCGGCTTCGGCGGCCTGCATGAGCGCCGGCTGACAGCCGGGCCTGGCAGGCGCGTCCCCGTGTCCGGACGCCGCCCTCGTTGTTTCGGCGGTGGTGGCGCACCTTGGGCATGTCCTCGATGCCCGTCGGCTGGCGCACAGGACACTGGGCTGTAGGAAGAACGCCAGCCCCCGGTCAAAGCAGGCGCACCGATCCCAGCAGCTCGAAGGCCTTGTCTTCCGAGAGCGCGCCTTGCCGGGCCTTGAGCACCAGCATCTTGATGAGCGCTTCCGTGATGGGCGCCAGACCGCCTTCGATGACCAGGGGCTGCGACACCATCGGCGTGAAGGCCACAGGTTGCACAGGGAGCTGTCGAGGGCTTTCCACGGCTGGAGCCTGCACCGGCGCAGCGCTCAAGACCGGTGCAGGGGAAGCCGTGGCTTCGGTCTGCCGTACAGGCGCAGGCTCTGGCGCTGCTGGCTGAGCTTCACCTTCCGCTGGTGCCGGCAGGTCCGCAGCGGCCGCAGGCGCGCTGGTGAGTTCAGCGGCCAGGTCAGCAGGCTCGAGGAGCTGCTGGCTACCTCGTTGGGATGCGCTCGCCCGGGTGCGCCGTCCCTTTGGCTCGACCGCAGTGGCCTGGGAGGCCGCAGCGCTTGCAGCAGGGCCCGCCGGCGCGGTACTGGGCCCACTCGGCGCAGCCGCGGCTGAAGTCGCTGCCCCGGCGGTGTTGCTGGCGGCCGTGGGTGCGGGTACCGCCGGCGCTGTGCCGCTGCTGCCCGGGGTGGGGTTGACGTCGGCGTCGGCGGCCGCGTCTCGCAAGGGCGCAAGGCGTTGCAGCGTGGTGGCAGGAATGTCCGCAGCCGAACGCGGCGCCTCGAACCAGTCATCGGGCAAGCCCAGCGCGCGCGCCATGCCCTGGCAGAGCTCCTTGTCCAGGCTCTTGCGCCCGCTGAGCATGGCCGACACGTACGGCGGCTTGGCATGGAGCACCCTGGCCAGCGCGCTCTTCGCGCCCTTGCCCTGGAGCAGCACGGTCAGGTTCTGCCTGCGCATCTCGGGAGTGGACATGGAGGAGGTCTGCATCGAGCCGGACTGCGAGGGGGGGGCTATCTCGGACAGGGGCAGCTGCGCTTCAGCGACGGTGGCCGCGCGCCTGGACGCCGTTGCAGGGCGCTTTCCGGCCGTTGGCGAGCGTCCAGGGCCGGCAAGGGCTTTGGCGCGGCCAGTGGCCGGGGTGGCAGCTTCTCGATCCGTTTGCCCAGCGTCTTGGTTCGTGGCGGCGGAGGATGGCTCCACGGACTTGGAAGCCGCGGCACCGGCAACTTGGGCCTGCGTCGGGACGGGCGCTGGTTGGGGCACGGCTGCAGCCGCTGCCGCGGGCTGCGCAGAGGTGAGGTTCTCCTCGGACAACGGGTCCGAGGCACCCTCCTCGAGATCGTCGTCGTCATGCAGGGCAGCCTGGTCGGGGTTCTTCAACAGATCCAGCGTGCGCGCCGGAACCTCCTTGTTGAGCCCGTCAAGCCACTTGCCGGGCAGCTTCAGGGTCCTTTCGATATGGAACGCCGTCTCGTCGGGGCACAGGGCTCCCTGCGACATGGCTTCCAGCCGCTCCAGGGGCACCTCGGCCACCAGCGCCAAGGCTTCCCGCACGGGCGTGTGTTCCAGCAACAGGCGCAGATTTGCAGCACGCAAGGCGCCATTGACCCCTTGCTTGGCGACTTGCACCTTGGCGTTGTCCTGCCGTGGCCCCTTCGGGCGTGGGTTCGACGCCGGGTGCAGGATGACGTTATCCCGCACCGGCTCGCGGTAGCCACGGTCGCGGCTGCGGCCGCGGTCGCGCTGCTTCGGTTGCCAATCAGGCTTTGCCAAATGGAGCTCCCTCAAAATTTCTACAGGCAAGGCTGTCGCGCCTTGCGTCTTGGTCCTGCGGACAAGAAGTGCGTTCGCTGTCGAGCGAGTTTCGTGCCAGTGCTTTTCCCGGGGGGGCTATCGCGGCTGGCGGCCGCCACGGTCAGGAAGACGCTGTTTTCAGCCGCTCGTTCTGCGGGAACATCGCGCGCCGTGCCTCGTCATCCATCTCGGCCTTGAAGGCATGGCGTTCCTTGAGCGCCTCCACGCGCTGTGCCGCGGGGCGGGCATTGATGGCATCGAGGAGCCGCTTGACGTTGGGCAGCTGCTGCCAGGCGTCGGGGCCGAGCGCGAAGGGGACCGCACGCGCCCAGCCCCAGACGGCCATGTCCAGCAGGGTGTAGTGCTCGCCCAGCATCCACTCGCGCTCGGCCAGGTGCTGCTCGACGAGCTTCCAATGCCGCCAGGCCTCGTAGTCGTAGCGGTTGAGCGCGTAGGGCACCGGCTCGGGGGCGTAGTGCTTGAAGTGCACGCACTGCCCGGTGAAGGGGCCGATGCCCGAGGCGGTGAACATCAGCCACGACAGCATCTCGCCGCGGGCCTCGGGCGCGGGCAGGAACTGGCCGGTCTTCTCCGCCAGATACAGCAGGATGGCGCTGCTGTCGAAGACAGTGGTCGCTCCATCGACGATGGCGGGCACTTTGGCGTTGGGGTTGATGGCCGTGTACGCCGGCGCGTGCTGCTCGCCCTTGCGCGTGTCCACCGGGATCGGCTCGTAGGACAGGCCGGCCTCCTCGAGGAAGAGCGCCACTTTCATCGGGTTGGGGGCCAGCGAGTAGTAGAACTTCAGCATGGAATCTCCTTGATAAGGGGCCGCGACCGCATGGTGCACGCTGCGGGCTGCAGCCTGCAGTGGCGTCTGGCAGGGCGCAGCCACGGCAATGCACGAGCCAGTCGCCAAGTCACTGGCCCGGGTATCCCCACAAGCGCCGTCGCAGGCATCGAGCGTGCAACTCGCACTGGGGCAAGCACATGCCAGTTTAGATAAAAACTCAACGGTATAGCGGGTCTGCGTCCTCGGTCCCCCGGATGGCGCCGCGCCGTGGTGGCAGGACATGCAGGCCAAGCGCGACTTGGTCAAAGAATCGTCGGTCCAAGGCCGGGGCGGCCGGTACTGCGCAACGCCGAGTGGGGCTCCCAGCGCGTCAAGCCGGAATGCGTGCGTCTCGGGACGGCGATGCGGCGGTTCACCAGCCACGGTACAAGGCGTCATGGGCCCTGGTTCAAGGCAGGGTTGGTGCCTGGGGAAACCATTCCCGGATGTCGGCCACCGTGTCACCGTGGCACAGCGTCAGGTACACGGCCTTGAACTGAGCCGTGTTGGCCAGCGGGACCGGCACGGCGATGCCTTCGACAAGGCGGCACAACAACTCGTCCACATCCACGTTGAGCTGCAGCCGGCAGTTCAGCGGCCGGTGCGCGTGGATGGAGCAGCTGCCGTCGGCGGCGAGAAACGTGCACGGCATGTCGTAGCCGTAACGACCTTGCTCAAGGATGGGCGAGCGTTTGACCCGCCGCGGCTTCAAGCGCAGTGCGTAGCCGATAAGCTGTGCCTCGCTTTCCGCCACCATCACGGGGATGTGGCAGCAATGATTGCAGGCCTTGCTGCATGCGCTCACCGGTGAGAGTATCTCGGAGAATCGGCCCGCCAGCCCACGCAGCCGGGACAAGGCGACGCGCGCAGGGTCCGTGGAGCGGCGCACGGCATCGAGCTCCTGGCCGAGGGCCTGGGCATGGGGGGCGAGCGCCTGGTTGGCGCGTTCGGCGCCACGCGCGGCATGGTCGTCGATCTGCGCGATGCGCATGCGCACTGCCGGCGGGAGCCGTGTCTGTGCGGCCGCGCTCGACGTCTGGGTGCCGGCATCAGGCGTGGCGGCGGCACTTGCGTGTTGCAGCCAGACGTCCTTGAGTTTCACCGCCGGTTCCGTGGCCGGATGCCGGCGAGCTCGATGCGCAGGGCTTCCCGGTCGAACTGGGGATCCACCAGATCGGGCAGCCATTCCAGCCGCTCGTAGAAGTTCAGCGCCGCGGCGTAGATCGCCATGGACACCGTGCTCTCCCCCCGCTCAAGACTGATGATGGTGGGCACCGAGGCGTTGAGCTGAGCGGCCAGCTCACGGATGGTCATGCCACGGCGTTCGCGCGCCAGGCGCAAGTTGGCCCCCAAGGCTGCGAGCGTCTTGGTGATTGCGGCCGGAAGTTCCCTGGTCATCTTCGGAGCACGCGGCATCAAATATATTTGAACTTGTTTAGCATTTTTGATCAAGTATAATTGAATTATTCTATTCCTTGGGAACGGTGAAGCCGGAGAGCCCCCGTGGCGGTCCTGGGGCCGGGTCGTGGTATCGGCATGGCGCCATGCCTGGTCAGCAACGAGGTACGGACCAACAGGCTCTTCTCCAGGGCGCGGCTGCCGCCAGCCGAGTGCGTCCCGCTGGGCGAGCACCAGGGCAGCGGGGGCTGACCACGGCGCCTGCAATGCCCGGCGACTCGCATGCTGAGTGTCTTCTTTGTCGCTGGAAACGGACTTCCACCATGGCGGCGCGATTGGAGTCGCCTGACCTGGTCTGTGGCTTTACGATCGCGCATGCCTGGGCCGGCGTGGCCCAGCTGCAAGGGCTGTCGTGGCAACGGCGCCAGGAAGCTGTGCAGCGCCAGCGCGGCGAGTGGCTGCGCTTGAGCCGCGAGTACTCCGACCACGCGCTGTGCGTGGCCGGCCGGCGCCTTCGGTGTCAACCTGAGCACGTTGGCCACGTATGGCGCCACTGACTCCCGGCGGAGCCTCTTGGTGGGACTGTGGGGATGCCGTGCTGAGAAGCCTGTCGATCGATGAGCTGCGTAGTCCGGTAGAGCCTGGCGGTGAAGGTTGCGTTGTAGACCACTTTGCTTCTCCGAGCTGCCACGCCTGCAAGGCCGCGTGCAACTGTGGCCCGCAACCGAGGACGGCAGCAAGATCAGCGACTGCAGCGGTTTCCTGGTTGAAATCGTCTGGAAGCAGTCGCTGCACTGCAGACGCAGTGCCATCATCACGGCTTCAGTAGCAGCAGCCAGCCCTCGAGGTCGCTTGGTGCACCGTAACTTTGAGCCGGGCATGACAAGGTCCGGCCTTTTTGAGGCACCATCGCGGCACGCCATTACATAGGAGGATCTCTTCGTGGCAAAAGTCGAAATCCAGAAGAACAGCGCCTTCATGAAGGCGTTGAAGCCCAGCCCCGAGCTTGCGGCCATCATCGGGCCCGATGCGCAGCCGCGCACAGAAGTCACCAAGCGCCTCTGGGACTACATCAAGCAGCACAACCTGCAGAACCCGGCGAACAAACGAAACATCCTGTGCGACGGCGCATTGAAAGCGGTCATGGGCAAGGACGAGGTCACGATGTTCGAGATGACGGGGCTGGTCAGCAAGCACATGGCTTGAACCGGCGTCGGACGGTGCATGCCGTGGCCGCGCGTCCTCTGCGCGGCTTGAGCTTTGCGTGCCGTCAGGGCGGCAAACTGCCTCAGTGCCGATAGCAACTCGGCTCCCATTCAAAACGCCATGCTGGAAATGCCCCGCGCTGCAGGGCTTTTTGATTGGTCCTGGAGCACGGCAGGCATGTGCGCTGGAGCAGCGGTGGTGCCGGGCCCGTCATGCTGCTCCAGTGACTGCTTCAGGCGGCCTTCTTCGTTGCCGCCTTCTTGGCGGCCTTTTTCGCGGGTGCAGCAGCGGTCTTGGCCGGGGCCTTCTTGGCCGGCGCCTTGAGAGCCTGCTTTGCGGCAGCCTTCTCGGCACGGGCCTTGGCGAGCTTTGGATCCACCAGTCCCGCCAGCGACGTGGAGGCCGAGAACTTCACCACCTTGCGCGCGGCGATTTTCAACTTGTCGCCGGTGCTGGGGTTGCGGCCCACACGCGCGGCGCGCTGGCCAACCTTGAAGGTGCCAAAACCTGCCAGGGCCACGGCGTTGCCCTTCTTGAGCTCGGTGCACAAAGTGTCGATCACGGTGTCAAGCACCTTCGTGGCGCTCGCCTTGGAGAGTTCGTGATTTTCTGCCAGCAGGGCAGCGAGGTCGGTACGGTTCATGCGTTGTTTGCATGGTCAATGGGAACGCGATTCTGACATTTGTGCGCAACGCTTCTTGCCGTGGGCACCCAAATTGTTGCTTGCGGGATCGGGGGCTCTGCAAAGCGAGCGCAACGGATGGTCCGGATCATGGGAAAAGCACAAGAAGGTCACTTTTCCTTGTCCGGCCCCACCTTGTCGCGTCCCGCGCCACGGGTGCTTGCCTTCTGCTGGACCCCACCGCCAGACGATCTCTCCGACAGTAGCGGCTTTGTCGGCCCACCGCGATCCGTCGACGCCTCGGTTATGTGTAAAGTGCGCGGCCTGGAAAACCTGTGTCCGCGGCCCTGCCGGTAGGACAGCGCGCCACGTCCTGCGTGTCATGCGGCTGGCATGCCAGTCGATAATCTTGGCAAAACTGAGTAGCAGAACATGAGAGTCAGGCTCGCGCTGGTGCAATTGGCGGAGGATTCGGCTTCGCTGCCCCGTCAGCCGTTAGGGTGCTCGGAAGGTTCCGTCCATGCGCTCCCGGCCGCAGAGCTGGCCGGGACGATGGAGGCCGTGCCGGCGTTCATGGCGCTGCTCGAGGTATGGATGCTGGCCTGGCAATGGGCCTGGTTCCCATTTGCGCTGCATGCCGGGCAGCAGACACTTCCCGCGCCAGCTCCATCAGGATTGCCGAACGACCGGGTTACGCAGCCTTCTTGCCGCGAGCACGGGCTTTGAAGAAGCAGCTGGCGGGCATGGACAAGGCCTGGGCCTCGTCGCGTCTGGGAAAGCTGCTGACGGCCTCCAAGGCGTGGACGCTCAGCTTGGACCAGGACCGTGCCGTCATCACGGTCCTGGACAGCGCTTATCCGGTCGGCTTGCTGCAGCTCGATGCCATCGTCGTCGAGCCAGGCGTGATCTGGTCGGCCGTGACGGTGTCGTTGCCAGGGCGCGAGGTATTGCAGCTGGACGGCATCCCGAACGGCAAGGCCCGGAAGATGGCCGAGACGTTGGCTGCGGTACGCCGGCAGGCCCTTGAAGCCCACCGCCTGCAGCAGCTTCTGGCCCGCCTGGACCGGGCCATCGGGCCGATTGTCGCGTGGGCCGACGCCTGCAGAGCCGCTTGCACGGCACAGCTGCGGCGCCGCGGCTGGCTCACACGGGATTTCATCGCTGCCCAGGATGCCGCCAAGCCCCAGGATCCACAGAGACTGCTATCCCATCCAGCCGTTGTCCAGGCTCTTCAAGGTCGCGAGCAACGTGAACGCGATGCGGTCGCTCTTTGGCGCAAGGACTTGGGCGAAGCGGCTCGCCTCGTCAACCAGCGCCACCTGGAACGGCAGCTGCAGGCGTCCAAGGACTTCTTCGACGCTGTGGAGAAGACGCCGCTCACGCCGGAGCAGGCGAGGGCGGTGGTTTGCTTGGACAACCGGGTCTTGCTGGTGGCGTCAGCCGGCTCGGGCAAGACCTCGACCATGGTCGCCAAGGCAGCCTACGCGCTGACGAAGGGCTACTTCGCGCCGGAGCGGATTCTGATGCTGGCCTTCAACCGGGACGCAGCAGCCGAGTTGGGACAGCGCATGGAGCAGCGCTTTGAACGCCTGGGGCTGCCAACGGGCAAGGTCGTGGCCCGGACGTTCCACGCCTTTGGCTTGGAAGTCATCGGCATGGCGACCGGGCGGCGGCCAACGTTGGCGCCCTGGCTGGAGAACGGGCGCGACATTGAGGCGCTGCTGGAGATTGTGGACCGGCTCAAGGACGAGGACCTCGGTTTTCGGGCCCACTGGGACCTGTTCCGGCTGGTGCTGGCGCAGGAGCTCCCTTCTCCGGGAGAGGATGCCGAGGCCGCAGAGGCCCGGCACCCGCAGACGCGCCAACCGGACTTCTGGACCCTCAACGGTGAGGCCGTCAAGAGCCGCGGCGAGCAGCTCATCGCCAACTGGCTTTTCTACAACGGGGTCGAGTACGAGTACGAGGCACGCTACAGAGTGCCCACAGCCGACGCGAAGCATCGCCAGTACCGGCCGGATTTCTACCTGCCTGCCATCGACGCCTACCTGGAGCATTGGGCGCTGGACCAGCGTGGCCGCCCGCCCAAGGCGTTCAAGGACTACGAAGCCGGCATGGCGTGGAAGCGGCAGACCCACCGCGAGCACGGCACGACCTTGCTGGAAACCACCGTGGCCCAGCTTTGGGACGGGCAGGCGTTTCGTTACCTCGCCAGGGAGCTCACGAAGCGCGGTGTCGTGCTGGATCCCAACCCGGACCGTCCGGTGAAGGGGCGCCCGCCAATGGAGAACCCGAGGCTTGCTCAAACGTTGCGCACTTTCTTGACCCACGCCAAGAGCAACCGCCTGACCATTGCCGATATTCGCCAGCGCCTGGAAGCTGGCGCAGCTGGCCCGTTCAAGTACCGTCACGGTGTCTTCCTGATGCTTTTCGAGCGCATCCGCGACGCCTGGGAGAAGCGCCTCAAGGATGAGGACTGCATCGACTACGAGGACATGCTCAATGTCGCCAGCGACTGCATCGAGCAGGGTCGCTGGAGGAGCCCCTACGAGCTCGTGATGGTGGACGAGTTCCAGGACGCCAGCCAGGCACGGGCCCGGCTGGTGACGAGCCTGGTGCGCGAGCCAGATCGCTGCCTGTTCGCCGTGGGCGATGACTGGCAAGGCATCAACCGGTTCGCTGGCGCGGATCTGCAAGTCATGACGGATTTCGAGGCCACGTTTGGAGGGTCAGAAATCCTGCGGCTGGAGACGACGTTTCGCTGTCCACAGTCGCTGTGCGACATCAGCAGCGGCTTCGTGATGCAAAACCCGAAGCAGCTGGCCAAGCGGGTGGTGTCGGCCCAGCCCGACGTTGCGCTGCCCGTGTGTGTCGTCAGCGTGGACAGCGAGGCGCAGATCGCGGCTGCGGTGGCGCAGTGCATCGACGAGCTCGGTGCGCAACCCAATGGTGGTCGCAGGGCCGCCCGCAGCATCTACGTGCTCGGACGGTACAGAAAGGACCGGCGCTTCCTGCCGCCAGCAGCCAGTGCGCCGAACGCAAGCGCCGAGGTTCGCTTCATGACCGTGCACTCGTCCAAGGGCACCGAGGCAGACCACGTCATCCTGCCTTGCATGACGTCGGGCACCATGGGCTTCCCGAGCCGGGTGGCGGACGATCCGGTGCTGCGCTTGGCAATGCCTCAGGGCGACGACTTCGAGTGGGCCGAGGAGCGGCGGCTGTTCTACGTGGCGCTTACACGGGCCCGCTCCAGCGTGACGCTCATCACCGTCGCTGGCAAGGAGTCGCCTTTCCTGATGGAGCTGGTGCGGGCCCATGGCCTGGCGGTGCGCAAAGCAGACGGCTCGGACAGCGAGCGGGAAATGTGTCCCCGATGCAGCGGCGGTTTTCTGGTGAACCGCCAGAGCCGATACGGCCCTTTCCTGGGCTGCAGCACCTACCCCGCATGCAAGTTCACGCGTGACCAGTCCGGCGAGTTTGCACATCCCCGCGGCTCCCGTACGGTCGGCTCACAGTAGGCGGCCTGATGCGTGTTGTTGCACCAGCGGCTGGCGCGGTTCGGCAACAAAGGCGGTACATGGCGGCCGCGGCCGGCTGCCATGGTGGGCGTCGACATCCGGCTCTATTCACACGCGGCCGACACGCAGTGCCAACGGCCAACGCACGATGCGGCGCGCGTGGACGCATCACCCCAGGCGCGGGCAAGGCTGGCGCGTAGATCGACGAGAGGCTGCTCACCCAAAACCTTGGCGGCTCCCTTCACGCGGACCAGGTCTGCACATAGCTCAGCAGCTCCTGCAGCTGCCAGTGCGCTTGACGAGCTGAAATCGTGCACCAGATGGCTGGCCCGTGGCCGAGTCAAGGGCATGGCGGGCGACGGCGCTGGCGTCCCAGTAGAGATAGCCGCAATCCCGTCCACAGCACAAAAACAACATACCTGATACTGCCCACCCCATCCGCTCCTCTGAACCGCGGCTGTTTCTCCCTGGTATTTCCTGGTCCTGACTTTTCACGGCCGCAACCGGGGGTGGTGTGTGGGTCTTGGCAGGGGGAGGGAGGGCGGCGGTGCGCCTCATGAGGCGGAGTCCATTGTGGGGTAGGGGGGAATGTTGGCTTCTCGTATGTAGCTTTTCAGAGTGAAGCGCGCTCTTGGCGTTGCTGACGGGGTTGCCGGCGGTTTTTGCTTCCGTATAGTGTGCTCAATACGGAACGCAAGAGGTGATCCCGTGGCCGCATTGCAAGACGCGTCTCACCTGCCCTTCGCGGTACGCGCTGACGACGTGGCGCCCACCACGCCGGTTACCCAAGACCAGCGCGCGGGTGCAGCTGCCCCGGTGTCGGGCAACGCCACCGGTCGCGAGGCTGCATCGCCATCGGGCCAGGCGGCGTGCGCCAGCACCTTGAGCTTCGAGCAGGACCTCGCCAACGCGCTGGGCCAGCTGCATCGCACCGAGGACGTCGTCAAGCCGGCCGTGCAGGCCGAGCTCGGCCGCCGGCTGCTGCAATGGCTCGCCAGGAGCGCCGTCAAGCTGAACTTCATCCTCGCCGGCGGCCTGGCCGCATCGGTGTTCCTCAACGTGATCCTCGCTTTCGCGGCCCTCAACCCGGTGCGCGAATACTTCGCCTCGGACAACGGCCGGCTCCTGCAACTGGTCCCGCTGAGCCGGCCCTACACGAAAGCGCCAACCGTCATCCAGTTCGCCAAGGACACGCTCAACGAGTCGTTCACCCTGGACTTCACCAACTACCAGGCCCAGCTGGAGAGCGTTCGCTTGCGCTACACGCGCGAGGGCTACGCCTCGTTCCTGCAATCGCTCAAGGCATCGAACATCCTGGACCTCGTCAAGGCCCGGCGCATGAACCTCTCCAGTTCGGTGGGCACGGGCGTGCTGGTCAAGGAGGGTGTCGAGAACGGCATCTACGTCTGGTATGTCGAGGCCCCGCTCGAATTGCGTTTGGCGGGGCAGACCAGCGAGATGCCCGCGCAACGGTTCCGCGCCACCGTTCGCGTCACGCGCGTGCCCACGCTCGACAACATCCTGGGCATTTCGGTCGGGCAGCTGGTGACCCAGCCGCGATAAGGGAGCCACGCATGAAGCGTCCTGCGGGGTATGTCGTGATCACGGCCATGGCTGTCTTGGCCGCCGAGCTGGCGCAGGCCCAGCCGTCAGCGCCCGCCGCTGCCGTGCCGCCAGGCGCAGCCGCATCAGCAGCCACGCCTGGAAGGTGGGTGCAATCACCATCCGGCACTGCGCCGGCGGCGTTCCCGCCGTCCCCTGCAGCGGCGCAGGCCGCCCAGGCTGCTCAACAGGCGCAGGCCCGCAGCCAGCAGATGCAGGCGGCCTTTCCGCCCACCAACTACGGCGCCGCGAACTACGCCGGTGGCGCCCCAGCGACGGCCGGCCCTGCCGGTGCAGCGCAAAACGGCACGGCACCGCTGCCGCCGCTCGTGCCGCCCACCGACTACCAGCGCGCCAACTCGATGGTGGCGCCGCTCAAGGGCGCCGAAATCCGCCAACTGCGCAGGCGGTTCGAAGAGACCCGCGCAGCCAAGGCGGACCGACCCGTGCGCACCACGCCACGCATCCGCTCCATCTCGGTCGACCTGTCCCCCGGCGCAACACCACCCATCCTGCGCACGCTGCCCGGGGAATCCTCCACCGTCGTGTTCCTCGACGCCACGGGAGCGCCATGGCCGCTGGGGGCCGTCCCGCGCGTGTCCAACCCCAACCGGGTCGCCACGGCCGAGTGGATCGAAGGCTCGCCCTCGGTCCTCGTCACCATGCTCAGCCCCTACGAGGAGGCGAACCTGACCGCCTTCCTGGTGGGCTTGGCCACGCCCGTGGTCATCAAGCTCGTGGGCGGGGAGCCCGACGCCCGGAGGCGTACCCGCGAAGTCGACTACCGGCTCGACCTGCGCGTGCCCGGGCGCAGCCCCTGGGCCCAGGCGGCTGTGCCCGGCATCGCCAAGATCGGTCTCTACGACGACACGCTGCAGGCCTTCCTCGACGGCCTGCCGCCCAACGACGCCGTGCGGCTGAAGCCCCGCGGCGAGGTACCGCCGCGCACCGAGGTGTGGCAGTACGCCGGCGCCCTGTTCGTGCGCACCGACCGCGACATCCAGACCGCGTTCGACAACACCTTGGCCGCCAGCGACGGCACGCGCGTCTACCGCCTCGCACCCACGCCCTACGTCACCCTCAGCGACGCGGGCCGCTCTCTGACGCTGCAGCTGGACTTGCCCTGAAGGCCGCCATGACCCACATCCAGGCAGATTTCGGCCGCCAGACCGTCGTCGTCGCGGCCCTGGCTCTCGTCGGTGTTGCCGGCGTGAGCTACCTGGGCTACTCCTGGTGGCAAAGCAGCCGTTCGACCCCGTCCAACGTCGCCGCGGTACCGGGCAACGGGCAGGGTGTGGCTGCCGAGGAATCGGCGCGCTACCGGCAGATCCTCGACGAATACAACCAGCGCAACGCGGCCATAGCCAAGGCAGGCAACGGCACTTACGTGTCCGTGCCTTCCACGCGTGGCGTGAGCACACCGCCAGGCATGGCTGAAGACGCCCCGCCAGCCGCTCCTGCGCCGGCATCGGCACCGGCTGCAGCAGCGTCCGCGCCGCCCCCTGCAGCCACCGTCAGCGTGCAGCAGCAGCTTGCCGTCGACCCCGACCGCGTCGGGCAGCTCGAAGAGCAGGTCAAGGCCTTGATGGACAACTGGTCCGCCGAGAAGCACGGCCTGGCCATCGTTGCGCAGGACGGCAAGGCCTACACGGCATCGCTGCAGCCACCACAGCCCGCTGCGCCCCCGTCTTCCCAGCAGCTCGCCGACGCCCCGGGCGAGCAGTTGGTGCCCGGCTACGAGCTCGTGGCCGCCGAGCTGCGCACGGGCATCGACACCGACGAGGATTCCCTGGTCGAAGCAGCCATCCCTGCCGGCCCCTACGCCGGGGCCCACGTCTTTGCGCCCGGCTACAAGCGGCTGGAGAACACCGTGGACATGACGTTCACCGGCATGACCTGGCGCGGCCGCACCTACAAGATCAACGCCAAGGCCGTCGACAAGGATTCACTGCGCACGGCGCTCTCCGGGGAAGTCAACAACCGCTATTTCAGCCGCATCGTGTTGCCGGCCCTGGCCACGGGCCTCGGGCGCGTGGGGCAGCTTTTCGAGCGCAGCGGCAGCACGACAGTCATCTCACCGCTGGGCGGCGCCGTGATCACCGCGCCGGAGTCGGTCAGCGGCCGCCAGGTCGCTGGCGCCGTGGTCGGCGGTGCCGCGCAGCAAGCAGGCAACGTTCTCGCGCATGACGCCGCGGCCATGCCGGTGAAGCAGGTGCTGGTGCCGCCCAACACCACCATCGGCGTGCGCTTCCTCGCGCCGGTCTTTGCCAGCGACGAGGTACGCGGCAACACGACGCCCACGCCCGCCGTCGCGAGCGGCAACACGCGCAGCCCGTTGCCGCCTCCCGCGGCAGCGCAAGGCTGGCCACCGGCCGTACCGCCCGTCGTGCCAGGCGTCCCGCTGCAGCCACCCCCGGGTTTCACGCCGCCGTACGTACCCAGCCCCTACGCCCCGAACCAGTAAGGCCCGGATTATCCAAAGCACGAGGTGCACCGTGGACCCATCCATCACCCCGGCCGCCGAGGAAGGCGACTTCTTCTCCGCGCCCGTGGCACCAGCGCCTGCTGCGGGAGCACCGGCCGCCGCGGCCGCCGTCACGGCAGCGTCGACCGCCTGTCTCCAGCCCGGGCTGCACACGAAGGTCAAGCCGTACCACGTGGCCGCCGGCATATTCGTGCTGGCAGCGGTGGTTCTCTTCGGCAACCCGTTTGGCGGCACATCGAACGAGCAGGACGACCCCAGCGCGGGCGCGCTGATGACGACGCCGCGCTATGTCGCAGGCGCGGAGGGCACTGGTCCAGCCGCTACGGCGGTGGCCGCGCCAATGTCCCCCAGCAGCGGGGTACGCGATGCAACGCCAGCACCACAGCAACCGCCGCAGCTGGCGGCGGCTGCGCAGCCAGGCGCGCCGGCATCCCTACCGGCCAGCGCCGCAGCGGCCGTGCCGCCGAGCGCGTTGGCCGAGAAGACCGTTGTGGACGAGCTTGCGGCCCTGCGCACGCAATTGGCGGCAATGCAAAGCGAACTCGTCGGGCTGCGAGCCGACCACGCGGCCGCCCGCAGCACGCCACCCGGCGCCCCGCGACCTCGTGTGGCAGCGACTGCCGAGCGGTTCAGGCCAGGCGTCACGGCCCGCTCTGCGCCTGAACGCCGCGCCGAGTCGGCTGATCGAGGGGTGCTCACCGGCTACCGGATCAACACCATCTACCCCGGGCAGGCGTGGATCGAGGTGGGCCAGCGGACCTTCCTGGTCGAGCCAGGCACGGTGGTGGACGGCATGCGCGTGACCCGCATCGACCCCGTCGCGCGGCGCGTCCAGACGACGCAAGGCGACATCCTGTAGCCAGGAGCCGGCCATGGATCTCGCCTCGATGATGGTCAACCTGGCCAACGAGCTCACGGCGCCGGCGTGGAAGCTGCTGTGGGTCGTCGCGGCACTGTGCGGCACGGCGTACTTCGGCCACATCGTGGCAAGGATGATGCGCGCCTCGCAGTTCCCGGGGCAACGCTCGCTGACCTTGGGTGACGTCGCGGCCGTGGCCATCGTTGCGGCATGCATGCTCAACCTGTCCCAGCTCATCAACGCCGCATGGAACTCGATGGGCACGGGCACGGTGTCCTACGGACCGATCTCCTACACCGGCGCAGCGGGCTTCGGCGTCTTCGCTGCCGCCATCAATGCCGTCCTGACGCTCGTGAGCGTTGCGGGCGGCTACTTCTTCTTCCGGGGCGTGCTGCTCTGGAGGAAAGCTGCCGTCGCGGGGGACTCCTCGCACGGCGCCGATGACGTCGTCTGGCGTGCAGCCACGCACATGCTCGGCGGCGCCTGTCTCGTCCAGATCTCCGACATGATCGAGCGCCTGCGCTCGACGCTCGGCCTGGTCTGGTGATCTACCTCCCGCACTGGAGCAGGCCATCATGAACCTGAGCAAGTTCAACCCCATGGAAGTGGTCGACGAGGCCGGCCGTTTCGTTCACGTCAAGCTCACGGCCTGCGCCGCCGTTACGCAGTACAGCGCCGATCCCCAGCAGCGCCGGATGGTGCAGCTCGGTGCCGCCGTCACGCTGCTGGGACTGGCTGCCGGGGCCCACGCCGCCGGCTTTGCCGACATGTTCACGGCAGCCGCCACGCAGGCCGACTCGATGAAGGTTTCGCTCGGAAAGATGCTGGCAGCGGGCGGCTTCGGCGCCGCCGGCTACGGCGGCTACAACTGGTGGCGCAAGGGCAAGGAGGGCGAGAACAGCCAGGTCAAGGGCGGCCAGATCGTCATCCCGTTCCTGGGCGGCGCGGCGTTGGGCGGCACGGGCTTCGTGCTGGTCAAGGCCGGCGAGACCGTGGGCATCACGGGACTCGCTCCCTGAAGGGCTCGGCGCGCAGGCGCAGCACGCCACCATGGCCCCGCAGTCTCCGCACGCCACCCTGCCAGGCTCGACGCCCGATAGCGCCAGCGGGCAGGGCACCGGCGCGGTGGGCTCGAACGTCGAGCAACCCGCGCTGGCGCCGCTGGTCCTTTCCGCCAAGAGCATCGTCTGGGGGGATCCGTCGCCGCAGGCGGTGGAGCCCTTCGCCGACTCGCCTGAGGACCGTGCGCTGCGCAGGACGACACTGCAGCGGCACAGCCACCGGTGCATGTTCTGCGGTCTGGAGTCGCTTGCCAACGAGGTCCACAACCGCAACGACAACCACCGCGACGTGCGCGCCGAGAACCTGGCCGTGGCTGACGCGATCTGCCACCGCTGGGCGCACCTCGGACAGCTGCGCAAGGGCGAAGGCCTCATCGTCTACCTGCCGGGGCTGACTGCTCGCGACGTCAGCCACCTGCTGCGCACGATCCTCGTGGCGATGCAGTGCGACGACGAAGCCGCGCGCAAGGATGCCAAGCGGCTGCTCAACTGGCTGGCGTCGCACCACGAGTACGTCGAGCAGTCATGGGGAACCAGCGAGCCCAGCGCGTTCGCCGCGGCCATCGCCCGTACCGCGCATGAGGACCGGATGCGCCGCTGCATCGCGTTCGAGAACCTGGCCCTGGTGATCAACCCGCAGATCGTCGAGGAGGCCACACGCCAGTGGCGTGACGAGCTCACCGCCCGTTGGCCCGTGGCGGCTTGGCCCACGGCCGCTCACGACGTGCTGCACGCCCCGACCTGAAAGAGGTGCCTTCATGCCCGGGATCCTGGAGAAGGGTGCTGCTGCCGTCGAGTCCCTGCTGGCCCACGTGGGCCGCTACCTCATCGGCCGCGACATGGCCTCGTACTGCGAGCTCGTCACGGCCCTGCCGCTGAGCGACGACGACCTCCGCCGGATGCCCGGCCTGCAGGACCCCTACGTGCTGGTCACGGATGCCAATGCGCTGGTCACCGTGTTCGACCTGCAGGGCAGCTACCAGCTCACCTCCGCGCAGGACTTCGCCGCCATCGTCGACAACCTGCGCGTGAAGATGAACGGCTACATGGCCCGCCCCGGCCACTCGCTGTCCATCGGGTTCGAGCGCGACCCCGAGCGAGCGCACGACGAACTCATGCGGCTGGCCGAGCCGCTCATCAAGACGGCCCGGCGCATCGGATTGCACAGCGAGGACATCATCCTCGACCGCGTGCGCCGCAATGCCCCGCTGGTGGCCTACGAGCAGAACCTCATGGTGCTCTACACGCACATGAACGTGATGAGCGACGACGAGGCCAAGCGCGAGCTCAAGGAGCGTGTGGAACGGGCGCTGCAGCATCAGCTGCCCTACCTGGACTTCGGGCAGAACCCGGCCGCCGTGCTGCTGGCCATGAAGTACCGCCACGACACGATGGTGGCCCGCGTGAAGCAGGACTTCGAGCAGTGCGGCCAGGCCGGTACCGCGGGCATCATGCTCAAGCCCATCGGGGCGCACGAGGCCATCAAGCGGCTGCGCATCATGGTCAATCGCGAGCGCACATCGCAGAAGTTCCGCCCGGTGCTGCCGGGCGACCGGTTTTTCCCGCACGGGCGCGAGGATGCGCGCGACTTCTCCGACCTCTCGGCTCCGCTCATCGGCTACCAGATCTCCACCACGTCCGTGGACATCGAGGGCGAGCTCATCCGCAGCGAGGACCTGTGGCACGCCAACCTCTCGCTGGAGCTTGGGCCACAGGAGCCGCAACCTTTTGGCGAGCTGTTCCGCAACGTCGACCGACGCATGCCCTGGCGGATGCGTTTGGACCTTTGCCCGGGCGGGCTCAACGAGATGCGCGGCCGCCAGATGATGCTCGCCTTCGCGGGCATGTTCCCCTCCAACAAGATGATCAAGCAGTCGTTCCAGGATCTGCTCGAGCGCAGCCGGCACGACGCGATCCTCTCGATGAAGGTCACCGCATCGACCTGGGGTCACAGCGAGCACGAAGCCAAGCAGCGCGCCGCCTCCCTGGAAAAGGCGCTCCAGGCCTGGGGCACCTGCCAGGTCACGGACGTGCACGGCGACCCCATGGCGGCGTGGGCCTCCACCATTCCCGCCTTCACCACCCGCAACATCGCCAACCGCTGGGTGCCGCCGCTGGACGACGCGCTGCTCATGGCGCCGCTGCAGCGCCCGGCCACCCCCTGGAGCGAAAACGGCACGGTGGTCATGCGCACCCCGGACGGCAAGATCTTCCCGATCCAGCCGGGCAGCCGGCTGCAGGACACCTGGATCGAGCTCGGCGCGGCACCGCCCGGCTCGGGCAAGACGACGCTGATGAACTCGATCAACAACGCCTTGCTGCACAACCCGGGCAGTGCGCGGCTGCCCCTGATGACGATGGTGGAGGTCAAGCCCGGCTCTGCGGGCCTCATCCAGCTCATCCAGGATTCGCTGCCGCAGCACCGCCGCCATGAGGCCATCTACCTGCGCCTGCGCAATGACCCGGAGTACGCAGTGAACATCTGGGACACGCAGCTCGGCGCACGCCGGCCCACGGCACGCGAATTCGACTTCCAGACCGACTTCATGACCGCGCTGTGCTCGGACGCCAAGTCCCGCAGCGCCCCCGGCGACTGTGCCCGCGTCAACGAGATGCTGCTCAACGTCGTGTACGGGGAGCTGGCACAGGTCAAGGCCAACACGTACGAGATGGGCGTGGAGCGCGTGGTCGACGAAGCGCTGAGCTCCAGCGGCCTTCGCGCCAGCCACGACGCCGAGGACTGGTGGCTGCATGCCACCTGGTACGAGGTCACGGACATGCTCTTTGCCCACGGGCTCCATCGGGAGGCGGCGCTGGCCCAGCGTCACGCCTCGCCCGTGCTCACGGACTTCATCGCGGCGCTCCAGCACGAGAGCGTCGTCGGCCTCTACGGCACGGCCATGGTGGGGCAGGAGCGGCTGCTCGACTACATGGCCCGCTGCTTCCACTCGGCCAGTTCCAGCTACCGGCTGTTCGCTGGACGCACCCGATTCGAGATCAGCAGCGAGACGCGTGTCGTGGGCATGGACCTCAACGAGGTGATCGGCGGCAAGTCGGATGAGGGCATGCTGCGCACCGGCATCATGTACATGTTCGCCCGGTACCTGGCGGCGCGGAACTACTTCCTGCGCGAGGATCTGCTGCTGCCGATCGTGCCGCCGCTCTACCGCGAGTACCACCGCCAGCGCGTCGCGGACATCCGTGACGAGAAGAAGCACATCAGCTACGACGAGTTCCACAACACCGGAGGCCTGGCGGCGTTCACGTCGACGATCATCAAGGACGGCCGGGAAGGGCGTGAATGGGGCATCCGCATTGCGGCGTTTTCCCAGTTCCTGGCGGACTTCCCGGACGACCTGCTGGGGGCGGCCACGTGCGTCTACGTCATGCGTGGCGGCAGCCCCGGCGACGAGCGGGTGCTGCGCGAGAAATTCGACGTGAGCGAGGAGGCCATCCGCCGGCTGCAGCGCGATGCCGTGGGTCCGAACGCCGAGGAGGGCGGCAATTTCCTGGCGCTGTTCAAGACCAAGCGCGGCTTTGTCGTGCAGATGCTCACCAACACCGTGGGTGCCGTGGAGGCCTGGGCCTTCTCCACGACTTCGGAAGATGTCTCGCTGCGCACGCGGCTGTACGAGGCACTGGGCACCTACGCGGCACGAAAGCTCCTGGCCCACCACTTCCCCTTGGGCACCGCCACCGAGACCATCGAGCGCATGCGTGCGGACGCCCCCGAGGGGGCACAGGGCTCCGTGGTGGCGCAGCTGGCCAGTCGCCTGCTGCACGAGCACGCCAGCCAACAGCGAAACCAGCAAGGGGGGCTGCAATGAACCACCTGCGCTTTCCGCCCCGGCGCGCCATGGCGCTGGCCGCCTGCCTGGCGGCGTCCCAGCCCGCGTTCGCGGCATGGCCGGTCATCGATGCGGCGGTGCTTGCGGCTGTGACGGCCCTCAACACGTCCGTCAACGCGATGCACACCAACCTCTACAACCTGCTCTACCAGATCGGCACGGCGATCAACCAGCAGACCTCGAAGGTTTCCAGCACGGTCGAAGCGGCCGCCCGGGCGCAGCGCGAGTTCGATACGGCGCAGGAGCGCAATCGCCGCTACGAGGATGCGCGTCAGCGCTACGTGGTGGCTCCCAGCATCTGCAGCGAGTCCGCTTCGGGCGGCGCCGCACAGGTGGCGGCGACCGCCGCCGCCATGAAGGGCAGCGTGCGCTCACGCGGAGGCGTTCCCATCACCAACGTCGCGATAGCACAAGCCGTCAACAGCCCAGGGGTGCCCCAGGAAGTCGACGCCGCGCGCGCGTCCAACGTCCACGTGCAGTTTTGCGACGCGGACGACCACGCCGCCTACGGCGGCAGCAAGGCTTGTCCGGCCGTCTCGACCAACATGCCTGGCGCCGACAAGCGCGTGGATTCGCTCTACATCGGTGCCGGGCCCAATGGGAAGGCGCCCGACCTGACGTTTTCACAACAACAGGTCGAGGCGGCGCTGATGTACGTCCAGAACGCTTATCGGCGCTCGGTCGGACCGCAACTGCGCAAGGGCGAAGCCGATACGGCCTCGGGCGCCCAGTACGTGGGCCTCGTGACGCAACTCAACGCCGTGCTCTCGGCCGCGGCCGACCCTGCAGAGCAGCAGATTGTCGACAGCACGCCAAATCCGGACACGCAGCAGTTGCTCAAGGAGGCGCTGCAGTCGCCCTCGGCCAGCGCCTATTTCACCCAGGTGGCATCGCCCCGTGCGCGAGCCACCAACGTGATGTCCGCGCGTGAGTTCGAGTCGTTCGAAGTAGGCCGCCGCTACGCCAACACGGCCTACCAATCCGACCTGCAATCCATGGGCGGCGAGAACCTCACCCGCGAGCTCATCCGCGTCAACGCCCTCAACGCCTGGCTGCTTGCCGGCCTCAAGAGCGAGATCCGCCGCAGCAACATCATCAGCGGCCAAGTGCTGGCCAGCACCGTACGCCAGGAGTACGAACCGATCCTGGCCCAGAAGTACCGGGCGGTGTCCGGGCGCATGGGGGGCCAATGATGGACGGCGACACCCGACCCAGCCGCGTGCGCGCCGTGGGCCGCGGCCTGCTGCGCGTGCTGCTGCCTTTGCATGCGATGCGCCAAACCGCGCACTTGGCCAAGCAGGAAGCCCAGCGCACGCGCGAGAACGTGGTGGTGCTGCGCAAACTCGCCAGCCAGGCACAGCGCGCCGTCACCGGCATCAAGGAGCAGCCAGCCAAAGGGCAGACTCTCCCAGCCGAACCGGAGGACGTCTCGTTCGCGCAGGCCATGGCTCAGCGTGGGCCTGACGCCATGTCCATTCCCGAGCTGCGCAGATCCTTCGTGGCCAGGAAACGCATGGCGCTGGCCATGGCGGCGGTCTTCGCGCTGGCTGCGCTGATGCAGATCGCATGGGGTTTGGTGAAACCTTCGGTGGGCGCGCTGTTCTTCGGTCTGCTATGCCTTGCAAGCAGCCAGCCGCTGTGTTTCGTGCTGGCGTTGAGCGCGCACTTCCGCATCTGGCAGCTCGACAACCGGCGCCTGTCGCGTGCAGAGAAGGGCGGGCTCGCCGATTTCAGGCGCGAAGTGCCGCGCTGGTGGTTGGCCGTGCTGGATCCGGAGTTCGGGCGTGGCCGAAAGGACAGGTCATGAGCACAAGGCAGCTTCTGAGGCGCGCGGTGTCGATCCTGGCTGGTGCGCTGATCGCGATGCCGGTGTTTGCTCAGCTGACGCTGGGCGAGATCGCTGGCGCAGCGAACCGCTCCGGCGACAAATCGCGCGAAGCACTGGTGGCGATTTTCGGCAACGTCGTCAACGACCCGTTGAGCGCCGCCGGCGGCACGGATACCGTCCTGGCCGGTATTTTCATGGTGACGAACGCGACGCTGTTGGTCATTGGCGGATTCATCGTCTGCTACCACTTCGTGCGCAAGCTTTCGCAGACCGCGCATGACGGCACGGTATTCGACCAGCAAAAGCACATCCTCTGGGGACCGATCCGTATTCTGTGGGGCGTCGCCTCGCTTGTTCCCACGCCAAATGGCTGGTCGCTGGCCCAACTCCTTATGCTTTGGGGTGCCTCAGTAATTGGCGTGGGCAGCGCAAATTTGGCCGTCGATCAAGCGACCGCGGCTTTTGATACTGGCAACAGCATGGTAACGCAGCCGGTTTTGCCTAGTACAGTGAAACTCGCTCAGGGTCTATTCGAAGCACATCTATGCATGCACGGGATTAACAGGGCGCTCGCTGTAGCCGCACAGAATGGCGCTCTCATACCAGGCAATGAATACATCAATCGCCACCCAACAGCCACCGGCTTTACGCTCAGCAACAGCAGCTTTGTTTGTGGCGGCTCTACTGTAAATGAATTTATTCCGTCAGCCGACGCAACCACTAGCTGGTTCAGCAGAAGCATCCCGCTCGAAGAAATCAGAAATGCTCATCTCCAAGCGTTGCAGATTATGCAGGCCGACTTAAACCAATCCGCAAGCGCATTCATTGACGCAATCGCTCAAAAACAACAGAACCCTGGCACAGCAATTCCCGACGCTGAAACTGCAATTCAACTTGCGGCTGCAAACTATGAAAAATACGTCAATACTGTTGCCGCAGAAAAACAAGGCGACATTAGACGCTTGGCATCTGAGCTCAGCGCCGTACTAACCGAATCCGGCTGGTGGACGTTAGGTGCGTGGTATCAAACTTTTGCACAAGCGAATACAAAACTGTCCGATGCTGTCGGTGCTAAAGCATCAGTGTATGGTGTAGCAGCGAATGGCGATCCAGCAATGCTGAACTTATATTCAGCAGCTTTAATGGCCTACAAAGCACAACAAGCCCGATCAACTTACACGCCGCCAATCGGAACCAGCAGCACGGGCGAGTACACACGCGCCGCCGTCGCCGAAGATCCAATCAAGGTAATCGGTAGTGTCTTCGCTGCTCCTGGACAGCGTTTTGTAAACGCTCTAATCAACATTAACGCTGGCGGCGCTGGTTTAGGCCAAGTCAATCCGTTGATCAAGATGAAAAACATTGGCGATTACACAATTGCTGTCGCAGACACCGGCCTTGCCGTTCTAGCAGCGGCAAAAGGGGCAGAACTGGCGTCAAAATGGATCGATGTCGGTGGTATAGGCTCTAAAATTGCTGGCGTCATATCCAAAATAAGCTCAATCTTGCTAATGATTGTTGTCGCGCTGTTTCTTTTGGGTGGCGCACTATCAGTCTATTTGCCACTGGTCCCCACCATTATCTGGTTCGGCGCAGCTATTAATTGGCTAATTGTTGTCGGCGAAGCTGTTATTGCTGCACCTCTCTGGGCGGTTACTCACCTACGCGGAGATGGAGGTGATGGCGTAGGCAACCATAGCACCTATGGCTGGGTATTTCTATTAAATGTTATGGTTCGGCCTTTATTAATGGTTTGCGGGTTCTTTCTTGGAGGCGCATGCCTGATTGCAGGCGGGACACTGCTCAATCAACTGTTTGGAATAGGCATTGCCAATGTCCAATTTGATTCAATGACGGGTTTAGTAAGCGTTCTATTTTTTATGGCAGTCTACGCATCGATGGCGATGAATCTGGTCCATACATGCTTCAACCTGATCTTCATCGTTCCAGATCAAGTCATCGCGTGGATTGGCGGGCATGCCTCGTCGACGCTCGGACGTGAAGACAACGATCGCATGCGTCAGGCGGTGGCAGTCTTTAGTAACAAGATGGAAGACAGCTTCAATCGACTAGAACGGATCGTTCGCGGAGACAAGGGGCCTAGAACGCCACGAGCAGGCGATGGGTTTAAGTCGTCGTAGTGGGACGAAGGATGTCAGCCAGTGCTACGCTACCAAGCCGTTTCGCATTGGAATGCTGACATGGAATGAACAGCAAGGGGATTAATGTGGGCAGTCTTCTATGGTTCATTCTTAGGCCATTTTATATATTTGGCCTAGTTTTTGTCGTACCGACATTTATTATTTTTTTGATGTCGGGAATTTCCGAGGAACCTGACGTCAGTATACCAGTAATTATTTTTTCACTACTGTACTTCGTTCTTGGCTATGTTTGGTTTGGATTCATCCCAAGAAAGTTAAATGCGCGCCTGACAGAAAGAATTCAAGCCAACAAAGGCAGGGAATTTACTCCGCTGGCACAAGCAACAGCACTCTTATACAACAGAGCGATTGCACTAGATCCCCAACATCGCAAACTTCTTTATATCGACATGCAAAAGGGCACGGAAGAAATTTTGAACTACGAAGATATCCGCGGATGGGAATTGATCAGACATGGCAATAAACCCGCCTCGCTCACATTAGCGACCGATTCGCCATCCCATCCCACGATTGGCCTTAACTTGCCTCAAAACCAAGTCGACAACTTCAGCGTCTGGCTTCGCACGTTAAAACAATAAGCGTTTGGCTTCAGTACATTGTGGACCAAATGAACTAAAAACTGGGATTGCATTATTAACTCAGCAACTTAAAACAGACCAATGTAAAATTGAGCGATGAAACCGCATGATGCCCGCCAGGAGTCTGAGGAAGCACTGCAACTGATGCGCCGACAGGCCCATCGGCTGCGGCATGAAGAGAAACTTTCATGGACTCGCATCGCTGAATTGCTTGGCATTGGCTTGACGACGATGAAACGTTGGGTCAGCCGCTACTGCCTGGATAATCCTGAATTAGGGGGCGTGGTTTCATTCAAGCGCGGACGGCAAGTAGGCACTCATCGCACACTCGGCCTAGAAAACGAGCGGGAATTGCGTGATGTGATTTTGCAAGAACGTCCGGAGAAAATCGGAATTGCGTTGGCGATGTGGACGCAGCGAGCGGTACAGCAAGCCGTCAAAATCAAGTTTGGCGTGGACATGCCGCTGCGCACTGTTGGGGAATACTTGCGACGCTGGGGCTATACGCCGCAGCGGCCGGCACGGCGGGCAAAAGAGCAGGATCCGGTGGCCGTTGACCATTGGCTGCAGCATACGTACCCGGCAATTGCCAAGCGCGCCAAGGCCGAAGGCGCGCTGATCTTCTGGGGCGATGAGACAGCGGTACGCCAAGACACGGCCTGGGTTCGTGGCTATGCCCCGCAAGGTCAAACGCCGGAGTTGACCCATGCAACGCGCTGGACGTCGATCTCGATGATTTCTGCTATTACCAACCAAGGGTTGGTGCACTTTGAGTTGCATGAAGGAGCAATCAATACCGAGCGATTCATCTCTTTCATGGCGGCGCTGATGAGGGATAACGCTGGCCGAAAGATATTTTTGATTGTCGACAATTTGCGTGTCCATCATGCCAAGGAGGTGATGCGGTGGATTGCGCATGAAGATCGCAAGGGATTGATTGAGCTATTCCATTTGCCTTCGTATTCGCCTGAGCACAATCCGGACGAGTGGCTCAATCGCGATTTGAAGACTCATCTGCGCAGCAAGCCGTCAGCAAAGAACGGTTCAGCCCTGCGTCAAATGACGACAGATTTCATGTCAAGGCTCGAAACCATTCCAAGCTACCTCAAGAGTTACTTCACGCATCGGTATACCTCCTATGCTGCGACGTGAGGCTGCTTTTTATTGCCAGCTTAATAATCTCATGCACCAACCGCACTCCTACCCGTACCTTTGATTTTACATAATTATCCTTGTCGCGGATTGAAATTAAGACGCCCTGCCGAGCGCGGAGCGTGTGGCCGGCTGGTATGTGCCCAAGGCGAACGTTCGTGACCGTCCTGCGGCTGGCTGCTTTGCAGAGTCAGGAGCCGCTCGAAGTTGACGGGTCTAAGGGTGGTAAGAATCGCCAAGCTGACCGGGCGGGGATGGAAACCCCCTTCGCGGTTAGCCCAGGTCCTCGCCGTCCGTCGCTTCAGATGGCGGCTTGGAGTCGCGTTTGGATGCCGGCGATGGAGGCGCCGCCCCGATGCCCGACCTCGGCGGATAGAACCCTTGCCGGCCCTCTGCGTAGTCATCCGTAAACTCTGTGGCTTGCAGAACCGCAGCAACCCCCGGGTCAACCGGCTCGTTCTCTAGCACGATGATTTGGCCGGGGCCCGACCATTTCGAGAGCCAGGCGTAGAAGCTTTCATTCACGGTTGCTAATGGGACATCGCGGTCGGCATCAACTAACTCCTTTTGGGCGTAAGCCTTCAGCGGCGAATCAAGAACGACCACTCCCAAATGCGGGTGCCCCATCTTCATCGCGTGTCTCATAAGGGCGATGGTGAGGGCGGTACGGAATAGACCCCGCTTGCCTGCTCCATAACTCAGTCGACGCCGACCGTCGAGAACAAGGTCGCCCGTCTCTGCGTCGACGTGGACGGATTGAATCGAGGTGAAGCCCCATGCGGCCAGCATCTCGCGAGCGTACTTGCCGACTTCATCGCCATGGAAGCCAATGTTCCGATTCAACGGCGTCTTCTTTTGCTTCTTCGCTTCCGTGAGCCGGTTGATTTCTTTGGTTAGACGCTCGACCTCATCGAAGGTACCAAGTAATGATGAAAGCTGCGTGTGCTGCTCTGCCAGGTGACGGGGGTCGACGTCGAATTCATGCCCGGCTGTCCGAAGGACGGACGCCTCTTCTCGTTCTAAAACCTCCAGCGAGGCCGATAGCTGCTGAACGTCAGAGGTCGCCTCCGCGATGCGCGACTCCTCGTGCTTGAGTGACTGCAGCAGTCCTGCGCGGAGCTCACGAATTTTGTCCGCTTCAGCCGCGATAGCCGCTCGGTATTTTTTAGGCGTCCTAGGTCCCAGGTCGGCAGTGTCGAGGTGTTGTCCGACCGGAGTACTGCATAGCGGACAGCGCGTCTCCGGCAGTACTTCGAAGAAGGCGATGCCTTCGTCCGTGGCTCCCAGGCGCGCGATGTCGCTAGAGTACTTTTGTTCCAGCAGCAAAAAGCGCTCTCGGATAGACGTCGCGCCGGCCAAGCGAGTCGATGCCTCGCTGAGCTTGATGCCCTCGGACGAAATCCGCCGCCGCAACTCTCGAAGCACCGAGGAGCGTGCCTCGTGTTGAGTAGATAGTCGGTCGAGGCCATCCTCGACGCGGGCAAGGGCAGTGGCAGTTGCGGCACGGTCGGCGTCGGCGGGGATGCCTGCAGCTGTGCGCTTCAAATCCATTTCGGCGGCCTTGAGCTGTCCGGCAATTCGGTCCTTGTCCGAAGTGCTCATATAGAGCTGTACGGCAGCATCGTCCAGGCCAGTCAAAAAGAGTGAGAAGGAAGCAATTCGCTTCGGAGCAAATTGCTTCGGCCCGCTGGCAGGCTCCTTGGCAATCATGCCGGTCTGTGACAGCAACGCCCAATGGCGCAGGTCATCCCCAGTAATTGCACCTTTCTTACTGCGGTTGTGCAGTACCTGTTTTCCCTCCGCCCCCGATAGCTTGACTAAGAGTTGACTGAGGTCTTGCTCGACTTGCTCCCATGGGTTCGGGTCGCCTTCACCGACCGAGAGTTCATCCATGCGAACGAATAATGCAGCGGCCCCACCAGCTATCCCCTTGCGGACGACGTACTCGTGCTTGCCTGCTGTGAAGATCAACTCTAGCGAGTCATACCCGTTCGACTCGGGGAACTGCTCTAGAGGGGTGGTACCGCCTAGCAATAACCAGAGGCAGTCATAGATGTGCGACTTGCCGGTGTCGCTGGGACCACGAATAAGCGTTCGAATCGGATTGAATGACACCTCGGCCGGAACGAGGGCCGGGCCGTGCACGGAGAGTTTTTTCAGTGTTATTGCCATTAATGCCCCCTCGAGCTAACACCTTCAAACTCCGCCCCCCAAAGGTAACCCTGTTGTGCAAACCTCTCCGTCATCTGCCGCGAGTTGAGCTCAGCGAACGCGGCCGCTGCCCATCGGCAGCGGCCTTCCAACTCGCGTAGGTACGGCGACGTCAGTGCGCCAACCATCGCCCTGGCGGCTTCACCGGCGAAGTAGGTGATGCCGGTTTCGTCCATCGCCGCATCGACCAAGCCGCGCGTGCTCATAAGATAGAGGCCCTGCGCGATGAGGTCCCGGCGACTCAGGTACTCGCTGCCTCGGAAGGGAACTGGCGTGTGCAGGCTCGGCGGCCCCCCAAGGTCGTCGGAATAGACGACGGCATAGTCGAGCAGCACCAGCTTCTGTAGGTCGGCACCTGCAGGCTGCAGCGAGTTCAGCAGGTAGACCATCCGGACGCCGAGTTCGAATGGCGAGTTGAACGTCGCGATGGGTCTAGACTTCTTTTTCATTTAACCCACTTAAGCTTGCCTTCATTGACAAGATGATGGCAGGTGCCGGGAAGGTCACCGCCACGCAGTTGAGGCGATAGGCGGCTCTCTCGTACTTGAAGCGACGACGCCTTGTCGACGGCAGCGTCGAGTCTGTCCATACCTGTCTTGAGCTTCAGCTGAGTCACCGTTGGTCGTATTCCGGTGTGCACCATCTCGAGCAAGCGCTCGAACTCAGGCTCATTCGGATAGATGTCTCGGCTGAATCGCTGGAGGCCCTCGGCGCAGTAGAAGACTTGGCGCTGCGCCATGAAGTGCTCGGCGTAGTCGCCGCTGCTTACATCGGCTAGAGTCACGGGCGATTGCTGGTGTTCGGTGTAGACGTTCAAAAGTTCTGCGATGTAGCCACCTTCGTGCGCAGCGGGCGCGGTGGGCACGGGCGCGTCGTCTCCGCGCTCGGCAACGATGCCGAAGAGCTCGTTGTGGGCCCTTTGGTCGAGCTTGTGCCACGTCAGGAGCTCGTGAACTTGGCATTCGACGAATTGCCCGAAGTCGAAGTCGTTGATGGCGGCCATGACCTCTGGCGTGAGCTCTGCGGCCTTTCCCTTCATGTTGTGCGTCTCGTTCTGCCAAGCAGCGATGAACGTGGCCTTGAATGACGCAGATCCAGCGGCCATGGCGTTGTGGAGTTCGTTGCCGACAGCTCGCGGGCAGCACAGGTAGTAGGTTTTAGGGCGCGGGTATGTCTTCAACGCCAGCTGCATGAAAAACTTCGCCATCTCAGGATACGCGTCGCTTTGCGTCAATCCGTTCTTGTAGTGCTTGGCTTGATAGAGATCCCACTGGTCTCGAACCAAGTCTTTGCCAAAGCGTGCCTCGATGTCTCGACCACCGTCGCCGGCGCCGCCGAGACGCTTCACGAAGGCGTACGGATTTCCGCTCGAAAGGGTACGTTTCCGGGTAGCGGCCAAGATGAACTCCTCCCACTGGTCGGGATTGAAGAGGAGTACTTGCGCTGACGGTTGGATGACGCCTCCCTTGGCGACCAACCGGTTGCTCCGCAGCATGCGGGCTGTCCCTGCTTTTGTTGGCATGACTTCTGAAACCGTCTTTTTGGCTGCATTGTCATTGAAATTGGACAGCACGCGAGTCGAGACCGCTCAATGAATCGCTTCGGCTTGCTGTCTCGCGCTACAGCACGGTAATCGGACGGCATTTCAAGCCGGCGGCTCGGGTCATGTCGGAGACATGAGCTTGTCTCGACCCATGAGGGCGGAGAGACGGCAGCGGATCCCTAAACTGCTGCCCTACCATTCGGTCGACTTTTGCGGCATGAGTTGCTGCCGCATCGATGTTCATCAAGTTGCTGAACCTAGCCCGACCGCCTAATACGAGTCGAGAGCTGCTGGTTAACCAGGTTGAACCCTGTCATTTGGATCTCGAGGTCAGGATGGGCTCACGCGAGTGACCGGGTTCAACTTGGAGCGGAAGTTCAAAGCGGGGGGCAGTTGTCCGCTCCTGGCCGACTGCAGGTACCCACCGTGACGACGGATGATCTGAATCGCTGGCTGCGAGGCGCCAACGACTCCGCCGTGCACCGGCGGTGGCCCGGCGGCATCGCCCTGGCGTCTAAGGCAGCAAAGCCGCGGAAGACTGGCCCACGTTGATGCCCATGGTCGACTGGACACACGAGGACGACAACCTCTTCCGCGCCGCGCCAGCGCGCGATGTGCATCGCGGCCGACCCCATGCCGCCAGAGGCGACGTGGATCAGCTTCTGCTCGGCGCGGCGGATTCAGCCCGATTTGGCCTCGCCGCCGGCAGCGTTGGGAAGCGGGCTCAGAGCCTAGAACACCTTGCTAGGGTTGAGCGGGCTGCGTGTATCCAAGCTGCACGGTGCTCGATCTTCAGGCACCAATTGCCCTCAGCCGCGGCCAGAGGCCGCCGTATCGGTGGATGTGGCGGCGGCAGACGCCGGGATCGTTATGGCGGGATGCCGACTTTCGCCACCAACCGAGCCCTGCCCATTCAGCCCGTCCACCCTTGGCCGCGCTGGTGTTGGCCAGCGAGCCCGCACAGACCTTGGTACGCCGCCGCCTGCGTACCACGCTCCACGGGCACCTGTGCGCCTGGTTGCCCGGGTACATGCTGACCAGCGCCTTCGTGTAGTGGATGCTTGCCGGTGTTCCCCACGGCCAACGGGAAGCTCAACCGCCGTGCTCTATCTGCCTTGACGGCACGGCACCATGAGCTCGTCCAGCAACCAGGCCCGGACTCCGACGGGGAGCGCCGCATGGCCGCTCTCTGCAGCGCGGTTCTGGGCTTGCAGCACATCGGCGTGCACGACAGCAGCTTCAGCTTCAGCCATCACTCCTTGCTGACCACTCAGTTCACTCGCGCGTGCAGCGCGGCTCCAGAAGCAGCGCTGCCACTGCGCATTCTTTTCGCGCGTCTTGTTATCGCCGTGGTGTGCGGAACCTTGGCGCGGGCCCGCATCGCCGTCGCCGCCCCCCGCGGCGCAGCTAGTGACCGCCAGCGCGGCGAGACTCCTGAGGGACAGGACGTGCTACCGGTCGGAGAACGCGCGTTCAACAAACATAAATATTTGTGCTTTTGAACGTTTGCTAATATATATGTCATGTCGAAGCGATCTGGCGCCGTTGACTCCATGCCCTCAGCGGTGCTGAGCCACCTTCGCTTGCTCGGCGAGAACTTGGCTATTGCACGCAAACGCCGAAAGGAGCCGCTGAAGTCTTGGGCCCAGCGGATCGGCGTCTCGGAGCCCACGCTCATGCGGATGGAGAAAGGTGATCCCAGTGTGTCCATGGGCGTCTATGCCACGGCCCTTTGGCTGATCGGCCGGTCTCAAGCTGTAGCCGAGCTCGCGGCACCTGAACACGATCAAGGCGCCTTGGAAGAGGTTGTACGCGTGGCCAAGGCCCGGTCGGTCCGCAAGCGGCCCTCGATATATGGCACGGCGCAGCGTGGTGAAACCGAAGACGGCGGCAATCCATGATCGAGTTCGAGCTGAAGAACTACCGGGCCGCAGACACGCTCTACCTTTGGTGGCTTGCCAACCCCGCAGCCCCCCGCCTGATCGGCGAGCTACGCATGGCGCGCTCCTTGAAGGGCGTTTCGCTGGTCTACGCGCCGGGCTGGCTCAAGTCCGGCTTTGCTCTCAGCGAAGACCTGCCCCTGGTCGCTGGCGAATTTTTCCCCAAGGAAAAGGAAACTGCCGCCGGCGCAGTCGATGACGCGCGTCCAGATCGATGGGGCGAGCGGGTGATTCGCTTCCTGGACAAGCCACCGCGCCTTGCAGTGCTGGACTATCTGTTCTTCGCTGGCGACGAGCGATTCGGTGCCTTGGGTGTCTCGGTGTTTGCCGACCAGTACTTGGCGCGCGCAACCGGCCCCTTGCCCAAGCTTGCCGATGTGGCGGAAATGGAAATGCTGGTGCAGCAGATCTTGGCCGGGCAACCCGTCGAAGAAAAGAAGCGCAGACTGATCACCCCAGGCACAACCTTGGGCGGTGCACGCCCGAAGGCGCTGCTGAACCTGGAACGCCACCAATGGGTGCTGAAGTTTCGCGACCTTGACGAGCCTTTCGACACGCCGATGGTTGAGCACGCTACGATGACGCTGGCTGTGCATGCTGGCATCCGGGTTGCCCAGACGCGGCCGGTGAAGGTTGCCCGCGGGCATGCCGTGGCCGTAAGGCGCTTTGATCGAGACGCTGGCATGCGCAAGCACGCGCTCTCCGCGAACGTGGCTCTGAAGGCGGCAGGAGAAGTTCTGGGCTATCCAGAGCTGGCCCAATTGCTGCGTAGGCGAGGGATCACGGGTGGAGCCCGGCACCTGAAGCAAATGCATGAGCTGTTCCGGCGCATGGTCTTCAATATCCTGGTCGACAACACCGACGACCACGAAAAGAACCATGCCCTGCTGATGGCCGACACTGGAGAGTACGACCTGTCCCCTGCTTTCGATGTCGTTCCTTCCGGGCAGTCACTGGGCTACCAGCAGATGCGTGTGGGCGCCGATGCGCATGATTCGACCCTTGAGAATGCGCTATCGGAGTGTGGGCAGTTCGGTCTCAAGAGGCGTGAAGCCATTGAGCAGATAAAGCTGGTCTGCGACGCGGTGGCCCAATGGAAAGAGCACTTCAAGCGCACAGGGGTAAGCGAACGCGACATCGAAACTTTGGTGGGCCAGATCGACCGCCCGTTCCTGCTGGATCAGCGCCAGACGTATCGATAGCTCCCTCACGAAGACGTTGGCAGCCGAGGGCCAAGCCGGTGCATGGGCATGCACGTGCGCGCTGGTGGCCGACAGTTCAGCAAGCATGGCGTCGGCGACCGCGGCCATTCGACGGTTGCAACCAGGATGTACCATCTCGCGCCCCGCTGTCATACCCAGACACCGGTACGGCAGGTGATGACAAGGTCAACAGGAGCACCGATCCTGAGACAGATCACTCGAGCGCTGAGAGAGCGCTCCCGGCACGTTCAATTGCGAACCTGCGCAATGCTGGCTGGATTCTCCAACGCCATGATGGCGCCGCTCAGCGTCTGAGCGATGCTCGGCTCGCTTGATCCTTCAATGGGCAAGATACCAGTGGCAACGAGAACGCCCTCCCCGTTGGCTAAACGCACAACATAGCTCGGTCTGCCCTTGATCACGTAGAGCTTCGTTCCTGGCACGACGTCAAGCACGCGCTGCTGCGCCAATACCTCGGCCTTGCTCAGCACAACCTCTTTGGCTTGAGTTCGGTGGCGTGACCGCATGCCATGCAATTGAAGATCGCCTTTATTGGCTCCTACACTGACAAATCCCAAGAGCTGGCCCTGAACCTCTCGCGAGCGCACCTCAAACAGCCAGCGTAACTGACCTGATCGGTACACTGAAATGGGATCGCCTTCTAGATATGGGAGTCGTCCATTGCGCCGGCTGACGGGAATATCCTCTTCCTTGAACTGAACTGCAAGTTTCGGAAAACAGCTTCGTGCCCGGGTACGGATGTAGTGCGGTACATTATCCTCAATCGGTTTAGGCAAATGACTGTATATCGTGAGCGTCGGCAAAACCTGCTCTAACGGAGCGACCTGCGCCATGCAATCGCCACTGGCATGACTCCGTTTGCTCAAGCCCAGAACCAATATCAATACGACTGCAATGAATGATGTGCCTCCAAGAATCAGTGCCAAGCGTCGACGACTGTGGCACAGAACCCGTGCCACATCAGGCTTCTGATAGGCCACTAGATTCCCAGGCTGGCTCCGTTTATCGTCCATGCCCTATATGGTGCCGCAGATGTTATTGCATGGCAATCCTGCGACTCACAAAAACGTCAGGACCTTGACTCGCACTGCGGATTCTGCTTTCACCGTGCTCGCAATCACCGTCCGAAGCACGGTTCACTGAGAGCCGCACAAAGAGCCCGAGATATCAACTCCCTCAGCAGGTCAACAAGTTTCAATGTGATGCCACGCCGGACCAACTTACAGCACAACATCTTGCCAATAACAAGGAAAATCTTTTCCACCGCAAGCCACTTATCTGATTCTATTTCTCAAGAGCGATGCTTGCCAGCCAAGGGGGTGTGCATATTTCTGGCCATCGCCTGGACAGGATCCGCCGATTTTCCTCCTGACAGCGCAACAGTCGAAGAATTACCCTATTGACTTCTTCGAAGCCCCGCCCCTCCAGCAACTCAATCACCGAAGTGGTTGTCAACGTGTTTTTCGGAACCAGGAGAAGCACATCGTCCCTTATACATCGCAGGCCCAATTCAATGAAAAATACCTGCTCCACCAGCCCAGCAAGGCACCGTCGCGGCACGCAGTGCTTTTGATCCGACGTATACAGCATGAAGTACCTGGACAGAAGCCAATTCCACGCTGGAGTGTTAAGCCAACGCAGCAGAAGCGACGCCTTCAGTGGCACAGGTTGACGTATCACTTCTGCGATGAATGCAGCACCAGCAAAGCGCTGCGCTCCGCCAGAATTGCACAAGAACAGCCTGCCATCCCAGAACCATATGCTCAGTGTCTTGCTGCCCGGGAGATGAATGACTCGAGTATCGCCATGACCAAGCATTTCTGCGAGGCCGCGCTGGTTTATCTCAGTCCGCATTGACATGCAATAACGCTGACCGAAAGCTGCCACACTTTCAAAGTAAAGATCCGACGATCGGCTGTCCATGATGCCGTCCACATCACAGATGTCGCATGTGAAATCGTCGATCTTGACGGCCATGGTCAACGGCCCGAAAGGGTTCTTTACCGAAATTTTCCGAATCCGCCCTTCACCGCCAGCCAGGCCTTCAAATTCACTTCGCTCCCAGACTGCGGACGTGAACTGATTCCAGCACGGCCTGGACTCTGCAAATATTCCATCTCGGCTTTGATCGAAAGGCACCCTGTCAACTTCCGAATCGAGCAAACTCAGCGCCTGCACCAATCCTCGCCACGCATCGATGCGTTGAAAAGCATGTGCATCGGGAAGGCGCAGGAGGCGGCGCCAAGCTGGCCACGATTCAATGCCCAACACAGCACGTGGCACGTCCGACAGGCATTCACGGTCAGGCCATTCAGGCGCTGCCGCCGGCGCTCCTGCAGCAGGGAAACAACTGCTGCTGCTTCGTGGTATCGGCATAAGCCAGATTCCTGCGTCGCATCTTTAGAACGAGCTTTTCGAATGGAATTATCGCAAGCAGAACTGTACGCATGTACAGCCTCTTTTGAAGATAACCCCTCTTCTTAGTGCGGAAACCCAAGGATCAGGCCGCGGGATCGCCGCCTTGGCAGGGTCCGTCCCCAAACAATGCAACCTGATGAGCGAGTGTCTTTAGACAACAGGGTTTGGAACTCCGGCCCTTTGATTCCATTTATCAAGGGGTCAGTACTGCGCCGCAGAACTGGCCGCACGCTAGCAGGCATTGGCGTACGACGCACAGCGAAGATGCGTGGTTTGGCGATGCGTTGAAGGACGCTGTCCCTGCCTTCAGTGCCCGCTTTGTTTATTCACCAAAGACACCTGTTGGCTTCCTGGAGGCCCATCCTGCTCGCTTATTGAGACATGCGGCTCCCAACGCGGGCCACCGTTGGCTCAGCGTGCTTTGGGTTTGATGGCCCGGGGAACTGCAGCGGGAACAGGCGAAGCCGGGCTGGCTTCAAGCAATGCAGAGGGTGGCGGCTCAAGCGTCACCTGCACGGTCGGATCAAACCGGCACGTCGCTTTCTTGATTGCTGACCAGTGCCGGTAGGGAACAATGCCGACATTAAGCGCCCGATCGCTGAATGCTGTCATCACTGGGCACGCGATCAACCGGAGGTGGCGGCAAGCAGGCGAGTCGGCAAGCACTGTCAGCAGAGAAGGATCGCGAGCCAGACTCGGTCCGACCAGGTCGTCATCGATATGGCTCGCGCGCGGGTCGTCCGGCGTCAAGCCGGCGCGGATCCACTCGGCAAGGTCCCGGTTCATTGCGCTTGCCATGCGCAGCATCGAGAAGAAATCGTACTGGCCCAGATCTCCCGCCCTCATCACGGTCGGGTTGGGCCTGTGCTCGATCTCTACGACCAAGTCAACCACGGTGTACTGCTGGCGCAGGCGATCCGCATGGGCCCGGGCCGCGACGAACGCATCAGGCTTGCTGCGGGTGCCATAGACGCCGACGAACGCCCCGTGCATTGGATGGGCCAGCGGCAAGGAGCACTCATGCAGTTTCAGCTTGTTCGGTCGGTGCTCGTAGAACACGACTGTCGAGAGTTCAATTTGATGCATGCAGGCAGTGGTCGCGCTCAGTCAACTTTGTTTACCGCCGTGTCTTGCCTGGACCAGCCCTCGGAAAGAACATCGCCTGCTTGCTGTCGCTGGCCCACAATGGCCACGATTTCAGCCATCAGCTTCAGACTCTCCCGAGGGGTCAAGTTCAAGCGAGAGACGGCTTCGATCCAGCGAAGAACCGGCCGGCCTGGTAGCGAGTGATGATTACGATCGTGTGGACGAATATGGCGGTACACGCTCGGCGGCGAACGACCGATGAGCGCCGCAAACATCGCGAAATCCTGCGGTTGATCTTCCTTGAAACCCAACCACTGGAAAAATTCCTTGATGTCGGGATCAACAGGTTTCGGCGCGGACTTCGGATATTGCAGGTAAATCTGCAAAAGCATCGCTACAGCGGGATCAGTCAACGGCTGCGCACCGCGCTCCATGCTGGTCAATTCATCCCATTTAGCTCTCGGCAGTCCAAATGCGTTAGCCGCCTCCGCCTTCGAGAGGTGGTGATGGGCCCTCCACGTCTCCAGATCTCCTCCAGACAAGGGACGCTTTTCTGACTGCACGGGTTCCGTAGACATCCTGCTGATGATAGCAAGGAAGACCCTGTTCGCCGTCCCGTCTCGTTGCGTATCTCCGGAGTCGATTTCCGCATAATACCTATTGTACGGATAAAGTCTGGTTTGACTGCTCAGGGCCGACCGCCTCGGCCTTGCGCACTGGCCGCCCAGCGGCGGCTGGCGGTCGCTCGATCCAGGCGGACGCGCGTGAAGAGGAGCCGACGTGAGCAGCCAACTCCAGGAGTTCCGCAACTCGGTCTATCACCGTTTCATGGTCGGCGCCCATCGGCGACGGCCGCCCGTGGACATCGCACAAGAGCGAGCCGGCGGCTTCCAGGCGATGGCTCAGCAGCAGCGCCCGCAGGAGCTTGATCCGGTCCTCGTGCGGCACTGGGCGGTGGCTGACCTGATGTCGTATCAGGAGGCCAACGGCGCCAGCAGTCAGACGATCCTGGACGTCATGCGCGCCAATGCGGCGCGGCATGCCGGATATCGCGCGTCGATCCAGGCGCTTTTCCCTGGCTTGGCTGCCGTTGGCATCGAAGCGCCGACGTACAGCCGCCGCGTGGGGGCTTCAGGCGCGCTGCCGCTGGAGTTGGAACCAGCCCAGCCCCCGGACGATGCACCGGCCGCCACGCTCGTGCCCCCGTCCACGGCGCTGCCCCGATTGCCCAACGTGCAGGAGCAGGCGGCCGCGCGTGCCATCGAGCAGACGTACGAGCGCCTGGCAACGCCGCCGGGCGACACGCTGGACAGCGCCAACGCCGAGGGCCTTGCCCGCTCGGACGCGGCCTCCCTCTGCACCATCGAGAATCCGGCGCAACGCTACTTCTGCGCCGTGGCGATGGGCGACAGCGCGAGACGGCACAGCGCGTACCAGGCTGCCCTGGAAAAGTTGACCCCCCTCGTCGCTGTGGAAGTGGCAGCAGCGCTGCGCGAAGAGGACCGGCGAGCGGCCTCGCGGCAGCGGATGGAGCTGGCCAAGGGAGAATTCCTGCTGCTGCAGATCGAGCAGCGCGGCGAAGGCCTGGAGACAGCATCGCCGGCGGCAGCCGCTGAAGCCGCCCGTGCCGATGCACAGGCCGTGCGGCAGATCCCCTCCGCCAATGAGCGCTCGCTCGCGCTGCTGGCGATGGGGTGGCGTGCCTACGGGCACGACGGCTACCGGGTAGCGCTGCGCACGGCCGCGCCCGATGTCGAGAAGCTGGCCAGCGAACTGCAAGTTCGCGTGGAGGACGGTGCAACCAACCTGCCGCGGGATCCCCTGGAAGACGCATTGCTGGATGCCGCTGTTCGCGGCTTGGCGCGGTTGCCGGACGTATCCGGCCAGCTTCCTCTGCCAATGCCGCAACCACCCGCGCCTGACGCGATGCAGGCGCAGCACGAGCGTGACGTGCAGACCGTCGCAGACTTCGTGCAGGCACATCATGCTCGAACGCCCGAGGCGGTTATCCGGGCCTTGGCACAGGCCCCGGTTCAAGTGCGCCAGCTCCTGCGTGATGAAGAGCGGGTGCGAGCTCTCGACGCGGAGGTGAATACCAAGCTCGCGCATTTGCTGCCCGCCCGTGTCGCCAGGATCCGAGCCCTCATCGCGACGGAACTGGGCTACGCGGGCGCGCAAGCGCTTCGCGACGAGGCACAGAGGCAGGAGGCTGCGCTGGCCGAGATCATTGCCAGCGCTAACCGGCCACGTCCGGCGCAGGAGATGGCGCGCGATGTGCGGCTGGCAGCCGACTTCGTACAGGAATACCACGCGCGCACTCCCCACGGTATTGCTGCTGGCCTGGCGCAAGCGCCAGCGCCGGTGCGCGCGCTGCTGGCCAATGAGCAACGGATGGCCGACATCGACGCGGCACTCGACGAAAAGCTCGCCCATCTGAACCCTGTCTACGTCGCCGAGACGAAAGCCGTCATCGCGGCAGCGCTGAAGAACAAGAGCGCGCAGACGCTGCGCGCCGCGGCCGACAGCCAGTGGGCTGAGCTGGCCCAACGTGTTGCGTCGAGGCAGGTTCCTTTCGAGAGCAGCCGGCTGCTGCTCGTATGCGTCCAAGGTGACTTGAACGGCGCGCACCAGGACAGCAACGGCCTGACCTTGCAAGCCGCCTCGCCAACCGACCGCAACACGCTGCACTTTGGCGTCAACGCGGTGACCGGCGCAAGCGGCAGCATCGCCATCATCGCCAACCCACGCGAGATGCCTGTGCCGGCGGGATGGGGCCAGACCGATGCCTGGTGGCGGCTGCGCAGCCATCGCGACGCCAGCGGCCAGCTGCAGCGCAGCCTGAGCGTGGGGCAGGCCGTCATCGTCGCTCCACTGGGCACCGTCGTGCCCGAAGGTGCGCGGGTGGTGTTCTATGAAGGCGGCACCGCCGCGCGCGACCACGCGATCCAGCAGGTGTTCACTGGCCACGGGGCACCACTGCACGAGGCAGGCCCACGCGAGTGGACCGACTGGCAGAGGACGGGCTCCAGCCAGGAGGACCACGCACGGTGGCGCCGCGATACTTCATCACGCCTGTGGCCCGGCCACGAAGCCCACATCCATCTCGGCGGCTACGAGACCTCCACCGACCATGCACTCGAGGGCGTGAGTCTCAGCCCTATGCTGCAGGCCATGCGCGAGAACGGCCCGGTGTACACCGACGCCACCGGCGCCCAAGCACCCTACGTCGACGAGATGGAGCGCCGTGTCGAAGAAGTCCGGCGCAGCGTCGACCGCCTGCTGTGGAATGAAACCCCTGCAACAGAAGCGGCCCTCATCGCGGCGCACTACCGAGATCTGGTGCAGCGGCTTGCAACCCAAGTGGAAAGCGCCCGCAAGCTCGACCCTGACTGGCAGGCCGAACCTTTCTCCTTCGCCATACCAGACGTCAAGGAGGCCGCACTGCCCGGCGCCCAAAGGGACGCCGCCGGGAGCACCAGTGAAGCGCCGGCCCACATCGCATCGGATGCGGCTGCCGTTGCCGCAGGTGCAGCCCATGACGCAGTGCCGGCCGCGGGAGCAGCGGCGCCAAAGATCTTGGCTGTCGTCCCCACAGCTGCGCATTTCTCCCAAAACTCGCCGCTGGCTGAAGCGGCGTCCGACAGGCGCGGCGTGCCCTCTCCCGTGGAGATGGCCCAAGCGGTTCACGGCGACGCAAGGGCTGTAACTCCCGCGCAATTCCAGCTTGGCGATGCCGAGGTCGCCCGGGCCTGGACGCAGCTGCGTGATGGTGATGCCGGTGCCGGGCAAACTGCCGTGTTCGACGACATTGCCCAGCGTCATCTTGGGTTCACGCTGCCGCATGACTGGACTGGCCAGGCTGAGGCCAAGCGCGGTGCGATGTACGTCGAGCCCGGCACGCACACGGGTATCGATCGGGAGGTCTGGTCCGTGTCCGTGGAGAAGCCCAATGGGGGCCTCCAAGTGGTCACCGCTTGCCCGGACGAAGAGCGAGCCCTTGCGCTGGTGGACCGCCTCAGGCAAATCGCATCGCACTCCTCTGCGCCGGTGCGTGCGCCTGCAGCCCCGCAGGATCAGGCAGCGGTCGACAACGATCCCACCCAGCAACCGGACGCTCGGCCCGGCGAGCAAGGCGCTCGGGTGGCATCCAGCTCTGAACACGCTCTGCCGGCGCAAGACACCAGCGAGGTCGCTTCCATTGCAGCATCGAGCGCACCGTGGCGGGAGGTCTCGCACGTCGAGCAGATCAGGCTGCGACACACTGCCCTGCGCCAATCTGGAAGAGCGGTCTCGGAGCTGGATGCCGCCGAGGTGTCGGCACTTGCCGCGGCCGATGCCGCTGCGCTGCGCCAGATCCGCACCGAGGGCAACCTCGTGGCCGCCGTCAACGAGATCATGGCGAGCGCGGAAGAGCGTGCTTATCAGGAGGCACTGCGCACAGCCGACTACCAAGTGGCCAAAGCCATCGAGTCCATCCGGTTCGACGCCCACGTGCAGAGCCTGACACGCCACCCGGCCCGGCGCGGCGGCTTGGAAGGCGTGCTGCTGGAGCAAGGCACAGCGCCCTACCAGTTCCAAGACAACGAGAAGAGCACCCATTACGTCAAGTACCGGAATGACGAAGGAGAAGATCGCACGGTGTGGGGCCGCCATCTCCCTGCAGCATTGATCGGCGCCGGTGCACAGGTAGGCGACCGGATCTGGCTCAATCGCAAGCGCACGCCTCCCGAGCTGCTGCATGCCGGCAACGGCGACCTTCCCTGCGATCTTGCCGAGTTTGCGCTCGAGGTGACGGCCAAGGCGGCACTGCTGTGCACCTCGCCTGCGCCTGCAGTACCCGCCGTGCAGGCGTTGGTCACCGCTGAAGCGACGGCCGACGTCACGACCGAGAAGACGGATGTCAGCGTCCCTCGACCAGTGCAGGAAGCCGCTGCGATGGCATCGGAAGCAGCCCCGGCCACTGCACAGGCGCCAGCTTCGCATGCAGCCGCGGCCCGCGCAGATGTTCAGCCCGCAGCGTCTGGCTCAGGCTTGAGCACGCAGCCCAATGCTGCTGAACTCATGCCCCCGCCCACCGAGGCTGCGCCAGCGCAGCCACAGACACCGCCGGCTTCAACAAACACGGCCACAGACACCTCTACGACCAGGCCCCCGGTCGCGCCGGCAACGCCACCCACACAAGACCTGGTCCACCAGGACCTGCTGCGGCGCCTGGCCGGGTTGCGCAGGAGGGATAGTGAACGTGCACGCATCGAATCCGGGCTGGTTGCCGAGGCTGCGATAGTGGATGCCGAGCCGGCAGATCAAGCTGCGGGCATGAAGCGGCAGCACGTCGGGCAGGACCGCGCCGGCGCAACACATCCCAAGAGCGAAATGCCGGCACGCGCCGCAGCAGCAGGCACTGCACCACAACAGGGACCTCGCCTGCGTCCCGCCCTGGACATGACGCTCGATGGCTTCACCGGCGATCCGGCCGATGCCCGGCCGTCGCCGACCGAGCACATCGGCCAGCTGCTCGAAAGCATGACGTTCGAGATCCAGCGCAACGGCAGCGTGCTCTACCTGTTGCGCGGCCATCCGGCCTTCATCGACCATGGCGAGCAGATTTTGATGCACAGGTCCGTCGCGCCAGACAATGACGACGCCCTGCTGGCCGCCGTGCTGATGGCCAAGGAAAAGTGGGGCGGCAAACTCGAAGTCACGGGCTCACCAGACTTCAAGCAGCGAGCCATTGCAATCCTGGTCAAGCACAACATCGACGTGGTGTTGAAAAACCCGGAGCAGGACGCCATGCGCCGCCAGCTGCTGCAGTCAGGCCCCTCAATGGAGCCACCATCGTCCAGCAGCGCCCAGGTGCCCGTGATCAACCAGCCTGTGCTGGCACATGCAGCATCGGCCGAAGCGGTGTCCGTCGCGCAACAGCCGGCGAGCACGGCGGCGTCCACCGCAGCGCCCGCTCGCAGCCGTTTGGACGACGGGCAACCGGGCGCGCCTGCCGAAGCTGCAGCGCCCAGCACTGCTCAAGTGACCGCTTCAGGGGCCAGTCAAGCGGGGCACACCGCGGCACATCCCAGTCCGACTGCGCCAGCAGCACCGGTTGTGGTGGCCGATGTCGAAGCCGCTACAGAGGCAGCCCATGCCGTCCATGGCGAAGTCGCCGCCCATGCTTCGGTGAGGGACGCTGGCGATGCGCCGTCCAAGGAAGCGGCTGCTTCGCAGACGCTCGCAGGCGACCTGGTGCCCGTGGACGCGCGCAACTGGTGGTCGGTGCAGCACTCCGGCGTCGAGCAATGGTTTGTAGGTGCGGAGCGCGAAGCCGAGCTCAAGCGCCTGGGCCCGCAGCCCGTGCATGGTGAAGTGTTCTGGTTCGACAAGGCGGGCAGGCGTTGCGACCCGCCAGAGTACGCTGAGGAGTACAAGGCACGGCTGCGTGCCCACGCCCCTGAGCAACACGCTGGTCCGGCCCAGGTCGTGCTGCGAGGCCTGCGCAAGAACGGCGACAGGAACGAAGTTGCCGTGCTGCTGTTCAAGGGCGAGGGCAACCACCTGCAGGGCTACCTCATCATCGACGGCAAGAGGCAGCCCGTGATCGCGCACATCACTCAGCGCGCTGCAGACCCCGACACCGGCGAGGTTCGCCCGAACTACCTGCGCCTGCACGTCAACGATGGCAACCCGAAACATCCGCAATGGCGGGAGATCGGCTACGGCAACGCGATCAACCATCGAGGCGACGGCAAGCCGGTCTACTTCGACGAGATGCTGCTCAACGTCGGCCGGGAGGTCCTGAAAGCGCGCGTCACGGGGTCGGTCGAGCCGCCACTGCACCGCAGCCTGGGCTTCATCGAGTCGCGAAAGCAGCGCAGCGCCAAGGAAGCGACGGTGCATGCGCTGGAAGGCACCACCCCAAAGGCGAGGCCGGCCGCGGGCGAGGAAGTCGCGGCCGGCGCTCCTCGCAAAGGTTCGCGGCGTAGCGCTCGGGCCCGAGCTGCTGCTTGAGCGCTTCTCGCACGGTGGAAGCTGCCCAAGCCGCACCTTCCGTTTCTTCTCACCGTGCAAGGCAAGAGTCCACGGAGGTGACAGAGATGGTGAACCGCATGACTGGATGGCGGCGCTGGGCCTGGGTGGCGGTACTGGCAGGCGCGCTGTGCGCCACGCAGGCATCAGCTGCGACGTGCCGCAGTGGCGCAGCCGCTGCTCAGGGCGGCCAGGTGGGATATCAGATCGACATCCGCAAGGCGGACGAGACGGAGCAGCAGGACCGCGCGTCCTCCGACATCCTGGGGCGCTGCGTTGGCAGCGTGACGGGCATCCTCACGATTCCAACCTTCCCCAGCTTGATGGACATCTTCAACAGGATCAAGGACGAGATCTGCCGCATCGCGAGTGCGCAGGTGCACCAGGCCGTGGGCAGCGTGAGCGGACAAATCAACGACGCCATGAACGACATTCCGGGACACGACGGCTCTGTCATTGTTCCGGTGCCCGTGACACCTCCGCCGGGCATGAGCACGGCGCCGGCAACCGATTCTTCCAGAAGCCTCTCGGACTATTGGCAGCGCATCTGGCGTTGATCGACCATCAGCGCAGCCTCGACAGCACCATCATTTCGAAAGCCATCGCGAAATTGGAGAAGTTATGCAGAATCTAGGCCATGCCTCCTTTGTCATTTGTGCCTTGCTGGTACTTCCCGAGGCCCATGCCTGGCCGCAGACCACGGCTGCGGACAACGGTGTACCCGCACTGAAGGTGACTGCTCCTAATGGGGCTGAAAACCTCTTGATTGGCAGCATGCACATTCCGGCTGATGGACTGCGGCAACCTGCAGATTCGGTCATGGATGGCGCCAAAAGCTATGTTGTGGAGGGAGTACCTGATCCCGGCAGAAAGGCCGATCAAAACGCGACGGCACCAGAAGTTCTCCAGGCCGGTGAAGCGATGCGCCGTGCCAGCGCCCGCGGTGAGCAAGGGCTGCGTGAGCTGATGCAAGCCGTTGCTCAAGGCAACGTCCCAGGCGTGACGATGCGCAACGACAAAATCGTCCTGCGCGCGAACTGGGCCTTGTCACTGACGGAAGACCAAGTTGCCCAGCTTTATCGCAATGCAGGATGTGACCCGGTCGTGACCCAAGCCGTGATGAAGTCAGGCCAGACCGTAGAGCGCGTGGTTGACTTGACGCTCGTGCTTCGCAGCCCTTCTGCAGCAGCCAATATCGCCTCCCGGCCCTGTGCGAGCCCGGGACTGCTTTCTCGCGATGGACTGCTTTTCAGGGCTGCGGCAAAAAGAGGGTTGCAACCCCAGCCGCTGGAAACCCAAGAAGAAGTTGACAAACAACGCAATGCGGTGCCCTTACGTATTCATGAGTTTCAATTGCACCAAGCATTCAGGCCGGTATATCAACGGGCGCTGCAGCAAACCATAAATTCGCTCAACTCTGGCAACTATGACGGTATTTTGAAAGCCATCAATAGCATAGTCGGGCCTGCGAAATTCGTTTTGGCGCAGTAGTGCAGTAGTTCGGTGCCAGGGCAGACGATGCTCACGAGCCTGACTAGGTCGGCACCATAGCGGCAGACGGTTTGGGGTCGGTGGCACGCCATCCAGCGAACAAGGCGGCCAGGAATTGCAGGTACAAAAAAACCGCTGCGATACCCAGCCGGGCAATGGCGCGCAGCAGCCAGCGCAGGTTGTAGCCTGCAGCGCACAGCACCGTATGCAGCGCGTCACCGTCGGCGCCCTTGAGCCAGCAGCGCTGCAGTCCGTGGTCATGCTTGGCATGACCGATGGCCGGCTCGACAGCTTGGCGCCGGCGCAGCCAGCGGCGCTGGAGCTTGGTGAGGCGCTTGATCTTGCCGCGGTGGATGAGCTGCACGGGTGCCACGGCGGCGTCCACGCCGCGGTAGCCCAGGTCCACCACGGCGACCTTGGGCGCCACGCCGATGTCCTGCAGCAGCGTGTTGGTCTGCTCCAGTTGCGCGGCCAACGTGTGGCCGTCGAAGGGGTTGCCGGGGAAGCTTCGCGCGCCCACGACCAGCCCGTGGCGGTGCGTGATGGCCAGGCTGGCCTTGACGCCGAACTCGTAACGCTGGCGTGCCTTGCCCTTGGAGATGCACTCCGCCTCGGGCGCATGCAGCGCATAGAGCTTGTTCTTGTCCTTCTTGCGCTGGGTGTGGATGCGCTGGGCACGCTCGACCCAGAGTTGCAGCGCGGCACGGACCTTCTCATCGAGGAGGACCATCTTGCGCTGCACGTCGCGCAGCAGCGCCCCGAGGATCGTGCGCTGGCGCCGCACCGTGCGTCCCAGCCGCCGGGTCTGCTTGGCGTGCGCGTAGCCACCGGCCTTGCGCCGCAGTTCGCGGCCCTCGCGCTCGTAGGTCTGGCGCAGCTTCAGGCCCGCGCGCTTGGCCAGCTGCGCGATCTTGGCTCGCGCGACTTCCAACAGCCGGCTGTCGGTGGGGAAGGCGATGGCCTTCTCCTGGACCGTGGTGTCCACCGTCACTATCTCCAGCTCGGTCTTCTTCACCGCCTTCATCGCCACCGCAGCTTCGATGGTGGACTTGAGCAACTGCTCCACGCCGGCCTCGCCCAGCACGCGGCGCAAGCGCCCGATCTGTGTGGCGTCGCAAGGCGGCCGCGGCTCGTAGTACTCCATGCCGCTGAAGAACTGCCAAACGACGTTCTCGCTCCAGCGCTCCACGACCGATTCATCGCTCTCGTTGTAGGCGTGCTTGAGGTACAGCAGCGAGACCATGAGCCGGATGGGCAGCCGCGGCCGTCCGGCGTTGCTCACGCCCGCGCCGGCCACGGCCAACGTCGGGCCGAAAAGGTCGGCGCCTTCGATGCCACGCCCGGCACGGTCCTTGTGCGCGAGTACCGGCGCCAACGCGGCTTCGATCTCCTGCCACGGCATGCGTGTGGCCAGCACGGCCAGCGGGTGGCGCATGTCGATCATGGTCTCCAACCGGGCACGGAAGAAGTCGTCGGTGCTCATCAAGCGGCCTCCAAAACTCCCAGGAATCGAATACCGATAAGGCGAATTCTGGCAGTTCCAATTACTGCCGCATACCCTGAAAAGTCAATGGCGGCGGGGACTTGCAGCATTTTGCAGGGCCGACTAGCATAGCAGCCACCCCTGAGGATGCCAGGATTTATGAACGACTCATGGTTCTCAACCGAAACAGCGCCTGGCTGCCGAAATTGATGGAATTTCTTAACAAGGGCCGATCCGTGGTCAATGTAGGCGCCTCGCACTTGCCCGGCCCAAATGGCGTTCTTGCGCTTTTGCGCGACAAGGGCTACCGGATTGAGCCCATCGTGATACCGGCCGGCGACGGACGCTGATCAGTTGGGACGCATGCACGCGACGCGAATTCGGGTCGGGCTGCGCCAATAGCCTACCAGCAAGAACCTCAGGGGCCCAAATAAGCTCAATGCCAAGTCCATCTCGGACCGGTCAATGGCGGTGTGAGGTTGCGTAGATGTTGCATTGGCAACCGTGACTGGCGACGCACTGGTCGACCGGTTGCACTGGATCGTCTGTTCACCAGAACACGAGCAGAGGCCGCGCCTCGTGTGCTGCGCGTCAGGCTCGGCTCGATGGTGCAGGCCAAGCCCGCAAGCGCGTTCGTCGCCTGGAAGAAGGTGTGCCGCTTTCGGGATTGAACAGTAACGCGTGACCTTGACAGGGCCACCACGGGAGGCAGTGTTGGCAGCACGTACGGTCGTGCCGACGGTTTCACTGGTGCCGCTGTGCTGACGTGCCGGATCTACTGTCCCGTACGAGGGACAGCGTGTACGTGGCATGGAGCCAGTCCATCACCCGCTGCGCGCATTCTGCGCTCTGGCAGCGCAGGAGCACGATCACGCCCGGCATGGTGATGGCGCGCAGCATCCAGCGACCCAGGCTGGTGCCCAACTCGTCAGCGTCCGCGACGGTGGCGGTGGCCAACCCGACACGACCCGTTGCGTCGACGGCCCGGTTGATCGACGCCTCCACCGCGGGCAGTAGCCTGGGTTTGTGCTCGTCGTCGAAGAGCAGCAGCGAGACGATAACGGGCACGCTTTGCCCGGAGCTGTTGGACGCCCAATAGGCTGGGACGACTTCGAGCGCTGTTTCGGTCACGCGCCATCCTCCAGGTCTGGCGGCAGCAGGTGCCATCACCGCGCAGCCGATGAAGTCACCGGATACCGGAAACCAGCGCCGCGGTAAGGGCTGGACTGTTCTTGGAGCATTCCGCATCATTACATTAATACGGAATCTACGTGCCAATGGCATGTGTTGTGCGAGACGGCGATGATGGCAGCTATCGAGATGGCATCTCCACCCGCGTGCGTGCTCCAGGCGGCGGCGGACTACTCCGTTCCCGCACGTGCCCTACTGGCCTTGAAGCTGGCGTTGCTGCCCGGCGAGACATCGTCGGCAGCGGAACTGGCCAGTGCGCCCATCCCAGTGAACGCGAGCTGGCAGCGGCACCTGGCAAGGACAACGGGTCTGCACGCCGACGTGGTGAAGACTGACCTGTGCTGGTCCGCACGCGTGGCGGCGTACGTGCTGCGCTACGAGATCAACCAGGCAGGGGGAGATTTCTGGAGTGGCGTGGGCCGCTACCCCTCCAGTACGCCGCCGGGCGTGCCCGCACCGCGCGATGCTGTCGCGCACCTGGTGGACGCGGCTTCGCAGCGCCACGGGCTTGACGCACAGCTCATCAATGCGGTGATCCAGGTCGAATCGCAATTCGCGCCGGATGCAGTCTCGCCCAAGGGCGCGCGCGGGCTGATGCAGCTGATGCCCGCTACTGCGGTCCGCTACGGGGTCAGCACGACGGCCGAGCTGTTTGCGCCGGCGACCAACATCGACGTGGGAACTCAGCACCTGCGCGGCTTGTGGCAGCTGTTCGGCGGCGACCTGGAGCTGACCTTGGCCGCCTACAACGCAGGCGTTGGCGCGGTGACCAAACATGGGATGCGGATCCCGCCCTACGCCGAAACACAGAACTACGTGCGCAGCGTACTGGCGCTGCACGGGCCAACGTTTGCGCGTCGTGTCTATGACGCATCGCTGCGGTTTTGAAGCGGCGGACGGCCATGCGCTCGAATGCCCATCGCACCGACGACATGGGGTTCGTCTGTCTGGCAGCTGCAGCTTTGGTCGCGGCACTCCTGTGGTTCCTTTGGTACCAGTACCACGTCGAGATCAGCTACTACGCCTTGCTATGGACATGGAAGCTGCTCGGATTTCTGGAATGGCCCTGGATGCCTGATGCGATCCGGTCCTGGCGCGCACAGGCTGTGAGCCTGGCAGCGATGCCGCAGCGGTTGTCACTGCCGCAGCTGCTCGATGTGATGAATACCGCAGGCTACTTCTTCGTCCTCATCCCTATCGCCTTGACCCTGCGCGCCGTGGTCCTGGCCACCCGCCACCGGGCCAACCTCACATGCAGGCGCATCGACGCCAGCACCCTGCCCTGGATCATGGCCAAGCATGCGCCTGCAGTCATTCCAACGCTGTACTACGGTGACAAGCAAACCCTGCTGCTCAATGTCGATCCCAAGGAGCACCGCAGCGCCCTCAACCCGGAAGAATGGGTGGCCGAGCACGCCTTGTTGATCGACGGCATGCTCGACCGTGCCAGGTGCCGCGAGCTGCTGGCCGCCAACCTCGGCACGCCAGTCACGGACCTGGCTGAACTTCAGCCACACGAGCGTGCCCTGTTCGCCGTGTTCGGCGCGCGGCTGCTTTCCAACGGGAAGGATGGTGCCGCCGCCCAAGAGCTGTTGGATGCGTTGAACAGGTCCTGCCACGCCGGCACGCTCAAAGGGCAACGCGGCTACCCCGATCTGGCGCTCGCGCAGCCTGCGTTCGAGCGCTACGCCCAGCATCCCGAAGCGGCTCAGTGGCTGGCCAGGCATCCCTATCCGAAGACGCTGCTGCATTCGATGCACAAGCAGGTGATGCTCTCCGGAGCACTGCCTTCATCGCATTTTCGATGGCTCAAGGGAATGGATCGCGGACTTTGGTACGCGCTCAACACAACTGGCCGCAAGACCCCGTTCATCGAGTCCGCCGCCGTCTTCACGCAGGCGCTGTGGGAGGACTTCGCACAGGACTGCGGCTACGCGCTGACTGAACCCTTCGTGGACGACGCCATCGACGGCGTCGAGAAGTACCTCATCAGAATCGGCCTCATGCGGCCGCGAAAGGACTGACCGTGCCTGTGACCGACATCGTCCGCCCCTTTGGCCGCTCCCTGTACGTCGAGTTCGGCAGCACCGGCAACTCTGGCGCGGTGAGCACGTTGCAGCTGGACAAGGGGCTCACCATCACGAAAAGCGCCCTGGAGATCCACGGCCAGTACCACACTTCGGACACGGCCTTCGTGATCGAGCGCTTCCCGAGCGAGCAGCTGGCGTCGAACGCATTGCAACTGTTGCGCGGCGCCGTGCAGCGATTTGCAAAGCGCCAGCGCGTCGCCGGCATGGTCAAGGCTGGCGTGCTGTGGGGGGTGACGCCGCTGGCCATCGTCGTGCTCGCCCTCACGCTCAACGTCGCCGCGACGCGCCAGGCCGGCGTGTTGCCGCCCGTGCTGGCGCCGACACCGCTGGCCACGGCACCAGGCGTCCCGGTGCCACCCGTCCAGCCACCCGAGGCCGAGGTCGCCAAGGGCATGGACAACGCCGTGCGGGCCGGCAAGTTCTCGGTCCAGGTGTCTTCCGGCTCCGCCGGCACGCTTTATGTCTTCTCCGACCCGGGCTGCCCGCACTGCCGGGACTTCGAGCGTGAGCTCGACGTGCTGGCCAAGACCTACACCATCCATGTCTTCCCGGTCAGCGTCATCGGCGGCTCGGCCTCCGCGACCCGCATCTCGCAACTGCTGTGCACCAGCGCCGGTGCGCGCTCGGCCGGCTGGAAGAGGCTGGTCACCGGTGGCAGCGTCGCCGATGCGCCGGCCTGCGAGGACGGGCCGCGTGCAGTGGCCGCCAATGACCAGATCTTCCGTGTCCTGGGCCTGCCCGGCACCCCGTCGATCGTGGCTGCCGACGGGCGGATCATGTCCGAGAGCCTGCCCCTCAACGCGCAGAGCGTGGACAGCTGGATGCGTGCCGCGCAGCGTCGCTAAACCCGGGCCCGCGTGCGCTGCGGCTGGCCTCGCGACCACCCACAACCCAGTCCACTTCGACATCGTCTCGCCCCATGTTAAGGAACGAACATGGCAGCGCTCAATCGGCAGCACGAGATCAACCCGGCCAAGCTCACGCGCGATACCCGCACCGCAGGACAACGCCTCCTCACCACGTTCCTGCGCCCCAGGGTCTTCAGGCTCTGGTTGCTGGCGTCCATTGCGCTGCAGCTCTGGCTGCCTGCGCTGTGGCCCATATGGCTGGTGACCATCTGGGCCGCGACGATCTTCTTCCAGGACCAGAAGTTCCAGATGCCGCTGCGCATGCCTCAGGACGCCGGCGGCCTGGATCGCACGGACTACACCGAGGAGATGAAGGAAGAATCGCTGCTGTTCGGGCTGATGCGCCGATCCAGGGCCGTGCGAAAGCTCGCCGTGGCCGGCGGCATTCTCTACCTGGGCTACCTGCGTTCGCCCCAGTTCCACGAGTACGGGCGCGAGTTGTGGCTGACCAATTCGGACGCGCGCACGCATCTGTTCCTGGATGGCACCACGGGCAGCGGCAAGACCCAGACACTGCTCGGCGTGGCCTTCAACACGCTGTGCTGGGGCTCGGGGTTCACCTACGGCGACGGCAAGGCAAGCGTGGCCCTGCCGTTTTCGATCTGGTCGATGTGCCGGCGCTTCGGCCGCGAGGATGATTTTCTCGTTCTCAACTACCTCACCGGCGGTGAAGATCCGTTCAAGCGCTTCGTGGCCATGGAGGATGGCAACTTCGCCAGCGGCATGCCTTCTCTGCCCCAATCCAACGGCGCCAATGCATTTTCCGAAGGCGCATCGGATTTCTTGCTGCAGTTGCTCGCGTCGTTGCTCCCGCGCATGACTGGCGGTGACGGCGCTCAATGGCAACAGAAGGCGTTGAACATGATTGACGCCGTGCTGCGGACACTCTGCTACAAACGCGCCCGCGGCGAAATCGATTTATCGATCGGGGTAATTCGCCACTACCTGGCACTGAACAACCTCGTGCAACTCTATATCGACGGCAGGGAAGGCAATTTGCCAGAACTGGCATTCCTGCCGCTGAAAGCTTACTTTGAAACGGGCCTGCCAGGCTTCAATCCGGATCTCGCGCATGATCCCTCGCAGTGGGATCCGGAGGTCTTCAACCAGCATGGCTATCTCACAGGCCAGCTTTCCCGCACGCTGTCCATGATGATGGACACGTATGGGCACATATTCTCCGACAAGTACGGTGAAATTGACCCACTGGACGTGCTTCTGAACAACCGCATTCTCGCAGTCCTGATTCCATCGCTTGAGAAATCCCCTGCGGAAGCCGCTGCGGTCGGCCAACTTCATACAGCCACACAGCGCCTGATGATGGCGCAGACCCTTGGATACAAGCTGGAGGGCGACAAATCCGAAATCCTTGACTCCCGTCCCTCCAACCGCCCGAACCCCTACATCATCATCAATGACGAACTTGCGTACTGGTTCTCCGAGGGGCTGGCGGTCATGTTCGCCCAGGCCCGGGAACTGGGCTTCATGATGGTGGCGGGCGTACAGGACGTGCAAGGCATGAAGCGCGCGGCAGCCGGTGACGAAACCGCGTCTGTCATCGCCAATACCAAGATCAAGTGGACGCTGGCGCTCGAGGACCCGGACGATACCTTCGACCTGATTCGAAAGGCAGGCGGCGAAGGTTATTACAGCCTGCTCTCCGGGCATGACACCGTCACCGGAACCTTCTCGACCAAGTATGCCGCCCAGGATACGGCCAGCGTCGAACGACGCGATCGGATCAGCCTGGGGGAACTCAAGGACCTGAATCCCGGCGAAGGCTTGGTTATCTTCAAGAACAGCGTCCTGCCCAGCAGCGCGTTCTACCTCCCGGATGAGCAACGGTTGTCGTCGTGCCTGCCGGCGCGGATCAACCGCTTCCTGCAAGTCGAGCGTCCCGCCTACAAGCGCTTGCCGAGGTCCGCCAGGCGCGTCAGGGACGACGCCCGGTCCATGGATCTGATCGCCTCCTATATCCGGCGTTCCGAGGCGCCCTACGCCCCAACCCTTGACGATCCCATCCTTGAGGCCTGCCGCGCGGCGGCCGATCACTTGAACGCGATCCAGCGCTTCGAGGTTTCGCCTATTGAACGCGGCATCGTCCTGTTCCAGGCCGCGCGTGCGGCATTGCATCGCTGCGAGGCTGCGGGCCGGCAAGGCTATATGCATGAAGCCCACTATGACGACCCGCCGGAAAGCTCCATTTCCGAGGATGACGACGAACTGCCGGAGGACGCGGATGCGAATTAGCAAAAACCGAAAGGGCATGGAATCTTGTCGAGCCGACGGCAGTGCTCACTCGTCCAGGGAGTCAAGGAGAATGCCATGAGCGTCTGTTTCCTTATGGGCGGTTCGCCGATTCAACCCGGTGACGCTGGATTTGAAGATGCGATTTCAGCCGCCTACGCGGCCAAGCAGAGGCCGCTGTGCCTGTGCCAGGATCCCGGCATCCCGATGTATATTGCGGCGATGGATCGCCACCATATCGTCAAGCGCATGCCCAATACGGGGAGTCAACACTCCCCTGACTGCACATCGTTCGAACCCCCGGCTGAACTGTCAGGCTTTGGCGAGGTCGCAGGCGCAGCGATCATCGAAGACACCGATACAGGAGCCGTGGCGCTGAAACTCGATTTCAGCCTTTCGAAGACAGTTGGCCGATCTGCACCCATGCTCGCCGGCCGCGAATCCCATACCGTCAGAACCGAAGGCGCCAAGCTGACATTGCGCGCACTGCTGCACTATCTCTGGGAGGAAGCCGGTTTGAATTCGTGGTCACCGGCCATGGAGGGCAAGCGCAGTTGGTACGTGGTGCGCCGGGAGTTGCTTGCGGCGGCAGCGACCAAATCCGTCAAGGGACATTCACTCGGCGACAAGCTCTTTGTTCCAGAGCCTTTCTCCCTGGAACACAAGCAGGAAATCGAGCGCCGGCGCACCGAGGCGCTTGCCCAGTTGTACGCCGTTGGCAGACGGCAAGAGTTGATGCTGCTGATCGGTGAGGCGAAGTCCGTCAACCCCGCGCGGTACGGATTCAAGGTGGTCGTCAAACACCTGCCGGACATGGCTTTCAACCTGGATGATCAAACCGCCCACCGCATGGCGAAGCGTTTCGGGGATGAATTGGCGTTGTGGAACGCCGATGAAAGCACGCACTTGATGATGGCCGCGACATTCGGGGTCGGCCCCGCCGGAATGATGGCCGTCAACGAAATGTCCTGCATGCTGACCTCTGCGGCATGGCTTCCCATCGACGGCCTCCACGACCAGCAGCTCGTGTGCTGCCTGGTTCGGGAAGGGCGCCGGTTCCGCCGGTGCCTGCGCTACAACCTCGCAGCGGACAGGCCCGTGGCAGTTGCGGTGGCCACCGACACGCGCCCGCGGCCGGTGGCCATGTACGTCGTCACACCGGGCGTGGAAGACGACTACCTGACGGCGCTGCGGGAGATGGCGCAACACAGCGAGTTTCCCGCCTGGTTCTGGCATGCAGGATGCGAGCCCTGCCCTGCGCTGCCTGCGATCAACGGCTTCGAGGCGGTCAACCACCCCGCCATGAAGGGCGAGGCTTGAAAGAGCCTGGTTGACCAGACCGAGAAAGGAGCTTCACAGCACCAATCTACGTTGCGCACAGGACAGCAAGGCCGACGTTGAAGTGCTTCTCCAGCTTCAACCTCTCGAAGCCGCAGCAGCAGACAACCCCGGGGTAGGGACGAAACGGGCTGCGGCGGGTGCCCCGTACGGGGTGCCACCCGGTGCGCAACACGGTCGAGGAGAGCGTGGCCGAAAAGGCCACCGTCACTGGAGCCCGTAAGGGCAGTATTTCAAGGAGCCGCCGCCATGTCGGTGTTCGTGTTGGATCGCAGCAAGAAGCCGCTGATGCCATGCAGCGAGAAGCGCGCCAGGAAGCTGCTGACCGCGGGCCGTGCGCGGGTGCATCGCATGTACCCGTTCACGATCCGGCTGTTGGACCGCACGGCCGAGGATTCGGCGCTGCAGCCGCTGCGACTGTCCATCGACCCGGGCAGCAAGGCCACCGGGCTGGCGCTGTGCCGCGTCGAGGATCGGGTCGACGCCGACACCGGGGAGGCGGGTGAGCCGGCGCTGCACATCGTGGCATTGGTGGAGCTGGTGCATCGGGGGCAGGCGATCCGCGACAGCTTGCGCCGGCGCGCGATGCTGCGCCGCTCGCGCCGTGGCAGAAACACGCGCTACCGCGCGCCGCGCTTTGACAACCGGGGCGGCAAGCGCACCGGCTGGCTGGCGCCGTCGCTCTTGCACCGCGTCGAGACCACGCTCACCTGGGTGCGCCGGCTGCGGCGGTGGGCGCCGGTCAGCGAGCTGGCGCAGGAGCTGGTGCGCTTTGACATGCAGCTCATGCAGGCGCGCGCCGCCGGGAAAGGCATCGAAGGCGTCGAGTACCAGCGCGGCGAGCTCGCCGGCTTCGAGGTGGGCGAGTACCTGCTGGCCAAGTGGGGCCGCAGGTGTGCCTACTGCGACGCCGAGGGCGTGCCGCTGGAGAAGGACCACATCGTGGCGCGCGCTCGCGGCGGCAGTGACCGGGTGAGCAACCTGGCGCTGGCGTGCCGGCCCTGCAACCGTGCCAAGGGCGCTCAGGACGTTGGCGAGTTCTTGGCGCATGCACCCGCACGGCTGGCGCGCATCCTGGCGCACGCCAAGGCACCGTTGAAGGACGCCGCTGCGGTCAACGCCACGCGCTGGCGGCTATTCAATGACCTCAAGTCCACGGGCCTGCCACTGCAAACGGCTTCAGGCGGGCGCACGAAGTTCAACCGCACCCGCCTGGCCTTGCCCAAGACCCACGTGCTGGATGCCGCGTGCGTGGGCCGAGTCGGTGAGGTGCTGCGCACCGCGCAGCCGACGCTGCAGGTCCAATGCAATGGCCGCGGCTCGCGCAGCCGCACGCGGCTGGATGCCCACGGCTTCCCGCGCGGTTACCTCATGCGCGAGAAGTCGGTTCTCGGTTTCCGCACGGGGGACATGGTGCACGCCACCGTGCCCGCCTCGTCCAGGAAGGCCGGTACCTGGGTGGGCCGCGTAGCCGTGCGTAGCAGCGGCAGCTTCAACGTGCAGACCGCAGCTGGCACCGTCCAGGGTATCAACCACAGGCACTGCCGCGTGCTCATGCGCGGCGACGGGTACGGCTACCAACTTGTAGCGCAGCACCGAAAGGAGAGCGGGTACAGGGACGGCGCTTCGCGCCGTGCGCTATCCCTCTTCGGCCTGAAGGCCGAGGTTTCCCGCGCCGTCTGATGAAGCTGCCGCAGATTTCCCCGACAGCACGCGGCACTGAAGCGGGTGAGGCCGGTTTTCGCTTCGATGCCGCGCGGGGGCGACGGATTGGCCGCAGATCTCTTCAGGCACGAGCTCAAGGCTGGAGCGATCGACAACGTGGTTGCCGACCGCATTCGCTTGGTGTGCTCTCAGCGCGTGGGCGCCGCTTGCGCTTGAGCCAGGAGCTCACGGAACAAATTGATGTGCCAGCGGAGTTTGCGCAGCGCGGAGGACGGATAGCCGGCGCGGCCGCCATCGCTTTGCGAACGGAGTTCTGCAACACGACTCTCGGAAAACCCCAGCGCGTACAGCGCCGCGTCGTCGCCGGCCTTGAGGCTCTTGTGCGCGGCGCGCATTACGCGCAGTGCCTCCTCGAGTCGGTGCAGTTCTTCGTTCAGGTGTTCGCAGTCACTGGCGTCCACTGTTGGAAGAGCGCGCACCCTCTTGCGGACGCCTCCTCGTCGTACCCGCCGGTCATCCTTCACACGTTGCTTGGCAATGCTTTCACCGACCAAGGGGAAAGCAACTCGATAGACACGCATGGGTCACTCCTTGCGTCCTACAGCATGGCGACACGCTGCTTACCGCACCGGCACTACATCAAGGAATGCAAAAGCACTCCGCCGATGGAGCCACACTATCCACTTAGGGAACGTTCCTGCGTTACCCGAAACCAACTTTTACTGCACCATGGAAGAACATCGGCACGTAATGTCGGTAGATGCGCATATGGCGGACGTCTAGACTGGAAATGTTGTGTAGCCTCACGGCATCACGTTGACGTGGCGTCCAGAAGTTCGGTCGCCCCGTCTATGCGACCTCTCGCTTCGGCGTGAGGGTGGTCAACGCTCACCGTGACGAGAGAACACGGGTGGAGGATGTCGCATGGATTCAATCCGGGTGCTCGTGGCCGATGACCATCCGCCGATCACGCGAAGTCTTCAGCAAGATCTGAAGATGTTCGGCATTGACGAGGTCCAGGCCACGACGGACGGTACCGCAGTGCTGAGCATGTACACGGCCTTGAAGCCGGACGTGCTGGTACTCGATTTGCGCATCGGTGCGATCCGCGGGCTGGATGTGGCGCGCCAGGTACTCGCGATGGATCGAAATGCGCGGATCGTGTTCTATTCTCAGTTCGATCAGCCTCATATTGTCCGTGAAGCTTACCGGCTAGGGGGCAAAGCCTTCCTGCCGAAAAGCGCCCCGCTGGAAATAGTCGCCGAGGCAATCACTGCCGCCAAGGCCGGCAACACGTACCTGCACCCCGAAATAGCAAAACAGATTGCCTTGCTAACAGTGCGCGGCGAAGAATCGCCCGCAGACAAGCTCGACGAGCGGGAGTTGAAAGTATTCAAGTTGATGGCGAAGGGGTTGACCAATGAAGAGATCGCCGTTGAATTGAACCTGCATCCCAAGACGATCGGGATCATCACCAAGGCCGTGCGTGAATCATTGGGCGTGCAAAGACCAGCCGACATCACCCGGTTGGCGCTGAAGTATGAGCTGATCGACGATTGAGACCCACCCGGCCGCCGGGATTGCTGACCTTTATCAATGATGAGAGCAAGAAAAACCAGATCCGGCGGCCATCACGCTCCCAGTCGATGGCCAGAAGGTTTTCTGGGCTGGCTTACAAAAGCCTATGATGACCAGTTGCGCAGCCATGCCTTTCCCGCTGACGAGCACAATATCAAGATCCCTCAAACCCAACCACATGAATTTTTCCAAGCTCTACTCATAAATCGTTTTCTCGATCGCGTGAACGAGAAAATTCTTCTCTGCCTGGCGCACTTTCCGAGTGATGATGAAACCTTCGCCTTGCCAAGCGCATCGACTCTGACTGATTCCAAACTGCGCAGCGAGCGCTGCACGGCAGCATGGAACTGCAAACAACTCCAGAATCACACAACAAGCCGCTTTGCATGGCGCAAATTTTAAATGATGACATTCAGGTTCGGCCGCCGCGACGTCAGGATCTCGAAGGTCAACATAGGCATCGCCATCGGAGTCTTGTGGATCGCGATAATATCGGGCATTGCTTTTCTGCTTTATTTGGTCAAACATTCCATTGACCAAGCAAGTGCGCGCCTCAGCGACCAAGCCACAGCGTACGCCCATCTCATTGCCGAGCATGATAGATTCAGTTTCCGGATGGCAGACTCCATCCTGCGCGACTTGGCAAACCATCTCACTCCAGACGACTTCCTCAAGCCGATCTCCCAGGAGCGAAGAAGCCACATCCTTGAGTTGCTGCGCGACCATCGCGACCGGTTGCCCGGCATCGCCTCATTCACCTTGATCAATTCGAAGGGAACAAGAATCGTTGGGGTGATTGGGCAAGATGGCACCGACTTCGGTGACCTTGGCTATTTCAAGGCGAATCGCGATGGCCAGGAACTCTTCATTAGCAACATGGAAGACGACCGCGCTAGTGGCAAGCCAGGCATTCACGTGTCGCGACGCTTCTCCGCGCCTGACGGCGCCTTCTGCGGATCCATACAGCTGACCTTGTCGGCCGAAGATGTTTTCTTTGCGTACTACCGCACGCTGAATCTTGGGTCAAATTCCACCGCGACATTGCGCGCTCCACAGCGTCTGCTGATCAGTTTCCCGAAATACATCCTCTCTGAGGACCGAATCCAGGGGCGTGACGACGTTGGCAGGCAAATAGCTGCGGGTCTGGATAGCGGCGTACTGACATTCATCGATCCCATTGACCACCGGGGGAAGGTTACCGCCTTCGAACGACTGGAAGGCACCAATTTCTACGCCACTGTTTCCTTGCCCACTGGACAGGCGATGTCGGATGCGGATGCGCTTGCGTGGGGCGCCATATTGGCAGCATGTGCCTGTCTGGTCGGCGCCATCGGCGCCTCATCGGCCATCGTACGGAGTCACGCGCTGGCCACCGCCCGAGAATCTGCCGAGAAGGCGCACCGTGAACGCCAAATGCTTGTCCATAAACTTCAAAGCGTGGCGGAGGAAGAGAGGCGAAGCATCTCTCATGAGATCCATGACGTACTGAACGCCATAGCCATCCGGGTACGCAACGATGCACAGGGAATAATCAAGCTGGCCGCATCAGGCAGACAAGACGCCACACTGGCTGAGATCGCCGAGCGTGCCGCATCGATCAGCGAGAACACCAACGACCTTTACACGCAGGGGCGTGCTCTTGTGAAAAGGCTTCGACCAGAAATCCTGGATGTTCTTGGCCTGGACCAAGCCGTAGATGAGATGGTACGCGGATATGGTGTTGCTCATCAGGACTGCATTTTTTCATTCCAATCTGCCGGCGACATGTCGAGGTTGGAAAACAGAGTATCCATAGCGGCATACCGAATCGTGCAGGAAGCCCTTTCAAATGTCATCAAGCATGCTGGCGCGACGGCGGTCAACGTATCGCTCAAGCATTACTCTGAAAATGGATTGCTTGAAATAGCTGTCGAAGACAACGGAAGAGGCTATGACAGCACCACGCCTACGGATGGCATCGGCCTTGTCGGCATGCGCGAGCGCGTGGCCGCATTTCACGGCACTCTTGAGATAAGGACCGGCGTGAATGCCGGCACACGGATATTTGCCACCATCTCCCTTCCGCAGGGAAGCCCCCCAGCTTAGGCCAGCGGCGAGCTCATTCAATATGACCACGTCCTCCAGCACAACGAGGAAATCGATCTGCTTTAATAAATCTCAGGAAAATATGCTCAGTTCCAGTCTTGAAAACGGTTGCGGTACCACCACGGGCGCGCGTAAATGCGCCGGCCCCGCAGCCAGGACATCGTCTTGCGATACAGCACGGTGAAGGTCAGGCCAAACCTGTTCAGGATGGCGAAGGCCACGATGGTTCCCACCGCGGTGTAGAGAGTCCACCACCGCATGTGGAACAACCAGCCAAAGATCGGCAGAAACGCAGTGCAGGGAATACCGAACAGCTTGGGCGTCATCGACGCCGCCCGCCAGATGGATACGCTCATGGAGTTCCTTTCGCACGCTGCGCATAGGCCTTGTGGCCCGCGAGCTCGATGAATTCCTGCTTGTCGATCCTGCCCGCGTGCAGCAGCCCCCACGCCTTGTCGTCCAGCGTGGCGTGCTCGGCTTCGAGTTTTTCGCGAAGCATCTTCGGCCATCGCTCGAACGGCTGGTCCTGCAGTTCGTTGCGCAGCTCGCGGTCGAAGATCAAGTACTCGCGGATTGCCTGGCGCTTGCCGTCCGTGGTCTTGAGCAGGCGCTGCACGACGATCAGCGCCAGCGATCCGATCAGCCGGCTGGCAATGGCCGACTGCTGCGCCGGTGGGTAGACCTGGATCATCCGGTTGATCGTCTCGGCCACCGAGTCGGTATGGCATGAGGCATTGCAAAGGTGGCCAGTCAGCCCGGCCTCGATGGCGGCGTCGATGGTCTCCAGGTCGCGCGCTTCGCCGATGCCGATGATGCTGGGCTTGCGCCGCATGGCGTTGCGCAGCCCGCTCGCAAAGTCAGCGATGTCCCGCCCGATCTGCGACTGTGCCGGCTGCGGGCCCCTCCAATGAGGACCACCGAGAACGAACTCCACGGGATCCTCGTACGTGATGACCTTTCGATCCGGCATCATCACGCCGGCATAGCCATAGATGCCGGCCAGCAGAGTCGTCTTGCCAGATCCTGTGGGTCCACACACCAGGACCAGTCCCTTGGCCGGATAGAAGGCCTCGAACAGATCCGGCTCGATGTCCATTGTCGTGATGTCGGGCAGCTCGGCCGGGATCAGCCTCATCGTGATCGCGAACGCGGCGTCGAGCTGCGCCACGCGCGCCTGGATGAAGTTGTTGCGTGCGCGCAGCCGCTTGCCCCGCGCGATGCCCAACTCCTCGCCGAACAGCTCCAGCGAACGATCCGCTCCTGTCCCGGCGCGGATCGCACCTTCGACATCCGGTCCCCAGACGCTGCTGATCAGCGCCGAGAGCTGGCCTTGCTTGACCGTCTGGTAGCTGGCCCGGCGCTGGCGGCCGTGCAGCTCGACCCAGATGTGGTCGCCGCCCTGCACAAGGATGTCGGAAACACCCTGTTGTGCAGCGTAGACCACGAAACGCTTGAAGGTGTCCGGGTCGAGCTCGCCGCGGAAGTCGTAGGGCTCGAAGGCGAGCTCGCTCATCGCGAACCAGATGCGGCTCCGGGTGCGGCCGCAGGGGCTGTCGGTGCAGCGGGCGCAATAGGCCGCGCCGCCGCCGGCGCGGCCGAGGTCGGAGAAGACCGTAGCGTGGGGCGCCACTTGCGCGCATCGGTCTCGAATCCGGCCTTGCCGGTCATGCGTCGCAACCTGTCGCCCAGGACCATGCGCTTGTGGTCTCCGGTCACGGTCTGCTGCGACTCGGCCACGCGCGTGGGCGAGATCATGCCCTGTTGCAGCAGCGTCGAGTACAGCACCATGCCGTTGAAGTCGCGCACAAGCCGGTTGAAGTTCGCCGCGAGGATGGCGTCGGCCTGGGCCCGTCCCTCGCCCCATCCCTGCTCGACGGACGCCTTCCAGAGTGCCTGCTCTTTGCCGTCCTGCGGCCGGGCCTGCAGGTCCGGCAACTCCACCCAGGGCTTGTTGGGCAGGCCGATGAGCAGGTAGTCGCGCCAGGTAGGCGGCACGCTGACGAAGCGTTCCTCGCGCTCGATCTTGTAGACCTGGTTCGCCGTGCGAATCTGATCCTGCGCGAACGCCGCCACCTCCTGTGCCGTGGTGATCACGGGCGGCAGCGCGCCGCTGCGCGACACCAGCGGCGAAAACTGGAACATCGCCTCCAGCGCTGGCGCGCGCCCTTCCAGCGCACGCAGCAGTTCCATGGACCGAGACACCATGCCGCCACGGAAACCCACGGTCTTGCCCGTGTCGCGCAGCAACTGGGCCCGCAGGTCGGCGATGCCGGTATTTGCCCGCGACTGTGGATTGATCAACGCCTCCAACGAAGGAGGCGCCACCTGCACGCCAGGCGGGGGCCACGCTCCGGCAGGGACTGGGGATGTGGATGGCGCGGCACATGCCGCAACGCAGCACAGACAGACGGCCGCAGCGGCGGTGCATCGGTACATGACGAGACCCCTTACTGCGGCCGGCTGTACTCGAGGATGATCCGGTCGCCCACCTGCGAAACGATGGCCCGGAAGCCGATCTGCGCCCGCAGCAGCTGCAGCACGCCGGCGAAAGGCTCGTCCTTCACGCTCAATTTGACTGGCAGCGGCAGCCGCACACCCGCCGAAGCAAAGCCCAGACCTCTGTCGCGTGCGAGGCGGCGCAACAACTCCGCCGCATCCCCGCGCCACGTCAGCGTCACGGGCTGGCCATCGTCCCTGATGTCCGCCGCTGCGGGCTCGACCGGTGCATTGAGCGCCGCGGCCTGGAACAGCTCGGCCTGCGACCTCTGGAGCTTCGCTGCAGCGTCCAGGATCTGGGCATCGACCAACGCCTGCGCATCAGCCATCGGACCGGCAGCCAACGGCTCCTTCGGTGTCCACGCACAGCCCGTCAAGGCGGCCGCGGCCAAGACTGACGCCGTGAACAGGACCTGACCGTCATGCATGATGACGTCTCCGTTTCGTATGAATTACATGATACGGAATTCAGCAGCTTGTCCAAAGCCTATCGCATGCGGCGCCGGCGTGCCGGTGCTGGCTGCGGATTCGCAGCGCCGCCTCCTGCCGTTGGCTCCGCCGAACCACACGCCCTGGGCTGCACCGAGCCGGACAGGGCGGCGGCCTCCATCGGCGCCGTGGATGCCGTCCGAACTGCCGACCCGAGCCTGGCGACAGCCGCCTTGAAGCCGGGCTGCCCGGTTGTTTCAGCGCCGGGCCCGTACTTCTGCAGTGCCAAGGCATGTGCTGCCGCGAGTGCGTTCCGGTGCGCAAGCGCGCCTGGCAGGACCTCGATGCGTTGTCCGTGGTCGATGAATACCTCGTCGCCTGCACTGCTTCGGTAGGACACCGTCCCGTTGCGCAAGACCACGAAGGTGAAACCGTCGCCGAGATCGCAAGCCACGGGGTCGACGGCCTGTGCGCCTCGAAACCCGTCCACGTGCCGTGCATCGGTCAACTCGGCAAGCCGGCGCCTCTCGCGCGGCTCGGCACGGGCCCAGCCGTGAAGCTGGCTGATGGCCGCCGCATCGCCTTGCGCGGCCCGGTCTGCCACCCATTCCCGAAAGGACATCTGCCTGTCGGCGCGGTCCTTGCGCAGGGCCGCCCTGTCCCGCCTGACCGTCGTGCGCAGTCGCTCTCGGTCTCGCAACGTTTCGAACGCGATCACGCTGTACAGCGCCTTGCGGGTGGTGGCATCGCGCACCGACGCGCGTACTTGCGCACGTTGGCACCGCGAAGCGGCACGCAGTTCCTCGAAACGCTGCTTCACGGTTGCCTCGTCAAGGGCTCGAAGTTCGAAGCCCGCTCGGTACTTCTCGTAGCGCTCCCGCAACCCGCGCAGTGCGTCGGCGCGTTCGTGACGCCGCTGCTCGCTGAGCGCCGGGTCGTGAACCGGCTCGCGGAACCGGTCATACCGCTGCTGCGCGAGTGGACGCGGCGTCGACGGCGCCTTGTAGGCACCCAACGTCCTAGTCAGGCGCGGCAGCGACAAGCTCTCATGCATGTCGCTGGCCTTGACAGGAGTCCTGCTTTCTCCACTCAGGTCGTACACGGCCAGCCCCTGTCCCTTGGGACGCAACTCCAGCCCGAAGCGCGCCAGGGTCGCGTGCAGGTTGTCCCAGCCAGGCTTGGGGCCGGAGAGCAGCTTCAGCACCGCGGCCTTGGGCTCGCCGCGTGCGTATGTGAAGAGGCTCTCGGCACCGGCATGGCGCTCCATGTCGGCAGCACGGATGGGCAGCCTCTCGGTGGTGTCTGGCGCCTGCCTGGCCCAGTCGATGACCTTCTGCCCGCCCCTGTCGAACACCGCATAGGGGCCCGAGTCATGCTTCCACCCGTGCTGCAGCTCCAGCTCGCGCATCGCGCGGTCGAGCTTGAAGTAGTCACGGTCCGGGTAGACGGCGGCGAATGTGCCGGGATGCACACGGTTGACCGCGACGTGCAGGTGCGCATGAGCCGTGTCCCGATGCACTGCGAACACGTACTGGTGATCCTGCATGCCGACCGCGCTCAGCGCATGCCGCCCGCAGGCGAAGGCCTGCTCATCGGTAGGCGTCTCGCCGCAGGGCCAGGACAGCACGACGTGATAGACCGGGTCCTTGACGCGCGCATTCTGTGCCGCCACCGCTCTCATCTCCGCTGCGGCCGTCTCCAACGACAGGCAGTTGTGTTCGCAGGACGTGCCGCTGGCCGATGTCACCCGATCGGGTTGGCCCAGGAGCCGGGCGAGCTCTCGGTCGGCGAGAGCACTTGCTGCATCTCCGTGATGTCCTGCGTCAGCGGCTTGAGCATCGCGCGCAAGTGCGGCTCGATGGGATCGGGCTCGGCACCAAGCGCGCCGATCAAGCTCGTCAGCCGGTCCAAGATGTGTGCCTGCTGCTTCGACATGGTTTCGAGCAAGGGCAAGACTTCCCTGATGTGTATGGCCATGGACCGCTCCAGACAGCGCTGAGAGTTGGAAGAAGAGCGCCTGGGCGCGTGCGACAAGTTCCGTGTCGAGCCGCGGCGCCAGCCGCAGGTACTCGCCGGCAGCCATCAGCCGGCGGCGCGTGACGTCCAGGGCATGCCGGTATGCTGCCTCGGCTGGACCGGCAGCCTCCTCCGGGCTGCCCAGCCGGCTTTCGCCGCGAAGCGGCAGCCGGCCAAGTTGCTGTGACGCGGCAAGGCGGTTCCTCGTGCTGGACACGCCCGCTGCGCCGCGGCCCCGGGCTGCTTGGAGGTGAAACTGCGCGGCATCCAGGTGGATCCGGGCCAGTTCCAGCGCCGTGGCCCACTGCGCCGCCATCCCGTGCGCCCCAGGCGTGGCAATTCCACCGCGAGCGAACAAGCCCGCCACGCGCGTGCAGAGCGCCCGGGCACGGTTGACCAGCGTCGCATCGGCTGCCGATGCTGTCCTCGCGAGTGCCTCGCCGGCTTGGTGCACGTTGCGGCGCACCTGGTCAAGAGCGTCCTGGCGGTGCACATCCGCAAGGACTGCCAGCGGGCCACGTTGGACTCGACGTGGCCGCCGTGCGGCCTGCCAATGGCCGCGGATGTGGTTTTCATCGTCTTGCGGGGCGGCACGCTGTCCAACCGCTTCCAGGTACGCTTGCGCGGCGTCCAGGTGCCCGCGCGCGTGCGCCAGCGTGTTGCCCTGGATCGCTTTCTCCTTCGGTGTCCCGTGCTGGTCAGTTCCGCACGGGCCAAGCGCTGCCGCAAGCCGCGCGTAACGCGCGCGAGCGCGCACAGAGACTTCCGGGGCCAACGAAGGGGCCGCCCGCACCAGCGACTCGCCAGCCGCCAGAACGCGCTCCCGTGCCCGTTCGATCGCCCGCATATGGCCCGCATCTGCATGAGCTCGCTCAGCCGAAATCAGCGCGGGCCGTGCGCGCTGCCGTTGCGCTGTTGCCCGCGCGTTTTCAGCGCGTGTCCGTGCTGCTGGCGCTGTGCGCATGTCGCGTCGGCTTTCAGCGTCCAGATGCTGTTGAGCTTCGCCGAGTCGGCCACCTGCCTGGGCGAGCGCCTCGCCATGCGCTGTCAGCCGGCTTGCTGTGACGTCCGGGGCAACTCTGCGCGCACCGCTTCGATCTTCAGGTTCTGCACCAGTTCGTCCATGTCGTGGCCCATGGGCACGAGCAGCCGCGCGAGCACTTTCAACACGTCCTCGGATGGCATGTCGAGCAGCTGCATCAACTCGTCCAGCAGCTTGCAGATGGTCTTCTGCTGCTCCGAGATTTTCACGAGCAGTTCCAAGAACTTGGTCGTGTCGCTGTCGGTCGCTTGAATGGAGCTCATCGTCGTCGTCCTCTTGCGGCTTCTCGCTCACGTAATTCACGAGAGCGTCGAAGCTCGACCTGCAGTCCTGCCGGCGTTGCGGCACCTTGGCCAACATGCTCAGCTTCCCAGTCGCGTGATGGCCCGCGTGATCTCGGCCAGCAGCGCCGCGTACTCGCGCTGCAGGGCACCGCCACCTTCGCGGAACAACGCCTTCTGCTGTCCGCCGAGCAGTCGCAGCTCGTTGAGGATGTGCTCGTCGACGCGCGTCTTCGTTTTGCGTCCCAGGGCCGCAGCAAGCATGAACTGGCCCACGCTCATGCCACAGTCGGCGGCCTTCTCGCGCACGGTCTGCCTCTCGTGTTCGTGGCAGCGAACCCGCGGCAGCATCGCTGTGCGCTTGCGCTTTTCGCTCATGCTCACTGGTGACCTTCCCATGCACGTCGGGGTCTCGGGGCGTGGCCCTGAGCAAGGGTCAAGCGCAGTGCAGGAAGTGCAACGACTGGAGCGCAGTCGGTTGTACGCACGCCGTTGGCGGCGGGAGTACACGCCCTACCCTGTCCCGGCACCATGCCCCTTGCCCGGTACAGCACCGTATCACCCGTTCCGTATTATGTCTAGAATGCGGAAAACAATCCCGCGTGGATCAACTTCGCTTCAGGAAATGGATGGCCCCATGGAGATCACCGTTGCACAGGTTGATGACCTCCGGTTGAAGCTGCGGGAGATGCCTGCGCAAGAAGAGACCAAGCAGAAGTTGACGCTGCAGCAGGCCATTGCCCGGATGGCCGACGAGCTCACCGAACTGCAGCGCCGGGGATACTCCATGGACGACATCGCGAACATCCTTCGCGGGACCGGTCTGGAGATTTCGCCGCAGTCGTTGAAGAGCTACCTGAGCCGCTCTCGGAACACGACCAAGCAACGCCGCGGTCGCAGCAACGCCGCTGCGACTCGCAGCAACGCCGCTGCGACTCGCAGCAAGAAGGCAAGTGGCAAGGAACCGTCTCGAGGACAAGCCGTGACATGCGGTCAGGGCGCGTCCGAGCATGCGATCGGTCACGCTCCGGTGACCCATGCACCTTCACCAATCGATGAACGTCTGGAGGGCTTGCCGGGGGACGAGAGTAGGAACAGCCACACCGACAGCACAAGCGGCCGTCCCGGGAACGACATGAGCGACAGTGCCGTGGATACCCGAGTGGATCGTGACGTGGATGGCCCTGTGGATAGCGAAGTGGATGGCCGAGTGGATCGCGCAGTGGAGCGCCGAGTTGAAACCCTTCGGGACGGATCTGTGAACGGAGCCGGGAACCTGCGTGGGGCTGTACAGAAAGACGGATCTGGAGGCGCGTCAGGCGACAGCGCTGGGGAGAGACTGCAGAACCGGGCAGACAGCCCTGCTGTCAGCAGCACGCGGGATCAACCACAAGCAGCGCATCGCAGCAGCAGTTTCGTGCCGCGCGCGGATTCCCCAGTGATCTGAAAGGTACGTCATGAAGCGACGGATTTACATTGCGGGTGGAAGCAAGGGCGGCGTCGGGAAGTCGATCCAGAGCGTTGCGCTCATCGACACGCTCACCTCTCGCGGTGAGAAGGTATTGTTGATCGAGTCCGACACCTCCAATCCGGACGTGTGGAAGATGTACAGCGGTGAAGTCCAAGCCGAGCTTGTCGATCTCGATGATGCCAACGGCTGGATCGATCTGGTGAACGTCTGCGATCAGAACCCGGATCACGCGGTCGTGGTGAACACGGCCGCGCGGAACAACCGGGGCGTGACGGCCTACGGGCAGACGCTCAACAGCACCCTGAGTGAGCTGCAGCGGGATCTCGTGACGCTGTGGGTCATCAACCGACAGCGCGACAGCCTGGAGCTGCTGCGCGACTACATGGAGGCCTTGCCCGGGTCGAGAACGCATGTGGTGCGCAACAGCTACTTCGGAGAGGAGCGCAAGTTCGAGCTCTACAACGGCTCGCAGATACGCAAGACCGTTGAAGACGCTGGCGGCCGGTCGCTGACGCTGCCGGACCTGGCTGACCGGGTCAGCGACGATCTCTACAGCCGCCGCCTGTCGATCTCTGCTGCGATGAAGGAATTGCCGCTGGGCAATCGCGCGGAGTTGGCGCGCTGGCGCGCGGATGTGCATTCGATGCTCGGGACGGTCCTGGATGGCTGAGCTCGAAACAGCGTTTGCCACACTGCTGGGCCGGCAGCCGACGCAGCAGGAGATCCAGGAGCTGTACCGGGTCAAGAACGCGCTCCACATCGGCGACAACGACGCGTTGTGGATCGTGCTGATGGCCCTTCAGTCTTACGAAACGCTGTATCGCAGGGTGCCCGCGACCATCGGCGAGGAAGTTCGCAAGATCGTGGCTGACCAGCGCACGCTGATCGCACAGACTGCTGAGGCGGAAACGAAGCGCGCATTCAACTCGCTGGCCGAAGCCGTCAGCCAGGCAAGCGTCGCGGTCGCTGCGACGGCAGCCGAGTCCCGCCGCGTCCTGGCGTGGGGCTGGGCCCTGCTGGCGCTGGTCGGGTTCGGCTCGCTGTGCATGGTGGTCGGGGCCTCGCTGGCGACGGGACATGCGCCACCCTGGCTGAGACACCCGACGGGAACAGGCATGTCCGCAGCCCTCCTCAGTGCGCTTGCGCAGACCCCCGCCGGCTGGATCGCAGCGCTCGCAGGCGGAGCGGCCGCAGTCATGGCGCTCTGGCAGTCCAGGGCCGAAATTCGCGCAGGGCAGCGTCTGGGCATGGTGGCATCCGCCCTATGCCTCATCGCGCTTTGCGTCGCTTTCCTGTTGCCGACGCTGTGACCTGCACTTGGCGGTTGCTGCTGGCACTGCTCGCACCGCGCGTCAGCAGTAGCGGCCAATGCGGCACAGCGAACTGCCGTCGCCGCCGCGACAGCTTGCACCCCGTAACCAGCACACTGGCATTGCGCACCCGCAGCGCCAGCGTGCGCCGAAAGGGTCACGTATTCAGATTGCAGCCTCGGACAGGGCACCAGCCTTCACCGCCAACTCGCGCACGGCGTCCCAGGCGCGCAGCTTCAGGCCCTCGCCGGCGCCGAACCAGGCACTCGCCATGCGTGTGTCGTCGGTCCTGCCGCGCTCGTGGTCCACATAATCCGTGACCGCGTTGAGCAGCGCCCACGCGCTGCTCGTGCCGCACAGGTCGGCGCCGATCTGCTCGCCGCCGAAGAGGTCCATGAGGCGCTTGTAGCCCCGGCTGGCGCGTACATCCCGCACCGCCTTGCCTTTCGGCGTAGCCTGGATGGACAGCAGCAAGTCGGTCATGAAGTTGTCGGCCTGCGCTTCGCTTACGGGAACCTCGGCCAGCAGCCGTGCGTCCACCAGCCAGCGCTCCCACACGGAAGCCACGATGCCGAGTTGTTGGCGCACTGCTTCGCCGTCGAACTTTTGGACGTGGGGGACTCGGACGCATTGCACGACAGCACCTTCAGTCTTGTCGGCCTCGGTCTGCCCCATGCCGGCCGCGCCGGCGGCCATCGTCAGCGTGTTGTGGCAGACCACGCGCACCGTCGTGAACTTGGCGACCGTGGCCATGGTGCCGTCGTAGCTTGTGGCCAGGAGCACGTAGGGCCGCACCACGTCGTGGCCGATCACCGGCGCGCCATCGCTTACCTTCGCGAGCCCCCACACGCGCCGGCCTTCTGCCAGCACGCCTGCGGTTTCCAGGCTGAAGCCACCCAGGTCAGCGAGCTTGCCGAAGAACTCCAGGACCTCGCCCGGCTGCACTACCCGGTAGTCCGTAGCGACCACCGAAAGCGCCGCGCCCGTGTCCGAGCGGTAAAGCACGTCCCGGCCCGCCATCGCCTCGATGCGATCCGAGGCACCGGCATGGGCACGCTGGAACAGGACGGGCGTGCGCTCGACGCTGTAAGCCAGGCCAGCCTCGCGGCGCCAGGTATCGAGATCCGCGCCGCGCGTCAGGCGCTGGCCGAGCTTGTGCCAGGGAGCATCGCCGACGTAGGCAATCGCAGCTTGGCCAGTAGAGGTGTCGATCATGTGGGCCATGGCGTTTCTCCGGTGGATAGCAGCGTGGTGCTGCCATGTCGAAATAGTACGTCGTTACGCGTAACGAGTCAATGGCGTTACGCGTATCATGGGAACATGGACAGCCCTAAGCCAAAGCCCACAGCCAAGTCGAACAAGGAACGCCAGGAGGCACTGCGCCAACGCCGCGAGGAGCAAGGCATGACGGAGCTGCGCGGCCTGTACGCCCCCACGGAGCTGCACGCAGAGATCAAGCAGCGCATCCGGCATTGGCTCAAGAGCCGCCGCTGAGGCGCCATCCACCGGCGCGTACACCTTCGCAGCTGCCGCGCCAGTGCCGTGGCCGTTGGCCGGTAGGCTTCAGTAATCGCGCTACGCTTGTAGAGCCTGGGGTCGTGCTCCTCGAAGCTCAGCTATTCCACCAGCGCCAGCAACCGAGCCCGGCTGGCCCGCTGGCGCGGTGTCGGTTCCTCCAAGTTGGGCAACAGTTCCGTCAGTTGCAAGCGCGGATTGAGTGCTACGAGGAATACAAGAGCTATGCACCGATGCGGTGGGTGACGGCCTGCAACCCGTTGCCAGCATCGCAGCCGCCGTTGAAACCGCCATTGGCAGGCGGCAGTGGTCTACGCCGTGGACAGGCGTGGTCACCTGAGCTACGCCTTCGACTTGTCTCATCCATTCGAGTCCGAGCGTCGTGCCCTGGACGGCTGCAGCGGACACGCAGGCGGCTCGACCTTGAACGCTTCGCCAGCTCGGAGCTCGATTCCGTGACGTCCTCGAACGCTCCTCTGGACGGGGCTGGCGTGGACAGTGCGATCCTGCTTCGGCACTTGCGCGCCGTATCCTGGCCGAATATTTACGCGCCTAAGGTCACCGCCAACCGGTCAACGACTAGGTGCGGGGCAGCTACGGCGTATCCATTCAGTACAACGTCGGCACGCGGCTGACCGCGTCCAAGCGTGTCGGCGAAGACCAGCACAAGCGCAACTGAACTGGGCGGCGCCGTGCAACACCACAGCTTCTGTCAGAGCCGCACAGCGATGCGGCCGCAAATCGGCTTTACTGGCGCAACCCTGCACGCTGGCGGCGTAACCCCACCGGTGCAAGAGCAGTCACCCGCCCACCGGCATCTTCGCAGCAGCCATGTGCGACTTCAGGCGCCAACTCGCCGTGCGGGGCCAACCACACCCCGAGCCAACAATGATGACCCGTCAACGTGGTTGCAATGGCAACGGCGCAGTGGGACGCTCTTCTTCACGTCTGCGAAGGCAGTACGGGAACGAGAAACCTCCAGCGGCGATGAGCGTCGCGAAGGACAACAGCAGGATCAGCATGACCGCTCCTTCCATTGCGTTGAGATCGAAACCCACTCTACGCAAACCGGGGCCGGTCGGGGACAAGCTGCCTGACGGGGTTTTCCCTCGTCTGACTTCAGTCCGTCATTTGCGCTCGCTTCAGGACGGGCAACCGTCCCGTCTGCGCTCGCCTGCCTTCCTGATCAACTGGAACAAGCAGCGCCACACCAAGTCGCCGCACCAGGCGCTGCCGTGCTCGAACACCACAGCCAGCCGGCGCCGCTCGGCCAGCGTCACACACCCGACGCGCCCATCCATGCCCTGCACCGTGTCGCCCACGGCCAGCGGCTCGCGGTAGGGATCGAACGCAGTTGCGACGCCCTCATCCGTCACGGCAGCCTGGCCTTCGTCGCCTTCGGCCGATTGCACGTGCGCCAGATACGCCGGCATGAACGCCCACGGCACGCCGTCGATCATGACCACCACCAGCTCGAGCGAGGCGCACCCGGCATACCCGACCACCACCCCCTCGCGGCCGGCCAGGGCCACGACCTCCTCGGGCGCGAAGGGCTCGAGATACTGTTCCCGCAACTCGTCCGCCGTTGCGTCCACAAACACTCGCTGTCCCGGCCGAAACGTCAGAAGCGCCACGGCGCTCGGCTGGCCTTGCGCCTCGTTCGACCCTTTCGGAAGGACGTAGTTCGGCACGAACGACAACTGCCCGTCCGGCGCGGTCTCGATAACGCCCAAGGCTGTCGTGCGACGAGCAGCGGTATACAGCCGCTTGCTCAGGTGCGGCTTGGGCGTGGCCTTTTGATCATCGGTGAGCCAGCGCCGCGACGGCGGCCGCCAGAGCAGCAGCGTCTGACACGTCCCGCCTCGCGGCCCCAGGTGTCGCGCTCCGCGACACGCCTTCAAGGCTCCACCTCTGCGGCCGTGCCGGCAAATGCAGCACCTTGCCGGTACCTGCCCGGGCTCACCCCACTGGCAGCCCGTTGAGAAAGTTGCGCTTGCCCGCGTACACCTTGCGCAGATGTGCCAGCCAGACCGCCCGCTGCGGCGCGTGCATGCGCTGCGCGATCTCCGCAACCAGATGGAGTTCCATCCGGTACGGGCTGGTGGCCCGGTCCATCGCCGCGTCGAGGACGCGCATGAGAAGCGCTGCTGCCGTATCCCGCTCCTCGGTACCGAGGTGCAGCGCGATGGTGCGCAGCGTGACCAGGGAACAGCTCGCGGGTGGTTGCACCAGCTGCGCGGCTTCGCTCCAACGCTCCTCGGCGCACAGGATCTGCGCGCGCAGCGTGACGTCGTTGGGACCGTAGCGCCCGGTTGCCATCTCGTGCAGCTGCAGCCAGGCCAGCACGCTGTCCCTCAGCGCCGCGACATCGTGCCCGGCGGCCTTGGCCGCCTCGAGCAGTGCGTGAAACGCTTCCACCTCTGGGCGGCGCTCGAACTGCTGGCGCCGCAGCACCAACGCCTCCTCAAGGCGCCCTGCACCTTCGAGGCCGCGCAGCAGTGCCGCCTGCAGGCCCGCATCGTCCGGGAACGCGCGGCAACCCTCCTCGGCCTGCAACAGCGCCTCGCAATGGCGGCCATGGCGCCCCAGCAAGCCAATCACCGCCCCGTGTCCCTGCGGTGTCGTCAAATCCTCGCGCAGCACGGCCAGCGCACCGTCGATGTTGCCCGCACGCTCCAGCTGCTCCAGGTGCATGCGTTGGAGCTCGCAGAGATTGATGTCCGACCGCGGAGGGAGACCCGCGTACCGGCCCTTGCGGCGCGCCCTGGCCTCTTCCCAACGCGCCTGCTCGGCCCGCAGCGCGTCCTTGGCCGCCCGCCAGCGCCGCTGCAGCGCCTGACGCAGGCCTTGCCGCGCGGCCTCACCCATGGCGGTCTCGGCCGCCACGGGGTCGAAGCTCTCGACGGGGTCCTCCAGCAACAGTTGCAGGTACGCCTCGCCAAACGCCCCGGGTTGAGGCCCAGCGGCCTGCAGGCAAGCCAGCCACTCGGCGCCGATGGCACGGCACAGCTCTCCAAACTCATCACCCGAGTCGTCAGCCTGGTTCATCAGCTCCCAGGCACGCCGCAATGCGTGGCTGCCCAAGGTCACTGCCGCCTGCGTGTCGCGCGCACGGGTCTGGCGCAACAGCGGCAGCACCGCTTCGCCGCGGCGCACGTACTCCCGGCCTTCGCCGAGCTTGATGTAGTGGCGCCCCGGCTCGAGCATCCCGTCGGCGATGGCCACGAGCTCGGCCGGGTCGCACGTCACCTCGCTCGCGCGGCGCCAGCACTGCAGTTCGCGCTCGACTTGGAAGTCGCTGTCGGCCATCTGCATCAGCTTCTTGGCCAGCACGGATGCCGGCAGCCCATGCAGGAATGCCTGCAGCCGGCTTCGCTCCTGCATCTCGGGCAGCGGCTCCAGACCACCGGCCCCATCGACGTCTTCAGCGCTCACGGCAGCAGCGGCGCACGACCAAACGGCTGGATGGATGCATCGGCCGAAACCTCTGCCGGGATCGCCTTCGGCTGCCTGGCTGGCGCACACCGCCGCAGGATGCATTTCCAGCCGTTGCGTGCCCTGACTGCCTCGCCCAGGATGTCGAGATACTCGTCCACGTCCACCACGCTGTCGCCGGGCAGCGGCCCCTGGGCATGCTGCTGCAGCGCCAGCAGCCGGCGCGCCGGCGTGTCGCCCAGCGCCAGGATGCAGCTGTAGGCCTCGCACGCATAGGCAAAGGTTTCGCGGCGGTGAAAGTCGATGTCCAGCAGCCACTCGCGCCGCCGAGTGGCTGCAAGCCCGATCGTCGCGCGCTTGCAGTTGTGAAACACATGCGCGGCCTCGTGTACGACGAAGTCGGCAAAGGGATCTTCCTCGGCGAAGTACGCCTGGCTGACAAAGCAGGTGGTTTCCTCGCTCAGGCCCACACAGGCCGTGCCGTCTTCGGACAGCGGCTCGCAATCCGCGGCGGCGAGGACCATGTTGGCCAGGGACCAAGCGGTGTGGGGCCAGAGCCCGGACCGCAGCACCGCCTCGATGTTGCCGGGCCCCACGAACACGACCGAACGCTTCAACAGCGCCAGCACCACAGGCCGTTCGGTCGCCGGGAACAGCCCTTCCACCATCGGCGACACCTTGCGGCGCACCCAGGGTGCGAGGTCCCCCTTCAGCGGCAGTACCGGCACCGGCCGCGCCGCCAGCCGCGCCAGGGTTTCCGTGACCAGTCCCTCGCGCAGGAACGCAGCGGCGTTGCGCGCGGCTTCCAGGAAGCTGGCGCCAGCCCAGCGGGGTGCGTCATGGCAGTCTCCCGTGGCCAGGTAGCGTTGCAGTGCGGCTTCCCGGGTTTCGACAGGCGTATCCATGCGGCGATTCTGATCGAGCCCGTCGTGAGTGACCATGCTCGCCCAGCGTCTGCAACAGGCACCACAGACGCCGCCGCCATTGAACCGACCACGGGGACGCCGCCTCAGCATGGAACCGGCCTGGCAAGCTTGACTTGAAGGTGAGATGGCGGGATGTACGATCACTTGGCGCAACCCCCGATGGACCATCAGCGCGGCAAAAGTGATGATTCACATCAAGCTGTGCATGGCGCGAGGTCTGCGCGCGGCCAGCCCGATCCCTTTGCGCGGAGCCAACGACGCCTCCAGCCTCCGGGGATCCCAGGCGCTCATTCGAGCGCCTTTCGATCTCTTCGGCGGTTGCGCCGATGGAGTCGTGCCCGTGCCGCTACGGGCTGTACTGCCGTACCTACCAGGCCATGCAACAACCCGAGTTCACCGGAACTTGCCTTGATTCGTCCGAGTCCGCCGCACGCTCCAAGCTGCCGCGGATTTCCAAGGACGCACTGAATGCCCTTGAATGCCGGTTGCGTGAACATCGGCTGAGCGCTGCGGAGGAAGCTTTCCTGACCGCACGGCTGGCTACCTACCGAAAGCTGGCGCAACTCGGCCTGTGCGACGACTGCTGTTGCTCTGCCAGCGCGGCATAGCTTCGGCCGGCTGGCGCTCCAAGCCACACGCCAGGCGGGCGTCGTTGTCGACGATCCTGGCCAAGCTGCGTGGACCGTGCTCGGCGACGCAGGGCCACCGCCACCGATTCGCATGTGACACCACCGGGCCCGGCACTGCAGCGGCGCTGGCATGGCAAGCGGCATGAGCACTCTCCACAGCGGCCTGCGGGTTCACGGCCTGCTCTACACGGACGCCTCGGAAGCACCGGACCGACGCCTGGTAGCCGGCGTCGGCATCATCCGAGCACTCATGGAGGAGAGCCCTATGCCGCGCCTGCAAGCCATCATCCCCGACGGCCTCAAGTTCGAGGACCTCGCGCTGACCCGCGACCCCGCCACCGGTACCGTGCGTTTCGAGCTCGACCCTATTCAGGCCATCTGCGAAGCCAGCGCCCTGGACTTCGACGCGCTGCTGGCCAGGGACGACGGCGCCATCTGCGCCCTCATCGCCGCCTGGTACGAGGACCACTTGAAGGACGGCGGCTCACCCGACCCGGTGCTGCCGGCGCTGGATGAGGAGACCCGGTACGAGAGAGAGCGCGGCGGCGGTTTTTCCTATCCGCCCGGCCATGCGTGAGCCGTGGTGAAGTTCGGCGTGACGGCCGGACCAGCTCCTGAAGCAGCACAAGCACCAGGCCGGGGCTCACCCCCTGTTGAAATCGATGGTGGGCAGCCTTTCGCCGCTATCGAGTACGAGCTCGCGCTCGGGCCAGCGCAGTGCCGCGAGCCGCGTCCGCTGGACGTGCTCACCACCGAGACGCTCCTGCCAGCGCCCTCCCACCGAGAAGTCCACGCAGAACACGTTGCCGCGGGCTCCCAGCCAAGTGTTGGGCGCCACGCCCTCGAACAGGTCCGGGCCGCCCTTGCCCATGGCCTGGCGCTGCAGCGGCGGGAACTGGCGCCAGTAGTGCCCCACCACCACCGGCGTTTCGTCACGGTAGCCGTCCCACCACCGCACCCGCTCGGTGAAGCGCCATTGGCCGCTGGCAAAGAACGGCACCTGGGCGCAGCGCTCGACGCCGGAGGTCAGCACCCGCAGCGGGTTGAGCATCTGGCGCGCCTCGTCACGCTGCCCCACGGCCTGCAGCATCGGTACCGCAGCAGTGGGGTCGCTGAAGCGGTGACGCCAGCGCCCCTTCTCGATACGTGCGGCTGCGTGCAGTCCCTGCACCTGCAGCGCTGCTTCGGCCTCGGCATCCATCGCCTCGAAGAGCTTGTCTGGCGGCATGTCCAGTGGCAGTGCCGCCAGGCGCGACAGCGACGGCGCATGCCACGCCGCGTGCACCACGCGCAGATCCGCGCGCGACAGCGCCAGCGGTAGCCGTTCGAAGAACGCCCGCATGTCGGCACGCTGCTGCTGGTCTTGTAGCCAGGTGAACGGCATGAACTTGGCGTCCCGGCGCGGATCTTCGTTCCAGAACCAGTCGTTGCCGTGCTTGCGCAGCCCGCGCAGCAGGTTGAGCTCGTGGTTGCCCAAAACCGCCACGGCACGCCCGGCATCGACCAAGCGCCGCACGCGCCCGACGACGCCTGGACTGTCCGGGCCGCGGTCGCACAGGTCGCCAACGAACACCAGGGTGCGGCCTTCGGCGTGGTTGCCGGCCTCGTCATAGCCCAAAGCGGCCAGCAGCGCGCACAGCGCCTCATGCTCGCCGTGCACGTCGCCCACGATGTCCAGCGGCGTGCCGGGCAAGTCGGCATGCATCGGATGTCTCCCTCGTCGTTTCGATGTTGTTGTCGCGCCATGCGCGCCTGCAGTGGTGCAGCCTTGTCCCATACCGGTCCGGCGTCTCGCCACCATGATGCCAATGGCTTGAGCGAGCTGCGCAGCGCCTCACACGCGGCGCCAATGATCCAGCGCCCGGCCACAGTCCGCTGCCGTGGTGTTATTCGCTGCCCCCCGCGCTGGCTGGGCTCCCGGCCCCCTGCGACCTCCACGGCCGCAGCGGACCATCCAGCCGATGCTGCCTTCGCTTCCCGAGGACCCGTAATCCTTCATCCGCAAGCAGGACGCGCCAACGCTGACTGGCATGTTGCTGGAGCTCGCCAGTGAGAACGAGGCCGTGCGGCGGCGGCGGCTGGCACGGCTGCAGCTCACCGAGCGGTCCGAGCGGCTGGCTGAGCATTTGCGCAATGCCTTGGAACGCTGGCGCCGCGGCGCCATGGAGGACCTCGACGAAGACGAGACGCGTGCGTTCGGCCAGTCGCTGCAAGGCTGGGTGTGCCTGGTGGAGCGCGAGCTGCTGACCAGGAGTCCGGCGACGGCACTCGAGCTGGCCGAGGCGTTCCTGGAGTGCGACGCGGCGCTCCTGGAGCACGTGGACGACCCGCTGAACTTCGTGGCGCAGGCATTTCGTGCCGGCTGCGAGCTGTGGCTGCGCGCCGCCGCGCGCTGCGAAGCTCCCGCCTCGGGCTGGCCGCAACGGCTGGCGCAGCTGGCCAGCGCCGATTCGCACGCATGGCGTGCGGCAGGAGCTGCTGCTGGACGAGTCCGCACTGCGTTGCTGGTGGACCAGCTCGAAGGCCAACTGGCGCAGCAGGTGGCTGCTCACTGCAGCGGTATCGCGCCGGCGGCGCAGGTGATGCGAATCTCTGCAGACTTGTCGTTGCTGGCACAGGCACTGCGCGACCTGGACCTGCATGTGCACACCGTGCTGCGCTACAGCCCGCAGCCGGACCCGCAACAGAAGCAGGAATACGTGCAGCGGTACTTGCAGTGCGATACGCGCGGCGCAAGCGCTGCCCTGGCTGCAGCAGGGTTGGGGCGACGTGGACTGCATGCGCCAGCGCCTGCTGGCCAAGGAGCTGGAGCGGCTGGGCCGGCTCGACGAAAGCGCTCCCGTTCGTCAAGGCCTCTTCGAGCGTTCGCTCAGCCTGGAAAACCTGGGTGCCTGGCTGGACGTCGTGCCGGCGGCGTCGCGCGCGGATGCGCTGGAAACGGTACGCCAAATCGCCAAGGACCACAGCGAGCCGGTGACCACCGCCCGGCTGCTCCTGGCCAGCGGCGACGCCACAGCTGCCGAGACAGCGCTGGTGGCCGAAGCCAGCCGCATCCGTGGCAGTGACTACCATTGGCTGGTGCCGCTGGCGCAGGCGTTGGAAGATAGCGCCCGCCTGCTTGGCCTCACGGCTGTGTACCGGGCGCTGCTCAACTCGATCCTTGACCGGACCCATGTGCGCGCCTACCACAACGCCGCGTGCTACTGGTTGCGCCCGCAGGCCATCTCGGCGCAGTGCCCGTTTCTGGACCTGCTGCAGCCGCATGCGGAGTTCGAAGCGCAGCTGCGCAGGAAACACGCGCGCAAGGATGCCTTCCGGGCTTTCGTCACGGCTTGCGCCCCATGCCCGAGGACAATGAGGATCCGGACGACGGCTCGTAGCGCGTCAGGCGCCGTCCCGCGGTCCGGGCTCCAGGCAGCCAGGCGTGCCAGACCCTTGGCCTCTACCCGGTCAGCGCCGACGCCAGGCCCTCCAGCGAGAGGGCAACTCTACGCGTGCCCTGGCGGGTATCTGAAACCGCTGCCGCGCCCCGTTTCGAGCCGTGCCTCCTCCATGAAGTCCTCGAGTACCGCATCCGGCTTGCCGCCACGCTCAAGATGCGCTTCGTACCAGGCAGCGATGAAGATGGCGACGAAGGGCTCCGCACCGTCCACGATCTGGTCGAAATCGACGCCGCTGGCCTCGCAGATGGCCTGGATCGGCGTCACATCAAAGAGGAGAGACCCATCTTCGGGGTCTCGTGACAGGTGCAGGTCGGCAAAGTCGACGCCCTCGGGAATCGTCAGGCGAAGGTCCATCACTTCGTCTTCAGCCGTTGCTCCAGGCGCTTGCCGCGGTACTGCGGCGCGAATGGCAGTGCCGTGGCAACACCTTCACGCTGAGGGCGCGCAGGGCGCTGCGTGCACAGCGCGTGGAGGTTCAACGCTGGCGCGTCACGACGCCTGGGATTCGGCCGCCGGGGTCTCGGTCGCGGACGGCTCTGCCGGCGCTGCCATGTTCTGAGGCTCAGCCCTGTCGTTGGCAGCCGTCTTGCGCGCGGCCTTCTTGGCCGGGGCCTTCTTTGCTGGCGCCTTCTTGGCGGCCGCCTTGGTGGCGGCGTCCTTCTTCGCTGCCGGCGCCTTGGCAGTGGACGTCTCGGCCGTTTCGGCCGGCGCCGCCTTGGCCGAAGCCTTCTTCGCCGCCGCCTTCTTCGTGGCACCCTTCTTGGCTGCCGCCGGCGCCTGCGCCGTGGCGGCGGGCTTCTTGGCCGCAGGCGTGGCCGTCTTCGCGCCGCGCGGCGCACGGCCCTCTTCCATGCCGAAGCGTCGCGCCAGCTTGGCGTCCTGCGTGACGAGGCTGGCAGCCTTGCCCGTCACGGACGCTTCCAGCGACACGCCGCCAGCGTCCTCCATCCTCGTGAGCGTCTGCGCGAGCTTGCCCACCGCGCGGGAGAGTTGCTTGACCGTCTTGGCACCGACGGCCAGGTTGGCCAGGTCGATCTTCAAGCGGTACGTGGCAGCCGCCGTCGGCTGCACCGACTTGCTGGCAGCGCTCACCTTCTTGGCAGCGGCCTTGGAGCCAGCGGTTTTCTTGGAGGCCGGAACTTTCTTGGTGGGCATGGTGTTACTCCCTCAACGGTGAGGACGGAATTGGTCCGACGAGAATTATCACCGCACGGCAAAGCCGGTCCTTGGGCGTTGATCCGCGCAACCGGTCTCGACCTTGATGCCGCCGGCAAGTCATCGTCCCACAAGCCCAGGAGACGCAGTTTTTCGGGACCGCTGGCACGCACCATCCCAGCGCGGGGGGAGTCGCAAAGCCGCGATTCCTTGTGCCTGTTCGGTGGACGTAGGAAAAGCCGGCAAGCTCAGCCCGGGAGTGGCGATTACTCTTTGACTCAGGTGTCCGAGCAACCGGCGTCTGTGCTCAATTTTTAAGCAGACACCAAGTCGCTTTCCAAATCAACGGTTTACCGCACCTCCCAGGCGCTGCTTCACAGAGTTGTCCACACAATCTGGGGACAAGCGGGTCGATGGTTTCAGACACCATCATGGCGATCGAACGGCTTACGCAAGGACATAGAGGCGGACACCATTGAAGTCCACGCACGCGGAGGTTTGCTTTGCCGGCCAACGGCGGTTGTCGAGCAGCTATCGCGGCGCCATAGGGCAACTCGGTAATGCTGAGACGACGCTATTGAATCCACCACGAAAGGGCGCTCATGAATAGATCGAGTCCCATCACCATGATGCTGGACCTTGCCTACGGCCGAGGCTTGGCGGACGGCAAAGGTTCAGCCGCAAAGGTGCCTCGGGCAGGCACCATCCGTGCGGGCGACACGCAAGCATCGATATTGGCGGTGGCTGCCGCATCGAAAGGCTGGTGGGAGAGCAGAAGACCGCAAGGCTGGACGCTTGAGCAACACCTGGCGGATCCGACCGCCGGCTGTAGCGGTATCGTGAACGACCAGGCGCTGGCACAAGCAGTCGCTGGCTGGCTGCGGCAGCACCGCTGATCATGCAGCCGCGCTCGTGCTGCGATGTGAGGCGCGCGACAACGTCTGCGGGCCTTGCCGGCGCCTCTCAAGGGCGGACGCCACAGCCGATAATGCAAATCATATTTGCACCCAATCGCGACATATGTTCAAACATAATTGAACAGGTACGTTGGACACAGGCATTGGCGGGCATCTTCCTCTGCGTCTACGCCAATGGCCCTACGCGAACACACGCAACGCGTGTTTGGTGCCGGCTTCCGTACGGGCACGGTTTGGCACCAGTACACCGATCCCACCGCCAGCGCTGACAACAACCAACCGCCTACAGGCGAGAACGGGGTAACCCCGTCTTCCGCAGCCGCATCGCCGACTTCGTCGCCGTCTACCTCGGTCACGCGGGCCTGCGCGACGACGACGGCAAGCGCCTGTCGATCGAAGGCCCGTCGCAGTTGGCGAAGAGGATCACAGGCTGGCTCCGGCTCGACAAGGTCGTCGGCCGTGACTTCCCGGTCGCGCCACCGTGACCCGTCTAGCGTCGGCTCAGCGGTGCTCTACGTTCGCTGGGGACGGCGGCTCTACGTTCTTACGCTCGGTGGAATGACTGCCGGAACACAGTTCGCCCGCATCGGGACAGCGATGCCAGCCTGCGCCGATGACCGTCGCTTGGTAGGCGCGATTGGCATTGCACAGCGCCGGGAAGCTCGGGCCGGGTGGACTGGCGCGTGGCGCTCAGCGGCCGGGCGCAGGCGCGGCTGCAGGAGCGCGCGCTGTCGCTGGGCCTTCTGCAGCGGGTGCGAGTTGTCGGGCGAGGGCCCCTCGATGGTGGTGATGCGCTTGTTCGCCACCGCCTCCAGCGGCATCGCGCACGAGCGCACAGCCGCGCCGTCCAGGTGCACCGTGCAGGCGCCGCACTGCGCCATACCGCAGCCGAACTTGGTGCCAGTCATGCCCAGGTGGTTGCGCAGTGCCCACAGCAGGGGCGTCGCGGCGTCGGCGTCGACCGCCACCGGCTTGCCGTTCAGATCAATCGGCTCGTCGTCTGTCTCCTCTCGTTGGTTCAGGCCAAGCGGCCCGCGAAATCGCGCAGGTGCTGGTTCACCGTCGCCGCAGCCTCGATCATGGGAAAGTGCCCCACGCCGGTGATGGTCTTCACCTCGCAGCGCGCGATCACCTGCCGTGCGAGGTCCATGAACGGCGTGCTGATGCCCTCCTTCAGCGGCACGCGCTTGTAGTCAGAGGTGAAGTACGTCGATTGCAGCAGCAGCGTCGGCACGGTGATCTGCTTCATGGCTTCGAGGCCGGCGGGCAGCTCCCAGCGTACGGCATCGACCAGAAGTGCCTCCGCGTAGGCCGGGTCCAGGGCCTGTGTGCGCGCCACCAGGCGTTCGCGCAGCTTCTGGTCACCGTTTTCCATCACCATCGAATCGAACTGCCTGCGGGCCCAGCCCCGGTAACCCTCGCTGGCCAGCTGGCGCCGCAGGTTCGCGTTGATGGCATCGGGCTCGCCCGAATAGACGCTGCCATCGACGAACACGAGGCCCGCGATGCCCTCCGGCGCCTGGCGATACGCCTCGCGAATGACCTTGGAGCCCATGCTGTGGCCCACCAAGATCACCCTGCGGGATCCGCTTTTCTGGCGCACCTCGTTCACCGCCTGCGCCAGGGCAGCCATGGTGGGCTCGGCCGGCATGGGCGACCGGCCGTGGCCCGGCAGGTCCATGGCGATGCAGCGGTAGCGCGGCGCCAGGCCTTCGAGCTGCGCCTGGTAGTCGTCCAGCGCGCAGGCAAACCCGTGCACGAATAGGAAAGTGGGGTCGTTGCTGCCGGCCTGCACAGCATGGAGCGGGCCGGCAGCCTGCGCCGGCAAGCCCCCGGCAAAAGCCGCGAAGCCCGCCAGGCCGGACGCGAGGAAGGAGCGTCGGGAATACTGGTTCATCGCTGCTCCTTACTTGCCGCGTCGCAGGCTGGCGATCATCTGCCCCACACGCTGCTCGTACGGTGGGTACTGGATGCCGAACTCGCTCATCAGCCGCTGGTTGTCGAACAGGTAGCCGCCGGAGACGGCCTCGCCGCCGGTGTCGTGCTCGAAGGCGATGTCCGCTTCGGGCAGGAACTTGCGGACGATGCCGGCCAACTGCCCCAGGCTGAGCGTCTCGCCGCCCGAGTTGTAGAGGGTGTGCTCGGGCTTCGGCTTCAGCGCCAGGCGCACGAAGACCTCCGCGATGTCGTCGGCGTAGACGATGCAGCGCATCCGGTCGCGATAGTCGAACAGGGACTTGCGCTCAAGCGCGGAGTTGACGATGCATTGCACGTGGTCGACCGAGCCAATCAGCTTGTCGGTACCGGCGATGTGCGCGGCACGCAGGCCCGTGATCCGCATGCCGTGCTTTTCGCGGTATTCCTTGGCCTGCCACTCGTTGAACACCTTGTGCACCGAATACTGCTTGGCCGGGCATGGCGGATCGGTCTCCAGGATAGGACGCTTACCGTAGGGTGCCTGGCTGCCGTTGACGGCGATGGAGCTCGAATACACGACGTGCGCCACGTCGGCCAGGCGCGCCGCCTCGAAGCAGTTGTCCATGCCCAGCACGTTGACCTTCATCGCCGGGCGCGGCAGGTTCTCCCGCATGTAGCTCAGGTTGATCACCGCCTGCGGCTTGTGCGTGGCCATGGCGGCGATCACGTCCTCGAACGAGGTCAGGTCCAGGTGCTGCGACTGCACCTGGCAGCCCAGGTCGCTGAAATCGGCCGTGGCGATGTCCAGGCTCACCACCTCATGGCCTTCGGCCGCCAGCAGCCGCACGACGCGGCGCCCGATGAAACCGGCGCCGCCGATCACGAATACCTTCATCACAAACCTCCGCGAGAAACCTCGGCATTCATGCCGAGGAGGGATAGCGGTACGCGTGAAGCGGTCATGCATTCGGTGTTTGGTGGCAACATGAGCCTTCCCCTATGCTGGATGAAATGACAGTTTGCGTAATTCGCCTGCGCATCAAGGACCGCCACGCCAAGTGGCTCTCTGAGCGTGCGCGCGAGGTGAACACGGTCTGGAACTACTGCAACGATCTCAGCCGCAAGGTCTGGGAGCGCGAATGGCGCTTCCTCAGCGGCTTCGACTTCTGGCCGTTCCTCAGGGGCGTCACCAAGGAAGGACTCGGCCTGCCGGTACAGACCGTGCAGGAGGTGGCTGAGCAGTACGCGGTGAAGCGTCGCACGGCCAGGAAGACGCGGCTGGCGTGGCGCAAGTCCGGCGGGGCGCGGCGCAGCCTGGGCTGGCTGCCGTTCAAGGTGCGCACCATCCGCTACGCGCACGGGCAAGTCTGCTACGCCGGCCAGTGGCTGTCGCTGTGGGACAGCTACGGGCTGGGCGGCTTCGAGTTGCGCGCCGGTTCCATCAGCGAGGATGCGCGCGGGCGCTGGTACTTGAACGTCACAGTCAACGAGCCCGACTTCGTCGGTCCGCTGCCCATGCCATCCATGAGCGACTGCGTCGGCATCGACCTGGGCTTGAAGGAGCTCGCGGCGCTGTCCAGTGGCGAGAAGGTCGCCGCGCAGCGCTTCTACCGTGACCTGGAGCCGGCGCTTGCCACCGCGCAGCGCGCGGGCAAGAAGGCGCGCACCCGGGCGATCCACGCTAAGGTCGCTAACCGGCGACGTGACCACCTTCAGAAGCTTTCCACCACCTTGGTGCGCCAGCACCGGGGCATCTTCGTTGGCAACGTCAATGCCCAAGCCCTCGCCCGCACGCATCTCGCAAAAAGCGTGCTGGACGCGGGCTGGAGCGCGTTGCGGACCATGCTGCAGTACAAGTGCGATCGCGCAGGCGTGTGGTTCCGCGAGGTCAACGAAGCGTTCTCCACCCAGACCTGTTCTTCGTGCGGCTCGATGCCGCCGGGGCGGCCGAAAGGTATCGCAGGGCTTGGAATGAGAGAGTGGACGTGCAGTGCATGCGGATCGGTCCATGACCGGGACGTCAACGCGGCACGGAACATTCTCGCGGTCGGACATGGCCGTCTCGCAGGAGGAATCACCGTCCTTCAGGGCGTGTGAGGATGTCAATTCCTTGCTCCTTGTCTTACGCAACAGCCGCTGGTTCGGCCGCCTGGGCGGCGGGCTGCGCCGCCTGCCCGGTGCCGATGTGGCGGACCGCCACGAAGGCGAAGACGATCGCCGGCCCGATGTTGATGCCGCCGCCCGGATAGAAGCCGCGCATCACGTGAGACATGTCCTGGCCGCAGGCATACAGGCCCGGGATCGGCTGCTGCGACGCATCCAGCACCTGCGAGTGGCCGTTGGCCGCTAGGCCGATGGCGGTGCCCAGCGTCGACGGATACATCCGCAGCGCCACGAAGGGCCCCTGCGTGATGGGCGCCAGGTTGGGGTTCGGCTTGCAGGCCGGGTCGCCCAGCAGGATGCTGTTGAAAGGGTTGGTCCCGCGGCGGAACTCGAGGTCCACGCCGGTGCGCGCGTAGTCGTTGTGCTTGCGCACGGTCTCGAGCAGGCCCGCGGGGTCGACGCCGATCTTGCGCGCCAGCCCTTCCAGCGTGTCGTCCATGGCGATGTAGCCGGACTTCACGTACGGCGCCAGGCTAAGGCGGAAGGGCCGGATCAGCCCGAGCCCGCGCTTCCAGACGAACTTGCGCTCGCAGATGAAGTGGAAGTGGTTGCCCTGCGCCACCCCGTTGCGGAACATCGCCTCGCCGATGTCGTGGTACGAGTTGGACTCGTTGACGAAGCGCCGGCCGTGCGCGTCGACGGCGATGATGCCGGGCTTGCCGCGGTCCAGGTAGCCGTACAGGATGGTTTCTTCGCTGCCGTCCGGGTGCCGCAGCACCGACGAGGGTTGCCACAGGCCGGGCCCGCAGACGGCGTGATCGATCGCACCGCCGATGCGCCGCGCCGCGTTGATGCCCTCGCCCACGTTGGCCTCCCAGCCGACCGAGCGGTCGTGCGGATGGCGCGGCCCGAGCTCCTCCCGCATCTTCGCGTTGTGGGGGAAGCCGCCGGTGGCCAGGACCACGCCCTGCCGGGCGCGCACGCGCTTGCGCCGGCCCTCGTGCTCCACCACCGCGCCGACTACACGCCCCTCTTCGGAGATGAGTTCGACCAGCGGCGCGCTGACCCACAGGCCGCCTTGCAGCTTGCGCAGCGTGAGGAACAGCCGCGCCACCAGGGCGTTGCCCGCGCCGATGTCGGTGCCGCGCGAATAGCGCGTGCGGTCCAGCGCATAGCGGCCGAAGGCGCCGAGCACACGCAGGAAGCCGCGCACCGACTTGAACGGATTGAGGAAGTCGTCGACCTTGCGCTTGTCGATCGACATGCCGCCCAGCAGCATCAGGCGGCGGATCGGCGGGCGCAGCAGCTCGAAATCCTTGCCCAACAGGCGGCCGTCGAAGCGCCGCGGTTCATGGGTGCGGCCGGCGCTGACGCCGCCGACCTGGTCCGCGTGGTAGTCGGGCCACTTCACGTAGTCGAAGGCCACGTCGGTGCCGTCCTGCAGCGTCGCCATCGCTTCCGGGCCGGCCTCCAGGAAGGCGTCGACCAGGTCGGCGCGGTAGTACTCGCCCAGTTCGTGCCGCAGGTAGGTGCGCGCGTTCTCGACCGAGTCGACGGCGCCGCCGGCCTTGGATTGCAGGGTGTTGGGAACCCAGGCGAAGCCGCCCGAGGTGGCCGTGGTGCCGCCGACCACCGGCATCTTTTCGCAGACCAGCACGTCCAGGCCGCGCTTGCGGGCGAAGATCGCCGTCGAGAAGCCGGCGACGCCACTGCCGAAGACCAGCACATCGGTCTCGTGGTCCCAGGAAACGTTTCCAACAGTCACTTCAAACTCCGGTCGGTGTTGGCGCCATGCCGGGTGTCGGTGGGCGCGGGTGGGTCTTCGCGCAACACGGCGCGGATGGCGGCGGGATCGACGCGGATCGCGACGCCGGCGCGTTCCTGCGGCAGCAGCATCACGCAGCGGCCGTCGCGGCGGGACCAGCCCCGGTTGACGGCCTCCTGCAGGTCCGCCAGCGCGAGGTTGGCAAAGCGCATGGGCACGCCCAGCTCGCGCCCGAGCTCGGTCGCCGCCAGCGTGTCCTTGTGCATGATGTCCAGCACGGCCTGCGGTGCGTCGTACTCGCCGGGCAGGAACTGGTCGACGAGGCCGTCGAAGGTGCGGCGGCGCCCAATCGCGCCCTGGCGCACGGCGCGCCACAGCGCCAGCGGGTCGGCGCCGGCCTTGACGCCGAGCGCGAACACTTCCGCGATCGCGGCCTGCGTCGCCTGGCTGGCGCAGTTGTGGACCAGCTTGGTCACGAGGCCGGACCCGCAGGGGCCGATGTAGGCCGGGCTGTCGGCCAGTGCGCGCAAGACGGGCTCGTGGCGCTGGTAAGCCTGCGGATCGCCGCCGACCCAGATCGCGAGCTTGCCGCGCTCGGCGCCCGGGGGACCGCCGCTGATCGGCGCATCCAGCAGGTGGGCGCCGCGCTCCGCGAACGCCGCATGCAGGCGCCGCACCAGTGCGGGCGAACTGGTCGAGGTCTCGAACCAGGCTAGGCCGGGTCTCGCGCCGGCCAGCAGGCCGTCCGGGGCCAAGCCCACCGCCTCGATCTGCGCCAGCCCGGGCAGGCAGGAGAACACCACGTCGCATTGCCGCGCAACGTCGCGCGGCGTCTGCGCGCGCACCGCGCCGGCCTGCACGAAGGGCGCGGTGGCCTCCGCGCGCGCGTCCAGCACGACCAGCGGGTAGCCGGCGGCGCGCAGCCGAGTGGCCATGGGCCGGCCCATGGCGCCAAGGCCGATGAAGCCCACCACGGGCCGGGATGCGTCGTCCATGGCTGCTCCTACTCCGCCTGGATCCCGTGTTCCGCCACCAGGCGCGACCAACGAGCGATGTCGCTGTCGATGAGCGCCTTGAGTTCCGCCGGCGACGCCCGCTGCGGCACCATGCCGATGGCCGCGAGCTTGTCGACCATGTCCTTCTGTTTCAGCAGGCCGGCCATCGCCGCGTGGATGCGGTTGACCGTGGCCGGCGCCATGCCGCCCGGCCCGACGAAGGCTGTCCAGGCCGAGAAGTCGTAGCCTGGCAAGGTCTCGGCCACCGAGGGCCAATCGGGCGCCGCAGGATTGCGCTTGGCGGAGGTGACCGCCAGCGCACGCATCTGCCCGGCCTTGCGCTGGCCGAGGGCGTTGACCATGTCGACGAAAGTCGCATCCAGAGTGCCGCCGATCACGTCGGTCAGCGCCGGCGGGATGCCTTTGTAGGGCACGTTGAGCACTTCGATGCCGGCCTGCTTGGTCATGGCACCGATCTGCCCCTGCGACAGCGTGCTGGCATGGCCGATGCTCACCTTGCCGGGATTGCGCTTGGCCAGCGCGATGAAATCGGCCAGGGACTGCGCGGGATGGCTGGCCCGCACCATCAGCACCTGGTTGGACAGGTAGCCGCCGGCGATCGGCGTGACGTCCTTGCGCGGGTCGTAGGGCAGGTTCTTCAGCACCGCGACGTTGATCGCCAGCGGCGACAGCGAGGCGAGCATGAGGGTGCTGCCATCGGGCGGGGAGCGCAGCAGGTCCTGCATGGCGATGATGCCGTTGGCCCCGGGCTTGTTGTCGACCACGATGGTCTGGCCCAGCGCGGCGCCCAGCGGCTGCGCGAAGAGGCGGGCCACCTGGTCGGTCGAGGAACCCGCGGGGTTCGGTACGACCAGGCGGATGGTGCGCCCGCCCTGGGCCAGCGCATCGAGCGCGCCGCCGGCCAGGCCGAGCGCGAGCAGTTGCAGGGTTGAACGTCGCTTCATTGGACGATGTCTCCTTGGATGTGTTCAAGGGTGGACGCGTTGCGCGTCCGGCTGGTAGACCGGCCAATAGGGGAAGAAGCTGCGCGCGCTGAACAGCCAGTGCCCCTCTACCTTGCGGAACGAATCGATGTAGTGGCCGCAGAAGGCGCCCTCGCCGACGGACGTCATGGCACAGGTGCCTTCCGCCTCGTTGCCGGCCAGGTGCGTAACCTCGTTCATGACCAGGGGGATGCGGCGAGCCGGCTGCATGCGCTCGAAGTACTCGCGCAAGGCCGCCTTGCCCTCGACGCTCTCGCCATTGCGGGCGTTCTGGAACACGCCGTCCTCGGTGAAGAGCTCGACCACTTCGTCGCGCAGGCCGCGTACCGTATACCAGCAGTAGCGGGAGCGCAGCTCGCTGATGGCGGTGCGGTCTTCCAGCGCGGTGAGCCGTTCCTCGATGCTGGCCATCATGCCTCCACGATTTCGGCCGGGACGCCGGCGGGCGCCGCTTGCGTGCCGGCCGAGGCTCCGCGCACGACGTCGACGATGGATTCGGCCTCCCCCACGGCGTCGCCGCGCCAGGCCACGTGCCCGTCGGGCCGCACCAGCACCAGGGCACGCTCGTACAGGGCGGCGATGCGTGCATCCTCGATGCGCTCGATGGCCAGCGGCACGCCGCGGCCGGCGAAGGACCGCTCCAGCGCCCGCGTGTCTGCGCCGGCGCCGAAGGCCAGCAGCACGAAGGAGCGGCCGAACAAGTCCAGCGTGGAGCGGCCGTCGGCCAGCCAGGCGTGCGGCGCTCGGGAGCCGGGGCGGGCGGTCGGCACATACACCGAGTAGTCGTCCGGCGTGGCGGGCGTGCCGTCCGGAACGCAGATCGGCGAGCCTTCGTAGCGGTGGCCGATCTGCAGCCCCAGCGACTCCCATTCGACGCGGGTGGAGTTTGCCAACCGCTGTCCGACCTCGGCACGCACGCGGGCCCCCTCAGCCGTCTGGTCGCAGACCGCGCGGGTGTCGGGCACGTCGCGCCAGGCCTTGAAGTTCTGGGTGGAGAAGCCGATGTTGCGCGCCGCGACCGGTCTGCGCTCCACCTCGTAGCTCGCCAGCAGGGCCGGGCCGGCCCAGCCCTGCAGGGCGCCCTGCAGCTTCCAGCCGAGATCCAGCACCTCCTGCATACCGGTGTTCATGCCCATGCCGCCGGTGGGCGACATCGTGTGGCCGGAGTCGCCCACCAGTAACACGCGGCCGCGGCCATAGGACTCGGCCAGCATCTCGCTGCGGCGCCACGGGTCCACCGCCAGCACCTCGAAGGCGATGTCGGCGCTGCCGAAGGCGCGGCGCACCCAGTGGGCGGCGTCGAAATCGGCCAGGTCCAGCTTCTGGTCGGAGCCCAGCACCGTCAGGCGCCAGATCTCGTTGCCGTCGACGACGGTGAGGTTGCCCCAGGTGCCTTCCGGGCCGACGAACAGGTAGCGTTCCGCCTCACCCATGCGATGCTGCCGCGCCAGGCCCGGCGCGCGGATCAGGATGTTGATGGAGTAGCTCAGGAGGCGCCCCGTCATCGGGATGCCCAACTCGGTGCGCACGGCGCTGGCCGCGCCGTCGCAGGCGAGCAGGTAGTCCGATCGGATCTCCCGGGTGGCGCCGGTGCGCGCGTCCACCACGCGGCTGGTGACGCCCGTCTCGTCTTGCGTGAATCCTTCCAGGCGGTGCAGGTGGCGCATGTCCACGTGGGGCTGCTCTTGGACGGCCGCGGCCAGGATCGGCTGCATCCACAGCTGCGGGCAGCGCTGCTTCTTCTCCGGCGTTTCCGGCGGGGTGGGCGTGTCGCGCATGCTGGGGTAAGGCTCCTTCGCCAGCAGTAGGCCATTGAGCGAGGTGCAGAACACCATCGACAGTTCGTAGTCGTCCGGGAAGCCGCAGTTGCGGATGCGATGGGCGAGGCCCCAGCGGCGCAGCAGCTCCATCGTACGAACTGCCATCAGGCCGGTGCGCGGGTGCGCGATGCTGCCATCGCCCTGCTCGATCAGCGTCGAGTCGATGCCACGCCAGGCGAGTTCGAGCGCCATGCCCAGGCCCACCGGGCCGGCGCCGACGACGAGGACAGGGGTGCAGGTGGGCTGGTCGGATGCGGGCGTGGCGGAGGACATGGGTGAGAGCACGGGTTCGTTGCAGATGCAGTGATCTTCGTTGCCGGCCCATTCACAGTCCAATGGATTGTGGAGCGATGTACTATTCAAGCCGTGAATCTGCAGACCTTCGACCTGAACCTGCTGCGCGTGTTCGCCGCGATCCACGCCGAAGGCAACGTGTCGCGCGCGGCGATGGTCGTCGGCCTGTCGCAGCCGGCCATGAGCAACGCCCTGCTGCGGCTGCGCCGGGCCTGCGACGACCCCCTGTTCGTGCGCACCGCCGACGGCATGGCGCCCACGGCGCTGGCCGACGCCATGATCGGCCCGGTGCGCGAAGCCCTGGCTCACCTGAAGCAGGCCCTGGAGCAGCGCACGGAGTTCGACCCGCGCCACCTCGAGCGCACCTTCCGCGTCCTCACTTCCGACGTTGGCGCGGCGGCCTTGCTGCCGCCGCTGATGCAGGTGCTGGAAACCGAGGCGCCCCACGTCGTGCTCGAGGCCGTGCAGCTGCCGCACGAGCAGTACGCCCGCACGCTGCAGGAGGGCCGCGCCGACCTGGCGATTGGCCACCTGCCCTTCCTCACGGCGGGCTTTCACCAGCAGCGGCTGTTCCACGACAGCTACTGCTGCATTGCGTCCGCGCAGCACCCGCAGTTGCGCGGCGAGATCAAGCTGGCGCAGTTCGTGGCGGCGCGCCACGTCGCCATCGCCTCCGGCAACGCGGATGCGCAGGTGGATCGCGAGCTCGCCCGCCGGCGCCGGCGCCGCAGCGTGGCGCTGCGTGTGGCGGAGTACCACACGGCCGTCGAAGTGGTGGCCGCCACCTCCCTCATCGCCACCGTGCCGCGGCGCGCCATGCAAGCTGCGCGCGGCCTGCAGACGATGCCCCTGCCCTTCACGCTGCCGCAGGCACATGTGCGTCAGTTCTGGCACAGCCGCGTCGACCAAGACGCGGCCAACCGCTGGCTGCGGGCGCGCCTGATGGCGCTGGAGTTCGGCGCGGCCGACGCTTGAGGCGCGCTCGCGGAGCCGTCAGCGCGGCCAGCGGGGCGCGCCCATCCGCCAGGCATTCCAGCCCGTCGACCATCCGGCGCAGCTCGCGCCAGGCGTCCTCGCGCATCGGCCGCGCCGCGGCGCTGGAAACGGTCGCTGCCTTGGCGTCTAAATCCGCCGCGCTCAGGGGGGGCTGGGGTGGCCCAGGGGCAGCTCGATGCGCATGCCATGGGCGCTGCCGTCGCCCAGCTCCACCCGCACGGCGGCGGGCGAGACCTTGCCGCTCTATTCGCGCTCGACCTCCTCGTCGACATGTGGCTCCCCCCACGCCGCCATCGTCTGCGGGTCGGTGTGCTGCAGCGCTGCCTCGAAAAAGTGCGCCAGCTGCACGCCGCCATCGACCGGTGCCGCCGCCACCGTGTAGGGGCTGCTGAACTGCGCCTGCACCACCGAGCGCGGCGCCGCCCGCAGTTACAGCGGCAGGCAGGCCGCTTCGTAGGCAAGCCGGTTCAGGCCGATGCGCACGCGCCGGATGCCCTGCATGCGGCGGCGATCGAGGCCTGCAATGCAAGCGCGGCGCTGATCGCGGTGTGGTTCGGGCGGCAGCAGGGACAAGGCTTGAAGCCGACCTGCGGGAAGGTGCAGCGGCGGCCCAGGCCATCGCGCAGCGCCTGGCTGTCGCACTGCCCGCGCAGGTAGACGCGCAGGAAACCGTCTGCGCCCTCGAAGGTTGCCTGCGGGCCCGCCGCGCGCTGGATCGGACCGCCACGCCCGCGCCACTCGCCCGAGTGGCGGCCGTTCGCCAGGGCGCTGTCCGCGCGCTCTATCAAGTACACGGTGTCGGTGCTGGAGGCGCTGTTTCGCTGGCTGGTCGAGCATCGCTACGTGCTGGCTAACCCGGTTGCCGGCATGAAGGTGAGTGGGTGCGTCCATTCGATTGCCCCTACCAGCTGTCGCTGCAAGCACCGCCTGAGGCGGCGGGCAGCTTCAACGCCACCGCGGCGGCGCGTAGCAAGCTTGTCTTCGACGGTGCAGGACGCTGCGCCACCTGCCACACCGGAACGCCCTTCACCGATGCCAATTCGTTGCTGCACCTGCCATCCCGTCAGCCGGTGACTACACTTCCGCTCGCCGAAGCCGGCGGCGTCCCATCACCGACTTGCCCCGCACGCGCGGGCCAGACAGCATCACGCTCGGGCCGTGCATGGCGTTGCTCATCCACAGCTGGCCTGGATGCGCGAAGGCGAAGCGCCATCGGTCCTGGTCGCCGGGGCCGTCCTGCGCGGTGCGGTCCATCAGCCCGGCACGCTGTAGCAGCCGATGCACCGTCAAAGCCGCGGGTCCAGCTGACTCGGGGGGGTCGGTCCCAGGGCAGCGATCAGTTGCGTAATCGACAGATGCGGCTGCTCTTGCTTGAGGCTCAGCAGAACGTCGGCTGTGGCCTGTGACTGCGCGCGTGACCGCACCGAACGCACCGGCCCTTCGGGAAAAGCGTGTCGAAGCCGCCACTCCGGTAGTCCTTGAGCCAGTGGCGCAAGGTCTCCGCCGCCACCCGGGTGCGGCTGCTGGCCGGGATGACGCGGTAGATCACGGCTTTCTGTCAGCGCCGCCCGAATATTGGCTCAGCCGCGGTTTGCATGACGCCACCGCGGGGCAACGCATGACTTCAGCGCTATTGGTACTTGATGGTGTATCGCCATGGTGCTGGATCTCCTGGTACAGGTGCTGCGTGCGGTTGGCAAGCGCATGACAGGCTGGCAGTGCGACGGAGCGCGGCTGCCGGTCAGTGCCATCAGCACTGTGAAGAGTGCCGCCTGCCCGGCAGGCGGACTTCGCAGCCGCTGGGTGCACGGGCTTTACCACCGGTTGCTGGCCCAGTGTCCCTGCCTGGGGCACCCGGCTCCCATTGACATGCAAGCGCGACGCTTGCCTGTGCCGCAACCGGGCATGACCACGGCGCACGTTGGAGCAGTTGGCCTGGCCACACCAGCGCGGCACCAGTCGGCTCGACGCGGCCCGCCGCTGCATCGCACTGGGCTCGGGTGCCCTGGTGCAAGACGGGTGCTGGAAGAGGAGCAAGCCGCTACCCGAGGCCAGAGTTCATGGTTCCTGAAAACCGGCTTCCAGAAATCGCCATGGACGCGCCCCAGAGGCTTTCCTAGACTGCTCCGAAGCAGCCGCAATGCCAGGAGACACATGAACGAAGCCCCGAGGCCCGAGCCCCAACGCATCCCCATGCACATCGGTGGCACCTGGCGCGACGCCGAGCACTACCAGGAGGTTCGCGACCCGTACCGCGGAGAGGTAGTCGCCCTCGCTCCCATGGCCACGGCGCGCGACTGCGACGACGCGCTGCGCGCTGCGCATGACGCCCGCGCAATCATGGCTGCCATCCCTGGTCACGAGCGTGCCGCCCTGCTGCGACGGGCGGCCGACAAGTTGACTCAGCGCGTCGACCCCATCGCCCGTGCCATGACGCGCGAGACCGGCAAGGCGCTGCGCGACTCCATCGTCGAGACCCAGCGCACTGCCGATCTGCTGCGCCTGTGCGCCGAGGAGGCCATACGCATCCAGGGCGAGCACATTCCGATGGACGGGACCACCATCGGCGCCGGCAAGCTCGCCTTCATGATGCGTTACCCGGTCGGCGTGGTGGCCGCTATCACGCCGTTCAACAGCCCCGTCAACTTGGCCGCGCACAAGGTCGGTCCCGCGCTGGCCGCTGGCAACTGCGTGGTGCTCAAGCCATCGCCCAAGGCACCGTTGTGCGTGCACCTGTTCATCGAAGCGTTGCTGGAAGCTGGCGTACCGGCCGGCGCGGTGAACACGCTCTACGGCGACGCGGTCGCGCCGCAACTGGTGAAGGATGTGCGGGTCGACTTCGTGAGCTTCACCGGCTCCGTGCGCGTCGGCAAGCTGATCCGCAATGCAGTGGGCATGAAACGTGTCGCGCTGGAGCTTGGCGGCGTGGGCCCTACCTTCGTGCACCACGATGCCGATGTGCTCGCTGCTGCCAAGGCCAGTGCTCGAAATGCCATGGCCTTGGCCGGACAGAGCTGCGCCTCGGTGCAGAACGTGTTCGTGCACCGCAAGGTCCACGACCGCTTCCTGGACGCCTTGTGCGCCGAGATGGACATCATTCGCTTGGGCGACCCGCTGGATTTAGCTACCGAGGTCGGCACGCTGATTGACGAGGAAGCCGCCCGCCGCGTCGAAGCCATGCTCGAAGGTGCGGTAGCCAGCGGCGCGCGCGCCGTGCGCGGCTGGAAGCGCGAGGGTGCGCAGCTGACCGGCACCATCCTCACCGGCGTGCAGCCGGAGATGCCGGCGGTGTGCGAGGAGATCTTCGGACCGGCCATGAGCGTGCAGCCCTACGAGGACATCGATCCCCTGTTCAAGGCCATCAGCGCTAGCCCGCTAGGCCTGCAAGCCGGCATCTTCACCAATTCGCTGGACTTGGCGCTGGCCGCCATGCGCAACTTGCGTACCGGAGGCGTGATCGTCAACGCAACCTCGCGCTGGCGCTCCGACCAGATGCCTTACGGCGGCGTGAAGGATAGCGGCATGGGCCGCGAGGGCCCGAAGTTCTCAATTCGCGACATGACCGAGGAACGACTCTTCGTCCTCAACTGAACGCCGATAGCCTGCAGATCAGATCGGCGCACGAAGGGCCTGCTGCAGTCGGATCACCCTCCAGGCAGGACTGATCCGTTGACGACATCTCACTGCGCCTCTCTGCACCCACGAACAGGTACATCCTCAACCGAGGAGTCGTCCTTGAACTGGCCGCGCTCGGCGCCGGCCACCGTGTCGGGCGCACCTGCAATGCGGCGCCCACGGCGGTCTTTTTGAAAGCTGCCCCGATCGCCGCTGTAGGCGGCCGGGCTGCGCGGCAGCGCGAACGTATCAACAGTCAGCCAGGAGAACACCATGCGGATGACCGCAGCAGTCATGTACGAGCAGGGCCTGCCGGCGCCCTTCGCCCAGAGCCGGCCCTTCCGCATCGAGGAAGTCGAGCTGGAAGGGCCGGGCGAAGGCGAAGTGCTGGTGGAGATCCGCGGCGCCGGCCTGTGCCACTCCGACCTGTCGGTGGTGGAGGGCTTGCGCAAGCGGCCGCTACCGATCGTTGGCGGCCACGAAGGAGCCGGCATCGTGCGGGAAGTCGGCCGCGGCGTCACGGAGTGCCAGCCGGGCGATCACGTGGCCATGGCCGCCGTGGCAGGCTGCGGCAAGTGCCGAACCTGCGTGTCGGGCCGCCCCGGCCTGTGCCAGGCCGTGAGCGGCGCCCGCAACGAAGGCTTGCTGGCTACCGGCGCTCGCCGCCTGCGCCTGCTCGATGGCGGCCGGCTCAACCACTACAGCGGCATCTCCGTGTACGCGCAGTACGCCGTGGTGGTGCCACAGGCACTCGTGAAGCTGCCCAAGGACGTGCCTTTCGACGTCGGCGCGCTGTTCGGCTGCGCCGTTGTCACCGGCGCCGGTGCGGTGTTCAACAGCGCCAAGGTGCGGCAAGGTGCCTCGGTGGCCGTCATCGGCCTGGGTGGTGTCGGCCTGACGGCGGTGATGGCGGCGCGCGAGGCCGGAGCTTCGAAGATCATTGGCATCGACGTGCTGCCAGGCAAGTTCGATCTCGCCCGCGCCGTGGGCGCCACCGATTGCGTCGATGCGCGCGATCCGCACGTGGTGCAGCAGGTGCTGGACCTTACCGATGGCGGCGTCGACTTCGCCTTCGAGGTCTCCGGCAACTTGTCGGCCCTGGAGATGGCGCAGAAGATCACGGTGCGCGGCGGCGAGGTGGTGGGCGTCGGGCTTGGCAAGGCCACCGCTACCTTCACCGTGGCCCACCTGCCCTGGGTGGCCGAGGAGAAAGTGCTGCGCGGCTCAATGATGGGCGGCGGCGTGCCGCAGGATGACATTCCACGCTATGCCGACCTGTACCTGCGCGGGCGGCTGCCGGTCGACCGGCTTCGTAGCGACCACATCGGCTTCGACCAGCTCAACGAAGGTTTCGACCTGCTGCACGGCGGCGGCGTGGTGCGTCAGATCCTGCTGCCGCACGGAGCTTGACGATGGCCGCCCTGCCCGAGTACGAGCTCTACGCGATCCGCTATGCGCGCCGGCCCGCGATGCGCCGCGACCATTTTCTCCTCGGCGATCCACACGAGGCTGCGATGGACATGGACTATTTCGTCTGGGTGGCCGTCGGTAAGGAGAGCAGCATCGTCGTCGACATGGGCTTCTCGCGGGAGACGGCCAAGCGGCGCAACCGCGAGTTCCTGCGCTGCCCGGTTGAGTCGCTGAAGCTGGTCGGGGTCGATCCAGACGCCGTGCGCGACGTCGTGGTCACCCACCTGCACTACGACCACGCCGGGAACTTCCAACGCTTCCCGGCAGCACGCTTCCACCTCCAGGAGCCGGAGATCCGTTTCGCCACGGGCCGATCGATGTGCAGCGCCTTCTTTCGCCTGCCCTACGAGGTGGAAGACATCGTTGACGTGGTGCGCCTCACCTACGCCGAACGGGTGAGCTTCCACGACGGCCCGTTCGAGCTGACGCCCGGCATCGAACTGCAACCGCTGCGCGGCCACACGCCTGGCCTGCAGGCGGTGCGCGTGCACACCCGGCGGGGCTGGGTGCTGCTGCTGTCCGACGCCGCGCACTACTTCGAGAACGTGGTGCACCGGCGACCGTTCCCGCTGGTGGTGGACGTGCCGCAAATGATGGATTCGTTCGACCGCGCACGCCAACTCGCGGGCGGTTTGGACCGGTTGGTACCCGGGCACGATCCGTTGGTGCTGGAGATGTATCCGCCTCCGCGTCCCGAACTGAAAGGGGCGGTGGCCCGGCTGGATGTGGAACCCGACATGGCGGTGCTGGAAGCCCGCCTTTCGCAGTGACGCAGCAACCCAGGAGACATCCTTGCGACGCAAAGCTCTGGTCCTCGCCGCGGCCTCACTGCTGGCCTTCAGCGGCGTGCACGCTGAGGGCGCCTACCCCAACCGCCCCATCAAGATGATCGCGACGGTGGCTCCCGGGTCCGCCGGCGACACCATGGCTCGCCGCGTCGGCGAGCCTCTCGGCAAGCTCCTTGGCCAACCGCTGGTGGTGGAGAACAAGCCCGGCGCACAGGGCGCTATCGCCTCGCGCGCCGCTGCCAAGGCCCCGGCGGACGGCTACACGCTGCTGCTGGCCGGCAACTCCTCGCATGCCGCGAGCGTGCACACGATGAAGGACCTGGGCTACGACCCGATCAAGGACTTCACCCCGCTCACCCAACTCTCGCTGAATCCGCTGCTGCTGGTGGTGAACGCGGAGCTGCCGGTGAAGAACCTGCAGGAGTTCCTGCGCTACGCCCGTGAGAAGAACGGCAAGCTGAATTACGGCATCGGCAACTCCGGCACCCTGGTGGCCGCGCAGCTCCTGAAGGTCCAGGGTGGCTTCGAAGCCGTGGGCGTCAACTACGCTGGCACGCTCCAGGCCACCACGGACCTGCTCGGCGGTCGGTTGGACTTCATGATGAATGACCCGGTGGTGGCCGCCGCCCACCTGCAAAGCGGCAAGCTGCGCGTGCTTGGCATCACCTCGCGCCAGCGCTTGGCCAGCATGCCGGACGTCGCACCGCTGGCCGAGTTGGGGCTTCCCGATTACGACTATGCGTCCTGGATTGCGGTCTACGCACCGGCGGGGCTGCCGCGCGACATCGGCCAGCGCCTCCACCAAGGTCTTCTGAAGGCAATGGCCGATCCCGAGATGGCGAAATACCTTGCCAGCGCGGGAATGATTCCCGCCACATCGTCCAGCCCCGATCGCCTGATGACCTTCAACCAGGAGCAGATCGGCCTGTGGGGCCGCTGGGTAAAGGACGCTGGCATCAAGCCGCAATGACCGAGGGACGAAGACGGTCCGACATCACCAGGTCCCTCTTGACACCAACCGCAACGAAGGAGAATCCCATGCCCAATGCTGAACTACTCGCCCGCGGACGCGCGGTCCGCCGCGAACTCGTCGGTGATGTCTGTGCCGACAAGCTTGATCGCGAGGTCTACACCGACAAGCACATGGAAAAATTCGGCGACGTCTGCCAGGAGGTCCTGTTTGCGCAGCTATGGACGCGCGACGGCCTGGACTTGAAGACACGCTCGCTGATCACCATGATCTGTGACACTGCTCAAGGCAGCACGGACGCCCTGGCGCTGCACGTGCGGTTTTGCCGCAACCATGGCTGGAGTGAGGACGAAATCATCGAGGGGCTGATCCACTGCTGGCCCTACATCGGGGTCCCGCGCGCCCGCGCCGCGCTGGTGGTGGCGACCCGGGTCTTCAATGAATTGCAGTCCGAATCCGCCAGCGCGAAACAGCTGTGAATCCATTGCGCCACTGCATACGCGCCAGCCTGGCATGACGTCCCTCCACTTACCCACCGTCGGATTCATCGGCCTTGGCCTCATGGGCGCCCCGATGGCCACCAACCTGCAGCGCGCTGGCTATCCGCTCGTCGTCAACGACCTCCGGCGCGAGGCGGCGCGGGTGCATTGCGACGCGGGCGCGGTGTGGGCCGAAACGCCGTGCGCGCTCGCGGCGCAGTGCGACGTGGTCTTCACGTGTCTGCCTGGCCTGGCCGTGATCGAATCCGTCGTGCTGGGACCGCAGGGCGTGCTGGCCGGCATGCGACCCGGCAACGCACTGTTCGAGATGTCGACCAGCACCCCGGAACTGGTGCAGCGGCTGCATGCAGCCTGCAGCGAACGCGGCGCGCATTTCCTCGACGCACCCGTGAGCGGCGGCCCGGCCGGCGCTGCGCGGGCGCAACTGGCCATCTGGGTCGGTGGCGTCGCCGCGGCCTACCGGCGCTTCGAGCCGGTCCTGCGCGCCATGGGCGACAGCCCGGTGCACGTGGGCGCGGCGGGCAGCGGGCTGGTCACGAAACTGGTCCACAACTGCATCAGCCAGGCAACACAGGCGGCCATCGTTGAGGGTTTCGTGCTGGGCGTCAAGGCCGGCGCCGACCCGCTGGCCTTGTGGAAGGCGGTGCGCCAGGGCGCCATCGGCCGCCGCCGCACCTTTGACGGCCTGGTCGACGAGATCCTGCCGGCACAGTTCGACACGCCCAATGCGGTGTTGCCCATCATGTACAAGGACTTGCTGGTTGCCACCGGTCTGGCCCGCAACCTGGGCGTACCGATGCGCTTTGCCAACCTGGCGCTGGCGGACCTGCAAGAGGCGGTGAACCGCGGCTGGTCAGCCCGAGACGGCCGCTGCGTGGCACTGCTGCCACAGGAGCGCGCCGGTGTGCGCATCCAGGTGGATCCGGCCGCGATTCGCGAGGTGCTGCTCGAGGACCCGCCCGCTGGCGGGTCTGAGTCTGCCTAGACATCTGGCCCTAGCCCAGCATTGGCGGGGGCTTTGGCTTTTCGGCGTGCATATTCCAATCAAGCAAGGAGACCCAATGAAACTGCTGCGTTACGTCTTGGTCGGGCTGCTGCTCTGTGCCGGGTCATCCTGGTCACAGACTTTTCCGGACAAGTCCAGGCCGCTACGTATCATCGTGCCCTCCGGTGCCACGAGCACGGCCGATCTACTGGCCCGTGCTTACGAGCGTGGCATCAACGAAGTGTCCGGGCTGAGCGTCGTGGTTGAGAACAAGCCCGGCGCTGAAGGCGTCATCGGTGTACAGGCGGCCAAGGCAGCACCGCCGGACGGATACACCATCATGATGACCAGCAACTCGACGCAAGTGCTCAACGTGCTGATGCTGCGGAACATTCCCTACGATCCCGTGGCCGACTTCGTCCCTCTTGCGGGGGCCGGCACCATACCGCTGGTCATGTACGTTGGAGCGGCGAGTCCGTTCAGGACGGCACAGGAGTTCGTTGCCGCGGCACGTGCAAACCCCGGGAAGTACTCGTTCGGAAGCTTTTCGACCACCGGTCGGATGGCAGCGGAGATGCTGGAGCAGTATGGCGGGATCAGGTTGCTGCCGGTGCCTTACAAGACACAGAGCGAAGTCCTCACTGCCGTGAGCTCCGGCGAGTTGGACATGGCGTTCGCAACGGTATTGAGCGCGAACGCGTTCAACAACTCCGGAAGGATTCGAGCGTTGGGGGTGAGCAGCACGTCGCGCCTGAAGGATCTGCCCAATGTGCCGACCCTGCGGGAACAAGGACTTCCCAATTACTCGTTCACATCCTGGCTTGCCACCTATGCACCGGCTAAGACATCCCCGGCAATCTCAAGTGCGCTGCTTGACATCCTGCAGAAGGCATCCAAGACCACAGTCGTGCTGGAAGCGCTTGCCAAGTACGGCATCGAGCCTCTGAACCTGTCCGGAGAGCAATTGACCACGATGCAACGCGCGGAAGTAGAGAAGTGGGGCAAGCTCGTGAAAAGCCAGCGGCCGTAGCGATCCGGCAGCCTCGACGACTTGCCTGAAAACAGCGCGCGAAAGAGGTTGTGCGAGCGGATTAGGATGACGTATCGAACTAATCCGAGGCGAACCTGGAGGCGACTATGCTCATTGATCTTGTGCCGCTGCGGACCTTTGTCGCTGCCGCCGAGGAGCAGCATCTCACCCGCGCGGCCGAACGGTTGCATATCAGCGTGTCAGCGGCAAGTGCGCACGTGCGCGCCATTGAAAGCATGGTGCAAACCCAGCTGTTCGTTCGCACCAACCGCAACCTCGAACTCACCCGTGCAGGCCAGCTCTTGTTTCGCAAGGCCAAGGCGCTCCTGAACGAGGCAACGCTGTTCACCTCATTCGCGCTCGAGGTCCACGGCAAGGTCGAAGGACAGCTGGTGATCGGCTCGGACAACGAGCCCACCATCAGCAGAATCGGCCAGACCGTGGCCGCATTGCGAGCGGCGCATCCATTGGTCCAAGTGGAGCTGCATGCGCGGTTGACGAACAGCGCACGGCATGGACTCAAGACGGGTGAGCTGGATCTGGGATTGCTCATCGACCCTCCGGCCGATCCGGATTTCGTCTACTACAAGCTCAGGACCGTGGCGTTCCGAGTGGCCGGTTCTGCGGCCTGGAAAGAGAAGATTGAAAGTGCGAGTTGGGCTGAGCTTGCGAGCCTGCCATGGATCGCCCCAGTTGAACGCAGCCCCTCGTATTCCACGATGCTGCGCACGATGTTCGAGGCGCGTAGTCTTGAACCCGATATCGTCGCCCGCTTCAACAGTCCGGTGCTCGGCCGCGCCATGCTTGATGCCGGTGTGGGTCTCATGCTCGTGCGCGAGGAGCACGTCGTGCACGGGCTTGCTCAAGGCAGCATTGCGGCCTCTCCCATTGCCCGTGCGGAATTCCCTCTCTTGCTCGCGCACCTGATCAACCGTGCCAACGACCCGCTGATCGGCGCCTTCCTTGTTGCCGCACGCAATGTCTGGCCGGACATGTGCCCTGTGAGCCATGAACGCCAGTGATCTCGGGACGCTTGCTGCACCCCGATCACCGTAGCTCCGGCCGACGAGAGGAACCTGGGAAGGTCTAAGAAAGGCCAGGACAACGCTGCAGGCGGTGCAAGGCGCGGTAAACCATGTTGTCGAGTTCGTCCTTGGTCTGCGCCGTGGTTGATTGGCCTTGCCGTTGCTGTCGCGACGGTATTTCGAGGCGCCTGACGGCAGGGGTTTCGGGCGCATGGCAGCGCTCGTCGATAGGCCCGAGTTCGGCCCTTTCATCCCGAATGGCTTTCCAGCTGTGTTCACGCGACGAAGTGACGCAGCGTTGCGCGATCAGGTGTGGTGCATTCGGCGGCGTGGCCAGGACTGGCGTTCCTTCAGGCCTTCAATTTGACTCCGCACTCTGGGATGCAGGCCACTGCATCCGCAAGTTTGGCGCAGTCCAGGCCCTGTGCTGTTGCCACATTCGTCGGACACCGGTATCAAAAGCCGCCTCGTTTTGATAATGCCAAGCATGCATACCCCAACATGGACGTGGCGTCCCTGCGGGAAGCCAACGCAAACATCAAGCGTGTCCCGGATATCGGTCAGATCGCCAGTCTCGAGGCGAACGATATGGCCAGACGGGAACTCGACGCCTTTGTCGAGCGCGTTGCACATCAGCATTCACACTGAAGGAAAAAACATGGCAAACGATGGATCGGACAGCTGGCTGGGCCTTGCCGGACGTGTCTGTGTCGTCACTGGGGCCGGCAGCGGCATAGGCGAAGGAGTGGCGCGCGAACTGGCATTGCTGGGGGCATATGTGGCCGTTCTTGATCGAGACGAGAAGTCCTCAGGCTCAGTGGCAGCCAGCATCCGTGGGGCCGGAGGGCAGGCCGTTGCGGTCGTTGCCGACGTGGCAGACGAATCGGCGGTAGCCGCAGCAGCTCAACTGGTGGCGAACGAACTTGGTCCTTGCCAAGTGCTCGTCAATAACGCCGCCCTCGTGAGCGGCAGCACCGGAGCGCTGATGACCGCTGACCTCGGATTGTGGAACCGCATGCTCGGTGTCAACCTGACCGGTGCACTGATATGCACACGTGCATTCGCGGCACAGATGGTTGCCATGGGCCACGGCGGCAGCATCGTCAACGTATCGTCGATTTGCGGCCACATGCCGCGCCCCTTGGGAGGCGCCTACAGCGTAAGCAAGGCGGGCCTGATGATGATGACGCGGATGCTGTCCCTCGAATTGGCGGAGCATCGCATCCGTTGCAATTCTGTCTCTCCCGCTTGGGTGCGCACGCCGGCCAGCGAGGCCATTTACAGCGACCCCGAAATCGGAGGAAAGCGCAGACAACTCGTTCCGGTTGGCCGGATCAGCGATCCGGTGGACTTGGCCAATGCGGTCGCGTTCTTGGCCAGCGACCGGGCCGGCTATGTCAACGGGCAAGACATCCTTGTCGATGGGGGCCTGACGCAGACCCTGCTCAACATGGTGCCGAAGCCCTCCCGCCCGATGACGCCGGACAAGCCATAGTCGCTTGAAGTGACCCGTGCCGCCCGGCGCGGGTCGGACGCTTCAGTGCTCACAGGCATCGCATTTCGTTTTCACGTTGACAGGGAATCGGGGTTTCTTATCAGTTGGGTGATCAAGTGAAGTTCTTGAGCGCGTCATAGCGACGCTGCCTCAGCATGCGCCCGTGTGCGGCATGCAAGAGTTGCCGTCAGTGGGAACTGTCGGCAGGCGATCTGTCACTCGCGGCCTGGGCACCCAATTTACTGAAGAACCTCTTGGATCGCAGCTGGATCCACCTGAATCTGAACGTTCGCACGCTCCTGTGGCAAGAGCATCGCCGTACGGCAGTCGCGATCGGTCCACCCGCGATTCGCGACTTGGCATTGCACACCTCGCGATGATGAACTGCCCGGGAATGCCAAGGTGGCATGGCCATGCGCGTTTCCCGGACCCAACGTGGACACCTCTCGGACTTTCCGATGACGCCATCAAGGGCCATCCACATTGACATCCCTCCACTTGGAGCACTACCATGTTAACGCATATACGATTTAGTGTTCCTATATGCGAACACCACGAACGTAGCCAAGTGACACCTGGGTCATGAGCCGCAAGGAGACAAGCATGCCGGTGGGATTCATCGACCTGGGCGTAACGGGCTCCGGGAGCTCGCGACACTCTTGCAAGGCCGGCTTTGATTTCGCCGTTCAGGGCCCGTGCGAGCAGAGCGCACAGCCGCACCATCGGGCGGTCAGCACAGCGCCAGCGGATGCGGCCGGCCCGCACGACACCGATGCCCGCAAGTGTGGCCGCGATGAGCTCGAACCCATCTGGCCGATGCCACTGCAAAATGAACGCGCCGGCGTCACCGTCCGCTCTTTGGTGGACGCCTTGCAGCCAATGCTCGAGCGCAAGTGACAGGACCGCTGATGGACCTGCCGCCCCGACCGGCTGCCAGCGCGTGGGGGCCGCTGCGCCATCGCATCTTCCGCATGCTCTGGCTCGCCTGGCTCACCGCCAACGTGTGCATGTGGATGAACGAGCTGGCGGCAGCCTGGTTGATGAGCACACTCTCCAATGATCCGGTGCTGGTGGCACTGGTGCGTACAGCCGCAACCCTGCCAGCATTCTTGCTGGCCCTTCCCAGCGGTGCCATGGCCGACATTGTTGACCGGCGCCGATGGTTCATCGCTACGCAACTGTGGGTCACCGTCGTCGCCACGCTGCTTGCAGCGGCGGTGTGGGCAGGGATCATTGGACCCACGGTGCTGCTCGTTTTCGTGCTGGCCTACGGAGCCGGGCTGGCCCTGCGCTGGCCGGTTTACTCCGCTATCGTCCCCGAGCTTGTGCCCAAGGAAGATCTCGCACGCGCCGTGGCACTCAACGGGCTGGCGGCCAATGCGGCCCGCACCATCGGCCCAATGGTTGCAGGAGCCCTGATGGCTTGGCTCGGCACGGGTTGGGTGTTTGCCTTGAACGCCGTGCTGTCGCTTGCATCGGCAGCGGTCATTGGGCAATGGCGGCCTGCACCGCGTACCAGCACGTTGCCCGTCGAGCGGTTTTTCGGCGCCATGCGCGTGGGTCTGCGGTACGCCGCCCAGTCGCCACCGCTGCGCGCTGTGCTTTGGCACAGCTTTGCGTTTTCCCTGCAAACGACCGCCCTGCTGGCGCTGCTGCCGCTGGTAGCCAAGAGTCTGGGTGGGGGCGAGACCACGTACACCCTGCTGATGGCGTCCATGAGCATCGGCGCGGTGGGCGCCGCCATGGTCTTGCCGCGCTGGCGCTCGCGCATCCGTCCACGATCGATGGTGCACGCCTGCGCGACCGTCTATGCCGCATCGGCCATGACTACAGCGTACGTTGCAAACACCCCCATTGCGCTGGTCGCAATGATTCCGTCGGGTGCAGCCTGGATGGCCGTGTCCAACGTGCTCGCAACGAGTGCCCAATTCGCATTGCAGGACTGGGTTCGGGCACGCGGGATGTCGATGTACTTGATGACGATCATGGGCGGCAGTGCAGCAGGCGCAGCACTGTGGGGTATCGTCGCTCGCTACACCGATGTACCCATCACCCTGGCCATCTCATCCGTCGTCGGCCTTGCACTGCTATGGGCCATTCGTCACCAGCACTTCAGCGACAACCCAACGGACGAGATGAAGCCGCTGGACCCAGCCGCGGAATGGGCCACGTACTCAACGTCGACGGCGCAGGTCGGGCCAGTGATGGTGACGATCGAATACCTGATCGATCCCGGTGACAGCAGCGAGTTTGCCGAGCTCATGCAGCACAGTCGCAGAGCTCGGCTGCGCGGTGGTGCCCTGTCCTGGGGGCTGCTCCAGATGGTTGACGACCCTTGCCGCTACGTTGAGTACTTCGTTGACGAGAACTGGGTGGAGCAAACCAGACGGCACCAACGACTCACCAAGGGTGACGCTCAGTTGCGCACTCGCCGGCGGTCACTGCACCGCGGCACAGTACCTCCGCGGGTAACGCGCTACGTGATGCAGACGACCCGTGGTTGAGCCGGGGATCGCGACCACGGTCCACACGCCGTGGACTGGATCCTGAGGCCCGACCGCATAAACCCTGATGTCATCTGCTCGTAAGCGCCCTACCATCTGTTCATAGCGCCGACATGTTGTTCGTATATATGAACAACACTTTTTCAACAGTGACGGGATGAATATGAAAGTAGGCTACATCGGTCTCGGCTCCATGGGAGCCGGCATGGCGCTGAACCTGCGCAAGGCAGGGCACGACGTTGTCGTTCATGACGTTCGCAAGGAACTTGCGGAGCCCCATCTTGCCGCCGGGTCGACCTGGGCCGAAACGATCAGCGACGTTGCTCGTTCGGCGCAGGTGGTCTTCACGTCGCTGCCGGGCCCCAAGGAAATGCAGGCAGTGGCTTTCAACCAGGGAGGGCTGCTTGACGCCATGCAGCCGGGCACCGTCTGGTTCGACGTGTCGACCAACTCGCCTACCGTTGTGCGCGAGACGGCGAAGCGCTTCGCGGAAAAAGGCATCGCCATGCTCGATGCACCGGTCAGCGGTGGGCCTGCCGGCTCGCGATCGGGCAAGCTGGCGATCTATGTCGGTGGCGATCGCGACGTTTTCGACCGGTACAAGCATGTGCTCGACGCGATCGGCGACGAGGTGATGTATGTCGGCTCAGTGGGCGCGGGCAACAGCGCGAAGCTCGTGCACAACTGCGCCAGCTTCTCGATCCGCCTGCTGATCGCTGAGGTGTTCACTCTCGGCGTCAAGGCGGGCGTCGAACCGGCCGAGCTGTGGCATGCGATGCGAATGGGGGCGGTCGGCCGCTCGCGCACCTTTGACCGCATCGGCGACCAGTACCTGCAGTCGAAGTACGACCCACCCTCCTTCACGGTCCGTCTGGCCCACAAGGACCTCACGCTTGGCCTTGAACTGGCCGAGCAACTCGGCGTGCCGATGAAGTTCACCGAGGCGGCGTTCCGTGACTTCAGCGAAGCGATCGAGCGCGGCTGGGCTGACGGCGACGCACGACTGCCCATGCAGCTCCAGAACGAGCGTGCCGACGTGACGATCAAGCTCACGGCGGAGCAGGTGAAGCAGACGCTGGCACGCGGCTGAACCATTTTTTCCTACCTTTGCAACCTGACATGGAGAACCACATGAGCGAGAACACCAAGGAAGCCGGCCGCAAGATCATGAACGAGCTGATGGGCGACGGATACGTCGAAGGCAAGGACAAGAAACGCAACGCCTTCAATTCCGCCCTGTTCGACTACTCCGAAGAGGTCTGCTTCGGCCGAACCTGGTCGCGCCCGGGCATCGATCGCAAGCTGCGCAGCATCCTCAACATCGCGATGCTGACCGCGCTGAACCGCCCGGCACAACTCGCACACCATGTCGAAGGCGCAATCAACAACGGTTGCACTCTCGAAGAAATTCGCGAGATCCTGCTGCACGCAGCCGTCTATTGCGGTCTGCCGTCCGCGGGCGAGGCCTTCCGCGTCGCCGAGGAAGTTCTGCGCGAGCGCAAGCTGATCAGCTGAAGCGAATCACATCGACACACGCGGAGAGGTCCCTTGCCATGCGCGCACAGTTAATGCGGCCCGTTAGACGCCTTGTGCTGATAGGAACGGTTGCACTTGCATCTGTGCTTGCCATAGGCGTGGGCCTCGCCTCGGACGCTGTTGCCCAGGCCTTTCCGTCCAAGCCGCTGCTGATCGTGGTACCGGCAGCGGCCGGGGGCAACCTCGACAACGTGACGCGCAATATTGCGCAGCGCCTGCAGGAGCAGCTCGGACAGCCCGTGGTGGTTGAGAATCGTCCCGGCGGCAACTACAACATCGCTGTCGATTTCGTGGCCAAGGCACCAGCCGACGGCTACACGTACCTTGCCATCGCAGATTCGTTTCTCTATTCACCAGCGATCGTGCGAACGGCCAGGTTCGACCCGCTGAAGGATTTCGTCGGTGTCAGCATGTACGCCTCGGTACCGCAGGTGCTGGTGGTCAATCCAGCCGTACCGGCCCAGTCCGTCAAGGAGTTGATCGCGCTGGCCAAGAAGCGCCCGGCAGAGCTCACCTACGGCTCTGCCGGGACCGGGTACAGCGGCCACATCGCGGCAGAGCTTTTCAGCTTGCAGGCAGGCATCAGCATGACGCACGTACCCTACAAGGGCAACGCGCCGGCGCTGGTTGATGTCATTGGTGGGCGCATCTCGATGCTGTTCGATACCGTCAGCACCTCGCTACCGCACATCAAGTCCGGCGCCGTCCGGGTACTGGGTGTCACGACCTCGGCTCGCTCCCAAGTTCTTCCCGACGTGCCGACGGTCAGCGAAGCCGGCCTGCCCGGCTACGAAGCCGCGATCTTCAATGGTCTTGTCGCACGCAGCGGAACACCTCCGGCGATCCTCAAACGCCTGAACGAAGCAGTTCGCAACGTAGTCCAGCAACAGGAGCTGCACAGCCGTTTCGAGGCGCAGGGCGTTGATCTGGTCGCCAGCGAGTCGCCCGAGCAGTTCACGAACTTCCTCAAGGCGCAGTCCGAGAAGTATGTCCAGGTGGTCAGGAAGGCCAACATCCGGGCCGATTGAACACGAGGTCCCCATGTGCATAACAGGTGTCATGCAAGGCATCGGCCGGAACACCATGATCCGAGGTCAGCGATCAATGCGGTCTGTCTTGAGCCTGCTCATGACCGCTGCGACGTCGCTGGCGGCGGCCCAGCATGTGCCCGCCCTGGACTATCCGAACAAGCCAATCAAGCTCATTCTGCCGACCACACCGGCCGGCAGCGTGGACACCGGCGCACGCCTGCTGGCCGACAAGCTCAGGGAGCGCCTTGGCAAGCCGGTCATCGTCGAGAACCGACCCGGTGCCAACACGATCATCGGAACCAACGCCGTCGCCAAGGCACAGCCCGATGGCTACACCCTGTTGTTCGTCTCGAGCTCGCACGTGCTGGTGCCCCTGGTCGCATCCAAGCTGCCCTACGACCCGATCAAGGACTTTGCCCCTGTGGGAACAGTGGCCTACACGCCCTTCGTAATGGTGACACATCCGTCGCTTCCGGTGAGCTCGGTGCGGCAGTTCATCACATACGCCCAGTCAAGGCCCGGCGAACTGAACTACGGCTCCTCCGGCGTAGGCCTGGGATCCCATATCGCGGGCGAAGTGTTCAGCGCCATGACCAAGGTGCGCATGCAGCACATCCCCTACAAGGGCGGTGGACAGGTCATGGCGGAGCTCATTGGCGGACAGGTGCAGGTCTCCTGGAATTCGGTCAGCGCCGTGGCACCGCATGTCAGGAGCGGGAAGCTCAAGGCGCTGGCAGTGTCCGCCGAGAGCCGTGTGGCCGCCCTGCCTGAGGTCCCGACCTTCGGCGAAGCGGGCCTTGCGGACTACCAGGAGAGGGCCTGGCTGGGCCTCTTTGCGCCCGCAGGCACTCCGAAACCCATTATCGACAAGCTGTCGGCGGAGATGACCGCGATCCTGAGCACACCCGGCATCAGGAACGCCCTCGAGGCACAGGGCCTGGTGCCGTTCATATCCACGCCCGAACAGTTCACGGCGCTGATCAAGAAGGAAACGGACGGTCTGGCGCCCATTGTGAAGGCGGCCAACATCCGCCTCGACAGCAACTAGCCGAATGCGGTGCGAGCCGGCATCGCAGCGGCGTCTTCATCTATCTCCAAGGGGACATCATGGCAACCAATCTGATTGTCAACGGACAGCGCAAGTCGGTCGACGCCGACGCGGACACGCCTTTGCTTTGGGTCCTGCGTGACCACCTCGGCATGACGGGCACGAAGTTCGGCTGCGGCATTGCGCAATGTGGTGCTTGCACCGTGCACATCGACAAGACCGCCGTGCGTTCATGCCAGGTGCCGCTGCAAGCGGTGGCGAACAAGCAGATCACCACCATCGAGGGGCTGTCGACAGACGGCTCGCATGCGCTGCAGAAGGTGTGGGTCGAGAACAACGTGGCCCAGTGTGGCTACTGCCAGTCCGGAATGCTGATGGCCGCCGCGGCGCTTCTGCGCAGCAATCCGCGGCCGACCGACGCCGACATTGACGCCCATGTGAGCAACATTTGTCGCTGCGGAACTTACCCGCGCGTGCGGGCCGCCATCCACAAGGCTGCACAGTCAATCAAAGCTTGAAGAGGAAAAACATGGGACACAACCGGAGACAGTTCCTGATCAGTGCAGCTGCGGTAGGCGGTGGCATGGCACTGGGCATCACCTGGTCCGCCGAGGCATCAGCCGCAGTCGGCTCCGTGAATCCTCAGCCGTGGGGTGGCCAGCCACGTGCCGCCAACACCACCGAGTATTCACCTTGGCTCACTATCGGACGCGATGGCCTCGTCACCGTACGCGTAACCGCGCCCGACCTCGGTAATGGCGTGATGACGCAGCAACTGATGACGGTGGCGGAAGAGCTGTATTGCGACTGGAACAAGCTGCGGGCCGAGTACGCTCCAGCCAATCGCAATTTCGTCGAAGGGCATGTCTATTCCAAGGAGATTGGTTACCTGACCTACTTCGGCCGCTCCACTGCGCCCAAGCGGATGGAGATCTTGCTGCAGGTCGCTGCCAGCGCGCGCGAGCGCCTGATGGCAGCCGCAGCTCGGACCTGGGGGGTGCCGCGTTCCGAGTTGCAAGTCAGGGATGGCGTCATCACGCATGTAAGCAGCAGGCGCAAGGCCAGCTTCGGCGAACTGGCGGAGACGGCAGCCACCATCCAACTCGATGCGGAGCCAACGCCCAAGCCGCACAAGGACTGGTGGTTCCTGGGCAAGGCCAGCCCGATCAAGGTGCAGCAACCCCAGATCGTCACTGGCAAAGCGGTCTACGGGATCGATGTGACCTTGCCCGACATGGTCTACGCCGCGCTGATGCAGTCGCCAGTGCAGGGTGGAAAGCTCAAGAGCTACGATTTCGAGAAGGTCCGCGGCATGCCTGGCGTGCTCGGTGTCGCGGTGGTCGATCCCACCGAGCCAAGGCCACAGGTGGATCCCAAGCTGCTGCCGTTCCCGGTCGGCCAGTCTGCCCCTCAGAGCGCTATCGCCGTGATCGCGGAGCACTACTGGCAGGCACGAAAGGCGCTGGAAGCGATGCCTGTGCAATGGGATGACGGCCCCGGCGCGCAATGGAAGACGCAGGACCAGATAGACAAGGCCCTGAACAGCGCCATCGAACAGGAAGGCGAGAAGACCGAGGTCAGCCGGGGCAATGCATTGGAGGCGCTGGAGAAATCAGCCAGGACCGTCGAGGCCGTTTACCACGCGCCGTTCGCTGACCACGTGACGATGGAGCCGCTCAACGGCACCGCGCTCGTCACGCCCGAGCGCGTTGACGTCTGGCATCCCACCCAGCAAGCGCAGCAGGGCCACATGATCGCGGCCCAGGAAACCGGGGTGCCGCCGGAGAAGGTCTTCATCCACCAGACTTTTGTCGGCGGGGGCTTCGGCCGCCGTGCGTACGGCAATGACCTGCGCATGGTGGTCGCGGTGGCGAAGAAGTATCCCGGCCGGCCGGTCAAGGTGATCTGGTCGCGCGAGGAGACGATGCGCCAGGGCCGCTATCGCCCCATCGAAACCGTCAAGCTGCGCGCAGGGCTGGACTCGAATGGTCTTCCATCAGCATTCCACGTGCGCGTGGCCGGTTCGCCTGGTTTTTACGTGCGCTACCTCAGCGATGGTCCGCTTTCCTCCGGCCTGGTCGACAACGTGCAAGTCGAGTCGCGGGTGGTGCCGCTGCACGTGATGGGCGGTCCCTACCGCGGACCCGGCATGAACGTCAACGCGTTTGCCACCGAGACCTTCATCGACGAGTGCGCCGTGGCTGCCGGCGTGGACCCGCTGGAATACCGGCTCAAGCTGTTCTCGAAGTGGCCCGATCCAGGCTGGACGCAGTGCCTGAAGGAAGTGGCGACCAAGGCGAAATGGGGGCGCAAGCTGCCAGTGGGTTGGGGCCAGGGCATTGCCATCGCCAACTGGGGCATGGGGGGCAAGCCACAGGCCGGCGTGACGCTGGCAGCCGTCGTGACCGTCGAGGTGAGCAAGCAGGGCCTGGTCCGCGTCGACTCGATCGACATTGCACTCGACCCAGGTCGTGTCGGGTACCCGGACGGCATCGTCTCCCAGATGGAAGGCGGCGCCATCTTCGCGCTCAACTCGGCGCTCAACGAGCGACTCACCGTCCAGGACGGGCGCATCGTCGAGGGCAACTACCACGAGTACCCGATGCTGCGGATCGCTGACGCCCCGAGGCGCATCAACGTGCATTTTGGGGGCGTTTCCGGTCATGAGCGCATGGCAGAGATCGGAGAGTCCCCGATGGGAGCCGTTCCCCCGGCCCTGGGCAACGCGATCTTCGCTGCGACCGGCAAGCGCCTGCGCTCCATGCCGTTCCGCATGCACGACCTCAGTTGGTCATGAGGCAAACAGAGCAGTCCGCACCCTCCACCACACTATTCAGAAGCACCATTCCAAGACACCGTATGAAGTTCATCTCCCACCTCCCGGTGGCGGCATGCGCCGCCCTGCTCCTGGCAACGACGGCCCACGCCCAGTCCGACGAAGACCTCAAGCGCGACGGTGGAGGCGCCAACGTCCTGACCTATGGCATGGGCTATGGCCAGCAACGCTACTCGACGCTTGACCAGATCAACAAGCGCAACGTCGGCAAGCTCAAGGCGGCTTGGTCACTTTCGCTCGAGAACGACTTCGGCGAGCAGGCGCAGCCGATCGTGCAGGACGGCGTCATGTACGTGAGCAATCCCAAGTGGACTGTCGCGATTGACGCCGTGACGGGCAAGCAGCTGTGGCGTACCGCATCGGAATTCGATGCCGATACTGCGCGCGTGGTGTGCTGCGGTGTTTCCAACCGAGGGGTCGCGCTGTACAAGGACATGGTGCTGCGCGGGACCCTGGATGCCCATCTTGAGGCCCTGGACAAGAAGACGGGCAAGCGGATCTGGAAGACCAAGGTCGTCGACTGGAAGGAAGGCTACTCGATCACCGGCGCGCCCGTGGTAGCCAACGGCGTCCTGATCACCGGCATCTCGGGTGGCGAGTTCGGTGTCCGCGGGTTCCTGGCCGGCTTCGATCCGGCAACGGGCAAGGAGCTCTGGCGTCGCCACACCACGGCTGCACCGGAGGAAAAGGGTGGTGAGACCTGGGGTGTCGAAGGTGCCTACAAGACCGGTGGCGCATCCACCTGGATCACCGGTTCGTACGACCCGGACCTGGACCTGGTGTACTGGGGCACCGGCAACGCAGCCCCCTGGAACCCCAAGCAACGGGGAGGCGACAGCCTCTTCACCTGCTCGGTGATCGCGGTACGGCCCACAACCGGTGAGCTGGTCTGGCACTACCAGTTCACGCCCGCAGAGCTGTATGACTACGACGCGGTGGGCGAGATGATCCTGGGCGATCTTCCGATCGACGGGAAGAAGCACAAGGTAGTGATGCAGCTCAACAAGAACGGCTTTGCCTATGTGCTCGACCGGGCCAATGGCAAGCTGCTGGCGGCCAATCCGTTCGGCCGCGTCAATTGGGCCAGCAAGATCGATCTCCAGACCGGCCGGCCCGTGGAGTCCGAAGTCACCAAGGCAGTGCTTGCGGGCGAGAGTCCCAAGGTCTGGCCGAGTGCGATCGGCGTGAAGCCATGGGCGCACGCGGCGTTCGACCCGAACAAGCGCGTGCTCTATGCCAACACCGTCAACATGTGGATGACGTACAACATTGGCGGCGTGACGGGTGAACACAAGCCCGGCCAGCGCTGGACGGGTTACCGGGATCTGAGCATGGAGAAGGAGCCGGGAGAGCCGTGGGGCTACATGGAAGCGATCGACCCGTTGAGCGGCAAGCCCAAGTGGAGGGTGCCGCTTGAGGACCAGACGCACTGGTCGTCGATGATGGCAACGGCCGGTGGACTGGTCTTCACGGGGCGCGAGACCGGCGAGTTCATCGCACTGGATGCCGACACCGGAAAGCAGCTCTGGCAGTTCACCACCTCCTCCGGGATCAACGCCAACCCCGTCACCTGGAGCTACAAGGGCAAGCAGTACGTGACCGTGCTCTCGGGGATCGGCGGCGTCGGCGCCCGTCGAAACGGCGACGTCGTCAAGAACGTCCCCAAGGGCGGTTCGGTGTGGACTTTCGCGCTGCAAGACTGAGCCTGCCCACGATCACCATGAACATGCACGTCTTCCCGCATTTCCTTCGCTGCCTGGTGGCCGGCGCCAGCGTATGGGCATGCACGGCGTACGGGCAACCCGCCGGCACGTCGTTCCCCGCGGAACACATTGCTTTGGGGGCCAAGCTCTACGCCGACAACTGCGAGTCATGCCACGGGCCCCGCATGAAAGCACCGGGCGGTGAGGTCTTCGACCTGCGCACCTTTCCGGCGGACCAGCGCAGCCGCTTTGTCGAGTCGGTCAGCAACGGCAAAAGAAACATGCCCCCGTGGCGCAGTTTGTTGAGCCAGGAGGAGATCGGCTTCCTGTTCGCGTACGTCGTGGCCGGCGAACGGCCATGAATCCCAAGCGGCCGATGAGCGGTACAGCTTGATCCCACTCGCCCGCACAGATCATCTGGGCGGGCCATCGAGGATAGCCAGGCAGCACCCCCACTGCCCGGCCCTTGACCGCCGTCGTCTGCTCTACGTTACCTTCGGATCGCCGGCGTCTCCACCGGCAAGCCACGGCCCAGCCACTTCACGAACAGCTCGAGGTCGACGTATTCCTGGGATCCGTAGACATAGGGCTCGGCACGTACCGCTTCGTTGCACCATGCAAACATCCGGTGCGTGGATCCCATCGTCTGCCAGAGCTGCCGGTACACCGGATGTCCGTTGATTTGCCCCTGGCTGATGAGCTCGCCACGCAACCGCGAACCGGCATGCTGCTGATGGCACTGGGCACAAGACAGACCCAGCTGGCCTCGCTGCTGGTAGTACGCCGTGCGCCCCCGCTCGTAGCTCTGAGCCGCCAGTCCGTCAATCTTGACGGTAACGGGCAGGCCGCGAGATTGACGGCCTATCAAGGCCGCGATGGCCAACAACTCCTGCGATTCATAGGCAAATGGCGTTGCCTGCTGGTGCTTGACGCGGCATGCATTGATGCGCTGCTCCAGGTTGATCACGCGCTGCCGCACTGCATCATAGGCGGGATAGCGTGCTGCAACGCCGCGCATCGCCTGCACAGGGCCATGGCAGCCAACACACGATTTGCCGTTGCTTTCAGCGACCGACCACAGCCGCTGTCCCTGCTCAACCCACAGCATGCCCAGATTGGAGAACTCGTCGTCCTGTTGCGCGCGTGTGTCTGCCGAAAGATAGGTATAGCCGGAGCGGCGCCCCTCGATCGAGTACATCGGTAGGTCCTGGGCCGCGACGCGGGCCGCCGTTGCGGCCAGCACGAGCACTGCAAATGCGGCAAGATCGCAACGCCGCCTCATTCGACTTCGATGCGCGCATGCGCCGTCGTCACGTTTCCATCGTCGTCATGCCACTGGAACTCGAGCGTGCCTGTCTCTGTCGCGACCGTATGGAAACTGAGCTGCGGGTTGGCTGCCATACCGGTTCCTAGCCGGGCCCGGAACACCTCTTCGCCGTTGTACCGGCAGATAAAGGTATGGATGAGGTGCACCGGAATGCGCGTGCCCTGAGTATCGAACCGGTAGCCGTTCTCCATGGGATGCATCACCATGCAACGGATCTGGATCACCTCGCCGCGCTTGGCTTTCTCGGGCACCTTGACCCGCGCGTTGCGTTCCTGCATTAGTACCTCACTGTCAGCGACTCGCAGGCCCCGATGGTCACGGTCACGTTCACGCGCTGGGTCCACCAGCTTCCGTCGTTCATCTGCGCGTACACCGCCACGTACTGGCTGTCGCTGAGGCGGATGTAGGTTTCGACTTCAGCTTTCCCGGACCTCGGACCCAGCGTGAAGCTGGCCACCCACGGCCGCGGGTTGCGCTCGGCCACCACGTGCACCAAGCGCACATGATCGTCAACCGTCATGGGGCTCTGGACACGCACAGTCAGCGGCACCGAATTGCCGCTTTCCGCAATTTCAGGCAAGCCGATGAAGATTCGGCCGTTTTGGGGCTGGCCGTTGCCGATCAACCGTTGCACGGTGGCCGCGGCAGCTTCTTCGTCGCGGGGCGGCTCGGCGGCTGACGCTCTCTCCTGAGCCCTCGCCCGGTGGGCTCCGAGCAATGCCAGCAGCAGCATCGCGCGGCGCGTGAGCCATGGTTCAGGCCGCCGTGGCCCTCGGTCCATTTCGGTCGATTTCAATGTACTTCCTGGCATCTGTTCGGCCTTCCGGCAAGCATGATCGCCCGGCTGGTCGTTTGGCAACCGGCATCGTGGATGCGCTCAACGCAGCGTCATCAGGTAGGCGACCACGTCCTCTACCTCCTGCGCCTGCAGCATAGGCCGGTTGACATACCTCGCAGCGACGCGGTGTAGACCATGAACCTTGTAATAAGCCGGCATGATGCCGTCCGGGTTCAACCTCCTCGCGTCCACGATGCGCAGTCGCAACTGCGCTTCGGTGAGCCGACTGCCCACGCCATCCAATGCCGGTCCTATGTTGCCGAACACAGGAACCTCGGGCATCGGTAAATGGTGGCAAATCGTGCAGTTGCCCTGGGCGGAAGTTGCCGTGATGGCACGGCCGCGACGCGCGTCACCCTGCACTGTGGTGAGCGGCCTTGGAATGCCATCGCCCACGACGCGATACTTTGCGATGCCGGACGGGGGCTGCTCGGCATGAGCGGCTGCCGTGGCGGCCAGCCAGCCGGCCACCGCCGCGGCGAGCGGCATCCACCGGCCTCGAACCAAGACTTCCCGCAAGCTCAGGCGAACATGTCGTTCCATATGTTGTGCGCCCACGCCTGCGCGTACACGCCCTCGATCTCACTGCGCTGTGCAGACAGGCCGCCGGCTCCGGCCACCGGTACGAGGGTCTTCTGTGCGTTGTCATAGCGGTGAACCGAAGCCACGTGCATCGCCTCACGATCACTCACGAAGCTGTAGCAGGTATTGGCGATCACGACGTCCACGCTGGGCTGACGGCCGCTCATGATCTCGACGATTGCCGCTGCAGCAATCTTGGCATGCTGATTGGCCATATGGCCGGACTTCGGCATCGCAGACGCGGCCTGCGTGGCATCGCCGAGCACGTGGATGCCGGGATGCACGGTGGACTCCATCGTCATCCAGTCGACGCCACACCAGCGGCTGTTGGCGTTGGCCAGTCCCGTGGTACGGCAGATGTCTCCAGCACGCATCGGCGGCAGGACGTTGAGCACGTCGCCGCGGATCGAGTCGAAGTCGGTATGCACGCTGCTCGACGCAGGTGTGACACGCTTCACCTCGGTGCCTGGCCGGTATTCCAGGATGCTGCCGTACAACTCGCTCCACGCGGCCTTGAACAGTGCCCCCTTGGACACCACATCCTCGTTGGCGTCGAGCACGATGACCTTCGAGCGCGGCTTCTCGCGCTTGAAGTAGAACGCGACCTGGCTGGCCCGCTCGTAAGGGCCAGGCGGGCACCGATAGGGTGCCCGCGGAATCGACAGCACGTAGACACCGCCATTGGGCATGCTCTCGAGCCGGCGACGCAAGGCAACCGTCTGCACCCCTGCCTTCCACGCATGCAGCACAAGGTCCGGGGCGGCTACGGAAAGTCCCTCGATTTCCTCCACCATGAAGTCGACGCCAGGCGACATGATCAACCTGTCGTAGCTCAGTTCATCGCCGCCACTGCGCAACCGCAGCATCCTCTTGCCCGGGTCAATGGCGGTGACCTCGTCGTGGCGAACCTGCACACCGTGCGCGCGCAATCCCCGGTAGTCGCGTGTGAGGTCAGCCATTGACCGGGTTCCGCCGAGGACCAGGTTGGACATCGGGCACGAAACGAAGGCCGAATCGCGCTCGACAAGGATCACCTCGATGCGGCCGCCGGACCACATCCTCAAGTACTTGGCCGCGGTCGCACCGCCAAACCCGCCTCCGATGACCACGACACGTCCAAGCGCCCGCCCCGGCGCAGCAGGGCCTCCTGCGCAACCGGCCAGTGACAACCCCGCCAGCGTGCTTCCCAGCCCCGGAGCGACCGCGCCGGCGACCGCGCAATGAAGGAAGATGCGTCGCGTTCGATGCGTCACGTTCGTCACCGGTCGCGCCCTTGCGCTAAGTAGGCCGCTACAGCCCGGATCTGCTCGTCGCTGTACCCCTTGGCCAGTTGTTGCATGACGGTGGCTGGCCGCATGCCGGCGCGGAACTCTTTCAGTGCAGCCTCGAGTGCCGAGGCCGGCTGCCCTGCCAGCGACGGTATGACACCGGCGCTGATGCCGTCGGTGCCGTGACAGGCGGCACAGCCAGCCGCCATGTTGCGTCCCAGATTCCGGTCCGCGGCCTGAACTGGCACGGCAAGCAATGCAGCCGCAAAGGCTGCGACAACCCGCCACGGTCGCTGCCCTGGCGCCGGTGGCGAGCCGGGCACACCCGAAGCGATGCTCGAGTGCATAAGCAAGGATCGACTCCTCACAACGTCAATTTTCAATGAGAGCTCCTCAGCCGCCCAGCCTCAAGGAAGCCGCGCAACAGCACAGTTACAGCAGCGTGAGCCCCATGGATCCGGCCCATCGCACCAGACGACCGTGGCGGACAGGCCGGCTGGGCCGGGCAGCGACCGCCAGGCGCTGGTCTTGTGCTCGGACAGTTCGCCCAGGGCAACGCGGGACAGATCGGGACTGGCAACAGCCGTTCACAGTACCCGCGACCGCCTCCCCATTGGGCATCAATGGTGCGAGTACATGGCATGCCCTGGCGCAGGACCCTTGGCCGAGAAGATCATTGAGCCGCGCCCGTGCAGATCCCAGCCGACGATCAGAAGTTCACGCGAGCCGGGCTTGATAGCCAGGCTTGTGCATTGCAGGAAGTGGCCGTCTTCGCGTCCGGGCAGCAGGATCTGGCCAATGGGCATGCCGAAAGGGCTGAAAACGAGAATGCGCCCTTGGCGCTGCATCGCGACGTACACATTGCCGGCCGAGTCGGTACGCATCGAATCGGGCGCCCGGCCGACAAAGTGGTACGGCACCATCGAGCCCGACCGGGCGATGTCACCGGGCGCCTTGAGGTCCATCCGGTGCAGGCGGTTGGCGAAGTACTCGGTTGCCCACAACACTTTGCCATCCGGGCTGAGTGCCACGCCGTTGGCGCCGCACATCCGCGGCAGGACAGGCTTGACCGTCTGTTGGTCGGGCGCCACGTAGTAAAGCCCGCCGGCAGGATCGGTAGCGGTCCCACGGAAATCCGTGAAGTAAAGCCCCCCTTCCTGGTCAAATGTGACGTCATCCACCACGTGTCCCAGCTCGGGCGCAACGATCGTCTGCCTGTTGGTGCCGTCGGCACTCAAGGCAATCACCGACCCCTTGGCAAAACGGCCGTCCTGGTCGATTGATCCAACGGACGCCACGAAGATGCGGCCGTCCTTGTGAACGGCGATACCGGCAGGATGAAGGTTCTCCTCGGTGTAGACGACGCTCAATTCGCGGTCAGGCGAGAGCCGCAGGATTCGGCCGTTGTAGATGTCCACAAACAGCAAGCTACCGTTCCGATCAAAGGCCAGGCCTTCCATGGACGTGCCCACGTCGCAGACCTTGAAGTACGGTTCGGCGACGGCTGTGGGCAGGTCGCGCTCCCAGATGGGGATCGGCACCAGCCCCCGCGTGGCATCGGTGTAGGACAGGGTGTTGCTCACGGCGGCGGTGCTCATGGTGTCGGACATTGGTAATGAGTCGATCGAGTGCCCGGTTCGGTTCCAGGCAACTGCAACGTCAACAGGTCAGTGCAGTTCGTATATGGGAACTTAAGATCGTTCTTATGAATAGATCCTAGGAATTCTGACAACCACCTGCCATTGGCGTTTCTACGGGTGTCGTCCAGGAGCCAGAATCACCCCCTTGTCTGCTCAGGATGTTGAAGCTGCCCCGCCCGCGCACCGCTTGCAGGCTCGAGAGTGCGACCGATGTCGTTGTCCATGCTCCAGCACAAAGACCTGCTCAACGATATGGGCGCGCTGCCGACTTACCGCGCGGTAGCGGAAGAGTTGCCACGGGCAGCTTTTCAGCGCAGTACTTGGCATCGCCCTTCCTGTGGGCCGTCGCAGGCAGCGCCGTGGCAGGGCTGGCGCTGCGCTGGCTCGTGCAGCAGTGCCGGAACGAGTGGTGCACATGCCTTGCCGCCATCGCCGGGCAGCTCGTGACCTCCTTGAGCGCTTGGCTGCTGGCCCCGTGCAGCTGACGCTTTGCGGAACAAGGCCTGAATGTGTTGACCGCCTTCAGTCCCGTCAGGCACGCTGCGTTTGCTGCGGAACGACACCGTTTGGTTGCCAAGTGGCCACTCCGACGGGTGAGGAAGTCAGCATCAGCCGCCTGGACTTTGCGGGCGCTCCTCAGCGACTAACGCTGGGCAGCGGCCTGCACCGCAGGCGAGGACGGTTTGAGTATCAGCACGCACAGGAGGCTGCCCAGACCTGATAGAGCGATCACCCCGCCCATGGGCCAGGGCGTGCCATCGGCAAGCGCTCCGACCAAGGCCGAGCCCAGGATGCCACTGCCGTACTGGATTGCCCCGATCAGGGCCGATACGGAGCCGGCGTGCGCAGGAAAGCTGGCAAGGGCTCCGGTGATCGAGTTGGCAACGATGAAGCCCGTGGCCGCGACAAACACGAACAGCGGCGCAACCAGTCCCGCCATGCCGCCCCACTCCGTTCGGGCGTCGATGGCCACAAGCACGCCAGCAACGCTCGCCACCACTGTTCCTGCAGCCATCAGACGGTCACCACCGTACTTCGACACGAGCCGTGCATTGAGCAGATTGGTGGCCATGATCCCGGAGATGCCCAGCGCGAACACCAGCCCGTAGTGCTGCGCGGACAAGTGGTGGTACGCAATGTAGGCGAACGGGGTGCCAGCGACGTAGGCGTACATGCCAGCGTAGAAGAATCCTCCCACGCCGGCGTAGCCCAGCAGCCGTCGTTGCTGGAGCAGCTTGGCGTAGCGGCCGACAGCATGCCTGAGCGCCTCTTGGCTGCGGCGGTTCCGGGGCAGTGTCTCGGGCAGCATGTACACCGCCACCAGCGTCACCAGGCCGACTCCGACGAGCGTCCAGAAGATGGCGGGCCAGGACGACACTTGGAGGATCAATCCACCTGCGCTGGGCCCCACCAGCGGTGCGATGGCCATCACCGTCATGAGCGTGGACATCATCTGCGCAGCACGGTGGCCTTCAAAGATGTCGCGGACCATGGCCCTGGCCAGTACAACGCTGGCACAAGCGCCTGAGGCCTGGACGACGCGCCATCCGATCATGGTGGCGGCATCCCTGGACAGCGCGCACCCTGCCGACCCGATGACGAACAGCACGAGACCGATCGCGATGGGCAAGCGGCGGCCGTACCTGTCGCCGATGGGTCCCCAAAAAAGCTGCCCCAGGCTGAAACCGATCAGGTATCCGGAAACCGTCAGTTCAAGGGTCCCGGCGTCGGCGTGCAAAGCCGCCTGCATGGCCGGCATGGCGGGCAAGTAGAGATCGGTCGAGATCGACGCGAACGCCATCAGCGCGCTCAGCGTTGCCAGGACCCACAGGCCACGAACGGGCGTCTGGTGCCGCACGTGGTCAGAGGCATCCCGATCTGCAGGACGGGCTGGGATCACCTTGGAAGGCGCGCGGAACTGGACACTGCACGCTTGCTCACGCGGCCTCATTGCTGAACTCCATGGTGAAGGGCTGCACTGGCGGGGACGCCGTCGTGCAAGGAGAGCTCATTTGCCGGCACGCGCTGCCAGCTGCGGCGGATACCGGTCGCCTTCCACCTTGATGCGGGACAATGTGTCATGGATTTGCGTGAGCTCCTGAGCGCTCAACTCAATGCTGGCGGCGCCCAGGTTTTCCTCCAATCGGGCAAGCTTGGTCGTGCCGGGAATCGGCAGAATCCAGGGCTTTTGTGCCAGTAGCCAAGCCAGCGCAATCTGAGCCGGCGTGGCCTGCCTGGCCGATGCAATGGTTGCCAGTAACTGCACCAGCGCTTGATTGGCCGCGCGAGCCTGCTGCGAAAAGCGCGGCACGATGTTGCGGAAGTCATCCTTTGCAAAGGATGTGCTTGCATCAATCTTTCCGGTCAGGAAGCCCTTGCCCAGCGGACTGAACGGCACGAAGCCGATGCCCAGTTCCTCCAGCGTGGGCAGGATCTGCTGCTCCGGTTCACGCCACCACAGCGAGTACTCGCTCTGCAGCGCCGCCACGGGCTGTACTGCGTGAGCTCGGCGAATCGAAGTCACGCTCGCTTCGGACAGCCCAAAATGCCTGACCTTGCCCTGTGCGATGAGGTCCTTGACGGTGCCGGCCACGTCTTCCATCGGCACGTTCGGATCGACGCGATGCTGGTAGAACAGATCGATGCGGTCCGTCTTTAGCCGCTTGAGCGCGGCGTCAGCCACCGCGCGAATGCGCTCGGGACGGCTGTCCTGGCCCTTCGTGGCGTCGCCGTCCTGGAAGCCGAACTTGGTAGCGATGACAACACGGTCGCGCATGGGCGCCAGCGCCTCGCCGACGATTTCCTCGTTGGTGAACGGTCCGTAAGCTTCGGCGGTATCAAAGAAGGTGACGCCTCGCTCCACGGCGTCGCGCACCAACCTGATCGCTTCGGGCTTGTCGAGTCCCCGGCCATACGCGTAGTTCAGGCCCATGCAGCCAAAGCCGATGGCTGAGACTTCCAGTCCACCGCAGCCAAGTTTGCGTGTTTGCATTGCCATGCCCTTGCTGATGTAGTGCTGACAGGCAAACACTGTAGGGTTCGTGGCAGTCGGCGACTAGCCGGCATCGGCTTGAACGAGAAGCAAGCAAGGCTTGATAAAAGGCTGATCGCAATACGGTGTAGCGGCCGATGGGCCAGTGCGCCTCCCGAGCATGGCGCCTGCCGGATTCAATGGCGAGCGTGCGCCTTTCGGCCCGCGGCTTCTGCGTTCTTGAGCTCGATTTCCGTCATCACAAAGGCTGGATTGCCGGCCAGACGTTCGATGGCCAAGTCGATGAAGGCACGCGCGCGGGCGGGCTGCGCGGTACGGTTGCCGTAGTACAGGAACACGCCCAAGTGATCAGCAACGTGCTGAGTCAGCAGCGGCACCAGGCGGCCTGAGCGGATATGCGCGGCAGCGCTCATGCTCATGAGTTGGCCAACGACGCGTCCGCTGAGCACAGCTTCGAGCTCCATGTCGATGTCGTTGGTGCACAGCGCAGGCGCTACCTCGTGGGCAATGACTTCATCGTCGATCTTGACGTGCCAGGGCAGCAGTTTGCCCGTTCCCGGCTGGCGGAACACGCCGCAGCGGTGGGACGCCAAGGCGTACAAGTTGTCCGGCACGCCATGGTGGCTTAAGTACGCGGGGGCGGCACAGATGATCAACTGCAACGGAAACAGCCGGCGTGCGATCAACCCTGCGGCTAACGACAGCCCGATGCGAAACCCGACATCGACGCGGTCCTGGACCCAGTCGCCGATGCGATCATCCAGGAACACGTCCGGCTGCACTTCGGGATACAGGGTGCAGAACTCGTCTATGACCGGCCACAGCAGGGACACAAATGCCGAGTGCGGACCGACAATGCGCAGTGGCCCTGCGATGTCGTCCTTTGCCTGGCGCACCGTCTGCAATGCGCGCTGCAGGGCCGTTAACGCCGGCTGGGCCGTTTCCAGGAATCGCTGCCCTTCGTCCGTGAGCGCGATGCTGCGCGTCGTGCGGTGAAACAGCCGCACACCCAGGTGCTGTTCCAGCTGCGCCAGCGCCTGGCTGGCAGCCTGCGGCGTCATGCTCTGGGCTTGCGCGGCTCGCCTGAGGCTGCCGAGTTCTGCTGCTTTGACGAAGGTGGCGATGGAACGGAGTTCGTTAATGGGCATGGCAGGGCTCCTATTCCTAGATTATCAACAGCGGCTTGCCAATGTTTCAAGGAATAGCCGGTTAGTTTTACCTTGGCGAGATCAATACAGTGCCACTGGAGAACAGTCTCGTCCGGTTGCATCCGACAACGCAGCGGCGGACCGGCGCGCGTCTATAGGGAGCCTTTCACTGCATCGGCCCCCACTCGACCTTGGTCAGAGGCCTGGGGCAAATTCACGAGTTTTACGATACAAGTCAACGGACACAGCCGCGTCCTCGATGTCGATGGGGATACGCCGCTGCTGTGGGCCTTGTGCGACATGCTTGGCATGACCGGCACCAAGTTCGGTTGCGGGGCGGGGCTGTACGGGGCCGGCGCCTGGATGTCGACTTCGGCACTCAGGCCGTGCGCATTGGCCAGCAGGTGATCGGACCGGTCAAGGTGATCTGGAGCCGCGAGGAAGACATCCAGCACAGCACCTACCGGCCTTACCACTACAACCGCTTGAGCGCGACGCTCGACACTGCGGGGCGGCCCGTGGCCTGGCACCACCGCGTCACTGGGTCATCAGAGATGGCCCGCTGGGCTCCGGCCATGTTCACCAACGGGATCGACCGCGACGCGGTGCGCGACGCGGCCGGGCCCTACGAGTTTTCCAACGTCTTGGTCCAATACGTGCGACAGGACCCGCCGCCAGGGCTGCTCACGGATCCATGGCGCGGCGTCGGCCATATGCAGAACGCCTACCCCGCGGAGTGCTTCCTCGACGGGCTGGCGCATGCCTCGAACACCGATCCGGTGAGCTTGCGCAAGGCCCTGCTGGACAAGCATCCCCGCGGCAAGCGCGTGCTGGATCTGGTGGCGGAGAAAGCGGGATGGGAACGGCCACTGGCACCGGGCAAGGGACGCGGTTTGGCATTCACGCTGGCATTCGGCACCTACGCTGCCCAGGTGGCCGAGGTCAGTGTGGATGCCCAGGGCAACGTGCGAGCCGACCGGATCGTCACCGTCGTCGACTGCGGCCAGATCGTATCCCCCCGCACGGTGGAGGCGCAGGTGCAGGGAGGCACCGTATTCGGCTTGTCGGCGGTGCTTTTCGGCAATATCTCGATCAAGAACGGACGCGTCGAGCAGTCGAACTTCCATGACTACCGCGTCCTGCGCATGAACGAGATGCCGGTGATGGAAACCTACTGCGTGCCGAGCACCGAAGATCCCGCGGGTATCGGCGAGGTGGCCACCGTGCTGGCGACGCCCGCGATTGTCAATGCGATCGTCAAGGCTACCGGCCAGCGCATCAGGCAGCTGCCGATGAACGCCGCCGAGCTGAAAGCTGCGTGAGCCCGGCATCAACGGTTATGGAGTGCCCACCATGCGCAACAACATCCTCGGCAAGGTCGTCGTCATCACCGGAGCCAGCAGCGGCCTGGGCGAGGCAACTGCCCGCCACCTGTCGGCGCAAGGTGCCGTCGTGGCGATGGGTGCGCGCCGCAGTGATCGCATCGAGTCGCCGACCCGGGAGATCATTGAAAGCAGCGGCAAGGCCATTGCCGTGCCCACGGACGTGACGGAGCGTGGCCAGGTACAGCATCTCGTCGAGGCCGCGGTACAGGCCTTTGGACGCATCGACGTCATGATCGACAATGCCGGCCTGATGCCGCATTCACCGCTGGAACGCTTGAAGGTTGAGAACTGGGATCGGATGATCGATGTAAATCTCAAGGGCGTGTTGTACGGCATTGCCGCAGCGCTGCCCCACATGCAGCGGCAGAAGTCCGGCCACATCATCAATATTTCCTCGGTAGCCGGTCACAAGGTTCGCCCGGGCAGCGCCGTGTACGCGGCGACCAAGCATGCGGTGCTGGCGCTGTCCGAAGGGCTGCGGCAGGAGGGCAAGCCGTACAACATTCGCACCACGGTCATCTCGCCGGGCGCCATCGCCACTGAACTCCCGAACAGTGCGACCGAGCCCGACGTTACCCAAGGACTTCGCGATTTCCATGAGTCTTTCGCCATTCCCACCGATTCGTTCGCGCGGGTGGTTGCCTCCGCCATCAGCCAGCCCGACGACGTTGACGTGAACGAAATCCTCTTCCGTCCGACACGGCAGGAGCTCTGACAGCCGTGGAGCCATCTACGCCTAGGTCCAGGCGATCGCCGAGGTTCTGCCGCTTGACCTGAACAGTCAACCTCACGCCGGGATGCATGGCGCACGATGGAGCTTTGGCTTCGAGTTGGCCGCTGCGGAGTTGGAGGTGACTGCAGCGCGGGATACAGGACCACCCGGTCCCTGGAGCGCCGCGACCCCGCGATGGCGAGATGGCGAGATGGCGCGGCAACGCAAAGCGGTCCCTGGTCTGACGTGCCCATTCGTGGCAGAGCGATTACGTCTTGCCCCGGCTGGGCACCGCAAGGGCGCAGAATGGGGCATGTTCACTGCGCTGCTCGCCACTGCGGAGCCCGGTACCGTCCTGGCACGGGAAAATGGCCAGCAGGCTGCTGCAAAGGAGACCGCCATGGCATCGCCGGCACAGACCCAGGCACGCTCCGACATCCTGGAGGTGCTGCGCGCCTACCATGAGGCGATGGTGGAGGCCCGCACGGACCTGCTGGATCAGCTGATCGCCGCCGACTTTCATCTGGTTCACATCACGGGCTACCGACAGCCCCGGCAGGAATGGTTCGGCGTAATCCTGCGCAGGGAATTCGATTACCACCGCATTGACGTGGACACAAGGTCCCTGGAAGTGAACGTCGCCTCAGACTCCGCCATGCTGGCGGGTCGGGGTATTTTCAATGCCACGATCAACGGCATGAAGCACCCCTGGCGCCTGCAGTTCACCATGCAGCTCGCACGCCGAAACGGCTCCTGGATCGTGCTGAGCGCCCGCTACAGCACGTTCTGAGGCTGATCGTCCGACAACGCGGACTCAGCCGGCGCCCTGCAGTGCCGCGGCAAGGCGCTGCAATAGCTGCCACCCGTCTATTGGTTTAATCCAGTAGTCGTCAAAACCGGTGTCGAGGGCATGCGCGATGTTGCTCGGCATGGCGTCACCGGAGAGCACGATGCAAGGCACATCGCGCGTACCAGCATCGTCGTTCAGTGCCTGCAGCACGTCGCAGCCAGACATGTCGGGCGATCACATCTCGGTGAGCACCAAGTCCAGCTTTACCTGCTCGCATGCTCTCAACCCGTCGTTGCCGCTGGCTGCGGGGTGCAATGCGTAATCGGTTCTTTCGCTCAATAGGCGCTGCATCAGCAACGCGTTGACATGGTCGGTCTCGATGTAGACCGCCGTCACGACTTTGCTTTCCAAGCCTTTTCCTGCCGTGCGGTTGTCGAACGTTGACCGCATGCCTTGAGCCACTTCATCGATTTCACACCATGACAGGCGCTGGTTTGCTGGTGCTGGTGTCACGTCTTCGGTTGTTTTGCCCGTACCGGGGCCGACTCGGTCTGGTACAAGAGCCAAGCCCTGGCTCTGTTCAGCAGACCGTCACAGAGGGCTCAAGTGGCCCCGTGGACTCCAAGGCTGCGGCGGCTTTCCAGACCTGGGGTGGTTGCCAGCCGAACAACGAGATCTGCCACGCTCTTGCGCGATACGGTAAGGCCCGCGTTCTTGAAGAGCTCACCCTTTTGTGTGGTGGCGTAGGCAACCTCGTCGCGGTTATCCAGCCAAGCGGGACGTATGAGCGTGTAGTCGAGGTCGGATGCCTCGATGACGGCGGCCGACTTGCGGTACGGATCAAGGATGCTGCCGTGGCGCTCACCCGGCACCTCATCGTAGATGCCCATCGAGGTGATGAAGATCAGCCGCTGGACACCGGTGGCATGCATGGCCCGGACGATGCTCTGGGCCTGCTTTTCCATTGGACCGGCAAGGTTGGCATAGACCACGTCCTGGCCTGCCATGGCTGCCTCAAGCTTCGCCTGATCCAGCACGTCGCCTTCGACGACGCTCACGCGGCCTGTCGGCCCCGCATTCTTCAGTCGTTTTGCATTGCGAAGATACAGCGTCAACCGGACATCCGCGGTTTTCAGGAAAAGCTCGGTCGCTACACGGGCAATTTGGCCATGGGCACCGAGAATCAATATTTTGGTCATGAAAAGCTCTTCACTATTGATAGGGTTCAAAGAACTTCGATCGTTCCGGGATGCCCACGCGGCCGCTGTCATTGCGGGAGCCCGAGCGTGCCGGCACGTTGCTCAGCGCATCGGCACGTCGCCCGCGCGCAGTTTCTGCGCCGCCGCAGCTTTCCACTTCAGGCCCCGTGTTCGTAGTGGACGCGCACTCGTTCGGCACCGGTGAAGTCCGGTCGGTCTTCAGCGCTGGATTTGCGAGTCCAGCGCCTCGGACAGCGGCGCGCCCTGGATGTCGATCTTCGAGAACGCCACGTCGATCTCTCGCAGGTCATCGTCCGTGAGCTGCAACTGCGCCGCGCCCAGGTTGTCGTCCAGGTGCTCCAGCTTCGTGCCACCGGGGATCGGCACCATGTAGGGCCGGCGCGACAGCAGCCATGCCAGCGCGATTCAAAAAAACATTGCATGGTGAAAAACTCCTGTGTGAGACGAGGCGAACGAGCTGCTCCTGCCACCGCTGGTCAGGGGCGGTGCGGCAGCGCTTCGCCGAGAAAAGCACTGTAGTAAGCCGTCCATTGCCTGAATAGACTGCAAAATTCGTTTGCACTCATAAGGCGGGTCTATCAATGATGCGCAGCAACTTCGATGACCTCTTTGCTTTCGTGGCCGTGGCGCGCGAGGGCAGCTTCACGCGGGCCGCAGCGCAGCTGGGTGTATCGCAAGCAGCCTTGAGCTACACCATCCGGCAACTCGAAGAGAGGCTGGGATACCGGCTGCTGACCCGCACCACGCGCAGCGTCTCGCCCACCGAGGCTGGAGCGCGGGTGTTGGCGACACTGGCACCGCGCTTCGAGGAAATGCAAGCCGAGCTCACGGCGCTGAGCGAGCTGCGCGACAAGCCCGCAGGCACCATTCGCATCACGACTTCGGACCACGCGGCCGATGCGGTCCTGCTGCCCAAGCTGGCCAGGCTCCTGCCGGAGTACCCGGACATCAAGGTCGAGATCGTCATCGACTACGCCTTGACCGACATCGTGGCCCAGCGCTTCGACGTGGGCGTGCGGCTGGGCGACCAGGTGGCCAAGGACATGATCGCGGTGCGCATCAGCCCGGACATCCGCATGGCCGTCGTGGCGACACCGGGCTACTTCGAGCGGCACGCCAAGCCCGAGCAGCCGGAAGACCTCATGCGGCACAACTGCATCAACATGCGGCTCCCTACCTACGGCGGCCTGTACGCATGGGAGTTCGAAAAGAATGGCCACAAGCTCAGCGTCCGTGTCGAAGGGCAGACCACGTTCAATACCCTGCCCCAGACGCTGTACAGCGCGCTGGCCGGCCTGGGAGTGGCCTACATCGCGCAAGACATCGTGCAGCCGCACATCGACGCCGGGCGGCTCGTGCCGGTGCTGCGCGACTGGTGCCCAACATTCACGGGCTTTCACCTCTACTACCCGAGCCGGCGGCAGTCATCCCGGGTGCTGGGCATCCTGGTGGAGGCGCTGCGCTACCGGGCGTGAGCCTCGCGGTGCACGCTTGCACCACCGTGCTGGACGCAGGCCGTTCGTACGCCGGCCCTGCACCACGCCGTCAGCTGCTCTTGGCGTCCCAGCTGCCGCCCAGCGCGCGCACCAGGGCGACTGTCGCCTGGTATTGCGCCGACTTCACCTGCAGCGCCTGGCGCCGGTTGGCAAGTTCGCTGCGCTGGGCATCGAGCAAGTCGAGCTGGCTCACCAGCCCGTTGCGGTAGCGCGAGGTGGACAGCGCAGTCGCGCGGGACGCCGACGTCACGGCCTGCGACTGCAGCTCGGCCTGCACGGCCAGCAGCTGCAGTGCCGAGAGCTGGTCCTCCACGTCACGGAAGGCCACCAGCACCTGTTCCCGGTAGCCGGCCACCGCGGCATCGAGCTCGGCCCGCGCGCTTTGCACACCCGCCTCTCGACGGCCGCCGTCGAGCAGCGGCAGCGCCAGCAGCGCACCCAGGCTCCAGGCCCGGGCCGACCAGTTGAAAAGGTCCCCCAGCTGCGGCGAGGCTTGGCCGCCCGCCGCGGTGAGCGACAAGCTGGGCAGCCACGCGGTGCGGGCGATGCCCACGCGGGCCTGCGCCGCCTGCATGCTGCGCTGGGCGGCCGACACGTCGGGCCGGCGCGCCAGCACGGTGCTGGGGACGCCGGCCGGGATCACCGGTAGTCCGGTGGTCCAGGGGCCGGCGTCGAGCCCGAAGCTGGACGCCGGCTCGCCGACCAGCGTGGCCAACGCATGCTCCAGCTCAGCGCGGCGGCGGTCCAGTGCGACCGCGTCCGCCTCGGTGGCTGCCATCTGGGTGCGTACGCGCGCCACGTCCAGCTCGGCGACGTCGCCGGCATCGAAGCGGCGCTCGGTCAGGCGCAGCGTGTCACGGTAGGCCAGCACCGTGCCGCGTACGAGCGCCCGCTCATCGTCGATGGCGCGCAAGGCGAGATAGGTCTGCGCCACGTCCGCCTGCACCAGCAGCTGCGTACTCTGCAACAGCGCCTCGCGCGACTGCGCGTCCAGCGCAGCGGCGTTGCTGGCCGAGCGCAAGCGGCCGAACAGGTCCACTTCATAGCTCAGGGCCGCGCCCACGCTGGTCATCGAGCCCGGCCGGCCCTGCGCCGAGGTGTCCGTGGCGCGCGTGGCCCCCGCAGTGGCGCCAAGCTGCGGCGCCCGGCTGGAATCGGTGGCGTGCAGGACGGCGCGGGCCTGCGACAGCCGGGCCGCCGCCACCGCGATGCTGGTGTTGCCGTCCGTGGCCCGCTCCACCAGCCGGTCGAGCGCCGGGTCGGCAAAGGCCTTCCACCAGTCGCCGCGCGGCTGCGCCTCGGCCGGTGCACTGGCCGTCCAGCGGCCGTCGCCCTCCTTGAAGGCGGCCGGCGTTTCGGGCACCGCCGCCGGGTCGATGGACGCTGGGGTGGCGCACCCTGAGATCAGCAAGGCCGTGGCGAGCGCCACCACGGTGAAAGGGGACGTCTTCTTGATCATCGGTCGATCCTTCTTGCACTTCAACCGTGTTGCGAATGGGCTGCGGTGGAGTACGCAGGCACCATGGCATCCGCTTCCGGCGCGTTGCCGTGCGGCACGCGGCCCTGGCGCTTGAGCGGGCGATTGCCGGCCAGCTTGCGCAGCAGCACGTAGAACACTGGCGTGAGGAACAGCCCGAAGACCGTCACGCCGATCATCCCGGCAAACACCGCCACGCCCATGGCCTGCCGCATCTCGGCGCCGGCGCCGGTGGAGAGCACCAGCGGCAGCACGCCCATCACGAAAGCCAGTGAGGTCATGAGGATCGGTCGCAGGCGCAGGCGGCTCGATTCGATGGCGGCCTGGACGGGCGTGCGCCCGGCAAACTCCAGTTCCCGCGCGAACTCGACAATCAGGATCGCGTTCTTCGCGCTCAACCCCACCAGCACGATCAAGCCAATCTGCGTGAAGATGTTGTTGTCGCCGTGATCGAGCCACACGCCCGTCATGGCGGCCAGCAGGCCCATGGGTACGATCAGGATGATGGACAGCGGCAGCGTCAGGCTCTCGTACTGAGCAGCCAGCACCAGAAACACGAGCAGGATCGCCAGCGGAAACACCCACATGGCGGAATTGCCAGCCAGGATCTCCTGGTAGGTCAGCTCGGTCCATTCGTAGCCGATGCCCGCGGGCAGTGCCTCGGCGGCGATGCGGTCAATGGCGTCGCGCGCCTGACCGGACGAGTAGCCCGGCGCCGGCCCGCCATTGACGTCGGCGGAGAGGAAACCGTTGTAGCGCATGGCGCGCTCGGGGCCTGCAGTGTGGCGCACCGTCATCAGCGCCGACAGCGGCACCATCTCGCCTGAGGACGAACGCACCTGCAGCTGACCCACGTCCTCGGCGCGGGCGCGGTACGCCGCATCGGCCTGCACGCGCACCGTGTAGGTGCGCCCGAACTTGTTGAAGTCGTTGACGTACAGGCTGCCGAGATAGATCTGCAGCGTGTTGAAGATGTCAGTCACCTCCACACCCAGCTGGCGCGCCTTGGTGCGGTCGATATCCGTGTAGAGCTGGGGCACGTTGATCTGCCAGCCGGTAAACAGGCCCGCGAGCTCCGGCGCCTGGGAAGCCTTGGCCATGAAGGCCTTGACTGCCTGGTCCATGGCCTCGTAGCCCAGGCCGCCCCGGTCCTCCAGTTGCAGCTTGAAACCGCCCGTGGTGCCTAGACCCGGCACAGGTGGCGGTGGAAACATGGCGATGGTCGCGTCTTCCACCTGACTGAAGGCCTGATTGAGCTGGGCAGCCACGCTGACACCGCCCTGGTCCTTGCCCTTGCGCTGATCGAAGGGCTTGAGCATTGCAAAGACGATGCCGGAGTTGGCGCTGTTGGTGAACCCATTGATCGACAGGCCGGGGAACGCCAGCGTGCTCTCCACATTCGGGTTGCGCTTGGCGATGTCGCCCATGCGGCGGATCACCTCTTCGGTGCGGTCCAGCGTGGCACCGTCGGGCAGCTGCGCGAAGCCGACCAGGTACTGCTTGTCCTGCGCCGGCACGAAGCCACTGGGCACGGCCTTGAACAAGGCACCCGTCACGGCCAGCAGCGCCACGTAAAGTCCCATCATGAGGGCCTTGCGCGAAATCACCGACCCGACGCCACTGCCGTAAATCCGCGCACCCTTGACGAAGCCGCGGTTGAACCAGGCAAAGAAGCGACCGAACAGCCGGTCCATCGTGTGCGTGAGCCAGTCCTTGGGCGCGCCGTGGGGGCGCAGCAGCAGGGCCGCCAGCGCCGGCGACAGGGTCAGCGAGTTGACGGCCGAGATGACCGTGGAGATCGCGATCGTCAACGCGAACTGGCGGTAGAACTGGCCGGTGAGGCCACTGATGAAGGCCAGCGGCACGAACACGGCCACCAGGACCAGGGCGATGGCGATGATGGGCCCGGAGACCTCGCGCATGGCATGGTAGGTGGCGTCCCGCGGCCCCAGCCCGGCCGCGATGTTGCGCTCCACGTTCTCCACCACCACGATGGCGTCATCGACCACGATGCCGATGGCCAGCACCAGGCCGAACAGCGACAGCGCGTTGATCGAGAAGCCCAACAGGTGCATGACCGCGAAGGTGCCGACCACCGACACCGGCACGGCCAACAGCGGGATGATGGACGCGCGCCAGGTCTGCAGGAACAGGATGACCACCACCACGACCAGCGCCACCGCTTCGAGCAGCGTGTGCACAACCGAGGCGATGGACGCCCGCACGAACTGTGTCGGGTCGTAGGCGATGCGGTACTCGACGCCCTCCGGCATGGTCTTGCCAAGTTCCGCCATGGTGCTGCGCACCGTCTCGGAGATCTGCAGCGCGTTGCCGCCCGGCGCCTGGTGCACGCCAATGCCAACGGCCGCGTCGTTGTTCAGCAGCGAGCGCAGCGAGTAGTCCGCAGCACCCATCTCGATGCGGCCCAGGTCGCGCAGGCGCGTCACCTGACCGTTGGCACCGGCCTTGACCACGATGTCACCGAATTCCTCTTCACTCTGCAGGCGTCCTTGCGCGTTGACCGGCAGCTGCATGTCGACCGTGGTCAGACCCGGCGAGGCACCGACCACGCCGGCGGCGGCCTGGATGTTCTGCCCGCGGATCGCGCTGACCACGTCACTGGCTGACAACCCGCGTTGCGCCACCTTCTGGGGATCGAGCCAGATGCGCATCGCATACTCGCCGCCGCCGAAAATCGGCACCTGGCCCACGCCCTCGATGCGCACCAGCCGATCGCGCACATGCAGCAGCGCGTAGTTGCGCAGGTAGTTGATGTCGTAGCGGCCGTTGGGCGAAACCAGATGCACGACCATCGTCAGATCGGGCGAGCTCTTGATGGTCGTGACGCCCAGGCGTCGCACCTCCTCGGGCAGCCGAGGCTCGGCCTGCGCCACGCGGTTCTGCACGAGTTGCTGGGCCTTGTCCGGGTCCGTGCCGAGCTTGAACGTCACGGTCAGCGTCATCACGCCGTCCGTCGTCGCCTGGCTGCCCATGTAGAGCATGCCCTCGGCGCCGTTGATGCTTTCCTCCAGTGGCGTCGCGACCGTCTCGGCAATCACCTTGGGATTCGCGCCCGGGTACTGGGCACGCACCACCACGGACGGCGGCACGACCTCGGGATACTCAGAGATTGGCAGGCCACGCATGGCGATCAGTCCGGCCAGGAGCATGAGCATCGATATCACCCCGGCGAAGATGGGGCGGTCGATGAAGAACTTCGATAGGTTCATGGGAATTCCTTGTCGCGGCAGGCCAACGGATCAGGACTTGAGTGCCACCTGGGGGTGCGTCTGTCCGTCGGACTTGACATCCATCCCAACCGGCTTGGGATCGACCACGGCGCCAGGGCGCACGCGCTGCAGGCCGTTGACCACGATGCGCTCACCGGGCCGCAGGCCCTCGCTCACGATGCGAAGCTCGTCCACCACGCCACCGAGCTTGACTTCGCGGTAGGCCACCTTGCTGTCCTCACCCACGACCAGCACGTAGCGCTTGTCCTGGTCCGTACCGATGGCGCGCTCGCTCACCAGCACGGCCGGCACGGTCCGGGCCTGGCCCATGCGCAGCCGGGCGAACTGGCCCGGCATCAGGTTGCCGTCAGCGTTGTCGAACACAGCGCGCACGCGCACCGTGCCGCTCCTGGCGTCGACCTGGTTGTCGACCAGCTGGAGCTTGCCCACCAGCGGCGTGTCGCTCATCGCGGCGGTGCCCAGTTGCACCGGGATGCGCTCGATGTCCATGCGTGCACCGGCTCCCTCCTTGGCCAGCGTCTTGAGCTGTCCCACCGCCCGGGCGACCGCCTGCTCGTCGACGTCAAAGCTGGCATAGATGGGACTGACGGACACCAGCGTGGTCAACACCGGGGCGCCGGGACCAGCAGCCACCAAGTTGCCTACCGTGATCTCCAGCTTTCCGACGCGGCCCGCCACGGGTGCACGCACCTGCGTGTAGTCGAGATTGAGCCTGGCGGACTGCAGCGACGCCTGCGCGGCGCGAAGGTTGGCATCCGCCTCGCGTGCGGCGTTCACCCGCTCGTCCAACTCACGCTGTGCGATGGCCCGCTCGTCCCACAGCCGCTGCGCGCGCTCACGCTCGCTGGCGGCATAGGCCACGCGCGCCTGGGCTGCCACGACCTGTGCCTGTGCCCGATCAGACTCGGCGGCGTAGGGCGCAGGGTCGATGCTCAGCAGCAGGTCGCCCTGCCTCACCAGTGCACCTTCTCGAAAATGAACGGACTGCACGGCACCTGCCACGCGCGAGCGCACTTCAACACGCTGGACTGCCTCAAGCCGACCTGAAAACTCATCCCAGGCAACGACATCGCGTGTCTGTACCGTCGCAACCGACACGGGCGTTGCCGCAGGTGCGGACGTCGCCAGGGTTTCGGCCACCGCGCCATGCGGCTTGAACATCACCGTCGCCGCGAAACCCACCATGGACGCAGCCACGGCCACAGCGGCCTTGTTGACAGGCAGTCGGCCCTGCCAGGGATTGAATTTCATGAACGACTCCAATTGAAAAAGGGATGCGCTACATCGGCGCTTGAAGAGGTCGGCCGGAGCGCTGTTAACGGCTTTGCCGGCTCCGAAACATTGAGAGGCAGTGTAGGAACCGAGCCGCATTTCCAGTTGCCTGATCGACGAACGTCATTGCCTGATCCCACAAACCATTGCAGTAAACGGCCAGTTCGCCAGCGATAACGCACCCTGTCCGGCACCCCATAGGGCGGCCGAGCGGAGGCGGATCTGCAGCACATGCGTCGGCGTCAGTGTGTCCTTGGCACACCGCTGTGCGGCCCGGCCTTGCCGCTTCGTCCAATTCCATTGCTCAATCCTGCAGCTTCCGGCAGACACCCGTGACAGCGGGCGAGCCGGTGCCTATGCTGGCCGCCATGGTCACTATCACCAGCCAAGCCACCCCCGCCGAGGCGTCCGCAGAACAGGTACAGCTAGTGCTGCTGCGCGCGGAGCTCGCTACCCGCATCGAGCGCCATACCGGCTTCGATGGTGTGCACTCCACGGCCATTCCCCGGCTGACGCTGGTCCGAGTGTCGACGGCGCAGCATCCCGTGCACTCGGTCTACGAACCGGCTTTTTGTGTGCTGGCCCAAGGCGCCAAGCGCGTGCTGCTCGGCGACGAGGTGTATGTGTACGACGGCAGCCACTACCTGGTCGCTTCCCAGGATTTGCCCGTGGCAGGCCATGTCGTGGATGCATCGCCCGAGACGCCCTACCTGGGCCTGAAGCTGGACCTCGATGCCAAGGACATTGCCTCGCTGGCGCTGGATCTCGGTCGGGATGGGCGCCTTCCCAGCCGGTCGCCCCAGCGCGGCATCTTCACCGGCGAGCTCACGGCTGCGCTGCTCGAGCCGGTGTTGCGGCTCATCAAGCTGCTGGACAGCCCCCGTGACATCTCCACGCTGGCGCCGCTGGTGCTGCGCGAGATCCTTTACCGGCTGCTGAGCTCGGAGGAAGGCTGGCGGATTGCCCAACTGGCCGTCGTGGATGGCCACAGCCAGCGGGTGGCGCGGGCCATCGACTGGCTGCGGCAGCGGTTCCACGAGCAGCTGCGCGTGGAGGAGCTGGCACGCGAAGCCCACATGAGCGTGTCATCGCTGCATCATCACTTCAAGGCCGTGACAGCCATGAGTCCCTTGCAATACCAGAAGCAGCTGCGCCTGCAAGAGGCCCGCCAGGTCATGCTCAGCGAGAACATCGATGCCGCCACCGCCGGGCACCGCGTCGGCTACGAGAGCCCCTCCCAGTTCAGCCGCGAGTACAGCCGCTTCTTCGGTGCTCCGCCTGCCCGGGACATCAAGCGGTTGCGTGAACAGCAAATCAGCAGCAGGCCGCACTGAAGGCGCTTGTCAATTCACCTCCCGTCCCTCAGCGATCCCGCCACTTCCAGCCAATCCAGCTCGAGCTCGAGCTGATGAAAGGCATCGTCCCCGATTTCATGGCTGTCACGCATGGCCAGTACCGCCTGCCGCGCCGCATGGACAGCTCGCTCGTGAGCGGCGCGGTAAGCGGCTCGCAGCTCGCCGCCTGCAGCCGGAACCGACACTGCATCACCGAGCTTGAGCCTGAAGGTACGCCGAACGCGCTCGGCGTCCGGCGATACGTCGCCCTCCAGGGCCGTGAGCACCGCGTCGAGTGCCTGCCGACGCGCGCCCTTCACCTCCCCCTCTACAGGATCGTCGTCCTGGAGGTTGAGCCACTTCAGCAGCGGCTTGAGCGTCAATCCTTGCACGACAAGAGTGCCCAGCACCACTAAGAACGCCGTCAGCACGATCAAGCCGCGGTAAGGGAATTCCGATGGCAGCGCCAGGGCGGCGGCCAAGGTCACGATGCCGCGCATGCCGGCCCAGGAAATGACCAGGCCGCTGCCCACGCTGGGGCGCAGCATCGGCCGCGGCGGATGAAAGCCGTGGCGCCGGTGCCACCATCGAACGACGGCATTAAAGCTCATGTGCCAGGCAAAGCGTACCCCGATCACCGTGAGCAGCACGGCCGCCGCGACGAGAAGATACTGCTGACGGTCGCCCACATGCAGCGATGCAAGGATGGGCTGGATCTGTAGGCCGACGAAGATGAACGCAAGCACGTTCAACGCGAAAACGGCCGTCTGCCAGACCGCATTGGTCGGCAGCCGTACATGGGACTTGATGCGCCGCGGTGCCCACTGCGCTAGGCTCATCGCGAAACACACCGTCGTCAGCACGCCCGAGAGCCCGGCATGCTCGGCCAGGATCCACACCCCGAAGGTGCTGACGAACTGCAGGATGATGGCCGTGGGAATGTGCTCGATGCGCTCGAACATGCGCAGCGTCAGCCAGCCCAGCAGGGGTCCTGCCAGCACACTGCCCCCCACCGACAGCAGGAACGTCGGCGCAACCGCGGTAATGGAGAAGTCCCCCGCCGCCACGGCGCCCACCGCCAGCCGGTAGACCAGCAGCGCGCTGGCGTCATTGAGCAGGCTCTCGCCCTCAAGGACGGTGACGATGCGATGGGGGGCTCGTACCTGGCTCAACACCGCGCTGGCGGCCACCGCGTCCGGTGGCGCAACGAGAGCCCCCAGCGTGATCGCTGCAGCCCAGGGCATGGCAGGCACGAGCACGTGGAGCACGATGGCGACGCATGCCGTCGTCAGGGCCACAGCGAACACCACCAGGCCTGCGACAGCCGCCCAGTTTTCCCGCAGGTCGCGCAGCGAGGCATCGTAGGCGGCATCCAGCAATACGGGGGCCACGAAAAGCGCCAACGCCAGTTCCGGCGGCACCGCCAGCGACGGCGCGCCTGGGACGAAGGCCAGTGCCGCGCCACCAATGGCCAGAAAGACGGGGTACGGCGCCCCGGTGCGACGCGCTGCTGCCGAGAGCACAACGGCCGCCACGAACAGCACCAACAGTTCCTCAAGCTCTCTCATGAAATCATGGACTGACGAGCAGGAAACACTGATCTTGACGCCGGCATGCGGGCTCAGGCCACGCCGGTCACGAGCCGGATTGGGGCGAGGACGCGTGACACTTCCTGGGCATGGTCCGACTTCGTCAACCGCAGTGTTCGTGTCCGGTTCCTCGCGAGCCTTGTACCTTGATTTTGGATGCCGCGTCGTCAATCTCGCGCAAGTCATCGGTCGTGAGGTCCACGTCCGCCGACGCCATGTTTTCCTCAAGACGCTCCAGCCTGCGGGTACCCGGTATCGGAACGATCCAGGGCTTCTTGGCCAGCAGCCAGGCAAGCGCGATCTGGGCGGGCGTTGCATGCTTGAGCACCGCGACGCGGTGAAGCAGCTCAATCAGCGACTGGTTGGCATTCATTGCCTCTGGAGCGAAGCGGGGAAACCACGAGCGCACATCGTCGTTGCCGAATTTCGTGTCGGGCCTGACCTTCCCGGTGAGAAAACCTTGGCCTAGCGGGCTCCAGGGCACGAAGCCGATGCCAAGTTCCTCGCAGGTGGGCAGCACGTGGGCTTCTGGGTCCCGTGCCCACAGCGAATACTCGCTCTGGACAGCACACACCGGCTGGACCGCATGGGCCCGGCGGATCGTGGCGGCGCTTGCTTCCGAGAGGCCGGAATACCGTATTTTTCCCTCCGCGACCAGGTCTTTCACCGTGCCCGCCACATCCTCGATAGGCACGCTCGGGTCGACGCGATGCTGGTAGAAGAGATCGATGACATCGGTCCTCAGCCGCTTGAGCGACGCTTCGGCTACTTGCCGGATATGGTCAGGCCGGCTGTCGAAGCCGCGGCGCTCCTTCGACCCGGGGTCAATGGCGAATCCGAATTTCGTGGCGATCACCACCTGGTTGCGTACGGGGGCCAGGGCCTTACCGACGAGCTCCTCGTTGGTGAACGGTCCATACACTTCGGCAGTGTCGAAGAACGTGGTCCCCCGGTCCACCGCAGATCGAAGCAGCGCCATCATCTCTTGCCTGTCCTGCGGCGGACCGTAGTTCATGCTCATGCCCATGCACCCCAGCCCAAGCGCCGACACTTCGAGGCTACTGCGGCCAAGTTCGCGTTTTTGCATGTCCAAGCTCCGGTGTAGCTGTCAGCGGTAAGAGAACTGGAGAACTTCGTCCGGCAGCCGGGCGCCCTGGATGCCGATGCGGGATGCCGTAGTCTCGATCTCGCTCAGGTCATCGGCGCTCAGTTCGAGCATCGCAGCTTCGAGGTTCTCCTCGACGCGCTCGAGCTTGCGGGTACCAAAGATCGGGACGATGAACGGGTTGCGGGCCAGCAGCCAAGCCAGTGCAATCTGTGCCGGCGTGGCCTGCTTGCGCTCGCCGATGCGCCGCAGCAATTCCACCAGCGCCTGGTTGGCCTGACGCGCTTCGGACGTGAACCGGGGAAACCGGGCACGCCAGTCGGCGCTGTCGAACTGCGTGCTGGCGTCAATCTTGCCAGCCAGGAAGCCTTGGCCCAGCGGACTCCACGGCACAAATCCGATCCCGAGCTTTTCACACAGCGGCAGGATTTCCGGCTCGGGATCGCGCGTCCAGAACGAATATTCGCTCTGGATGGCGGTAACCGGCTGCACCGCATGGGCTCGTCGTACGGTGTCGGGGCCTGGCTCCGAAAGACCGAAGTGCTTGACCTTGCCCGCCTCGATCAATGCCTTCACCGTGCCAGCCACCTCCTCGATCGGCACCTCGGGATCGACTCGGTGTTGATACAGCAGATCGATGGTGTCGACCTTCAGGCGCCTGAGCATGCCCTCCACCGCGCGGTGGATGTGTTCGGGCTTGCTGTTGAGCCCTGGACGGCGCTCGCCGGTGTCAGGGTCGATGTTCCATCCGAACTTGGTTGCGATAACCACCTGTTCGCGCATCGGCGCCAGCGCCTCGCCAACGAGCTCTTCGTTGGTGAAAGGACCGTACGCTTCGGCCGTGTCGAACATGGTCACGCCGCGTTCAAAGGCGCCGCGGATGACGCGGATTGCCTGCGCACGGTCTGGCGCGACGCCATAGCTTGAGGCAAAGCTCATGGTCCCGAAACCTAGCTCCGACACTTCCAGCGCGCCGAGTCTGCGAATCTTCATCAGGTCCGATTCACACATTGGTGGCTCAAAAGGCGTTGCCGCCCGCATTGGACGGCAAGAACTGTGCTTTTTCAGCGTTGGATTTGCGAGTCCAGCGCCTCGGACAGCGGCGCGCCCTGGATGTCGATCTTCGAGAACGCCGCGTCGATCTCTCGCAGGTCATCGTCCGTGAGCTGCAACTGCGCCGCGCCCAGGTTGTCGTCCAGGTGCTCCAGCTTCGTGCCACCGGGGATCGGCACCATGAAGGGCCGGCGCGACAGCAGCCATGCCAGCGCGATGCGCGCCGGCGTCGCGCCCTTGCGCCCGGCCAGCTCCTTGAGGAAGTCCACCACCGCAAAGTTGGCCTCCAGCGCCTCCTTGCTGAAGCGCGGGAAGCCCGAGCGCAGGTCCGAAGGGTCGTCGAACTTCATGTCCCGCGTGATCTGGCCGGTGAGAAACCCCTGCCCCAGCGGACCCCACGCCACGAAGCCGATGCCCAGTTCGTCGCACAAGGCCAGCGTCCCCTGCTCGGGCTCGCGCTGCCACAGCGAGTAGTGGTTCTGGATCGCGGCCACGGGCTGCACCGCGTGGGCGCGGCGGATGTTGTCCATGCCGGCCTCGGACAGCCCGAAGTGCTTGACCTTGCCCTGCTGGACAAGATCCTTCACCGTGCCGGCCACGTCCTCGATGGGCACGCCCGGATCGACGCGGTGCTGGTAGAGCAGATCGATGCGGTCGGTACGCAGCCGCTTGAGCGAGGCCTCCACGACCTCGCGGATGTGCTCGGGGCGGCTGTCCAGACCGACGATGGCGTTGTTCCGGTCGATCTTGAAGCCGAACTTGGTGGCGATGACGACCCGGTCGCGCACGGGCTGCAGCGCCTCGCCCACCAGTTCCTCGTTGACGAACGGCCCGTAGCCCTCGGCCGTGTCGAACAGCGTCACGCCGCGCTCCACGGCCGTGCGGATGACGTTGATCGCCTCGCCCTTGTCCGTGGCCGGACCCAGGCCGAAGCTCAGGCCCATGCAGCCCAGCCCGATGGCCGAGACTTCCAGACCGCTGTTGCCGAGTCGACGCTTTTGCATGGTGAAAAACTCCTGTGTGAGACGAGGCGAACGAGCTGCTCCTGCCACCGCTGGTCAGGGGCGGCGCGGCAGCGCTTCGCCGAGAAAAGCACTGTAGTAAGCCGTCCATTGCCTGAATAGACGGCAAAATTCGTTTGCACTCATAAATTGGCTTTATGAGCCACGACGAGGTCCTTGCCAGGCAACAGCGTCAATGCACGTGCGAGGTGCTTTCAATGGCGCAGATAGCGCGGGACGCCGCCGCCCGTCGCTGGCCGCTCCAGGCCCCTGCTGTGCCGGCTGCCCACTACGCCGGGAGCCCACGCACTTTGGTGTTCCCCTTCACAGCCAGCACCTCGGTCGTGTTCGATAGGGCGAGTTCGGCTGATGTCTTGTTGCCGATGTACGGCCGTTTTTAATTGAGCGCGCGTAGGCTGGCTGCCGCGCGTCAATCTGGATGAGTCTCTCATCCTGATCGTCGCGCCATAGGCTGGCGAGCCGTGGCGCTGCAAAGAATGGGGCGAGCCGTGCCGAAGGGGCATCACAGCGCCATGGTGTTGGCAGCCGACGGCACACCAGGGAGCTCACCGGCAGCGCCAACGGCTTGATGCAGTCCGTCGAGGACCGCGACTCTCAGACCCAGCCCTTCAGCGAAGCCAGCTCGATCACGAAGCGGTACTTCACGTCGCTGCGAAGCATTCGCTCGAAGGCCTCGTTGATGTCCTGGATCCGGATCACCTCGACGTCGCAGACGATGCTGTGCTGTCCGCAGAAGTCCAGCATCTCCTGCGTCTCTGCGATGCCGCCAATGAGCGAGCCGGCCACGGCCTTGCGGTTCATCACGAGCGGGGCCGAGTTGAGCATGGGCTCCAGAGGGCCCAGGTAACCCACCAGCACCAGCGTGCCGCCGGTGGCCAGCGTGGGCACGTAGGGGTTGATGTCGTGCACGTAGGGAACGGTGTCGATGATCAGGTCAAAGCGGTTGGCGACGCCAGCCATCTGGGCTTCTTCAGTGGACAGCACGATGTGGTCGGCGCCAAGCCGGCGCGCATCGGCTTCCTTGCCTGGCGAGCGGGTGAACAGCGTCACCTCGGCACCCAGCGCCTTGGCCAGCTTCAGCGCCATGTGCCCGAGGCCGCCCAAGCCCACCACGGCCACGCTGCTGCCGGGGCCAACGTTCCAGTGCCGCAACGGCGACCAGCTCGTGATGCCCGCGCACAGCAGCGGCGCCGCAGCGGCCGCATCAAGGCCGTCCGGCATCTTCAGCACGAACTTCTCCGTCACCACGATGCGCTCGGAGTAGCCGCCGTACGTCGGCATGCCGTCGTGCGGATCCACGTCGTCGTAGGTGAGCGTCTTGCCGCTTTCGCAATACTGCTCCAAGCCACGACCACAGGCTCTGCAGCGCTGACAGGAGTCCACTAGGCAACCGACGCCGACCAGGTCGCCTGCCTTGAAGCGGCTGACGTTGGTGCCGACCTGGGTCACTCGCCCGACGATCTCGTGGCCGGGCACGAGCGGGTAAGTAGCGCCGCCCCAGTCGTTGCGGGCGTGGTGGATGTCCGAGTGGCAGACCCCGCAGTACAGGATGTCAATCACCACGTCGTCCGGCCGGGGGTCGCGTCGAACAAAACCGAACAGGCCCAGCGGGCTCGTGGAGGAGTGGGCGGCGTAGCCCCGTACGTTGATGCTCATGGTGGTCGATGATGGGGTAACCAAGTCGGTGGCTCTGGAGCCGCCGCCAGTCACCCCACCGTGCGCGGCTGCGCGCCGGGGCGGACGATAAAGGCCACCACGATGGCGAGAGCGAGGGCGAGCATGACAGTGCTGGCCATGAAGGTGTGCGCAATGCGCAGCGACAGCAGTTCCGGGCCCTCCATGGGCGCGACACTGGCTGCGGCAAACACCACAACCAGGATACCCAGGCCCAGCGAGCCGCCAAGCTGGTGTGCCACGTTCACCAGGCCCGAGGCCGCTCCGGCATCCTCACCGGCCACGCCAGCGACCGCGGAGACCGTCAACGGTCCCAGCACGCCGCCCTGGCCGATGCCGATCAGGATCATGGGCAGCGCCACGCCCGTGAGGTAGGCCGTGTGCGCGTCCACCTGCCCAAGCCACGCCATGCCCACGACGCCCAATAGCAGTCCAAAGGCGAGCAGCCGGGCGTTGCCCCAACGCCGCGTCAGACGCGGCACCGCCATGGCAGCCAGGAAGTTGGGCAAGGTGGTCGGCAGGAATGCCAACCCCGCTTCCAACGGCCGGTAGCCCAGCACGCCCTGCAAGTACTGGGTGGTGAAAAACCAAAAACCCACCATGCCGCCCAGGAACAGCAGCCGCGCCGCGTAGGCCCCGCTGCGTTCACGGCTGGCGAACAGTCGCAGCGGCAGGATGGGCTGCCGCGCGCGCGCCTCATTGACGACGAACAGTGCCAGCAGCAAGACACCAGATCCCAGGATCGTGAGCGTGAATGGGTCGCCCCAGCCGACTTCGGCAGCGCGCACGATGCCGTACACCAGCGCCGTCATGCCCAGCGTCGAGCTCACCGCGCCCGCTACGTCAAAGCGACCCGGGCGCTGCGGCGTTTCCGCGAGATAGCGGCGCGCCCCCAGCATCAGCGCCAAGCCGATGGGCAGGTTGATGAAGAAGCCCATGCGCCACGAGACCAAGTCGGCTACCAGCCCGCCCAGCACCAGCCCCACGCTGGCGCCCACGCCTGCGGCGGCCGCGTAGTAGGCCAACGCGCGGGTGCGCTCCGGTCCTTCCGGGAAGTGAGTGGACAACAGCGCCAGCGTCGATGGCGCCAGGACAGCCGCGCCGACGCCCTGGACGGCACGTGCAGCCAGCAGCCAGGCCGGCGACTGGGCAATACCGATCGCGAAGGAGGACAGCGTGAACAGTGCCAAACCGGCGATGAACATGCGCCGGCGTCCAAGAATGTCGCCGGCACGCGCACCCAGCATGAGCAGACCACCAAACGCCAGGGTGTAGGCGTTCTGCACCCAGGACAGCCCTGCCGGTGAGAAACCCAGCCCAGCCTGAATCTTGGGCAGACCCGTGATTACGATCGAGATATCGATCACGATCATCAGGTAACTCACGACGATGATGGCCAGCACCGCCGCGCGGTGCGAAGTGCCCGTGGAGGGGGCGAACCCTCCTTTGACGAAGTTATTCATGGGTACGGACTCTCAATACGAAGCCTGAGAGCGTGGAGCCAACTGCAACGGAGCGCACTGTAGGCGCTCCATATTCATCGAACTAGTCGTCAAGGTCTTGAATGATCAGCAAGCCTTTATTGATAAACGATCGCCGGTAGTAACGCCATGCCCATCAACGGGCCTCGTTCCGTCGCCACCTTCGCCAAGGCTGCTGAGTTTGGCAGCCTGCGACAGGCCGTTGCCGGCCGAGGCATGACGCCTCAAATCGCCAGCCAGCCAGGCGCTGGAGCAATTGGAGCAGCACTTGGACGTGGGCGGTTCCACCGCACAACATGCAGTCTGGCACTCACCAATGAAAGCCAGCAGTTTTCGGCAATTGCACAACGCGCGCTGACTGCACTGCAACAAGCGCTGCAGTGCGTGCTTCAGGCCAAGAAAGAAGCCGTCGATCCGACAGGCATCGCCGGCCCGTGCTCAGACTTTCTGTCTCTGCTGTAACCGTGTCCAGCGCGTCACGTCGTCGATACCTGCAAGGGCGTCCTGACGTGCGCAGGCCCCGACAGTTGCCCTGCCAGGTGTGTCTTCGGTGAGTGGCCACACCCGCCGCTCACCGGCTGCAGGGCCCAGGCTTCGCATTACCTCTACCTTGACAAGCAAACGGCCAACACTGTACTGTTCGCATAAAGGACAAATAGTTCCTATATACGAACAGGAGACAGCATCATGCACTCGGCACCACGCATTGCCTTGGGCGGCATTGCACTGCTCACGGCGCTACGCCTGGCCGCCATGGAGACCGTGCGGACCATTCCTTTCTCTACGAGCGCCGAAGCCTCTTTCGTGACCAGTGCAGCGCTGGCCGTGAACGGCAGCCGGTCGCTCCACTGAGCCGGAAGACACAGCATGTCAGGAGGCCCGGAAACCTTTGTCCTGCGCTCGTCGTTGACGTCACCCTTCGTCCGCAAGGTACGGATGGCGGCCGACGTGCTCGGCCTGGCAGACCGCCTGACGCTCGTGCCCGCCGATGCAGCCGACCCGCAGGACCTGCTGCGCCGGCAGAACCCACTCGGAAAGTATCCGTGCCTCCTGCGCGCCGACGGCACGGCGATCTACGACAGCAGCGTGATCCTGGAATTTCTGCAGGACGTTGCCGGCACCGACCGGCTGCTGCCGGCCACCGGCCCGACCCGCATCCCGATGCTCACGCGGACGCGGCTGGCCGACGGGATCGTCGATGCCGGTGCGCTGGTGCTTTACGAAGCCCGCTACCACCCGCCCGGATCGCGGTCCGACACATGGCTCGGCTACCAGCGCGACAAGATCCGCCGGGCGCTGTGCAGCTTCGAGGCCAACCCTCCGGACGCCCGGGTCACTGATGCCGTATCGATCGGACTGGCCTGCGCGCTGGGTTTCCTTGACCGACGTGCGCCTGTGGTGTGGCGACCGGAATGTCCTCGACTGTCCGCGTGGCTCGAAACCTTTTGCGCCTGCGAGCCGGCCTACGACCGCACGCGCCCCCCCGCTACCTGAACGATCTCGCCATCCCCATACAGCGCGGCACGCGCCCAACACGCCGATTCCACCGAAAAAGCACCATGAGCCACACCCCTACCCCCGACCAGCCCTCGAGCCCTGACCTCGCGATCGACCTCGCACGCTTTGCGGCGCGCATCGACGCATCCCGGCTTGACGACACCGTTGTCAAGGCCGTCAAGACCAACATCCTGGACACGCTGTCCTGCGCGCTTGCAGGTTCCTCCGCGAAGGCAATCTCGGAGATCCGAGGCCTGGTCGAGGAATGGGCCGGCACGCCTCAGGCCGACATGTTCGTGTTCGGCGGCCGCTTCCCTGCGCACCATGCGGCCTTTGTCAACGGCGGCATGTCGCACGCCCGCGACTATGACGACACACACGACGCCGCGATTCTCCACGCCGGCGTGACGGCCGTTCCGGCAGCCATCGCGGCTGGCCAGCTGCGCGGCGGGCTCTCCGGCGCCGAGCTGGTTGCTGCCGTGGCCGCCGGGCTGGAGGTCACCTGCCGCCTCGGCATCGCAACCGAGGTCGACATCGTTGAGAGCGGCTTCATCTACACGTCGCTGCTCGGCTATTTCGGTGCGACGGCTGCCGCCGGCCGTGCGCTGGGGCTCGATGAAGCACAGATGCTCAACGCCTTTGGCATCGTCTACAGCTCGGTTGCCGGCAACCACCAGGTGACCCGTGACGCCTCGCTCATGAAACGGCTGCAGCCAGGCCTGGCCGCCCAGGCGGCCGTGCTCGCGGTGCAGCTCGCCCAGCGCGGCATCCGCGGTGCACAGCACGTGTTTGAGGGTGCCGACGGCTTCATCCGCGTCTACCTGCACGGTCGGGTCGATCCGGCAATCGTCCGTAAGGACCTCGGGCAGCGCTTCGAGTTGCTCAACCTCAGCTACAAGCCCTACCCGTGCTGCCGTGACACGCATGCTGCCGTCGACGCTGCGTTGAAGTTGCGCACGAAGACACAGCGCAGCCCCGACGACATCGAGTCGATCCGCGTCGGCGTCACCGGGCCAGGCTACCAGATGGTGTGCGTGCCGGAGCAGGTGCGGCTGGCGCCCCGCACGATTGTCGAGGCGCAGTTCAGCATTCCCTACACCGTGGCGGCAGCGTGGGTTGACGGGCAACTGGGGATGAAACACTTCTCGGACGAGGGGCTGCAGCGGACGGACATTCTTGCTCTTGCAAAGCGTGTCCAGCCCTATGTCGACGATGAGATCGACCGAGACTGGCACCGCTTCGTCACGCCGGCGCGCATGATCGTCCGCTTCCGGGACGGCACGACGGTGGAAGAGCGCATCGACTACCCGAAGGGGCACCCGAACAATCCGATGAGCGATGCGGAGTTCGCGGCCAAATCCGCGGATTGCGCGACGTTCACGGCCCGACCCCTGGCCTCCGACGTCGCCGTGCGGCTGACCGAGACGGTCCGCCGGCTCGAGTCCCTCGGCGACATCGCCGAGCTTGTGCGCGCGATGACCTGAGCGGCGACTGGCACCGAACCTGTCCCGTCGCTGCGCCCGCTGGCATGCATCGAGCATGGCCCTTCGATGCCCAGCCGCGCCAGCCCGAGCACTTGACGACATACATCCAGGAGACCCCCATGAACAAGCGCGCCTTGCTGAAGGCCTCAGCACTTTGCCTGATAGCCACCAGCAGCTTCGGCCAGACCACCGACCAGCCGATCCGCATCATCGTCCCGCTGACCCCTGGCACGCCGAGTGACTCGGTGACCCGGATCGTCGCGACGGCGATGAGCGAGCAACTGAAGCGGCCAATCGTCATCGACAACCGCCCCGGAGCCAACGGTGTGCTTGCCGTGCAGGAACTGATGCGGTCCAAGCCCGACGGCAGCACGCTGATGCTTGGCGGCATATCACCGGTTGCGCTCAATGTCGCGGTCGTCAAGAACCTGCCATACGACCCCAAGAAGGACTTCACGCCGATTGGTGGCATCTACAACGCCTTCCAGGCTTACATAGTCGGCAACAACCTTCCGGTCAAGACCTTTCCCGAATTCATTGCCTACGCAAAGAAGAATCCTGCCAAGGTTTCGGTGGCGTACTACTCGGCGCTGACCAAGATCCAGTTCGCCGCACTGTCCAAGCTGGCCAACGTCGACTTCCTGCAGGTGCCGTACAAGTCGACGACGACGGCCTACACCGACGTCATGGGCGGCTCGGTCGATGCCAGCATCGTCGACATTGCGACTGCGATGACGCTGGTCAAGAGCGGCAAGCTCAAGGCACTGGCTATCACGCTGCCTGAACGCAGCCCCCTGGCGCCCGGTCTGCCAGCGGCATCGGAAGCAGTGCCCGGGGTGGCCGTGCCGGCTTGGTCAGGCCTCATCGGTCCGGCCGGCATGCCAAGGGACGTCGTCATGAAGTTGAACTCCGCATTGAACACCGCGCTGCAACAGAAGGAGACGGTTGCCAAGATGGCCGAAGGCGCAGCCCAGCCGTGGCCGACGACGCCGGAAGAGTTTTCAGGACACATCGGTAAGGAAATTCAGCGCTGGGTGAAAGTTGCCCAGGACGCCGGCATCCAGCCCGAATGAGGCAGTGGCGACGTTGTGCCTAAACGTCTGATTCCGCAGGCTGTGCCATGACGGCCCTTGCAGCTCCTACAGCAACCACAGGAAGACCCTATCCAATGAACGCCCTTCAAACCCCTGCTGAACCTGAACGCATCCGCATGCGAATTGGCGGCACGTGGCGCGACGCCGAAGTGCACCTTGACGTTCGCGATCCCTACCGTGGCAACGTGATTGCGCATGCACCTGTCTCTACCAAGTGCGACTGCGAAGATGCGCTTGCAGCCGCCCACCGAGCCAAGGACGCGATGGCGTCGATGCCCGGGTACGCGCGCGCCGCGCTGCTGCACCGGATGGCCGACCTGGTAAAGGAGCGCACCGAAGACATTGCCCGCACGATGACGCTCGAGACCGGCAAGGCGCTGCGCGACTCGCTCATCGAAGTGCAGCGGGCCGGCGAACTGCTTCACCTCTGCGCCGAGGAGGCCGTTCGCATTCAGGGCGAGCACATCCCGATGGATGGCACCACCATTGGCGCTGGCAAGATCGCGATGCTGATGCGTTTTCCAGTCGGCGTCGTTGCGGCAATCACGCCCTTCAATGGACCGATCAGCCTGACCGCGCACAAGCTCGGGCCGGCTCTTGCAGCCGGCAACAGCCTGGTGCTCAAACCCTCACCCAAAGCCCCGCTTTGCGTGCACAAGCTGGTCGAGGTGGCGATCGACGCCGGCGTGCCGGACGGCGCCGTCAACACGCTGTTCGGCGACGAGATCGGGCCGCAACTGGTCAGCGATGGTCGGGTCGACTTCGTCAGCTTCACCGGGTCAATCCCGGTGGGCAAGCGCATTCGTGACACGATCGGCATGAAGCGCGTTGCGCTGGAGCTCGGCGGCGTAGGGCCGACCTTCGTCCACCACGACGCCGACCTCGCCGCGGCAGTGAAGGCCTGCGCCCGCAACGCCGTCTCGCTGGCCGGGCAGAGTTGCGTCTCGGTCCAGAACGTCTACGTGCACAAGCAGGTCCATGACGCGTTCGTCGATGCGGTCTGCCGCGAGATGGACACCATCCGCTTCGGCGACCCGCTGGACATGGCCACCGACGTCGGCACGTTGATCGATGAGCAAGCGGCAATGCGCGTCGAGGGCATGCTGCAGCGGGCAGTCGATGCTGGCGCACGGCCGCTGCGCGGCTGGAGGCGCAACGGTGCCCAGCTCAACGCAACGATCCTGTCGAACGTGCAGCCACAAATGGACGTTGTGTGCCAGGAGATCTTCGGCCCCGCGATGACCATCCAGCCGTACGAGGAGATCGAGCCCATTTTCAAGGCGATCAGCGACAGCCCGTACGGCCTGCAGTGCGGTGTATTCACCAACTCGCTGCAGCTGGCGCTGGACACGTTCCGCAAGGTGCGCACCGGCGGCGTGATCGTCAACGGCACCTCCCGCTGGCGCTCCGACCAGATGCCCTACGGTGGCGTGAAGGACAGCGGCATCGGGCGAGAAGGGCCGAAGTTCTCCATCCGAGACATGACTGAAGAGCGCTTGTTCGTCCTCAACTGAAATACCGGGGCCTCTCCATGAGAATGACTGCTGCGGTGATGTACGAGCAGGGGTTGCCGGCTCCCTACGCCCAGAGCCGGCCGCTCAGGATCGAAGAGGTTGATCTGGAAGGCCCCGGGGAGGGTGAAGTGCTCGTCGAAGTGCGCGCCGCCGGACTGTGCCATTCCGATCTTTCGCAGGTCGCTGGCCTGCGCAAGCGCACGGTGCCTGTCGTGATGGGCCACGAAGGCGCCGGCATCGTGCGCGAGGTCGGCCGTGGTGTGACTGGCTTCGCGCCGGGCGACCACGTCGTGATGACGGTGGGCTCAGGATGCGGCCATTGCCGTTTCTGCATCGGTCGCCGGCCAGTGCTTTGCGATGAGGTCGGCACGTCGCGCGCCCGGGGTCTGCTGATGAACGGCGAGCGGCGACTCAGTCGAGACGGCCGGGCGCTGTTTCACCACAGCGGGGTGTCGTCCTTTGCCCAGTACGCGGTCACGGTTCCCGGCACGCTCGTCAAGGCCGATCGGGCCATCCCGCTCGACATCGCCGCGATGTTCGGCTGCGCCGTCGTCACCGGCGCCGGATGCGTGTTCAATGCCGCACAGGTGTGTCCCGGCCAGAACATCGCCATCTTCGGCCTGGGCGGCGTGGGTCTGTGCTCGGTGATGGCCGCAAAGATCGCAGGTGCCTCGGAAATCATCGGCATCGACATTCACGAGAGCAAGTTCCCGCTTGCAAAGGAGCTCGGATGCACACGGACGCTGTCGGCGCTGGACCCAACGCTGGTGCAGCAGGTGAAGGAGTTGACGAACGGCGGCGTCGACTTCGCGTTTGAGATCTCCGGCAGCAAGGCGGCGATGACATCGGCCATCGCCGTGACCTGCAAGGGCGGCGAAGTCATTGGCGTCGGCCTCGGTTCGTCAACCGACCTGTACCAGTACGCCCACACCGCGCTGGTTGCCGAGGAGAAGGTGCTGCGGGGTTCGTTGATGGGCAGCTGCGTGCCCGAGCGAGACCTGCCGCTGTACCTGAAGTACTACCTCGAGGGGCGGCTGCCGGTGCAGCGGCTCAAGAGCAGCACGATGGGCTTCGAGGACCTGAACCACGGTCTCGACCTGCTCGAAAAGGGCGCCGTCCTGCGTCAGCTGCTGCTGCCCAATGGTTGAGCCGCGCACGGACGCTCCTGTGCGCGGATCACCGACGTCAATGCCCGTTCTTTGCGCCACGCGCGAATCGAGGATCCCATGAATACCTCCTCAGAAAGCCCGGATGACTACCGGGGCTCGTACCCGAGAGCCTCACGCGAACTCCACGACTGGCATGCGCTGGCACCGGCCGCCGAAGCGGTCGAGCCAACACTGCCAATCGTCGACCCGCATCATCACTTGTTTGGCACATCCAGCGACTCCCTCCACTACCGGGTCGATGACCTTCAGGCAGACCTGGCCGGCGGTCACAACGTCATCGGTACCGTGTACATGGAGGCTTATGAAGCCGGATGGCGAACCACCGGTCCGCAGCCGCTGCGTCCGGTTGGCGAGGTGGAGCGGATCGTGGCTCTAACTCGTTCGCCGCTGGACACGGTGCACGGGAGCTGCCGGGTGGCCGCTGGCATCGTCGCCAGCGCCGACCTGTGCCTTGGCAATGCCGTCACGCAAGTCATCGATGCAGAGATCGAAGCCGCGCAAGGTCGCCTGCGCGGCGTGCGACACCATGCGGCAACGGACGCTGGCACGATCGGACGCTTCATCAAGAATCCGCCCCGCCCGCGCCTGCTCGGCGAAGCGGCATTCAGGCAGGGTTTCGCGCAGCTGAGCGGCTATGGGCTGACCTTCGACGCGTGGATCTACCACACGCAGCTCGACGAGCTGATCGAGCTGGCCGACTCTTTCCCGGATACGACCATTGTCCTGGACCACGTAGGTACAGTCATCGGCGTCGCCGAGTACCGGCCCCGGCGCGAGGAGGTGCTCGCGTACTGGCGCGCACGCATGCGCGCGCTCGCCGAGCGTCCGAACGTGCGGGTGAAGATCGGCGGGATGGGCATGCCGGTCTTCGGTTTCGGATTCGAGCGCAAACCGCGGCCGGCCAGCGCAGAGGAACTTGCGCAGGCCTGGAAGCCCTTCATCGAAACCTCGATCGAGACGTTCGGCACCGGACGCTGCATGTTCGAAAGCAATTTCCCGGTAGACAAGCAATCGTGCAGCTACACCGAGCTGTGGAACGCCTTCAAGCTCGCAACCACGTCCCTGACGAAGGACGAGCGCAGCGATCTCTTCTACCGGACGGCCTGCCGGACCTACCGCCTGCCCGACCTTGAGGCCGAAGGCGACCGCTGGCTGTCGCTCGACTCAAAGGAGTAATTGTCCATGAGACTCGCGAACAAGGTGGCCATCGTGACAGGCGGGGGCGCCGGCATCGGCCGCGCCTGCGTCGAGTTGTTTGCGCGTGAGGGCGCGCGCGTGGTGATCGCTGAGCTCGACACGACAACTGGGCAAGCCGTGCAGGAGGCAGTGGTTGCGAATGGCGGCGCCGCGATGTTTGTTCCCACGGACGTCAGTGATCCGACAAGCATGCAGCACCTGGTCGAGACCGCGATGCAGGCCTACGGCCAGCTCGACGTGCTCTACAACAACGCAGGAGGCTCGACGACGCAGGATGGGCCGGTGACCACGGCGCCGTTCGACGAGTTCTGGCGCAAGATGAGAATTGACCTCTTCGGTACCTGGCTGGGTTGTCACTACGCCATCCCGCACATGATTGCCGGGGGCGGAGGCTCCATCGTGAACGCGAGCTCGATGTACGCGCTCACGGGCACGCCTAACCGCGATGCCTACACCGCGGCGAAAGGCGCCATCACGGCGCTGACGCGCTCCATGGCCGTGGAGTTCGCCAAGCAGAAGGTGCGCGTCAATGCCGTCGCGGCTGCGGGCACGACGACCGAGCGCGTGCGCAAGCGCATCGAGGCGAACCAGATCTCGCAGCGCGTGCTGGACGCGCACCTGCTGGGCCTGGTCGATCCAACCGACGTAGCGCACGCCGTGCTCTACCTGGCCTGCGACGAGTCCCGGACCACAACCGGACAGGTGCTGGCTGTCGACAGCGGATTGACGATCTCCTGAGCCCTACCCATCCCGCACTGCCAGGCGCCACAGAACCCTTGATCCGGCGCCGCCAGGCGCCAAAGCAGAGCAACAGGAGACACCAATGGACAGACGCTACTTTCTGCAATCGCTGGGCATTGCTGCCGCCTGGCCGGCAGGCGCGCTTGCTCAGAGTCCCGGACGCCCGATCCGGATCGTGCTCTCCCTGCCCGCCGGGAGCGCCATCGATTTCCAGGCTCGCTTGGTTGCACCACACCTTGCCACAAGCTTGGGCCAGCCAGTCGTCATAGACAACAAGCCGGGGGGCAAGGACATCATCGCGATGCAGGACGTGATCAAGTCAGCGCCGGACGGCCACACGCTCTACATGGGATCGCTGTCGCCGCTGGCCATCAACGTCGCCCTGGTCAAAGGCCTGCCGTACGACCCCCGACGCCACGTGACGCCAATCGCCGGGATGGCATTGACAAACCACGTGCTGATGGTCCGGTCCGATTTTCCGGCCAAAACCTTCGGCGAGTTCATCGCCTACGTCAAGCAGCGGCCCGGCAGCGTCAGCATCGCGCATGCCACCACGCTGGTCCAGACGCAGATCGCGACGTTGAATAGGATGGCCGGCATCGAACTCCTGCCCATTCCCTACAAGGGCACATCACAGACGATCACCGACGTCATCGGTGGTGCTCTGCAGGCCACGCTTCTTGATCCGGGGAACGCTCTGGCCCAAATGAAGGGCGGTCAGCTGCGCGCATTGGCCGTGACCTCGCTCAAGCGCAACCCGTTGACGCCGGATCTGCCCGCCATCTCCGAGACGCTGCCGGGATTCGACTTCTCGGCCTGGACGGCCATGGTTGGACCGGCGGGCATGTCGAGCGAGGTGGTGCAGCGCATCAATGCGGCAATGAACCAAGCGTTGAGGCACAAAGACGTCACCGAGAAGCTGGCCCAGGCGGCCACGCTGCCTCTCATTCTTTCACCCGAAGAGCTCAAGGCATTGATCGAGTCGGACACGGCCCGCTGGATCAAGCTGACGCGCGAGGCCAATATCCAACCGGAATGAAGGTGTCGGTCGCCGCGAGGCGGCCTACGCTGCGGTCAGCACACAGAATCACACGATCCGGTAGACGCGCCGCGCGGTACCAGAGAAGAGCTCGCTGCGCTCCGCGTCGGTACATCCCAAGGTGGCAAGCTTGAAGGCATTCCAGATCGTGCCGTAGCTGCCCGCTACCCCGTCGGGCGGGAAGTTGCTGCCGAACATGCATCGCGCAGGTCCGAACGCGTCGATGCAGGTTTCGATGTAGGGCCGCCAAGCCTGCGCCAGCTCCCTCGCGCTGGGCGGGATCGGTCGGTCCTCGAAAGAAAAGCCGCATCGCTGCCGCGCGATGCCGCCAAGCTTCATCACCATGTTCGGACGGCGTGCGGCATCCACCACCAGCGCCTGCCACCGCGCGAACGTGTCCGGACGCGCATAGGCACCCACACCGAGCGGCCCGCCACAGTGGTTGACAATGATGGGAACGCCGGGAAACGCGTCGGCCAGGTTGCACAGTTCGGGCAGTTGCGGGTGGTACTGCCAAGCGTCGTACGACAGCCCACGTGCTGCCAGGCGACCAAAGCCCGCACGGAAGTTCGCATCCGACAGCAAGCCAGGCGGCGCGTGGGGTCGTCCTCCGGGGTTGATGTTCGGGTCGGCATCCCACGCAACGTTGACACGGATGCCGCGCAGTCTGTCGCCGCTGGCCCGCGCCAGTGCGTCGAGCACCTCGTCAACGGCCGGACCGATCGTCAGGTCTGCTGCGCCGACGAAGGCGGCGCCAACCTCCGTGGGCCCGAACAGGCCGCTGGCGCTCATTGCCGCCATCCCGGCGACGAATTCCGCCTCGCCCACGGGCTGCATCGCCAAAGGTCCGCTGCGCCGGTACATCGCGCCGGACTCGACGCAGACCGTGGCAGTCACGTTGTGGCCGCCGGCCAGATCCGCCGCGAACTCGTCCAGCAGGTAGCGGCTTCCGGGGCGCAGCCAGAGGTGATGGTGGCTGTCGACAATGGGCAGGTCCGGCAGGACGATCGGCTCCACGTTGCTCACTCCGGCTGCAGGCCCGAGACCTTCACCAGGTGCGCCCAGGCCTTGATCTGATCCTTGGTGAACGCCGCGAGAGCCTGCGGCGTCGAAGTTCTCGGCGCCAAGCCCAGGCGCTCGAACTGGTCATGCCCCTCCTTGCTCGCGATAGCCTTGACAAAGGCACTGTTGAGGACATCGATGACGGGTTGGGGCGTACCGCGCGGGGCGTACAGCGCGAGAAACGTCGTGATCTCCTGGTAGCCCGGCACGCCCGCATCGGCGATGGTCGGCAGCGAGCGCATGGACGGCAGGGGGACCGGCGCGGTGACCGCCAGTGCACGTATCGCGCCTTGCTTGATGAATTGATCTGCCACCAGCGGATCGCTGATGATGAAGTCGACGCGACCGGCTACCAGTTCCAGCATGGCTTGCGACGCTCCCTTGAAGGGAATCTCCGTCGCGCTGATACCGGTGATCGATTGCAACAGCCCGACAGCAACCTTGTTGCCGGAGTTCCCGACGCCATAGTTGAGCTTGCCGGGGCGAGCTTTCGCGTACGCGATGAACTCTGGAACTGTCTTGATTGGCAGGTCTGCCCTGACAACCAGCACGAGCGGGTTGGCACTGACGAGCGTGATCGGCTCAAAGTCACGCAACGGGTCGTACGTGAGGTTTTTTACCAGGTGCACGTTGGCGGCCATCGTGGTGTTGCCACCCATGAACAGCGTGTAGCCGTCTGGTGGAGCGCGGCGGGCTTGGTCGGCTCCGATGGTACCGGCCGCGCTGGCACTGCTGACGACGACCACCGGTTGCCCCAAGGTCTTGGCCGCCTGCTCCCCCAGGTAGCGCAGCAGTGTGTCCGACTGGCTGCCGGGCGTGGCCGTGCTGATGACCTGGATCGGCTTGGACGGGTAACGAGGCTGCGTCCAGCCCACATGGGACGCCGCCGCCAAAGTCATTGCCAGCAACCATCGCATGAACGTTATCAACGTTGAGGATTTTCTGGTCTGCATGTTGTGTCTCCTGCAGGCAGTCTAGAAAGCAGCTGCGATTGCCGTCCAACGCCATTTCTCGATGCCGGGCTTCTCGCTTTCTGGATGCAATCAAGCGGACGCGACCTCGCTATGTGGTAGCAACCCTCATTGATGCGGCACACTCATCACGTTAACGTATTAACGCTTATACGTCATATTGTTCTTATATACGAACAAGTGCGTTACCTCGGGACATCGACGAATTGGGCCGTGTGTGCCCGCTCGGCGCTTGGCCCGCCCTTTCAAGCAGGAGACTGTTCGCATGCGACGTCGCACGTTCGTCAAGATGCTCGGCTCGACTTGTGTCGCAGGCACGGCCTTCGCACAGTCTGGCACTGGCAAGCCGATCCGGATCATCGTGCCGCTGTCCACCGGAACACCGAGCGACGCCGTGGCACGCATCGTTGCTCCCAAGCTCAGCTCCCTGCTGGGCCAGTCAGTGATCGTCGACAACAAGCCAGGGGCCAATGGGCTGATCGCGGTGCAGGACCTGATGCGTTCACCGGCCGATGGCAGCGCTCTGATGATGGGTTCGGTATCGTTCCTTGGAATCAACGTGGCACTGGTGAAGAATCTGTCCTACGACCCGCGGCGTGACCTCACGCCGATTGCCGGCGTCTACTCCGGTAATCACGCCTGGATGGTGCATCCTGGCGTTGCAGCGCGGTCGCTCTCCGAGCTCGTTGCGCTCGCCAAAGCGCGCCCTGGTCAGCTGCGCGCCGGCTATGGATCGACTTTGGTCCAGGTGCAGTTGCTCGCGTTCGAGAAAATGGCCGGTGTCGAGTTTCTGAAAATCCCGTACAAGTCGACGGCCACCAACACGACCGACCTGATGGGTGGCACCCTGGATCTTGGCCTTCTTGACATGGGCACGGCCATGGTTCTGGCCAGGGATGGGAAATTGCGCGCGCTTGCCACAAGCCCTCTCAAACGCCATCCGCTCACGCCGGACTGGCCAGCCGTGTCGGAGACATTGCCTGGTTACGACATCGCGTCCTGGTCCGCACTCGTGGGCCCGGCAGGCATGTCGCAAGATGGGGTGAGTCGCATCAGCGACGCGATAGCACAAATCCTGCGACAGAAGGATGTGATCGAAAGCCTTGCCAAAGCCGGCACGGTGCCAATGGCAATGACACCGCCGCAACTGCAGGACCACATTGCCGCCGAGGTGACAAAGTTCATCACCATCGCGCGGCAAGCCAACCTCGAACCCGAGTGAACATCCGAAGCAGCGGGTCGTGCATCCCCTGGTCAGCGCTACGACAGCTCGCACGCTGTACTCAAATGGTTGCGCCGGACGAGAATGTGCGGCTGGCCCACGAGTCGACGTACACGGTCAAGACACCGCTGTTGCTTTTTTGAGCTAAGGCTGAACTTGACGTGTCGGCCCGAACAACACCATGGCGTGTTACGGGCTCACCAGCCCGATCATGCACCCTGGGTTCGATCGTAAGCGCAGACCCCCATGCGCCTATTCGTTGCCAGCCGCTTCATCTGGCTCTATTCGAGATCATCAAGGAGGTCGAGGGGTACTCGGCCTCGTTGGTGCTGCGGCGCTGCAGGCAGGTGTCGAAGTCAGTGCCGGGCCCTTCCCTTAGCAACGTCTTGCCGCCAGCCCAGGAAGGAGCCGAAGGTTCAAACTTGGGTCTCAAAGATCCTTCGCGGCAGTCAAGTCACTCTGAAATCCATGCGCGGCACCCCGCCTCTGCGCATTCAGAGCGCTTGGGATGGCTTGGGCTCGTGCCGCGCATGTAACACAGGCTTCATGCGACCTGGGGCCGCACTCCACCGCAGCGTGGTTCTGCAGCTCACGTTCTGAATACGGCGAAGGCCTGCTACAGCCGCAGACGCAAGCCGCCAACCCCCTTCTCAGCGCTATGGCTGCGTCAACGCTGCCGGCAGCCGCCGTTGCCCGCCCCGACGCCGGGCCAGAACGTGACACGCCGCAGATGAACTGACGCCCGCACGGGTGTTCACAAGCGGCACGTGCCGCAGGGATACCGCCACTGGAAGGAGCGGCGAGCGCTTCGTGATCCCGCTTTGTCGCCAGACGTCGGCGGTGCAGGGCCATGGTTCCTCATGAGAACGAGCGCGTGCGCACGACGGCGTCTGCACGCGAACAACTTTCGGGCCGACGCCCGCTTGGTCGCCATGCGCACAAACCCGAATGACACGGTCCGCTAGTCCATCTACATTTGAGTCGTATATACGAAAGCGAATTCGCATAAGCGAACTATTAACCATAGCAGGTTGCATCGCGACAGCGTGATTTGGATGAACACCCGTATGGAGACAAGCTTGCCCAACTCCTCCCTTTCCCGACGTAAAGCGGTGATCGCTCTGGCAATGACCACCATCGCGGCAGCGGCAGGTGCGCAGCAGCAGCCGGCACCCTATCCGAACAAGCCCATCAAGATCCTGGTTGGTGTACCGCCAGGGGGCAGCACCGACACAGTCGCCCGCCTTTTCGCTGAATGGCTGCGCGAAAGCATGGGACAGCCAACGATTGTTGAAAACCGGCCGGGCGCGAATACGGCCGTCGCGGCCGATGCCGTGGCCCACTCGGCACCCGACGGCTATACGCTGTTGGTGGCAACCGACGCGTTCATCACGGTGCCGTTGCTCAAGAAGGCGAGCTTCGACCCGTTCAAGGATTTCGCTCCAGTTGCCACGCTGACAGTGAATCCCTTTGTGATGGCCGTGCACCCTTCACTGCCCGTCAACACGTTGAAGGAATTCATTGCTTACGCCAAGGCACGACCGGACAAGCTGAGCTACGCGTCTTCAGGCAACGGCGGTGCCACCCATCTTGGAACCGAGAAGTTCAAGATGCTCACAGGTACCCGCATCATCCACATTCCCTACCGCGGCGCAGGTCCGGCATTGAACGATGCGATTGGTGGCCAGGTCGAGCTCTCGATGTGGACGCCACTGGCCATCGGGACGCACGTTGCAACCGGCAAACTAAAGCCGCTGGCTGTCACCGGCCCGCACCGCGTCTCCACCCTGCCCCAAGTGCCGACTTTTGCCGAAGCAGGCCTTCCCGCGTTCGATCACCAGGCTTGGCAAGGAGTCTTCGCACCGGCAGGCACACCACAACCTGTCATCGATCGCCTCAACGTGGAGATCAAAAAGATGCTCGCGCAACCGAGGATCAAGGAAACGCTCGACAAGCAAGGAGTCGATCCGTTCTATTTGGCCGCCGAGAAGGTGCCGGAATTTCTGCGCCGCGAGTCGGCAGGACTGGCCACCCTTGTCAAGTCCGCCAACGTCACGATGGATTGAGGAGGCTTGCATGACTGACAACCCGACCCTTGCGCTTACTCGTTATGCGGCATCGACGTCGCTAGAGGCCCTTCCCGCAGATGTGGTTGATCGCGCGAAGCAAGTGATCTTTGATGAGGTGGCCTGCGCCTGCTTCGGCCGCAGGAGTCTTGCGGGCGACTTGGGTGCGCGGTACGCCGGCCAGTTTGGCGGCGCTGCGGAAGCCCGTATCCATGCCAGCGCGCAACGTGTGGCAGCTCCCTACGCGGCACTCGCCAACGGTGCAGCTGGCCACGGCGAAGAAGTGGACGGCGCACATGTCGTGGGCGGCCATCCGGGCGCCTCGATCGTGCATGCCGCAGTCGCGATGGCGGAGCGCCAGCGCAGCTCTGGAGCCGAGCTCATCAATGCCGTCGTGCTCGGATATGAGGTGGGTACACGCGTGGTCAAGGCCTGCGGCACCCTGTTCTCCGTCAAGAATCGCTTCGGCCTGAATTCCGATTTCCTGTATACGCTGGGGGCGACGGCCGCAGCATGCCGCCTGATGCGGCTGGACTCCAACGCGCATGGCCACGCCTTGGCGCTGTCCACGTTCCAGTCCAACGCGCTTTGCGCCTTTTATGCCGAGAAGCGACACATCAGCAAGTCGTTTTGCAACGGTCAATTCGCATTCACGGGCGTCAGTGCCGCACTGATGGCGGTAGCAGGCCTCGAGGGTCACGAAGACATCCTCGGCGCCCCCTACGGCGTACTGCATGCCTGGGGTGTCGAGGGCGGTCGCGAGATCCTGCTGGATCGTCTTGGAAGCCATTTCGGCATCATGGACGCAAATTTCAAGCTGTTGAACGCCGGGTACCCCATCCACGCGCCGGTAGAGGCGGCTTTGACCCTTGTGGCGCAGCACGGCATAGCGCCCAGTGCGATCGAGTCGATCGACGTCGGCATGCCGACCCAGACGATGAAGGTGGTGGACAACCGCGACATGCACAACATCTGCCTGCAAGACATGCTCAGTGCAGCCTTGGTCCGCGGCGGGCTTGCGCTGCGGGAATCGCCCTTTCCCGCCGTGCTGAACGACCCGGTGTTCCAGCAACTGCGCCCCCGCGTCCAGTTGCGAGGCCACCCCGATCTTGACCGCGACCAGCCTGATGGCCGCGGTGCGATCGTGACGATGACGACCCGGGACGGTGCAGTGGTGTCGGCTCGAATCGACTATCCGAAGGGCCACAGCCGGCGGGGAGGTTTGAGCTGGTCCGATCTTTCCGCGAAGTGGCGCGAGGGCATGCCGGAGCGTGACGTCGACCGCATCGCCTCGCATACACGGCGCCTGGAGGACGCCGAGGACGTTTGCGAATGGCTTGACACATTTTCGGCCAGACCCTGACGTCAAGTTTCTTGAGCAACGGCCTTTGCAAAAACGGCCTTGAACCATCCCGGGACCGCCATGCTGATCGATCTCGTTCAACTAAGAACCTTTGTCGCTGTAGCGGAGGAGCAGCACCTCACGCGTGCTGCTGAGCGGCTACATATCAGTCAATCGGCCGCCAGCGCACATGTGCGTTCGGTGGAGGATAACCTGGATACGCAACTCTTTCTCCGCACCAACCGTAGCCTGGAGTTGACGCGGGCGGGCCAGATGGTGCTGCGTCAAGCCAAGACCTTGCTCAACGAAGCCGCGGAGTTCACCTCGTTCGCCCGCGTCGTCAGAGGCAAGCTCGAAGGCAACCTGGTTGTCGGGACAAGCAGCGAGCCCTCGGCCAGCCGCATCGGGGAAGTCGTTGCCGCGCTGCGGTCCAGTCATCCGCTGATCACCGTGGACCTGCGGGCACGGCCCTCATCGGGCACGCGCCAAGCCCTGAAGACCGGCGAGCTCGACTTCGGGATCATGCTGAGCCAGCCACTTGACCCTGGCTTCACGTACTACAAGCTCGCGACGATGAAATTCCGTATCGCCGGCCCCGTGGCATGGAAGTCCCGTATCGAAAGCGCCGGCTGGTCTGAGCTTGCGGCCATGCCCTGGTTGACGCCAGCTGACAGCAGTCTGGCCTATGCATGCATGCTGAGGGAGCTCTTCGGCGACCGGGGCCTGGAGCTCAATACCGTCGTGCGCTTCGACAATGCTGCGCTCGGCCGGTCGCTGCTCAAGGCTGGTGTCGGCATGATGCTGATGCACGAGCAGCATGCGCTGGAAGGCGAGCAGGACGGCCTGCTCACGCTCTCGCCGCTCGCCGAGGTGGATTTCGGGTTGTTCGCGGCGCATGTCGCCAGCCGAGGCAGGGATCCGCTGATCTGTGCCTTTGTCGACGCAGTGAAGCAGGGTTGGCCGGAGTGCACGCCGGCCGCCGCGCTTCAACAAGGTTGAACCAGCGCCAACCGGTTGCCTGGCATCGCTTACTCGGTCTTGATATTGCGGTCCTTGACCAGCCGCGTCCAGCGCGCGATGTCGCCGGCAATCAGCTTGCCGAATTCGGCGGTACTGCTGGGCGCCGGCACCCCGCCCTCGCGGGCTAGCAGATCTCGCATCTCCGGCTGCGCCAGGATTTCGTTGAGTTCACCGTTCAGACGCTTGACGATCTGGGACGGCACCCGCGCCGGCGCGACAAGTCCCCACCAGAAATCAATCTGGAATCCAGGAAATCCCGCCTCGGCGGTGGTTGGGATCTGAGGCGCGAACGGCGACCGCCTCGCACTTGTCACCGCCAGGCCGCGCACCTTGCCGCTTTCGACGAGTGTGTTTGCCGTTGCGAACGTGGTGAGACCGGCTTGCAGGTGGCCGGCCATCAGGTCATTGAATGCCGGCGCCATGCCCTTGTAGGGAATGTGTGTGAACTGCACCTTTGCCTCCGCCGCGAGCATCTCCATGCCGAGGTGGCTCATCGCGCCGACGCCGCCCGAGCCGTAGGTCAAGCCGTTGGGCTTCGTGCGCGCCAGGTCAATCAGCTCGCCCAAGGTCTTCACCGGCAGCGAGTTCGGCACCGCAACGAGCAACGGCGTCGTCCCGATGCTGCCGATCGGTGCGATGTCGCGAACCGGGTCGTAGGGAAGCTTCTTGCCGGTGGCGACGATCGTTGCGTAGGCACTGGTCGTGAACAACAACGTGTAGCCGTCGGGCGCGGCCTTGATGCCAGCTTCGATGCCAAGCGCCCCGCCTGCACCACCCCGGTTGTCAATGATGATGGGCTGGCCCAGCCGGCTCGACAGCTTGTTGGCAATGGTGCGTGCAATCAGGTCCGTTCCGCCACCAGGCGCGTAAGGAACGATCAGCTTGATCGGCCGCTCAGGCCAAGCCGGCTGTTGGGCCTGTGCGTTCCCGCCGAGTGACAACGCAGTGGTCAGGACAGAAAATTCCAAGAGAAGGGTACGCCGTTTCACAATGTCTCCGAGTGCTTTTGCGGCTGAGTTTAGGAACCTGGAATGCGGACCGTCCAACGCGATTATTGAGAGGCGGTCTTCATGAAACACGCATGGACAGCGCCCGGCGCAGCGCAAACACTGCGCAGATGACTTCAACGCCTACCCAACAGCTCACGCACTACGCGGCATCAACATCGATTGCCTGCATTCCGGATGACGTCGTCGAACTCGCGAAGAAAGTGATCCTCGACGAGATGGCGAGCGCGCAGTTCGGACGTCGCAGCCTCGCTGGTGGCCTCACGGCCCGCTACGCGGCCAGTCTCGGCGGTCCGCAGGAGGCCCTGGTCCTTGGCACGCGGCAACGGGTGCCGGCGCCCTATGCAGCGTTGGCCAATGGCGCAGCCGGCCATGGCGAAGAGGTCGACGGCGCCCACGTCATCGGCGGCCACCCCGGCGCCACCCTCGTGCATGCCGTCGTCGCGATGGCCGAGCGTCACCGGTCAACCGGTGCCGAACTGATCAACGCGCTGGTCCTTGCCTACGACGTTGGCGTCCGGATGGTCGAGGCCTGTGGCGGCAAGTTCGCTGTGCGCGAGCGTCACCACCTGTACGCCGATTTCCTGTACTCAATCGGTGCGACCGTCGCCGCCTGCCGGCTGATGGGGCTGGAGCCGGTTCGGCATGCCCATGCCATGGCGCTTGTCACGTTCCAGTGCAACGCCCTGGGCGCCCTGTTCGCGGAGAAGCGGCACATCAGCAAGTCCTTCTGCAACGGCCAGTTTGCGCTCGCCGGCGTGAGTGCTGCCTCGATGTCCGCAGCTGGCCTTGAGGGTGTGGAAGATGTCCTGGGCATGCGCGACGGTCTGCTCGACGCCTGGGGCGCCCCCGCTGGTGCCGAGGCGGTCACCCGCGGGCTCGGCAGTGAGTGGGCCATCCGGGGCGCCAATTTCAAGTTCATCAACGCGGGCTACCCGATTCATGCAGCCGTTGAGTCGGCGATGACCGTCGTCGCCCGGCACGGCATTGCGCTCGAGACCATCGCCGCCGTGCACATCGGCATGCCGGCGAAGGCAATGCGCGTGGTTGACAATCGGGAGATGCACAACATTTGCGTGCAGGACATGGTGTGCGCCTCGCTGGCCCTGGGCGGCCTGAACCTTCGGCAGCTGCCGTTCCCCGACGTACTGAACAACACGACTTTCACCCGGCTGCGTGCGCATACTGTCGTCGGTGTCGATGAAGGCCTCGACCGCGACAATCCACAGGGTCGAGGCGCCAACGTGACGATCACGACGAGCAACGGATCCCGCCACTCGCACCGGGTGGACGCGCCCCGCGGCCATTCGTCGCGCGGCGGCGTGACGTGGGAGGAGTTGCATGAAAAATGGCGCGGCGGTCTGCCCGACTGCGACGTCGACCGGATGCTCACGCTCACGCGCCGGCTTGAACATCTGGAAGACGTCAGGGAACTGGCCGACGCGTTCATGTCGCCGATCTGACGGAGCGGCCCATGCGCGGATTTCTGGCTCGACTGGTCGCCGGCACGCTTGCACTGCTCATAGCCGGCTGTGCTGTGTCCCGTGACGGCGAGACCCACGCAGCCGGCGACACGGTGGCCACCGTCGGAACATCGTCAGGAATGCTGCGCGGCACGGTGATCGAAGACGGTACCGTCGACCTGTTCCAGGGCGTGCCATATGCGGCACCGCCCGTCGGTGATTTGCGATGGAAGGCGCCACGGCCGCCCCGGCCGTGGAGCGGCGTGCGCGATGCCAAGGCACCTGGCAGCCCCTGCCCGCAAACGGGACGGCTGGCCAGCCACAATGAGGATTGCCTGACGTTGAACGTGTGGGCCCCGCATCAGCGTCCGTCGAACAAACTGCCGGTGATGGTCTTCATCCATGGCGGCGGACAGCGTGAATCCGCCGCCAATGAGTACCGCGCCGACTGGCTGGTGACGCGTGGAACGCCAGTCGTGTATGTCGGAATCAACTACCGGCTCAATATCTTCGCGTTTTTCGCGCATCAGGCCCTGACGGCCGAAGAGCCCGCGCTGGGCTCGGGCAACTACGCAGCCCTGGACCAAATCCAGGCATTGCGCTGGGTACGTGACAACATCGCCGCCTTCGGTGGAGATCCGGGGAACGTCACCGTTTTCGGCGAATCGGGCGGTGCGCAGGCGGTCTGCGTGCTGCTCGCGTCCCCTCCGGCGCGCGGCTTGTTCCACCGTGCGATTTCCCAGAGCGGGCCCTGCCAGTGGCAATTCTTCCCTTCGCTCACGGCATCCGAACGGCGCGGCGCCGACATCGCGGCTCGACTTGGCTGCGCGCAAGCGGATCCGATGCCCTGCCTGCGCGCCCTGCCCGCCAGCGCCGTGCTGGACACCGAACGAGGCGCCGCTTCGGTGCTCGATGCCTCGGCTGCGCAGCCAGCGTGGGGCGGCGGTGTAATGCCACTGCCGATGCGCGAGGCCATCGCGTCCGGCCAGTTCGCACGTGTTCCGTTCATGCAGGGTGCCAACCGTGACGAAGGCATGTACCACCTCAGTGCACGCCACGATGCAAGCGGCAAGCCGCTGACGGCCGACCAGTACCCCGACGTGCTGCGCCAATACCTCGGCGCCTCCCGCGTGACCGCCGTCCGGGAACGCTATCCGCTGACCGAGTACCCGTCCCCGTTGCGTGCACTGGCCGCGGCCTTGACCGATTCCGGGACGGTCAGCAACAACCGCGTCGGGTTGTGCAACTTCCATCTCGCCAACCAATTGGCGGCGCCTCATGTCGCTTTGTACGCCTACGAGTTCGCCGACCGCACCGCGCCCTACCCGTCGCCCATTTTCAACGTACCTGGGGATCTACCAGGAGCAGCCCATACGAAGGAACTGTCGTACCTGTTCCATCAGCAGGAGCTGACATCGGCGCAGCGCCGCATCTCGGACACGATGATCGCCTATTGGACCCGCTTTGCCGCCCATGGCGATCCGAACGTACCAGGATTGCCAGCGTGGCCCGTCTATACGGGCGACAAACAGATGGTCATGACGTTCGAAGCGGGCTCGGTCGGCGCCAACAACGGACTGAAGGAACGCGCCCACTGCCGCTTCTGGTCCGAACAGGGGTTCGGCAACCTCTCGGGTCCCTACCCGACACCGACACAGTCGGGCACCGATTACAAGTGAACGCAAGGCCTTGCATCGGCCGATCCACACCAGTTGGTGGGCTTGGAATCCGGCAGGGGAGCGCCGGCTCAAGTCGGCCAGGCCCGGTGGCAGGCCATTGCACAGGCATGACGGCACAGCCATGGCGCCCGTAGGCAAGCCGGCGGACGGGACAGTTCAGTCGCCAGGACCTTCGCTATCCTCGACACGCCGCAGCTCGCCGCTGTAGCGAGCTTGGCGCAGTTCCTCCTTCACTTCGGCACGGGTCTTTCCACGCTGCATGCTCGGCGCAGCCGTTGCAAAGCCGCGGCCAGCGGCGCCCGCTGCAGTGCCGGATTCATCAGTGCCTGTCCCCCGCCCGCCGTAGGAATCGTTGTCGATCCTGTCCAATGACCCATCAGCCCGTGCATGGCCAAGTTCGGCTTTCACCGCGGCTCGTGCAAGTGGACGGTCCAGCGCCCATACGGACGTTGATGTCACTACCGCGGTGAACGCTGCCGTCACGAGGTACAACTTCATGAACACCTCCTGGCCGGCCCGTGCATGGGACCGGACCCCGCCAATATAGGAAACCGTTTATTCAGGCGAGGACAACAGGGGTACCCAGGTGCCATCCGGCGTTGGCTCACGCGCTTTGAGCTTGCGATCCAGACCCGGCCTCGCAGTCGGAGAAGGTCTGGGCCTCAAAGTGCACCAGCACCACTGCCTCAATGACTGTGCTACCCCAACTCGGTAGCACACGTAATGCATTGAGAATTACCGCCAAGTCCCACCGTTGTGGCTCAACTCGCCGTTGCCCCGGTGGCGCTGCCAAAGGTGATGTGACATTCGGTTCGCAGTCGCAGTTCCAAAGCGTGCGCGGGAGCAGTGCAACCTGGCAATGCCACGCCAGAGGTGGCGTTGTTCGTCCGTGCTGGAACTGATGGCAATTCTGAATGGACTGCGCTCGCGGCAACTCGGCCATAGCAGATATAGGTGCCTCAATAAATTTGCAGCTAAATTTCTACAAACAAGCAATTTTGTTTAGCATTTCGCAAGGAATGTAAATATTTTAATTATTTTCCAGGCGAACCCCGCTGCCAAGTTCATTTACTCGGCGAACGCGCGCTCAACATCATTCATGCCGACCAGCGGCACTGATACACCCGTTTTTCTGCAAGGCTATTCAGCACTTGGAGATGCGCGCAAACCCCAATACCGCGTGGCCGCAAGCAAAGTACGATTATTTCACATGCTCGAAAGAAAGTTCGCATATACGAACTACATAGGATAATCCTTGTATTCTTGAAGCGCGGACACCTTGCCGGCATGGATCTAAGAAGCGATGTGCGAAACAGTTTATCGACCAACAAGGCAGTGGTTCCTGCACATGGCAGGAGCAATAAGAAGCCCTTGCATTTGGTGGGCGTGAAACCACGCATGCCAAATGGCTGAAAGCGCAATGATTTGAATCTATGGTTCAACGGCCATGGGGGATCAAATCGTGCCTTCCCCGTGGATTACATCAAGCATTGAAAGGACCTCTCGATGAATAACGGACAACGCAAGCTGAGTACGAAACTTCTCTTGGCTTGCGCCGGCGTGCTTGCAGCGTTAAGTAGCATGGCTGCGGAAGAGACCCTCCCTGGCCCGCTGGTCATCGCCAAGCAGGGCAGCTTCCTGGTCGGAGGTACAGTAGTCACCAATCCCGGAACATTTGACCCTTACCACTGGACTCCTGACGGGCAGACGCTACACGGCGACCATGCCTACGCGTTTTACCAGGTTCCGGTGAATGCTCGCAAATTGCCGCTCGTCATGTGGCATGGCAACGAAGAGTCGCAGAAAACCTGGCAGACCACTCCTGATGGACGCGAGGGTTTTCAGAATATTTTCCTGCGCCGTGATTTCTCGGTCTACTTGGTAGACCAACCAAGACGCGGAGAGGCCGGGCGAAGCACTCTGCCAGTCACGATCACTCCGACGCCTGACGAGCAGAGCAATGTGTTCGGGCTCTTTCGTCTCGGCATTTGGCCAAACTTCTTTCCGGGCGTACAGTTTTCACGCGGACCATATGCTCTTAATCAGTTCTACCGGTGGCGCACACCCAATACCGGCCCTTTCGACCTCAACGTCGTTTCAGACGGTGTTGCTGCACTGTTCAAGAAAATTGGCCCAGCGATTCTTGTCAGTCATTCACAAAGCGGTGGACCAGGCTGGCTCACCGCAATGAAGGCCGAAAACGTCCAAGCCATTGTTGCATTTGAACCTGGCAGCAATTTTACCTTCCCACAAGACGAAGTACCGCCTCCTATTCCAAGTTCCTTCGGGCCATTGGAGGCGGTCGGCGTACCCATGTCGGAATTCATGAAGCTGACCAAGATTCCCATCGTGATCTTCTATGGTGACAACATTCCAGAGAGCCCGACAGCGAATCCGGGTCAAGACGCATGGCGCGTTCGCCTACAAATGGCAAGACTGTGGAGGGACACCGTGAACAGACATGGTGGAAACGTTACGGTGATCCATCTGCCGGAAATCGGCATCCGTGGCAACACGCACTTTCCGTTTGCAGACACGAATAACGTCCAGGTCGCGAACGAGATGTCGCGATGGCTGCGTCAGAATGGCCTGGACAAGCGCTGAGCGGAAGAACAGCATGTCTTGATCTTCAAAACATGTTTGAGAGCGCAGGCCCAGGTGACTGGGCCTTTTACTTTGAGCTTCGAACACATCACATGCCATCGCGCTGCCGTACTTCTTGAACGCGCCATCGTGAATGTGGGTCAAAAAAATGACTTTCATTTATTTTGCGTGACACCGGCAGGTCCGGCGCATCATGTGCTCTGCACTGGTACTCCACAGGTCATTGCCTTGGTCCTGGGTTTCCTGGCATCTCAAGGGCGCACAGCAGGCAAGCGCTCAAGGACCGGGCGTGCAGTTGGCGGCAAAGCCTCTTGGACCGTTATGAGCACCGGCGGCACGGTACACGGCCAAGGCAGGTGCGGGCTGAACGGGTGCTATCTCCGATGGTTTGCCAAGCGTTCCGCCGCGGGTCGTTGCCCTGGATTACCCCGAACATTCAGCGCTCCCGATGCCGCAGCCGGGAACGCCCCGAGCACGCTGGCAACACCAACGTACGCCGGTGTTGCCCGCCCGTTGTTGCCGGATGCTGGTCAAGTGCCGGCTCCTGGCTCGTCATCACAAAGATGCGCGCACGGTATTGCAGCAGTTTCGCTCCTGGCCATCGCGCTGCTGCAAACGGCCTCTGCGCTCTGTGAGGAAGTCACGCAGCTGCACGCCGCCTCAGGGCCGCCGCGTGCCGCAATCCCGAGAATGAAATCGGCCCGACACGCGGTGCACCGCTTTGTACAGTCACAACCCTTGTCCATGCGCACGGCACGGGCGGTACCGCGCAACGTTTATAGACCCGATCAGGCATTACCTGCAGACCAGGGCAACACAGGGCAGGAAGAGCGCCGCGCAGAGCTGGCATGAGCTGGCATGAGCTGGTGCAGCATGGCATCAAGATCTGCCTCAACTGCGTGTGGCTCGCATTCCATGCGGTGAGGAGATTGGAAGCCCCCAGACTCGCTTCCTACACAGGCGCCAGCAAGCAGGCTGACGTTGCAACTTCAGAAAGCGCGCTCCAATCATGAAAGCGAAGGTCTGGTTCAGTCGCTGGTCAACGTTCGACGTTGCCTCACCATCGGTTCTTAGCACTTTTCCTTCGAACTGCAGGTGATCTCGACTGCAGCAGAAGTTGTAGTTGTTCCTTCTCGAAGCAACTGTCAAGTGCAGGGTTGCCAGCACTCAGATGGTCGATGCAGGGTCATCGTTGAGACACTGTGGCAGCAGATTAACGCCTGATGTCCCCGGCCGACTGGCTGTATTACGGGCGTTCTGCACGATCGACGCACATCCAGACCGCTTGCTGTTGAAGCCCGGCCAATGGACAGACTTGCCGCTCGACGGCGAAGAAGCTGGCCCCCTAACTCCTGCATGTGCGTCAAGCGTTCGGAAATGCAGGAGGCCGGCTGCACGAATTGACCATGGACTCCCACGGATGGATCACCCTAGACTGATTTTCACAGGAGACGACATGCAAATCGGATACATCGGCCTCGGCAGCATGGGCGGCGCTTTGGCTCGCCGACTACAACTGCAATTCCCGCTGCGGGTTCATGACACGAACCCTGCGGCGGTGCAGAAGATGGTGGAAACAGGCTCCACTGCCAGCAGCCCCGAAGAGATCGTGCAGCACTGCGACACCATCTTCCTGTGCTTGCCGACGTCCAACCATGTCCGAACCGTGCTGCTAGGCGGTGAAGGGATTCTGAGGGCGGCAAAGCCAGGAACCGTCATTGTTGATCAGACCACGGGCGACCCTACGCTCACTCGCGCAATTGCCAAGGAGATGGAGCCACTTGGCATCGAGTTGATCGACGCGCCGGTCAGCGGTGGTGCGCGTGGTGCGGATGCGGGGACCATAGCCATCATGGTCGGCGCTTCTGCAGCTCTATACGAGCGCATTGAGCCGGTCCTGAAGACGATCAGCCCGAACCTCTTCCATGCTGGTGGTCTTGGTTGTGGGCATGTCGCAAAGCTCGCAAACAACCTCCTGTCCGGAGGGCAGCGCCTGTTGAGTCTCGAAGCCATGGCGCTTGCGGTGAAGAACGGACTGGAGCCCAGGCGTGCGCTGGAGATCATCCTGGCCAGTGGCGGGCGCAACCTGTACATGGAGAAGTTCATGCCCAACATCATCCAGGGCAAGCTCGCGTCGGGCTTCACGCTGGGCTTGCTGCACAAGGATGTAAGGCTTGCTTGCCAGCTCGGTGATGATTCGGGTGTGGTCATGCACTTCGGCAACCTTGCCAAGGAGTTCTACCAGATGGCCCTCAACGAGATGGGCCCGGATGTCCAGGTCAATGCGGTGGCGCTCACCATGGACCGTCTCGCCGGAACGAACGTGGTGCCCGGCAACTACGCAGGGGAGTGACCATGCCCTACGAGCTGAGCGAAGCCAACACCCTCTCGTACCTCGATTCAACGCGCTCGCTCGCGCCGATTCCCTTTGGCGAGCGCGGTCTTCCCACAGCGGTGGCCCAGCCCTACTTCAAGGTAGGCGACGGTACGGTCGCATTGGAAGGGCCCGCATTTGATCGCCATGGCAACCTGCTCTTCGTGGACGTATACGGCAGCCGCGTGCTGAGCCTGTCGCCAGACAAAAAGCTCAGCACGCTCTATGCGGAGAAGGACTTGCATCCGGGAGGCATCGCGATTCACAAGGACGGCCGCATCTTCGTTGCGTGTGTGGGTCCTATCAACAAGGACGGATACTTTGATGCAGGGTCTGTGATAGCGCTTGATCCCGATGGCGGCAACCGCCGGACCATCATTGCGCCCGATGCTGGCTATGTTGTCGACGATATGGTGTTCGACCGCCACGGAGGTTTCTATTTCACTGACTTCCGCGGCACGACCACTGAGGCGACCGGCGGGTTGTTCTACGTGACACCCGACTTCGAAACCATCAAGCCTGTGATCCCGCACATGTGCGCTGCCAACGGTGTCGCACTCAGCCCGGATGACAAAGTGGTCTGGACCACCGAATACTGCACGAACCGACTTCACCGCATTGAGTTGTCCGAGCCTGGAACTCGCGCCCGTGGCGGCGCCTCGATCCCATACACGTATGCGGGACGGGCTCCGGATTCCATGCGCACCGACGCTGCAGGCAACGCCTACGTAGCACTGAATTGGCAGGGCCGCATTCTCGTGCACAGTCCTTTCGGCATTCCCATCGGCCAGATCGTTCTGCCGGGCCGCGAGGAAAACATGTTCCTGAAATCAACCAGCCTCGCATTCGTCCCCGGCTCGCGCAACCTTGTAATCGTGGCCCGCGACGTGGTGAACGACGGCGGTGCGGTGATTTTCACCGCACGCGGCCTCGAGCCTGGCTTCCCGATGTTTTCCCACCAGTGACGGCAAAGGAGTCGACATGATGAAGATCATTCGAGCCGCCGCGGGGCTGCTCCTAACGGTGTCTGTGCTCAATTCCGCTTTCGGGCAAGCTTCCTGGCAACCCAGTCGGCCCATCAAAATGGTCGTGCCGTTTGGCCCAGGCGCGAGTACGGACACCGTAGCGCGCTTCGTCGCCGCCAAACTTTCCCAGCGTATCGGCCAACAGGTGGTGGTTGAAAACAAGGTCGGCGCCGGCGGCATCATCGGGACAAAGTTTGTCGCTTCTCAGCCTCCCGACGGCTATACCTTGCTGTTCCAGTCAAGTCCCTACATGACTGCGCCGTTGCTCGGGAAAACTCAGGCATACGATCCCACGAAGGACCTGCAGCCCGTTGGCATGATAGGGGCCGCGCCGTTCATGATCGTTACCTCGGCTGAGATGAACGTCAACAATTTGCGCGAGTTCATCGACCTGGCGAAGACACAACCTATGAGTTACGGCTCGGCCGGAATCGGCACCTTCAATCATCTTGGTGGTGAACTGTTCAACCGCCTTGCCTCCTTGAAGTTGCTGCATGTCCCGTATACGGGTCTCGGTCCAGCCATCAACGACTTCTTCGGCGGTCGCACGCAGATGCTGGTAGCAAGTCTCCCCGCTGCCTTGCCGCACATCCGCACGGGAAAGATGAAGGCGTTGGCGGTGACCGGCGCGCAGCGCTCGCCGCTACTGCCCGACCTGCCAACCATGGCAGAGGCCGGTGTTCCCGGTTATCAACTGGAATCTTGGTGGGGGGTACTGGGCCCGAACGGGTTGCCGACACCCATCCTGACGCGCTTGAGCGAAGAACTCAACGCGATCCTGAACATGCCCGAGACGAAGGAAATGCTTGCACGCGACGGCGCCATGCCGAGGCCCGGTTCGCCAGACGACTTCGCGAAGGCGATTGCCGCTGAAGTCCCGCGTTGGCGACGGTTGATTCAAGAAGCTCATATCACCTCCGAGTAGACCAAGTAAGGAGTTCATCGTGGAGATCAGACGTATCGGCACGCAGCCCTCCTCCCTGGCCCCCAAATCCCACTTCGATGGGATGGTCCGTGCGGATCCCCTTTACAACGCAGGTGCTCCGCCCGCGTGAAGGCATCAAGCGTCACTTTTGAGCCCGGCGCCCGCACCCATTGGCACAAACACCCACTCGGGCAGATGCTGATCGTCACGGCAGGCTGTGGCTGGGTGCAGCGAGAAGGTGGGGCTGTGGAAGAGATCCGGTCTGGAGATGTGGTCTGGATACAGCTGCATGAAAAGCACTGGCATGGCGCCAGCGAAAAGACCGCAATGACACACATCTCGGTATCCGAGGTTCTCGAAGGTCAGCCGGTGGACTGGCTGGAAAGGGTGCAGCTGCCGTCAACGACCCCTGCCTGAGGGCCGAGGCGTTGGAGAGCTCTGCAAGCCTGAGGTCGACCAGGCAGAGCAGGCAAAAGCCCGCTTGCGTTAGGGCAAAGCTGAATAAGGTCCGTGACAAGGGTGGCTGGTACGGTGCTGCAGCATGAAGCAACAGACCCTTGCCATGGCCGCTGACCAGGAAGCCGGATTCGAGCGCTACCGTTGTCCGACCAGGCGCGACGTGTTCCTGGAGACGATGGAAGAGATCGTGCCGTGGCAGGAGCTGTGCGCGGTGATCGAGCCGCACTACCCCAAGGCAGGCAGCGGTCGCCCACCCATCGGGCTGGAGCGCATGCTGCGCATGTACTTCGTGCAGCACTGGTTCATGGCCGACGATGCCTGCGAGGAGGCGCTGCTGGATAGCACGGCGCTGCGCCGCTTTGTGGGCATCGACCTGGGCCGAGAGCGCGTGCCCGACGGCACGACGCTGCTGAAGTTTCGCCGTCTGCTGGAACGCCACGAGCTGGGCGAGCAGCTGTTTACTGCAGTGGGCCAGGTGCTTCAGGCCCGTGGCCTGAAGTTGGGCACCGGCACGATCGTGGACGCCACCATCATTGGTGCGCCGAGCTCGACGAAGAACGCCGACAAGGCCCGCGACCCTGAGATGCACCAGACCTGCAAGGGAAGGCAGTGGCACTTCGGCATGAAATTGCACATCGGCGTGGACAGCCGCACCGGGCTGGCGCACCGCGCCGTGGTGACGGCGGCCAACGCGCACGACAAGCATCCGCTGCCGCAGCTGCTGCACGGCAACGAGCGACGTGTTTACGGCGACAGCGCCTACGCCAGCCAGAAGGCACTGATCCAGGCCAGAGCGCCGCGGGCCAAGGACTTCACCAACCAGCGCGTGCGCAAGGGCGTGGAGAACAACGAGGTCCAGCGCTCGAAGAACCGCAACAAGTCCAAGGTCCGTGCCCGGATAGAACATGTCTTCGCTGTCGTCAAGCGGCTGTGGGGATTCACCAAGGTGCGCTACCGCGGGCTGGCCAAGAACGCCACGCGCTCGTTCGTCGCGCTGGGTCTGGTCAACATTTACCTAGCCCGGGCGTACGTGGCATGAGTGCGCCCAAAATGGGGGCCATGGGCGGCTGCAAGGCCACGATGGCGGTGATTGAGCGACAGTTCGCATGAATCTCACGCGCCTGAACAGCATCCATTCCGCATTGCGGGATCACGGGTCATTGGCTCGTTGAATCAACAACTTGTTCAGCGTTGCCTTAGGGTGAAGTAAGTAGGTCCATCCGCGGACGCATCCTCAGTTGGTGGCTCCGGAAACGATCGCTGCCAGTCCGCGTTGTGCTGACGAGCGCGGCGCGTTGTTTTACCGGACGGCATGCCGCGCCTACCGACTTACGGGACTCGAAGCTGCCTGTGATGAGGCAGCGGCCGTGCAGATTGCAGTTCACGCCGTGGCGTCGGACACCAACGTAGGCGACGACTGCCACGCGCTGGCGTTCGCGATGGCTGCCGATGGCCTTTACCGAGTGACTGGCCGTCATCGGTGGCTCGTCGCGCACGGTCCTCCAACAGCGTCAAGCGCCATGTTGGGTTTTGCTCCGCCTACTGAGTTAGCCGTCTCGGCACAGCCAAACGCGCGCCGGCATTGGCTTCAAAACTGCAAGAGAAGCCAATGCCTGGCGCTGGTCAATCCTTATAGGTCATCAGGGCGGCACGATTGAACGGGTCTAGACGGACGGCTGCCGCGGCAGTCCGGTCGCCCGAAAGGTAGTCATTGACGGCCCGGCATTGGACGTCGACCGTCATCGTCGCGCGCGATGCCGCGTCGAACGGCTTCCACGCCGGCATGCGCGGATTGTTGGGATTTCCGCTTCGCGCAAAGGCTACAAACGCCGACATCAGGTTTTTGGATACTTCCAGGGTCTCCGGGCCCGTGCCGAGCAGCGCGGACGCCTTGTCAGTGGTGCCGAACGCGAACGGGATGTCGACCGTGTGTGGCGAGCCCCACAACCCGCCCGCAACGGGCGTCTTCCAGACGAAGTTGTACAGGTAGACAGGCGCCTGGCCCGCATTTGCCTTTACCTCCGCGGCCTGCAGCATCGGCAAGCGGAACAGCGTGTTGGTGATCAGCGCCACCAGCACTTCGGACGGAGTGCGCTGCGGATCGTCCCGCCGGAACGAAGCCATCAAGGCCGCAGCCTTCTCATCATCGATTCCAAACTGGGCTTTGAGACGCTCCCTCACCTGTCGCTCGCTCAGCCTCATGTGGCGCACATCGTCTGCAAAGTAGAAGGTCGCTTCGGTCTTTGCCGTGCCGATGAGCAGCGGCACGGAAGCATGCAGCGGCAGCGCCTGCGGCGTCATTGGGCCCCCGACCACATGGCGGCCGTCGACAACCGGCCGGCTGCCCTCGCGCCTCGCCCTGACCGCGGCGAGGCGAGCCTCGATGAGCTTGTCCGTGGGCACCTGTTGGAGCCGCCGCAGCCCGGACTTGTCGATGCCGAGATGCTCCAAGAAAGTGTCGACGTAAGCTTCTGTCGCCTGTGCAGCCGCCACGTTCATGCCGGATGTGCCGCTCATGTTGATGGCCCGGTGGAACAACCCCTTCGCGGCCGGCATGCCCATCAGCACCATGATCTTCGAGCCGCCGCCGGACTGGCCGAACAGCGTCACGTTGCCCGGGTCACCCCCGAACACTGCGATGTTCCGCTGGATCCATCGCAGTGCGGCGATCAGGTCGAGTTGACCGGCGTTTGCTGCATCACCGAACGATTCGGTGTCAATGTGGCCGAGATTGAGGTAGCCGAACACATTCAGCCGGTGGTTAAGCGTCACGACCACCACGTCGCCAAATTCCGCCAGCGCACTGCCATCCAGTATCTCTCCTCCACCGCCTCCGGTGACGTAGCCGCCGCCATGGATGTAGACCATCACCGGCCGACGGCCTCGGTCGGTTGCGGGGGTATAGACATTGAGTACGCAACAGTTCTCGCTGAAGGGCTCCGACTGCGCGTACCATGCCAGTATCGGCGCGTCGCCGAAGGTCTCGTGTTCCTGCACGCAGCGGTCACCGAAGCGCACCGCCTCGCGGACTCCGCTCCAGGCCTCGACCGGCTGGGGTGCCTTGAACCGGTTCGCGCCGCCGGTCGGCGCCGCGTAAGGTATACCCTTGAATGCAATTGCGTGTTTGTCGCGTGAACCACGCAGCTTGCCGCTGTCAATCTCCACGGTGATGCGGTCGTCGCCGAGCGCGCGCTGAGGGACCAGGAACGCTGGCACCGCCATTCCCGATGTGGCGATGAATTGACGGCGGTTCGGATGATGTACAACGATGCGACGCATGGTCTCCTGCCAGTGTGAGTCCGCGCAAATGCGGTACAGGAATTCTTCGCATGCCGGCCTGGGAGGTCCAATCGTCTTTTCAGGACGCTGTCTCCGCGAGACGCGAACGACGGGATGAAGCGACGAAGTCCCCAACGAGCCGGCCCAAGGTCCGGCTGATCTGCAAACCTCCAGTCACCTATGCGGCACATCGAGCAAGCAATCAAAGTGGTTCATGGACAGCCACCGCTCTTGATCTCCCGGCAAGGCAGTTTCGCTGTCGGCGGAACCATCGGCCGCGAGCCTGGGGTCTATGACCCCGGCACCCAATCCTCGTCGGGTCAGACGCTGCACGGCGACCATGCACATGTCTTTTTCCAGATCCCGGTGGATGCCAAGGCGATGCCACTGGTCATGCTCCACGGTGGCGGTCAGTTCTCGAGAACCTGGCAGACTACGCCGGATGGCCGCGAAGGCTTCCAGGACCTCTTCCTGCGGCGGCAACATGCGGTCTACCTCGTGGACCAGCCGCGGCGCGGCGGAGCAGGGCTCAGCTCCATGCCGGCAACATTGACCCCGAGGCACGACGACCAGCGGCTCTTCGACAATTTCCGTCTTGGCATCTGGCCCGACTTCTTTGAGGGAGTGCAGTTCCCACGCGACAGCGAGTCGCTGAACCAGTTTTTCCGCCAAGCGACTCCCGACACCGGCCCGTTCGACCTGCGAGTTGTCTCCGATGCGTTGGCGACGCTGTTCGACCGAATCGGGCCCGCCGTGCTTGTCACGCACTCTCAGGGCGGTGGACCGGGCTGGTTCACCGCGATGAAGAGCCATGACGTGCGCGCGATCGTCTCGTACGAGCCGGGCAGCAACTTCGTCTTTCCGGAAGGCGAGGTACCGCCGCCCATGCCGGCCGCGACCACGCCGCTGTCGGCGCTGGCCGTCCCTTCAGCGTACTTCGATCGGCTTACGGCCATACCAATCGTCCTCTTCTATGGCGACAACATTCCCAACCACCCTGTCGCGCAGAAAGGTGCCGATCACTGGCGTGTCCGGCTGGCCATGGCGCGGCACTGGGCCGGTGTGGTGAACCGGCGCGGCGGTGACGTGGCCGTGGTCCATCTCCCAGAGCTCGGGATTCGCGGCAATACGCATTTCCCGTTCTCGGACTTGAACAACGTGCGGATCGCCGATCTGCTGTCGGATTTCCTCAGGCGCAAGGCCCTGGACCGCTGATCCGTGCCACACGGCCGCTGAAGGAAAATTGCCCCGAGGCCGGGCGGCGTCGGGGCTTGGAGTAGGCACCGCGAAGTGTTCGCGGCGTCCAGAGTCTCGGCGGGCTTCGAGATCAGAAGTTGTGGCGGATGCCCACGTCGAAGCCCGTCGACGAGCGATCGGGCGCCGTCGTCGACCCGGCGATGGCAAGGGCCGAACCATCGCTGTTGCGAATGCGCGCCAGCGTGGTGTAGGCGGCTGTACGCTTCGACAAGTTGTAGACGAAACCTACGGCGTACTTCTCGCCAGTCGGGCTATTGGCTGCGTTGGTGGTGAACCTCGAATACGAGGCCTTGAACTCGTGAAGGCCCACAGGTACGCGAACCCCCACAAGTGCCCCCTTTTGCTCCAGCGTTCCCTGCTGATCGCGGTTCACGTTGGCAGAGAGGATGACAGGACCGAAGTCATAGATCGCAGCCACGTCGCGGTAGATCGCATCACCCACTGCAAACTGGGTTCGCGCATAGGCAGCCACGGCGCCGAACTTTCCCTGGTCGTAATTCAGTTTGATGCCGCTGCCGGAGCCGTCCTTTGACGTGGCCGAGCCGCTTGCGTTTTCGCCAAACCAATGCTGGATAGTGCTGGACAGCCCGAAAACTCGCGGCGTGACGTAGGCCACGCTGTTCGACACCCGGACCTGGTTCGGGTTGATGCTGGCGGTGTAGTTCAGCCCGATGCCGGAGCCCACGCCGAAAACATCGAAGCGAGCGGTGAAGGCATCGTAGGTCGGCGACCAGTTGCGGCCCAGTTGCAGTTCGCCGAACGCCCCTTTCAGGAAAACGATGGCTCGGCGGTTGAACGCGAGGCCGCTTGCGGTCGTGGCGCCGCTGGGTTGGTTGTTGGTGTTCGTTGCAACGCCAAGCCCTGTATCCGCATTGATGCCTGCCTCGAGCCAGAAGCCTGCGCTCAATCCGCCGCCCAGGTCTTCCGTACCGCGAAAGAAAAGCTTGCTGCTGCTGTTGCCGCCGCTGGACAGCAACGACCGGCTCGTCAGGGAACCGTTGACCCGCTGCGCGTAGAGGTCGACGGTGCCCGAGATAGACACCGAGGATTGTGCGTGTGCGACTGCAGTTGTACCCGCCAAGCTCAGCAAAATGAGCGACTTTTTCATTTGAATGGTCTCCTCCAGAGTGGAGTCATGGCCAATGCTTTGGCCTCGGACATAGAAGGGCTGTCCTGTGCCGAACGACCTCGCGAGTCGATTCGATCGAAGGGATATCCCCTGCTTGGCGAAGGCCCGTCCGAAACACGACCTGGCGGACGTGTGCACATGGATGAGAGTCAGTCTAGGTGCGGACTCCTCGGCAAATCCATGGCCTTTTTTGGGACCCGGCGTTCACGTATCGCGATTGATCGGACCCGGTCATCTGCAGCCAAGCGACGTTGACAGGGTTCATCGTGCAACGGTACTATGAGTACGGATATGCGACGTTTTGTTCGTATATACGAAACCATGGAGACGGCATGAAGATAGGATTCATTGGACTTGGCGCGATGGGATCGGGCATCGCTTTGAACCTCTGCAAGGCAGGATTCGATGTCAGCGTGTTCGACCTGCGCAAGGAAAGCGCAGCGCCGCTTCTCGATGCAGGCGCACGGTGGGCCCAGACGGTTCATGAGCTCGCCAGTGAAGCCGACGTGGTTTTCACGTCCGTCCCAGGCCCGAAGGAGATGAAGGACCTCGCGCTGCGCGATGATGGCCTGCTTCATGCGATGCGGCCCGGCAGCGCCTGGTTCGACTTGACGACCAACGCGCCGAGCGTGGTGCGAGAGGTATCGGTGCCCTTCCAGGCGCGCGGCATCGCCGTACTGGACGCGCCCGTCAGTGGACGGCCCGCCGGTGCACGGTCCGGCAAGCTGGCGATCTACGTCGGCGGCGACCGCGACGTCTTCGAACGCCACAGTAACGTGCTCGACGCCATGGGTGACCGCGTGATGCACGTTGGCCCGGTGGGCTCCGGCAACGTCGCAAAGCTGGTGCACAACAGCATCAGCCTCGTCACCCGGATGGCGATCGCCGAAGGCATGACGCTGGGCGTCAAAGCAGGCATGGACCCGCTGGAACTGTGGCACGCGGTACGCCAGGGCGCCATCGGACGTGTACGCACCTTCGACGTCCTTGGCGACCAGTACATGCAGTCGAAGTTCGAGCCCGCATCCTTCGCGCTGCGCCTCGCATACAAGGATTTCACCTTGGCGTTGGAGCTCGCACGCGAGGTTGGCGTGCCGATGAAGCAAGCCGAGGTCGCTTATCAGGACTACACCGAAGCGCTGAGGCGGGGCTGGGGTGACCGCGATTCACGCGCCCCGATGCAACTGCAGAACGAGCGTGCCGGCGTAACGATCCAAGCGTCCGCGGAGGACGTGCAAAAGACGCTGGCGCGGGGCTGACTCCCGCGACGGTGGCCGCTTCGAACAGGGAACTACCGCTGAGGCAGCTGGTCTTGCGCGGCACGTGACTGGCCTGCCTGCCAGCGCCTACGGTTCGTCGCGACACGATGGTAGACCGAACCGTCGGCCAGCGTACTCGGCATGCTGCTCGACGCAATCGGGCGGCGAAGCGATGTATGTCGGCGCAGCAGGTGTGGGCAACAGCGCGAAGCTCGTGCGCAACTGCGCCAGCCGCTCGATTCGCCTGCTGGTCGCCGAGGTGTTCACGCTCGGCCCCAAGGCGGATGTCGAATTGGCCGAGTTATGGCATGCGATGCGCATGGGCGCCATACGCCACTCGCGCACATTCGATCGCATCGGCCACCGGTTCCCGCAGTCGAAGTACGACCCGCCCTCCTTCAGGGTGCGGCTGGCCTACGAGGATCTCACGCTTGGCCTTGACCTGGCCTACCAGCTCGTTGTTTCGACGAAGTTCACAGAAGCAGCGTTCCGTGACTTCAGCGAAGCCATCGAGCGGCGGGACCAACGGTGACGCGCGTCTGCCCATGCAATCGCAGAACGAGCGCGCCGGTGTGACCGTCCAGCTGTGTGCCGCGCAGGTCCAGCAAACCCTGCTGCGCGGCTGAACCATTTTTCACTTCAACAGGAGAGACCCATGACGACAAGCACTCAGGACATTGGCCGCAAGATCATGAACGAGCTGATGGGCGACGGGTACGTCGAAGGCAAGGACAAAAAACGCAACGCCTTCAACTCCGCCCTGTTCGACTATTCGGAGGAAGTTTGCTTCGGTCGCACCTGGTCTCGCTCGGGTATCGACCGCAAGCTGCGCAGCATCCTCAACATCGCAATGCTGACGGCGCTGAACCGCCCCGCACAGCTCGCGCACCATGTCGAGGGCGCCATCAACAACGGCTGTACGCTTGAGGAGATCCGCGAGATCCTCCTCCACGCCGCCGTCTACTGCGGCCTGCCCTCCGCAGGCGAGGCCTTCCGCGTCGCCGAGGAGGTGCTGCGCCACCGCAAACTCATCGACTGACACTGCTGGCTCCGCCGCGCTCGACGGCAGATTATTTCCTTGGGCATACAGGCTGAAATCCGCATGGCGATTCCGCAGGTGTGAGCGGCGGTCGGCAAGCGCGCAATTCCGGCACTGGCGGGCGCGCTTTTCAGGTGGCGAGCTTCGGAGGAGCCCGCCATCATTGCTGTCCTGCAGGGCACCCATGGTGGCGGAACGGGGCGCTCGACCTGTGGCCCGCGCTGCTCTTCGGCGTTGACAGCACGCACCGCATGAGGTCCGCTGTGCCGGCGTGATGATCAGCCCGTGCTGCCATGCCGCCCGTGGACGGATCTGCCCGCTTTTTCCTGCAGTGCCCGCTGCCGGGGCGCAGGTGCTGGTGCGCAGGCAGTGCGAGCGCGGACATCCGTACTGCGGTCGAGAGTGTTCCGGCCAAGCTCGACATGAGCGCCGCCGCGAGGCGGCCCAGCGCAGCGCGTGTGGACGCCGGCTCCATGCTGCCGAGCGCTCGCGGCGCTGGCGCGCGTGTCAGGGCGCGGAGTCGGCCCCCATCAGCGCTGTCCAGAGCAACGACACGAGCACCGTGGCGCCTCCGGGTTGCTCGCCAGGCCAGCTCGACGGGCCAGTGTCCACTTCCACGGTCGTGGATGCCGAAAAGCTATCAAGGCACCTGCCATGGCATTGCCGCAGCTGTCGGCGGCCCGCTCACGCCCTACGTGCGCCAGAGCGTCCCGCGCCACGCACGCAGCCGCGATCACCTTCCTCGATCCGTATCGGATGCATTCGGCGGCTGAAGCGTGCTGGCCGTACGTCGGCGTGTGGCGTCATGCGCCGGCGACCTGGCGTCCACGGCCACCTGAAAGCGCGCCCTTCGCCGCCGAAACACCCGCTTTCTGACCACCCCCAACAGCAGCGAGAGGCTGCGCAGCCGCTTTGACGCCCAGGGCACCGAGCTAATTCCCAGCGAGTTGCCCAAACCGTTTGCCGCGTTACTGAATCGTGGCTTACAGATATACGACCCGCACCACAAGACGGACAGCATCATGACCAATAGCGCGGCAAGCCTGCGCCATTGACGGCGAGGTCAAGAGCGCGGGACCGCCTCGGCGGTCCTTTCAGTCCGGTGTCTTCTGCTGCTCGATGTACTGCCGCACGATGCTGATGGGCGCGCCGCCGCAGGACGCCGCAAAGTAGCTTGGCGATCACAGCACTCCTTGCCAGTAGCGCGCGGCCAAGTCGGACCGGTCACGTCGCAGCAGGCGGCTCGACACGCCCTTGAGGCTGTTCACCAGCGCCGAGACCGCCACCTTGGGCGGGTACTCCACCAGCGAAGTGCACGTGGTCGTTCTCGCCGTCCATCTCCACCAGCCGAGCCTCGAAGTCCTCGCATACCTTGGTGAAGATCACACGCAGCCGTGCAATGGCGTCGCCGTCAAAGACCTCGCGCCGGTACTTGGCAACGAAGACCAAATGCACGTGCATGGCAAAGACACAGTGCCGGCCGTGGCGAATAGCGGTTTCTTGCGTCATAGGCCAAGCTTGCTACGATCGGCTGGCCATGTTGATCAAGGCTTACCGCTTCCAGTTGCGGACCCGGTCCGGCGTTGAGCGGCTGCTGCGCCGCTTTGCCGGTTCTCTGCGCTGGGTCTGGAATGCGGCCATTGCCGAGCAGCGGCGCCGGCGCGAGGCCGGGGAGAAGTTTTCGCCCTACGCGGCCATGTGCCGCTGGCTCACCGAATGGCGCCACGCGCCTGAGACGGCTTGGCTGGCCCAGACGCCGATCCATCCGCTGCAGCAGACGCTGCGCCGCCTGGACGCAGCCTACCGGCGCTTCTTCGCTGGCGTCGGCGGCCACCCGCGCTTCAAGCGCCGTGGCCAGGAGCCGGGGCTGCGATTTCCAGATCCCAAGCAGTTCGAGCTCGACCAGGGCAGCGCGCGCGTGAAGTTTCCGAAGCTGGGCTGGCAGCGCTTGCGCCTGTCGCAGGCCGTGGTGGGTGAGCTGCGCAATGCCACCGTCACCTGCGAGCGCGGGCGCTGGTTCGTGTCGCTGCAGCTCGAGCAGCCCGACGTGCTGCCATCCGCGGATCTGATGCCGACACTGGGCATTGACCTGGGTGTGGCGCTGTTTGCCGCCCTGTCGGACGGCCGCACGCTGCAGCCGCTGGACGCCCTGAAGCAGCAGCAGCGCAGGCTCAGGCACGCGCAGCGCGCGGTCAGCCGCAAGCAAAAGGGCTCGCGCAACCGCCGCAAGGCCGTCAACCGGCTGGGACGCCTGCACGCGCGCATCGCCGCGCAGCGCAGCGACTGGCTGCACAAGCTCAGCACCGAGTTGGCCGACCAGCATCCGGTCATCGCCATCGAGGAGCTGAAGGTGGCGGCCCTGTCCGCCAGCGCCGCCGGCACCAGCGAAGCCCCAGGCAATCGGGTGCGCCAAAAGGCTGGCCTGAACCGTGCCATCTTCGACCAGGGCTGGGCCGAGTTCCGGCGCCAGCTCGAATACAAGACCGCTGCCCGGGCAGGCGCCGTCGTGGCCGTGAACCCGGCCTACACGAGCCAGGCCTGCAGCCAATGCGGTAGCGTGGACAGGGGCAACCGCAGGACGCAGGCGCTGTTTGCCTGCCTGGCCTGCGGGCACACCGAGAACGCGGATGCGAACGCCGCGCACAACATCCTGGCCGCGGGGCGCGCGGTCTGGGCCGCAAGGCCCGCTGCCTGTGGAGCGGAGGTCAGCCGCGCCAGGCCCGCAAGGGCCCAGCGTGCAGCCGCGATGAAGCAGGAACCCACCGAGGCGACCCCGGCTGCTCCAGCCGGGGCGCGGTAGGAATCCCGGTGCCTTCAGGCCTGGGAGGACGTCAACTTCGGCACTGCCCTGCGTACTGCCACAATCCGTGTCGGCTCCGACTATCAAGAATCGATTGATATTCCCGCAAGCGAACAGCACCTGCCGAAAGCTACGTGAAAACCCTATAGTTGAGCGCATCGGATGCAACTTCTCCTGCACGCCCGCAGAGAGTCACGCACCGTTGTGTTGCAACCCATCAAAAGGTGTTCCATGAAATCGTTTGCACCCGCGCTCGTCACCCTGTCTCTCGTCGTCGCATTCCAGGCGGCACATGCGGGGGCCCCCACGGCACCAAGCCTCCCCCGTGCCGAGGTCCTCGCGGACCTCGATGCCTACCAGCAATCCGGGCTCTACCTCCTCGACGTCTCAGACATGTCGCCGCTGACCGTCCAGTACCAATCAGCGCGCCAGCGCTATGAAGACCTGCGCGCGTCGCCCCGCTTCGCAGAGCTCGTCCGCAAGTACGAGGCCCACGGTGCCGAACGCGCCACACTGGCGTCGCGTTAACCGGATCTGCCGCAGGCGACCTGCTTGGCGACGATGCAAGCTGCTCCTTAACTGCTAAAAGACACGCTGCCACACGCAGGTCTTGCTGCAACCCGAGTGACAGGCGTGCACGACTTGGCAATCCCCGGAGCGCTTCAGCCAATTACACCAAGGGATGTCGACGCGGTAGCGGTAGAGCACCGCATCGGCGAACAGGCATTTGTCGCCGGCTATCCGGCACCCATGGCCTCGCCGCCTGGGTAGCAAGTCCCCGGTGCACTCCCACTGGTCATTCCTGCGTGCATATCGACGTGTCATGGATTCTTTGCGGTCTCGTCGTCAGTACAGGACGCAAAGATCAATCAGTCGACTGCAGTCCCTGGTCGCTGTGCAGCTCGCCTTAACGCCGCGCAACGAACCAAGTGCTCTGTCGACCACCGTGCGGCGACAGGATTTGTGTTCAGCGTAGCCATCCTGAGTAATTGCGCTTACCTGTTGCGACCTCACCTTTTCGTGCCGACGTTTTCATCGATCCATTGCATTATCAGATCGGCAATCTGGATGTTGTTCTTGTCCTGCATGATCATGTGCGTGTTGCCACGGATACCAAGATCAGGCGGGTACAGCATCCGAGCCTTGCCGCCGGCAGCGTTGATCCGGTCGATGAAGACCTTACAGTCATCGTATTGGACCTTCCAGACGAAGCTGAAGACCTGTGGTGCGGTGAGATGATCCCCGAACACCACCAAGATGGGCAGCTTGGCCAACGCCGCAATCTGGTCAGCCGTGTACACCACGCCGTTGCAGCCTCCTGGCTCGACTGCGATCATGCCCTTGACGCCGCTCGGATCAATCAGCGCCGCCTCGAACGGGAAGCGGCCACCCTGTGAGTGAGCCATCAGCACAGCGCCGTTCAGCTGGATAGCCAGTTCGGACAGGGCCTTGAACGTCGGGTTGGCGGCAGGCAGCGAGGTATTCAGGTCAGGAACTGCCTGCTTCGCGAACTCTTCCATGGCCGCGATGGGAAACTGGGTGTCGGGGAAAGGCGTGCCATAAGTCGGGCCGAAGCGAAACCGCACCCACGCGTTCTCGGCGGCTATTCGCCAGATGTTTGCCTGTGTTTGCGGCGGAACGATGCCAGCGCGAACATCGTTGTAGGGTGCTTGATTGAAGCCGGAACGCGCGCGGGAAACTTGGTCGGTGTTGTAAACACCGTGGCCCTTGCGCACAAAATACTCTGCCCATCCCATTCGCCCATCAGGCGTCGTCTCGTAGGTCTTTCCGGACAAGGTGGCCCCATGCACCATCACTACCGGCACCTTCGGGCGACCATTGGGCACCATGTACTGCACGTACATCTGGTTGATCACCAGGCTGCCCGGGCCATACAACCCGATCTCGGCAGCAGTCTGCGTGACGGTCTCGCCCCCCACGTAAAAGCTGCCTTGGGACTTCAGAACCAGCGGCGAACTGGACTGTTGCAGATCGCTGAACTTTTGCGCCGTCGCCGACAATGGCACGGCAGCACCGGCAAGCGCAGCCATCATCAAGGCCTTGTACTTCATCGCATGACTCCTTTAGGAACTCCACCGGCGCCATCAAGGGCAACTCGGATGTTGAAACGAGACTGTCCAAGCTCTGGCTCAGACCGCCGTCCGGGGGAAGCCCAGGGCGTTGATGTAGCTGCCCGGGTCGCTTGTAAGGAAAACCGTCAGGTTTGCCAGGCCTCCCTGAGTGCCGATCCGCCCGGTAGGCGCGAACCGTGTCCATTTGCCGCGAAGTTCTGGATCGCGCAGTAGGCAAGCCTGCTTGCGGAGGTGCACACCCAGGCGGGAGAAACGGTACTGCAACGAACTCGACGATCTTCCTGTTCCAACATGAGCATGGGAGACATCCTTGTCAGCCCTGCCCTGCCTGCACCGTACGCGCCCGTCTGTATGTCGTTAGCAACAAGTTCGCGCACTACGCGCCGCGACACAGCCTGTACCGCTGGCACAGATGCGACATCGGGTGCCCTGCCGATCGCCAGCCTGCGTGCTTGATATCGATTGCAACCTGATCCGCCGCCGCTGCGTTCACGTCTGCGCCGGCCACGGATGCCTCCAGACCCGCCCGTTCCCGCGCTGCCCCTTCGCTCATGCCGTTACTGACTCCGGTGACGGTACACACGCCCGCAGCAACCCCAAGCCGGGCCCTCGGTCACTGCTCATGGGGGTCTGCCCGCCATGCCATGGGCCCCTCAGGGAATATCTGGGACCATGTCACTGCGGTTGCAGGCCTGCCTCTTTGGTCCAGTGTCCCCATAGGTCCACTTGTTCCAGAACAAAAGCCTTAAGCTGTTCAGACGTCGACGTGGCCGGGATCATTCCTCCATCGGTCATGAATTTGACAACGTCAGGCTCGGCCACAGCCTGCACCACGGCCTTGTTGATCTTCTCTACAGCCGCAGCCGACAGTCCTCGGGGGCCGAAAAGCCCAACCCAGCCGACCCACTCATAACCCGGCAGACCCGATTCCGCCAACGGGGCGATATCCGGAAAACTTTCCAGGCGCTGCTTAGATGTCACCCCGAGCGCCCGCAGCTTACCGCCTTCGACGAACGGCTTGGCGATGATTGGATCGAGCATGACAAAATCGACACGGCCAGCCAGCAGATCCGTCGCAGCCTGCGCCATCCCAGGATAGTTCACGCTCACGGCTTGTATGCCGGATTGCGTCCTCAGCAGTTGGGCGGCAACCAGGCTACCTGAATTGCCAACGCCATAGTTCAATTTTCCCGGACGAGCCTTGGCGTACTTGATGAATTCCTGAACGGTGCGCACCGGCGTCTCGGCGTTGACTACCAAGAGAAGTGGGTTACGGTTCAGCAGGCTGATGGGCGTGAAATCCTTGACTGGGTCATAGCCAACGTCCTTCATCATGTGGACGTTGGCCACGAAGGAATTTCCCCCCAAGAGCAGCGTATAGCCGTCACTGGATGCCCGCGCAACTGCAATTGCACCAATCTTGCTCTGTGCACCCGGTTTGTTCTCGACGATTACCGGCTGGCCCAGCAGTTTGGCCAGAGGCTCCGTCAAACGACGAGCCAGGGTGTCGCCGCCAGATCCCACGGCCGTTGGAGAAACGATTTTGATGAGCCGATTGGGATAATCAGTCTGTGCCCACGCGCAGCCGAATGGCAAGAGTGCCGCCAGTGCGAGGATGAAGCTCTTGCACTTGGTCGTCATGGAATGTTTCATGAGGGTATGCGTGTGCCGAAAAGGGCTGCTGTGCGATAGGTGATGCAATGCATAGCTCCATCTCCCAGCAGAGGACTCAGTCAATTGGCCGCATTTCTTGGCGTACCGCCAAGCCATTCAAACGAGAACCTCTTCTGTTCGCGTATATGAACTTTTGATCTGTTATACGAATGTTATGCGGTCCGGCGCAACATTCGATCGGTGTTTTTACCAAGTGCCTATTCCAGCGAACCAGGTACGCGCCAAGCGATGACTCCGCAGGACGGATGCACCACGGCGATGTGAATGTCGGGGTGCCACTTTCGACCAATAAAGATGCGCAGGAAACAGTCCAGACAGCTATGCAGACGCTCGTTCCTCTGGTCATACGACCTTCTGTTTGCACCCAGTTCGTGTCGCTATAGCGGGGACGGTGGCAGCTTGAATCTGGGGCCTGTCGCAGGGAGCTCACCGCGCCCACGATGAACGTCTCGTGGAGATTGACCCGACGCCCGACTTTGGCGTTGAAGCGCTCGACAACGGTTTCCACTTGCCTGGCACTTGCAATGCACCGCAGACCCTCAAGCAAGCGGTTGCGGGTGCAGCCTTGGCTGATCGACTTGTCCACGATCCACCCCACCAGGAATCGACAACATGGCTGGGTGCAGACGATCGCCATGCAGCTACAGCATCAGTAGCGCATCCATCCTGGTTCCGAGCGTACCCGGCGGATCCAAGCAAACCGGTGTCCAAGGCTTGGATCGACACCGCAGCCATGTAGGCCCATGTCTTGACCGCGCCAGTGCTCAATCAAACACCGGGACACAGCCCTTGACCGGGCCAACCTCAGGGCATCACTACAGCGGTTGTGATGGCACACGTGCGAGCAGGCGCTGTGCGGATCGATAGTGCGGCCGGTCGAGCATGACTCCACCAATTGCGACTGCACCGGCAGCGGGCGAGCGGTCGAAGGTCTCGACGACCCGCCGCGCCCATGCCACCTCGGGCTCGGACGGCGTGAACACTTCATGGATCGGGTCGATCTGGTCCGGGTGGATGGCGACCTTGGCGGTGAAGCCGTCGCGCACCGCTTCGGCCGCCTCGGCCTTCAGGCCATCGGTATCACGGAAGTTGGTGTAGACGGCGTCTATCGCCGGCACCTGCGCGGCCGTCGCACCGAGCAGTGTGAGTGCACGAGCCATCTGGTAGGGTGCCGTGTAGCGGCCGGCTTGGTCCCTGTTCGCCCGGGCACCGATGTCGGCGGCCAAATCCTCCCCACCCCAGAAAAGCGCGCACAGGCGTGGGCTGTCACCGCTTGCGTAGCTGCCCAGGCCGAACATGCTCGCCGCCGTTTCAGTCACGATTGGCAGGATGCAGATGGCGCCGGGCTCGATGCCTTCCCGGGCCTCCAGTGCCGCCAGCTGCGCAGCCAGCGTTGTGACGTCCTGGCCGCCGGCGCACTTTGGCAACATCACGCCGTAGGGCCGGGCTTTCACGACGGCTTCGAGATCGGTGAGGCTGAATCCCGAGGTCAGCGCGTTGATGCGCACGAACAGCCGGCAGCGCTCGCGGTGTGCCGTCACGAACTCGCGGCACATTTCCCGTGCACGGTGCTTTTCGGCGTCCGGAACCGCGTCTTCCAGGTCGAGAATCAAAGCGTCTGCACCGCTGACGAGCGCCTTGTCGCACTTGCGCGCATCGTGCGCAGGCACGAACAACAGCGAACGCATTTCAGAACGTCCTCTGAGACAGGAAGCCGTCCACCGGGTCGAACTCCTCGACCAGCCACTTGCCGACCAGGTCCTTCAGCGCCTCCGTCGCTCCGCCGCCCAGGGTTCCGTAGCGCACGGCCCGGTAGATGCGCGAGATCGGGTATTCGTCGGTGAAGCCGTAGCCCCCGTGCACCTGCAAGGCTTCGTTGGCCACCCGAATGGCCATCTCGTTGACGAATGTCTTGGCAATCGCGGCTTCATGAGGATTGGGGAACGGATCGGCCGTCAGCGCCGCACGGTAGAGCAGGCTGCGGCCCGCCTCGATGTCGCGGTACATCTCGGCCAGCTTCCACTGGATGCCCTGAAAGTCTGCGACGCGCTGCCCACGGATCGTGCGCTCGCGAACGTACTTGATCGCTTCCTCGAATGCGGCCTCGGCCAGCCCCAACGAAATGCTTGGATTGAGGCAACGCTGGGTGTTGAATGCCGAGAGCAGCTTCTTGAAGCCGCCTTCTCGCAGAACGACCTGTTCGACCGGCACTTCCACGTTGTCGAAGCGCAGCTCGCCCAGGTTCTCGCCGCCCATGGTGTGGTACTGAGCAGTTACCTCGAAACCCGGCGTGTTGCGGTTGACCAGGACGCAACCGATGCCATCCCGGCCGGGCGTGCCGTTGATGCGGCTGAAGACGACGAACCACTCGGCCTCGCGCGTCTTGCTGATCAGCGTCTTGACGCCGTTCACGACGGCCCTGTCACCCTTGATGACGGTATTGGTCTTGTAGTTGGGCACGTCCGTGCCGGCATGCGGCTCGGTCATGCACACGGCCAGGGCTATCTCTCCTGAGGCAACCTTCGGCAGAATCTCGCGCTTCATTGCTTGCGGCGCGTAGGTCGCGATCACGCGGGTCTGTACGCCAAGACTGCTCATCACGCCCATCGCGGTGGGATAGCAGTTTTTCGCGATTTCCTCGAGCACCAACGCCGTCTCGAACACGCGCAGATCGGAACCGCCGTACTCCTCGGGGATCGACATGCCGAGTACACCGATCTTCGCCAATTCCCGCAGGTTGTCCGCGGGATAGGTGCCGTCCAGGTACTTGATGGACTTGGCGCGGAAGTCCTTGCCGCGCGCAAGTTCGCGTACCGCCCCGATCAGGGCCCGTTGCTCGTCGGTAAGCAGGAGTCGTTGGCTGGTCACTTGTTGATCTCCACTGTCGGTAAGCTGTTGCAATGTGCCCGGTCGCCCTCGGTGGGCGCCGCGGCTGGGACGGGTCACCAGGCCGCTTCCAGCACCTGTTGCAGATCGCGGGTGCCTTGCACCTGTCGCGGGTTGTCGCGCACGAACCAGTCGTCCATCGAGATGGTGGCCAACTCGGGCAGCCCCTCCCACGCGACGCCGATGTCGCGCAGGCGCTTGGGCGTGTTGAGCATGTCGAATACGTGCTCGATAGCGCCTGCCACAGCGTCAGCCGCATTGGTGTTCGTGAGTGGCGCGCCTAGCGCGACTGCAAGCTTCTCCAGACCAGCAGCAGCGGCATCGGCGTTGAAGCGAATGACGTGGGGCAGCACGATCGCATTCGTGACGCCGTTGTCGACGTGGTAGCGAGCGCTGAGCGCATGACCGAGCGGGATCGCGATGCCGGCACCGGTGTAGTCGGTGCCGTGACCGCAAAGAAGCGACGCGAACATCAAATCGTTGCGCAGCGCCGGATCGTCACGCTTGGCCGCAGCCGTCAGTCCCCTCGCAAGCAGCCGTGTCGCGTGCATCAGCAACCCGTCGGAGAACGGATCGCCGGCCCGGGACATCAACCCTTCCAGCGCCATAGCGAACGTGTTCAGGCCCGCGCTTACGACCAGTTCCAGCGGTGGGGTGCTCAGCAGCGCCGGGTGAACGAAGACGGCCTTGGCCCGCGTTTTCGGGTCGAACAGCGCGAGCCTGGCTCCGCTGTCCGGATCAAGCACGGCGCTGCCGGCCTTCAGCGTCGCTGTCGTCGGCGTGGTGGGCACGACCAGTTGCGGCAGCTTGGGCGCCTTCAGCTTCGGACTGTGCAACGACCCCTGTGCATCGCGCTGGGTGCACAGTGCCTTCGCGTCGTGACCTTCGGCCAGCAGGATGCTGGCGGCGCGGGCAGTCACGATTGCAGAGCCCCCACCGATTGCAATGACGGCATCGGCCCTCAGACGTTGCAGCGCGTGCGCAGCCGCGCGTACTGCATCAAGGGGGCTGTGTGCTTGAACCTCGGCGACCACGCCGGCGCAGCGATCGCCCAAAGCGGTGCGCACCAGATCCAGCGCGGACCGTTCACGCTGCAATGACGCCCCGCAGCAGATGACCGCGCGGCGCGCACCGAGGCGGTCGACTTCCTCAGAAAGTGCATCCAGGCTGTCGGAGCCGAAATGAAGCCTCAGCGCGGGAACGATGTGACGGTTGGAAGTCATGGCTGGTGTCTGGTGTGGCGCTACCTGGCGCTTGCGCATCGTGCGGGATGGCGTCGGGTGCGCCGTGCAGGTCGCGGATCCGGGTCGGCTCGCCGAGCAGGTGCCTGTAGCGCTCACGGACTAGAGATTCGAGCTCGCCGACGTGCTGTGCCATGGCAGCAGCACTGGCTATAGAGTCGCGGCCACGACAGGCGTCAAGAATCCTCCGGTGCGCGAGAAGCACATGCCGTCGGTGATTCGCGGCATAGCGGACGCCGTGGTGATCGCCCTGCGCCAGCAGGCTCATCGCACCCCAGAACGCTTCCAGCACTGCATTGCCGCTGGCGCGGGCCACGATGTCATGGAAAGTCTTGTTTTCGGCGATGAACGCCGATGGATCGTCCCCCAACCGATCCATGCGTTCGATCGAGTCCTGCATTGCGCGGAAGTCCGACTCGGTACCTTGCCGTGCCGCTTCGGCAGCCAGCACGGGCTCGATCGCCTCGCGAGCTTGCAGCACCGCTGCAAACGGGACCTGGTTGAACCGCAGGTAGACCGACAGGCTGTGCGTGAGCGTGTCCAGACTCGGCCGCTGCACCACGAGGCCTCCTCCGGGTCCTGGTCGCTGCTGCAGCACACCGAGCGATTCGAGAATGCGAACCCCTTCGCGCAGCGTCGGCCGGCTGACACCGAACTGCGTCAGCAACTCTGCCTCGGTCGCAAACGTCTCACCCTGTGAAAGCCCGGCCTGCGCTACTTGTGCGAGCAAGGCCTGCGCGACGTGCTGCGACTTGCCAGGATAGACAGTCGGCGCGCGCATCATCACTCCGCGACGCCCGTGAAGTGCGGCGCTCTTTTTTCCTCGAACGCCGTCAGGCCCTCGGCGTAGTCGGCCGAACCGAGGATGCCTGGCAGTGCCGCGCGTTCCAGGCGCAGTGCAGCCTCCAGCGGAAGCTCGATGCCCTCGTAGACCAGCCGTTTCAGCGTCGCCTGGGCCGGTGCCGAACGTTGCCCAAGCAGCCGGGCGATGGCATGCGCCCGCTCGGTCAGCGCCTCGGGCAAGACAACCTCGTTGACCAGCCCGATGCCAAGGGCGTACTCGCTGCTGACAGGCTCACCCGTCAACATCATGTGCAGCGCACGGCTCACTCCAACGACGCGCGGCAGGCGCTGGCTGCCACCCGCTCCGGGGAACGCACCCACGCGGCTTTCCGTCAGGCCGAGTTGTATGCCGCTGGCGGCGAGCCGCAGGTCGCAGGCCAGCGCCATCTCCAACCCACCGCCGAGTGCCAGGCCGTTCAGCACAGCGATGGTGACGCAGCGAGCCGCGGCAATGGCGTCGACAGCGGCATTGATGGCGGCGTTGTGGGCCAGGCGCGCGGCCAGGTCCATGCCCTTTCGTTCCTTCAGATCGGCCCCAGCACAGAAGGCGCGGCCGCTGCCGCGAATCAGCAGCACCCGTGCCCGGCGTTTTGTCGCCTCGTCGATCGCCTCGCCCAGCGCCCTCACCGTGGCGACACCAAGTGCGTTCATTCGCTCGGGCCGCTCCAGCCGGATCTCGAAAACGTGGTCGTCACGGGCATCAAGGAAGACGTCTTGCTTCATGGGATACCTAACCTATGAAATTCAGCAAGCCGGTGTGCCGTCGTACAGCGCACGCTCAAGCGATTCGCGATGGTCCGGATGCGCGATGGCGGCCAAACGTCGCGCGCGCTCGTGCAGGCTGCACCCTCGCAGGTGCGCCGTCCCGTGCTCAGTGACGACGATGTCGATCTCGCTGCGCGCCGTGGTCACAGGGCGCGAGCCGAGCGACGCGACGATGCGCGAATGCCGGCCGTCTGGCGTGGTCGATGGCATTGCAACGATGGACCGCCCACCCGGCGACAACACGCCCGCGCGTACGAAATCCACCTGCCCGCCCACGGCACCGAGGTAGCGCCCGCCGGCAATCTCCGAATTGGCCTGGCCGGTCAGGTCGATCTCGATCACCGAGTTGACCGTATGGAAATTCGACAATTGCCCCGCGACCGCAAGGTTGTGGGTGTAGTCAGCGCTGCGCAAGGCCACCTGCTGGGTCCGCTCCGCAAAGTCCCTCAGACGCCGGGTACCGAAGAGGCCGCCAGTGACGGTGAGGCCTGGATCGAGCGACTTGTGCGCGTTCGTCACCACACCCGCTTCGATCAAGTCGACCAGCACGTCGGAAACCACGCCGCTGTGCACACCCAAGCCTTCATGCTGGCGCAGCGAGCGGGCTACCGCCGCTGGCAGCGTGCCGACGCCCAGTTGGATCGTGGCGCGATCCGGGATCAGGGCCGACACCTCCTGTGCCACCTGCTGCTCCACTGGCGAAGGCTCTGGGTCAGGCAGGTCAATGATCCGCGTGTCGCTCTCGACCAGGATGTCGATGTCCTCGCCGTTAACACACGCATCTCCACCCACCAGCGGCAGCGCCGGGTTGAGCAGTGCAATCACTACGCGGGCTTGCTGAATCAAGGCCTGCGTAAAGTCGGCGATCACGCCGAGCGTGTACTGCCCGCCGGGCAGCGGCCTGACTTGAACCAGTACCACGTCGGCTCGCAGCGTCCCCATCCGAATCAAGGAAGGGATGCTGCTGACATGGCACGGCACGATCTCGGAGATGGAAGTCACGCGCCGGCTCGTGCCCGCACCGTTGAGCGCGCGAAACCGGAAATGTGTGCCGAGCTCGGGACGCAGGGTTTCCGACTGCGTCAAGCCGAAGAAAAGAGTAGGACGCTCAAGGTCGGACGCTTGGGCCACCAGCGCCTCTGTGAGCGCGAGCGGTTCACCGGGGCCCTGAGGCCAGCCGATCACGTCGCCCGCACACACGTGCGCGCAAAAGCGCAGTTGCGACAATGCGAGCGTCTTCATGGTCACTCGGCAATCTGGATGTTGCGTTCCTTGATCAGCCGTGCCCACCGCGACAGGTCGGAGCGGATCAGGCTGCCGAGCGCCTCGGGCGTCCCGGGCCGCGGCTCCGCACCTTCACGCGCGAGCATTTCCTTCACGTCGGGCTGGGCCAGCACGGCATTGAGCTCGTCGTTAAGCTTCTTGACGACCGCAGGCGGCGTGCGCGCCGGGGCCATTAGACCGAACCACACTTCGAGGCGGAAGCCTGGCAGGCCGGCTTCCTCGGTGGTAGGAATGTCCGGCGCCAGCGGCGAGCGATGCGCTCCGGTAACGGCAAGGCCACGCATCTTGCCGGCCTTAATCTGCTGGGTCCCAGCAGCCAGGCTGGGAAGCAGCAACTGCAGGCTGCCTCCCATCATGTCCGTGAAGGCTTGCGATATGCCCTTGTAGGGCACGTGCGTCAGCTCCACGTTTGCCGCACTTGCAAACAGTTCCGTAGCCAAGTGGTTCATGCCGCCAACGCCGGCCGATCCGTAGTTGATGCTGCCCGGTTTAGCCCGTGCAAGGTCGATGAATTCCTTCAGCGTCTTCGCCTTCACGTTGTTCGCAACTGCCACGGCAAAGGGGCTGGTCGCGATCAACCCCACCGGGACCAGATCCTTCAGCGGATCAAAGGGCAACTTCTTGCCGCTAGCAGCGTTCGTCGTCAACGATGTGGACGTGAAGAGCAGCGTGTAGCCGTCCGGGGCGGCCTTTGCGACGGTGTCCGTGCCGATCGTGCCACCACCGCCGCCTCTGTTGTCAACGACAAACGTCTGCCCCAACCGGGCACTCAACTTCGTGCCTACGACGCGGGCGATGTTGTCGTTGCTGCCACCGGCCGCGAAAGGCACGACCAGCTTGACGGGTGCTGCAGGCCATGTTGCCTGCGCCCCTGCCCATGACGGAAATAGGCATGTGGCAATCGCCATGACAGAAGCGTTCTTCAGTGCTTTTACCTTCACTAGGTTCACGTTGATCCTTCCAAGGCCTACAGATCTTCAGACTGCCGTTGCGAAACCCTCTAAATGATTTCTTGTCAGCGCCAAATTCGGAATAGTGAATTCAGTCTAAGAACGGGACTTCGTACAGTCCAACGCGATTTTCAGGACGCGATGTCCTTCAACCGCGGACGGTGCTTTCTCCGTGCGCGCAGGTATGCCCATGCGTGAAGCATCACCCACCTGATGCTTTCCACCGGACAGGCCAGCGTCGCATGGAACTCCAATGCCATGTTTCTGGTTGAGGCGCAGATGGGAACTGGTAGCAGCCTTCTCTTCGTGAAGCTGGTGGCCTGACAGGCCTTCTTGGGCCACATCGGCCAGATCCCATCCTGTTTCATTGGTGGGTTCACCATCACCACCTGGCGACCCAGCACGTTGCCCCTGAGCCATGCGGCAAGGGAAGTGACGAAGTGTTCAGGCGCCCTGCACACCCGGATCAGACAGCAGGTGTCCCTGCTCAGCGCCTCGCTGGTACAGGAGGATGACAGCGCCGCGACTTCGTCATCTCCTACGTTCTGCGTGAGGGCTATGGTGGCAGCCGAGGACGTGATAATCAGCCCCTTCACGCCATCCTGGTTGATCAGCCGGTCGTAGGCAGCCGGGGCGTTGGCGGTCTTGTACCGGTTGTCGTAGGCCACGACCTCCACCTTGAACTTCGTGTCGCCAAACACCAGTCGGCCCTTGGCGCTGACATTGCAGCGCCAACTCGATGGCTGCGCCGCCTCAAGGTGTGCCGCCACTGGTGCGTGGCCCGATCAGGCCAATCCTGATCGCCTGTCCCTGTACGGGTACGACAAGGAACATCTGGCGCCCATCGCGGCTGCGATGAATGACATAAGCATGCCGCGCGTCCCAGTATCGATATCGTCTCCATCCGACGACTTTTGCAGCAACATGGCACCCTCGTAGCGCCTTACTGCAGCTCTTGGCTGGGCCCGCTAGATCAGCGGCATCAAGCAGCCTTGAACGTCCTCTTGCGCCGCAGACCGGCGTCGTTGCCTGGTTTCTTGCTCGCGACAGGAGTGAATCAATTCCGCGGCAATGGCCACGGCGATCTCCGGCGGCGTGCGACTGCCGATGTCGAGTCCTGCGGGACCGCGCAGCCTAGCAATGGCCTGTGCACCCAGGTCAAAGAGCCCTAGCCGCTCCCGCCGTGCAGCGGTTGTTCGTGCCGATCCCATGGCACCGACATAGAACGCTGGACTTGGAAGAGCCTCCAGTAGGGCCAGATCGTCGAGTTTTGGATCGTGCGAGAGCGCCACGATGGCGGTGCTGCTATCGACCTGGATCCCGTTCAGTGCGTCGTCAGGCATCTGCGCTATCCGCCGCACCGGAACGTCATGCGGCCAGCTGTCCAGATACTCGCAGCGCGGATCGACCACAATGACCTCGAAATCCAGCGTGCTGGCGATAGGCGCCAAGTAACGCGACACCTCGGCCGCACCGATCAGCACAAGACGCCGCCGTGGTCCCAGTCGCTGCACGAAGCGGCTCCCATCCAGGGAACTGACCTCCTCCCCTCGCACCGCGCGCACGGTCGACCCGCCACCCTGCAGGTTGATCTCACGCACACAGCCCTTGCCAACTTCGATGTAGTGCAGAGCCTGCGCGAATGTGTCCAGCGGCGCTGGCTCAGCCCAGAGCTCCAAGCTCCCGCCACAGGGCAAGCGCAGTCTGGCCCGTTCCTCGGTATCGCGGCCATACACCAGCAGACGTCCGTTCCCCACACCCATCACATCGGTCTGTAGCAACTCAATCAGATCGTCCTCCACGCAGCCGCCCGAGACTGAGCCCGCTACGCGCCCGTCCTCGCACAGTAAAGCCATTGCGCCTACGGGGCGAGGTGCGGAGCCATAGGTACGCAGCACGGTAGCGACCCAGCAGCGCTTTGCTTCTGCGGCCCAGCGTTGTGCCGTGTACATCAATTCCAAGTCAACTGCTTGCATGCCTTGCCCCCGCGCTTGCTGAACGTTTCCAGGCCACGCACTTGTGGGTGCGTGTGTCGCATATCGTTGACCCAGGAATGGCTTGGCGCAACGGCTTGAAACCCCTGTCGCGTATCCCGGTTTGCATCGCCGCTTTCCTCAGGAGTCGTGACAAGCGTCCGCCCCCGCTCACATCCGAGGCGTTCGCATCCAACACCATGTTGCAGGCTGTCCAGTTGCCGATGGAGCGCAAGTCCGCGGCAGGCACACCGCACATTGCTTGGGTGAGCTTCAGCGGCATCTCTGGCATCCTGCGCGGCGCTGTGAACTCGCGGCGCCGAAACCCCAGGTCAGCCCGTGCAGTGCCCCCCAACCGGCGATCACGATCGCACCGGCACACCAGTGCGACGCAGCGGCACCTACGGTAAGCGCCAGCACGGTCCCTACGGACATCGAGAGAACATTCTCAAGAAGGTGTGATTTGCTCATCGCGCTACCTCGGGTGCCCGGAACCAGTCTGCCCGGGCAGCTGTTCAGCCAACCGGCTGCGGCATGGCCTGCAGGCGGTGGCCGGAGACTCGGATACCGATGCTGGCCTCAACCTGCGTGTTGCGGCGTTCAGGCACGGGCACACTGCCGTGCGTACTGCCGCGCTCATGCATCAGCGCCCCTAGGAAGGCGTCGTCCGACGGCTCAAGGAAAGCCGTGTCGTCGTCGATGTCCCCGCGCATGAAGCGCAGTTCGGCCAAACATTGTCGAAGCAGTGCCATAGCACCTCCTTAGGTCACCAGTCAGTCACTCTCTGTTCGTATTTATGAACGACGTATCGTATGTACGATATTCTAGTTCGTGTGAGCAGCGCGTCATTAGGGTTTTTGCGCATGCGGCGCCATGAGGCACTCACCGCTACGGCCCGGTGCCAGGCAGCACGAGCCGCGGACGCCGAAGGCTTGTGAGGCATCCCGTGTCAACGTCCCTGCGTGCTGGCCCTGAGCGCGCCCAGGTGAAGTTCGGCGTGGCGGGGCTCGCGATCGGTCCAAGCACGCCAGAGCGCACGCGACCACGCTCGCGCCATAACGCGGATGGCATGCGGGTGGTCGCAGCCGCACTGTCGGGCGCCCATGTAGAGGCTGCGCGCCCGCAGGCCGGCATGTCGCGAGTTGCCGGCAAATAGCGTGACGTCACCGCGCAGCCGGTGGCTACTCGCCCATCCGAAGGCCGGCCACGCAGTGATTCTTGTCTGACGCGTAGCGCAAGGACACTACGCCAGCCTCGGCCTTCGGGCGCTCAACGCTGGGAAAGCGCTCCCGTACGCTGCCAAGAGAGCAGTGAGGGCAACCTGAAAGGCTGTGATGGCGCCGAAGATCCAGACAAGGACCACGCTTCGCTGCCAGGCATGCCAGCGAGTACGGCAGCGCGCAATACAGGCGCTGCGCAGTTCCGACGCGGTGTTTGCAGCAGGTCGGAAGAAGGCGTTTGCGGCTCAAGAAGGAGCCGGACCGGGAGTTCTGAAGGCCTGCGGCATCGCGGGCATCAGGATCCTTGTCTCAACCAACGACGTTCTTGCCCACGAAGCGGGTGGTCCTCGGGGGCTGCATTCCCTTGTGGAGCGCCAGACGTCGTTGTCGCAGCCGCGCATCGCCAGCCGTAAGCCTGTCGATTCGGCGTTGATGCTCCACCCAGTTCTCGTCCATGAAGTACTCGATGTAGCAGTGCGGATCGTCGGCATCGCGCATCAGGCCCCATGAAAGGGCACCGCCTCGCAAACGCGAGCGCCGGGTTTCCTTCATGACTTCCGCAAAGGCGCGCTCGTCCTGAGCGTCGATCAGGTACTCGATCGTAACGACCACGGGGCCCGAGCCTGGCTCGACGGGCGATGTCGTCACCACCGGGATATCGGTCGGTCGTGGCATGAGATCGTCCTCCGCTGTGCGGTCTTCGAGACGCCAGCGGCGCAACGCTGCCAGTAACACCAGCGCCAATGCGGAAGACGTCAGCAGGCCGTTGCGCACGCCGGCGTAACTGGCCACCGAGCCCCAGAGCGCGGCACCTGCGGCCGTGCCGGCCATGAACGCCATCAGGAAGATCGACATGCCCCGCGCGCGGGCCCAGTCCGGCAGGGACAGCTGTGCGCTGACCGTCATCGAGCTTCCTGCCGCAATCCAGGCCGAACCTGCCGGTAGCATCGCCAAAGCGGCCACCCACACATTGGGCGCGCAGGCGACGACGGCGGTCGCCGCTGCATGTACCAATGTCGCAGCAACCAGGACGCGCTGCTGACTCATCCGCTGGCGCATCTTGGGCATCCACATCGTGGCGGCCACGGCTCCCAAGCCCATGCAGGACAGCAGCGCGGTGTAGGTGCCTGCGCCGCCCCCTGGCATCCCCTTGGCTATCAGCGGGAGCAAGGCAATCAGCGCGGAGATGTGCAGCAGAAAGACAAAGACCCGCAGCAGGACCACGCGCAATGGCGGGGACTGCGCGACGTACTGCAGGCCCACGCGCATCGCCCCGACAAAACGTTCACCGGGCAGCGCGCTGGCCCGCGCCTGATGCCGCCATCGCCAGATCAGCGCAGCCACCGCCAACGACAACACCGCGTTGAGCGCGAAGACATAGGCGCTGCCAACTGCGGCCAGCAATGCCCCGGCGGCAACCGGGCCGATGATGCGTGACACGTGCATGGCAACAGCATTGAGCGCCATGGCCTGGGGTAGTTCGACCCGCGACACCACTTCGGGCACAGCCGCGGCAAACACGGGCCAACGCACTGCCAGCCCCATGCCGTGCAGGAACACCAGCAGCAGCAGCGCATACCCGGAAAGGGTGCCGCTCCAGGCGGCCACCGCCAACAGCGTTGCCGCGACGGCCACCCAGAGCTGCGTGCCGATGAACAGCTTGCGCCGGTCCACGATGTCGGCCATCGCGCCGCTGGGCAGCGCCAGCAGGAACACCGGCAACGTCGAAGCCGTCTGCACCAGCGCGACCAGCACCGGGTCGGTGGACAGCGTCGTCATGAGCCAGGCGGCAGCGACGTCGTTCATCCACATGCTGACGTTGGCGGTCAGCCATGCCGTCCAGAGCATGCGGAACACCGGCTGGCGCAAGGGGCTCCAGGCCGTCACCGTCGGCTCCGCGGCAGGCCGTTCAGCGGGATCGGATGTCATGTCCGGACAGCGCCTCCACCTTGAATGCCTTGGGCTTCAGTTGCGGTGTGCGGACACGGCAGCGCTGTCGCCCAGCGGCGTACCGTGCTGCCAACGAACGGCGTGCCGTGCAAACCGCTCACGGCGCTGCCATCGTACTGACGTCGATCACGAAGCGGTAACGCACATCGCCGGCCAGCAACCGCTCGTAGGCCTCGTCGATCCGGTCGGCATCGATGACCTCGACCTCCGCCCCAATGCCGTGCCTGGCGCAGAAGTCGATCATTTCCTGGGTCTCGGGCAGGCCGCCGCTCAAGGAACCAGCCACCGAACGCCGGTTCCTGAGCAGTGCCATCGGCGAGATGGACAGCCGCTTGTCCGGCACGCCGAGGTTGACGAAAGTACCGTCGCGGCGCAGCAGGCCCAGATAGGCGTCCACGTCTATATTGGCCGGCACCGTCGAGATGATGAGGTCAAGCGAGGAGGCCAACTCGTCAAACATGCCCGGCTCGGTGGTGAGGCAGAACTCGTCGGCGCCCAGGCGCAGGGCGTCGGCGCGCTTGGCGCTCGACAGCTCAAGCACCGTGGTGTGGGCGCCGAGCGCCTTCGAGATCTGCACGCCCACATGCCCCAGGCCGCCGAAGCCCAGGATTGCCACGCGCTTGCCCGGCCCGGCTTCCCAATGCCGCAACGGCGAGTACAGCGTGATGCCGGCGCAGAACAACGGCGCGGCGTTTTGCAGCGCGATGGCGTCGGGAATGTGCAGGACGAAATCCTGGTCGACGACGATCTTCTGGCTGTAACCCCCGTACGTCGGCTGCCCGTCGCGACCAACGGAGTTGTACGTCATGACCCGCCCGCCACTGCAGTACTGCTCCAGGCCGGCATGGCAGTTGGGACAGACGCGACAGGAATCGACCATGTTGCCCACGCCGGCCCGGTCTCCGACGCTGAACCTGGTGACCTCCTCGCCGACGGCCGACACGATGCCGGCGATCTCGTGCCCGGGCACCAGCGGATAGGTCGACCTGCCCCGCACGCTACGCGCGTGGTCGATGTCGGAGTGGCAGATGCCCGCATAAGCAATGTCGATCAGTACATCGCGCGGGCCCAGCTCGCGGCGCTGTATCTTGAACGCCTTGAATGGCTCGTGGGGACCGCAGGTGCAGCGTGCGTTGACGGTGAACACGGCCGCTCACTCGGGCTGGATGTTGGCTTCGCGTGCGAGCTTGACCCACTTGGCTGTCTCGGCGTCAATGAAGGCCTTGAGCTCGTCGGGTCCCATGATCAGCGGCGTCGTGCCAGCCACGGCAAGCTTGTCCACGACGTCCTTGCGCTTCTGGGCCTGCATCACCGCGTTGCTGAGCCGGTTGACGATCTCGCGTGGCAGGCCGGCAGGCCCCATCAGCACGTTCCATGAGGGAAAATCGAATCCTGGCAACGTTTCCGAGATTGCAGGCCAGTCCGGCGTGACCGGATTGCGCTTGAGTGAGCTCACCGCCAACGCTCGCAACTGGCCGCCCTTGACCTGGGCCAGGGCATTGCCCGGATCCGTCAGGGTCGCATCCAGCGCGCCGCCAATCACGTCGGTGATGGTCGCGGGCGAGCCCTTGTAGGGAACCGCAAGCACCTCGATGCCCGCCATCTTGCTCAGCGTGGCAATCTGCAGCTGTACAGAGGTGGTGGAATAGCCCACGCTGACCTTGCCGGGCCGCTGCTTGGCGTAGGCGATGAACTCGGCCAGGCTTCGGATCGGCGAGCCGGCCTTGACCATGAGCACGTGATTGGTCAAGCTGGCCCCGGCAATCGGGGTGAGCTCGCGCTGCGGGTCGTAGGGCATGTTCTTCACGAACGCCACGTTGGCTGCCAGCGGCGAGTTTGACGCGAGCAGCAGCGTCAAGCCATCTGGCGCGGCTCGGACCACGTCGAGCGTGCCAATAGTGCCGTTGCCGCCTGCCTTGTTATCGATGACAAGGGTCTGGCCGAGCGTGGTGGCCATGTACGGGGTCAGCACCCGGGCCACGTGGTCATTGGAACTGCCTGCCGGCAGCGGCACCACCACCCGTACTGGACGCCCCGACGGCTGCGCAAACACGCTACCGACGGATGTTGTCAGCGTCAGTCCCAGCAGCGTGAGCAAGGAACGTCTGTCCATGAATTTCTCCTGAGCGCGGTGAGCAGGGAGAGTGCCGGCTCCCTGCCTGTCTTGTTCCGGATGTCGAAGCACTGGTCGTTCAGCGAGCGTTCGTCAGCCGATCACCGACTTGTATTCGAGGAACTCCTCGATGCCGAATCGGCCCCATTCGCGCCCGACGCCTGAGAGCTTGAAGCCGCCATGCGTACCGCGCTTGTTCAGCGGGGCACCGTTGATGCGCACTCGGCCGACACGCAGCCTGGAAGCGATCGAGCGTGCACGATCGGTGTCGCCGCACCAGACACCGGCGGCCAGGCCATACACCGAGTCGTTGGCGATGGCCACGGCATCGGACTCGTCGTCAAACGGGATGATCACCACGACCGGGCCGAAGATCTCCTCCCGGGCAATGCGGCAGCGGTTGTCGCCACTGAAGATCGTTGGCTTCACGAAGTATCCGCGGCTCAAGCCTTCGGGAGGCTGCGGGCCGCCGGTGAGCATGCGTACGCCCTCCTCCAGGCCCGATCGGATGTAGCCGCGCACCCGCTCGCGCGCGGCCGCCGTGGCCACCGGTCCGAGTGTGGTGGCCGGGTCCAGCGGATCGCCCAGCACGTAGCTCTGTGCCTTGCGCACAGCCAGTTCCTCGGCTTCCTTCAACCGCTGCCGTGGCACGAGCATGCGCGTGAGGCCGCCGCAGACCTGCCCGGTGTTGCGCATCGCGTCCTCGATGCCGTCGACGACGGCACGCTCGAAGTCGGCGTCGGCGAAGATGATGTTGGCGGACTTGCCGCCGAGCTCCAGGTGCATGCGCTTGACCGACGAGGCGCCGAGCTCCATCACGCGTTGCCCCGCGCGCACAGAACCCGTTAGCGACAGCATGTCGACCAACGGATGTGAGGCGATTGCCTCCCCGACCTCGGGACCGGTACCGCAAACCACGTTCAGCACCCCAGCCGGCACGCCGGCTTCGGCAGCCATCTCCGCGAAAATGAACGACGTCAGCGGCGCCACCTCTGCGCCCTTGAGCACAATGGTGCACCCCGCAGCCATCGCTGCACCAGCCTTGGAGATGATGGAGCGCAGCGGCGCGTTCCAGGCAGTGATCGCACCGACCACGCCTGAAGGCTCGCGGCACACCTGCGTGTTGCCCACCTGCTCGACCCACGAGATCTCACGCAGGCACTCGGCAATGATGTCCAGTTCCTCCACCGCACCAGCCGTCTGCGAGCGCTGTGTCCACTTCACGGGGTAGCCGACCTCGCTGACGATGGTTCGCGTGATCTCATCGGCACGGTCCTCGGTCACCCGTGCCAACCGCGTGAACACATCAATGCGCTGCTGCACTGGAGTACGGGACCAACTTTCGAAGGCCGCTGCAGCGGCCTGCGCAGCACGATCCACGTCCTCGGCCGTCCCTCGCGGCACGATGGCGGTGGGCTCCTCCGTGGCCGGGTTGATCACGGTGATGACGTCCTGACCCGACGACGACACCCATTGACCGTCAACGAAGATTTGCTTGCGCTCGATCACTTCGTGTCTCCCGGGTTACCAGGCCGCTTCCAAGACCTGTTGCAGCTCGGAAGCGTCGCGCACTGGGCGCGGGTTGCCGCGCAGGAACCAGTCGCCGATGGCATGTGCCGCGATGTCGGGCAGCGCTTCGTGCTGGACGTCGACCTGGCGCAGTTGCCGCGCGACCCCGAGCTGTTCGAGCAGCCCTTGCACCACCTCCACGACCGCCGCGACCAGCCGCTCTCCCTCGGATCGTGGCAGTCCCAGCGCAGTCGCGACCTTTTGCAAGCCCGCCTCGTTGGCCGCACCGTTGAAGCGCAGCATATGAGGCAGGACGATGGCATTGGCCACGCCGTTGTCGATGTGGTGGCGTGCACCGATGGCATGGCCAAGCACCGTCGTGATGCCAGCGCCCGTGTGGTCCGTGCCCTGCCCGCACAGCACGGCCGCGAGCACCAGCTGCGCACGCACTTCCGCATCGTCCGCCTTCTTCAGCGCGGGCAGTTGGTCCGCCAGCAGCCGCAGCACGTGCATCAGCTGCGCGTCCGATAGCGAGTCGCCCGTGCGCGACGACAACCCCTCGATGGCCATTGAAAAGGTGTTGATGCTTGCGCTGATCGCCAGTTCCCGCGGTGACGACTGGATCAGCTGCGGATGGATGAAGATCGCGTGGGCCCGCGTCTTCGGGTCGAACAGGGCCAGCCGCTCGCCGGTGTCGGGATCGAATACCGCGCTGCCGGCCTTGACCAGGGCGGTCGTAGGCGTCGTGGGCACGATGAACTGCGGCAGCTTCGGCGCCATCAACTTCGGGCTGCGCAGCTGGCCGCTGGCGTCGCGCGTCGTGCACAGGCTGCGGGTGTCGCTGCTCTCGGCCGCCAGGATGCTCGCCGCGCGGGCGGTCACAATGGACGATCCGCCGCCCAAGGCCACCACGGCATCGGCCTGCAAGCGCTGGAGTTCCCCGGCGGCTTCCTCCACGGAGGCCAAGGGGCTGTGGGCAAGCACGCCGGTGTACACCCCGGCGCAGCGCTCGCCCATCCCGGCGCGCACTGCGTCGAGCAATGGCCCCTCGGCCCACGGACCGCAGAAGACCACTGCCCGGCGGCATTTCAGCCGGTCCAGCTCCCGACCGAGATGGTCCAGGCTGTCGGGGCCGCTGAACAAGCGCAGCGGCGGGGTGATGTGTTGGAAAGAACGCATGTTCAAGTCTCCGAAACGGCTCACACCCCGGCCTGGGAGCGCTCTTGCGCAAGCTCGGCGCGGGCTTGAGCGGCCAGCGCGGGCTTGTCGACCTTGCCGGTATGGTTGGTGGGCAGCGGTTCCTTCTGGAGCCGCCAGCGGCTGGGCACGGCGAAGGAGGACAAGCTGGATCGAAGTTGCTGCTGCAACTGCTGCACTGTGAGCTCGCCCTCTGCGACAACGATGGCCATCACTTCTTCGCCGAGGTCCGGATGTGGCACGCCAAACACTACGGCCTCGGTCACGCCGGGGACGGCCACCAGCGCCCGCTCCACAGCCGCCGGCGCGATGTTCTCGCCGCCACGGATGATCATGTCCTTGCAGCGGCCGGTGATCCACAGGTTGCCCTTGTCGTCCAGGCGCCCGAGGTCGCCGGTGTGCAGCCACCCCTCCTGGTCAATGGGCGACTCGTCCAGGCCGAAATAGCCCGACATCTGCGTCGGAGAACGCAGCAGGATTTCGCCGTCGGGCAGCCCCGGATGGCTCAGGAACTGCACTTCGACGCAGGGCAGCGGCCGGCCCGTCGACCCCAGCTTCTCGACGTCTTCCGAGCCAGCGGCTGCCGTGGCCTGCCCGCCGTTCTCCGTGAGTCCGTAGCCCGTGGGGATGCGCGGACTGACGCTGGGCAGCCCTTCGCGAATGCGCTGCATCAGCTCCTTGTGTACCGGCGCGCCGCCGATGCTGATGGACTTCAGGCTGCTCACGTCGCGACGCGACACGTCTGGATGGTCCAGCAGCCGCGACACCATGGTCGGCACCGCGTTCCAGCGCTTGACCTTGTGGCGCTCGATGGCCGCCAGCACGTCAGCAGGGTCATAGCGTCCGCGTGTCAATACCAGCGTGTCGCCCACGATGAGTGCACGCAGCAGGGTCTGCATCCCGCCGACGTGGAACAGCGGGCCCGTGATCAGCGTGACGTCGTGCGCCGACTCGTCGACTTGGTGCGGCAGCTTGCGAGTGACATGCAGCGTCATCTGCAGCCGCGCCAGCAACGCCCGGTGCGACAGCACCACCGCCTTGGGACTGCCCGAGGTGCCGGAGGTGAAGATGACGAGCGCGGTTTCGTCCTCGCTGCGCGAGGCGTCGACTGCGACTGCGGCGTCTTCCATGGGCGTGACGTCGATCGCCCACGGACCAGTGCGCGATCCGGCGGGCAGCTTGGCTGCGGCTGACTCGTCAGCCAGCGTGAGCGCGGGCTGCATCAGCGCCAAGCCGTTGGCGACCTCGGTGGCGCTCCACCACGCGTTCGCCAGCACCGGCGCAGCGCCGGCAGCCAGGCAAGCCCAGAAGTTCACAACCCATTCCGGACCGTTCCAGCCCAGGATGAAGACGCGGTCGCCGCTCCGGACCCCGAGCTCTCCCAGCACGCGCGCCTTGCGGGCTACGGCATGGCAGAGGTCGTCAAAGCTCAGGACGCGCTCACCCTGGATGACGTGGGGACGTGTGCCCCAGCGCCGGGCGAAGGCCAGCAGTTCCTCGACGCGGTGCGGGCGCTCGGTGTACATGCGATACGGGATGCCGTTGACGACCTCAACGGCGATCTGGTCGCCCCAGCGGGCGGTGGTGGATGCCATGGTCTGCCGCTCCTCAGATGACGCCGTCGCTGCGCAGTTGCGCCAGCTCCTGCTGGCTCAGCCCGCACAGCTCGGCGAGCACCTCCTCGCTGTGCTGACCCAGCTGCGGCGGCGGCTGCAGCGCGCGCAGCCCCGAGCCCTCGTAGCGCATCGGGCTGTTGGGCAGCACCACCTGCGCACCGCTGTCCGTCACCTGCTGCGTCAGGAACCCGCGCTCCTTGAGGTGCGGATCCGACAGCACCTCCATCACGTCGCGCAGCGGCGCCGCGGGCACGTGGTGCTTCTGGCACAGCGCCGTGACCTCGTCGCGCGTGCGCGTGGCCGCCCACTTGGCGATCTCCGCCGTGAGCTCGTCGATGCGCGCAATGCGCCCGTGCAGCTGCCGCAGCGACGCGTCCTCGCGCAGGTCCGCGCGGCCCATCGCCTTGGTGAAGTTGGCCCAGTGCTCGTCGGTGGCGCACACGATGGCCACCCAGCCGTCGGCCGTCTCGAACGTGTCAAAGGGCACGTACGAGTCGGCCACGTGCCGGTTGCCCGTGCGCTTGGGCACCGAGTTGCTGGCGTACACGTGCCCGGCCGCGGGCAGCAGCGTCGCAAACAGCGACTCCAGCATCGACACCTCGATGGCACGCCCGCGCCCGGTGCGCTCGCGCTCGAACAGCGCCGTCACGATCGCGCCGTACAGGTGCGCGCCGGACATGAAGTCCGCCACCGGCACCCCGGCCTTCAACGGGCGCCCGCCCTGCTCGCCCGTGGCGCTCATGAGCCCGCTCATGGCCTGGATGGTCAGGTCCAGCGCCAGCTTGTCCGCGTACGGGCCCGTGCGCCCGAAGCCCGAGGCCGAGGCGTAGATCAGCCGCGGGTTGGCCTTGAGGAGCACGTCCGCGCCCAGCCCCAGGCGCGGCATCACCGCCGGCGCGAAGTTCTCCACCAGCACGTCGGCGCTGCGCGCGAGCTCGATGAGCAGCTCGCGACCGCGCTCGGTCTTGAGGTTGAGCACCATGCCGCGCTTGCAGCCGTTGAGCGCCCGGAACGGATAGTCGCCGTCGCGCCCGCGCCGGCGCGACATGTCGCCTTGCGGGGGCTCGATCTTGATGACCTCGGCACCGGCCATGGCCATCAGGAACGTCGCGTACGGGCCCTGGAAGACGTGGCCCAGGTCCAGCACGCGCACGCCCGCCAGCGGCAGCGGCAGCGGCACATCGCCTTGCGCCGCTGCCGCGCCGGCGTCCTGCGCCGACGCGTCGCTCCAGTGGCGGTCCCAGCCCTCGGCCTGGGCAGTGGAGCTGTCAAGTGGTGCGTTCATCGTTTGTTTCCTTGGTGGCTTCTGCCGGCGTCGTCGCAGCGATGTGCACGCGACTCCTTAGGTGTCATATGACGGATCTGCACCGCCCGGGCGCTTGGAGTTCGCGCAGGTATGGTGGCGCTTGCAATCCCGACAAGTTCGTTTATGCGAACAACAGATCGCATATGCGTCACTTTAAAGGCCGACAGGCGGCGCGTCATTGGGGTTTCTGCGCATGTCCGGCCCAGACGTGCGGAGGTCGCTCTTCAACAACTTACTTGACAGCGTCTTGGGTTCAGTCTACCTTGTGACGCATATACGATCATTAGTTCGTATTTATGACATGTTGGTGCGAATTTTCTTACCGAATCGCGCCAACCCCGGCTGGCCTGCCGCTTCTTGCCGACTTCATCCTCGCCGTGACTTCCAACAGCCCAACCACCGCGTTCCCTGACGACGCCGTATCCCGCGAAGAGCTGCACTTCCGTCGCATTGACATGCGCGGTTACCGCCGTAGCGATGGCCTGTTTGAGATAGAAGGCAGGGTCGTTGATCGCAAGCCCCACGAGTTCACGCCCGCCAGCGGCGGAAAGACGGTAGCGGCGCACCAACCGATCCATGACATGGGCGTGCGGCTGGTCTTCGACGACAGGATGCTGGTGCACGACGTCCAGACCTTCACCAGCGCAGCGCCGTACGAGGTTTGCCCGGAAGGCGGACGTGCGCTGCAGTCGCTCAAGGGTCTGCGAATGATCAGTGGCTGGAGCCGCGAGGTGCGTAGCCGGCTCGGCGGCGCACGCAGTTGCACTCACCTGATGGAGCTGTTGATTCCGATGGCCACGACGGCCTTCCAGTCGATGTCCACAGTCCACGCCGGCCGGCCCGACGTGCTGGACGCCAATGGACGACCGGTGAAGATCGACAGCTGCTATGCGTACGGTGCCGAGCGCGAGCTGGTGAAGATGCGGTGGCCTCAGTATCACCGCAGTGCTCCCACGCAGGATTAACGCTGCCGTCGTGTCACCGTGACGCCCTGCATGCGGCGGCCTTGCACGAGCATCCCCGCGGCGGGTTTTTTTCCACATGTCCACACCCTATTGGAGACAAGCGGCCATGCCCAACTTCCTCATCTATGAACAGGACGGTCCCATCGTCACGCTCACGATGGATCAGCCGGAACAGCGCAACCCGTTGACCGGCAACACCGCGATACCCGAGTTCCTGGCCGCCATCGACCGAATCCACGACGACCGAGGCGTGCGCTGCGTCATCCTGACCGGCAACGGCCCTTCGTTCAGCGCTGGCGGCGACATCCGTGAGATGAAGCGCCAGGCCACGCCGGAGGTCAGCGAGATGGACATCCGGCACGAGTACCGGCGCGGCATCCAGCGGCTGACGCTGTCGCTCTTCAACCTGGAAGTGCCCGTGATCGCCGCGGTGAATGGCCACGCCATCGGTGCCGGGCTGGACTTGGCGTGCATGTGTGACATTCGCATCGCATCGGAGAAGGCCAAGTTCGCGGAAAGCTTCATCAAGCTGGGCATCATCCCCGGCGATGGCGGTGCCTGGCTGCTGCCACGGATTGTGGGGATGTCCCGCGCCGCGGAGTTGGCCTTCACCGGTGACATGGTGGACGCGCCGCAGGCGCTGGCCTTGGGCTTGGTGTCGCAAGTGGTGCCGCACGAGGAACTGATGGCGTCGGCCCGCAGCCTGGCCGGGCGAATCGCCCAGCACGCTTCCCATGGCGTGCGCCTGACCAAGCGGCTGATGCGTGAAGCCATCCACTCGCGACTGGACACGGTGTTGGAGCTGTCCGCCGTGTACCAGGCGGTGTCACACAAGACACCGGATCACAGCGAGGCCGTCGACGCGTTCCTGGAAAAGCGCGCGCCTCGCTTCAGCTGACGTCATGGTCGGCACAAGCCCACTCACTTGCACCAGTTCCCACGCAACGGCTCGAAGGAGCACGCCATGATCACAACCGTTCATCCGCAGGCCACAGCATGGCTGGGCCTTGAAGGACGCGTCTGCGTTGTGACCGGCGGCGGCAGCGGCATTGGCGAGGAGACCGCGCGCCAGCTGGCCCAGGCCGGTGCCGCCGTAGCCGTACTGGATCGCGACGAATCCGCTGCATGCCGCGTAGCAGCCGAGATCGCAGCCACGGGGGCACTTGCGATCGGCATCGCTGCTGACGTGTCGCTCGCTTCCGAGGTTACCGCAGCGGCTGCCAAGGTACGCGCGGAGCTGGGAGCCTGCCAGGTCCTCGTCAACAACGCCGCGGCGCGCAAGCCCGGCGCACTGCTGGACATGCCGTTGGAGCAGTGGAACCAGGTGTTGTCGGTGAACCTGACTGGCGCGCTGATCTGCACGCAGGCCTTCGGGCAGCAGATGGTCAACGCCGGGCGCGGCGGCAGCATCATCCACGTGGCTTCCATCGTGGGCGAGCACCCCTTGCCAAACGGTGGCGCCTACAGCGCCAGCAAGGCCGGGATGATGATGCTGGCGCGCACCCTGGCCGTCGAGCTGGCGGCGCACCGCATCCGATCCAATGTGGTGTGCCCCGGCCTCGTGCGCACGCCTTTCAGTGAAGACGCCTACCAGGCTCCCGATCTGCTGCGGCAGCGCGAAGACATGATTCCTGCTGGCCGGGTCAGCTCACCGCTGGACTTGGCCAACGCCATTGTGTTCCTGGCCAGCGACCGCTCCAGTTACGTCAACGGGCAAGAACTGCACGTCGATGGTGGACTGCGCCAGACCTTGATGAGCCAGGTGCCTCGAGCGGGCAAGTCCCTGCCGCGATAAGCAGGCATGCACTACGGCAACAGTGGCCGGGCCGCAAAAGCCGGCCAGTCCACAAGCTAGACTTTCTGGACATGGTCGTTGGCGAGCATCTTGGCGCTCGCCCCGAGCAGACACAAGCTGCCGCTCTCCAGCACGTAGCACCTCCACCGTGGCAGCTTGGCGTTCTCCATCATGAGGATCAAGGAAATGCCTCTGGCATCGATTGGCTGACCCAGCGTCTGGCTGACCTGCTCGCTCAGGAAGCGCACGATCTGGCCGCAGCTGCCTGGGGCAAAGGGGCCACGATCGCGGTTGGCTGACTGGGAAAGTCAGCCTGAGCACATGCACCGCCCAGCGGCAACAACGATGCCCCAGCGAGAATCGGGCTGGCGCGCTGGCTATTCATCACAGACCTCCGCGAGAAGACTTGGCATTCATCCCGCGGAGGGATGGCGGTGTAGGCAAAGCGGTAATTTATTTGGGTTTTGATGTTCCGCACCATCCGCTACGCGCACGGACAGGTCTGCTCGCCGGGCCGTGGCTGTCGCTGTGGGACAGCCACGGCCTGAGCGGGTTCGAGTTGCGTCCCGGCGGCTTCAACGAGGAAGCGCGCGGGCGCTGGTATTTCAATGTCTGCGTAAGCGAGCCCCGCCGCCCATGCCATCCCAAGCCGGGTGTGTTGGCATCGACCTGGACCTGAAGGAACTTGCAGTGCTGTCCAGCGTCGAGAAGGCGGCCGCGCAACGCTTCTACCGTGACCTTGAACCAGCACTGGCCACCGCGCAGCGCGCCGGCGAGAAGGCGCGCACCAGGGCGATCCACGCCAAGACCGTCGACCGTCGGCGCGACAACTTTCACAAACCTTCTACCACCCTGGTACGCCAGCACCGGGGCATCTTCGTTGGCAACGTCAACGCCTCAGCCCTGGCCCGCTCGCGCCATGCCAAGAGCGGGCTGCAGCGCGTTGCGGACCATGCTGCAGACCAAGTGCGTCAAGCGCAAGCGTGTGGTTCCGCGAGGTCAGCGAAGCGTTCTCCACCCAGACCTGTTCTACATGCGGTGCGATGCCGCCGGAGGGACCGAGAGGTATCGCGAGCCTTGGAATATGAGAGTGCAGCGGCTGCCACACGACATACGATCGTGATGTCAATGCGGCGCGAAACATTCTCGCGGTCGAGCATGGCCGTCTCGCAGGAGGAGCCGCCGTCCTTCAGGGCGTGTGACGATCTCAGACCACTTGGTTTCCGTGGCTCGATTCCAGCCGGGTCCGTCTGGCAGCTCGCACACAGCCGCCGGCGGGCAGCAGTGAGACCAAGGCAGTGGTAGGAAGTGCGCAGCGCGCCACGTTGCCGGCCAACCTCGGAAGGTGCGGGTTAGCCGCGCCAGCTTGGGCGTTTACAGCAAGCCAACCGGGCGTCAGCTCATGATACGCAGGACCTCGGAAATGTCTGCCACGGATTCCAGCCGCCCCACCGTCGCGATGAGGCGATCCGCCGTGTCAGCGGGCAGCTCACGGGCAGCAAAGGTGGCGCAGTCCCTGGACTTGGTAGCGAACTCGGCATCCGTCATTGCGTTCTTCGGATGCCCCTTGGGATAATCCACGCGCCCCTCGATCGTCTGGCCATCGCGGAACTGGATGCTCACCTTGGCTGGAGTCACGAAACGGTGCCAGTCACGGTCGATGTCCGCATCGACGTAGGGCTTCACGCGCGAGGCGAGGTCAAGAATGTCAGCGCGTTGCAGTCCTTCATCCGAGAAATGGCGCATGCCCAGGCTGCCATCGATCCAGGATGCAGCCACCGTGTAGGGAATGCTGAACTGGGCCTCGACGATGGTGCGGGGTGCCAGGCGAACATGTTCGGGCACGCAGACCATCTGGTAGCCCGGCGCCGTCACGCCGACACGGATCGACTCGATGTCGCTGGCCGGACGGTTCACCTGCGCACGCAGCTGCAGCACCGTGTCGATAGCGGCATGCGTGTCACGGCAGCACGGATAGGGCTTGTAGCTCAAGTTCAGCAGCTCGAAGCGGCTGCCCAGGTCCTTGCGTACCACCTCCGCATCGACACGGTCGTGAAGGTAGACGCGGAAGAAGCCGTCGGCGCCCTCGAACACGTGCTGGGCACCGCGAATGCCGCGTTTGGCCAGCTGCACTGCGACCACCGCCGCCTGTGCCGCCAAGCCAGGCTGCAGCCGCTTCATCAGAGAGGCATCGCGGGTGACTTGATGGTTGCCGGCAACCGAGCTGTAGACGATGCCAAACGCATTGACCATCTCCTCCGGCGTCAGTCCCAGAGCGCGTCCGGCCGCTGCCGTCGCGCCGAAGTAGCCCAGCAGCGAGGTATAGATGAAGCCGCTTTCGACGATGTCGACCTTGACCGCCACGCCGAGGCGGCAGGTCACTTCGAGGCCGGCCGCGACTGCGGCAATCAGATCAGCACCGGAGAGCTCGCCACGCAGCTGGCCTGCGGCGATCGCCGCCGGAACAGCAGTCACGCCGGCATGGAGGATGGCGCCATCGTGCGTGTCGTCATAGTCGCGCGCATGGGACATGCCGCCATTGACCCAGGCGGCCTGGTGCGCCGGGAACTTGCCGCCGAACACGAACATGTCGGCCTGGCCCACACCCGCCCATTCCCTCACGAGCCCTGAGACTTCGGCAATGGCCTTTGCCGACGAGCCCGCCAGCGCACAGGACAGCGTGTCGAGGATATTGGTCTTGACTGCCTTGACGACGCCAGGATCGAGCTGCCGGGCATCGATGGTTGCGGCAAAGCGTGCCACGTCGATGACGAGATCGGGCATGTCGGGGCGGGCTTTTTCAGCGGATGCGTGGGATGAGCTCATGGCGGATTCCTGATGAGATGGATGAATGGGAGCGTGGCAGTTCAATGGGACGCAATTCGCAGGGGCGATGGGCGCAAGGCCTTACCCGCCCCAGGCAGCGGCGATACGCCGGCCCACCTCGGGCAGCTCGGCGACACCGCGGCAAAGGCCAAGCAGTTCATCACGCGCGGCAGGCGGCAACACTGTGTCGACCTGCGCGCTGAACTTGGCGTCCAGCTCTGCGTCCGTCATGGGCCGGGCGATGCTGCCGCGTGCATGCTCCACGTGCGCACGGTACGCAGTGCCGTGGGTAAGCTTCACTTCGGCGACAGCCTCGTCTCGGGCCAGCGCGGGGTCGGCCACCGCGGTGATGCGTGCGCGCAGCGCCGCAACGGCCGGATCGTCAATGCAGGCCTGCTGCAGTTGCGCCAGGCCGGCGGCGCGCTGCACGAGGCAGGCCGCGGCCCAATGGTACAGGCTGATCTGCGCCTGCACGGGATCTTCCGGCTTGCGCCGGTCGGTCAGCTCCAAAGCGAGCGGATGCACGCGCAACGTCACTGTCTCCAGCAGTGCATTGCTAGGCAGCTGCTGCGCGATGTCCATGCAAGCGTCGATGGCCGGCTGGACCACGATGCCGGACGGATAGGGCTTGTAAGCATTGGCCATCAGCTCGAAATGCCGGCCCAGCCCATCGGCAGCACGGTTCAGATCGCCGCCTGCACCAAAGACATCGACAAATCCCTTCGCGCCTTCCAGCACGTGGTCAGTGCACGTCACGCCCTTGAAGGCAAGCGTCGCCGCGGACACGCCGCAGCGCGCCGCATGCGCCGGTACGAAGAACGCGGCCATCGCGCCATGAGTGCCGCGGAAACCCGCGGCCTGCGCCGCGGCCAGTCCTAGGGCCCAGCGCATGCGCTGCTCGTCAAGTTGCATCAGGCGACCCAGTGCCGCCGCGGCGCCGATCGGCCCGGTGAGCCCAGTGACGAAGAACCCCAGATTGGCCCGCGCTGGCGGCAGCAGCAGGACGTTGCTCAGGCGGCATTCGATCTCGATGCCCACGGCCAGCGCTGTGAGGAATTCTTCGCCCGCTACAGCGTGCTGCTCGCTGTAGGCGAACAGCGCTGCGGCGACCGGTCCGGTTGGATGCGTCACGGTGGCCAAGTGCGTATCGTCGAAGGACAGCACGCTGGAGCTCAGGCAGTTGACAAAGGCTGCGTTGGCCACGTCCGTTCGCCGACCGCGTCCGATGAGAGAGGCCTGCGCACGGCCTCCGGCTTCCAGGGCCACGTCGGCCGCGATCCCGACTGCAGGGTCTTGACAGCCTCCAAACACGCAACCCATCCAGTTCAGGAACGCACGTGCGCTTTCTGCCTTCACCGCGTCGGGCAGTTCCGCAAAGCGCGTGTGCACGGCGAAGGCGGCGAGCTCGCGCGTGATGCTGCGCGGCGGCTGGGGCTTCTCGGCCGAGTTCATCAAATCCATGGATTCGTTTCCTTTGTTGACGCACCGATTGCTGCCGCCATGGCGCCTCCCCGCAGGCGAAGGCGCGGGCTGCCTAAAGGCGGCCACCTTCAAAGTGACAGCAATCCTAGTGTTCGCTAGTACGAACCAGTGATCATATATGCGTCAATGTAAGTTATGCATGTGAGCCACGGCATAGGGGGTTTCGCCCATGTACGAATGAAGCCAAGGTGGGCATGGGCCCGGGGCAAACACCAATGCCGCGCAACGGCTCAGCACCTACACTTTTGCCGTCTATACGAATTAAGGTTCGTATATGCGAATTAACTTAGTGGCGTGCAACAGTTCCAACACGGTCCGGCACCCGCGGGCAGGAACCTGCCTGAGGTCGTGCATGCCCCAGCGAGCTGACGCCGGTGACTCAACCAATGGAGAGACGCATGAAATTCGGCCCCTCACGACGGCGCGCCCTGTGTGCCGTGGTTCTCGGCAATGGCCTGGGCAAGGCCCTGCACTGGCTCCCAGCCGTCGCCATGGTCACCTGTGCCAGCGCTCAGGCTCAATCGTGGCCGGCCAAGCCCGTACGCATGGTCGTGCCCGTCTCCGCCGGAGGTGCAACGGATCAACTGGCACGGGTGGTGGCAGAGGCCCTGACACGCAACCTGGGTCAACAGTTCTTTGTGGACGTCAAACCTGGAGCTGCCGGCGCGATCGCGTCAATTGAAGTTGCCCACGCTCCCGCCGACGGCTACACGCTGCTGGTGGCCACAAGCAGTACGCATGCCGTCGCACCTGCCCTGTCAACGAAGCTGCGCTACAACCCGGTGGACGACTTCACCCCCATTGGGCTTATCGCGGAGGCCAACAATGTCGTGCTGGCATCACCGGCGCTCAACGTCAAGAATGTGCAGGAACTCATCGCGCTGGCCAAGCAAAAGCCCGGCTACGTCAATTTCGCCAGCAGCGGTATCGGTTCCTTCGGCCACCTCACCTTCGAGCTGTTGAAGGCCCAGGCCGGCATCTCGCTGACCCACATTCCCTATAAGGGGACCGCATCGTCGTACACGGACATGGTCAGCGGTTCGGTGCACCTCGCAGCAGACGCAGTTACGTCGGCCATTCCCTACGTGAAGGACGGCCGTTTGCGCGCTCTGGCTGTCACGGGGCCGCGCCGCGCGTCCGTCGCACCCGACATCCCGACAGTGGCCGAGTCCGGCGTGCCAGGATTCTCCGTGGTGTCGTGGTTCGGCCTCTATGCACCGCGTGGATTGCCTCCTGAGCAGGTGCGGCGCATCAATGGTGAACTCAACAAGGTGCTGAACTCGCCTGACGTGAAAGCCCGTTTCGCCGCCTGGGGCATCGACCCGGGACAAGGCTCAGCGACCGAGTTTGCAAAGCTGGTGGCTACTGACACGGCGCGCTGGCACCGCCTCGCCACGGAGAACAACATCAGGCTCGACTGAGCCAGGCCGGCGCTTCTTTGGGTTTCGGTCCTGGGCCGCACTGGCCACGAGTGGCTGGTGCGGCATTACTGTATGCCTGCCAGGCCGCAGCAAAGAACTCAGCGACGCGCCTTTGGGCGTGACGTAGTCCAGTCCGACACAAGCATGCCGCCCTCATGGCTGCAGCAGTGCACTTGGCCGCGCACACGGTGCCCCGAGTGCCGTTGCGCGAATTCGAGCAATTCGTCCAGGGTTCGCACGTCCACGCCCGTGTTCACGCCCAAGGCATGCAGCATTGTGGCAACAGACTGCTCAGGAGATTCCTTGGCGCTGATGTCACCGCGCCCCGCCCGGCGATACCCGGCGACCGCAACATCAATCAACGTGGCCCCGGCTTGCATAGCCGCGCACACTGCAGCCCGACCCACCTCGCCGTCTCCATTCAAGTACGCCGACAACGGCCGGTCGTCACCAAGGGCCCGCATTCCCGCAAGCATCCGCGCCACGTGCTGAGCAGCGGTGCGGCCTCGGGGGTCCGCGACGCCGATCACATCGCATCCCTCATCCAGAGCCACGCGAGCCACCAGCTGTGCGATTGAGCCACCGGCTTTGCCGTCCAGGCTGCTAAGCGCGGTGTCCAGCTGCACCTCCACCAAGCCCCGTACCCGCGCTGCTTCACGCGCGCGGCAGGCAGCACGCAGGGCGCCCTGCACTTGCCTGAAACCTGACTCCGGCTCCTTGTCCAAGGATTGCAAGCCGCCTTGCACAGAAAGCACAACCCGGTTGACGCCTTGCTCGAATGCAAGCCGCGCACACTCGGCATCGGTCGCGGTCGCACAAATCTCGAGATCCGGCAGTGTCGAAGCGAACAGGGCAACTTCGTGCATGTCGACATGGCGCGGATGCCCAGCCGGGAAATACGTTCCGACCCCGATGTGTCGAAGGCCCGCTGCGTAGGCGATAAGGATCCAGTCGCACTTGAACGCCGTGGGCATGTTGCAATCAAGATACTGCAGGCTGACTTCGCGCAGGGTGGCATATCTGGGCAACAGCGAAGCGTCCATCACCGTCCTCATCGAGTGGCATTTCGGGCCGCGAAGCGGGCCGTCATGGGCCCCAGGAGCACCACGGTCACAAGGCGCAGCACCTGCATCGTCATCACAAAGGGCTCGTCGATACGGTTGGACACGGCAATGATGGCCACGGAATCGATTCCGCCAGGGCTCATGGCCAAGTAGGCCGTCATCGGGTCTACGCCGGCTGCCATGACGAGCAACGCTGCAAACGCGGCGCAGACGGCGATCAGAGCACTCGTGCAAGCGACAATGCGCGGCAGGCTGCGCGCGGCATGCAGCAGCAAGTCTCGGTTGAACTTCAACCCTATGCTCCAGCCAATGACAGCAAAGGCCAGTGCGAGAACCCAGTAAGTCAGCTCGATCTCCATGATTCCCATGCGCTGCAGACTGATGGCAGCGAACATGGGAAACACCAGCGCTGCGCTCGGCCACCGCGCCAGCCGCGCAACTACATGGCCAGACAGGGCTATCACGACAGTGGCGGCCAGGAACTCCCAATGCACGGGTCGGTCGAGCGGGAAAACCGCTGCCGTGCCGACGCTATGTTCACCCAGCACATGGGCAACGATTGAAGCCACTCCAGCGACCAGAAGTACGCGCAGATACTGCATCAACGCGACCAGCCGGGCATCTGCTCCGTAGTTGGCGGACATCAAGGTCATGGCAGAAGCCGCTCCCGGGCTCATACCCCAGACGGCCGTGCTGCCGGGCAGGAACCGCATTCTCATCATCCACCACCCCAGCAGTGTGCTTGCAGCGATGACTGCAAGCACACCGCTCAGGAACACAGGCCACCGCTGCAGCAGATCCATGGATGCAGATGCACTGAAGGACCTCGCGATCATGCAGCCGACCATGCCCTGCCCCCAGCCCATCAGCGTGCGTGCAACGGCAATGCGATGGCCCGCTGTGCCCATGCCGATGGCCGCAACCATGCAGCCAAGCAGCACTGCTGCGGGTATACCGCCCAGCGTGAATGCTCCGGCTACAGCGGCAGAAGATACGAGCAGCAGCAGCCATTGCCAAGCGGGCTTCAGTCTGGCGATGCAACTTGAATCGGCGTCAGCGTTGGATAGCAATTGACAAGTCCTCTTCTTTGTTTACAACCGCTCCGTTCTGCCTGCTGCTTCTTCTACTTCCATGACTTGGACGACACAGGTTGTGCGGGCCAATAACATGCTGGAACCGTGGCCGCTTGCTCCACGGTTCGGCTGGCGCCTCGGCCATGCAGCGGCGTGCCGTCGTGACACAGCCAGCCAGTACCATTGCCCTGCCACGGCCTTGACTGGCATGGGCGGTTATCAGACTGCCAAGCGCAGCGCCAATGACGAGTTGGCATCGAACATCACGAATTCCGTTCATATATGCGAACACTCTTTCGTATATATGAACATGGTAAGATGAAGCAGGCTCACTAGCCATCCGTGTTTTCGCTTAGGCCCCAGAGTCATCGGGGCCGACCGGGAATCGGCTCAGGAGCCGTTACCGGAATCGGGCGGTCTACCAGACACTTCAGGCCACTATCTCTTGTGATCAACGCCAGTGTCGGCATCACGAGCGCCATCCAGTCCCTTTGGCAGTTGGTTACTTTTCATCCAGCAGCATCGTTCCCACAAGCAATCGCACCACCGGCAAGCCAGGCTTGAATGGCGCGACATGACTGGCCGAATGACGGCGCAGCAACGTTGTTTAGGGCAAAGCTGAATAAGGTCCGTGACAGGGGTGGCTGGTACGGTGGTGGGGTCGTATGAAGCAACAGACCCTTGCTATGGCCGCTGACCAGGAAGCCGGATTAGAACGCTACCGCCGTCCGACCGGGCGCGACGTGTTCCTGGCGACGATGGAAGAGATCGTGCCGTGGCAGGAACTGTGTGCGGTGATCGGGCCCCACTATCCCAAGGCCGGTAACGGTCGCCCGCCAATCGGGCTGGAGCGTATGCTGCGCATGTACTTCGTGCAGCACTGGTTAACCTTGCCGCCGGTGCCTGCGAGGAGGCACTGCTGGACAGTACGGCTCTGCGCCGATTCGTGAGCATTGAGCTGGGCCGCGAGCGCGTGCCTGACCGCACGACGCTGCTGAGCGTTTCGCCGTCTGCTGGAACGCCACAAGCTGGGAGAGCAGTTGTTTGCCACGGTCGGCCAGGTACTTCAGGCCCGCGGCCTGAAGTTGGGCACCGGCACGATTGTGGATCGCCACCATCATCGGGGCGCCGAGCTCGACGAATAACGTCGACAAGTGTCGGGGGCGGTTAGAAAGCGCGTTAATGGGATGGTCAGCCCGGTCCCTCGCAGCGACGTACGCTGCGGACTGCTCTCTCACCCTGTGGAGGCCATCATGGGCGACATCTCGCTGATCGGTATCGACCTGGGCAAGCACAGTTTTCACCTGCATGCGCAGGACAGCTCAGGGCACATGGTATTTCGCAAGAAGCTGACCCGCAGCCAGCTGCTGGCGCAGCTCGGCAATTTCCAGGCATGCACTGTCGCGATGGAGTCGTGTGCCGGTGCCCACTGGCTTGCGCGCCGCCTGGCTGCCACGGGCCACCAGCCCAAGCTCATTCCGCCCCAGTTTGTGAAGCCCTTCGTGAAGGGCAACAAGAGCGACTTCGCCGACGCGGAGGCGATCTGTGAGGCCGCCGTGCGGCCAAACATGCATTTCGCCGCGCCGCGCACCGAGGCGCAGCAGGCCCTTTCGGCGCTGCACCGGGTGCGTGAAGCACTGGTTGGGGACCACACCTGCACCACCAACCAGATCCACGCGTTCCTGCTGGAGTTCGGCATCAGCCTAGCCAAGGGCGAGGAGGCCATCAAGGCAGTGCCTGTCCTGCTGGCTCGGCATGAGGATCTACCCCCGGCAATCGTCGATGTCCTGCTTCGACTGCAGGCTCACCACAAGTATCTCGACGGCCAGATCGCTGATGTAGACCGCGAGATCAAGCGCCAGCTCAAGGCCGACGAGCGTAGCAGTCGGCTGCTGGAGATACCGGGCGTTGGCCCGGTTACGGCCAGCGCGCTCTCCATCGAGCTCGGTGATCCTCACCGATTCAAGAATGCTCGCCAATTCGCTGCGTCGCTGGGCCTTGTAACCCGGGCAGTACAGCACAGGAGACAAGCCGAAGCTCCTGGGCATCAGCAAGCGAGGCGACAAGAAGTTGCGCTCGCTTCTTGTGCTGGGTGCACGGAGCCTCATGAAGCACATCGAGCGGCGAACCGACGTCATTGGGCGCTGGGTCTGCGCCATGCTCGCGCGCCGACATTCCAACGTGGTGGCCTGCGCGCTGGCCAACAAGCTCGCCAGGATCGCATGGGCAATGCTGGCCAGGGGATCGCACTTTGACCCTGGCCGATCGGCGATGGCCGCTTGATGCACCAAGGCGACTGGCTACTTCCAATCCCACCTGGTTTGCGATGGCAGACAACGTGATGGCGTGAATGGCTCAACAGCCTGGCATGAAACCTGGGCCAGAAATCAGCGGTAATACGCTGCCGCGTTTTTGAGGCTTGCCAGGCACGGTTCTCATCAAGGAGCGGGTAGCTCGCTACCCAAAACGACTCCGGATAGATTTGCGCAAGCCCTCTTCACATCACCACCCAACTGCCTTGCAAAGACCGGGCTGACCATAGATTTTCCGGCGGTCACGACGCGCCTTTCGGCAGCGGGCTTTGAAGGAGCCCGCCACCCTTGGCGCCCTGTAGGGCGCCAAGGGTGGCGGAACGGGCCGTTCAAGCTGTGGTTTGCGCAGCCTTCTGGGCGTTGGTTGACAACGGGCGCTACCTGAGGCCCGCTGTGCTTGGCACTACGAGACCATCGGTGAGTACGATGCCCTATCGTGAAGTCGGTCGATGCTCCAGCCATCGCGTCACGCGTTCCAGTGTGTCGCGTTCCTGATCAGCCTTTATTACGAAAGCATCCATAATCCGCGCCCTCGGGGCCTTCTGTGCCACCACAGAGAGGCTTTGGCCCGTGCCATACCCGCCGTGGGTGATGAAGGGCACGAGTGTCTTGCCTGCCAAATCATGGCGCGACAGGAACGAGCGAATCACTGGCGGAGCGGTCATGCCCCAGATCGGAAAGCCGAGGAAGACGGCTTCATAGCTTTGGATGTCGAGGACCATAGCCTTCAAGGACGGCTCATAGCCTGCATCGCTTTCGCGCTTGGCTTGATCGACTGTCTGCAGATAGTCCTCGGGATACGGCTGCGCTGGCTCGATCTCAGTAAGATCTCCCTGCATTGCGCGTGCAATCTGGCCGGCGATGACCCGCGTGTTGCCCGTGCGTGAAAAGTACGCGACAAGAAACCTACTTTTGCCTGCCCCTGGCTGTGTCGCGCCAGATCCGGGTGCGATCCCGGCGCTGCCGGACATGGCAAGGAGCAGTGCCTTCCTTAGACTGTTACGCCGGCTGACCAGGATTTCGCTCATCAGGTGCCTCTGCATTGCCAGGAAAGTCGGATCTCTATACGGCCAAAGACAGATGTGGGGCCAACCAATTTTCCTCAGGGAACAGGGTTGGCAAAGGCCAGCGCACCGCATCAGAGGATGCGGTGCAACAAGTTTAGTGACGGGCGCCTCAATCCAACAGCGGCATCGATGTGCCAAAGCGGAACTGACATCGGTACCCTGCTTCAATCTTGCAGTTGCCGGCTCAACAGTTTTGGTGTAAACAAGCATCGCATCGCATGAATGCCGGTGCAATGCTTTCGGCACGAACAACTGGAGTTACATGCCAGGTGCGTCGGCCGAATCAAATTGAGAATCCCTCACGCGTGATGGGCAGGGTCCGAATGCGGTGCCCGGTGAGCGTGAACACCGCGTTGCAGACAGCGGGTGCCAATGGCGGGAACGCAGGCTCGCCTACGCCAGTAGGCGGATAATCAGTGTTGAGAAAATGGACGTCGATCACTGGCGTTACCGGCATGCGTGCGATCGCGTATTGATGGAAGTTCTTCTGCTCGATCTGTCCGCGCTCCATGGTCAGCTCGAGCGACATCGTGCTGATTGCATCGACGACACACCCCTGCACCTGGTTCTCGGCAGACGAGAGGTCCATGATAGGCCCGATGTCGCCAACCACCCACACCTTGTGCACGGTGATCTTCTTGTTGGCATCGACGCTGACTTCGGCCACCTCCGCAAAGTGCCCTTGGTGGCAAAAGTGGAAGGCGATGCCGAGTGCATGTCCCTTTCGCAGGCTGCGCTGATTCCATCCCGAGCGCTGCGCTGCGCTGCGGATCACTGAGGCCGCACGTTCTGGTACATGCACAGGTCGTCCCGGCGGTGTACCAGTGTGACTGCCGTGGCGGGTTCCCGTCACCTCAAGCAGGAACTCCACGTGGTCGCGCCGGGCAGTGGTTGACAACTCGTGCATGAACGATTGCACTACCCAGGCGGCGGTGTTAGCGCCTGGCGCACGCCAGGATCCTGTAGGCATGCGCAGCGGCATCAGGGTCTGGGATGCACGGTAGCGCGGCACATTGAGCGCGGGGAATTCGTTGCCTTGCCAATTGGCCGCAGTGACGGCAGCGCCACCCTCGCTCTTGAAATGCACCAGATGCGAGTTCCACGCTGCGATACGACCTTGACCGTCCAATGCGGCCTTGAACGACATGAAGCCTGCGGGCCGGATGAAGTCATGCTCCATGTCGTCTTCGCGCAGGTTGACCAACTTGATCGGGACGCCACCAGCTTGCTTGGATATCTGGGTCGCTTCAATGACGTTGTCGTTGACCAGACGCCGGCCAAAGCCCCCACCTAGCCGCAACTGGTGGAGGTTGACCTTGCCGGCTTGCACGCCAAACAACGAGGACAGTAGCGAGCGAGCAGCGGTCGGTGTTTGTGACGCAGCCCAGATCTCGATGCTGTCGCCGGCTGCGTCCTTTCGGTACCAAGCAGTGCATGTCTGCGGCTCCATCTGTGCATGGGCCACAAAGCCGTAAGTGTAAGTACCTTCCACGCGCTTGCCCGGCGCGACGTTCGACAGCACCTCGTCAACATCGCCGATCGCTTGCACGACCTGGGCGCCCACGATCTCTTGCCTCAACTCCTGTGCCTTGGCAGCGTGTGCGCTCCAGCTGTCCGTGGAGGCACCGCTTTCATCCCAAACGACCTGAAGCTGACGGCGCGCCGATATCGCCGACCAAGTGTCCTTGGCAACGATCGCCACGCCGTTCAACATCTCGGTCGGCTTACCTGTGCCTTCGACAATGAACGCATGCCTTACGCCGGGCAATTGACGCACGACATCAAGATTTGCACTGCGCACCCGGCCATATACCGCCGGACACTTGAGGAACACTGCCACCCCCATGTCCGGCAATTGCACATCCATGCCGAACAAAGGCTGGCCGGTGACGATTTTCAGTCCATCGATCCCCTTGTGTTTCCTGCCTAACAGCCTAAAGTCCTTGCGATCTTTCAGTTGGAGGCTTTGCAGGTCAGGTACGGGCAGCAACGCGGCTTCAGTCGCAACCTCGCCATAGCGCAGGCTGCGGCGACTCGGTGTATGCAACAGCACGCTGTCATGGGTAGTGATTTCCGACACCAGCACGTTCCAACGCTTGGCGGCCGCTGCCACCAGCAGCGCACGCGCGCCGGCACCAGCCTGGCGCAGCGTCATCCAGTTGTTGGCCACTGACAGCGAACCGCCGGCAAGCTGCAGCCCGTACAGCGCGGCGTCAATGGGGGACTGATCAATGCGCACGTCGGCCCAGTCGGCATCAAGCTCCTCGGCCAAGATCAAGCCGAAAGCTGTTTTCACGCCTTGGCCGATCTCAGGGTTTTTCGCGAACAACGTGATAGTGCCGTCTGGTGCAATGCGCACATAGGCGGCGGGGGCGAATGACGGAGCGGAATTGACCATCTGCGCCTGTACCGGTTCCGGGACGGCAACGCCAATTCCGACAAACAGACCTGCGCCCGCGCCTGCGGTCAGCTTTATGAAGCCGCGGCGCGACAACGGCGCCGCATTCACCACGGGATCGCTGGCTTGCCTGGCACTTTCAAGACCGGCGAGCCAGTCTTGCGCTTCGGCGTCGTTGCGATTGAGCGGGTTCATGCAGTGCTCCCAGTCTTGCCAGCGGCCATGGCGTGGGCTGCGGTTTTGATTGCCATGCGGATGCGCGTGTAGGTTCCGCATCGGCAGAGATTGCGCGCCATGAACTCGTCGATCTGTACCTCGGTCGGGTTGGGGGTCTGTGCCAGTAGCGCCGTGGCTGTCATGATTTGGCCGGCTTGGCAGTAACCGCACTGCGCCACGTCATGGTCGATCCAGGCCTGCTGCACGGCCGAAAGAGCATTGTCTGCGGCCAAGCCCTCGATCGTGGTGATCTTCTGTCCCTGTGCCGCCGATACAGGTATCTGGCACGACGGCACCGGCGAGCCATTGAGATGCACCGTGCAGGCGTTGCATTGCCCCACACCGCAACCAAACTTGGTTCCAACGAGATGAAGTTCATCGCGAAGCACCCACAGCAGCGGCATCTTCGGATCGCTGTCTACGCGGTGCGATTTTCCGTTTACATCAAGGTTGATTGCCATACCGGCTCCATCAATGCATAGCTGCAGTTGGTTGAATGACGTGGGGTGGTGCGTGCCGACTTTAGAGAACAACGCCGGTAGTCACTAGACCGAAACCACTTCAAAGACTAGCAAGAGGAGATTGCTAATGGCTTTTGACGATATGCCTGAGCCAGGGCTCTTGCACATGAACGGTGTATTGGCTGTCGGTTACTTCGGGAGTCGGCAATGGTTACCATGAGGTAGCCTGACTTTCGTGGACACCCGCCTCGAACAGAGAGCAGACGGGCAAAAGGGTGAAGAAGAATTAGCGCGCGTTCAACCGGTCGTCGCAGCACGTACCAAGAAGGATATCGTTGCGATGGATACCATCAATCATGGTCACTGCAAGCGTGGCATCAGACCTTCTCTGGGATCGATTAGCCGACCGAACGTGGCGCGTCGGGAGACCGTCACGCGGTTGTGGCAGCTGCTTGCGCAAGGACTTACCCATGAACAGGCAGCTGTTGGGGCAGGTGTCTTGCCAGCGGTGTGGGTCAGATGGTTCAGGCAGAGTGGCGGAATGCCGCCTATGGAACTGAGACCGCCGTCGGGCCGCTACATGTCGATTGCCTAGAGATAGGAGATCGCCTTGCTACGCGCTCAGGAGCATGGCGTGCGCGAGATCGCACAGCGCCTTGACCGACCACCGTCCACTATCTCTCGTGAGCTGCAACGCAGCGCAGCCACGCGCGGCGGGTACGTTGACTGTCGCGCCACCACCCCGCCGTGGCACGCGGATCGTCGCGCCAAGCGCCCCAAGCCAGCGCGGCTGGCTACCAACCAGGCATTGAGACAGTATGTTCAAGATCGCCTGTCCGGCTGAGTGTTTGCGCAGACAGACCGACGCCTAGGACCTAAGGTTGTGGCTTGGAATGGATGAGGGAACGCCCAGCGTCAGGACCGTCGCTGGGCATTGGCTTGGACCCCGGAACAGATTGCAAATGGGCTGCTGGAACGACTTCCCGGATAACGAGTCAAATTCGGATCTCGCCCGAAGGTATCTACCAGGCTCTGCACATCCATGGGCGCGTGGCGCTCTACACCGCGAGTTGGCATCCTATGCCTCGCACCGGCCGGGCGCTGCGTGTGCCACGACGCCGCAGCCGCAAGCGCGGCAGGCCATTTGTGACGCCGGATGCAACCTGAAGGAACAGACCCTTTAAAGTCATGAGCCAGGAGGTGCCTAGACACTGGGGAGGCGCTCTGATTGTTGCGCCTTGGAAGGTCCGCCATCGGCATCCTTGTCGATCGCGTTTCGCGGTACACCATCCTGCTGTACTTGCCACGCACGTGTGACCATGGTCAACAGCATGAAAAGAACGGACCGGCGTTGGCAAGACATGGCGCCAGCGCAGTACGCGAATCCTTGCCCGCCGCCCCAGTGTCTGCTGCCGACAACGAAGCGAGTGGCGCGGCGCCGGCTGAACCGGATGCCGGATGCCGCTACACCGTCCTGGACAGCCGACGACATGGCTGGCAAGGGTGCCGCCCACAAGGGTGGCCGCTGGAACGGTCCAGGCGGGCACGTTGCCTATGCTGCGATTTCGATCTCGCTGGCCGCCTGGGAGACCCGCGCGCATCTGAGCCGTTCTAGCGCGCAGCTGCCCTTCAACCGCTTGCTGGTGCGCGTCGACGTCCCCGACGATGTGTGGGCTCGGCACACGCAGCTGCCTCGCCCGCTGCCGTGGGCTGGAACGCCATTCCCGAAGGCACGGTGTCCACGCAGTATCGGTTCGGCCTGGCTGGCTGCAGGCACCTCAGCGCTGCTGGTGGTGCCCTCGGTCATTATCGAGGAAGAGGGCAACGTGCTGATCAACTCGACCCATCCGGATGCGCGAGAGCTGGTGCCCGAGAAGGTGCGCCGCTTCCTTTACGACCATCGTGTCTAAATGAGTTCAACGCACCGCTGGCCAACCGACATTTAGCAGCCCTACTTCACGGCGGCGAGTGCGGATTGCTGAAGAGCCGCTCGCTGAGATATCGGACAAAGACGGGGCCGACCATGCGTCCCGTCGGGCCATAGCGCTCCCAGTCGGACTTGTAGCTGCGATGCAGGCCCGGCAGCACGGTGCTGGCGAACGAGTGCCGATACCTGGCCTTCACCTCCTCGCTGCACTGGGCGTACAGGCTGATGGCCTCGGCATTGCGCCGCTCCCGGGTCTCCAAGTCGGAGACGGACATCGCAGGGGATGGGACGGGCGCGGGTGATGTGGCTGTTGGGACCTCGGGCTGGACCTGGGCATCCGACGGGGAGGCCACCGCCAGGGCGGGCAGCGAACGCCTGTCGAGTACTTCTTCCAGCCATCGATGCGGCGAAGCGACCGGCTCAGCGACCGTGTTCTTCATGCGAGCGTCGAGCAGGTCCAGTCCGCGGCTGAAAGCTGCATCGCCATGGAGCTCGATGAGCCGCTCCGACCATCTGACGCCGATGCCCAGAGCGGCCGCGCGGTCGTAGAGCGCCAGATCAACGGGTTCGATGTTCAGCGCCTGGACCTCACGCTGCACGTTCGGGTTGGCGCGCACCTTGAACTGGATCTCGCTGATCGCCCTGCCCTCCTTGTGAGTCACGAGTTCGATCTCGATTTCGGACTGGCTGTTGATCTCGCTGATGGCGCGCTTGAGCACATCCCGGTGGAACGTCTTGTACTCGCCCCCCTCTTTCATCGTCCCCGGCTGCAGGCTCAACGCATCACGCCACCACCGCCAATGATGCCTGGTAGTCAGCATCGAGTTCTTGTAGCGTGAACAGATCTCGTAGAGCGCCAGCGCCGAGATCGACCGCAGCCGCGCGTTAGTCACCAGCGAGATCGTGGCGTACGGCATCGGCTCGAGAATGTCGCGCTTGAAGATACTGCTGTACTCCCACCAGATGACGTTCTGGCCGGCGACGACGCCGAGCTCGACCCCGCCGATCAGCTGCGATGACGACCACCCGACCCCGTCTCGCCCGACCGGCGATTCCCACTGGATCAGGCAGGTCTGCATTTCGCGCACGATCTGCTTCAAGGTGGCGTTGTCGTTTCCGCCGTAATCGATGATTTTTGCCAGCTTGGACAGCGGTGCGGAGTAGCGGGGTCTCTCCAGCCCCTGGCGCTGCGCAACGTAGAGCATCGCGTTGTACATCTTGCGCGCGATCAGGGTCAGCGAAACGGAGGACGCCCGCATTACGAGCATGCGCTCGGACTTGCGTAACTGCTGCGGTTCGTTGCTTGCGCTGCTGGTCTTCTTTGGAAGCGGCGGCATCGGTGAGTCTCCTTCGCCCAGTATCTCACCTCAAGCCGCACTGCCGTGACGGCCGGATTGCCTGCCTTGCCGCTTGTGGTGCGATGGCAGCGATTCAGTGCTCACTCGCCTGTCGGGCGTCCCGCGATGATGTTGGCTCTCGGGTGCCGGCACGCGATAGCGAAGCACAGCCGCACCCAGGCGCTACGAGGATCCTGGCTGTGCCCAACCCCGCTTGCGAGTCGTTACTTGGCCAAGGACGGCGGCATTTGCGCTTCCCGCTGTCGAGAGGTCACCCCTTCCGCTCGGTTCAAGCCAATGCGCTGGCCGCCCGGCAATGCCCATCGCGAATACACCGCACCAGCGTCTGCTCAACGTAGGCTTCGGGGACAGTTCTTGCACGCGCTTTGTTGAGACCCCAACCCGATGCTGCCCAGTCGCCGCCGACGGTTTGACCATCAACTCCGCAGTGGCCTGCGGACTTCCGGGGAAACAAGAACGGCCGGGGGCATGCGCTTAGCGCCAAGACGTCTGCCGTAGCCTGCATTTTTCCTGGAGTCAAAGGTGAGACGTTTCCTGAGGGAAACGGTGCTGGACGCGGTGCAAAGGTGAGATGTTTCCGGTGGGAGCGTTGGCTCGAACGCTCGAGCCTGCTTCCTGGGCCCTTGAATGCGGCCGGTATTTCATCAGGAGAAAACCGACCTACATTTCCGCGGCTGTCGCGCTGATCGCTACAGCGCATGACGCCCTAAAGGTGAGATGTTTCCTGGGGACCGGCTCGTTCCGGAGAGGGTACGGGGTTGTTTGCCCATTGTTGGTAGCTCTGGCGGCTCGACCTGACCCAAGCTTTCCGCTTTCAACTCACTCAAGGCCCCGGAATCGTCTCACCAGTCCCCAGCTATCAACACACCTGTTGCCGTTTTCGACACACCGCCCCCCCGGTATCAACTCACCAAATATGAGCTAAGCTATTGATTTCAAATGATTTTTCAGGCGTTGTATTTGTCTTGGTAGTTGGTTGTATTTCTGTATCTTCGTAGTCGCGCTGCTAGGAGGAGTCCGCGATTTATGATCGAATTCGGAAAATTTCACGGACTCAGTCCTTAAGCGAGCAGCCACAGTGACAACACGTACCCTTCCCTATCCCAAGGTTCCTCTAAGCCGGATTTCCCAGGCGGCTGAAGTGGCAGCGACGACGCTACAGACCGTGCGCAGCGCGATCTTCGCGCCCGACATGGTCAAGGCACCTCCTACCTTGTCCACCGGGAAGCTGGCCGCACTGTGTGGCATCACCAACGACCAAGTCCTCTACCGCGTATCCCGTGGCGACTTGCCCAAGGGAGAAGTGGCCCGGGGCAACAACCGCCGTTTCTTCACAGTGGAGGAGGCCTCCACCTGGGCTCGTGCTTACCGCATGGAAAAGCTGCGGCCGCAAGGGTGCCGGGCCGTGACGATTGCCGTGGGCAACTTCAAGGGCGGCGTCAGCAAGACGACAACCTCGATGACGCTCGCGCAGGGCTTGGCGCTGCGCGGGCACAAGGTGCTGGCCATCGATCTGGATCCCCAAGGCAGCCTCACTACCTTGTTCGGTTTCGGCTCCGAGATCAGCACGCTGCCGATGGACGAGACGCTGGTGCCGCTGTTCGCCGGAGAGAAGGACAGCGCGGCCTATGCCGTGCGCAAGACCTACTGGCCCAACATCGACCTGATCCCCAGCAATCCGAACCTGTACAACGCTGAGTTCCTTCTGCCCGCCCGGCAGATGCGGGAAGGCACGCAGGGGTTGGTGTTCTACATGGTGCTTGATGCCGGTCTGGAGGAATTGCGCGATCAGTACGACGTGATCCTGATTGACACGAGCCCGTCGTTGAGCTTCACGGTGATGAATGCCTTCAATGCGGCCGACGGGCTGCTGATCCCTCTGCCCCCCAACAACCTTGATTTCGCGTCATCCGCGCAGTTCTTTGGACTGTTCTCCGAGCTGGCGCAAAACGCTGCGTACAACGGTGGCCGTTCCGAGTTCGACTTCGTGCATGTCTTGCTCTCCAAGGTCAAGGCGGGTGACGACAACGCGACCACCGTCGCGACGTGGATCGCCAAGGCTTACGGCGAGTTCGTGCTTCCGGTGGAGATCCCCGACTCCAAAGCGGCAGGCACGACGTCCCTGTCGTTTGGCACTGTTTTCGATGTGACAACCTACGAGGGTTCCAGGGCGACCTATGCTCGGGCGGTGGACGCGGCGAACCGCGTCGTCGACATGCTCGAATCCTCGATCGGGAAGGCGTGGGCCAACCAGATCGCCCAGCGCGCACTGTTCGGTGTCGAGGCTCCGGAGGCCACGCTGTGAGCAAGATGAAGGACCGGATTGCTCAGGCCACCGCGGCCGTCGAGAAAATCCAGACACCCGCTGCCTCGGTGGCGGCCGCCGCCGCATCCGACGCGGGGCCCGGGGCCACCTCGGCCGCGCCGGCTCCGCAGCAGCCCCGCACCGCGCCGGGGACCCTGCTGGCGATGATGGGCGTGCAGAAGGACACCGAGCGCGAGTTGGCCAGCCTGCGTAAGCAGCTGGAGAAGTGGGTGGGTGCCCAACCGACCTTGTCCCTGGATCCCCTGCAAATTGGCCCGGGGCCGTTCCACAACCGTGATGCCGAAACCTTCGAAGGTTCGGAGTGGGAAGAGTTCAAGGCCACTATCGAAAAGACCCGTGGCAATGTCCAGCCGATCCTCGTGAGAGCCAGGGACGGGCAGAACGATGGCTACGACATGGTGTTCGGACGTCGCCGTACCCGGGCCTGTGCCGAACTGGGGCTCAAGGTTCTTGCTGTGGTCGTCACCGGCATGTCAGACATGGCCCTGTGGGAGGCGATGGAGTACGAGAACGCCGGGCGCGCCAACCCGTCGCCGTATGAACAAGGACGCAGCTACAAGCTGGCGCTGGACGCGGGGCTGTTCTCGTCACCCACAGCCTTGGCGCATCGAATTGGTAAGGACAAGGGACTGGTACGCCGCTACCTGCTGCTGGCTACGCTGCCTGCCGAAGTGCTCGAGGCTTTTCCCACCAAGCGCAGCATCCAGAAGAGCTGGGCCGAAAAGCTGGCCGATGCCGTTCAGAAGGATCCCGACGGCATCCGCCAGCGTGCGCAGGCGGCACGGGAAGAAAGAGGGCGGTTGAGTGCTCGAGAGGTCTTCGAGGCATTGACGGAAACAGCCAACGAGAGGCCGCAGCGCATCGAGATCGAAGGGCACAACGGCCGCCCGATCGCTACGATCGAGTGTGCGGACCGGTGGCTGTCGGTCAAGACGTCCAAGGCGATGAAGCTGTCTCCCCGGTTGATCGAGGCCATCCAGGGGCTCTTGGAAAAGGAACGAGATAGGCTCAAGAAGCCGTAGCACACAGCGCGGGCTTGCCTGAGCGGGCTCCCTTGACGGGGGCCTTTTTCTTTGCAGATTCAAATGCGCACAGCCCGGTGAACTGGCTGCGGCGCAGCCGGTGGCCCGAGGCCACCGCGCCTGCAGCGCGGCTCGCGGCCTGCAAGGCGCGGGACATCTCGGTCCACATGCTCCGGCGCTGGGCCTCAGCGTTTGAAATAACAGTGGTCCAGTGAGTTCATCGTCCCGAGTTGCAGGGCAACGCAGTTGCGGCCCAAGACGGCCTTTCCCATTGATACCAACGGCATCGCAAGCATGCCGCGATCGCGGCGAAAAGCTGGGTGCCGCGGGCAATCTGGAGTAGACGGTACAGCGCCCTCGGCCAGGGCAATGTACGGTCCGATGGGCGGTTCGCGCCCAGCGCACACGTGAGCGGGAAACTCGCCCCCCGGGCGGGCAAGTGTCTGGCATTCGACAATAGGGTCGCGAGTAAGCAACCGGCGTAGCAGTGAGCGTGGTCTCGCGGTGCCGTCGTCGCGATCGACAACCTGGTCCCTGTCGGCGTACCGGGGGACCGCGTACCGCTCACGTTGCCAGGGGATGGCTCGGAAGGTGACCGTTGCTGGCAAGCAGGCGCAGCGCCAGCGGGTGGCCGTAGGCCCCCAAGCGACTGTGGAGTTCAGCCTTGGCCCATGCACGCCAGGCATCCCAGGATGGCATGCACTGCTGCTGCACTGACAACGCCAAGGACAGCCCGCGCTGATGCCGAGCCGGCGACCAATCAAGCAGTTGTGACAGGTGAACTGTCCTCGGTGGCCAAACACAAGCAGCGGACCACCAATCGGCAGCACCAAGCCCCTCGGCCAGTCAACGTGCCAGTCTCGCCATCGCAGTCCGCCCAGGCGCGTTTGGTCGCCGTCCGCAGCCAGCCCTGTCGCGCCCCAGGCTGAAACGGACGTCGCAGCAGCGCCTTGCTAGCACCAGTCAGCCGTCCCCAGCATGGCAACGGGATGGGCTGACGCGCTGGCCAACTGGTCAATACAGCACGAGTCGGCGTGACGGGAACAGGGTTCACCGCGTACGCCTTTGAGGCCCATCGGGCACGGCGCATGTGAGGCTCCCAGCGGCGCGCTGTGCCGGCTGGCACACGCAGGCCGTCATGGAGCGTCTGAGCGCGGTGTGAAAACCATGCGTTACTGCGACATGGCTGATTTCCCAAGCGGCCACCGTACGCCCTCCTCAAGCAGCCGGCTTGGCCAAGCCGGCTGGAGGTCCAGCACCACTGGTGCAATGGGCCTTGGACGAGGCGCGCAAAGAGTACCCGGACCATTGCGGTGGCCTGGGGCCACCGCAATGCCAAACCTGCAGCGGTCTCCGGCAGCACTCCTCGGGACGAGACACCACGGAACCGTAACGCGACGGCCGGTTCACCGTGGCGCAAGTGCGCCGAACTCCACAGGAAGCAGTAAGGGCTGGTCACCATCGCGGCTGGCGGGCCGCGCCGGTGCATTGCCTGCGGGCTGTGCTCAAGCGTGCCTGCGGTGGCCACCATTCCTTGAACGCCTAGCCGCGTGCTGTGTAGCATTTGGCGGCGTGCGGCCATAGCGGTGACGCCGTTCAGGTCCCACTTGCCCCGCTTCAGCCGGCGTCCGGCGTTCTTGCCCAAAGGGCATCACGCTGCTGCCGCACGGGACATGGGGGCCAGCACGTGGCCTCGGGCCACCGACTCACCAGCAGCGTGACGGCGCCGTCATCCTGGCGTCCCGTCACTCGCCGGCCCCGGCGCGCTCGCCGTAGGCCGTCGACGGCCTGGGTGTACGGCGGCTACCCGAAGGTGCCACGCCACGGCGGTTCCGCAGTCGCCTTGAGCACGAGCGTCAGCACTGCAAGCCGTACCCCGGCGCCGGGTGGCCTCGGGCCACCGTCATGCAGTTGGACTGCCGTGAGTGGAGGAGGTACGTTCGACATGCGACCCAGCGGGGACCGGTAGTTCTAGGCCACCGGCATTGCCAACATGAGCAGGCACAGTGGATCGACGGTGGTCCTGGGCCACTTCAACGGACCAATTGAGGCAACGCTGACGTGAGCCAACGCCTGCTTCCCGTCGCCGCGCGGCGTTGCAATGCGTTGCCTAAGCCGCCTGTGGGCGGCCGATGGCCCCAGGCCATCATGGTGTTGTTGGACATCTGCGGGCCAGCGATGAGGCTGGGACAGACAGGAGAATTCAACAGATGGCCCCAGGCCACTTGGGGGCGCCAAGTCTCTCAACGTGGCACCGTGCCCGGCCTGCGCGTTCTTGCGTCGCAAGGAGCTTTCATCGCCAGCCGGGATTATCCCGGCGGCCACCGTCCTCGGGCTGTCGTCGTCCTGTCGGGTTTCCGCAAGCCGCGCATCTACTTCAGGAAGATGAAGCCGGCACAGGTGGCCTCGCGGGCACTCCGGTGCGCCTGAGGTCCCGCGTTCGGGCGCTTGTACCGGTGGCCTGCATGCTGAGTACCACCGGGTATTGCCGCCTGCCAGCCGACCTGCATCACGGCCGCCGGTGGCTTTAAGCCGCCATGGCTGCTGGCTTCCCATGAGCTGTTCGTGCACCCGGTCGGTGGCAAGGCCAGCACCGGTGGCCTGGGGCCACTGGCATGGCTGGCCTATGTATACCGGGTGGGCTGGCGCTCGCTCTCAGGCACTTCAGTGCCACAGGCTCCCCAACGTACTGCCCAGGCACAGCTACCGCTTCCGGTTGTTGCGTGGCGGTTCTGTCGACGTCAGAGTCAAATCACGGTCGGCGGTGGCCTCAGGCCACCGTGGCGCTGTGGAGGTGCCGTGTCCCATGCACGGCGCCCCGCACAGCGGCAGGACGGGTGCAGCTGGCTTCGGGCCACCGCGCATGGACGACGTAGGCGGGCAGCGCGGATTCGCGGCGTTTTCGGATCGCCTCCATGTGCAGGTTCTTCTGGCGTGCCGCCTCTGTCCCGCACCTGGCGCAGTCCCCGGCGAGCATTGGCTCGGGGTTTCAGGGTCCAAGTCGCGCCCTCGGGAAGGCGGCTGGCAGCGCTGGCTCTGCACCACGCAAGCCGTGAGAGGCGGGCGTGGTGCGATCCGGCGAATCTCGCTTCGCTGGGGGGTTGGGACATCACCATCCTTGCAAGGGCGGGCCATACCATGTGCAGCGGGCTGCCCGGCTCACCACCAGGTCGGCATCAAATTCGAACCGTATAGAACCGGTCAGCCTTTGCCTTGAACTTCCCTCTTCGGCCGTGGTGATCTCTAGCCATCACCTGATGCATCGCACCGCATGGTCACGATGATGCGGACCCACCACCCCGGTACGCTCACTGAAACGACGAGCCGGTCGCAGGTCACCCGCCTTTCGCCTGGGCGGCTGGTGGCCTAAGGCCACCGCGGCCGCTGCGCAGGAGGCAAGCGGCGGTCAGTAGCGACGGATCAACGCGGTCGCGCAAGCCCATTGGCCCGTAGTCAATTACCGCGCCGGCAAGGGATACCGCGGAAGCAGCGGGAGGCTGGCGCAATGGCCAGTCCGTCGTCACGCCGCTGCAGCAGCCTCGCCGCCCATGTTGCACCGATGGGTGGCCCCAGGCCACCGCTACCCTCGGCGCCAGCAGACAGAGGAGGGCGGTGCGGCAGCTGACACGGCGTTGTTGCGACACACGTGCATGTAGCAGCCGCACCGCAATGCCGTCGCCACCCTTCGAAAACACGGCAGGGGAATACGCGCGTGCCGGCTACCGAGGTGCGCGAAGCTGGTTGTCCAAGGTGGCGCCTGGAAGGTTTGCCAGATTGTCTTCTCCCCTGCTCGGCGACACCTTCAACGAAGTGGCGCGGTGGTCTTGCCTTGTGCTGTACATGTACCAGTCATGCGCGAGCAGTTACCTGGCAAGCCTGACCGGTCAGGTCGACAGCCGATGTTGGCAGCCGCAGCGCCCGGGTGGTTAGCCAAAGCAGTGTTCCAAGTCGATGCTGGAGCACACCCCCACCGTGGCGGCATAGTCCGCGAGCCATGCCGCGGCACGCTCGTGCCCCTTGCCCTGCACCAGCTCCAAGTACGGCATGTGGGCCAGCAGCCGGGTTTCCGGGCGCTGCATGCTGGGGCAGAGCCCGGGCTCGATCATGTGAAAGCGCATGGCCTGTAGCTTGCGTTCCAGTCGGCCGCGGCCGATGAACGACGGGGCAGCGAAGGACATGGCTCGGGAGAAAAGCTGCATTTCGCGCATGAAGTGGGCGTGGAAGCCCAACTCGGTGATGCGCTCGCGGATCTCGGCCGATGTGTGCGGCGTGTCGTCCCGGGCTAGGGGGCTCAGCAGCACCAGCAGCACGTCCGTGCTGTCACACTCGTAGAACAGCGGGAACACGGCCGGGTTGGCCGAGTAGCCGCCATCCCAGTACGGTTGGCCCTCGATCTCGACGGGATGGTGGATCTTAGGCAGACAGGCCGAGGCCAGCAGCACATCGACCGTCAGCTCCGATTCGCGGAACACGCGCAGCCGGCCGGTGTTGGCCTGGGTCGTGCCGATGAACAGCTTGAACGGGCTGTACTGGCGCAGCCGCTCGAAGTCGACCAGCCGCTCGAGCACGTCGCGCAGACCGTTGAGCGCCATCGGGTTGAGCTGCGCTGGCGAGAACTGTGTCGCGAGGGTGGCGAACATCCTGCCGGCCGGCGATAGGCTGACCTCCTCGCCAATGCGCTGGGCCAGCAGTGCCCCGGGCATCATCTGGCCGATTGCCGACCAGAAAGCAGCCAGCGCCTGCCGTGCACCGTCGCGCCCGCCCTTGGCCCAGCCGTCGGCCATTACCACCGCGTTCATGGCGCCAGCACTGCTGCCGCTGATGCCTTCGAAGTCCAGCCGCGCGTCTGCGAGCAGCGCATCAAGCGCCCCCCACGTGAACGCGCCATGGGCGCCGCCGCCTTGAAGCGCCAAGTTCACGGTTTTCTTTTCGGTGCCCCAGGCACGCAGCCTGAGCGAACCGGCGTTCTGAGTAGAGGGGTTTCGAAGTCGATGGGATGCAGGGCCGATGAAGCCCTGGGTATTGTTTTTTCTGTCGTTGCGCGTCATGTGGTCCGTTACTGTGGAGGTCAGCGCTCGTGGCGATGGCCTTCGAGGCCGGGACGTGCCCGGAGCGGGAAATAACGCGGTCAGCCACGTCTTCCATGCTGCGGTGCAGCAATCGGTGGACCGGCTTAGGTAAAAACCCTGATTCCTCGGCACTGTCTGGAGCGGCGCGACAGATCCCGAGCAAGAGCTTTGGCGCGGCAGAACGCGCTCCTGAAAGCAATTGCGCCACGGTCAGCAACCAGTGGCGCATGTCTGTGGCTTCCCCCAAGTCGCCGGGCCGGCGGCCCATGGATCAGCTCATGGAATCCGGGCTATGCAGTTGCGACAGCTGGCACGTCAAGCCAGCTGCTTCCAGAGCTTCATCATCTCCTTGGTCACGCGGTGCGATTCCGCGTGCACGTACTGCGAGGTGGTGGTGAGGCTGGCATGGCCCAGCAGCGCACCCACCACGTCCAGCGGTACGCCGGCGGCCACCGTGGTGCTGGCGCTGGTGTGGCGCAGCCAGGGCGCCGAGGCCAAACGCAGCCGCTGCGTGTCCAGCCGATCCTTGCCCTCCAGGCGCTGGGCCACGCGCTCGAAGAGGCGCTGCAGGTCATCGTGAATGGTCTGTGGCCGCACGCCGTCGCCCTTGTAGGCGGGGCTGCCGTCCGGCAGCGCGGTCACGGCCTCGATGGCCCCTGCGGCGTCCACCACGTCCATGCGACCGGCGCTGGACAGCTTCAGGTACAGGTTGTCCACCTTGCCAATGAGGTACGTGCCCGGCGGCACGCGCTCCAGGTCGTCGGGCAGCCCGCGCGCGGCCAGATAGGCCTGCAGGGCGTGCACCAGGTCCTCGGGCAGCGGCACCTCGCGGTACTTGCTGCGCTTGCCCACCACGTGCAGCACCCAGTCGCCGTCGCCCTGCTGCGAGAGCAAGATCCACTCGAGGTGGTCGCGCCGCGCGGCGGCCAGCTCCGAGATGCGCAGGCCCGTCGACAGCAGGAAGCGCGCAGCACGAACGCGGTGCGCCGGTGGCGTCCGCCAGGCTCCAGCGCGGGCAACTCCTCCAGCGCTGCCTTCAGCGCCGAGGTGGGCAGCGTGCGCGCCAGCACCCGGTTGCACTTGGCCCGGTCGTGCTCCAGCTCGGTGGTGTCGGCGGCCGTGGTGGAGGCCGCCACGGGCCGGGTGGTGCCCTGGATGCGCACGCCCGCGAAGGGATTGACCGTGGTGTAGCCAGTGGACAGCCGCCACTCAAAGAGGCCGTACAGGAACACGAGTGGCTGTTTCTGGGACGGCAGCCTTGAGCGGCCCGGCGAACGGTCGCCACAGCGGCGCGAAGCGCGGCACGCCCTTGGAGCCGATCCACTGCGCCGCGGGCTGCGGGTCGGCGATGAAATCCCGATAAGCCAAGGCATCGTCCAGCGTGAGCGAGGACAGCGCCTTCTTGCACTGGAGCACGCACCACAGCAGCAGCCGCTCGGCCTCGCGCCGGTAGGACGCCTGGGTCAGCTCCGACGACTTGGTGGACAGCCAGGTGTAGATGGGGTCGTAGTCGTTGCGCGCGGCGATGGCGCAGCGCTCCAGCGGCGCGCGCAACGTCCCCCGTTCGCCGCTGAGGTCCGAGGGCACGTGCAGCCGCTCCAGCGGCACCACGCCCTGCTCCCGGCGTGTCGACGTCCCGGCCACCAGTGCGCTGCCCGCAGCCTCGGCGCCCGGGGCGGGCAAGGCAGGGGGCGCCAAGGCGGCGGCAATAGGATCCAGGTGAGCTTCGATAAAGCGGCGGATGCGCTGGCCCTTGCCTTCGCCGATGCCCGGGATGCCGGACCACCAGCGCCGCGGAACCGAGCGATGCGGTCCACCAGCTGCGCCACCGTGAACAGGTCTGCCCGGTGCAGCCGGTCGGCGATGGCCGGAGCGAACCAGGCGGCCCGGGGCGAGGACAGCGTCTGATCCTCGCCGACGATGCCCTCGAGCTCGGTGATGAGCTCCAACTGCCGGTCGACCAGCCGCGCACGGCGCCGGGCCGCACGGCGCGCGGCCTCCGCCCCTGGTGCCTGGCCGTGCTCGGCGTGGTAGAGCTCCAGCAGCTCCTGCTGCGAGTGGAAGTCGGCGTCGAAGCGCTTGGAGAACTCCTACAGCGAGGGCATGCCCTGTGGCTCCTGGATCAGCGCGGCCTGGCGCGCCAGCGTGGAGGCCCCCTTCAGGCCGGCGCGACGTGCCGCCGCAGCCAGCTCGTCGAGCGGGCGTTGCAGCCGCTGGCGCGCCACGCGCAGATTCGTGCTGTCCTCGCCATCGATGCCGGCCAGGTAGCGTTCAGAGAGCACACGCAGATCCAACCCTTGGACCCAGCCGCGGGCCAGCGCCAGATGGGCGCGCGTGGGTCGGTCGCGAAGCAGCGAAGAGGCGGAAGCGGCAGCGGACATCGAAAGGAGAGGACGCTCACAGCCCTGGCAAGTGCTTGTCGTGCTTCAGTTTACTGGCCTGTCAGCCCTGCACAGGGCAGTATGGCAAGTTTTATTCTGCTAAAGATTATGAACGCTTATCTGCGATATAGGTGATCTTGAGGTACCCCACGCAGTTCAGGGAAGTGACCGGAACTACGGGCTGTTACGCTCTGTCCCTTATGAGCGAGACGGCCACCGATCCGACATACCTCAACACCTCATATGCGGACAAACAGAGCGTGAAGGCTCTGGGCGCCCGCTGGGACCCGGATGTGCGCAGGTGGTACGTGCCTGGTGGATTGGATCTCGCGCCATTTGAAGCCTGGCTGCCGGCGCGGTCGCCGCAGCTCACCAAACCTGCGGCGCCGGTCACTGGAACCGCGGCGGCCGAGATGACGATGCCCAAGGGCATCGCACTGTCGCAGCTGATGAAGGGCGTGGCCTCTGCGGTGGCTCAGGCTTACCGGGCTGGCGTGTGGACGCGAGTCGAGGTCAGCCGCGCCGACGTGCGCAACGGTCATGTCTACCTGGAGCTCGCTGAGCGCGACGCGCAAGGCGCCGCCGTGGCGCAGGCCCGGGCAATGATCTGGGCGTCCACGGCGGCCACGATCCTGCCAGCCTTCGAGCGCGCCACCGGCGTGGTGCTGGCCGCCGGCATCAAGCTGCTCGTGCGTGCGAAGCCCACGGTGCACGAGGTCTACGGCCTGAGCTTGATCGTCGACGCCATCGACCCGGAGTACACGCTGGGCGACTTGGAGGCGCGCAAGCGCGAGATCCGCGAGCGGCTGCATCGCGAGGGCGTCTTCGACGCCAACCGGCGCTTGGCCGCGCCGTGGGGCTTCAACGCGGTGCTGGTGGTCGCCCCTGAGGGCGCGGCCGGCCTGGGCGACTTTCACGCCGACGCCCAGCGGCTGGAACGCTTCGGTGTCTGCCGCTTCGTCTACGTTCATAGCCGCTTCCAGGGCGACGGGGCCGCAGCGCAGATACGTGCTGCCCTGTTGCAAGCCCTGGACACCTGGGAACATGACGCGTGGCCGGACGCGGCCGTGATCATCCGCGGCGGCGGCGGCGTCAACGACCTGGCTTGGCTCAACGACTACGCGCTGGCGCGCTGCATCTGCGATTTACCCGTTCCTGTGCTCACCGGCATCGGCCACGAGCGTGACAGCACCGTGCTCGATGAAGTAGCGCACTGCAGCTTCGACACGCCTTCCAAAGTTATCGCCAGCATCGAGCAACTCGTGCTACAGCGCGCGCGGCAGGCGCAGGAGCACTTCGATCTCGTGGTGGGCGGTGTGCAGCAGCAGTTGCAGCAGGCCAAGCAGGGCGTCGAGCGCGTCGACACGGCGATCCGCAGTGGCACTCGGGAACAGCTGGCAATGGCCCGTCGGATGGTCGGCGAGGATTTCACTGCCGTGCAGTTTCAGTCATTGCAGGGCGTGCGGCTGGCCGCGCAGCAGTCGCAGGCCCTGGTGAGCCAAGTGCGGCACGGCGCGAGTGGACTATTGGGACTCGCACGGCAGGCGGCACAAAAGCGGTACCTCAACGTACTGGCGCAGAGCCAGCACGCGCTGCACGCCGGCCGGACCAAGTCCCAAGCCAATTGGCGCAGTGTGCTGGAGCGCGCTGCCATGCAGGCGGGCCGCCTGCGCAGTGATGTTCAACGCGCCATGAACGAGGTCGATACCGGCTCCCATCAGGCGCTGGCCAGCGCCAGGGAACGATCCCAGGCCTTAATGCGCGAGATCACCGGCCAGGGGCCGCAGAAAACGCTGGGACGGGGTTTCACCATCGTGCGCCGCCCCGACGGGAAAGTCGTTACTGGCGCCACCGCCGTCTCGCCGAACGAGAACATTGAGATCGAGTTCCATGACGGCACCGTGGCCGCCCGGACGCTGAAGAAGGAAGAACAATGAGTGCTGAAACCTTCCGCGAGAACTACGAAATCCTACAGCGCCACGCGCAGATGCTGCGTGAGCAGGACGAGCCCAACATCGATGACCTGCTGGCCATCGTCACAGAGTCGGTGCAGGCCTATAAGATGTGCCAAGCGCGCATCGACGCAGTGGAAAAGGCGCTGGCGCAGGCGTTGGAAGGTTCAGGCGTCGAAGCGGCGAATGCGCGGCCCAGTGCAGAAAACCAGACTGTTGCGCCGCTACCGAAAATCAATAGGCCGCCTGCATTCAGGCGACCTAACACCGCTGCTAAAGAGGCGGACGACGACATACCCTTCTAGGATGGGCCAACCTTTGTGCTAATAGGCTTACCTGATCAGTGAAGTTTCGCTCTCGGCATAAGCACCGGACACACTTATTTATTGTGTCACCCAGCTTCTCAAGTAGTCAGCCAACAACCTCAAACACAAGTCGCGCAGAATTCCGCATGAACATTAGCAATGCACGCAAATCGGTGAGCCCCGGCTCTCAGCTGACCACGCATATTGGCCCCAAAAAATTAATCGGTGAAATTAAATGGTTCGGTGGCATCAATGGCCAAACGGGCCGCAAAAACGATTATGGTTTTATCTCCACGCTAGAAGGGGATTTATACTTCCATCGCACCTTCTCGACATCACCTCTAGAATTATTGATCCCTGGAGCCAAAGTAGTTTTTCTACGCATCAAAGGGCGAGACGGCAGGCCAGCTGCCGCATCCGTCCGGGTTCTGACCGATATGAGTGATGGCGAACGAGTGGCCTTACTAAGGGAAATAGAAAATATTTCGCCAGAATATGTTATTGCCATCGTGCTGTCCAGAGACGTAATCCCACCTTGTGAGAATGAAGCGCTCCGCGCACTTTCCTCACTTTTGGCACTGAGACCCGCGCCAGATATCATTCAACAGTTCTGGGAAAAGTTTCCCCCAACCGACCCTAAATTTTTTCCGTTCGCACCCATGTCCGTGAAGGCCAAGGTCTTGTCGGAAATGAATGACGATCAACGTGTGGCGCTTCTCAAAAAATCGGAAAATTTCACGGCAGAAGATGTACTTGCCATCGTATTGTCCAGAGACCTAGTTCCGCCGTGTGAAAATGAAGCATTCAGTGCGATTTCCGTTCTTTCAGCATTAAACCCCGAGCCAAGCATCATTCAGAGCTTCTGGAAGAAATTCCCTCCAGTCGACCCCAAAAATTTATTTTTTTCAATTGCACCCACCTCCGTAAAAATCAAAGCCCTGTCCGGGCTACCTGACAACGAACGTATATCCCTAGTCAAGGGAGAAGGAAAATTATCAGCAGAAGACATGCTTGCTATTTTATTATCCAGGGACGTGCTTTCTCCCTGCGAAGAGGAGGCATTCCACGCAATTTCTGCTCTTTCGGCATTGAAATTTGCATCAAATGACATCCAGCGATTCTGGAGAAAATTTCCTCCAACCAGCCCTAAAGATGTATTTTTCCCGATCGCGCCTGACACCATAAAAACTGAGGTCTGCAGAAAGCATTACTCCATACTCCTGTTTAAGCTTAGCAAGCTTTTCTATTCCATCAGCGAAATCCAAACCTCCATTGAAGCCAAAGAAGTTTATTTGAGCTTGGACAAGCGAGACGAAGAAATTGCAAAATCCTGGGCCAAGAGCAAATACGATGGTGTTCTGGCAAAAATGCTCTCTGCTAGAGCCGCAGAGAAAGCTGTGCAAATGCTCTACCAAGGGATGGGATTGCAAGTAGAAGATATCTCAATAAAGCAGCTTGATGGGCAATCCGAAGACTGGTTGACTCATGATCTTCTAGTAGACGGTACTATAGCTGTAGACGTCAAGAATGCTCGGCGCCCTGTCAATGGCAAGAAGTTTTATGTCGAGCACACAGTTCCGCGATTTAAAACCGATAGAAACAATAGCGGTGTCAAAATCGCTGGAATACTTTCCCCGTATCTAAACTTAAGGTATATTAAGAATCCAAATGAAGTCAACTTCAATATAGACAAATTAATATTTCTCGGTGAAACGACTCGAGACAGCATTGAGCGACTAATAGTCAATTTCAACTCTCCCACTTTTGAAGTGATTCGCAATTACGAGCGTACGTTTCCACACTGGTTATTCGGGTATCCGCAAGCTTGGTACCAAAAATTTTCTACATCTATCAAGCAACTCACGGACGGATGTGAATGGCCTCGAGATATGGAATGGGAGTACCTGCTTGATGACTCGGAAAAGATGAAAATTATTCCTGCTCTTTGCGTTACCGGTAAGCCGCTGCCTTCAGTCGTATCGTCCCGGCTTTCGAGTTGGCAGATAGATTTTTATTCAAAGATACAACGCTTAGAGGATGCTCTGCCGAAATTGCCGGCCATTTTCCTCTCAATCCTAACAGATTTTTTGGACAGGCTGAAAGAAAACCAAGCCGACTTTTCGCCGAAGGATTACCTTCCTCTGCTGTATGCCGAGAATATAAACTCATCCATCCCTCACCCGCTCGGCGCAATAGATCCCCTAGGAATTGTTCAAGGACTTGTGAATACCCTCACAATACTCTGGGATGGCCGAGACAAAGCCAATCTAAAGAAGCTTTCCAATTTTCGTTTTATCGGAATGGGAATTTTGCAGGGAAGGGAGAAAGAATCTAGAAAATGGAAAACCATCATTGCATATTGCGGTGGGGCCATATATGAAACAGACGAGTCTGGAGCTGTAATTTTGACTCCCGATGGCGAGCCTTTATTAGAGAAAGGCAAGTGTGGCCACTCCCCCCTCATTATTGGAGACAACCGTACCTGCTTGGCGTGCGGGAAACTGGTCTGCAGTCAATGTGGCTTCTGCAGTCTTCCTTGTCAAGAAAAATTGTTCCGCGAGATGGCGGTTGCCAAAAGGTCAAAAAATAGACGCTTTCAAAGCGATCAAACTCCGATTCGCGAGCGAGAAGAAGCCAAGGAGCCTCCCTGGGAAGAAGTTCCGCTCGAGGTCTACGAGAGCTATTTCTGGAAAAGGTAGATTTGAAGTGTAGGACTTACGCAGTAAGCACTATCAACACCGCCGCGCTGCGCAACTTGGTTCGTAGTTCGTACTGACGCCACCGCCAAGCACGACGCCACGGATACCGGGCACGAAGATAAATCACGCTTATCCGAGGGCCAAGGCCGCCCTGCGGGTTACCACAACGCGCTGCAAGCCCCTGGTGGGCAAGATGGACGGTGTAGCTTGCGGGAAGCGGCTGCACTCCAAGCGTTCTCAAACAGGGCCTAGTGCAGTCGGCAAAACTCAACGGGACGCTCCCTGGGCCTACCTGCGCGACGTACTCGCGCGCATCCACAGTCGTCTGGCCATCTGCATTGGCGAGTTGCTGCCACATCGCTGTCGTCCGTCCTAACCGGCCCCTCCGGCTGGCCATCACTACCGCCTGCTACGTGCGGGGCAAGCATCGTTGCGGACTTCCCTGAACAGATCAACAAGGTGTCGCGGGATGTTCACTCTCCAACTGCATTAACGGCTGTCAAGTTTTTGGAACCATGCTGGAGTTAAGGGGCATCGGTCCGGATTCGTGCAACCCCCCATTACCGTGGGCAGTACCTCACCTCGAGTTTGAAATTCAAATTGAAATTTGAGCGACCATCGCAACTCCGGCAACTCAACAAAGACGTCATGTACCTGAAAGCAAAAAGAGCATTGATTGCTGCGAGCTTGCTGGCTACTACAGCATTTCCAGCGCTGGCAGTTTCCACGACGTTTAACTCCAGCGCAACTATAAGTAACTTGCACTACGAAGTTATAGATTTGCGGCCCGACGACGGGATTGACGCCTTTGCAAAAATTAGAAAAGGTACGTCGGGCTGGTCTGCTTCGCGCCTGGGCACCGATGACGGGGACTATCTTCGTAACCGCCAGCGTGCGTCCGGCCCGTTTGGGTCCGCGTCGAGCTTGGTGGTCCAGCCAGGGATGATGGGGTCCGGCGCCGTAGTGACGAACGACGGAATCACCAAGCTGACCACCGCAGGCATCGTTGGTAATACTTACGGCCCTTATAAGGGCTATAACACTTGGTCCGGGTTTGATATTGCCGTAGAACTCGCGCCGTACTCGGCCCTCAAATGGTCCGGCAGCTACGCGATTGATGCTTGGGACCGCGGCAGCGCTGGTGTTTTGTTCGGCAGCATCAGTTCGGGCTTCGATAACGATATTGTTGGAGAAATTAATATGTCCTTTGGCCAAAAATCTGGCGACTTCTCCTTTCTGATTCAAAACACGAGGGATTACACTCGGGTGGTGAATGGCGGCGTGCTGGCATGGACCAGCGGTGGCCTAAACCCTATTCCCGAGCCATCCACCTATGCCCTCATGGCTGCCGGGCTGGGTATGGTGGGCTTCGTGGCCCGTCGACGCAAGGCGTCCTGATAGTCGTGTACTAGTCAACAGACCGCGGGCCGGTGCGGAGCTGCCCCTTGAATAATGGGTGACCACCTTCTGTCAGGCTTGCGCGGCAATTCAAGCCACCGGTTCCCGCACAATCGGTGCCGGTGGTGCGATGGTTGCGCTGACCTTGACAGCCAGTGGTAACTCCATGCCGTCCGTCACCAGATGCAGTTTGGTGCCCCAGCCGCCGCGGCTACGCCCCATGGCGTGATCCTCGGGCTCGTGCTGCAGTGGTTTTTTTCTCCGCCCCAGCGGCTACTTGGTGCGCGCGGACGTTGGAGCCGTCCACGTACGACAAAGACCAGTCGACGCTGCCGGCAGCGTCCAACCGCGTCTGAAGTGCTTGCAGCATGCGGTCCCAAATGCCAGTGTGAGCCCAGCGCTGCGACCGTGAGTAGACCATCTGCCACAGACCATACCGTGCAGGCAGGTCGCGCCAAGAGATGCCGGTGTTGACCCGAAACAGCATGCCGTTGAGAACCGTGCGGTGGTCGCGGTAGTAGCGCTCGGGTGTCTGCAACTGCGGCAGCAGCGGCTCCAGCAGCGCCCACTCTTTGTCAGAGAGCTCATGCCATCGGCGTGCCATGACAACCCCCGCCTCGAAACCCGAAGGCGGAAATCGCAAGAGCGGCATGCCTATCAAACTCAACCTAGGCCACAAAGAGTCTTATAGGCCGGTTTCAAAAGGGTGTTCCTACAATCTTTCACTAGCGACTGCGACTCATTCTAGTTCCAATCTAAAAGTTATAGCAAAAATTACGTTTGGCATTGCTTTCATCTGATCCTAAAATGTGGCCGTATTGCATTATTTGATCTCCTTTGAGCAAGGATGTGAAATGCAAGTATTCCGGAAAACACAGGCACGGCGGGCAGCGTGGATCATAGCTTCTGCACTCATACCGACTTCGCAGGCAGCGTTGCTACAGAACGTGGCCGGCCAGAATTACAACTACGATAAAAAAACCCAACTGGCTTGGCTAGATATTACAGAAACTACTTACTTGTCCTTCGATGACATTATCGGAGGTCATGGCGGCTTTATAGAAGAAGGATGGCGTTTTGCAACAGAGCCGGAGGTTACAGCGCTATTGAAAGACAACCTTCAGTCGTTCAAAACTAGTCGATACAATGATCCGCATATTTATAAAGGCGCTTATTATGCGCCTTCACAAAGGGATTCAAATGGAGAGCTGCGTCGTTTGGTACGAGTGCTGGGTGGCCCTATTCCACAGCCGGATGCCGATCCAGGAACGTGGTTTGCAACCTATAATAGAGACGCCGTAGAAGCTGGCCCTGGGCTAAAAAACATTGTGTATTTTGATCTTCATCGCGGCATCGGCTCTGTTGCGCCGTATTACGCGAGCACCATCAACTTTGGTTACACAGATCAGTCCAATTTCCTTGTCCGGCAAATGGCCCCAGGTTCTGTACCACCGATTCCAGAGCCAGCCACCGCTGCACTATGGCTAGCCGGCCTGGGTTTGTTGTTGACAGTCAAAAAATACAAATCCTGAAGCGCTAGGCGCTGTTTGAAAAAGTGGGGACGGGTGCATGGCGGAGCGTTGGTTTAGACCCCATGTAGAACCCTTCAATGCAGGAAGAACTTCCCCAAGCCAACAGCGCCCAGCAGAGAACCAATCATCACGAGTGCAGCGCACACCTCAATATTGGCAATATACACTGCAGTTACCAGCTTAATAATAATTTATGGAGGCTTTTTGCCTTTTGATAGCAAAAGTGCGCAGAACCTTCAGCGCTAACGTCTCTGGGAAGTACATGGTTTAAGTCTAGCACCCTCATAAGTTGTTGATTTTCTTAGGCAAACATGGCGACATTTCATCTACGATCTGACCGTCCTGTACCAGCGGCCCCGCTTTCTATTGAGCCGGCAGTAATGTTCTTGAAATCCTGACGCGTCAGGATGATGCTGTGATGAAGGCAACGGACATGAGATCACTGTCGCGCGAGGCGCGACACGAGAGGCGCGCGCAGGTGATCCGGCTGCGTGAGGCTGAGCACACCTACGACGAGATCGCAGCGCTCACGGGCCTGAGCCGCACGGGTGTGTTCGATATTTGCAAGCGCCACGCGGCCAAGGGTGTGCAGGGACTGCACGACGCCGAGGGAGGCCGCAAGGTCGGAGAGCACCGTCGGCTCGACGCGAGCCAGGAGCACGAAGTGCAGCGCCTGATCGCCGACAAGACGCCGGACCAGTTGAAGATGGTCTACGCGCTGTGGACGCGCCAAGCGGTGGCACAGCTCATCGAGCAGCGCTTTGGCATCCGGCTGCCCGTGCGCACGATGGGGCTGTACCTCTCGCGCTGGGGCTTCACGCCTCAGAAGCCCATGAAGAAGGCCTACGACCAGTCGCCCGCGGCCGTGCGCAAGTGGCTCGAAGAGGACTACCCCGTCATTGCCACGCGCGCCAAGGCCGAAGGTGCCGAGCTTCACTGGGGCGACGAGAGCGGACTGCGCAGTGATGACGTGCGTGGCCGCGGCTTTGCTCCGAAGGGGCAAACGCCGGTGGTACGCGTCAACAACAAGCGCCATGGCCTGTCGGTCATCTCCACCGTCACCAACCGCGGCCAGATGCGCTGGAAGATCTTCGATGGCGCGCTCAACGCCACCATCTTCATCGACTTCCTGCGCCGGCTCATCAAGGGCGCGCCCAAGAAGATCTTCCTTATCCTGGACAACCTGCGTGTCCACCACGCCAAGCCCGTCAAGGCGTGGTTGAGCAAGCATCACGAGGCCATCGAGGTATTCTACCTGCCAAGCTACAGCCCCGAGCTCAATCCCGACGAGATGGCCAATGCGGACCTGAAGCAGGCGGTCACGAAGCTCGCGCCAGCGCGCACGAAGCTGCAACTGGTCAAGGCCACCGCGCAACACCTACGCAGCGTGCAGCGCCAGCCCGACCGCATCCGCAGCTACTTCGAGCATGAGCCGGTTCGCTATGCCGCCTGATTCAAGTTCATTGATGCCGGATCAATAGCAAGCGTTGTCGCTATCCAAGTGCATCATGACGGGATTTCAGACGCTGTTCGAGTACATGTCGGTGTAGTAGCGGCTTTCCATTGACCTGCTTGGCGTAAAACGGCCGCTCCTGGTATAGAAAGGTTCTCCTTTTGAACTCGTTGTTTATTAAACACCAGATTCAAAATTTAAAGAAGAGAAATCCATTGTTGACATAAGAGCCGGATGTGCCCGCACACACACATCGACTTAACATATTTTTCGTTCTACACCGGTGGCCAGTTCACAGCATGACATCGGGAATTGGCTGTTCATT
>NZ_KE387210.1:0-60245 GCF_000430725.1 Azohydromonas australica DSM 1124
CGACGTGGACGATGTCTCGCTGTACTACTTGGCCAGCGAGGTCCGTGCGCATTACGCGGGCATGCTCGTGGCTGTAGAGCCGCAGGCCTGGCTCGCCTATGAGCAGCTTGATGCTGCGGCACTGGCGCAGGCGCTGCTGGACGTTGCGGCGCATGTCCAGCCCGCCCAGTTGCGCCGCCATCGCCGCGCGGCCAAGCCTGCGGCCAAGAAAAACTACGTCACGCACCGCGAAGCCTCTCGCCATGTCGCGACAGCGCGTGTTCTGGCCCGTGGCCGAGTTGACTGAGGAACTGACCTTGAAAGGGGTGGGCCTGAGGGCACGCGCCGCATCCGACCCATACGCTCTTCACAGCCCCTCTCCCGCGCCAGCGGGCGAGGGGTTTTTCTTTTGGGGCTCAGGACGCGGCCCGCTGCTCCTCCTGCCGGAACAGCCGCATCAGCAGCTCCCGCACCCAGCGCTGCGCCGCGTCGGCCTCGAAGCGGCGGCTCCAGTGCAGCGACACCGTGAAGTCCGGTTGCGGCAGCACCGGCTCCACCAGCGCGCAGCTGCCGTCCAGCGTGAAGTCCAGCGCCACGTCGCGCGGCAGCACCACCGCCAGCGCCGTGCTGCGCACGATGGCCGACAGCGCCAGGAAGTTGCTGCAGGTCAGCCGCACCCGCTCCTGCAGCCCCAGCTGCTGCAGGATGCGCAGCGTCTCGCCGTGCGAGCGCACCGCCACGAACTCCAGCGCCTGCAGCGCCCGCGCATCCACCGGGCCGGCGGCCTGCGCCAGCAGCGGGTGCTGGCCGTTGACCAGCACCACGTAGCGGTCGCGCAGCAGCGCCACCTGGCGCGTCTCCAGCACCGTGGGCAGGAAGCCGATGGCGAAGTCGAGCTGCCCGCCGTCCAGCGCCGCGGCGATCTCCTCGTGCGGCAGCCACACGCTGCCCACCGTGATGCCCGGCGCCTCGCGGCCCAGCGCCGCCATCAGCGGCGGCAGGAAGCGCGCCTCGCCGATGTCGCTCAGGTGCAGCCGCAGTGCCATGCGCGAGGCCGCCGGGTCGAACTGCTCGAACTCGCCCAGCGCCTGCTCCAGCGCGCCCAGCGCCGACTGCACCGCCGTCGCCAGCCGCTGCGCCCGCGGCGTGGGCCGCACCCCGCCCGCGGCGCGCATGAACAGCGGGTCCTTCAGCCGCAGCCGCAGCCGCGTCAGGCCCTGGCTGGCCGCCGGCTGCGACAGGTTCAGCGCCTCGGCGGCACGGCTGACGTTGCGCAGCCGGTACACCGCGTCGAAGAGGCGCAGCAGGTTCAGGTCCAGGTTCTCGATGTGCATGGGGAAAACAGGCGCGGCAGCGCGGCGCGTGGGCAGCGCCGGGTCATGCATTGCATGGATAAGACTTAGAAGCCTCATCTTATTGATGCATGAGAGGATGGCGCGCAGACTGCGCCCCAAGTCCTGAGCAGGACACGGACGCAGGAGACACCCCATGACCAAGCCCGCCGCGCAGCCCACCGTGCGCGAAGCCGTGATCGCGCTGCTGCGCGAGTTCGGCATGACCAAGATCTTCGGCAACCCCGGCTCCACCGAGCTGCCGCTGTTCCTCGACTTCCCCGAGGACTTCAGCTACGTGCTGGGGTTGCAGGAGGCGGTGGTGGTGGGCATGGCCGACGGCCACGCGCAGGCCACGCGCAACGCGGCCTTCGTGAACCTGCACTCCGCCGCCGGCGTCGGCCACGCCATGGGCAACATCTTCACGGCCTTCAAGAACCGCACGCCGCTGGTCATCACCGCCGGGCAGCAGGCGCGTTCCATCCTCCCTTACGAGCCCTTCCTGTACTCGGGCCAGGCCACGGAGCTGGCCAAGCCCTACGTGAAGTGGAGCATCGAGCCCGCGCGCGCCGAGGACGTGCCGCACGCCATCGCGCGCGCCTATTACCTGGCGATGCTGCCGCCGCGCGGGCCGGTGCTGGTGTCCATCCCGGCGGACGACTGGACCAAGCCCTGCGATTTCGTGCCGGCGCGCCAGGTCAGCACCCAGCTCCGCCCCGAGCCGGCGCTGCTGGCGGCCATCGGCGAGCAGCTTGACGCCTGCGAGCGCCCGGCCTTCGTCATCGGCGCCGCGGTGGACCGCGACGAGGCCTGGCAGGAGACGGTGCAGCTGGCCGAGCGCCACAACGCGCGGGTGTTCGTGGCGCCCATGTCCGGGCGCTGCGGCTTCCCGGAGGACCACCGGCTTTTCGCCGGCTTCCTGCCCGCCATGCGCGAGCGCATCGTGGGCAAGCTCGCCGGGCACGACTTCATCTTCGCCATCGGCGCGCCGGCCTTCACCTACCACGTGGAAGGGCAAGGGCCGCACGTCCCCGAGGGCGCCACGCTGGCGCAGCTGATCGACGACCCGGCCACCGCGAGCTGGACGCCGCTGGGCACTTCCGCGGTGGGCAGCATCCGCCTGGGCCTGCAGGACCTGCTGGCGCGCCCCGCGCCGCGTGCGCGGGCGCTGCCGCCGGCGCGTGCGGCCCGGCCGCGCGCGGAGCCGCCGGTGGCGGGCGAGCGGCTGTCGGTGGCCTACGTGCTGCAGACGCTGGATGAGCTGCGCCCGCGCGACTCCATCGTGGTGGAGGAGGCGCCCAGCGCGCGCCCCGTGATGCACGAATACCTGCCGATCTACGAGAGCGAGACCTTCTACACGATGTGCAGCGGCGGCCTGGGCCACTCCATGCCGGCGGCGGTGGGCGTGGCGATGGCCAAGAGCGCGCGGCAGCGCGTGATCGGCCTCATCGGCGACGGCTCGGCGATGTACTCGATCCAGGCGCTGTGGAGCGCGGCGCAGATGAAGCTGCCCATCACCTTCGTGATCCTGAAGAACCGCCGCTACGCCGCGCTGCAGGAGTTCGCCGGCGTGTTCGGCTTCAAGCCGGGCGACCGCCTGGAAGGCACCGACCTGCCGGACCTGGACTTCACCGGCCTGGCGCGTGCGCAAGGCGTGGAGGGCGTGCGCGTGGAGACCGCGGCGCAGCTGCGCGAGGCGCTCGCGTCCGCGCTTTGCTCCGACCAGCCGGTGCTGGTGGAAGTGGAAGTGGCCTGAGCGGGCCCGCGCCATCCAAGTAAGAGGAGACGACACATGAACCGCATCGACATGCTGATCAACGGCGAGGCCTGCCAGGCGGGCAACGGCGCCACCTTCGAGCGCCGCAACCCGCTGGACGGCGGCGTTGCCACGGTGGCGCCGGCCGCCACGGTGGCGGACGCGGTGGCGGCGGTGGACGCCGCGGCCGAGGCCTTCAAGAGCTGGTCGCAGACGGGCCCCGGCGAGCGCCGCGCGCTGCTGGCCAAGGCCGCCGATGCGCTGGACGCCCAGGGCGACGCCTTCGCGCAGGCCATGGCCGCGGAGACGGGCTCTTCGGCCATCTGGGCCGGCTTCAACGTGCACCTGGCAGCGGACATGCTGCGCGAGGCTGCGGCCATCACCACGCAGATCGGCGGCGAGGTGATCCCGTCCAACGTGCCCGGCAGCGTGGCGATGGCGGTGCGCCAGCCCGCGGGCGTGGTGCTGGCGATCGCGCCGTGGAACGCGCCGGTGATCCTGTCGGTGCGCGCCATCGCCGTGGCGCTGGCCTGCGGCAACTCGGTGGTGCTCAAGGGCAGCGAGATCTGCCCGGCCACGCACGGGCTGATCGTGCAGGCCTGCCAGGCGGCGGGCTTCCCGCGCGGGGTGGTGAACTTCATCACCAACGCGCCCAAGGACGCGGGCGAGATCGTGGAGGCGATGGTGGCGCACCCGGCGGTGCGGCGCGTGAACTTCACCGGCTCCACGCGCGTGGGCAAGCTCATCGCCGCCACCTGCGCCAAGTACCTCAAGCGCAGCGTGCTGGAGCTGGGCGGCAAGGCGCCGCTGGTGGTGCTGGACGACGCGGACGTCGACGCCGCGGTGGCCGGGGCCACCTTCGGCGCCTTCGCCAACTCGGGGCAGATCTGCATGTCCACCGAGCGGCTGATCGTGGACGAGGCGGTGGCCGACGAGTTCGTCGCCAAGCTCGCGGCGCGCGCGCAGGCGCTGCCGCTGGGCGACCCGCGCAAGGGCCCGGTGGTGCTGGGCTCGGTGGTGGACATGGCGACCGTGCACCGCTGCAACGAGCTGATCGACGACGCCGTGTCCAAGGGCGCGACGCTGGTGTGCGGCGGCAAGGCCGACAGCACGCTGATGCCCGCGACGCTGCTGGACCACGTGACGCCGGCGATGCGGATCTACCACGAGGAGAGCTTCGCGCCGGTGAAGGCGATCGTGCGCGTGAAGGGCGTGGAGGCGGCGGTGGCCTGTGCCAACGACAACGAGTACGGGTTGTCGGCGGCGGTGTTCGGCCGCGACATCGCGCGGGCGATGCAGGCGGCGCAGCGCATCGAGAGCGGCATCTGCCACGTCAACGGCCCCACGGTGCACGACGAGGCGCAGATGCCCTTCGGCGGCGTCAAGGGCAGCGGCTGGGGCCGCTTCGGCGGCAAGGCCGGGATCGACGAGTTCACCGAGCTGCGCTGGATCACGGTGCAGACGGGGGCGCGGCACTACCCGTTCTGATTTGATTGATGGAAGGGGCGCGGGCCTGGAAAGCGGTTTCGAGCGCATCGCGCCAGTCGGTGCGCTTCGCATCCTGTTTCGTCATTCCCGCGAAGGCGGGAATCCAGTCGGCCCCCAAGGAGGCCGCAAGCCACTGCGGTGGCGGGCCAAGAAACCGAAGGTCGTGATGCCTGCGCCAACTCTGGCGTGCTGACGTGGGGCCGCCTGGATCCCCGCCTGCGCGGGGATGACGAAGTAGTAAGGAAAGCGCACCAGCTTGCGGCCGACGTCCAGCAACTTTGCTCAGGCAACACCGCTTCGCTTTCCCAGCAAGACACAAGGAGACAAACCATGAACAAGCGCATTCGCACGCTGGCCGCGGTCTGTGCCGTTGCCTTGGGCAGCGCTACCGCCACCGCCTGGGCCCAAGGCCCGCAGTGGCCGACCAAGCCCGTGAAGATGGTCGTGAACTTCCCGCCCGGCGGCGCGGCGGACCAGATCGGGCGTGCCATCGCGCAGCCGCTGCAGGAGGCGCTGGGCCAGCCGGTGGTGGTGGAGAACCGCGGCGGCTCCGGCGGCAACCTGGGTGGCGATGCCGTCGCCAAGAGCCCGCCCGACGGCTACACGATCCTCATGAGCTCCGGCGGCATGGTGTCGGTGAATCCGCACATCTACGCCAAGATGAGCTTCGACCCGGCCAAGGACCTCACGCCCGTGGCCGCCGCAGCGCGGGTGCTGGTGTTCCTGGTGGTGCGCCAGGACAGCCCGGTCAAGGACTTCAAGGGCTTCCTCGCCGACCTCAAGGCCAACCCCGGCAAGCGCAGCTACGGCACGCCGGGCAACGGCAGCTCGCCGCACCTGGCCACGGAGATGATGAAGAGCCAGGCCGGCGTGTTCGCCACCCACGTGCCCTACCGCGGCGCGGCCCCGGCGCTCACGGACCTGCTGGGCGGGCAGGTGGACTTCCTGTTCGACCCGGGCGTGGCCATTCCGCACGTCAAGGCCGGCAAGCTGCGCGTGCTGGCGGTGGGCAGCCCCAAGCGCTCGCCGCTGTTCCCGGACGTGCCCACGCTGGACGAGGCGGGCCTCAAGGGCTTCAACGCCGACAGCTACTTCGGCCTCTACGCCCCCGCCGGCACGCCGGCGGAGGTGGTGAACCGCCTGAATGCCGAGGTGAACAAGATCATCGCCACCCCGGCCTTCAAGGAGCGCATCGCGCAGCTCGGCGGCATTCCTGCGCCCATGACGCCGGCGCAGTTCGGCGCCACGGCGGCGGAGGATTCAAAACGCTTTGGCGCCATCATCAAGGAGCGCCACATCGTGGGCGACTGATCGCCCAATGTGCCGCGGCCGGCCCGGGAGGGTAGGCCGCGGCGGCGTCGCTCAGAACAGCCCCGCCGCGATGTTCACGCTCAGCGCCAGCACGGTGGTGTTGAAGGCGAAGGCCAGCAGGCAGTGCAGGGTGCCGATGCGTCGCAGCGCGGAGCTGGTGAAGGACACGTCGGCCGTCTGGGCCGAGGTGCCGATGACGCAGGCGAAGTAGAAGAAGTCGCCGTAGTCGGGCTCGGCCGTGCCGGGGAACTGCAGCAGGTCGGGCTGGCCGCGCAGGCGCGCGGCGTAGAAGTCGTGGGCGTAGTGCAGCGCGAACATCGCCTGCGTGAAGAGCCAGGAGCTCACGACGGTGAGCGCCGTCAGCGCCAGGTGCGGCAGCCGCTCGATGCCGGTGAGGTTCTTGACCGCGGCGAGCTGGCTGGCGATGGCCACCATCACCGCCACGGCGGCCAGCACCACGCCGGTGAGGATCAGGATCCGGCCCTCGTGCTGCTGCAGCGCCCGGCGGCGCATGGTGGCGGCGGGGACCCGGGCCATCATCTCCCAGGCCAGCAGCAGGTACAGCAGCGCGCCGGCGTTCCAGCCGATGAGCGCGCGCGAGGCGGGATGCGCGACCCAGGCGCTCGGCAGCGCCACGTACACCAGCGCGCCCGCCACCATCGAGGACCACAGGCGTGGACGCGTGCGCAGCACGCGCAGGGTTCGGGACATGGACATGGGCAGAAGGGGCGGGGCTGCCATTGTGGACAGGGCCCCGGCCGTGCCGCTCACTAAACTGCTTGCATGCATTCCGCGGGCAGCCTGGTCACGATCGCATTGCTCATCGCGCTCAGCGCGTTCTTCTCGGTGGCGGAGCTTTCCATGGCCTCCGCACGCCGGCTCCGGCTGCGCCAGCTGGCCGACGAGGGCGACTCCCGGGCCGAGAGGGTGCTGCAGGTGCAGGCGCACCCGGGCAGCTATTTCACCGTCGTGCAGATCGGCCAGAACATGGTGGCGATCCTGGGCGGCGTGGTCGGCGAGGACGCGCTGAGCCCCTGGGTGTTGTCGCTGGTGGGCTCCTGGCTGGCGCCGCGCACGGCGGAGGTGACGAGCTTCATGGCGTCGTTCCTGGTCGTCACGTCGCTGTTCATCCTGCTGGCGGACCTGCTGCCCAAGCGGCTGGCGCTCGCGGAGCCGGAGTGGCTGGTGATGCGGCTGCTCACGCCCATGCGCTGGTGGATGCGGCTGCTGCGCCCGGTGGTGTGGGTGTTCAACGGCCTGGCCAACGCGCTGGTCCGGCTGCTGGGCCTGCCCGAGCAGCGCGATGACCGCATCACCTCGGCCGACATCCTGGCGTTGACGGAGGCGGGTGCCGAGGCCGGTGTGCTGCACGTGCGCGAGCAGGAGGTGATCGAGAACCTCTTCGAGCTTGAAACCCGCACCGTCGAGAGCGCGATGACCACGCGGGACCGCATCGTCTTCCTGCTGCTGGAGGAGGGCGAGGACATCATTCGTGCCCGCATCGCGGCGCAGCCGCATTCGACCTACCTGGTGTGCGACAAGCACATCGACCAGGTCGTCGGCTACGTGGACGCGGCGGACCTGTTCGCGCGCGTGCTGCGCGAGGAACCGATCGTGCTGCACGGCGAGGCCGGCAAGGGGCTGCTGCAGAAGGTGCTGATGGTGCCGGACCGGCTGACGCTGTCGGAGGTACTGACGCAGTTCCGCCAGGCGCACGAGGACTTCGCGGTGATCGTCAACGAGTACGGGCTGGTGGTGGGCGTGATCACGCTCAACGACGTGATGAGCACCGTGATGGGCAGCATGGTGCTCACGGGCGACGAGGAACAGATCGTGCGCCGCGAGGACGGCTCGTGGCTGATGGACGGGCTCACGCCCATGGCCGACGTGGTGCGCGCGCTGCACCTGGAGCCGGCGGAGCTGCCGCAGCGCGGCCAGTACGACACGCTGGCGGGCTTCCTGATGGTGATGCTGCGCCGCATTCCGCGGCGCACCGACTGTGCGCAGTGGGGCGGCTACCGCTTCGAGGTGATGGACGTAGACCACACCAAGATCGACCAGGTGCTGGTGACGACGCAGGCCGACGCGGCACAGGTGGCGGTGGCGTAGCCGTCAAAGCGGCGCGAGTTGGGGGAATCGCGCCACGTCGGACGCAGGCAGGTACTCGTCCTCTCGGGCAGGGCTCAGGCCCGTGCCGACCCCACCTGCAGCAACTGCGCCACCACCGACACCGCAATCACCTCCGGCTCCTTGCCCTCGATACCCGGAATCCCGATCGGACACGTCATCCGCCCCAGCACCTCCCGGGAGATGCCGCGGGCCTCGAAGCGGTGCAGGAAGCGCGCCCGCTTGGTCTGCGAGCCGATCAGCCCCAGGAAGCCGAAATCCCCGCGCCGCAGCACCGCCTCGGTGATGCGCATGTCCAGATCGTGGTTGTGCGTGAGCACCAGGTAGAAGGCGCCGGGCTCGGCCACGTCCACCTCGCCCTCCACCGCGTCCACGCACACCTTCTCGACGTGCGGCGGCAGCGGGCCGGCGGGGAATTCGTCCTCACGCTCGTCGATCCACTGCACCTTGCAGTCGATGCCCGCCAGCAGGTTCACGATCGCCCGCCCCACGTGGCCGGCGCCATAAAGCTGCAGCGTGAAACGCGGCTGCGGCGCGGGCCAGTTCGCCAGCACGGCGGGCGTCAGCGGCTCGAAGGCCAGCGTCACCGCGCCGCCGCAGCACTGGCCCAGCGCCGGGCCCAGCGGGTAGTGCTTTTCCCGTGGCAGCGTCTCGCCGGCCGCGAGCATGCCCCGCGCCAGCTCGATCGCCTGCAGCTCCAGGTGCCCGCCGCCCACCGTGCCGGCCGCCTCGCGCGCGCTCACCAGCATGCGCGTGCCCGCCTCGCGCGGCGCGGAGCCGCGCGCCTGCGCCACGCGCACCTCGATGGCGCTCTCGCCGCGCGCGATCCACTCGCGCGCCGTGGCCTGCAGCGCGGCGGTGCTCACTTCGCCTCCACGGCTTCAGCAGCGTCGACGGACGGCGCGCAGGCTTGCGCCGCGGCGGCCTGCACGGCTTCCACCGCGTCCAGCACGGCTTCCGCCGTGGCCGGGGCGCGCAGCGGCGGGTCGAAGCGGTGGCCGCCGATGGAGGACACCGCGTCGCGGATTGCGTGCCACACGCTGAAGCCCAGCAGCAGCGGCGGCTCGCCCACCGCCTTGCTGCGGTGGATGCTGTCGGCCACGTTGGTGTTGTCGAACAGCCGCGCATTGAACACGGGCGGCGCGTCGTTGGCGGTGGGGATCTTGTAGGTGCTGGGCGCGTGGGTGAGCAGGGCGCCGGTCTTGGGGTGCCACACCAACTCCTCCATGGTCAGCCAGCCCATGCCCTGGATGTAGGCGCCTTCCACCTGGCCCAGGTCCAGGGCAGGGTTCAGCGACTTGCCCACGTCGTGCAGCAGGTCCCCGCGCAGCAGCTTGGTCTCGCCGGTGAGCGTGTCCACCACCACCTCCGACACCGCGGCGCCGTAGGCGAAGTAGTAGAAGGGCCGGCCCTTCATGTTCTTGGAGTCCCAGTGCAGGCCCGGCGTGGCGTAGAAGCCGTCGCTCCAGAGCTGCACGCGCGCCAGGTAGGCCTCCACCAGCAGCTCCTCGATGGGCACGCGCCGGCCGTTGACCTCCACGTGGTCGTGGACGAAGCGCACCTCGTCGGCCGCGCCGCCGTGCTTGCCCGCCGCGAAGGCCGCCAGGCGCTCGCGGATCTGCCTCGCCGCGTCCTGCGCCGCCTTGCCGTTGAGGTCGCTGCCGGTGGACGCTGCCGTGGCCGAGGTGTTCACCACCTTGAAGGTGTCGGTGGCCGTGACGCGGATGCGGTCGAAGCTCAGCCCCAGCTCGTGCGCCACCACCTGCGCCACCTTGGTGTTAAGCCCCTGGCCCATCTCCGTGCCGCCGTGGTTCACCAGCGCGGAGCCGTCGGTGTAGAGGTGCACCAGCGCGCCGGCCTGGTTCAGGTGCTGCACGTTGAAGCTGATGCCGAACTTCACCGGCGTGAGCGCGATGCCGCGCTTGAGCACCGGGCTTTGCGCATTCCAGGCCGCGATCTCGGCCCGGCGCGCCTGGTAGCCCGACGAGGCCTCCAGGTCCGCTACTAGCGGCTCGATCACGTTGCCTTCGACCTTCTGCTCGTAGGGCGTCACGTCGCGCTCGCCCACGCCGTAGAAATTGGCGCGGCGCACCTCCAGCGGGTCGCGGCCCAGGCGGCGCGCGACGGTGTCGATGACGTGCTCGATGGCGAAGGCGCCCTGCGGGCCGCCGAAGCCGCGGAAGGCCGTGTTGCTCTGCGTGTTGGTGCGCGCGCAGTAGCCGTGCATGGCCACGTCGGGCAGCCAGTAGGCGTTGTCGAAGTGGCACAGCGCCCGGCCCATCACGGCGGCGGAGAGGTCCGCGCTCCAGCCGGCGTTGGTCAGCATCTCCACTTCCACGCCCAGCAGCCGGCCCTCGTCGTCGAAGCCCACGTCCACGTCGAATTCAAAGGCGTGGCGCCGGCCGGTGATCATGAAGTCGTCGTCGCGGTCCGGCCGCAGCTTCACGGGCCGCCCCAGCTTGAACGCCGCCAGTGACGCCACGCTGGCGAAGATCGCCGATTGCGACTCCTTGCCGCCGAAGCCGCCGCCCATGCGCCGGCACTCGACCTGCACGTGGTGCTTCTGCTTGCCCAGCATGTGCGCCACCACGTGCTGCATCTCGCTGGGGTGCTGGGTGGAGCAGTGCACCTTCAGGCAGCCGTCCTCCTGCGGCACGGCGTAGCTGATCTGCCCCTCCAGGTAGAACTGCTCCTGGCCGCCGAGGACGAAGCGGTCCTGCAGGCGGTGCGGCGCGGCGGCGATGGCGGCGCGCGCGTCGCCGCGCACCAGGTGCGCGGGCGGCACCACGTACTGCCCCTTCGCATGCCCCTCGCGCGCGGTGAGCACGGGCGGCAGGGGCTCGATGTCCAGCACCTGCCTGGCCAGTGCTGCGGCGCGGCGCGCCAGCTCGCGCTCGGTGGCGATGATGGCGAACACCGGCTGCCCCAGGAACTGCACCTCGCCCACGGCCAGGATGGGCTCGTCGTGCACGATGGCGCCGCAGTCGTTGCTGCCCGGGATGTCCGCGGCGGTGAGCACCGCCACCACGCCGGGTTGTGAGCGCAACTTGTCCAGGTCGATGCCGCGCAGCTTGCCGTGCGCCACGGGCGAGAGGCCCAGCGCGGCGTGCAGCGTGCCGGCAACCTCGGGGATGTCGTCCACGTAGGGCGCGGCGCCGGCCACGTGCAGGTGCGCGGACTCGTGCGCGCGCGGCACGCCCACGCGGGCGCCGCTGTGCGCCTGGGCGGCGGGGTCGGTGTTCAGGAAGCTTTCGACGGCTCGGTTCATGGTTTTGTCCTCCGTCAGGCGGCCTGCCACACGCTGCCGGCCTCGACGGCCAGGGGCGGCGCGTCCACGCGCGTCTGCAGCCAGAGTTTCAGCAGCAGGTTGCGCGCCACGCGCAGCCGGTAGTCGGCGCTGGCGCGCTGGTCGGTGAGGGGCTTGAAATCGTTCGACAGCGCCGCCATGGCGGCGTTGACGGTGGCCGTGGTCCAGGGCTGTCCCGTCACGGCGGTCTCGGCCTGCGCGGCGCGCTTGACGGTGGCGGCCATGCCGCCGAAGACGAAGCGCGCTTCCTTGACGCGGTGGCCGTCCAGCTCCAGCAGGAAGGCGCCGCAGACGGCGGAGATGTCGCTGTCGTAGCGCTTGGAGATCTTCCACACCCGCACCGTGGCCTCGGGCGCCAGGCGCGGCACCTCGATGGCCTGCAGGAACTCGCCCGGCTCCAGGCGGTTCTTCATGTAGTCCACGTAGAAGTCCTGCAGCGGCAGCCGGCGCACGCTGGCGCCGCGGCGCAGCACCAGCGTGGCGCCCAGCGCCATCAGCACCGGCGCGCCGTCGCCGATGGGCGAGCCGTTGGCGACGTTGCCGCCCAGCGTGCCGGCATGGCGCACCGGCGGCGAGGCGAAGCGCAGCCACACCTCGCGCAGCTCCGGCACCCGCTGCTCCAGCGCGCTCCAGGCGTCCTCCAGCGAGGCGCCGGCGCCGATGCGCAGCACGCCGCCGTCCTCCTCGATGCGCTGCAGCTCCCGCACCTCGCCCACGTACAGCAGCTGCGGCAGCGGCCGGAACTGCTTGTTGTGCCACAGGCCGATGTCGGTGGCGCCGGCCAGCAGCGTGGCCTGCGGCTGGGCCTCGCGCAGCGCGGCCAGGTCGTCCAGCGTGCGCGGCGCCTCGAAGCCGGGCAGGGACAGCGCGGGCTCTTCCCGCAGGCTCTTGAGCGCCTGCACGATGGGCGCGGCGTCCAGCCGCGCGGTTGAGTAGTCAAACATTTTCTGGCCGGCGTCGAGGATGGGCCGGTAGCCGGTGCAGCGGCACAGGTTGCCGGCGAGCTCGTCGGCCAGCGCCTGGCGCGTGGGCCGCGTGCCGGACTCGCAGTGGCGCTCGTAGCAGGCGGTGAGCGACATGGCGAAGCCGGGGGTGCAGAAGCCGCATTGCGAACCGTGGCAGTCCACCAGCGCCTGCTGCACCGGATGCAGCTGGCCGCCGGCGATGGACTTGAGATCCTCCACCGTCAGCAGGGCCTTGCCGTCCAGCGTGGGCAGGAAGCGGATGCAGGCGTTGACGCTGCGCAGCCGCAGGCCCTGTACCACGTCGGCGCCAGGGCCATCGGCCAGCTCGGCCACGACGACGGTGCAGGCGCCGCAGTCGCCCTCGTTGCAGCCTTCCTTGGTGCCGGTGCAGTTCTCGTCCTCGCGCAGCCACTGCAGCACGCTGCGCGTCGGGGCGGACGACACCGAGACGATGCGGCCGCGGTGGAAAAAGCGGATGGGGCGGGGCGTGTTCATGGCCGCAAAGGTACACGCTTGCCGACAGGCGGTGTATACGATGGCCCGCATCATCACTATGCCGGTGGACGTATGGCGCAAGGCTCTGCATTGGACAAGATCGAGCTCCAACTCGTGAAGGTCCTCCACACCGTGATCACCGAACGCAGCGTCTCGCGTGCCGCCTTGAAGCTCGGCAGCACGCAGCCCGCCGTCAGCGCCCAGCTGCGGCGGCTGCGCCATCTGGTGGGTGACCACTTGCTGGTGCGCGCGGGCAGCGGCATGGCGCCCACGCCGCTGGCGCTGGAGCTGCTGGAGCCCGCCGGCGAGCTGCTGCGCCACGCGGCCACGATCTTCGGCGGCAGCAGCGCCCGCGCCTTCGAGCCGGCTACGGCGAAGCAGGCCTTCCGCATCGCCGCGAGCGACTACCTGGACCCGCTGTTCCTGCCCGGGCTGGTGGAGCGGCTCAAGACCGTGGCGCCCGGCATCGAGCTGGAGATCCACGCCCTGTCCGCCGACTACGACTACCGCCGCGGCCTGGCGCGCGGCGAGGTGGAGCTGGTCATCGGCAACTGGCTGCAGCCCCCGGGCGAGCTGCACCTGGCGCGGCTGTTCAGCGACGAGGTGGTGTGCCTGGTGGCGCAGGACCACCCGGCGGTGCGCAACCCGCGCGCGTGGACGGCCGAGCGCTACCTGGCCGCGGAGCACCTGGCGCCCACGCCGCTTCACCCGGGCGCGCGCGGCGTGATCGACGAATTCCTCACCCAGCAGGGCCTTTCGCGCCGCGTTGCCGTGCGCAGCCCTTACTTCGGGCTGGCGCCGCTGATGGTGGCGCGCTCGCGGCTGGTGCTCACCACCGGGCGGCTGTTCTGCAGCCGCTACGCGCAGCGCCTGCCGGTGCGCGTCGTGAGGTGCCCGGTGGGCTTTCCGCCGCTGAGCTACTACCAGCTCTGGCACGACGCCACCCATGCCGCGCCCGCCGCGCGCTGGCTGCGCGAGCAGGTGCGCGACGTGGTGCGCAACCTCGTCGCCGAGGCCCAGGCCCCGCGGCGGCGCACGCCCGCCCAAGACGACTCAACCTCCCAGGAGACCCCCGCATGACCCGCCGCCTCGCCTTGCGCGCCGATTTGCTCGACTTCACCGGCGACCCCGGCCTGAGCACCGTGGACTCGCCTGCCGTGCGCTTCGACCCCGACTGCTGGCTGCTGATCGAGGACGGCCGCATCGCGGGACGCACCCGCGAGCAGCCCGGCGAGGACTGGGACCAGCGCGACTTCTCCGGCCGGCTGCTGATGCCCGGCTTCATCGACACGCACGTGCACTGCCCGCAGCTCGACGTGATCGCCAGCCACGGCGAGGCGCTGCTGCCCTGGCTGGAGCGCTACGTGTTCCCGGCCGAGCACCGCTTCGAGGAGGCCGCCGCCGCGCGCGACGGCGCCAACCGCTTCCTGGACCTGCTGCTGGCGCACGGCACCACGTCGGCGGTGGTGTTCCCGACCGTGCACAAGGTGTCCGTCGATGCGCTGTTCGAGGCCGCCGTGGGCCACGGCATGCGGCTGGTCACCGGCAAGGTGCTGATGAACCGCTTCGTGCCCGATTACCTCAGCGACGACGTGGAGGGCGCCGAGGCCGACTGCATCGAGCTGATCGAGCGCTGGCACGGCAAGGGACGGGCGGCCTACGCGCTCACGCCGCGCTTCGCGCCCACCAGCACGCCCGAGCAGCTGCACATGGCCGGCAAGCTGCTGGCGCGCTATCCCGGCACCTACATGCACACGCACGTGGCCGAGAACATGGACGAGGTGCGCTGGGTGGCGGAGATCTTCCCCGAGGCGCGCAGCTACCTGGACGTGTACGCCGCGCACGGCCTGCTCAACGAGCGCTCGGTGCTGGCGCACGGCATCTGGCTGGACGACGCGGACCGGCGCCTGCTGGCCGAGACGGGCGCGCACGTCGCGCACTGTCCGACCTCCAACCTGTTCCTGGGCAGCGGGCTGCTGGACTGGGTCAAGCTGCAGGACGCCGGCGTGGGCGTGTCGCTGGCCACCGACGTGGGCGCGGGCACGACGCTGTCGATGGTGCGCACCCTGGCCGAGGCCTACAAGGTGCAGGCGCTGCAGGGCGTGAAGCTCACGGCCTGGAAGGCGCTGTACGCCGCCACGCTGGGCGCGGCGCGCGCGCTGCGGCTCGATTCGGAGATCGGCTCGCTGGAGCCGGGCGCCACCGCGGACCTCGCCGTGTGGGACTGGGCCCACGGCCCGCTGGCGCAGCACCGCGACCGCCTGACGCGCCACCTGCACGAGCGCGTGTTCGCCTGGATGACGCTGGGCGACGAGCGCAACCTGGTGTCCGCCTGGGTGGCGGGCACCGAGCGGTGGGCGCGCGGCTGAAGCCGCGGCACTGCTGTCCTGACACGTGCGAGCCCGGGAAAAGCTGCTGGACGTTGGCCATGAGCTGGTTTGCCTCGCCAACTACTTCGTCATCCCCGCGCAGGCGCACTGCTGTCCGGGGAACGTCGAGGCATTTCTGCAGGACGAAGTACGGGTGGCCTCTCCACTACTTCGTCATTCCCGCGCAGGCGGGAATCCAGGCGGCCCCACGTCAGCGCGAAGCCTGGGTGCTGCGAACCGGGATGCAAGCCCCGGTGTTCACCCCGATCTGCTGGCAGCGACTTGGGGGCCGCCTGGATTCCCGCCTTCGCGGGAATGACGAAGTAAAGGGCGAACCGGAGCAGCTCTCGGCCGGCGTCCAACAACTCGCCCGCACACCCCTGCGTCTTCCCGGGCATGACGAAGCAGCGCGCAGGACGCGCCTGCTGCAGCGCTGCCAGCGCGCGCGACCTTTCATGAATTCCCTCAGCCATCAGGCGCCGCAGAGCGTCCTTTCATCCACCACAGGAGACACCCCATGGCCTTGCCCGATTCCACCTTGCCCGGTGGGCGCCTTGCCGCGTCCGTCGCATCCTCGCCCGGCAACACCGAGCCCGACATGAGCGCCGTCGGCGTGAACCGCTCGCTGGTGGAACGCATGTTCCGCCTGCGCGAGCACGGCACCAGCGTGCGCACCGAGCTCGTCGCCGGGCTCACCACCTTCCTGACGATGGCCTACATCGTCTTCGTCAACCCGGCCATCCTGGGCGACGCCGGCATGCCGCGCGAGGCGGTGTTCGTCGCCACCTGCCTGATCGCGGCGCTGGGCACGCTGGTGATGGGCCTGTTCGCCAACTACCCCATCGCGCTGGCGCCGGGCATGGGGCTCAACGCCTACTTCGCCTACGTGGTGGTGCAGGGCATGGGCTACGACTGGCGCGTCGCGCTGGGCGCGGTGTTCATCTCCGGCTGCCTGTTCCTGACGGTGACGCTGCTGCGGCTGCGCGAGCTGATCATCCGCGGCATACCGCACACGCTGCGCGTGGCCATTACGGTGGGCATCGGCATGTTCCTGGCGCTGATCGCGCTCAAGAGCGCGGGCATCGTGGCCGCCTCGCCGGCGACCTTCGTGACGCTGGGCGACGTGCACAAGATGCCGGTGCTGCTGGCGGTGCTGGGCTTCCTGGTGATCGTGGTGCTGGACCGCTTCAAGGTGCGCGGCGCGATCCTGATCGGCATCGTGACCGTGACACTGCTGTCCTTCCTGGTGGGCGGCAACCACTTCAAGGGCGTGTTCTCCGCACCGCCCTCGATCGCGCCGACCTTCCTGCAGCTGGACATCAAGGGCGCGCTGGCCGCGGGCGTGCTCAACGTGGTGCTGGTGTTCTTCCTGGTCGAGCTGTTCGACGCCACCGGCACGCTCATGGGCGTGGCGCGCCGCGCCGGGCTGCTGCAGGCCGGGAAGATGGAGCGCATGAACAAGGCGCTGCTGGCCGACAGCGGCGCGATCTTCGCGGGCTCGCTGCTGGGCACCTCCAGCACCACGGCCTACGTCGAGAGCGCCACGGGCGTGCAGGCCGGCGGCCGCACGGGGCTGACGGCGGTGACGGTGGCGGTGCTGTTCCTGTCCTGCCTGTTCATCGCGCCGCTGGCCGGCGCGGTGCCGGGCTACGCCACGGCGCCGGCGCTGTTCTACGTCGCCTGCCTGATGCTGCGCGAGCTCACCGAGCTGGACTGGGACGACAGCACCGAGATCATCCCGGCGGCCGTGACGGCGCTGGCCATGCCCTTCACCTACTCCATCGCCAACGGCCTGGCTTTCGGCTTCATCACCTACGCGGCGCTGAAGCTGTTCACCGGGCAGGTGAAGCAGGTGCACTTCATGAGCTGGCTGATCGCCGCGGTGTTCCTGTTCAAGTTCGTGTGGCTGGGCGGGCATTGAGCCCTCAGAACACCACGCTGTAGCTCGCCGAGAGCACGTTGACGCCGCGCCGCTGCGTCAGCGGCTCGCCCGCGGGCCGGTCGATGAACTGCGTGCCGCGCACCCGCGCATGCAGCCACTCGGCCTTGAGCTTGCTGCGCGGCGTGAGCGCATACGCCGCGCCCAGCGTCAGCGACTGCTGGTCGTACAGCGGGATGGTGTCGGCATACAGGCGCATCGAGGCGTTGAGCAGCCCGGCGCCGGGCACGCCCGCGGGCAGCGTGGTGGTGTCCAGCGTGCGCGCCCAGGTCCATGCGCGCTGGTCGGAGCGGATCGCCGCCAGCGTGGCGTAGCCCGTCAGGCCGCCCCAGCCGCGGTAGGCCGTGACGTAGCCCCCGCTGAAGCTCAGGCCGCTTTCCAGGGTCCGCATGTGCCCGCGGCCGGCTTCCGCGGCCAGGCTCCAGCCCCCGCCCAGCGCCGCCTCCACGCTCGCGCTCAGGATGAGGTTGCCGGCGTCGCCGGTCGTGGCCACGCCCGGCCCCGGCAGGTCGTTGCGGGTCTGCCAGTAGCCCAGCCCGGGGCCCAGCTCGGCCCAGCTCGGCCGCACGGGCAGCGGCGTGCCGTCGGTGCTGCGCACGCGTGCGTGGTGCACGCCGCTGCGCAGCGTCAGGTCCGGGCCGCGCCACGTGAGCACCAGGCCCTGCATGGCGACCTTCATGTCCGGGTACAGCGCCCCGGCCGGCACGGCGCCCGGCAGGCCCTCGCGCAGCCAGTAGCGCGTGTTGAGACGGTTGTGGCCGCGGTAGAGGTCGAGGCTGAGCTCGCCGTCCCCCAGGTTCCAGCTCCGCGTCAGGTGCACGCCGGTGAAGTCGTTGGCAGGCAGCAGGCTGTAGATCTCGCTGGGCAGGCGCAGCTCGGCGTAGGTCTGCTGCACGTCCATCTGCTCCGAGCGCAGCAGCACGGGCAGGCGCAGCTTGCCGGCCCGCAGCAGCCAGTCGTTGTCCGGGCGCCAGGCGGCGAAGGCCCAGGCATTGCGCAGCGCCCAGCCCGTGTCGTGGCGCGCCGCGGGCGCCAGCCGCGACTGCAGCGTGGCGGACCACTCCGGCGCGAGCTGCGCATCGAGCTGCGCGCCCAGGGTCGTGTCGCGCTTGAAGGTGCCGTGCTCGTCGATGTGGCGCTGGTAGTGCCAGGGCTGGTCGGAGCGCGCATAGCCCACCGTGCCGAAGGCCGACCACGACAGCGTCCTGTCCTGGGGCTCCTCCTCTACGGTCGCGGACCGCGCCTGCGCCAGCGCCGCCATGGCCACCAGTGCAGCGCCCAGGACGGGCCCGCGCCAGGCAGCGAGGTTCACGGAGCGGAGGAGGTACTGCATATGGATTTCGTCTGGAAGCGGCCGGCGGGCGGGGCTGCTAGCGGCGCAGCAGCACGTTGAGGCCCGGGGTCCATTGCTCGGCATCGATGTAGCCCAGCGCGCCCGGCGTGCGATGCACGTAGTCGATGACCCGCGCCGTGGAGTCGAGCTCGCGCGGCGGCGTGCCCTTGCCGATGTAGCGGCGCACCGTCCAGTAGGCCTGGTAGTCGTCGTCGCTTTGCTGCAGCACGCCGGCGAGGAAGCGTCGGCGCAGGGAATGGCCCGGCGCCAGGTTCACGGGCCGCAGGTCCTGGCCGTCGAGCTCGATGACGCGGCCGGTGTAGATGCGTTTGACGGTGTCCGCGTCCAGGGCACGCAGCGCGGCATGGCCGATGACGATCACGCCGTTGTCGGCTTGTGCGCGCAGGCTGGCGACGGCCAGCAGCAACCCCGCCAGCAAGCCCAGGAGGACGGATCGCTTCGTCACGGTTCAACACCCCCGGCCCAGCGGCCGTGGCCGTGCCCGGCAAGTGGGCTGCCGTGGCATCAGTCCCGCCAGGTGTGCGCGATGTCGATGAAGCGCTGCTCGCAGGCCACCAGGGCGTCCACCAGTTGCGGATCGAAATGGCTGCCCGAGCCTTCGAGCACGAGGGACATGGCCCTGTCGTGCGGGAAGGGCTCCTTGTAGGGGCGGCGGGTGGTGAGCGCGTCGTACACGTCGGCCACGGCCATCAGCCGCGCGGCGAAGGGGATGCCGCGCCCGGCCAGGCGGTCCGGGTAGCCGTTGCCGTCCCAGCGCTCGTGGTGATGGCGGGCGATCTGCATGGCGTAGACCAGGAACTCCGGGTCGCCGCCCATGCGCTGCGCGGCGCGCTGCAGCATCTCCCAGCCGTGCATCGAGTGCGTCTGCATCACCGCGAAGTCCTGCGCATCCAGGCGGCCGGGCTTGAGCAGGATGTGGTCGGGAATGGCGACCTTGCCGATGTCGTGCAGCGGCGCGGACTTGGCCATGAGCTCGATGGCGCCGTCGTCGAGCGCGCGCGCCTCCTCGCAGTCGCCCGGGTGGGCACGCAGGTACTGGGCCAGCACGCGCACGTACTCCTGCGTGCGCTTGATGTGGTTGCCGGTGTCCTCGTCGCGGAACTCGGCCAGCGACACCATCACGTGCAGCGTCGCGTCGCGCAGCTGCTCCACCTGGCTCATGCGCTCGGCGAGCTCGGCCTGCAGCCCGGCGTTGTGGCGGCGCATGGAGTCGCGCCAGGCCTTGACCTCCAGGTGCGTCTTCACCCGCGCGCGCACGATGGGCGGGCTGATGGGCTTGTGGATGAAGTCGGCGGCGCCGGCCTCGAAGCCGCGGGCCTCGTCCTCCGGCTGGCTCATGGCGGTGAGGAAGATCACCGGCACGTCGCGCGTGGCGGGCTCGGCCTTGAGACGGCGGCACACCTCGTAGCCGTCCATGCCCGGCATCATCACGTCGAGCAGCACCAGGTCCGGCGGGTCGCGCAGCGCCAGCGCCAGTGCCCGGGCGCCACTGTTGGCCAGCTTCACGCGGTATGGCTCGTTCAGCAGCCCCGCCACGAGGGACAGGTTGTCGGGGTTGTCGTCCACCACGAGCACCGTGCTGCGCTCGTTGGGGGTCAGGTCGCGCTCTGTCATGTGGATTCGCGGCCCGCGGTCGCGGGCAAGGGCGGGTCGGGAAGGACGTGCAGCGCGGCATCGAAGTCGCAGCGCTGCAGCGCGTCGTCCAGCGCATTCGCTTGCGCAGGGGAAAGGGTGGGCATCAGCTCATCGCGCTGTGCACGCCACAGCAGCAGCGCCTCGCTGTCGCCGTCGGCCAGCAGCTGGCGCAGCCGGGCCCAGCGCAGGGGATCGTCCTGGGCCGAGCGGGAGGCTGGCGCCGGGTGCCCCAGCCGCGTGGGCCGGGGCGGCTGCGCGGCGAGCGTGTGCAACACCGCCTTCAGCGCCTGGGCCAGCGTGCCGAGCTCGGCTCCCGGCACGGCACCGTGCGCACAGGTCTCCAATGCCGCCTCCAGGGCCTGTGCCGCGTCGGCGACGGCGGGCATGCCGAGCTGCCGGCCCAGCGCCTTGAGGGTGTGGGCCTCGCGCGCCAGCGTGCGCAGGTCGCGCCCGGTGGCCAGGGCCTCCAGCCACTCCACGAGGTGCGCGTGGTGCCGCGCGAAGCCGGCCAGGCCGTCGCGGTACAGCGCCGGGGAGCCGCAGCGGCGCAGTCCGTCGGCCACGTCGATGCCCTGCCACGCAGGCCAGGGCGACGGTTCGGCCGTGCCGGCGTCCGCGGAGGCCGTGGCGGCCTCCGGCGGTGCGTCCTGCGCCGCCGGCACGTACGCCACCAGGCTGCGCACCAGGGCGTGCGGATCCAGCGGCTTGGCGATGTGGCCCTGCATGCCCAGCGCCAGGCAGCGCTCGCGCTCCTCCTGCATGGCATGGGCCGTCATCGCCAGGATGGGCAGCTGGCGCCACAGCGGGTTGGCGCGCAGCACCTGCGTGGCCTCGTAGCCGTCCATGACGGGCATCTGCAGGTCCATGAGCACCACGTCATGGGCCTGGGCGCCGGTGCGCTCCAGCGTGGCGAGGGCCGCGCGGCCGTTCTCCGCGGTCTGGACCACGGCCCCTGCGCGCGCCAGCAGCTCGCAGGCGAGCTGGCGGTTCACCGGGTTGTCCTCCACCAGCAGCACCCGCAGGCCGCGCAGCCGCCGCGAATCGGTGGCCGTGGCCTCGGGCGCCGGGCGGGCCGGTTCCGGCACGTCGGCCAGGGCGCAGCGCAAGGACTGGGGCAGTACGGGCTTGGCGAGCACGCTCCCGGCACCGGCGTCCAGCGCCTCGCGGTGCAGCCGCTCCTGGCCGCAAGCCAGCATCGCCACCACGCGGGGCGCGTCCGGGCCCAGGGCCCGCAGCCTTTGCAGCACGTCGGCGCCGCCAAGGTCGGGCAGCGACCAGTCCAGCAGCAGCAGCCCGTAAGCCCGTCCGGCGTCCAGCGCCGCCCGGCAGCGCTGCAGCGCCTCGGCGGCGCTGGTGGCGGCATCGAGCGCACCGCCGTGGCCCTGGCCGGCACCCAGCGTCCGCAGCTGGCCCAGCAGGCCTTGGCGCGCCTCGCGCTGGTCCTCGGCCACCAGCACGCGCAGCCCGCCGATGCCGGGCAGCGGGACGGGGGCGGGGTGTGGGGCCACCCGCACCGGCAGGACGACGGTGAAGGTGGAGCCCTTGCCGGCCTCGCTGTGCACCTCCAGGGTGCCCTCCAGCAATTGCACCAGGTGCTTGGTGATGGACAGGCCCAGGCCCGTGCCGCCGTAGCGGCGCGTGGTCGAACCGTCGGCCTGCGTGAACTCCTGGAACAGCTGCTGCACCTGCTCGGCCGTCATGCCGATGCCGGTGTCGGAGACCTCGAAGCGAAGCCGTGCACGCTGGTCCGGGGCCGCGCCGTTGCGACGCTCCAGCCGCAGGGCCAGGCGCACGTGGCCGTGCTCGGTGAACTTCACGGCGTTGGACAGCAGGTTCACCAGGATCTGCCTCAGGCGCAGCGGATCGCTCCAGACCGTTGCAGATTCCCCCAGCAGCGCCGGGCTCTCCATGTCGCAGATCAGCTCCAGCTCCTTGCCCTGGGACTTGTCGCGCAGCAGCGACAGCGCATCGGCCACCAGGCCTTCCAGGTGGCAGGGAACCGACTCCAGCGCGAGCTTGCCGGCCTCGATCTTGGAGAAGTCCAGGATGTCGTTGATCAGGTCCAGCAGCAGCGTGGAGGCGCCGTGCACCTTGTCCAGGTAGTCGCGCTGCCGCGCATCCAGCTCGGTGTCCAGCGCCAGGTGCGTCATGCCGATGATGGCGTTCAGCGGCGTGCGGATCTCGTGGCTCATGTTGGCCAGGAAGCGGCTCTTGGCCTGGGTGGCCGACTCCGCCTGCGCGCGTGCGGCCTCCAGCTCGCGCTGGGTGCGTTCGCGGGCGGCCAGGTCGTTCTGGATCGACCTGGCCATGTGCTCCAGCGTGCGCGCCAGGCCGTCGAGCTCGTCCACGCGGCCCTGGGCAGGGCTGACGGGCACGGCGTAATCGCCCCGGGCGAAGCGGTCCGCCGTGGCCGCCAGCGCCGTGATGGGCTGCAGCACGCGGCGGCGCACGCCGTACCAGGCCAGCCCCATCGCCACGGCGACCAGCAGGTCCATCGCCACGGCGGCGAACACGAAGTAGCGCAGCCGCTCGCTGGCGTCCCGGACGTCGCCGGCCGTACGCGCATCGGTGAGCCGAATGAGCGTGTGCACGTTGTCGGCCAGTGCCGCGGACTGCGCCGCGTAGTCCTCGCCGTAGACGAGCTTGTGCGCGAAGGCCGGGTCGGGCGTGCCGTCGGAGACGAAGGTGGCCTTGCTCGCGTCGTACAGGCCCTGGGTGGCGGCGAAGGCGATCTGCTCGGTTTCGCTCAGCATCGCGGTGGCCGTCAGCACGGCGCTCAGCGCACGCTGCTCGGCCAGGTCGAAGTCGAGCTGGCGCATGCGTTCCGACAGCGACACGCCGGCACGGCCGGCCGGCAACGCGTGCGGCCGCAGGCCGCCGATCACGTGTTCCCAGTACTGCGGGTCGCCACCGTCCGGCGCGGGCTTCTCGCCCTGCCGGACCGCCAGGATGTCGTAGAAGTAGCGCAGGTAGCGCGAATCCGCCGTGGCGACGTAGGCGCGCACCAGGTGGCCGAGCAGCTGGGTTTCATGGCGCAGCTCCTCCACCAACTCCATCGCCTGGTCGCGCCGCTGTGCGGCCTGCCGCGCGCTGTCGAAGGCATTGCCGATGGCCGCCAGAAACAGCAGGTTGGCCACCAGCGCCACCGACACCAGCAGGAACAGGCCGCGCGAGACCGTGCGCAGCCGCAAGCCGGGGCGGGCGGGTGGCTGCGTGGTGGGCAGGTATAGCGATGTGAAGAGCACGGCTGTAAGACGGCGACGCCCGAGGCCAAACCTTGGGTTGAACTCTTCTGAAATCGGCCCGTTGTCGGACAGCTTTAAGTGCGGATGCGGACTTTGTTGGCACTTTGGCCCGCAGCCTGCATTGATCCAGTGCAACCGGATGCATTGCTCGGCAATGCGCCGCTGGGACGCTGACCCGGCACGAAAGCTGCAGCCTGTAACAGTCCGGCCGCGGTGTTCGTCCCGCCCGGCAAGCACCGGTGCACCGGGCTGGGGCGGGAAGCCCCTTGCGCCATAGCACAATCACGACTTTTGCCGGCGCACCAGCCGGCATCCAAGGGAGTTTCACCGTCCATGTTGCGCCTGGAGCTGGTGGGGATCAGCAAGCAGTACCCGGCCGTGAAGGCCAATGACGGCGTGAGCCTTCGCGTCGCGCCCGGACAGATCCACGCCGTGCTGGGCGAGAACGGCGCCGGCAAGTCCACCCTGATGAAGATCATCTACGGCGCCGTGCGCCCGGATGAAGGAGAGATCCGCTGGAACGGCCGCCCCGTGCAGGTGCGCAATCCGCACGAGGCCAGGGCGCTGGGCATCTCCATGGTGTTCCAGCACTTCTCGCTCTTCGACACCCTCACCGCCGCCGAGAACGTCTGGCTGGGCCTGGACAAGTCCATGGCGCTGCCCGAGGTCGTCACGCGCATGCGCGAGGTGTCCAAGGAATACGGGCTCGAAGTGGACCCGATGCGCCCCGTGCACAGCCTCTCCGTCGGCGAGCGCCAGCGCGTGGAGATCGTGCGCGCGCTCATGGGGCGGCCGCAGCTGCTGATCCTGGACGAGCCCACCTCGGTGCTCACGCCGCAGGCGGTGGAGAAGCTCTTCGTGACGCTGCGCCAGCTCGCGGCGCAAGGCTGCTCGATCCTCTACATCAGCCACAAGCTCGACGAGATCCGCAGCCTGTGCCACCACTGCACCGTGCTGCGCGGCGGCAAGGTGACGGGGGAGGTCGATCCGGGGCAGGAGACCAACGCCTCGCTGTCGCGCCTGATGATCGGCAGCGAGCCGCCGCAGCTGCGCCACGCCGCCACCACGCCCGGCGACGTGGTGCTGGCGGTCAAGGGCCTGCGGCTGGAGCGCCAAGACGTGTTCGGCACCACGCTGCAGGACATCGCGCTGCAGGTGCGCGCCGGCGAGATCGTCGGCGTGGCCGGCGTCTCCGGCAACGGCCAGCAGGAGCTCATGGCCGCGCTCTCGGGCGAGGACCGCCGCGCGGCGCGCGGCAGCATCACGCTCTTCGACCGCGACATCGCCACGGCCTCGCCGAGCCGGCGCCGCCGCCTGGGGCTGCACTTCGTGCCCGAGGAGCGGCTGGGCCGCGGCGCGGTGCCCACGCTGTCGCTGGCGGAGAACGTGCTGCTCACCCGCACCGAACCCGTGGCCGCCGGCGGCTGGCTGCGCCGGGCGCAGGTGAGGGCGCTGGCGCAGTCGCTGATCGAGCGCTTCAACGTCAAGGCCGGCGGCTGGCACTCGGCCGCCAAGAGCCTGTCCGGCGGCAACCTGCAGAAGTTCATCGTCGGCCGCGAGATCGACGCCCGGCCCAAGCTGCTGATCGTTTCCCAGCCGACCTGGGGCGTGGACGTGGGCGCGGCGGCGCAGATCCGCGGCGAGCTGCTGAAGCTGCGCGACGCCGGCTGCGCGCTGCTGGTGGTGAGCGAGGAGCTCGACGAGCTGTTCGAGATCAGCGACCGGCTGGTCGTCATCGCGCAGGGGCGCCTGAGCCCCAGCATTCCCACCCCGCAGGCCACGGTCGAGCAGATCGGGGCCTGGATGAGCGGCCTGTGGCCGCGGGACGAATCCGGCGCGCAGCCCGCCACGGCCGCCGTGGCCTGACCTTTTTCGAGCCTATCCCATGCTGAAACTCGAAGCCCGGCCGCAGCCGTCCGGCCTCATGTCCTGGGCCTCGCCGCTGCTGGCGCTGGCCCTCACGGTGCTCATCGGCATCGCCCTGTTCATGCTGCTGGGCAAGGACCCGGTGCGCGGCCTGCAGCTCTTCTTCGTCGAGCCCGTCAAGGACGCCCGCGCCTGGGGCGAGCTCAGCATCAAGGCCGTGCCGCTGGTGCTGATCGCGCTGGGCCTGGCGGTGTGCTTCCGCTCCAACGTCTGGAACATCGGCGCGGAGGGGCAGTTCATCCTGGGCGCCCTGGGCGCCGGCTGGATGGCCATGCAGGCCGGGCCGGACAGCAGCCGCTGGATCGTGCTGCCCATCCTGCTGGCCGGCGTGCTCGGCGGCATGCTCTGGGCGGGCATCACGGCCTTGCTGCGCGACCGCTTCAATGCGAATGAAATCCTGGTCAGCCTGATGCTGGTGTACGTGGCCGAACTGCTGCTGGGCTACCTGGTCTACGGCCCGTGGAAGGACCCGCAGGGCTTCAACTTCCCGCAGACCATCACCTTCGCCGCGGCCACCAAGATCCCGCGCCTCATCGACGGGCTGCGCGCCAACATCGGCGTGCTGATCGCGCTGGGGGCGGTGGTGGCGGCCTGGCTGTTCCTGTTCCGCACCTATGCCGGCTTCCAGCTGCAGGTGGGCGGGCTGGCGCCGCTGGCGGCGCGCTATGCGGGCTTCTCCTCGCGCGGCGCGCTGTGGACGGCGCTGCTGCTGTCCGGCGGCGCGGCGGGCCTGGCCGGCGCGCTGGAGGCGGTGGGGCCGCTGGGCCAACTCACGCCGCACGTGCCCGCGGGCTACGGCTTCGCCGCGATCATCGTCGCCTTCGTCGGGCGGCTGCACCCGGGCGGCATCGCGCTGTCCGCCATCCTGATGAGCATGTTCTTCATCGGCGGGGAGCTGGCGCAGTCGCGCCTGGGCCTGCCCAAGTCCATCACCGGCGTGTTCCAGGGCCTGCTGCTGTTCAGCTTGCTGGCCTGCGACACGCTCATCCACTACCGCCTGCGCTGGCAGCGCGGCGCCCGGGCCGCCGCGTCCGCCACCGCGCAAAGGAGCGCCTGATGGAAGCGCTTGCCCTGCTGCTGGCCGCCACGCTCAACGCCGGCACCGTGCTGGCGATCGCCGCGCTCGGCCTGCTGATCAACGAACGCGCGGGCATCCTCAACCTCGGTGCCGAGGGGATGATGCTCGTGGCCGCCATCGCCGGCTTCGCCACCGCGGTGCACACCGGCTCGGACGTGCTGGCCTTCGGCGCCGGCGCGCTGGCCGGGGCGCTGCTGGCCGCGGCCTTCGGCGCGCTGGTGATCTGGCTCAACACCAACCAGTACGCCACGGGCCTGGCGCTGAGCCTGTTCGGCGCGGGCTTCTCGGCCTTCGTGGGCATCCGCTACACGCAGGAGAAGCTGCCCGAGCGCGCGCGCTTCGAGATCCCGGGCCTGGCGGACATTCCCTTCGTCGGTCCGGCCTTCTTCAAGCAGCACCCGATGGTCTACCTCGCCATCGCGCTGGCCATCGGCCTGGCCTGGTTCCTCTACCGTTCGCGCGCCGGGCTGGTGCTGCGCGCGGTGGGCGAGTCGCCGGAGTCGGCGCATGCGCTGGGCTACCCGGTGCGGCGCATTCGCCTCGCCGCGGTCATGGCCGGCGGCGCGCTGTGCGGGGTCGCGGGCGCCTACGTCTCGGTGATCTACACGCCGCTGTGGGTGGAGGGGATGATCGCCGGCAAGGGCTGGATCGCGCTGGCGCTGACCACCTTCGCCACCTGGCGCCCGGCGCGGGTGCTGCTGGGCGCATACCTCTTCGGCGGCGTGACGATGCTGCAGTTCCACCTGCAGGGCGAGGGCGTGGAGGTGGCCAGCCAGCTGCTGACCATGCTGCCCTACCTCGCCACGGTGCTGGTGCTGGTGCTCATCTCGCGCAACCCCACGTGGATCCGCGCCAACATGCCGGCCTCGCTGGGCAAGCCCTTCTTCCCCGGTTCCTGAGTCCCCTGTTTTTTACCCAAGCTGACCCCACAACCTCGCATTACCAAGAGAGGACTTTCATGACGATTTCCAAGCGATCGCTGCTGCGCCTGAGCGGCTGGGCCTCGCTGGCGGCCACCGCTGCCCTGGTGGGCTGCGGCAAGAAGGAAGAGGCCGCGCCCGCCGCGCCGGCAGCTTCCGCAGGGGCCTCCGCCCCGGCGGCGGCAGCCAAGCCCGAGCCGCTGAAGGTGGCCTTCGCCTACGTCGGCCCGGTGGGCGACGCGGGCTGGACCTTCGCCCACGACCGCGCCCGGCTCGAAGTGGAGAAGGAATTCGGCGACCGCATCCAGACCAGCTTCGTCGAGAACGTGCCCGAGGCCGCCGACGCCGAGCGCGTGATCCGCGACATGGTTGCGCAGGGCAACAAGCTCGTCTTCGGCACCACCTTCGGCTACATGGAGCAGATGCTCAAGGTGGCCGAGGACAGCAAGGACGTGCGCTTCGAGCATGCCACCGGCTACAAGAGCGCCGAGAACATGCGCACCTACGACAGCCGCACCTACGAGGGCGCCTACATGGCCGGCGTGATCGCCGGCAAGGTGACCAAGACCAGCACGCTGGGCGTGGTGGCCTCGATTCCCATCCCCGAGGTGATCCGCAACATCAACGCCTTCACCCTGGGCGCGCAGTCGGTCAACCCGAAGGTCAAGACCAAGGTGGTGTGGGTCAACAAGTGGTTCGATCCGCCCAAGGAAGGCGAGGCCGCGCAGAGCCTGATCAACCAGGGCGCCGACGTGCTGATGCAGAACACCGACTCCTCGGCCGTGCTGCAGACCGCCGAGAAGGCCGGCAAGTTCGGCTTCGGCTGGGATTCGGACATGAGCAAGTTCGGCCCCAACGCGCACCTGGGCTCGGCCGTCATCAACTGGGCGCCGTACTACAAGAAGGCCGTGGGCGAGATGCTCGAAGGCACCTGGAAGACCGGCCCCAACACCTGGTGGGGCGTCAAGGAAGGCGCCATCGACCTGGTGAGCCTGTCCGACAAGGTGCCCGCCGACGCCAAGGAAGCGCTGGAGAAGGTCAAGGCCGGCCTGAAGGACGGCAGCTTCGCCATCTGGAAGGGTCCCATCGTTGGCCAGGACGGCAAGCCGCTGCTCAAGGACGGCGAGACCGCCGACGACGAGTTCCTGCACAAGATCAACTGGTACGTGAAGGGCGTGGAGGGCAAGCTGCCCAGCGCCAAGTAAGCGCTTGCTGAAGCGCCGGGCCGCAGCGCGGTCCGTGCGCGCGCACCGAACCGCCGCTGCCGCAAGGCACGGCGGTTTTTTTTGGTGTCCTGACGCCGCAGGGCGTCAGCGCTCGTGAAAGCACGTGAACGTGAACGCGGCGTTGCGCACGCCTCTTGTTGCAAGAGCGACCCCCAGCTCCGGTTAATTCAAGCGGCACAAGTGTGCGTCTGAAGCCAATATGCGCGCCGGTGTTTGCGGCAGAAGATCATTTTTTAGATCTTCTTTTCGCCGCGCACTCCCTTCTGCAGCCTGCTGCCCTCGGCGTCTGGCCGGACGGCGCCGCGGCTGGTGCGGAAGACGGCAAGTCCGGCATGTCATCGCTTTGGAGGCAAGCATGCGCGTGAACAAGAACTTCCTCATGGTCGCCGCGGTGTTGGCGCTTGGCACGTCGATGGCCCATGCCGGTTGCGGCTCCCTGCCGGGCTGGGGGCAGCTCAAGGCGGCTCTGCGGGGCGCCGTTGCTGCCGAGAGCAGCGGGCTCAACCTGCAGATGTGGGCCACCATCGTGGACCGCGACGGCGTGGTGTGTGCCGTGGCCTTTTCAGGCAGCGACCGTGGTGCCCAGTGGCCCGGCAGCCGTGTGATCTCGGCCCAGAAGGCCAACACCGCCAATGCCTTCAGCCTGGACGCGCTGGCGTTGTCCACGGCCAACCTCTACTCGGCCGTGCAGCCTGGCGGCAGCCTTTTCGGGCTGCAGGAAAGCAATCCGGTGGACACCGGCGTGGCCTACGGTGGCGACCCCGAGCAGTACGGTACGCCCAGCGATCCCATGACGGGCAGGCGCATTGGTGGCGTCAACGTCTTCGGTGGGGGGCTGCCTCTCTATGACAGCAACCGCAAGGTGGTGGGTGCCGTGGGCGTGAGCGGCGACACCTCCTGTGCCGACCACATGATCGGCTGGCGCGTACGCAACCGCCTGAACATGGACCACCTCGCCGGTGTCGGCGGCGTCTCGGGCGATGCCCAGCGGCCCGACAACATCGTCTACGACATCAATCCGAGCACGGGCAAGAGTGCTGGCGGCTTCGGCCATCCACTTTGCATCAACACCGCCAACGCGAAGAACCTGCCGGCGGTGGAGTGACCCTGGCGCCGGGCCGTCGCCGCACGGCCTAGTCCGGCAGCGAGAATGGGCCGATTTCCACATCAGGCCCATTCCCGCCATGACCAACCTGACCGGCCACGAACCCCTGAACGCGCTGCTGCGCCGCATGCCCAAGGCGGAGCTGCACATCCACATCGAAGGCTCGCTGGAGCCCGAGCTGATCTTCAAGCTGGCGCAGCGCAACGGCGTGGCGCTGAAGTACGAGAGCGTGGAGGCGCTGCGCGCGGCCTACGCCTTCACGGACCTGCAGACCTTCCTCGACATCTACTACGCCGGCGCCAGCGTGCTGCTCAAGGAGGAAGACTTCTTCGACATGGCCTGGGCCTACTTCGAGCGCGCCGCGGCCGACAACGTCGTGCACGCCGAGCTGTTCTTCGACCCGCAGACGCACACCGAGCGCGGCGTGCCCTTCGAGACCGTGATCCTCGGCCTGCACCACGCCTGCCAGCGCGCGCACCAGGAGCTGGGCATCAGCAGCCGGCTGATCATGTGCTTCCTGCGCCACCTCAGCGAGGAGGACGCCTTCAAGACGCTGGAGCAGTCGCTGCCCTGGCGCCAGTACATCGTCGGCGTGGGGCTGGACAGCAGCGAGCGCGGGCACCCGCCCTCCAAGTTCGCGCGCGTGTTCGAGCGCTGCCGCGCCATGGGCCTGCACGTGGTGGCGCACGCGGGCGAGGAGGGGCCGCCGGCCTACATCGAGGAGGCGCTGGACCTGCTCGGTGCCGAGCGCATCGACCACGGCGTGCGCTGCGTGGAGAGCCCCGAGCTGGTGCAGCGCCTGGCGCGCGAGCGCGTGCCGCTGACGGTGTGCCCGCTGTCCAACGTCAAGCTGTGCGTGTTCGGCACGCTGGCCGAGCACAACATCGGGGCGCTGCTGGAGCAGGGGCTGGTCGCCACCGTCAACTCCGACGACCCGGCCTACTTCGGCGGCTACCTGAACCAGAACTTCGTCGAGCTGTTCGAGGCGCTGCCGCAACTGGGGGCACGCGAGGCCTACCAGCTCGCGCTCAACAGCTTCGAAGCCAGCTTCGTTGACCAGGCCACCAGGGACGGCTGGAAGCGGCAGCTCGACGCGGTGTTCGCCGCGGCGCTGTAAGCCCGCGCCAATCCCCCATTCGGCATGGCTCATTGCCGGGGGGACGGATACCGCTTCACACAACCCGTACGGGCAGTCGCTTTCATGGTGCCGGGGGGCCGTGCCAATACTGGCCGCCGCCGGCGGCCTCGCTGCCGGTGGCGGGGCTTGCCGGATGTGCGCCGGTCGCGGCAGCGCTAGCCGGTGCAGCCTCCTTCAATCCCTCAGGAGGTGTCGTGAAGAAAACACTGATGTGCGTTGCGCTGTCCGCGCTGCTGGCCGTGCCGCTGTCGGCTTCGGCCTACGAGCTCGGTCCCACCTTTCCTGGCAAGTGGGGCTCGTCGACCTACGGCACCCCGGCCACCGTGACCTGGAGCCTGATGGACGGCGGCGTGAGCTGCGAGCTGGAGTTCTCAGGCTGCAAGACCGCGGCGCTGGACAGCTTCATGCCCACCGGCTACCTAGAGCAGATCCGGCTGGCCTTCTACGCCTGGTCCAAGGTGGCGGGCCTGACCTTCAAGCAGGTGGCCGACGATGGCGCGCCCTTCGATGCGGCCACGTCCTCCGGCGACATCCGCATCGGCGCGCACCAGGTGGACGGCCCGCTGAACACGCTGGCCTTCACCTACTTCCCGCCGATCAACGGCCGCAGCGCGGCCGGCGACCTGTTCCTGGACACGGCCGAGCGCTGGACGATCGGCTTCGACGGCCCGGGCCATGACGTGTTCCAGGTCGTGAGCCACGAGATCGGCCACGCCATCGGGCTGGATCACGTCACCGGCGTGCAAGCGCTGATGAACCCGATCTACACCGAAGCCTTCCGCGGCCCGCAGGCCGACGACATCGCCGGTGCGCGCTTCCTCTACGGCCCGCCGGCGCCCATCCCCGAGCCGGCCACGCTGCTGCTGTTCGCCGCCGGCCTGGCGGGCGTGGCGGCGCAGCGGCGCCGGGTGCGGACCGCCGCCGCCACGCCGGCGTAGCAGCCCGCGCCGGTCGGGGCCGCTGCCCGCTGTCTGCAGCCGGCCCACCGCGTGGATTCCGATTGCGAGATCCTTTCAAGATCACGCAACTGAAAAAATCAACCCCCCCAGCCTTAGGTTCCTTCCCGCGGTGACGATGTAACAAAGGTCTTTTGGTTTCCCGGGGAGTCCCGGTGCGGTTCGCTGTGCCTGGCTGTCCGGCTTTCGGTCGGATGGACCCGGGATGCATCCGGCCGGTTTGATGTAGGGGGGAAATATGAAAAAAGCATTGACGGGCCTGGCCCTGGTGGCCGGGATGGCGGCTCCGATGTCGGCGTCGGCCTACGTGTTGAGCGGGACCAAGTGGGGCGATCCCACCATGGGCACCGGCGCCACGATCACCTGGAGCCTGATGAGCACCGGCGTGAGCTGCTCCCAGGAATTCTCGGGCTGCTCCATCAAGTCGCTGGCGTCCTTCATGCCGTCGAACTACCTGACCGAGCTCCAGCGTGCCTTCGACTCCTGGTCGGCGGTGGCCAACCTGACCTTCGTGCAGGTGGCCGACGACGGCGCGTACTTCAATGCCGCCTCCACGAACTCGGGCCAGATCCGCATCGGCGGCCACACCATGGACGGCGCCTACAACGTCTTGGCCCATGCCTACTACCCGCCCCCCAACGGCAGCTCCGCCGCGGGCGACGTGCACTTCGACACCGCCGAGAACTGGACCGTCGGCTACGCCGGCTCCGGCATCGACATCTACCAGGTGTTCACGCACGAGCTCGGTCATGCGCTAGGCCTGAAGCACTCCAGCGACAACGGCGCGCTGATGGCCCCGTACTACAACGAAGGCTTCGTCGGACCGCAGGCGGACGACATCGCGGGCATCCAGTACCTCTACGGCGCGGCACCGGCCAGCGGCGGCGAGCCGGCGCCGGTGTCCGAGCCCTCCACGCTGGCGCTGCTGGGCGCCGCGGTGCTGGGCATGGCGCGCCGCCGCAAGACCAAGGCTCAGGCCTGAAGCCGGATCGCGCATGCACGGCCCCGCACCCTTGCCCGATGCCGCGCGCCGGCGCCTGCTGCGCCTGGCCGCTGCGCTGGGCCTGCCGGCCGCCGGGCCGGTGGCGGCGATGTGGGCGCGCATGAGCGAGGCCGAGCTGGTGCAGCACTCCGAGCTGATCGTGGCGGGCGAGTGGAGCAGCGACGCGCCCGCGCCGCTGCCCGGTACCCCGGCGCGGGCCGTGGGCCGCATCGCCGTCACCGAGGTCTGGAAGGGGCCGCCGGACCTGAAGGCGGTGCGGGTGGTGGTGCCCGCGCCCGGCGGCCTGCAGTCCAGCGACGCCATCACCTACCGCCGCGGCGACCGCGGCCTGTGGCTGCTGCGCCCCTGGCAGGGCGGCGGCGGCCTCTACGCCGCGGACAGCCCGCAGCGCTTCGTGGCCGAGGGCAGCGACCCGGCGCTGCTCAAGACGCTGCGGGAGCTGCTGGGCCGGCGCTGAGCGGGAGCCGGCCCGGCTCCTCCCGGCTTCAGTCGCCCTGGATCTTCGACGCCTTCACCACCTGTCCCCAGCGCGCGAGCTCGGCGCGGGCGTAGTCGCCGAGCTGCTGCGGGTTCATGTACTCGGCCGTGGCGCCGAGCTCGGCCGCCTTCTGCTTGAACGCGGGCGTGGCCATGATCTTCGCGATCTCGCCGCTGAGCTTGTCCACCACCGGCTGCGGCGTCTTGGCCGGCGCGAACACCGCGAACCACGAGGTGGCGTCCAGCTTGGGCAGCCCGGCCTCGGCCGCGGTGGGCACGTTGGGCAGCGAGGACAGGCGGCTCTTGCCCGTCACCGCCAGCACGCGCAGCTTGCCCGAGGCGATGTGCGGCATGTACGGCGGCGGGGTGCCGAAGGTGAGATCGACCTGGTTGCCCAGCAGGTCCTGCAGCGCCGGGCCCGTTCCCTTGTACGGGATGTGGTTCATCTGGATACCCGCCTGCTGCTCCAGCATCGCGCCCGTGACGTGCTGCAGCGAGCCGTTGCCCGAGGAGGCGTAGTTGAGCTTGCCCGGGTTGGCCTTGGCGTAGGCGATGAGCTCGGCCATCGTCTTCACGGGCAGCCCGTCGCGCACCACGATCACCTGCGGGGCGCTGAACACGTTGGCCACCGGGCGCAGGTCCTCGAAGCTCCACTGCGCCGGCTGCGCGCTCACGTGCGGCGTGATGACGTGGTAGCCCGAGTACTGCATCAGCAGCGTGTAGCCGTCGGCCTCGGCGCGCTTGACGGCCACCGCCGCCACCGCGCCGTTGGCGCCGCCGCGGTTGTCCACCACCACCGTCTGCCCCAGCGCCTTGCCCAGCGGCTCGGCCAGCATGCGCGCGGCGATGTCGGTGGTGCCGCCCGGCGCCGTGGGCACCACCAGCGTGATCGGCTTGCTCGGGTAGCCGCCCTGCGCGGCAGCAGGGCCGGCGGCGAGGGTGGCGACGGCCGCCAGGGCCAACAGGGTGAAGTGGCGCTTGTGATGGTTCATGGTTGTCTCCTGATGCTTGTGTTGGTTCGTCGGTGTCGGTTCAGCCCCGCGCCAGCGCCCGCTCGCGGATGGCGTCGAAGTCCGCAGGCCGCGGGTGCAGGTCCAGCCGGCGCCCGGCCGCGACGATCTGGCTCGGCACCGCATGCCCCACCAGCGCCGGCAGCCGCCGCGCGGCCTCCAGCAGCCGCGCCAGGTCCACGCCGGTGTCGTAGCCCATGAGCGCCAGCGCGTGCACGATCTCCTCGCTGCACACGTTGCCCGTGGCGCCCGGCGCGTAGGGGCAGCCGCCCAGCCCGCCCAGCGAGGCGTCGAAGCGGTCGGCGCCGGCGGCGATGGAGGCCAGCACGTTCGCCAGCCCCATGCCGCGCGTGTTGTGGAAGTGCAGTGTCAGCTCGGTGTCCGGCCAGCGCTCCCTGAAGGCGCGCACCAGCGCCGCGACCTGGCTCGGGTAGGCCATGCCGGTGGTGTCGCACAGCGTCACGCCGCGCGCGCCCAGCTCGTCCACGTAGCGCGCGCACCAGTCCAGCACGGTGGCTTCGGGCACGTCGCCCTCCATCGGGCAGCCGAAGCTGCACGACAGCGACACGTTCACCGCGGTGCCCGCGTCCCGCGCGATGGCGTTGACGGCCGACAGCGCCTGGTAGGACTGCTGGCGCGTCATGCGCAGGTTGGCCAGGTTGTGGCTCTCGCTGGCCGACATCACCAAGTTCATCTCGTTGGCCCGCGCGTCGATGGCGCGCTCGGCGCCGCGCACGTTGGGCACCAGCGCGCTGTAGACCACGCCCGGCACGCGCTCGATCTCGCGCAGCACCTGCTCCGCGTCGCGCAGCGCCGGAATCGCCTGCGGCGAGACGAAGGCCGTGACCTCGATCTTGGCCAGCCCCGCGCGCGAGAGCGCGTTCACCAAGGCGATCTTGTCCTCGGTGGGCACGAAGGCCGGCTCGACCTGCAGCCCGTCGCGGGTGCCCACTTCCTGCATGTGGATGCGCCGCCCGGCGCCGTTCCAGACTTCGTTGTTCATGCCACCACCTTGTGTTCGCGCAGCGCCGCGATCTGTTGTTCCGTGAGCCCGATCTCGCGCAGCACCGCGTCGGTGTCGTCGCCGAGCTTCGGGGCCGAGTGGCGCACGCCGCCCGGCGTGCCCAGCAGCTTGGGCACGATGCCCGGCACCTCCACCACGTGCCCGTCGCGCGTGGGCTGCCGCAGGATCATGTCGCGCGCCCGGTAGTGCGGGTCCTCGACGATGTCCCGGGCGGTGTAGACCTTGCCCACCGGCACGCGCGCGCCGTTGAGCACCTCCATCACCTCGGCCACGGTGCGCGTCTGCGTCCAGGCCTCGATGGCCGCGTCGATCTCGGCCACGCGCTTCACGCGCCCGGCGTTGTCGGCCAGCGCCGGGTCGTTGCCCAGGTCGTCACGGCCGATGGCCGACATCAGGCGCTTGAAGATGCTGTCGCCGTTGCCCGCCACCAGCACGTAGCCGTCGCCGCAGCGGTAGGCGTTGGACGGGGCGATGCCCGGCAGCGCGCTGCCCGCGGCCTCGCGCACCGCGCCGAAGGCGCTGTACTCGGGCACCAGGCTCTCCATCACGTTGAACACCGCCTCGTGCAGCGCCACGTCGATCACCTGCCCTTGGCCGCCATGCGCCTGGCGGTGGTAGAGCGCCATGAGGATGCCGATGGTCCCGTGCAGCGCCGCCAGCGTGTCGCCGATGGAGATGCCGCAGCGCACCGGCACGCGGCCGGGCTCGCCGGTGAGGTGGCGCAACCCGCCCATGGCCTCGCCGATGGCGCCGAAGCCCGGCAGGTCGCGGTAGGGGCCGGTCTGCCCGTAGCCGGAGATGCGCAGCATGATCAGCTTCGGGTTGAGCGCGCTGAGCGCCTCCCAGGACAGGCCCCAGCCCTCCAGCGTGCCGGGCCTGAAGTTCTCGATCAGCACGTCCGCCTCGCCGATGAGCTGGCGCGCGATGTCCTGGCCTTCGGCGCTGCGCAGGTCCAGCGCGATCGAGCGCTTGTTGCGCGACTGCACCTGCCACCACACCGAGGTGCCGTCCTGGATCAGCCGCCAGTTGCGCAGCGGGTCGCCGCTGCCGGGGGCCTCGATCTTGATGACGTCGGCGCCGAAGTCCGCCAGCGTCTTGCCGGCGAAGGGGCCGGCGATGAGCTGGCCCATCTCCACGACCTTGAGGCCGCTGAGGGCGCCGGGCGGGATCGGGATGTCGGTCATGGGGTCTCCTGTGTTGAGGCCGGGCCTCGCATGCGGGCCCGTTGCTGGGCGCCATTGTGGAAACCGGCACGGCGCCGGGGAATGACGGTGTGGCGAGCCGAGCTTTCGCGGAATGCGAAAGCGGCGCCGCCGCGGGCGTTCAGCCGGGCGCGCGCCGGTGCGCCGCGCCGCCCTGCAGCAGGTGGTCCAGCAGCAGCCGCGCCGGGCGGGGCAGGGCGGCGAAGTCGCGCGCGCCCAACAGCAGCTGGCGCTCCACCCAGGCGTCGTTCAGGCCGATCTTGTGCAGCCCCATGGACACCAGGTGCGGACGCACCGCCGCCTCGGGCAGCACCGCCACGCCCAGGCCCGCGGCCACCATCTGGCACATGGCGTCGAAGCTGCGCACCTGGATGCGCAGCTTCAGCCGCCGCCCCAGTGCGGCGCTCTCCAGCTGCAGCCGCTGCGCCAGCGAGGTGCCACCGGCGAGGCTGACGAAGTCCAGGTCGGCCGCCTCCACGAAGTCGATGGCCTCGCGCCCGGCCAGCGGGTGCTCGCGCGGCACCACCAGCACCAGCCGGTCGCGCCGGTAGGGCAGCGACTGCAGGCCCAGCGGCGGCGTGCGCTCGGCGTAGATGCACAGGTCCGCGCGCCCGTCGGCCACGGCCAGCACCACGTCGGCGCTGTCGCGCTCCTCCAGCTCGATGCGGATGCCCGGGTTGTCCGCGATGAAGGCAGCGATGTCGGCGGGCAGGAACTGGATCACGGCCGAGGTGTTGGCCCACAGCCGCACCACGCCCAGCACGCCGGCGGCGAAGTCCGAGAGCTCGGCGGCGAGCTGGTCCACGTCGCCCAGGATGCGCTGCGCGTGCCGCTGCAGCGCCTGCCCCGCGGGCGTGAGCGTGACGCCGCGCGAGTGGCGCTCCAGCAGCGGCGCGCCCACGGCGGCTTCTAGGTCGGAGATGCGCTTGCTGGCCGCGCCCACCGCCAGGTGCGCCAGCTCCGCGCCGCGGCTGATGCTGCCGCTGCGCGCCACGAAGCCGAACAGCGCCAGGGAAACGAGGTCGAGACGGTGCAGGTTCATTCGGGAATTGGAAAGAGGGTTCAGCCCCGCGGCAGCCATACCGTGAAGGTGGCGCCCTGGCCGAGCCCCGGGGCTTTCGGCACGTACGTGGCCGCCGTGCATCTGCACCAGGCGCCGCACCAGCGCCAGCCCGATGCCCAGCCCGCCCTGGTACGGGCCCACGCCGGGCTCGGCCTGCACGAACAGGCCGAACACGGCTTCCAGCTGCTCCGCGGCGATGCCGATGCCGTCGTCGCTCACGCGCACCGTCGCGCCGGCGGCGTCCTGCTCGGCCTCGACGCGCACTTGGCCGTGCTCCGGGGTGTACTTGCAGGCGTTGGTCAGCAGGTTGCCCAGGATCTGCGCCAGCCGCACCGGGTCGGCCACCAGCGGCATCGGCCCGGGCGGCAGCTGCAGGTGCAGCCGCTGCTGCTTGGCCTCGAAGGCCGGCAGCGCGGCCTCGGCCGCGTCGCGCAGCGCGGCGTCCAGCCGCATGGCCTCGGGCTGCAGCTCGATGGCGCCGCGCGTGATGCGCGAGACCTCCAGCAGGTCGTCCAGCAGCCGCTTCATCTGCGCGGCCTGGCGCTCGATCATGGCCACGGCGCGCTGGCCGGCCGGGCTCAGCGGCTCGTGCCGCGCCAGCACCCGGGTGGCGTTGACGATGGGCGCCAGCGGGTTGCGCAGCTCGTGCGCCAGCGTGGCCAGGAACTCGTCCTTGCGCGCGTCGGCCTCGCGCAGCGCGTGCTCGGCCTGGCGGCGCACGCTGATGTCCTCCACCACGGAGATGAAGTAGTCCGGCGCGCCGGCCGCCGTGCGCACCAGCGACACCGTGAGGTTTGCCCAGACCGTGCCGCCGTCCGGGCGCAGGTAGCGCTTCTCCAGCGTGTAGGTGCCGATCTCGCCGGCGAGCATGCGGCGCACGTGTTCGAGATCGAGATCCAGGTCCTCGGCGTGGGTGATCTCCTGGAAGCCGTGGTCCAGCAGCTCCTGGCGCGCGCGGCCCACGATCGCGCACAGCCGGTCGTTGACCATCAGCCAGCGCCCGTCCAGGCCCACGTGCGCGATGCCCACCGCGGCGTTGTCGAAGGTGGCGCGAAAGCGCTGCTCGCCCGCGTGCAGCGCCTCCGCGGCCAGGCGGTGGCGGGTGACGTCGGTGACCATGCCGACGATGCGCCGCACCTGCCCGTCCTCGCCGCGCACCAGCCGGCCGCGGTCGGCGATCCAGATCCAGTGCCCGGCCTTGTGCCGCACCCGGTACTCCATCGAGAAGGTGTCGCCGGCCTGCAGCGCCGCGTCGAGGTGGCGGTCGAAAAGGCGGACGTCCTCGGGATGCAGCAGCGCGCGCCAGCCGTTCTTGCCGGGCCCGATCTCCTCGGCCGCATGGCCCGTGACGCCCTGCAGGCTCGCGTTGCGCAGCACCTCGCCGCTGTGGGGCCGGTACTCGTACAGCGAGGCGCCGGCGGCCTGCTGCGCGACCTCGGTGCGCTCGATGGCCCGTTCCAGCGCGGACTGCACCAGGGTAGGGTCGGCGGCGCCGAGCGCCGGCCCTGGCGGACCGCCACTGAAAGGCTTGTTGCTCATGGGGGCCCCCGTCTGCGCACCAGGGCGCTGGAACTTGCTTGCCGCGTGGGCCCACCGCGGCGCCCGTTCGGGGCGCGCCGCCGGCGGGCAGGCGTTGTGCGGCCAGTCTAGTGCGCGCGCCCAAGGCTCCGGGCACGGCCGGAGGGCGCCGTGCGACGGGGGCTTCCGCCCCGTTTCACCCCTTGGTGAACACGACGCGCCCGTTGAGCGGCTGCACCGGACGGGCGTTCATCGGGTAGAGCTTGCGGAAGGCCGCGAGCTGCGCCTTGGACACCTCCACCGGCTGGCGCAGCACCTGCCACTTCACGCCCTCGCTGCAGGGCGGCGTGGTCAGCGAGCCCTCGAAGGCCCAGTAGCCCTGCTTGGCGGGGAGCAGCGCGGCGGTGTCGAAGCCACCGTCCAGCGCCGCCTTGGCGCCTTCCTCCTTGGGCATGGCGTCGAACACCTTCTGCAGCGCGGCGTTGGCCTTGCCCTCGCGGAACAGCACGCCCACCACCGCCAGCTCGTTGGCGGCGTTCTTGTGCACCAGGTGCGCCACCAGCGGGTAGGGCTTGCCGTTGACCTTCTCCTCGCTGGGCGTGTGGAAGTGGAACTGCAGCAGCTGGTACTCGCCCGAGGCCAGCTTCACCGTGCCGCCTTCGGGCAGGTTGACCTGGATGGTGTGGCCGTTGTTGAGCACCTCGGCGGCGCCGGCCTTGTAGCCGAAGCCGATGGACGGTAGCTCGCCGCTCTTCTTCGCGCCGCGGATGTCGATGGGCGACTGGTGGGTGCCGAGCTTGCAGGTCTCGAAGCTCTTGTCCAGGTCGCCCCAGTGCGACGCGCCGGCGTGGCCCGTGTACTCCCAGTGGGCATGGTCGGTGGCCGCCTGGGCGGCACCGGTGGTGGACAGGACGGCGGCCAGGGCCAGCAGGGGCAGGGGACGGGGAAGCAGGCGCATTGAAAGGTCTCCGACAGGGTAGTTATGGAATGAAACGGCGCGGATGCTAGCCACGCGCCGTCCTGCCGGATCGCCGATCCCCCGCCGGAAATGCCCGCCGTGAGAGCTATGTCACATCCAGGGCTCCACGGGCCAAAGCACGGGCTGGCGCCTGCCGGGGCTTCAGGCCGCGGCGCGCCGAGCCGAGGCCTTGCGCAGCAGCTTCACCGACAGCGTGAGCAGTCCCGCGCCGGCCAGCACGAAGCTGGCGCACAGCGCGAAGAAGATGCACGCCACCACCGGCGCGGCCGTGCCGGCCCAGCCCAGCAGCCACTGCGCGGCCTCCACCGCCCAGTGCAGCAGCTCCTGCCAGCCGGGGAAGAAGTGGTCCAGCCCCTCCTGCCAGGGCAGCCGCTGCGCGAGGCCGGGCAGGTCGCCGAGCCAGGCGGGGTCCATGCGCAGCAGCGCGTACAGCGCCCAGGCCAGCAGCGCGCACAGCGTGATGCCCAGGACGGCGAGGGACCAGATCAGGATCAGCATGGGGGTTCTTCCTCTTGAAGCTTGGTGCGGAATTGGAGAAGCCCCGCTGCCCCCGGTTCCGCCCCTGCCTACAATTCCGCCTTCCTCACGCGCCGCGCGCCACCCGCGGCGCGTTTGTTTTTGCCGGTGGCCATGTCGAGGACAACCATGTTCAAAAACCTCTCGCGCGGCGCGCTGCTCGCCGCGTGCGTCGCTGCTTCTCCCGCCTTCGCCCAGACCGCCGCCGGTGCGCCCTCCGCGCCGCTGAAGGCCGCCTTCGTCTACGTCTCGCCCATCGGCCAGGCCGGCTGGACCTACCAGCACGAGCAGGGCCGCCTGGCGATGGAGAAGGCGCTGGGCGCCGCCGTGAAGACCACCGTGGTGGAGGCCGTGCCCGAGGGCGCCGACAGCGAGCGCGTGATGCGCGACCTGGCGGCGCAGGGCCACGAGCTGATCTTCGCCACCAGCTTCGGCTACCTGGAGCCCGCGTTGCGCGTGGCCGCGGACTTCCCGAACGTCAAGTTCGAGCACGCCGGCGGCTACAAGACCGCGGCCAACTTGAACACCTACAACGCGCGCTTCTACGAGGGCCGCTGGCTGGCCGGCTACTTGGCGGGCAAGGTCAGCAAGAGCGGATCGGCCGGCTACGTGGCGGGCTTCCCGGTGCCGGAGGTGATCCAGGGCATCAACGCCTTCGCCTTGGGCATGCAGGCCGCCAACCCGAAGGCGCAGGTGAAAGTGCTGTGGCTCAACACCTGGTTCGACCCGGCGCGCGAGCGCGAGGCCGCGCTGTCGCTGGTCAACGCCGGCGCGGACGTGCTGACGAACCACAGCGGCTCGCCCGCGGTGCCGCAGGCGGCGGAGGAGAAGGGCGTGCACCTGCTCGCCTACCAGAGCGACATGAGACGCTTCGCCCCGAAGGCGCAGCTCGCCGCGGTGGTGTCCAACTGGGGCGGCTACTACACGCAGGTCGCCAAGGCGGTGATGGACAAGCGCTGGAAGCCCGCGCCGGTGTGGGGCGGCATCCAGGACGGCATGGTCGAGCTGGCCGCGCTGAACCCGTCGCTGCCCAAGGCGCTGCGCGAGGAGGTGCTGGCCAAGCAGCGCGCCATCGCCAAGGGCCAGCTGAAGCCCTTCGGCGGCCGGCTGGTGGACCAGTCCGGTCAGGTGCGCCAGGACAAGGGCGCGCTGGACGACGCCGCCATCGGGCACATGGACTGGTTCGTGGCGGGCGTGGCGGGGACGCTGCCGGCGGCGGCGAAGTAAGGCGATGGCCTGCGGTTCGGCCTGAAGGGCGTGCGTGCGCTTCACCACGGAACATTCCTTGCCGCTGCCCGGCATGGAAGCCACCACGACCCGCCCCGCCTCGCTGCTGCGGGTGAAGACGATCTACCTGGAGCCCGCCGTCGAAGGCTTCCAGCGCGGCCGGGAGATCCTGGAGCGCTTCCCCGAGGCCGAGCGCATCGAGGTCCCCTCGCACTGGAACATCGCCGGCCTGCACGGCAACGAGGGCCTCGTCGGCGAATGGCTGCGCACCAAGCGCGACGTGCTGGTGCTGGGCGTGCGCAAGTCCATGGCCTGCCGCCCCAACGGCCGCAGCGCTGACTGGATCGCCCCGGGCAGCTCCAATGGCTGCGCCATGGCCTGCGCCTACTGCTACGTGCCGCGGCGCAAGGGCTACGCGAACCCGATCACGGTCTTCGTCAACATCGAGCAGATCGCCGACGCGCTGGAGAGGCACGCCAAAAAGCTCGGCCCCAAGACCGAGCCGAACCAGGTCGATCCGGCCTACTGGGTCTACGACATCGGCGAGAACGGCGACCTCTCCGCCGACGCGCTGGTGTCAAGCAACGTGCGCGACTTGGTTGCGCTGTACCGCCGCATTCCCAACGCCAAGGGCTCCTTCGCCACCAAGTACGTCAACCGCGAGCTGCTGGACTACGACCCGCAGGGCAAGACGCGCATCCGCTTCTCGCTCATGCCGCAGCGCGCGGCCAAGGTGGTGGACGTGCGCACCTCGCCGATGGCCGAGCGCATCGCGGCCATCAACGACTTCGTGGACGCCGGCTACGAGGTGCACCTGAACTTCAGCCCCGTCATCGTCTACGAAGGCTGGCGCGCGGACTACGCCGAGCTGTTCGCGCAGGTGGCGGACGCGCTCTCGCCCCGGGCCCGGGCGCAGATCGCCGCCGAGGTGATCTTCCTGACCCACAACGAGGCGCTGCACGAGGTCAACCTCGGCTGGCACCCGAAGGCCGAAACCATGCTCTGGGTGCCCAAGCTCCAGGAGACCAAGCGCAGCGAGAACGGCGCGGACAACGTGCGCTACCGCACGGGGCTCAAGGGGAAGATGGTGAACATCTTCCGCGAGTTGCTGGAGGCGGGGCTGCCAGGGTGCCCGATCCGCTACGCGTTCTGAATCAGGCGGCCAGCGCCTCCCGCAGCTTCTGCGCCTCCGGCCCGAACCCGTACGCATCCATTCCCAGCGCCCCGTAGGCGTGGCTCTCGTGCAGCCGCAGCGGGGTGGTGTCGCGCCCGCCCGCGCCGGCCGCCACGTACCAGGGCAGCAGGTGCTCGTCGGTCGGGTGCATCAGTGCGCCGTGCGGGGCGCGGGCGCGGTAGTCGAAGAGCGCGTCCCAGTCCCGCTGCGCGGCGCGGTCGGCGAACCAGTGGCGGAACTCGGCGCTCTCCGGCTTCTCCGGCGCGTCCAGTGGCGCACGGCCGGTGAAGGTGGAGAGCAGTCTCAGGTTGTGCGTGATGGAGCCGCTGCCCATCACCAGCACGCCCCGCTCGCGCAGCGCGGCCAGCGCCTGTCCCAGCGCGAACTGCTGCGCCGGCGGCGCCATGGGCATCCAGGCCAGCGGCAGCACGGGCACGTCGGCCTCCGGGTAGACGTAGCGCAGCGGCGTCCAGATGCCGTGGTCCAGCCCGCCTTCGTCCACCACGTGCGCCGCCACGCCGGACTCGCCCAGCAGCGCCTTCACCTCCTGCGCCAGCGCCGGCGCGCCCGGGGCGTCGTAGCGCATCTCGTACAGCGCCTGCGGGAAGCCGCCGAAGTCCGGCACCGCCTCGTGGCGCTCGGCGGCCAGCAGCACCGGCTCGCGCGTGATCGTGTGCGCCGACACCGCCAAGATCGCGCGCGGGCGGCCGAAGGCCGCGTCGATGGCCGGGCCCAGCCGCCGCATGAAGGCGCCGGCCGCGCCCGGCTCCAGCGCGATCATGGGCGAGCCGTGGGACAGGAAGATCGAGGGCAGGGTGTTCATGCAGCCGATTGAAGCAGCGCGGCCCCTGCATGGCGTTGCAGGGGTTTGCACCCGGCGTTCAGGCGCTTGACAAGGCTCGGGTATCGTCCCCGCGCATGAGCTCCCTGCCGCCCGATGCCCTTGCCACGCCGTCCGCTGCCGCCCCCGCCCCGGCCCCGGCCAGCGCGCCCTTGAAACCCTCGCTCGTGAAACTGGCCTGGCGCCAGACCTGGCGCGACCTGCGCGCGGGCGAGCTGCGGCTGCTGGTGGTGGCGGTGCTGCTGGCGGTGGCGGCGCTCACGGCGGTGGGCTTCTTCGCCGACCGGCTCAACGCCGGGCTGGCGCGCGACGCCGGCGCGCTGCTGGGCGGCGACGCCAGCGTCGCGGCGGACCACCCGCTGCCGCCGGCCTTCGAGGCGCAGGCCCGCGCGCTGGGGCTGCGCGTCACGCAGCACTCGAGCTTCCCGAGCATGGCGCTGGCCGAGGAGGCGCAGGGCGGCGGCTCGCGGCTGGTGGCGGTCAAGGCGGTGGCCGAGGGCTACCCGCTGCGCGGCCAGCTGCGCGTGCGCGAGTCGCCCGACGCCGGCGCCCGCCCGGCCCAGGGCATTCCCAGCCCGGGCAGCGTGTGGGTGGACGCCGCAGTGCTGGACGCGCTGCAGCTGCGCGTGGGCGACGCGCTGCTGCTGGGCGACGCGAAGCTGCGCATCGAGCGCGTGATCGCGCTGGAGCCCGACCGCGGCGCCGGCTTCCTGAGCTTCGCGCCGCGGGCAATGCTGCGCGCCTCGGACCTGGAGGCCACGGGGCTGATCCAGCCCGCCAGCCGCGTCACCTACCGGCTGCTGGCCGCCGCGCCGGACGAGAGCAAGGCCGGCAGCGCGGCGGTGCAGCGCTTCGTGGACTGGGCGCAGGAGGAGATCCGCAAGCAGAACCTGCGCGGCGTGCGCGCGGAGTCGCTGGAGGCCAGCCGCCCCGAGATGCGCCAGACGCTGGAGCGGGCCAACAAGTTCCTGAACCTCGTGGCGCTGCTGGCGGCGCTGCTGGCAGCGGTGGCGGTGGCCATCGCGGCGCGCGACTTCGCGCAGCGCCACCTCGACGACTGCGCGCTGCTGCGCGTGCTGGGCCTGCCGCAGCGCGCCATCGCCTCGGCCTACGTGCTGGAGTTCGGCGCCGTGGGCCTGTTCGCCAGCGCGCTGGGCGTGGCCGCGGGCTGGGCGATCCACTTCGTGTTCGTGCTGCTGCTGGGCTCGCTGGTGGAGACCACGCTGCCCGCCGCCGGCTGGCGTCCGGCGGCCTTCGGGCTGGGCGTCGGGCTAACGCTGCTGTTCGGCTTCGGGCTGCCGCCGGTGCTGCAGCTGGCCAAGGTGCCGGCGCTGCGCGTGATCCGCCGCGACGTGGGGCAGCTCAAGGCGGCCTCGCTGATCGTGCTGGCCGCGGGCACGCTGGGTTTCGCGGCGCTGCTGGTGGCGGCCTCGTCGGACCTGAAGATGGGCCTGATCGCCGTGGGCGGCTTCGCCGGCGCGGTGGCGCTGTTCGCGCTCATCGCCTGGGGCGCGGTGCTGCTGCTGCGGCGCACGGTGCCGCGCATGCGCCGGGCGCCGCGCTGGCTGGTGCTGGCGACGCGGCAGGTGGCGGCGCGGCCGGGCTTCGCGGTGCTGCAGGTGTCGGCGCTGGCGGTGGGCCTGCTGGCGCTGGTGCTGCTGGTGCTGCTGCGCACGGACCTCATCGACAGCTGGCGCCGGGCCACGCCACCGGACGCACCGAACCGCTTCGTGATCAACCTGCAGCCGGACCAGGCAGAACCCTTCCGGCAGCGGCTGCGCGAGGCGGGCGTGGAGCGCTACGACTGGTACCCGATGTTCCGAGGCCGGCTGGTGGCCATCAACGGCCGCAGCATCCGCGGCGAGGAGTGGAGCGAGGACCGCGCGCGGCGCCTGGCCGAGCGCGAGTTCAACCTCAGCTTCGACGCGCAGATGCCGGGGCACAACCAGGTATCCGCCGGCAAGTGGACGCCGGACGAGCCCGACGCGGTGAGCGTGGAGGAGGGCCTGGCGCAGACGCTGGGGCTGAAGCTGGGCGACCGGCTGCGCTTCGACGTGGCGGGCGGCATGCACGAGGGCCGCATCACCAGCCTGCGCAAGGTGGACTGGGGCTCGATGCGGGTGAACTTCTTCGTCATGTTCCCGCGCGAGCGCATGGACGAGGTGCCCGCAACCTACATCTCCGCCTTCCGCGCCCCGGCGTTGCCGGGCTTCGACAACCGGCTGGTGAGGGAGTTTCCGAACATCACGAACATCGACGTCTCGGCCTCGCTGGGGCAGGTGCAGGCGGTGCTGGACCAAGTGATCCGCGCCGTGGAGTTCCTGTTCGGCTTCACGCTGGCGGCCGGGCTGGTGGTGCTGTTCGCGGCCGTGACGGCCACGCGCGAGGCGCGCGAGCGCGAGTACGCGGTGATGCGCGCCCTGGGCGGGGGCCGGGCGCTGCTGCAGACGGTGCAGCGCGCGGAGCTGCTGGGCGTGGGCGCGCTGGCCGGCTTCCTGGCCTCCGTCGCGGCGGTGGCGGTCGGCTGGGCGCTGGCGAAGTACGCGTTCGAGTTCGAGTGGCACGGCTCGCCGCTGGTGCCGCTGGTCGGCACGGTGGCCGGTGCGCTGCTGGCGCTGGCGGCCGGGTGGTGGGGCCTGCGCGGGGTGCTGCGGCGGCCGGTGGTGCAGACCTTGAGGCGGGCGGCGGAATAGGGGGTTGCGCGGTGGCGCGGCGTGCCCGCGGCTTGCTCCACTGCGGTGTATGAAGCCCGTACTCCGCTCCCGCATCCCCGCCGAGAAACTCCCCCTGGCCGTGCCGCCCGCCTACCGCGACGACGTGCGCAAGGCGGCCCGGCCCGAAGGCCAGTATTCGCTGCTGCTGTTCGCGCACGCGCCGCGCGACGTCGTCATGTCGGCGCCGGTGCGCAAGGCGCTGCGCCGGCTGGGGCCGCCGGCGGCCGACGGCATCGTGGCCGTGGGTACCGTGTTCACCGAGGAAGCGCTCGCGCTGCTGCACGAGGCCGGCGCCCGGGTGGTGGCTTACCGCAAATCGAAATGGACCGACGAGTCCGCGCGCCAGCGCCAGCTCAAGCCCGAGACCATCGAGGCGGCGGCGCCGCAAGCGGTGCCGGTGCCCTGTCCGCCGGCGCTGGACGATGCGGCCGTGAAGTCGCCCGCCTGCGTGCTGGCCCATGCTGATCCCTATCCCGAGGCGCCGGCGCCCGATGACGACGGCCCGGGCCTGCCCGCCGAGCCGGGCGCGGGCGCGGCCGAGGACGCCGACCACCTGCTGGCGGGCTACGCCGACACCAATTACTTCGTCACCGGGCTGGAGTTGCCGCTGCACCCGGGCGAGCCCAACGCCGGGCTGCCCGGCTTCCTGGCGGCGCAGGGCGCCCGGTGTCTGGCCGTGCTCACGGCCTACAACCCGCGCAGCGACACGCTGCCGGAGGGCGAGAACCAGCAGCGCCAGGCGACGCTGGAGGACTGGCTGGAGGAGGCCGGGCTGCGCTGGGTGAGCGCCGAAGGAAGGCCCCGTGACGGCAGCGTGCGGCCGCACGAGCCGCTGCTGGCGGTGTTCGATGCGCCGCCGGCGCTGCTGCAACGGCTGATGGAGAGCTATGGCCAGAACGCCGTGATCGTCGCCACGGCGGACGCGCCGCCGCGGCTGTGGCTGCGGCCGGCCTTCATGCGCGAGCTGGCGCGCGAGGAGTACGCGGCGGGCTGAGCGCGGCCCGCACGCCGGGCCTCAGAAGGCGACCCACTCCTCGTGGTCGCTTTCCGCCTGGGCGCTGCGCACCGGTGCCGGGCGCGCGGCCGGGGCCGACGGGGCGGGCGACGCGGCGCGCGCCGTGGCCGGAGCCGGGGCGGCCTTCGCAACCGGCTTGCGCGCGGCGGGAGCGGGCTTGTGCACCACCGCCGGGGCCGGCGCTGCGGGCGTGAAGGCCGGCGCCGGCTCGAAGCTCGCCAGGCCCGGCGCCACCGCCACGGCCTCGTCCGAGGCGTTGAGCTTGAAGGTGCCCACTATCTGCGCCAGGCGGCCGGCCTGGTACTTCAGGCTCTCGGCGGCGGCGGCGCTCTGCTCCACCAGCGCGGCGTTCTGCTGCGTCACCTGGTCCAGCTGCGCCACGGCGTCACCGACCTGGCTGATGCCCTGGCTCTGCTCCACGCTGGCGGCGCTGATCTCGTTGATCATGTCGCTCACGCGCCGCACCTGGGTCACGATGTTCTCCATCGAGCGGCCCGCGTCGCCCACCAGGCTGGAACCGGCCTCCACCTGCTGCACGCTGTGGCTGATGAGGATCCGGATCTCCTTGGCCGCATCGGCGCTGCGCTGCGCCAGGGAGCGCACCTCGCTGGCCACCACCGCGAAGCCGCGGCCGGCCTCGCCGGCGCGCGCCGCTTCCACCGCGGCGTTCAGGGCCAGGATGTTGGTCTGGAAAGCGATGCCGTCGATGGTGCCGATGATCTCGGCGATCTTGTGCGAGCTGCCGCTGATCTCCTGCATGGTCTGCACCATGCGGTTCATCACCGCGCCGCCCTCGGACGCGGCCTCGCTGGCGCTGCCCACGAGCTGGTTGGCCTGCGTGGCGGTCTCGGCGTTGTGCTTGACGGTGGAGGTCAGCTGCTCCATCGAGGCGGCGGTCTGCTGCAGGTTGCTGGCCTGCTCCTCGGTGCGCTGGCTCAAGTCGGCGTTGCCGCTGGCGATCTGCTGGCTGCCGGTGGCGATGGAGTCGCTGCCGTGGCGCACCTCGCCGACGATGCGCGACAGGCTCCGGTTCATCTGCTGCAGCGCCTCCAGCAGCTCGCCCATCTCGTCATGGCGCTGGATGGTGATCTTCGAGCGCAGGTCGCCGGCGGCCACGTTCTGCGCGATCTGCACCGCCTCGTGCAGCGGCGTCGTGATGGAGTGCGTCAGCCACCAGGCGAAGCCCACGCCCACCACCAGGCCGACCAGTCCCAGCACCACCATCGTCGCCCGAGCCTTGCCGACGTCATCCTGCACGCCCTGCGCCGTGGCCTGCGCCAGCTGCCGCTGCAGGTCCGCCACCACCACCACTTGCGACTGCAGCGTGTCCATCGCCGGCAGCGTCTCGCGCATCAGCAGCCTGGAGGCTTCCTCGCGCTGGCCCTCGGCCATCAGCTTGTTCACCTTGGTGAAGGAGGCGACATAAGCCGCGCGCGCCGTCTTGATCTCCTGGATCAGCGCCTTGCCTTTGGCGGTGTAGGCCAGCCGCTCCAGGGTCTCCAGCGCCTCGGTGACCTTCTTCTTGTTGTCCTCGATGGCCGCCTGGACCTTGCCCGCGTGCACCGCGTCCTCGACGAAGAACAGCTCCATGGTGCGCCGCGCGTTGTCGCGCGTGGCGACGTTGAGCGTGGCCACCGCTTCGGACTTGGCCAGGTCCACGCTGACGTTCTTCTCGGCGGCCTGGTTGACGCGGTTGAAGCCCAGCACCGCCGTGGCGATGCTCAGGACCAGGAGCGCCAGCACCGCGGCGAAGCCGATGCCCAGCCGGGCGCCGAGGCGGAGGTTGTGAAGGAAGTTCATGTCGGTCGGTTGGCGCGCCCGCTGCGGGTGCTGGCGGGTCGCGGCCTGGAGCTGTGACCTCCCCATGATCGGAGCCGCCCGTCACGGGCTGAAGTCCCGCGCGGCCATGCACGGCCCGCACCGTGCACGAGTTCACATCAATGGAAGCTGACGTCGGCCTGACGGCGGCAACTTACGCGGCGGCATTGACACAGCCGCGCGTCGCTGCTCAAGCCGCGGCCAGCTTCGAGCCGTCCGGCGCGATGAGGTCGCCGCTGCTGAGCCTGAAGGTGCCCACCATCTGCGCCAAGCGGCTGGCCTGGTGGCGCAGGCTCTCGGCGGCGGCGGCGCTTTGCTCCACCAGCGCGGCGTTCTGCTGCGTCACCTGGTCGAGCTGCTGCACCGCGTCGCCCACCTGGCCGATGCCCTGCGTCTGCTCCTGGCTGGCGGCGCTGATCTCGCTGATCAGGTCCGTCACGCGCTTGACCTGCGTGACGATCGCGTCCATGGAGCGCCCGGCGTCGTTCACTAGCTGCGAGCCGGCCTCCACGCTCTGCACGCTGTGGCTGATGAGGCCCTTGATCTCGCGCGCGGCCTCGGCGCTGCGCTGCGCCAGGGCGCGCACCTCGCCGGCCACCACCGCGAAGCCGCGCCCGGCCTCGCCGGCGCGGGCGGCTTCCACCGCCGCGTTGAGCGCCAGGATGTTGGTCTGGAAGGCGATGCCGTCGATGGTGCCGATGATCTCGGCGATCTTGCGCGAGCCGGTGCTGATCTCGTCCATCGTGCTCACCACGCGGCCCATGACGTTGCCGCCGTCGGCGGCGGCGCGGCTGGCGCTCAGGGCCAGCTGCGAGGCCTGCGCCGCGGTGTCGGCGTTCTGCCGGACGGTGGAGGTCAGCTGCTCCATCGAGGCGGCGGTCTGCTGCAGGTTGCTGGCCTGCTCCTCGGTGCGCTGGCTCAGGTCGGTGTTGCCGGTGGCGATCTGCTGGCTGCCGGTGGCGATGGAGTCGCTGCTGCGGCGCACCTGGGACACGATCTGCACCAGGCTGCGGTTCATGCTGTCCAGCGCGCTCAGCAGCTCGCCGGTCTCGTCCTGGCGCGTGGTCTCGACGCGCGAGGTCAGGTCGCCCGCGGCCACGGTCTTGGCCACCTGCACCGCCTGGTGGATGGGCTGCGTGATGGTGCGCGTGAGCCACCAGGACAGGCCGCCGCCCACCAGCAGCGCCACCACGCCCAGCACCAGCATCTCGATGCGCGCGAAGGCGATGTCGTCCGTGAGCACCTTGGCGCTATTGGCCACGACCTGCTTCTGCAGCACGGACAGCGCGTCCACGTGCTGCTGCAGCGCGTCGATGGCCGGCAGCGTCTCGGCCAGCAGCACCCGCGTGGCCTCGTCGCGCTGGTCGGAAGCCAGCAGCTGGTCTACCTTGGTGAAGGCGGCCACGTAGGTGACGCGCGCCTCCTTGACCTTGGCCACCAGCGCCTTGCCCTCGGCCGATGCGACCAGCCGATCCAGCGTCTCCAGCGACTCCGCCACCTTCTTCTTGTTGTCGGCGATGCGCTGGCGCACCTGTTGCGCATGCGCCGCATCCTGGGCGAAGAACAGCTCCATGGTGCGGCGGGCGTTGGCGCGGGTGGTGGCCGTGAGCGTGGCGGTGGCCTCGGCCTTGACCCAGTCCACCTCGATGGTGCGCCTGGAGGCTTTGTCGGCCTGGTTGAGGTTGAAGACCGCCGTGGCAACGGCCAGCAGCATCAGCGCCAGCACCGTGGCGAAACCCATGCCCAGCCGGGTGCCGAGCCGAAGCTTGTTCAGGAAATTCATGGCCGTATTGCGGCGCAACCGTACTCCGGTGCGCAGCGTAGATATGCAATCGGTATTTCTTCGGATGTTTGACGCCGAATTGAAGTGGTCTGCGAGGCGGCTGCGTGCCGGAGTCCATGCGTCTTGACATGGCTCAATCCCGGGCGGGATGCCGGCGCCGGCCCGGTGGCGCCGGCACGGCCGCTGCTTGGGCGGGGGGCGCCGGGCGCCGCGTGCAGAATTCCCACTTCCCTTGCCGCCGCGCCTGCTCTTCGCCGACCTGCCATGCCCGTTGATGCCGCTTCGTCCGCCGACCCCCTGGCCATCGAGCTCTACGAGCAGCCGGGCCACCTGTTGCGGCGCGCGCAGCAGATTGCGGTGTCAGTGTTCTACGAGGAGGTGGGGCGCGAGGTGACGCCGATCCAGTACGCAGTGCTGCGCATGCTGCAGGAGAAGCCGGGGCTGGACCAGGTGACGCTGGCGCAGGAGGTGGCGCTGGACACCTCCACCGCCGCGGAGATGGCGGCGCGGCTGGAGAACAAGGGCTGGATCACGCGCGAGGTGCTGCCGCGGCGCCAGCGCCGGCTGCTGCTCACGGCCGAGGGCGAGGCGGTGCTCGCGCGCACCGTGCCCGGCGTGCGGCGCATGCAGCAGGTGCTGCTGTCCAAGCTCGACGCCGACGAGCAGCAGGAGTTCATGCGGCTGCTGCGCAAGTTCGTGCTGCTGGGCAACGAGCAAAGCCGCGCGCCGATGCGCCCGGGCGGCGCCAGCGCCGAAGGGCCGTCCGAGGTCTGAAGCGCCCGGGGCGGCCGTCCGCCCCTCGTCCATGACGCCCGACCTGCGCCGGGACGGCGCCACAGGGCGCGAAACGTCCCGGCGGGTGGGATGCCGTGCGCGCCCGCCGGCCCGCAGCGCGCATACCCGGGATTGCACCAATTCGGGATGCCTCTGATCCAGGTCAACTTCCGTGTACTGAATGTTGAGGGCCGGGCGTCAGTAGAACGCCCCCAGCCAGAGGCCACGAGGCCGGCGCGCACGCCGGTCCGGCGCTGCAAACCGAGGCAGAGGAGACAAGCCATGAGCACTTTCCAAGACCGCCGCGCCCCGGCGCGGCGCCGCCTGCTGGCGGCCGCCACGCTGCTGTCGGCGCTGCCGCTGCTGGGCGCGGCGCCTGCGGCGCTGGCGCAGCAGTCCGACCCGATCCGCATCGGTCTGATCCTGCCCATGACCGGGCCTTTCGCCTCCACCGGGCGCCAGATCGACGCGGCGGTGAAGCTGTACCTGGCGCAGCACGGCGACACCGTGGCCGGGCGCAAGGTGCAGGTGGTGCTCAAGGACGATGCCAGCGTGGCCGACACCACGCGGCGCCTGGCGCAGGAACTGGTGGTCAACGACAAGGTGACGGTGCTGGCCGGCTTCGGCCTCACGCCGCTGGCGCTGGCCACCGCGCCCATCGCCACCCAGAGCAAGACGCCGATGGTGGTGATGGCCGCGGCCACGTCGAGCATCACGCAGGCTTCGCCCTACGTCGTGCGCAGCAGCATGACGCTGCCGCAGGTGACCGTCGGCGTGGCGGAGTGGGCGCCGAAAAATGGCATCAAGAAGGTCGTGACGCTGGTGAGCGACTACGGCCCGGGCATCGACGCCGAGAAGGCGTTCAAGGAGCGCTTCGAGCTCAACGGCGGCAAGGTGGTGGAGCAGGTGCGCGTGCCGCTGCGCAACCCGGACTTCGCGCCCTTCCTGCAGCGCGTGCGCGACGCCGGCGCGGAAGCGCTGTTCGTCTTCGTCCCGTCGGGCGTGGGCGCGGCGCTGATGAAGCAGTTCGCCGAGCGCGGGCTGGACAAGGCGGGCATCAAGCTGCTGGGCACCGGCGACGTGACGGACGACGACATCCTCAACGACATGGGCGACGTGGCGCTGGGGGTGGTGACCTCGTTCCACTACTCGGCCGCGCACAAGAGCGCCGCCAACCAGCAGTTCGTCGACGCCTTCCAGAAGGCCAACAAGTTCCGCCCCAACTTCATGGCCGTGGGCGGCTATGACGGCATGCGCGTGATCATGGAAGGCCTCAAGGCCACCAAGGGCGCGGGCGGCGAGGCGCTGCTGAACGCCATGAAGGGCCAGACCTTCGAGAGCCCGCGCGGGCCGGTGTTCATCGACGCGCAGACGCGCGACATCGTGCAGGACGTCTACATCCGCAAGGTCGAGCGCCAGAACGGGCAGCTCTGGAACGTGGAGTTCGAAACCCTCAAGGGGGTGAAGGACCCGGGCAAGGCAGGGGCGGCGGGCGCGCCGAAGTAAGCCCGCTGGAGCCGACGTGCTGACCCTGCTCTTCGACGGCATCGCCTACGGGATGCTGCTGTTCGTGCTGGCCGTGGGGCTGGCCGTGACCATGGGGCTGATGAACTTCATCAACCTCGCCCACGGCGCCTTCGCCATGGCGGGCGGCTACGCCACCGTGCTGCTCATGCAGCATGCCGGGCTGCCCTTCCTGGCGACGCTGCCGCTGGCGTTCCTGATCACGGCCGCCGCCGGCGCGCTGCTGGAGCGCACGCTCTACCGGCCCATGTACGCCAAGCCGCACCTGGACCAGGTGCTGTTCTCCATCGGCCTGGTGTTCATGGCGGTGTCGGCAGTGGACTACCTCATCGGCTCGCAGCAGCAGTTCGTGAAGCTGCCGGCCTTCCTGCAGGGGCGGCTGGACTTCGAGGCGGTGGGCATCGGCAAGTACCGGCTGTTCATCGTGGCGGTGTGCGCGCTGCTGGCGCTGGCGCTGCAGTGGGTGCTGGCGCGCACGCGCTTCGGCAGCCGGCTGCGCGCGGCGGTGGACGACCCGCGCGTGGCCTCGGGGCTGGGCATCAACGTCAACCGCGTGTTCCTGCTCACCTTCGCGGTGGGCTCCGGCCTGGCTGGCCTGGGCGGGGCGCTGGGGGCGGAGGTGCTGGGGCTCGATCCCACGTTCCCGCTGAAATTCATGATCTATTTCCTGATCGTGGTCGCCGTGGGCGGCACCAGCAGCGTCACCGGGCCGCTGGTGGCCGCGCTGCTGCTGGGCATTGCCGACGTGGCGGGCAAGTACTACGCGCCCAAGATCGGCGCCTTCATCGTGTACGCGCTGATGATCGCTATCCTGCTGTGGCGCCCGCAGGGGCTGTTCGTGCGCAAGGGGGCCCGCTGATGAGCGCCGGTGTTTCCTCCGCCGCTTCCACCGCTGCGGCCCGACCGTCCGCCGACGTGCGCCTGGCGCTGCGCCGGGACGCGCGCTGGCACTGGTGGGAGATCGCGCTGCTGGCGGCGCTGGCGGCCTCGTGGTTTTTGCTGCCCGGGCACGCGCTGCTGGGCAACGAGATCGCGATCCTGGCGCTGTTCGCGCTGTCGCTGGACCTGATCCTGGGCTACGCCGGCATCGTCTCGCTGGGCCATGCCGCCTTCTTCGGCGTGGGCGCCTACGGCGCGGCGCTGTTCGCCAAGCACGTGATGCCCGATCCCATCGTCGGCCTGCTCGCAGCCATGGCCGCCGCGGCGCTGCTGGGGCTGCTCACCAGCGCCTTCATCCTGCGCGGCACCGACCTCACGCGGCTGATGGTGACGCTGGGCGTGGCGGCGGTCCTCTACGAACTGGCCAACCGTTTCGACCAGATCACCGGTGGCGCCGACGGGCTGCAGGGCGTGGTGATCGGCCCGCTGCCCGGCGGCCTGGAGTTCGACTTGGCCGGGCGCGTGGCCTGGGGCTACTCGCTGGCGGTGCTGGTGCTGGCGCTGCTGCTGTGCCGGCGCCTGGTGCACTCGCCCTTCGGCGTCGGGCTGCAGGCACTGCGCGACAACCGGCTGCGCGCGTCGGCGCTGGGCCTGAACGTGAACGCGCGGCTGGTGGCGGTCTACACCATCGCCGCGGCGCTGGCCGGCGCTGCCGGGGCGCTGCTGGCGCAGACGACGGGCTTCGCCTCGCTGGACGTGCTGGACTTCCACCGCAGCGCCGACGTGATGCTGGTGGTGGTGATCGGCGGCGCGGGCTGGCTGTGGGGCGGGGTGCTGGGGGCCATCGCCTTCAAGCTGCTGCACGACCTGATCGCGGCCTGGACGCCGCAGTACTGGACCTTCTGGCTCGGCCTGTTCCTGGTGGTGCTGATGCTGGTGGGCCGCGAGCGGCTGCTGCGGCCGTGGACTTGGTGGAGGAGGGGCGCATGAGCGCATACGCACGGCCGCTCCGAAGGGTGCGCTCCGTCCCCCGTGGGGGGACCGCGCGCAGGGCGAGGGGGCACCAATGAGCGCAGTCATGCAGCCCGTGCTGGAGACGCGCGGCCTGGTGCGGCGCTTCGGCGGCCTGGTCGCCACCAACGACGTGACGCTGGCGGTGATGCCCGGCGCGCGCCACGCGCTCATCGGCCCCAACGGCGCGGGCAAGACCACGTTGATCAACCTGCTCACCGGCGTGCTGGAGCCCACGCAGGGCCGGATCCTGCTCAAGGGCGAGGACGTGACCGGGCTGGCCGCGCACAAGCGCGTCGGCCGCGGCCTGGTGCGCACCTTCCAGATCAACCAGCTCTTCAACCAGCTCACGCCGCTGCAGTCGCTGGCGCTGGCGGTGTCGCAGCAGCGGCGCCAGGGCGCGCGCTGGTGGCAGCCGCTGGGGCGCGACGCGGCGGTGGCGCAGCGCGTGGAGGCGCTGCTGCACGAGTACCGGCTGGCTGACGTGATGCACCAGCGCACGGCGCTGCTGCCCTATGGCAAGCGGCGGCTGCTGGAAATCGCGCTGGCCATCGCCGGCGAGCCGCGGGTGCTGCTGCTGGACGAGCCCGCCGCGGGCGTGCCCGAAGGGGAGCGGCAGGAGATCTTCGACAGCCTGGCGCGGCTGCCGGCGGACGTGGCGGTGCTGCTGATCGAGCACGACATGGACCTCGTCTTCAACTTCGCCACGCACGTGACGGTGCTGGTCAGCGGCGCCGTGTACGCCGAGGGCGGCGTGGACGAGATCGCCCACGACCCGCGCGTGAAGGCGGTGTACCTCGGGGAAGGGGTGGCCCATGGCTGATGAGCTGCTGCGCATCCAGGGCCTGCGCGCCGGCTACGGCGAGGCAGTGGTGCTGGAGGACATCGAGCTGGAGCTGGCCGCGGGCCAGTCGCTGGCGCTGCTGGGCCGCAACGGCACGGGCAAGACCACGCTGATCAACTCCATCGCCGGCGTGACGCGGCGCCATGCCGGGCGGCTGTTCCTGGGCGGGCGCGAGATCACGCAGCTGCCGCCCTTCAAGCGCGCCGAAGCCGGCGTCGGCTGGGTGCCGCAGGAGCGCAACATCTTCAAGTCGCTGACCGTGGAGGAGAACCTCACGGCGGTGGCCCGGCCGGGCCCGTGGGACGTGAAGCGGGTCTACGCGATGTTTCCGCGGCTGGAGGAGCGGCGGATGAACATGGGCAACCAGCTCTCGGGCGGCGAACAGCAGATGCTGGCCTTCGCGCGGGCGCTGGTGCTCAACCCGCGCCTGCTGCTGCTGGACGAGCCGCTGGAGGGGCTGGCGCCGATCATCGTGGAGGAGCTGCTGCGCTCGATCGCGCGCGTGGTGCGGGAGGAAGGGCTGTCGGCGATCCTGGTGGAGCAGAACCCGCGGCTGATCCTGTCCATGACGCACCACGCCGTGGTGCTGGACCGCGGCCGCGTGGTGCACCGCGCCGGCAGCGAGGAACTGGCGGCCGATGCGGGGACGCTGGAGCGGTTGCTGGCGGTGGCACGCTGACGCGGGCCGTGCTCCGCCTCACGGCAGCTTGTTCCTGAGCACCACAATCCACGGCCGCTTGGCCGTGGGCAGCAGCAGGCCGCTGGCGTAGAGGGGCGCCACGGTCCAGACCACGCCGTCGCGCACGTTGCCGCCGATGGCGCCCAGCGTGCCGAGGCCGGTTTCCACCACCAGGTCGCAGTGGTAGCCGCCGCGGCTGGCGGGGTCGGCCAGCTGCGCGTAGGCCGTCACCCGCAGCGCGGTCTCGTTGCGCGGGGCGCAGATCAGGTCGCCCACCGCCGGCGCGGTGGTGGCGGCGTCCAGCGCCTCGAAGCCCTGCAGGTCGGGCGCGTCGTGGATGCGCTTGATGTAGTGCCAGTGCAGCGCGCTGCCCGGGAACACCGCCTCGCCGATGCCCGAGGACTTCATCAAGAAGCTGATGAACACCGCCGACCAGGCCACCAGCGAGCCGTCGCGGTACTGCGCTTCCTGGGCTTCGAAGTCGCCGCTGCCGGACGCCTGCCAGTAGAGCAGCACGCGGCTGCTGAAGTCCGGCATGTACTCCTGCCGCGGCACCGTGGCGGCGGGCCACTCGTAGGTGTCGGCGGCGGCGTGCCACTTGACGCGGCCCCACAGCGCCCATTCCTGCAGCGCCGTGTACACCAGGCGCTGCCTGGGCGTGGGCAGGGTGACGACGCGCCCGCCCAGGCCGGTGGCCGCGGGCGGCTGCTGCGGCGGTTCGACCGGCGTGGCGCAGCCGGTCAGCATCAGGGCGGCGGCCGTGGCCAGCGCCGCAGGGAGTCTCCAGGTCAAGGGTGCGAGTCGGGCCATGTCCGTTGCGGCAAGGCAGCCTGAGTGCCTGGGCACGCTTGCCGAGGCTGCCGGCCGGACCGGGGCGGCTTCAGTCCGTGCACCGCTGCCCGTCCGGCGTGCCGGGGCAACTGCTGTAGTTGGTCTGCAGGCCCACGCGGTCGCCGGTGCGGCCGGAGAGGACCAGCGTCTTGTGGGCATTGGCGCGCAGGGGGGTGGCGCCAGCGTTGCGCACGCTCACCGTGGAGGCGAGCACGCGCGGGCGCAGGGCGGTTTCGCCCAGGCGCTCGGCCTCGCCTTCGCCGCAGGCGCCGCGGCTGCCGCAGACGTAGAACTGCTGCAGGCCCAGTGGTCCGTGATCGAAGTGCCAGGAAGCGCTGATCGTGGCGCCGGCGCCGGGCTCCAGCGCCAGCGTGCGCAGCGCGGACAGGCCCGGGGCCTCGACCTCCGGCCAAGGCTGGGTCTCCATCGACGACCAGATCGGCGGCGTGCCCACCACCGGCACGCGGAAGCTGTTGCGCCCGCTCACGCTGAAGGCGCTGCTGCAGTTGGCGTCGGCGTAGAGCGAGATCGTGACGCGGCGCCCGCCGTGGAAGAAGTTGCGGATGGTCGCGTCGCCCAGCGTGCCCTCGGGCAGCAGCACCCAGCTGTCGTCCATGTGGCGCGTGGCGCCGCGGGCCGGGTCCAGGCTGGGCGTGGCGCCGTAGCCATCGGCCGTCCACAACGCCAGGCGGCGCTGGTTCGTCGCCCCGGGGTGGCGCTTGTAGTACGCCACCGTCGTCAGGCGCCCGTCGGCGTCCTGCTGCTCGACCCGGGCACAGGCCAGGCTGGCGCGGGCCTCGATCTCGAAGGACAGGGCGCGGTCGTACTGCGCCGGTGCCGAAGCGTCGACGCGCTGGGTGCGCTGGGCATGGGCCCCGGCGTACAGGCCCAGCGGCCGCCGGTCGCCGAGGAAGCGCCAGGCGCCGCCTTCGCGCGTGACGCCCAGGTCCTCGCCCGCGGCGTGCACCTCGCCCTGCGGGTTGCGCAGCGCCAAGCTCACACCGCACACCGGTGTGGTGCCCGACAGATCGCAGTCCTCCAGCACCGGGCTCAGCAGCGTGCTGCCCCACAGCGGCCCGCTGCCGTCCTCGCCCTGCGCGAATTGGGCGCACATCGCCTGGGCCACGGCGGCAGCGCCGCTGGCGGCCTCAGCGCCGTCCTCAAGCCGGGCCGTGGAAGCCATGAGCGCCTGCAGTCCGGTCGCAGGGTTGGCGCAGGCCGCGGCGCTGGCCAGTGCGGCGCTCATGTTCCTGAACAGCGTGTCCAGCCCCTGCAGGTCCAGCGTGTCGGCCGTCGTGTCGCTGCCCAGGCTGCCCAGGCTGCCCAGGCTGCGTCCCGGCTCCAGGTACAGGTTGCCGCTGCCCAGGCGCGGCGAGATCTGCACGAAGGGCACGCCGTCCTCGCCCAGCGCCACGTCTACGGCATCGAGCAGGCCGTCGTAGCCGCGGTGCGAGCCGGCGTCGAGCGTGCCGGAGACGAAGTCGAAGCTGGTGCCCAGGCCCTGGGCTGCGAGCAGCGCAGCCAGGCTGCCGCGCAGTTGCGCCTGCGCAGCATCGAGCCGGGCGCTGGTCAGCGTGGGGGCGGCCCCGCTCATCAGCCCTTCGGGCCGGCTGCCGCCGGCCAGCAGCAGGGCGGCGCTGGTCAGCGGCGTGACGTTCGCGGTGCCGGCGGCCGTGGCCACGGCGTACAGGCAGCGGTAGTCGACGCCGGCGTAGCCGCAGGCCGCGATGCGCCAGGGGCCGTGGCCCGTGAGGGGAATGCCGCTGTAGCGGCCGTCACTGCCGATGGCCACGTCGGAGGCGACCATGGCGCCATCGGCGTCCAGCACGCGCAGGCGGCCGTCGCTCAGGGCCGCGCCCACGGCGACCGTGCCGCTCAGCGTCGTCAGCGAGGCGGGCACCGCGCTGCCGTTGCCGCCGCCGCAGCCTGTCAGGCCCCAGACCAGCAGCGCGGCGCTGGCCGCCAGGGACGTGGCCCGCAGCGCGGCGGGCGCGTGGAACAGGCGGGCGAAATCGGGTTGGTCATGCATGGGACAGCCTTGTGTTGCAGCGCTTGGCCAGGCTATCGGCCGGGGCCCGCGCAGGCTTGAGGCCGCGGTCGCCGCCACGGCTCAGGGAAATTCCCAGGTCCGGGGCCATACCGTGCAAAGAACACGATCCGTACCCTGAATGACCGCTCCGGCACGCCGGATCCGTTGGCAGCCGCGGTCTTCGCGGTGCAGCCCGGGCCGGCGCACGGCTTGCCGCGCCCTTGCCACGGCGCGGCCGGCGGGCCGGCCGAGCGCCTGGAACCCCTGAGGAGACGAGCACATGTTCCCGAAGAACACTTGGTACGTGGCCTGCGTGCCCGAGGACATCGCGGCCAAGCCGCTGGGCCGCAAGGTCTGCAACGAGGCCATCGTTTTCTACCGCCAGGCCGACGGCCGGCCGGCGGCGGTGGAGGACTTCTGTCCGCACCGCGGCGCGCCGCTGTCGCTGGGCTTCGTGAGCGACGGCAAGCTGGTGTGCGGCTACCACGGGTTGGAAATGGGTTGCGACGGCAAGGCCATCGCCATGCCGGGGCAGCGGGTGCGGGGCTTTCCGTGCATCAAGAGCTACGCGGTGGAGGAGCGCCACGGCTTCATCTGGGTCTGGCCCGGCGACAAGGAGCAGGCCGACCCCGCGCTCATTCCCGACCTGCACTGGGCCAA
>NZ_KE387210.1:61480-117678 GCF_000430725.1 Azohydromonas australica DSM 1124
CGCTGTCGAGCACGGATGCCGCGGGCAACCGCAGCACCGGTACGGGCAGCTTCACGCTGGACGCCACGGCGCCGGCGGTGCCCGCGCTGACCTCCGCCGCGCTGACCAACGACACCACGCCGGTGCTCTCGGGCACGGCGGAAGCGGGCAGCACCGTGCGCATCACCGTGGGCGGCGCGACCTACCAAATCACGGCCGATGCCAACGGCACGTGGACGGTGGACACGGGCAGCGCCACACCGGTGGAAGGGCAGCTCGCGCTGGGCGGCGACGGCCTGAAGGTCGTGTCGCTGTCGAGCACGGATGCCGCGGGCAACCGCAGCACCGTCACGGGCAGCTTCACGCTGGACGCCACGGCGCCGGCCGCACCGGCGCTGACCTCCGCCACGCTGACCAACGACATCACGCCGGTGCTCTCGGGCACGGCGGAAGCGGGCAGCACGGTGCGCATCACGGTGGGCGGCGCGACGTACCAGGTCACGGCCGGCGCCAACGGCACGTGGACGGTGGACTCGGGCAGCGCCACGCCGGTGGAAGGCCAGCTCGCGCTGGGCGGCGACGGCCTGAAGGCGGTGTCGCTGTCGAGCACGGATGCCGCGGGTAACCGCAGCACCGGCACGGGCAGCTTCACGCTGGACGCCACGGCGCCGGCGGTGCCCGCGCTGACTTCCGCCGCGCTGACCAATGACGCCACGCCGGTGCTCTCGGGCACGGCGGAAGCGGGCAGCACCGTGCGCATCACGGTGGGCGGTGCGACCTACCAAGTCACGGCCGGCGTCAACGGCACGTGGACGGTGGACACGGGCAGTGCCACGCCGGTGGAAGGGCAGCTCGCGCTGGGCGGCGACGGCCTGAAGGTCGTGTCGCTGTCGAGCACGGATGCAGCGAGCAACCACAGCACGGCCACGGGCAGCTTCACGCTCGATACCACGGCGCCCGAAGTACCGGTGGTGCTGCTGTCCTCCGACACCGGCGCCTCGGCCACCGACTGGCTCACCGCCAGCACCGTGCTGAGCCTGAGCGGCAGCGCCGAGGCCGGCACCACCGTGACAGTGGACTGGGGCGACGGCGGCGCCGCGCCGGTGGCGCTGCGCGAGGGCACGGCCTGGCGCATCGACGACCGCACCCTGGCCAGCGGCCGCTACACGGTCACCGTCACCGCCACCGACGCCGCGGGCAACTTCAGCCGCAGCGTGCGCACGCTGGTGGTGGACGCCGTGGCGCCGAGCGTGACGCCGCGCGCGATCGGCGTCAGCGGCGCCACGGGCACCAACGGCGCCTTCCGCATCGGCGACACCGTCACCGTCACCTGGGCCGACAAGGCCCCCGGCGGCGACCGCAACGCCGACGCCATCAGCGGCGTGACGGTGGACTTCAGCGGCTTCGGCGGCGGCCGTGCCGTGGCCGCCACGCTGTCGGGCGGCGTGTGGAGCGCGAGCTACACCCTCGCCGAGGGCGGCATCGAGGCCAGCGGCCGCAGCGTGTCGGTGACGGCCACCGACGCCGCGGGCAACGCCACCACCACGGTGGACGACGCGCAGCTGGTGGTGGACACCACGCGTCCGCGCCTGGGCGCCACGACGCTGTGGGTGGACGAGAACGCGAAGGCCGGCACCGTGGTGGGCTCGCTCGGCACCGCCGGCCCGTCCTGGCGCTACGAGCTGCTGGACGACGCGGGTGGGCGCTTCGCCATCGACGCCGCCAGCGGCGTGGTCACGGTGGCCGGCAAGGGGCAGCTCGACTTCGAGAGCGCCACCCGCCACGGCGTGAAGGTGCGCGTGACCGACGCGGCCGGCAACACGGCCGACGCGGTGGTGGTGGTGGAGGTGATGGACCTCAACGAGGCGCCGCAGCAGGCCGCCGAAGTGGGCAACCAGGACGCCACCGAGAACCAGCCCTTCAGCTTCACGCTGCCCGCGGGCGCGTTCACCGACGTGGACCAGGGCGACGTCCTGGCCTACTCGGCCACGCTGACCAACGGCCATGCACTGCCCGCGTGGCTGCGCTTCGACCCGGCCACGCGCACCTTCTCCGGCACGCCGGGCGACGGCGACGTGGGCGCGGTGGCGGTGCGGCTGGTGGTGCGCGACCGGGCCGGCGCGGAAGTCCGCACCACCTTCGTGGTGCACGTGGCCAACGTCGACGACGCGCCGCAAGGCGAGGTGAGGCTCAGCGGCACGGCGCTGGAGGGCCTGAAGCTCGTCGCCGGCAACACGCTGAGCGACGCCGACGGCATGGGCGCGGTGAGCTACCGCTGGCAGTCCTCGGCCGACGGCCAGACCTGGAGCGACGTCGCCGGGGCCACGGGCAGCGAGCTGGTGATCTCCGGCCAGCTCGTGGGCCGCTACGTGCGCGTGGTGGCGAGCTACACCGACGGCTTCGGTGCGGTCACGGAAGTGGCCAGCGAGCGCACGGCCAAGGTGGTGAAATCCACGGTGCCGCCGCCTCCTGCACCGGCTCCGGCCCCCGCTCCCGCGCCGGCGCCCGTCCCGGCGCCTGCACCGGCGCCGGCCCCCGCGCCGGCACCAGTTCCCACGCCCAACTTCCTGCCGCCGGGTTCGTCGCTGGGCAATCCCAACCTCAACAACCTCACGGTCAGCGACACGCCGCTGCCCGCACCGGCCCCTGCGCCCGCATTCCAGAGCACGAGCGACAACGGGCAGGGCCAGCGCCAGCTCACGCAGACCGGTGACGGCAGCAGCTACCGCGTGGTGGTGATGCCCGCCAACTCGGTGACGGGCGACGGCGGGCTGGTGCTCAACCGCGGCGTGGGCGACCAGGTGGTGACGGCCGTGGCCGGCACGCCGGTGCAGGTCGCCATCCCGGCCGATGCGTTCGCACACACCGATCCCAGCGCGGTGGTGGCGCTCAACGCGCGCCAGGCCAGCGGCGAGGCGCTGCCGTCGTGGCTGAGCTTCGACGCGGCCACCGGCAAGTTCACCGTGCGCAGCGCGCCGGGCGAGCGCCGCACGGTGGAGGTGCGCGTGGAGGCCAGCGATGGTCAGCGGGTCGTGGTCACGACCTTCAAGATCACCGTGGGCGGCACCACGCCGCGCGGCAACGTGCAACGCGGTGCGCTGCTGGAGCCGGCCGGCCGGCCGGGCCTGACGGCGCAGCTGCGCATGGCGGCACAGCGCCAGGCCCTGCCGCTGGAACGCATGGACCGGCTGGGCGCATGGCTGGCCCAGCGCCCTGCGGCGGAGCGGGTGCCGGTGATGGCGCCCGCGCCGGTGCCGGTGCCGGTGCAGGCGGTGGTGGAAAAGGTGGAGGGGTAATGGGGTAGGGCGACCCCGGCAATATTCCGCGCCGCTCCCCAAGGCCGCGGCGCTCGCGGCCCCAAAGCTGTTCAGCATCGGGCCCTTGCGCACAAGGGCCTGATCCCGGCCGCCCGCGGCCACGGGCCGCATGCATGAACACGGAGTGATTGAAGACATGAACCAGGCTGAGCTGAGGCCGGTGGCCGATCCGCTGCTGCTGTTGCTGGAGCTGGCACGGCGCGCGCGCGCCGCGCAGGACCCCGAGGAGCTGGCCTTCCTGCTGGTCAACGACAGCCACGTGCTGCAGCCCTACCGGCAGGCGGCGCTGTGGCTGGCCGTGGGCGGCGTCAAGTCGCTCTCCGGCGTGGTGCAGCCTGAGGCCAACGCGCCCTACGTGCAGTGGCTGGAGCGGGTATGCAAAAGCCTGCCGCGCGATGCCGCCACGCCCGTGGACGCCGCCACGCTGGGCGGCGCCGAGGGCCAGGAATGGGCCGACTGGCTGCCCGAGCACGGGCTGTGGCTGCCCTTCGCCGGAGCGGCGGGCTCGGCCGGCGGCGCGGCGGACACCGGCGGCGGGCTGCTGCTGGCCGGCGAGGTGCCGTGGACGCGCGAGGGCATCGCCGTGCTGGAGGAATGGGTGGACACCTGGCGCCACGCCTGGCTGGCCCGCTACCGGCCGGTGCCCTGGTCCTGGGCCGCGCTGCGTGCGAGCGCCGCGGCCCGGCGCCCCGGGCGCCCGTGGTGGCGCCGGCGCCGCGTGCTGGCCGCCGCGGCGGCGCTGGCGGTGATGGCCTGCCCGGTGCGGCTGTCGGTGCTGGCGCCGGGCGAGCTGGTGCCCGCGCATCCGGCCGTGGTGCGTGCGCCCATCGACGGCGTGGTGGGCCAGTTCCACGTGCGGCCCAACGAGCAGGTCCAGGCCGGGCAGCTGCTGTTCACCTTCGACGAGGCCCAGCTGCAGGCCCGCGCCGAGGTGGCGGCGCAGAACCGGGCCACGGCCGAGACCGAGTACCGCCAGTACGCGCAGCAGGCGGTGTCGGACCTCAAGTCCAAGGCGCAGCTGGCGCTGCTGCAGGGAAAGATCGAGGAGAAGCGCGCCGAGGCCGACTACCTGCGCAGCATGCTGGAGCGCTCGCGCGTGGTGGCGCCGCAGGACGGCATCGCGCTCTTCGACGACCCCACCGAGTGGATCGGCAAGCCGGTGCAGACCGGCGAGCGCATCCTGCGCGTGGCCGCGCCCGGTGACATCGAGGTCGAGGCCTGGGTGCCGCTGGGCGATGCCATCCCGCTGCCCGAGGCCGCGCCGGTGAGCCTGTACCTGGCGGCCAGCCCGCTGGACTCGCTCGCGGCCAAGGTGCGCTACGTCTCGCACGAGGCCGTGCCGCGCCCGGACGGCAGCTACGCCTACCGGCTGCGCGCCACGCTGGACGGCGCCACCGGGCAGCGCGTGGGCCTCAAGGGCACGGCCAAGGTCGGCGGCCACTGGGCGCCGCTGGCGTACTGGATGCTGCGCCGGCCGCTGGCCACCATCCGCCAAGCCCTGGGGCTGTGATGCAGCTGTCGATGACGGCCGCGCCGGCGCCGCGGGCGCTGCCGCCCCTGCGCGAGGAGCTGCACCTGCTGCCCGGGCCGGCGCTGCGCGACGGCCAGCCCAGCCACACGTTGCACGACCCGGTGCGCAACCTGTTCTTCCAGCTCGACTGGCCGACCTTCGAGGTGCTCAGCCGCTGGCACGTGGGCGATCCGCACGCGATCCTGGCCGCCGTGCGGCGCGAGACCACGCTGGCGCTGGAGCTGCCGGACATGGAGGCGGTGCTGCGCTTCCTGTACGAGAACCAGCTGCTGCGCGTGGCGCCGGGCGCGGCGCGCGAGATGGCGCAGCGGCTGCAGCAGCGCCGCGGCACGCTGGGCCACCGGCTGCTGCACAACTACCTGTTCTTCCGCATCCCGCTGGTGCGTCCGGACCGCTGGCTCGCGCGCTGGGCCCCGCACCTGGGCTTCTTCTACTCGGCGCCGTTCTGGTGGCTGACGCTGGCGGCGCTGGTGCTGGGGCTGATGCAGGTCTACCGCAACAGCGAGGCCTTCGCCGCCACGCTGGTGGACTTCTTCAGCTGGTCCGGCATGGCCACCTACGGCGTGACGCTGGCGGTGGTGAAGGTGCTGCACGAGCTGGGGCACGCCTTCACGGCCAAGCGGCTGGGCTGCCGGGTGCCGACCATGGGCGTGGCCTTCCTGGTGCTGTGGCCGGTGGCCTACACCGACACCAACGAGGTGTGGAAGCTCACCCAGCGGCGCCAGCGGCTGCAGGTGGCCGGCGCGGGGGTGCTGACGGAGCTGACCATCGCGGTGTGGGCGACGCTGGCGTGGGGGCTGCTGCCGGACGGCATGGCCCGCTCCATGGCCTTCCTGCTGGCGACCACCACCTGGGTCACGACGGTGGCCATCAACGCCAGCCCCTTCATGCGCTTCGACGGCTACTTCCTGCTGGCCGACTGGCTGGAGATGCCCAACCTGCACACGCGCGCCTTCGCGCTGGCGCGCTGGGACCTGCGCGAGCGGCTGTTCCGCTTGCGCGAGCCGGTGCCCGAGCACTTCGGGCGCCGGCGCCACGCGGGGCTGGTCCTGTTCGCCTGGACCACCTGGATCTACCGCCTGGTGGTGTTCCTGGGCATCGCGGTGCTGGTCTACACCTTCTTCATCAAGGCGGTGGGGATCCTGCTGTTCTTCGTCGAAATCGTCTGGTTCGTGCTCATGCCCTTCTTTCACGAATTCAAGGCCTGGCGCGAGCGCTGGCCGCAACTCAGGTCCAGCCGCCGCGCCTGGGCCAGCTTCGGTGTGTTCGCAACGCTGGCACTGCTGGCAGCGGTGCCGCTGCCCACGCGCATCCACGCCGGGGCGCTGCTCAAGCCGGTGGACCAGTACATCGTTTATGCCCCGTCGCATGCGCAGGTGAAGGCGATCCCGGTGGCCGAGGGCGCGCGGGTGGCCGCCGGCACGGTGCTGATGGAGCTGGAGGCGGCGGACCTGGACGGACGCCGCCGCAGCGTGGCGGCCAGGCTGCAGCGGCTGCGCTGGCAGGTCTCGGCGGGCACCTTCGACGCGGAGCAGCGCGCGCAGTGGCAGGTGTTGCAGGAGGAGCTGGCCACGGCCGAGGCCGAGTGGGCCACCATCGAGGCCGACGCCGCGCGCTACGCGCCCGTGGCGCCCTTCGACGGCGTGCTGCGCGACCTGGACCCCGACCTGCGCCCCGGCGACTGGCTGACGGCGCAGGAGCCGCTGGCGCGGGTGGTGTCGGACAAGGGCCAGACGGTGGTGGCCTACCTGGACGGCGAGGACGTGGCGCGCGTGGCGCCGGGGCACCGCGCCCGCTTCTACGCCGACGGGCTGGAAGGCCCCTTCGTTGCGCTGGAAGTGCAGAGCGTGGAGGCCGATGCCGCGCGCACGCTGCCCGAAGGGGAGCTGAGCGCGCCGCAGGGCGGCACGGTGCTGGTGCGGGAGAAGCGCGGGCAGCTCTATCCGGAGCACGGCGTCTACCGCGTGACCCTGAAGCTCACGGGCGACGCCGGCGCGCTGGCGAAGCAGGCCTGGCGCGGCCGGGTCGTCATCGCCGGCGACTGGGCCGCCCCCGGCTGGCCCTACCTGCGCGCGGCGGTGGGGGCGTTCTGGAGGGAGGCGGGGTTCTGAGGAGAGAGGGCGGCGGGGAAAGCAACGCCCTTGCGGCAGCCGAGAGCTGAAGCGCCGTGCACTCTATGTCGTCATGCCCGCTTTCGCGGGCATGACGGGTCAGGGGGGCAGCGCCTCAGCTCTCGCTCCCGGCGGTGGCCGCCTGTGCCGGCGCGCCGCTGGCTGCGGCCGATGCCGAAACCGCCTGCGCCGAGCGCAGGAACGAGCGCAGCTCCTGGAGCTTGGCCAGCGGCGGGTCGGTGCTGACCTCGCTCGGCCGCAGCGCGGCGCGCACGGCCGACTGCGCCTGGGCGGTGTAGCGCAGCCGCGGCTCGGACATGGTCATGCCCTGGGCGTTGCGCAGCGCGGCCACGATGGGCTGGCGCACGTGCTCGCCCCGGGCCAGCACGATGCCGACCTCGTTGCTGGCCAGCGCGACGTAGCTGCCCGGCGGGTACAGGCTCATCACCTTGAGCAGCAGCGCGCCCATCGCATCGGGACGGCCGTCCGCCCCCAGGCACACCTGCTGCGCGGCTTGCGTGGGCGACAGCGCCTCGCGCCCGGCACGGCGGCTGATCAAGGCGCCGTAGCGCTCCACGCGGTTGAGCAGCATGGCCATCTGCTGCGCGGGCTGCAGCTGCGCGATGGGCTGCGCGGCCAGGCTGGTGTCGTCATGCAGCCGCACGGCTTCGAGCCAGAGCTCGTCCGCCACGCCGGCTTCCTGCAGCAGCCGCACACTCTCGGCAGCGTGCGTGTCCATCTGCGCCTGCAGCTCCGGCGTGATGAGCGGCTTGGCGTGGGTGACGATCTGGTCCTGCTGGCGCCACATGCCGATGTTCATCGTCAGCGCAGCCTTTTCCAGCAGCTCGATGCGGTCCTCGTCCCACTTGAGCTCGCGCCCCAGGTCGCCGGCCATGATCATGCTGCGCAGCGCCTGGCGGGCGCTGTAGAACGCCGTGATGATCCCGCCGGTGTAGACGAAGTGGAACAGCGACTCTTCCTTGCGCCGTTCCGCCAGGCCGCGCGCCTTGGCGTGCACTTCGAGCACCCGCTCCAGCCAAGGCTTGTCCGTGCCCAGGGACTGCATGCCCGCGTTGAGCATCTTGACCAGGTTCTCCCACAGGTCGCCCGGTTGCTCGGGCGCGCCGGAGCGCATGACCGGGTCGGGGCGCGCCTTGGCGAGCTGGGTCAGCGGTGCGTTGGTGAACAGCACCGTGTCCACGGCCTTGGCCATGCCGCGCCGCCAGGCCTCGTAGTCGTTGGGCTGGACATAGACCTCGCGCTGCTGGCGCAGCCGCTCCAGGACACGCGGGTTGTCCAGGCGCGCATTGGCAGGAAGGAGCAGCCGGCCGTCGCCCCCGTACAGCTGGAACGGCAGCGCGGTGTGGCCTTGGATGTGTTCTAGAGCTAGTGGAACCAGTTTCACGAGAAGTGCAGCCAGATGAAGCCATGCCCGCAAAGCAAGGGCATGCCGCTCCTCATCGGCTCTTTGACGGGCGACTTAAGGGGAAACGTGTAGGTGCGTCCGCTTCCGTGTTCTGGATGTCCGGCGCCCTGCTGTTCCTGGCTTCAGAGTGCGTGCACGGCGCTGCAGCGCCGTGCACGCACAGTACGCTAGGGCGCGGCCAGCGCATGCACCTCTCGAGCAGGCGCCTGCGCGGCGAGCGGCTCAGGCCAGCAAGGTGTCGAGCTGCCCGTTCAGGACGTCGAGCGGGGTGCCGGTGGCCGGCAGGGCGTGGACCCTGGGGCCATCGACGAACAGCAGCGTCGGGTACGTCGATACGCCCAGCCTGCGCGCCAGCGCGAAGTCGGCTTCGGCCTGCGCGCGGGCTGAGCCGTCCCGGAGGCGGCGCAGCACTTCGCCGGCGTCCAGCCCGTTTGCCGTGGCGATCTCCGCGACATGGGCCGGTTCCGACAGGCTGCGGCCCTGCGCGTAGAAGGCCTCCTGCAGCCGGTGCGCCCAGTGGATGGCGCGTCGCGGATCCAGCTCGCGCAGCGCCGCAAGGGCGGCTGCGGCGTCCGAGGAGTCCATCACCATCGTGCCTTCCGCGAGCAGCCGCTGGTAGGCCGGCCCGAAGTCTGCACCCGTGAGGCGGGCGATGCGGGCATTGGCCTCGGCAATGTGCGCATAGGCTGCGATGGGGCGCGCCCGAGCGCCCGTGAACAGGCCGCCACTGATGGCCGTGAACGCGACCCGGTGCCGGTTGGCGGCCTCGAACTCGCCCATGCGCTCGGCGAAACCCCAGCACCAGCCGCAATACGCGTCCATCACGTAGACGACGGACCTGGAGGGGAGCTTGATGGCGTTCATGGCTGCGCTCCTGTGGTTGCCTTGGTCACCATTTCATCTCGCCGGTGCCGACCTTCGCGCCGATGTCCAGGGCAATGCCCAACCCGGCGGTGGGATAGGCCTTCTTCATGGCCTCGACGAGCGTGGTGCTGTTGCCGGCCTTCTTCAGCTCCACGTCCCAGCGCTGGAGGTAGGCCTGCGTGTAGGCGACCTGGGAGATGTCCTGCACCTGGCCCGGGGCGGAGTGGCCCGGCACGACGACGGCCGGCTGCAGTGCGGCGATGTCGCCGAGCTTCCTGGACCAGGCGGCGCGGTCTTCAGCGCTCGCGGCGTCCGCGGTCCAGACGTGAAGGCCGGCGAAGACGTTGACGCCACCCACGACGGCCTTGATGGACGGGATCCAGACGTAGCTGCGATGTGGCAGCCGGTCGTCCAGGCCGCGGATCTCCAGCGCCTGGCCTTCGAGCATGATCGTGTTGCCGGCAAGCTCTTCCGGCAGGCTCACGCCCTTGGGCGCGTTCGCACCCATCTTCGGCGGCCAGAAGGCCAGCTTGGCCGGCAGCGTGGCCTGGATCTTCCGGATGGTCGGTGCGGTGGCGACCACCTTCGCGTCCGGAAAGTACGACTTCAGGATGTCGATGCCGAAGTAGTAGTCCGGATCGGGCTGGCTGATGTAGATCGTCTTCAGCGTCTTGCGGCTGTCCAGCACCATCGCGGCGATGCGCAGCGCATCCGCGCGGGTGAAGCCCGTGTCGAGCAGCACGGCGTCCGTCTCGCCGGTCACCAGCACCGAGTTCACGTTGAAGCTGTTCGCGTCGGCGTTGTAGACCTTCAAGTTCAGCGTAGCGGCGGTCTGCGCCTGAGCCGCGACACCGGTCAGGGCAACGGTGGCAGCAGCGGCCAGGGTGGTGAGGGCGCGAGCAAGAGTCATCAGGTTCTCCAGGTATAAGCCGTTTCGGCGGTCGATGGGAGAACTGTATTGAGTACCTGTCGAGCGATAAACTCCGATTCGATTGAATCATTGTCAACTGAATCGAGCAAATGGCATGGACCGGTTGATGGCGATGCAGGTCTTCGTCGAGATCGTGGACCGGGGCAGCGTCAGCGCTGCCGCTGAAGCCCTGGGCATGTCCCGAGCGATGGCCAGCCGCTACCTGGAGGGGTTGGAGGATTGGCTGGGAGCCCGGCTCCTGCACCGGACCACCCGCAGGCTGGCGCTGAGCGATGCGGGTGAACAGGCGCTGGCGACCGCGCGTGAGATGGCGGCCCTCGCGGACGACGCGGTGGCCCAGGCCAGCCAGGGCGGGGGCGCGGCGCGGGGACGGCTGCGCGTGACCTCGTCAACCTCGTTCGCGGAAGCGCAGCTGGCCTCGGCGGTGGTGGACTTCCAGGCGCTGCATCCCGGTGTGGAGATCGACCTGCTGACGGTGGATCGGGCCGTCAACCTGGTCGAGGACCGCATCGACCTGGCGGTGAGGCTCAGCAATCGCATCGACGCCGGGCTGGTGGCACGCCGCCTGGCCGTCTGCCACTCCGTCCTGTGTGCCTCGCCGACCTACCTGAAGCGCAGCGGCGTGCCCAAGGCGCCCGAGGACCTGCACGCCCACCGCTGCATCACGCACAGCACCGGGTTCGCGGCCGAGTACAAGCTGTGGCTGAAAGACGAGCTGACGACGATCGAGGCGCAGGGCATCCTGACGGCCAACGAGACGTCCATCGTCCGGGCCGCTGCGCTCGCCGGCGCGGGGATCGCCATGCTGCCCACGTACTACGTGGGCGACGACCTGGCCCGGGGCGACTTGATGCTGGTGCTGCCCGAGTACGGGCTCGAACCGCTGGACATTCAAGCCGTCTACCTTTCCCGGCGGCACCAGCCCAAGCCGCTGCGGCTGCTCATCGAGTTCTTCGCGGACCGCTTTGGCGGGGAGACTGCACCATGGGACATGGGGACGAGCCTGCCGCGGCCAGCCGTTGCCTGACGCTGCGAGCGCGGAACGGGCCCTCAACTTCCGCTGCCGATGTTTGCCGTCCCAACGTCCAGCCTTGCCCGTTTGCGCGGCGGGGCTGAACAACAATCCGAAGGCCGGTCAACCCTGGACCGGCTCACACACGGAACCCCATGAAGCTTGCAGCTTGTGTTCACTATCTCGGCGATGGCGCCTTCGCCGCCGCCGTGGCCTTCGACGAATGGGATGCGCCCGAGGCCTCCCGAACCTTCACGTCCCGCATCGCCCAGGTGGCCAAGCCAGCGCGCGGAGAGCCTGATCTTCGCGGGCTGCCGTGCCTGCTGCAGCTGCTGCAGGAGCATGCGCTGAAACCCGACGTCATCCTGATCGACGGGCCGGTCCACCTTGACGCGGCTGAAACGCCCGGGCTGGGCCAGCGCCTGTACGACGCTCTCGGCGGCCAGACCGCCGTCATCGGCATCTCGACGAAATCGATGCCCGGCATGCCGGCGCAGTTCGAGGTGTACCGGGAGGAAGAGGCGCGGCCTGTTGTCGTGACCTGCGCCGGCATCGACCTCGGCGCCGCGAAGGTGCGCGTGCGCAACATGCACGGCAAGCGGCGCGTCCCGACCTTGGTGAAGCTGGCGGCGCGAATCGCGCGCGAGGCTGCAGCGTAGATCAATCCTCGCGTCGCGCCTGCACGAAATCCACGAAGGCACGCAGTGGCGCAGGCAGGTGGCGGTGACCCGGGAAGTAGAGGAACGGCCCGGTAAAAGGCGCCCACCACGCCTGCAGCACCGGCTCCAGCGCCCCGCTCTCCAGGTGAGGCTTCAGCCAGTCCTCGAACAGGTGAATGACCCCGCACCCAGCGAGCGCCGCCTCGATCGCGAGGTCGATGCCTGCGCCCAGGCGCACGATCAGCGGTCCCGAGGGATCCACCGTCACGACTTCCCCTTTGCGTTGGAATTCCCACGGTGGCATGGCACCGCTGGCGAAGCGGCCGCGCAGGCAGGCGTGCTGCAGCAGGTCCCGCGGGTGCATGGGCCGGCCGCGGCGCTCGATGTAGGCGGGCGAAGCCGCGGTGGCCATGCGCTGGCGGCGCGGACCGATGGGAATGGCGATCATGTCCTGCTCAAGCCGCTCCTCGTACCGGATGCCCGCGTCGCATCCGGCGGCCACCACGTCCACGAAGCTCTCGTCGACCACCACATCCAGGCGAATGTCCGGATAGGCGGCAAGGAACGGCGGCACCAGCGCCGGCAGCACCAGGCTCGCCGCGCTGGCCGGCACGTTGAGCCGGAGCGTGCCTGTGGGCCGATCGCGGAAGCCGTTGACCTCGTCCAGCGCGGCTTCGACCTCGACCAGCGCCGGTCCGAGCCGATCCAGCAGCCGGGCCCCGGCCTCGGTCGGCACCACGCTGCGGGTGCTGCGATGGAGCAGCCGAACGCCCAGGCGAGCCTCCAGCCGGCGCAACGCCTCGCTCAGGCTGGAGGCGCTGACGCCGCCGGCGCGTGCCGCCTCGCGGAAGCCGCCTGCCCGTGCCACGGAGACGAAGGCCGCTAGGTCGTCGAGTTGTTCCGCCATGGAGTTTCCCGTGGATTGAATTGTTCGTATTGGCGCACAGCCTGTGTGCATTGAGCCTGCTTATCGTACGAGCAGCCTCTGACTAGAGTGCGCCTCACTCGAAAGGAAACTCACATGAGCTCACTGGACAAGGCTGGCGCTTTTCGAATCGGTTCCCGCGCCGTGCGGCGCCTGGGCTATGGCGCGATGCAGCTCGCGGGGCCGGGTGTCTTCGGTCCTCCCAGGGATCGCGCCGCGGCCGTGGCGGTACTGCGTACGGCGGTTGAGAGCGGTGTCGATCACATCGACACGAGCGACTTCTACGGCCCGCACGTCACCAACCAGATCATCCGTGAGGCATTGCAGCCCTACCCGGATGAACTGCTCATCGTCACCAAGGTTGGGGCGAAACGCGGATCGGACGGTTCGTGGCTGCCTGCCATGTCCGCCGCGGATCTGGCGCAGGCGGTGCACGACAACCTGCGCCATCTCGGCCTGGACGTGCTGGAGGTGGTCAACCTGCGCAGCATGCTGGGCATCCACGGCCCGCAGGAAGGCTCGCTGGAGGAGCCGCTGACGGCGCTGGCAGAGCTGCAACGGCAGGGGCTGATCCAGCACATCGGGCTGAGCAACGTGACGGCGCGGCAGGTCGAGGACGCACGCCGGATCTGCGCCATTGCATGCGTGCAGAACCAGTACAACCTCGTGCATCGCGAAGACGACGCATTGGTCGAACGGCTCGCACGCGAGGGCACGGCCTACGTGCCCTTTTTCCCGCTCGGCGACTTCACGCCGCTGCAGTCGGGCGCGTTGTCGCAAGTGGCTGACCAAGTCGGTGCCAGCCCGATGCAAGTGGCGCTCGCCTGGCTGCTGCAGCGCTCGCCCAACCTGATGCTCATTCCGGGCACTTCATCCGTCGAACACCTGCGCCAGAACCTCGCGGCCGCCGAGCTGCAGCTGCCCAAGGAGGCAGTAGCCCGTTTGGACACGCTCGCCGAGACCACGGCGAGACAATGAGCCAGCGAAGGCCATGGGCAGCAGCCAGGGGGACGCAGCGATCGTCTGCCCTTCAAGCCGCCTCTGGCCCTTCGCCAGAGGCGCTTTGCTCCTTAGCCGCCTTCCAGAACAGCCACGCCGCCGTGAGCCAGAAAGCAACGAACAACGAGGTGACCGCTCCCGCAAACCCCAACCCGCTGACCAGCGCGATCACGGCGACGAGCGCCTGAGCCAACGCCATGGCAAGTAAGGCTCGCGCCATCCCCATGGCCCGGAACCGCGCGACGGCAGCCCCCATGGCCCCCACGCCAAGCACCCCGTAGAACATCAGGTTCGCCGGGTCGTCTTCGCTCCCGATGATTCCCACCGCCAGGTTTGCCCACACGAGGATGAAAGCGCCCGCCAGCGCCACGCCCACGCCGGCGCGGTAAGCGCCGTTGGCCATCATCCTCACAGCCAGTTCGTAGGTCAGCCCAACGCCTGCTACCAAGGCACCGGCAACAACGAAGTCGCCCGGCCCCCAGTTCACCTCATCGGTGAACTGCATCGCCAGCAAGCGCAGCAGCAGGAGCCCTGCGGCGGCGCCCCAGCCCGCCATCCGCCAGCGGTTCCACCGCCGTGGGCGACTGCCTGTTTCAGCGTTTCCGGCCATGTCCCTTGCCTCCAGCGTGACCGGACAGCTTAGACAGCTGCCAATGGCATGGGCCGGTTCCCGGGCTTTGCCGGGCGTAGACAAGAAATTCGCTGCCCGGTTTGTCACAACATGCCGGTGCCCGACGTCTTCAGGGACATGGACGGCAGCACAGGGTTGCCGTTCCGGTTCCACCCGGCACGTCGAAGGGCTCAGCATGAAAGTTGTGATCATCGGAGGCAGCGGCCTCATCGGGAAAAGCCTCGCCCCCTTGCTCCGGCAGGCCGGCCACGAGGTGACGGCGGCGTCGCCCTCGACGGGCGTCAACGCCGTCACCGGCGAAGGGCTGGCGCAGGTCCTGCACGGTGCCGAGGTCGTCGTGGACGTATCCAACTCGCCCTCGTTCGAGACCGAGGCCGTGATGTCCTTCTTCCAGGCTTCCACCTGCAAGCTGCTGGCGGCCGAGGCGGAGGCTGGGGTGCGCCACCACGTCGCCCTCTCGGTGGTGGGCAGCGACCGCCTGCCCGACAACGGCTACCTGCGCGCCAAGGTGGCGCAGGAATCGCTCATCAGGAACGGCCAGGTGCCCTTCACCATCGTGCGGGCCACGCAGTTCTTCGAGTTCCTGAAGCCCATCGCGGACACCTGCACCAGTGGCCAGTCGGTGCAGGTGTCGTCCGCCACGCTGCAGCCCATCGCCGCGCTGGACGTTGCCCGCGCGCTGGCCGAGGTCGTGTCCCAGCCGCCGCTCAACGGCCTGTGCGAGGTGGCTGGCCCGCAGGCCATCCCGCTGGACGAGCTGATTCGGCGCGTGCTGCGCGCTGCCAAGGATGCCCGCGAGGTGCTCGCCGACGACGACGCGCCGTACTTCGGCTCGCGGCTGAGCGACGACTCGCTGACCCCTGGGCCGGGCGCGCGCATCGGCGCCACGTCGCTGCAGAGCTGGCTGGCGGCCCAGGACGCCGCGGCCTGAGCGCGCTGGTGCGCAAGCGCAATCCCGTCACCCTCGTGCCCCGATGAACCGCAGACAAGGAACCCCCATGCCCCAACTCAGGACGATCGCCTCGCTGCTGTGCCTGGCGTGCGCCGCGCTGGCGACTCAACAGGCCGCGGCCTCCCCGGACATCGCCGTTGGCACGCTGATGGCCCAGGAGCTGGAGAACATCCCCGGCAAGGAAGCGCTGATGATCACGGTGGACTACGCGCCGGGCGCCGTGGACCCCGTCCACCGCCACGATGCACATGCCTTCGTCTACGTGCTCGAAGGCTCCATCGTGATGGGCGTCAAGGGCGGCAAGGAGGTCACGCTGACCCAGGGGCAAACGTTCTACGAAGCCCCTTCCGACGTGCACCTGGTCGGCCGCAACGCCAGCACCACCCAGCCCGCGAAGTTCGTCGTGTGGATGGTCAAGGACAAGGGCGTCCCGTTCTTCACGCCCTTGCCGTAGGCACCTTTCAGCTGCCGTTGAAAGCCGGGTTCCACACCGCCTCCCACAGGTGGCCGTCCGGGTCCTGGAAGTAGCCGGCGTAGCCGCCCCAGAAGGTTGCGTTCGCAGCCTTCACGACGGTGGCGCCCGCCGCCTGCGCCTGGCTCATGACGCGGTCCACGTCTTCCCTGGAGGCGACGTTGTGGCCGAGCGTCAGCTCCGTCGGGCTGCGGGGGCTTTGAGGCAGCCCGGCGTCGTGCGCGATGCTCGCCCGGGGCCAGAGCGCCAGGCGCAGGCCCGGCTGCAGGTCGAGGAAGGCCACGGCGCCGTGCTCGAATTCCTGCCCGACGATGCCCTCGGTGTGAAAGCCGAGCCCGTCCCGGTAGAAGCGCAGCGCCGCCTCCAGGTTGTCGACGCCCAGCGTGATGACGGTGATTCGAGGCTGCATGCCATGGCTCCACGTAAAGCTTGAATGCTGGTCGCCCAGGTGCGGCGAGGCAAGAACGAAGGCGATGGCAAACGGCCTCGAGGGCGCGAGCACTTGCTGAGTGCAGGGCAGGCCTGGCCCTGCCAATGCCCGCGTGCGGCACGGCCGATAATCCCGCGCCGCCTGGACGTCCCGGGCGCTCACCTGCACCTGCCCACCGCCATGCCCACCTCGCAGCTCTCGGTCTATTTTTTCGCCCAGGCGGCGGTGATCATCCTGGTGTCCCAGCTGGTGGGGCGGCTGGCCCAGCGCCTGGGCCAGCCCCAGGTCGTGGGCGAGATGATCGCCGGCGTGATGCTCGGCCCCTCGCTGTTCGGCCTGCTGCTGCCCGGCCTGCAACAGGCGCTGTTCCCCAAGCCGACCATGGGCATGCTCTACGTCGCCGCGCAGCTCGGCGTGGGCCTGTACATGTTCCTCGTCGGCACGGAGTTCCGGGCCGACCACTTCAAGTCGCGGGCGCGCAGCGCGGTGTCGGTGTCCATCGCGGGCATCCTGCTGCCCTTCGTCCTGGCCTTCGCGCTCACGCCCTGGCTGCATACGGTGCCCGGCCTGTTTGCCGAGAAGACGCGTCTGGGCGAGGCCGCGCTGTTCCTGGGCGCCGCCATCGCCATCACCGCGTTCCCGATGCTGGCCCGCATCATTCACGAGCGCGGCTTGGCGGGCACCTCGCTGGGCACGCTGGCGCTGACCGCCGGCGCGGTGGACGACGCCGCCGCGTGGTGCATCCTGGCCATCGTGCTGGCGAGCTTCGGCGGCAGCTGGTCCGGCGCCTACGTGGCCATCGGCGGGGGCGCCGGCTTCGCGCTGTTCATGATCTTCGTGGGCCGCAAGCTGCTGCGGCAGCTTGCGCGCTGGGTGCGCCCGGACCAGCCCCTGCCCAGCAGCCTGCTGGCCGCCGTGCTGGCGCTGTTCTCGCTGTGCGCCTTCGCGATGGATGCGATCGGCATCCACGCGGTGTTCGGCGGCTTCCTGCTGGGCTGCGTCATGCCGCGCGGGCCGTTGACCGAGAAGCTGCGCGCGGCGCTACAGCCCTTCGTCGTGGTGTTCCTGCTGCCGATGTTCTTCACCTACTCCGGCTTGAACACGCGGTTGGACATGCTGTTCGAGCCGGCCATCTTCGTTGCCGCGCTGGCCATCCTGGTCGCTTCCTTCGGCGGCAAGCTGGTGGCCTGCTGGGCCGCGGCACGGCTGAGCGGCGAGTCCAACACCGACGCCATGGCCATCGGCGCGCTGATGAACGCGCGCGGGCTGATGGAGCTGATCATCATCAACATCGGCCTGGCCGCCGGGGTCATCCTGCCGGGCCTGTTCTCGGTGCTGGTGCTGATGGCCGTGCTGACCACGCTGATGGCCACGCCGCTGTTCAACTGGGTCATGCGCCGCGTTGGCAGCGGTGCCGCCATGGCCGAGGCCTGAAGGGCCTACGCTTGGCCACGGCTCTATCAGCTTGATTTGGAGAATTCATATCTCGGGCATCGTTGTCGCTCTACGCTTGGCCGGCTTCCCGTAGAAGCAACTTCAAAGACATGCCACCTACCCGTGGAGGACCGACATGCCCGACAAGCCGCACACCCAGAGCGTCAGCGAAAGCGAGAACCCGGCAATCCCTTCCCCAACGCCCAAGACCAGCAGCCGGCCGAGGACGAACAAGGACTGGTGGCCGAACCAGCTGGACCTCTCGGTGCTCCACACCCATTCGCACCTGTCCTGTCCCCTGGAAGAGGACTTCGACTACGCGAAGCAGTTCGCGGCGCTGGACGTCGATGCGTTGAAGCGTGATCTCCTCGACGTGATGACGAGCTCGCAGGACTGGTGGCCGGCGGACTACGGCCACTACGGCCCGCTCTTCATCCGCATGAGCTGGCATGCCGCCGGCACCTACCGCATCAGCGACGGGCGCGGCGGCGGCGGCGACGGCCAGCAGCGCTTCGCCCCGCTCAACAGCTGGCCCGACAACGCCAACCTCGACAAGGCGCGGCGGCTGCTGTGGCCGATCAAGAAGAAGTACGGCCAGAAGATTTCGTGGGCCGACCTCATCGTCCTGGCCGGCAACGTGGCCATGGAGTCGATGGGCTTCAAGACCTTCGGCTTCGGCTTCGGCCGTCCCGACGTCTGGGAGCCCGAGGAGGTCTTCTGGGGACCTGAGGACACCTGGCTGGGCGATGAGCGCTACAGCGGCGATCGGGCGCTCAGCAAGCCGCTGGCCAACGTGCAGATGGGCCTGATCTACGTGAACCCGGAAGGGCCCGGCGGCAACCCCGACCCGCTGGCCGCCGCGCGGGACATTCGCGACACCTTCGCCCGCATGGCGATGAACGACGAAGAGACGGTGGCGCTCATCGTCGGCGGCCACACCTTCGGCAAATGCCATGGCGCGGGGCCTGCCACCGACAACGTCGGCGCGGAGCCCGAGGGCTGTCCGTTCGAGCACCAGGGCCTGGGCTGGCACAACAAGTTCGGCACCGGCAAGGGTGGCTGCGCCATCACCAGCGGGCTCGAAGGCGCCTGGACCAACCACCCCACGCAGTGGGACAACGGCTTCCTGGAGAACCTCTTCAAGTACGACTGGGAGCTGACCACCAGCCCCGCCGGCGCCAAGCAGTGGACGCCCCGGAATCCCGAGGCCCAGGACACCGTGCCCGATGCACACGATCCGGCCAAGCGCCACGCGCCGATGATGCTGACCACCGACCTGGCGCTGCGCATGGACCCGGCCTACGGGCCCATCGCCAAGCGCTTCCACGAGCATCCGGAGCAGCTCGCCGACGCCTTCGCCAAGGCGTGGTTCAAGCTGCTGCACCGCGACATGGGTCCGCGCTCGCGCTACCTGGGCCCCTGGGTGCCGGAGGCACAGCTGTGGCAGGACCCGGTTCCGCCGGTCGATCACGAGCTGATCGGCGAGCAGGACGTCGCGGCGCTCAAGCGCAGCGTGCTCGCATCGGGCCTGTCGGTGCCCGAGCTGGTGGCCACGGCCTGGGGCGCCGCCGCCAGCTTCCGCGGCACCGACAAGCGCGGCGGCGCCAACGGCGCGCGCGTCCGGCTCGCGCCGCAGAAGGATTGGGAGGCCAACGAGCCGGCCCGCCTGGCGAAGGTGCTGGAGACGCTGGAGCGAATCCAGCAGGATTTCAACGGCGCGCAGTCCGGCGGCAAGAAGGTGTCGCTGGCCGACCTGATCGTGCTCGCCGGCTGCGCGGCGGTGGAGAAGGCGGCACAGGACGCCGGCCACTCCGTCGCCGTGCCCTTCGCGCCGGGGCGCACCGACGCGTCCCAGGAACAGACCGACGTGGAAGCCTTCGAGGTGCTGGAACCCCTCGGCGATGGCTTCCGCAACTACTTCCGGGCGGATGACCCGCTGTCGCCGGAAACGCGGCTGCTGGACCGGGCCAACCTGCTGCGGCTGACCGCGCCCGAGATGACGGTACTCGTGGGCGGCCTGCGCGTGCTGGGCGCGAATCACGGTCAGTCGGCGCACGGCGTCTTCACCAGCCGGCCCGGGACGCTGAGCAACGACTTCTTCGCGAACCTGCTCGACATGGGCACGGCATGGCGGCCCTCCGCTTCCGCGAAGAACGTGTACGAGGGACTGGACCGCGCCACGGGCGAGGGCAAGTGGACGGCGACGGCCGCCGACCTCGTCTTCGGGGCGCACTCCCAGCTGCGCGCGCTGGCGGAGGTCTACGCCAGCGACGACGCCCAGGAAAGGTTCGTGCGGGACTTCGTGGCCGCCTGGGACAAGGTCATGACCCTTGACCGCTACGACCTCGTCGCCCGCGGCCACGGCCGCAAGCGCACGGTGGGCGCCGCTGCCGCCTGAGCGCGGCGCTGCAGGCGCGGGCGATCTTCCTGGTGATTGCCTGCGCCTGGGGCGGGCGGGGCGGGCGGGGCGCCGGGCAGGCCGGTTGCGCCGGCCACGGCCTCAGCCCGCGCTGCTTGCGGTGAACGCCGCCGCGGCCAGGACGGCGGCGTAATCCCGCACATCCCGCGGCCAGGTTTCCATGGCGCCGTTGAAGCCCTCGGCATCCGCCCGGTACAGCGCGCGCAGTGCGTCCTCGTAGCCCGGCAAGTTGCCGGCGATCGCATGCACGAAGCGGTAGCAGCGCTCCTGCGCTGCCCGCACGGCTTCGCGCGGGCCCTGGCTGCGCCGGGCGTCGTCCACGAGCCGGCGCAAGGTGACCGAGGCGCCGCCCGGCTGCAGCGCAAGCCACTCCCAGTGCCGGGGCAGCAGCGTCACCTCCTTGGCGACCACGCCCAGCTTGGGCCGCCCGGCCTGCCGTGCAGGTTGCTCGGCGGGCTGCATCTGTGCGGGCACTTCGGCCGCCGCCGCCACGGGCGCGGCCAGGGCGCCCAGGTCGGTCTGCATGCCTGTCGCGTCATCGAACACCAGCACCGGCTCGGACGACTCAGGGTCCTCCGACGCACGTGCGGCTGCGCGCATGACGGCTTCCATGGCGCCGGCCGCCAGGCGTTGATGGCCCTGGAAGGCCGTGAATTGCCGTCCTTCCGGAACGGGGCTGGGGGTTGAAACGGTTGTGTTCATGGCGCGGCATATTACCCGGGTAAAAATCTTCTTCCTTATTACCCGGGTGAAATCCTGGGCCTCCTTGTGGCGTTTGGGCATTGCCGCTGCTGCGCACGCTGTGTCCGGACGCCAGCGCCTTGCGGACCGGGGCGCTTTACAGGGCGAAGGAACCCACCCCATGACAAGCGGATTGCAAGCGCTCAAGCAGGTTTTCAGTCGGCGCCGCGCGAAGGTGCCCAGGCAACCATAAACAGAACTGATAGCTCCGGCCCCGTTTGGCATTGGTCGTTGAAGGCCGCTGCCGCGATGCTTCCGCCTGCCCAACAAGGCGCCGCGCCGGGTAGGAGCACTACGTGACATCCGCCGAGCCATCAAACCAGTTCGCGGCTTTCGCATGACCCTGTTCGCCACGAGGCAGGGCGCTTGCCGCGGACGCTGAAGAGACAACCTGTTCCTTGAAAGGGACTTGTATGAACGACATTCGAAAGACGCTCGACGAGGGCGCCATGAGCCGCTTCCAGTGGGTCGCCGTGGCGATCTGCGTGATGCTCGTCATGCTTGACGGCTTCGACGTGCTGGTGATGGCCTTCACCGCCTCCAGCGTGGCCGCCGAGTGGAAGCTCAACGGCGCGCAGCTCGGCCTGCTGTTCAGCGCCGGCTTGGTGGGCATGGCGGTGGGCTCGCTGTTCGTGGCCCCGCTGGCCGACCGCATGGGCCGCCAGCCCGTCATCGTGCTGTGCTTGGTCGTCATTGCCGCAGGCATGCTGCTGTCGGGCATCGCGCAGAGCCACCTGCAGCTCGTCGGGCTGCGCGGGCTCACCGGCGTGGGCATCGGCGGCATGCTCGCCAGCGTCGGCATCATCACGGCCGAGTATTCCTCGCAGAAATGGCGCAGCACCGCGGTGGCGCTGCAGGCCACGGGTTACCCGATCGGTGCCACCCTCGGCGGCTTGGTGGCCGCCTGGCTGCTGCAGCACTACGGCTGGCGCTCGGTGTTCATCTTCGGCGGCCTGACCACCGCGGTGATGATCCCCGTGGTGCTGTGGCGCCTGCCCGAGTCGGTGGACTTCCTCATCGCCCGCCGCCCGGCCGGCGCGCTGGAAAAGCTCAACCGCATCCTGGGTTTCATGGAGCGGCCCGCGCTGCAGCAACTGCCTGAGCGCGCCGCGTACGGTGCCGCGGCGCCCGAAGGCAATGCCGTGGCCGGCCTGTTCAAGAACGGCCTGGCACGCCCAACGCTGATGCTCTGGACGGCCTTCTTCCTGCTGATGTTCAGCGTGTACTTCTCGCTGAGCTGGACGCCCAAGCTGCTGGTGCAGGCCGGGCTGTCGGCCCAGCAGGGCGTCACCGGCGGCGTGCTGATCAACGTCGGCGGCATCGTCGGCGGCAGCCTCTTCGGCGCCCTGGCGCTGCGCATGCGGCTGGCCCATCTCACCGTGGCGGCCTTCCTGGTCTATGCCCTGTTCACGGCGCTGTTCGGCGCGGTGTCCGGTGCCCTGGGCCTGGCCTTCGCGGCGGCCTTCGGCATGGGCGTCTTCCTCTTCGCCTCGATGGCGGGCTTGTATGCCTTCGCACCGGTCACCTACCCGGCGGCGGTGCGCACCACCGGCCTGGGCTGGGCCATCGGCATCGGCCGCATCGGCGCCATCCTCGCCCCGCTGACCGCTGGCCTGCTGCTCGACGGCGGCTGGCAGCCCGCGTCGCTGTACTACGCCTACGCGTTGCCGCTGGTAGCCGGGGCGCTGGCCGTGCTGGCCGCCGGCACCGGCCGCACCGCGCCGGGCCAGTCGCGGACCCACGCGGCGGCGCACTGAGCGCGTGCCATCGCCGGCCCACACGTCCAAAACCACTTCTTCCACAGGACCCACCATGTTTCTGAAGAACGCCTGGTACGTCGCCTGCAAGCCCGAGGAGATCGAGGGCAAGCCGCTGGGCCGCAAGGTCTGCAACGAGGCCATCGTCTTCTACCGCCAGGCCGACGGCTCGCCCGCGGCGGTGGAAGACTTCTGCCCCCACCGCGGCGCGCCGCTGTCACTGGGCTACGTCAGCGACGGCAAGCTGGTGTGCGGCTACCACGGGCTGGAGATGGGCTGCGACGGCAAGGCCATCGCCATGCCGGGGCAGCGGGTGCGGGGCTTTCCGTGCATCAAGAGCTACGCGGCGGACGAGCGCCACGGCTTCATCTGGGTCTGGCCCGGCGACAAGGAGCAGGCCGACCCCGCGCTCATTCCCGACCTGCACTGGGCCAACAACCCCGAGTGGGCCTATGGCGGCGGCTACTACCACGTCCGGTGCGACTACCGGCTCATGGTCGACAACCTGATGGACCTCACGCACGAGACCTACGTGCACTCGGGCTCCATCGGCCAGAAGGAGATCGACGAGACGCCGTGCGTCACGAAGGTGGACGGCGACCACGTGACGGTCAGCCGCTTCATGAACGACCTGCCCGAGGCGCCGCCGTTCTGGAAGATGGCGCTGCGCGGCCACGGGCTGCCCGACGACCAGCGCGTGGACCGCTGGCAGGTGTGCCACTTCACGCCGCCCACGCACGTGATGATCGAGGTGGGCGTGGCGCTGGCCGGGCAGGGCGGCAAGGACGCGCCGGCGGACAGGAAGGTCTATGCGGTGGTGGTGGACTTCATCACGCCCGAGACCGAGACCTCGCACCACTACTTCTGGGGCATGGCGCGGCACTTCAGGCCGCAGGACCCGGCGCTGACGCGGGCCATCCGCGAGGGCCAGTCCAAGGTGTTCGGGGAGGACCTGCAGATGCTGGAGCGGCAGCAGCTCAACATCTCCCAGTGGCCCGATCGCAAGCTGCTGATGCTCAACATCGACGCCGGCGGCATGCAGTCGCGCAAGGTGATCGAGCGCCTCCTGACGGCCGAGCGCAGCGCCGCGGCCGACCGGCTGTCCGCCGCCTCCACCGCGGAGATGGCGCAATGAGCACCGCCAACGCCACTTTGTGCGTGCGCGTGGCGCGCAAGTCCGAGGAAGCCACCGACATCTGCAGCCTGGAACTGGTGAGCAAGGAGGGCAGCCCGTTGCCGGGCTTCTCGGCCGGCTCGCATGTGGACGTGCACCTGCCCGGCGGCGTGGTGCGGCAGTACTCGCTGTGCAACGACCCGGCCGAGACGCACCGCTACCTCATCGCCGTGCTGCGCGACCCGGCCTCGCGCGGCGGCTCCGTGGCCGTGCACGACGCGGTGAAGGAGGGCGACGAGCTGCTCATCAGCGCGCCGAAGAACCATTTCGCGCTGGCGCACGAGGCCAAGAGGAGCCTGCTGCTGGCCGGCGGCATCGGCGTGACGCCGATCCTGTGCATGGCCGAGCGGCTGGCGGTCATGGGCGCGGACTTCGAGATGCACTACGCCACGCGCTCGCGCGACCGCATGGCCTTCGTCGACCGCATCCAGGGCTCTGCCTTCGCCGGCAAGGTGCAGCTCCACTTCGACGACGGCCCGGCCGGGCAGCGGCTGGACCTGGCCGGGCTGCTGGGGACGCCGCAGCCGGGCACGCACCTGTACGTGTGCGGGCCCAAGGGCTTCATGGACGCGGTGCTGGGCACGGCGCGTTCGGCGGGCTGGGGCGAGTCGCAGCTGCACTGGGAGTTCTTCGCCGGCGGCGATGCCGCGCCGCATGCGGACGACGGCAGCTTTGAGGTACAGCTCGCGAGCTCGGGGCGCGTGATCACGATCGCGCCGGACAAGACGGTGACGCAGGCGCTGGCCGAGGAGGGGGTGGAGATCCTGGTGTCGTGCGAGCAGGGCGTGTGCGGCACCTGCCTCACGCGCGTGCTGGAGGGCACGCCGGACCACCGCGACGTCTACCTCACGCCGGAGGAGCAGGCGGCCAACGACCAGTTCACGCCGTGCTGCTCGCGGGCGAAGTCGGGGCGGCTGGTGCTGGATCTTTGAGGGGAGCTGGGGGCCGGCCTGTCAGCCGAGCCGGCTCCTTGCATCCATGGCGCCAGATGGCCCCGAGGCAGGATGCCCCACCCAGGACATCCGTCTTCCCCAGCCCCCGTCCAGGCGCTCACTTCCTCCCAGGACAGCGTTTTGCGCCCGCGCGGCTCCGAAGATGCGGTCGCAGCACCGGCCCTGCGGGGCCGGCTCCTCCGATCCCAACCCTCAAGCCGGAGTCGCCATGGACCAACGCTTGGCCGCCTTGCTGCTAGCCCTTTCCGCCCTCTGGATCCACGGCTGCACCCGCGCCCCCGTGGGCAACATGGACCAGGGCGCCTTCCTGAGCGATCAGGACGATTACGAGACCGCCCACCTCGACGACCACGCCGCGCCTAGCTGGCGCCAGTGAGCCGGGCCCGCCGGCCCGCGCTCAGGCCCCGGCCGGTGCCAACCTGAAACCTTCCATCACCCGTGCCAGGGTGCCGGCCTGCTCGCGCAGGCTGGCCGCGGCGGCGGCGCTCTGCTCCACCAGCGCGGCGTTGTGCTGCGTCATGCGGTCGAGCTCGTCCACGGCCACCGAGACCTGCGTGATGTCGCTGCTCTGCGCCGCGCCGTGGTCGCTGATGGTCTCGATGCGCTCGCGCAGCTGCTGCGCGCCCTGCACGATCTCCGCCATCGTGCGCCCGGCGTCCTGCACCAGCTGCGAGCCGCTTTCCACCTGCGCCCCGCTCTGCTCGATGAGGTCCTTGATATCGCGCGCCGCGGCGGCCGAGCGCTGCGCCAGGTGGCGCACCTCGGTGGCCACCACCGCGAAGCCGCGCCCGGCCTCGCCGGCGCGGGCCGCCTCCACCGCGGCGTTGAGCGCCAAAATGTTGGTCTGGAAGGCGATGCCGTCGATGGTGCCGATGATGTCGCCGATGCGCCGGCTCGCGGCCTGGATGCCGTCCATGATCTGCACCACCTGGCCCACCATCCCGCCGCCGCGCTGCGCCACCTCGGCCGCGGTCGCGGCGCGCGCGCTGGCCTCGGCCGCCTCGGCGGCGCTGGCCTGCGCGCTGGAGCCCAGCTGCTGCATGCTCACCGCCGTCTGCTGCAGGCTCGCCGCCGCCTCCTCGGTGCGGTGGTTCAAGTCCTGGTTGCCCTGCGGGATCTCTACCGAGGCGGTGCGCACGGAATCCACCGCGTGCCGCACTTGGCTCAGCAGGCCTGACAAGCGCCCGCGCACCAGCTCCAGGTCCTGCATCAGGCGGCCCACCTCGTCGCGCCGCGTGGTGGTGAAGGGCACGTCCAGGCGGCCCTGCGCCATGCGCTCCAGCGACGCGCACAGCTGGCCCAGCGGCTGCGACACGGTGCGCCGCAGCAGCGCGTGCAGCCCGACGGCCAGCGCCAGTGCCGTCAGTGCCAGTAGCGCCCAGAACGGGCGCAGCGCCGCCCAGTGCGCCGCCATGGCCTCGTGCTCGGACACCTCGGCCACCACCCACCAGCCGGTGCTGGCGCTCACGCGGCGCGCGGCCCAGTGCTCGCCCTCGCTCCGGCCGGCGCCGCCCAGCACCGGCAGCGCCTGGCGCAGCGGCTGCTCGCCGGCCTCGGCCAGCCGCGCCAGCCAGTCGGCACCGCCGTCCACGGCCTCGGCCACCGGCCGGCCTGCCGCCGTCAGGTGGAACACGAAGCGCGCCGGCGCCTTGCCCTGCGGCGGCGCCACCACGTACAGCCCGCCGCTGTCGAACAGCCGCGTGCGCTGCACCAGCGCCTGCATCGACTGCTGGAAGCCCGTGAGGTCGAAGCCGATGAAGAAGATGCCCACCGTGCGCCCGGCGGCGTCCAGCGCCGGCGCGTAGCGCGTCATGTAGTGCTTGCCGAACAGCAGCGCGCGGCCCTCGTAGGGCTGCCCGGCCAGGATCGCGGCATGCGCCGGGTGCGCGCGGTCCAGCACCGTGCCCAGCGCGCGGCTGCCGTCCTCCTTCTTGACCGAGGTGGCCACGCGCACGAAGTCGTCGCCGCGGCGCATGAACACCGTGGCCACGCCGCCGGTGTCGCGCTCGAAGGCGTCCACCGCGTCGAAATTGCCGTTGAGCGCCTGGCCGCTGCTGCGCAGCTGCCCGGCGGCCTCGTCCAGCTCCAGCGCGGCGTCGAAACGGGCGCGGAAGGGTTGCCAGCAGCTGAAGAAAATATGGACAAATAGGACAACGCCACTATATTTGGTGCATGAAGCTCAGTGTCTGGGCCAAGTTGCAGGGGGTGTCGTACAAGACGGCATGGCGGCTCTGGCGCGCAGGCAAACTCCCCGTGCCGGCGGAGCAATTGGAGAGCGGAACGGTGGTGGTCCATGCCGAGTCTCAGCGAAGTGGCGGGGTTGCCCTGTACGCGAGGGTCTCGTCCTCGGACCAGAAGGACGACCTTGCGCGCCAGATGCAACGGCTGCGCGCCTACGCGGCACAGCAGCAGTTCGAGGTCGTCGAGGAAGTCGGCGAGGTTGGGTCCGGGCTCAACGGGCAGCGTCGCGGTCTGCTCAGGCTTCTGCACCGCAGCGAAGTAGACGTGATCGTGGTCGAGCATCGTGAGCGCCTGGCGCGCTTTGGCTTCGACTACATCGAGGCATCGCTTTGCGCGCAAGGGCGGCGAATCGCGGTCGTGGAAGACGGCGAAATGGCGGACGACGTCGTGCGCGACCTGCACGATGTCATGGTCTCGATGTGTGCGCGGCTGTACGGGCGGCGCTCGGCCAGGAACCGGGCGGACCGGGCCATGAAGGCGCTGCATGGCTGACGCTGCTGTCTTCACCTATCAGGCTCGCATTGCGCTGGCATCTGAGCAGGCACGGGCGCTGGACGCCTATGCCAAGTTGCATGGCCGCGCCCAGCGCGCGCTGTTCGCAGCGCAGTGCGCCGAGCGCCCGCTCAACGAATCGAAGCGGGAGTTCCTTCGCACATTCGGCCTGACCTCGCGTCAGTTCAACGCACTGCGTATCGAGCTCGACGGCAAGGTCGAGGCCATACGCCGGCGCCGGCCCGAGCTCATCGAGGAGGCCAAGACGCGCATTGCCAAGGCGCGCCGCCTGGTCCAGAAGCTCTCGCAGACGGCTCCTGGCTCGGACAAGCTGCACCAGAAGCGGCGTCGCCTGGCCCTGCTGGAGCAGCGCCTGGCGGCCCTGCAGCGCGATGAGGCCCAGGGCAGGGTGCGCCTGTGCTTTGGCAGCCGCAAGCTGTTCAATGCCCAGTACGACTTGCAGGCCAACGGCTTGGCAGACCACCAGGAGTGGCTCGCCAGGTGGCAAGAGTCGCGCAGTCGCCAGTTCTTTGTCCTGGGCAGCAAGGACGAGATTGCCGGCAACCAGACCTGCCAGGCGACGCTGGAGGCTCATGGCAGCCTGTGCCTGAAGCTGCGGCTGCCCGATGCGTTGGCGCTGCACAGCGGTGCCAAGTTCGTGACGATCCCCGGTGTGCGCTTTGCCTGGGGCCACGCAACAATCGTCTCGGCGCTGCAAGCGAGCCACCGCGTGAATGCGACTACCCAGGCCGGCAAACCGACGTCCAGGCGCACCGACCACGCCATCAGCTACCGGTTCCTGCGCGACGACAAGGGCTGGCGCGTGTTCGCCAGCGTCGAGGTCGAGGCCGCGGCCGTGACCACCTCGCCGGCGCTGGGCTGCGTGGGCGTGGACATCAACGTGGACCATCTCGCCGTGGCCGAGGTGGACCGGTTCGGGAACCGGGTGAACGCACGGCGCATCGAGTTGCCCACACGCGGCAAGTCCACGGATCAGGCCAAGGCCATCGTCGGCGACGCCGTTGCCAAGGTCGTGGCGCTGGCCAAGGGCGGCGCCAAGCCCCTGGCCATCGAGCGACTGGACTTTCAACGAAAGAAGGCCGAGCTGGAGTCGGTGGACGCGGCGCGCGCGAGGCTGCTGTCGTCCTTCGTCTTCTCCAAGGTCCGCGGCGGGCTCAAGGCCGCTGGCTTGCGCGCTGGTGTCCAAGTCATCGAGGTCAACCCGGCCTACACCTCGGTCATCGGCGCGGTGAACCACGCGCAGCGCCGGGGCATTTCAATACATCAGGGCGCGGCCTGTGCCGTTGCCCGCAGAGGATTGGGACTGCGCGAGTCCCCCGCCGTGCGCTTTGGCCTAGTGCCCGTGCGCAGTGGCGGCCACGTCACCTTCGCCGTACCCGTGAGGAATCGTGCGAAGCACGTGTGGTCGCAATGGTCGAGGATCCGCGCAGGACTCAAAGTGGCGCTCGCAGCGCACTGGCGGTCGGGGCAGCCCAGGGGCCACCCCGCACCTTTGTCCCCGGCAACGCGGACATTGGGTGCCACCTGCCTTTCCACGGCGCGATCCCGTGGCGCGAATCGCTCCCAGCACTGTTCGGGGAGCGTCTTGGACGATGTTCCGTTCTAGCGGAATATTTGTCCACGTTTTCAGGAACGGCTTGAAGAAGCGCTGCACCAGCTCGCGCTGCGAGGCGTCGAAGGCCTCGACCACGTCCACCAGCGCCTGCGCCTTGTCGCCGGCCAGGGTGAAGTTCTGCTCGCGCGCGCGCTCGGTCACGAGCAAGGTAGTGAGCACGCAGATGCCCAGCAGCAGCAGGGCCACGCCGGCGTTGCCCAGCAGCGAGATGCGGCGCGCCAGCGAGGCAGGGCCCGCCAAGGGGGCGGGGAGACGGAAGTCGTTTTCATGACGGCAGCCCGATGCACGAAGCGGGCCCAATGCTTCGTGAATTAAGCACGTTTCGGTGAGGGGAAAAGGCCTGTTTTGGTGCTTTCCCACCCAGGACTGCCGTGGCCTGGCGCGGCGCCGCCGTGGGCCGGCGGCACGGAAGCGCGGCCGGGACGGCCGCGCGTTGCCAGGCAGCAGGACCCACGCTGCGCGGGTCGGCTGGATTCGGGAAAACCCTAATTATCCAGGCTGCGCAGCAAGTTCCTTGCGATTCAGGTCAACACCGCGTTCTTGAAGAAGCCCTGGGACGCCGGCGTGGCGGCCGGCCAGGACGAGGGCGGCGCGGGCAGTGCCGCGGTGCCGTCGCCCAGGTGGAATCGGCTCACCAGCGTGCCCAGCCGCCCGGCTTGGTCGCGCAGGCTGTGTGCGGCGGCGGTGCTCTGCTCCACCAGCGCGGCGTTCTGCTGCGTCATGTGGTCGAGCTCGCGCACGGCGGTGTTGACCTGCGACACCGAGGTGCTCTGCTCGGCGCTGGAGGCGCTGATCTCGGCGATCACGTCCGTCACGCGGCGCACGCCCTGCACGATCTCGTCCATGGTGCGCCCGGCGGTCTGCACCAGGTGTGAGCCGCTCTCCACCTGCTGCACGTTCTGCTGGATCAGCGCCTTGATCTCGCGCGCGGCCTCGGCGCTGCGCCGCGCCAGGCTGCGCACCTCGCCGGCCACCACCGCGAAGCCGCGGCCGGCCTCGCCGGCGCGGGCGGCTTCCACCGCGGCGTTCAGCGCCAGGATGTTGGTCTGGAACGCGATGCCGTCGATGGTGCCGATGATGTCCTCGATGCGGCGGCTGGCGCCCTGGATGCCGTCCATGGTGCTGACCACCTGGCTCACCACCTCGCCGCCGCGCTGCGCCACCTCGGAGGCGGAGCCCGCGAGCTGGTTGGCCGTGGCTGCAGACTCCGCGCCGGCGCGCATGGCGTCGGCCATGTGCTGCAGGCTGGCCGCGGTCTGCTGCAGGTTGGCCGCGGCCTGCTCGGTGCGGCCGGAGAGGTCGCTGCTGCCCTGGGCGATCTCGCTGGAGGCCGTGGCCACGCTGTCGGCGCTCTGGCGCATCTCGCGCGCCAGCATGTGCAGCGACGCGGTCATGGCATCCAGCGCCCGCTGCAGCTGGCCGATCTCGTCGCCGCGCCCGTCGTGCGCGCGCACCGACAGGTCGCCCTCGCCGATGCGCGTGGCCGCGTCGGCCAGCGCCCGCAGCGGCCGGCACAGCGAGCGCACCATCAGCGCGCTGCCCACGACCATCACCAGCAGCACCGCCCCCGTCAACGCGGCACCGGTCCAGGCCAGCGCGCCGCGGGCCGCGTCGGCGGCCTCGCTCTGCGCCTGCGAGCGCCGGTGCTGCAGCTCCACGAAGGCGCGCTGCGTCTGCAGGTAGTCCGCCACCGCCGGCCGCACGACGGACTGCATCTGCTCCATCGCCTCCTCGGCCCGGCCGTCCTTCTTGAGTGCGCCGGCCTGGTCGCGGGCCTCGATGTAGCGCTTGCGCGCCTGCGCCACGGTCGCCAGCGCGGCCTTCTCGTCATCGGCGCCGGACAGCGTCTCCAGCTGCAGCTGCAGCTCGCCGATGCGCTGCGTGGTCTCCTTGATCTCCGGGCGCAGCAGCGAGCCGATCGCCGCGTCGCCGGCCAGCGTGGCCACCACGCGCGCGGCGTTGGCCTGCGTCAGGCCGCTCCACTGCAGCGCGATCTCCAGCTTGCGCTGCTGCGCTTGGCCGTCCTCGATCTGTTGGGCCTGCAGCTGCGCGTTGCGCCAAGCGTTGAATCCGGTGAGCAGTGCCAGCAGCGCGGCGATCGCCAGCGCGGGCAGCATCAGCTTGACGCGGATGCTCATGTTTCTCATGCGTTTCCTCCAGACACAGTGCTGTCATGGGAACACCGCAAGAGGGCCCGCATTCATGGGGGATGCCCTAAGAGAGGGCTTGTCTGGGGCACAAGTGTGTGGTTGTGCCTGTTTACGCCACCGTGCGCGCCGCGCGCGGTGGCGCGGGCCGGTCAGCGCGCGACGCTGTCGATGAGGCCCATATCGGAGCTGCTCATCAGCGCCTCGATGTCCATGAGGATGAGCATGCGCTCGCCCACGCCGCCGATGCCGGTGATGAAGCTCGCGTCCACGGTGGCGTTCATCTCCGGCGCCGGGCGGATCTGCTCGCGGGTGAGCTGCAGCACGTCCGACACCGAGTCCACCACCGCGCCCACGATGCGCCCGCGCACGTTGAGCACGATCACCACCGTGAAGCTGTTGTACTCGGCGGTGTCGCAGCCCAGCTTCAGGCGCAGGTCCACCACCGGCACGATCACGCCGCGCAGGTTGACCACGCCCTTCATGAAGGCCGGCGCGTTGGCGATGCGCGTGGGCTGCTCGTAGGAGCGGATCTCCTGCACGCGCAGGATGTCGATGCCGTACTCCTCCTGGCCGAGGCGGAAGGTGAGGAATTCGCCGCCGCGCGGCTCGGCCGCGACAAGGCCCTTCGGGCCGGCGACCGTGAGGGCGGTACCGGTGCTCGTGGGAGCGGCGTTGTTGACTAGTTCCATGCGTGACTCCTGCACGTGACGCGGCGCGTGCCGCCGATGACTGCGAAGGGCTCCCGGGCGGCGCGGCGCCGGCCGCGGGAGGGAAGGGGGTTCAGAACTGTTCCCATTCGTCCTGGTCCTGCGCCGCCGCAGCGGACGGTGCGGGCCGGGCCGCGGGAGCGGCGGGGGACGGGGCAGGGCGCGTCGCGGCAGCGCGGGCCACGGGACGCGGTGCCGCCGCCGGTGCCTGCGTGCGCACCGCCGGGGACTGCATGCCGCCCGTTGCCGGCGCATCCACCGCCAGGCCGGCTTCGACCCGGAACACGTGGGCCGCATCCTCCAGCCGCTGCGCCTGCTCGCTCAGGTGCTGCGCCGCCGCTGCAGTCTCCTCCACCAGCGCGGCATTTTGCTGCGTGTGGTGGTCGAGCTGGCTCAGCGCCTCGCTCACCTGTGCAATACCACCGGCCTGCTCGTGCAGCGAGCTGCCCATGTCGCCGATGAGCTGCGCCACGCGGCGCACCTGCGACACGATGTCGTCCATGGTGCCGCCGGCCTCGCCCACCAGGCGGCTGCCGGCCTCGACCTTCTCGACGCTGCCGCCGATGAGGTCCTTGATCTCGCGCGCCGCCGCCGCCGAGCGCTGCGCCAGGGCGCGCACCTCGCCGGCCACCACCGCGAAGCCGCGGCCGGCCTCGCCGGCGCGGGCGGCTTCCACCGCCGCGTTGAGCGCCAGGATGTTGGTCTGGAAGGCGATGCCGTCGATGGTCCCGGTGATCTCGGCGATGCGCCGCGAGCCGGTCTGGATCTCGTCCATGGTCGCCACCACGCGGCTGACCACCTCGCCGCCGCGCTGCGCGGCGTTCACCGCGCCCGAGGCCAGCGTGTGCGCGCTGGCCGCGGACTCGGCGCTGGCCTGCACGCCGCCGGCGAGCTGGTGCATGTGCGCGGCGCTTTGCTGCAGCTGCCCGGCGGTCTCCTCGGTGCGGTGCGCCAGGTCGGCGTTGCCGCCGGCGATCTGCGAGCAGGCGCCGCCGATGCCGTCGCTGCCGCTGCGCACCTGCGCCACCATGCGGCCCAGCTGCCCGCGCATGGCTTCGAGCGACTGCAGCAGGCGGCCGATCTCGTCGCCGCGCCCGGCTTGCACCGGCCGCGCCAGGTCGCCGCTGGCCATGGCCTGCAGCGTCTCCTGCGCGCCGCGCAGCCGCCGCTGCAACTGGCTGGCCATGCGCTGCACGAACAGCAGCACCAGCGCGCCCACGGCCACCGCGGTGGCCAGGCTCACGGTGGCGAAGCGGATCGCCGCGGCGCGCACCTCGTCCACGTACACGCCCGAGCCGACCACCCAGCCCCAGGGCGCGAAGCCGGCGACGTAGGAGCGCTTGGGGCTGGATTCCTGTGCGCCGGGCTTGGGCCACTGGTAGTCCACGTAGCCGCTGCCGTCGCGCTTGACGGTGTCCACCATCTCGGCGAAGAACAGCTTGCCGGCGGCGTCCTTCAGCTGCGACAGGTCCTTGTTTTCAAGCTCGGGCTTGATCGGGTGGGCCACCATGCGCAGGCCCGTGTCGTTGATCCAGACGTATTCCTTGCCGTCGTAGCGGATGGCGCGGATCTCGCCGATGGCCTTCTCCTGCGCCTGCGCGCGCGTGAGCTGGCCGCCGGCCTCCTGCGCCTGCCAGCGCTGGGCGATGGCCAGCGACTGCTGCACCACCGCGCGCGTGGCGCCCAGGCGCATCTCCAGCGCCGACTCGTGGAAGGACAGGCCGGTGTAGCCCGCCAGCGCCAGCAGCGCCAGCGTCACGGCCAGCGCCATCAGGCGCAGCCGCGAGGCAATGGAAAGAGCGGAATTCGTCATGGGCACGGCTTCAGGAAAGGGAAAGTCCGCTCACTGGAGAGGAAAAGAGGAAAAGGGTGGGATCAGAAGCTCTCCCACTCGCCGTCATCGGCCGCCGGCGCCGCCGCCACCCGGGTGGGCGCGGCCGCGGGCGCCGCGGTCGGCGTGGGAGCGGGACGGCGCACGCGCGCCGGCGCGGGCGGTGCGGCTGAAGCGATCGGTGCGACCGGCGCGATGGGCGCCGCGGGCCGCGCGAAGTCCGGGCTGCGCAGCGGCGCCAGGCCGGCGTCCTCGTGCGCGCCGGTGTGGAAGCGCGACACCACCTCCGCCAGGCGCACCGCCTGTTCGCTCAGGCTCTGCGCGGCGGCGGCGCTTTCCTCCACCAGCGCAGCGTTCTGCTGCGTCATGCGGTCGAGCTCGACCACGGCGGTGTTGACCTGGCCGATGCCGCCGCTCTGCTCGGCCGCGGCGGCGCTGATCTCGCCGATCACGTCCGTCACGCGGCGCACGCCCTGCACGATCTCGTCCATGGTGCGGCCCGCGTCCTGCACCAGCTGCGAGCCGTTGGCCACCTGCTGCACGCTCTGCTGGATCAGCGCCTTAATCTCGCGCGCGGCCTCGGCGCTGCGCTGCGCCAGGCTGCGCACCTCGCCGGCCACCACCGCGAAGCCGCGGCCGGCCTCGCCAGCGCGCGCGGCTTCCACCGCGGCGTTCAGGGCCAGGATGTTGGTCTGGAACGCGATGCCGTCGATGGTGCCGATGATGTCCTCGATGCGGCGGCTGGCGCTCTGGATGCCGTCCATGGTGCTGACCACCTGGCTCACCACCTCGCCGCCACGCTGCGCCACCTCGGAGGCCGAGCCCGCGAGCTGGTTGGCCGTGGACGCGGCCTCGGCGCTGGCGCGCACGGTGGTGGTGAGCTGCTGCATGCTCGACGCGGTCTGCTGCAGGCTCGACGCCGTCTGCTCGGTGCGGCTGGAAAGGTCGTTGTTGCCCTGCGCCACTTCCGAGCTCGCCAGCCGCACCGAGGCCGCGCTCTGGCGCACCTCGTTGACCAGCGCCTGCAGCGCCTGCTGCATCTGCGCCTGCGCGCGCAGCAGCGCCGAAGTCTCGTCGTTGCCCGAGACCTCGATGGGCTGCGACAGGTCGCCGGTGGCGATGCGCTCGGCCACGGCGCGCGCCTGCGCCAGCGGGGCGCAGATGGAGCTCATGTTGACCAGCGTCAGCGGCACCACCACGACCGCGGCCACGGCCAGCGCCGCGACGAACAGCGTGTAGGCCAGGTTCGAGGTGCCGGCCAGCGCGGCCGCGGCGGCCTCCTGCTGCTCCTTCAGGTGTGCCGCGAGCTTGCCGGCCTCGGCCTCGGTGGCGTGGATGGCGTCCTTGGCCGTGCCCAGCATGCGGTTGGCCACCGTGGCGGTGTCGTAGCCGCTGGCGCCCAGCGTCTTCATCACCGGCGCGGACTTGGCGGCGTACTCGTCGATCCGGGCCAAGACGGCCGCCGCCGCGGTGGTGCCGGCGTCCGAAGGACCCTGCGCCAGCTGCTGCGCCAGCTGCGAGGCCTGCTGGATCGCGGCCTTCCACTTCTCGTGGTACTGCGCGACGACTTCAGGCTTCTCGTAGTTGATGACCTGGTCCTTCTCGAAGCGCCGGATGGCGCCGAGCTGCTCCTGCAGCGCCGCCCCCGTCATGGCCCGCGCGTGCGGGCCCGAGATGAAGTCGCCGCCCACGCGGTGGAGCTTGGTCAGCCCCCACAGCCCTGCGCCGCACACCAGCGCCAGCAGCACCAGCACCAGCGCGATGGCGCTGATCATCCGGAACCGGATGGAAAAGCTCCGGATCAATGCGTTCATCATTCCCTCTACCTCTTGTACTGCCTTGGGAAAGTCTGCAGACGCCGGGGGTCAGCAGGCGTGGCCGTCCATCAGCCGGGTGCGCGAGCGGCGAACCAGGCCACCCACGTCCAGGATCAGCGCCACGCGGCCGTCGCCCAGGATGGTCGCGCCGGAGATGCCGTCCACGCGGCGGTAGTTGGCTTCCAGGTTCTTCACCACCACCTGCTGCTGGCCCAGCAGCTCGTCCACCAACAGCGCCACGCGGCCGCCGTCGGCCTCGACCACCACCATCATGTCGCTGGGGTGCTCCATGCCCGGGCGCGGCACGCTGAACAGGCGCTGCATGTCCACCACCGGCATGTACTCCTGGCGCACCTCCACGACGCGCGCGCCGGCCAGGCCGCGGATCATCCCGGGCTTGACCTGGAAGGACTCGACCACGCTGGCCAGCGGGACGATGTAGCACTCCTGGCCAATGCCCACGCTCATGCCGTCCATGATGGCCAGCGTCAGCGGCAGCCGCACCTTCACGCTCATGCCCTGGCCGATGGCGGAGTCGATCTCCACCGTGCCGCCCAGCGCGGTGATGTTCTTCTTCACCACGTCCATGCCCACGCCGCGGCCGGAGACGTCCGTCACCACGTCGGCGGTGGAGAAGCCCGGCGCGAAGATCAGGCTCCACACCTCGGCGTCGGTGAGCGTGTCGGGCGCGTCCAGCCCGCGCTCGCGCGCCTTCTTCAGCAGCTTGTTGCGGTCCAGCCCGCGGCCGTCGTCGCGCACCTCGATCACGATGTTGCCGCCCTGGTGGCTGGCCACCAGGGTGATGCTGCCGTGCTCGGGCTTGCCGCGCGCCTTGCGCTCCGCGGGCAGCTCGATGCCGTGGTCGGCGCTGTTGCGCACCAGGTGCGTCAGCGGGTCGGTGATCTTCTCCACCAGCCCCTTGTCGAGCTCGGTGGCCTCGCCCTGGGTGTGCATCTCGATCTTCTTGCCGAGCTTGGACTCCAGATCGCGCAGCATGCGCGGGAAGCGGCTGAAGACCACCGACATCGGGATCATGCGGATCGACATCACCGATTCCTGCAGGTCCCGCGTGTTGCGCTCCAGCGCGGCCAGCCCGGCCACGAGCTGCTGGTGCAGCGCGCCGTCGAGCTGCTTGCTGTTCTGCGCCAGCATGGCCTGGGTGATGACGAGCTCGCCCACCAGGTTGATGAGCTGGTCCACCTTCTCCACCGACACGCGCAGCGTGCTGGACTCGCCCTTGTCCGCGCGCGGCGCGGCGCCGCCCGCCCTGGGCGCGGCGGCGGGCGCGACGGCGGTGCCCGCGGCCGGCACCACGGCCGTGGCCGGTGCGGGCGCCGGGACGGACGCCGCCACCGGCGCGGGTGCCGCGTGGGCCTCGGGCTCGTCGTCCTCCTCGGGCACGCCGGGGGCGTGGTTGAAGAAGCCGTAGCCCGGATGCGGTTCTTCCGGCGGCGGCGCGCCCGGGGCGTCGGGGTGGAAGCCGTAGCCCGCGTGCATGGGCGCCAGGCGCAGCGCCTCGCGCGCGACGTGGAAGGTGAACAGGTCCAGCAGCTCGTCGTCGCTGCTGGTGGTCAGCACCTTGAAGCGGCGCATGCCGTCGTCGGCGTGGCCGGCGTCCAGCGGCTCCAGGATGCCCAGGTCCGGGATCTCGGCGAAGAGCTCGGCCAGGTTGTCGGCCTGCGCGGGGTTCTGCAGCGGGCCCACCGTGAGCTCCAGCTCGCGCACCGGGCAGGGGCGCGCCGCGCCGTCCGCTGCCGCCGCGCTGGGCTCGGCCGCGGGCGCCGGGTCCGGGGCGGCTACGGGGGGCGGCGCGGGCACGGGCTCGGGCTCGGGCGCGGCCGCCACCGGGGCGGGGGCGGCGCTGCGCGGCGGGGCGGAGCGGCCCTCGGCCAGGGCGCGGATGCGGGTGCACAGGTCGGCGGTTTCCACCGGCTCGCCTGCGCCGCCGGCCTCGTGGCGGGCGAGCTGGGCGCGCAGCGCGTCGCCCGACTCCAGCAGCACGTCCACCATGGCGTTGTCGGGCGCGAGCTCGTGGCGGCGCAGCCGGTCCAGCAGCGTCTCCATCTGGTGCGTGAGCTCGGCCACGTCGTTGAAGCCGAAGGTGGCCGCGCCGCCCTTGACGGAGTGCGCGCAACGGAAGATGGCGTTGAGGGCTTCGTCGTCGGCGGCAGCCAGGTCCACTTCCAGGAGCATCTGCTCCATGCGCTCAAGGTTCTCCAGCGCCTCCTCGAAGAAGACTTGGTAGAACTGGCTCAGGTCGATGCCTGCGGAAAACTGGCTCTCGGAAGTCGGTTCAGCCATGCGGGGGCTCTCTTTGGGCGTCAGCGAACGGGGCGTCAGCGAATGACCTTGCCGATCACCTCGATCAGCTTGGCGGGGTCGAAGGGCTTCACCATCCAGCCGGTGGCGCCGGCGGCGCGGCCGGCTTGCTTCATCTCGTCACTGGACTCGGTGGTGAGGATCAGGATCGGCGTGCGGGCGAACTTGGGATGGCCGCGCAGCTTGCGCGTCAGCGTGATGCCGTCCATGCGCGGCATGTTCTGGTCGGTGAGCACCAGATCGAAGTCGCGGCTGTCGGCTTTCTCCCAAGCGTCCATACCGTCCACCGCTTCGACCACGTGAAAGCCGGCGTTCTTCAGCGTGAAGGACACCATCTGGCGCATCGAGGTCGAGTCGTCGACGGCAAGAATCGAAGGCATGCGTTGTTTCTCCAGGGCAGGCTGGACGGTCTATCGGCGCGCGGGCAGACGACTTGAGGCGCTTTAGCCCGGCAATTGCGAGCAGTGCCCCAAGCGTTGGCACGCACCGCGTCCAAATTCACGGCGCGGCCGGGTAGGGCAGGTCCCGGCCAGCCCCATTCTTGGGCCGCGCCCGGCCCTCCGGTGCCCGGATCACAAGGCGCAAGCCGGTCCAATTCCACCCTTACGGGCTGCGATACTTCCCCGCATGACTTCCCGTCCCCTGCGCGTGCTGCATATAGAAGATGCCGAGCTCGACCACGAGCTGGCGCTGGCGCACCTGCGCCGCGGCGGGCAGGAGGTGCACACGCTGCGCGTGGAGACCGAGGCCGACTACCGGCGCGCGCTGCACGGGCAGCCCTGGGACGTGGTGCTGTCGGACTTCAACCTGCCCCACGGCTTCACGGGACTGCAGGCGCTGGAGATCCTCATGCACAGCGGCCTGGTGCTGCCGTTCATCCTGGTGTCGGGCGCCATCGGCGAGGACGTGGCGGTGCAGGCCATGCGCCACGGCGCCAGCGACTACCTGCTCAAGAACAACTTGGCGCGGCTGGCGCCGGCGGTGGACAACGCCATCGAGGCCGCCGAGATGCGCCGCGCCAAGCGCGACGCCGACGAGCGGCTGGCGCAGTCGCAGCAGCAGCTGCGCGAGCTGGCGCAGCACCTGCAGGCCAGCGTGGAGGCCGAGCGCGTGGCCATCGCGCGCGAGATCCACGACGACGTGGGCGGCTCGCTCACGGCGCTGCGCTTCGAGCTGGCCTGGCTGGAGCGCCACAACGCCGAGCCCGAGGCGCAGCAGCACCTGCACGCCGCGCGTGAGAGCCTCACCCATGCCATCGAGGCCAGCAAGCGGATCATGCAGAACCTGCGCCCGGCCATCCTGGAGCAGGGCCTGGTGGCGGCGCTGCAGTGGATGACGCAGAGCTTTCGCCGCCGCAGCGGCGTCGACTGCGTGCTGCGCACCAGCCACGACAGCCTGCAGCTGCCCGCGGGCGTGCCGCTGGTGGCCTACCGCACGGCGCAGGAGGCGCTGACCAACATCCTCAAGCACGCCCAGGCCCGGCAAGTGGTGGTGGAGCTGTCGCTGGGCGCGGGCGTGCTGTCGCTGGAGATCAGCGACGACGGCCGCGGCCTGAGCCGTGAGGACTTGGCCAAGGCGCAGAGCTTTGGCATCCGCGGACTGCGCGAGCGTGCCGGCACCGTGGGCGGCTGGATCGACCTCAGCAGCCGCCCGGGCGGGGGTACCACGCTCATCCTGTCCATTCCGCTGGCCGCCGAGGGCGGCGACGCCGCGTCCGAGGCCGCGGCCTGGGGAAACTCATGATCAAGGTGATTCTCTGCGACGACCACGCGCTGATCCGGCGCGGCATCCGCGACACGCTCTCCGACGCGCCCGACATCGAGGTCGTGGGCGAGGCGGCTGACTACGGCGAGCTGCGCACCCTTATGCGCAACACGTCCTGCGACGTGCTGGTGCTCGACATCAACCTGCCGGGCAGGAGCGGGCTGGACGTGCTGCACGCGCTCAAGGACGAGGGCAGCCCGGTGCGCGTGCTCATCGTGAGCATGTACCCCGAGGACCAGTACGCCATCCGCGCGCTGCGCGCCGGCGCCTACGGCTACGTCAACAAGGGGGGCGATCCGCAGCAGATCGTGCAGGCGGTGCGCACCGTGGCGCAGGGGCGCAAGAACGTCACGCCCGAGATCGCGCACATGCTCATCGAGAGCCTGACCACCCCGGCGGCGGAGCAGGCGCACGAGAAGCTCTCCGACCGCGAGCTGCAGACGCTGGTGATGATCGCCTCGGGCAAGCGGCTCTCGGACATCGCCGAGGAGCTCATGCTCAGCCCCAAGACGGTGAGCGTCTACCGCGCCCGCGTGCTGGAGAAGCTGGGCCTGTCCAACAACTCCGAACTCACCGTCTACGCCATCCGCAACGGGCTGGTGGGGCAGTAGGCAAAAAAGGGGCGGCCCGCGCGGGCCGCCCCGGTCTCCCCTCCTGGCTGTAAGTGACGGGCTCGGCGTTCCCGGGCCGTGCTCAGCAGGCCCAGGCGTAGGCCGAGCAGGCCGCGTTGAGCAGGGCGCCGAAGTCGCTGTTGAACTGCGCGCCGCCCTGCACCTGCGGGCCGGCTGAGGTGTAGCCCCAGGACACGACGCTGGTGGCGCGGTTGCCGCCGTTGTCCTGTGTGGAGCCGGAGAGGCCGACGTAGTCCTGGCGGAAGTTCAAGATCACCGGGCCGCCGCTGGAGCCGCCGGTCATGTCCGAGCCCCAGAGGCCGTTGTTGGTGCCGCCGTTGTTGACCTGGCTGTCCACGCGGTGCATCTGCGTGCCGCTGTCGAGGTTGGCGGGGTAGCCCAGCACCGTCATGTGGCGCCCGATCATGGCCGGGTACTGGTAGCCCAGGAAGCCGGTGTAGTCGCCCATGCGCTTGCCCGCGCCGTCGCGGTTGAACACGATCAGCGCCCAGTCGCCGACGTTGGGCACCGAGCCGCCGCCGTTGGCCCACGCGCTGGTGGTGCGCACGTTGGCCCAGTTGCTCCAGGTGCCGAAGGGGCGGACCTCGGTGCTGCCCACGCGGCTGTAGCCCGGCACGAAGGTGAAGCTGTTGTAGAACCCGCCGGGCTTGCCGCTGTGCACGCAGTGGCCGGCGGTGAGCACCACGCCCGGGCGCAGCACCGAGCCTGAGCAGATGTAGGAGTTGCCCGCGCCGTCCTTGAAGAACAGCTTGCCCACGGCGCTGCTGGGATAGGTGCGGTCCTGCTGGCGCGGGTAGGTGCGCGTCGAGGTGAAGTGGATGCCGCCCGTGCCCACGGCCTCGGGTACCGCCTCCCCGGCCGGTGCCAGCGCCATCGCCGCGGCGCTGAGCTCGCGCCGGGTCAGCAGGCCCTGCGCGTCGGCCACGGGCCGCTTGCCGGGCCGGTCCACGGCCACGGCGCGGCTCTGGGCCTCGGCCGCGGCGGCGTTGTAGTCAAAGGCCGTGGACGGCAGGAACTTCACCGTAGGCATGGGCGACTTCGCGCCCACGATCTCCACGTCGCTGAATTCGGCCGCGGCCAGCGCCCGCGGGCTCGCGGTCAGGGACACGGACTGCGCCTGCGCCAGCGGCGCGGTGGCGAGAGCGGCCAGGCTGGCGACGGTCAGGGCGGCGGTGGAGACAGCGTTCATGGAGCGACCTCGGCGTGTAGGCGGGCGGTGGGGAGGCGTCCGGCGGCTTCGCGCTGTTGAAGTCGTCGTTGCGTACCGAACTGGTCGCAAATCTAGGCACCGGCGCCTGGCGGCGCGTCCCTCCGGGGGGCGGCTGCGGCGGGGGCGCGCCGTCGGGGGAGAGGGTGGAACGCGGCTTGCCGAGGCGCCGCTCCCGCGTCACTGGAAGTGCGAGAGCATGCGCTCCAGAGCCGCCACGAAGGGCTGCTCCAGCAGCGGCAGCGTCGCCAGGATGCCCAGCAGCCCCACGCCCAGCGTGATCGGGAAGCCCACCGCGAACACGTTCATCTGCGAGGCCACGCGCGAGATCACGCCCAGCACCAGGTTGACGAACAGCAGCATCGTGATCAGCGGCAGCGCCAGCCACAGGCCCAGCGTGAAGATCTCCGCGCCCCAGGTTTGCGGCTGCAGCTGCTGCAGCACCGCCAGCGGGCGCGTGCTCACCGGGAAGGTCTCGAAGCTGCGCACCAGCGCCGCCATCACCACCAAGTGGCCGTTGATCACGATGTAGAGCCACGCCGCCAGGGTGCCGAACAGCCGTCCCGCGACGGTGCCCTGCGAGGCGCTGGCCGGGTCGAAGAAGCCCGCGTAGTTCAGCCCCATCTGCAGGCCCATCACCTCGCCGGCGAGCTCCACCGCCGCGAACACCATGCGCGCGGCCAAGCCCAGCGTCACGCCCACCACCATCTGCTGCGCCACCAGCGCGAAGGCCGCCGGGCTGTCCAGTGCCACCGACGGCATGGGGGGCAGCGCCGGCTGCATCGCCAGCGCCAGCAGCAGCGCCAGGCCCACGCGCACGCGCACCGGCACCATGCGCGTGCCCAGCACCGGCATGGCTGACAGCAGCGCCAGCGCGCGCAGCAGCGGCCACAGCAGCGGCGACAGCCACGCCAGCAGCTGGGCCTCGGTGAAGGTAATCACGTCACCGTCACCCCACGGCGTGCGGAATCGACTGCAGCGTGCGCTGCAGGAACTCCACCAGCGTCGTCATCATCCACGGGCCCGCGATGGCCAGCACCGCCACCGCCGCGACGATCTTGGGCACGAAGGACAGCGTAGGCTCGTTGATCTGCGTGGCCGCCTGCAGCACGCTCACCACGACGCCCACGCCCAGGATCACCAGCAGGATCGGCGCGCACACCAGCAGCAGCGTGTACAGGGCCTGCTGCCCGACCGTGAAGACTTGCGTTGCGTCCATGGAACTTCTTTGCGTTATTCGGTCTCGGGCCGCTCACTGCGCGAAGGACGCCGCCAGCGAGCCCAGCAGCAGGTTCCAGCCGTCGGCCAGCACGAACAGCATGAGCTTGAAGGGCAGCGCCACCAGCACCGGGCTGAGCATCATCATCCCCAGGCTCATGAGCACGCTGGCCACGACCATGTCGATGATCAGGAAGGGGATGAACACCAAGAAGCCGATCTGGAACGCGCTCTTGAGCTCGCTGGTGACGAAGGCCGGCACCAGCACCTTGAAAGGCAGCTGCGCCGGCGTGGCCTGCTCCGGCAGCCGCGCCATGCGGGAGAACAGCTGCACGTCGCTCTGGCGCGTCTGCTTGAGCATGAAGGCGCGCAGCGGCTCCTGGCCGCGCTCCAGCGCCTGCTCGGCCGTGATCTGCCCGGCGGCGTAGGGCTGCCAGGCCTGCTCGTAGATGCGGTCCAGCGTCGGGCCCATGACGAAGAAGGTCAGGAACAGGCTCAGCGCCACGATGACCTGGTTGGGCGGCGTGGTCTGCGTGCCCATGGCCTGGCGCAGCAGGCCCAGCACGATGACGATGCGGGTGAAGGACGTCATCAGCAGCAGCACCGCCGGCAGGAAGCTCAGCGCGGTGAAGAACAGCAGCGTCTGCACCGGCACCGAGTAGCTGGTGCCGCCCGCGCCCTGGCCCACGAGCAGCGGCAGCGTGCCGGCGCCGCCTGGCTGCTGCGCCAGCACGGGCAGCGCGGCGGCGCCCAGCAGCAACAGCAGCGCGGCGGCACGGGGCGCTCGGCCGCGCCCAGGGAGGAGAAAGGCTTTCATGGTTTGGAACTCAGTCACGGCGCGCGCGCAGCTGCTGGCGCAGCACCTGCGCGAAGGAGGGCGCCGCCGCGCCGGGCGCGGCAGCGGTGGGGTCTGGGTCCTGCGGCGCCAGGGTGTGCAGCGTGCTGATGTGCTGTGCCGTCACGCCCAGCACCAGCCAGCGCCGCTGCTCGCCGCTGCCCACCTCCACCGTCACCAGGCGCTGGCCCGGGGCCAGCGGCAGCACCGCCACGGTGCGCATCACGCCGGCGGCCTGCGCGCCCGGCGCCAGCGGCGAGCGCTTGAGCAGCCACAGCGCCAGCGGGATGAGCGCCAGCACGGCCAGGAACCACAGCAGCGGCATCCATCCGGTGTTCATCGGGAATTGGCTTTCATGCGTGCGCGCCCGCCATGCCCAGGGGCATGCGTCGCAGCTCGGAGAAGGTTGCAAAGACATCGGCCCCAGGCCGACGCGTGACGTTTACTGCTTTGTCATCCCCGTGCAGAGTCTGCCCCCGCGTAGGCGGGGGCAGGGATCCAGGCGGTCCCACGTCGGAGCGCAAGCCGCCATGCCGGCATCGCGGAGCTGGCCTTCCGGCACCACCGCTTGCGGCCAGCCTGGGGGCCGCCTGGATTCCCGCCTACGCGGGAATGACGAAGCAGGGCACGGGGCACATCGGCTGACGCTTGGCCATGCCAATCATCTGGTTTGTGCCGATGCAGTGGAAGGTCTTTTTCCTCACCCGCCTTAAGTCCGGCTGAGCCGGCGCACGCGCTCGCTGGGCGTGACGATGTCCGTGAGGCGGATGCCGAACTTGTCGTTGACCACCACCACCTCGCCCTGGGCGATGAGGTAGCCATTGACCAGCACGTCCATGGGCTCGCCGGCCATGGCCTCCAGCTCCACCACTGAGCCCTGCGCGAGCTGCAGGATGTGCTTGATCGGGATCCTCGTGCGGCCGAGTTCCACGGTGAGCTGCACCGGGATGTCGAGGATCATGTTGATGTCGTTGATGCCCGTCGGGTTGGTCGACTCGGCCGCGCCGAAGTCCGTGAAGGACGCGGCCTGGACGGATTGCATCGGCACGTTCTCGTCCGCGGCGACGGCGGCCGTGTCGGAGCGGGCTTCGGCCAGCGCGGCCTCCCACTCGGCGGCCATGCGGTCCTCTTCGGACATCTGTCCTAGTTCAACTGCCATGATGGTTCTCTCCGATCCAGCTCAGCGTAGAGCTGGAGATCAGTCGCTCGACTTTGATGGCGTACTTGCCGTTGCGCGTGCCGCAATGCGCCTCCAGCACCGGCACGCCGTCTACCTTGGCCTGTACCAGCGGCAGCTGGTCGAGCTCGATGAAATCGCCCGCCTTGAGCGACAGCAGCTGCTCGACGGTGGCCGGCGCGTGCGCCAGCTCGGCCACGAGCTCCACTTCCGCGGCCTGCAGCTGTGTCTTGAGCAGGTTTACCCAGCGTCGGTCGGGCTCGGTGGAGTCACCCTGCACCGAGGAGTACAGCACGTCGCGGATGGGCTCCAGCGTGGAGTACGGGATGCAGAAGTGGATCGAGCCGGCGGTGGTGCCGATCTCCAGCGTGAAACTCGTGGCCACCACGATCTCGCTGGGCGTGGCGATGTTGGCGAACTGCGGCTGCATCTCCGAGCGCTGGTACTCCAGCTCCAGCGGATAGATGCCGCCCCAGGCCTTCTTGTACTCTCCGATGATGACTTCCAGCAGCCGCGTGATGACGCGGTGCTCAGTGGGGCTGAAGTCGCGGCCCTCGATGCGGGTATGGAAGCGCCCGGTGCCTCCGAACAGCGCGTCGATCACGGCGAACACCAGGTTGGGCTCGCACACGATCAGCCCCGAACCACGCAGCGGCCGCACCGAGACGATGTTGATGTTGGTGGGTACCACGATCTCGCGCAGGAAGGCGCTGTACTTTTGCACCTTGATGCCGCCGATGGCCACTTCGGGGCTCTTGCGCATGAAGTTGAACAAGCCCACGCGCACGTTGCGCGCGAAACGCTCGTTGATGATCTCCATCGTGGGCATACGCCCACGCACGATGCGTTCCTGGCTCGCGATGTCGTAGGTGCGCACCGCACCAGTCGGAGTCTCTTCCTGTTCGAGCTTCTGGCTCTCGCCGGTGATGCCCTGCAGCAGCGCATCGACCTCTTCCTGAGAGAGGAACTGCTGGTTCATCGCCTGGTCACTGCACGATGAACGTGGAGAAGTGCACTGCCTTGATCGGCAGCCGTGCCTCCTTGGCGTGCCTAAGCTTGCCCGAGGGCTCCGCGTCGAGCAGCTCCTCGATGCTGACGTTGTGGCCCAGCGGACGCAGTGCCTGCGCACGGATCTCCGCGGCCAGGCGGCGTTTGCCCGCGGGCTCGCGCACGGCATCCGAGGTCTTGTTCGTCAGTACCAGCAGGATGTTGTTGCGGATCACGGGCATGAAAGCCTTGATCTGCTCTGCAGCCTTTGGGTCCATCACTTCCAGCGTCACGCCCACTTGGATGAAGCGGTCGCTGTCGCGGTCGGCGAGGTTGGCGGTGAAGGTATCCAGTTGCACAAATATGGGAGTGTCCTTGGCGTCGTGGGCGCCGGGCTTGGCTTGGTGCTCTGCCTCGAACTCGGCGTCCTCCTCGTCCACCGGCACGGCCGAGCGGCTGACGACCAGTGCCGCAGTACCGAGCAGTAGCAGCAAGACCGCCATGATGAGAACGATCTTCATGCGGCCCTTCTTCAGCGAGGCTCCGAGGGCAGCGATGGCAGCGGACATTCAGACTCCAATGGAGGGGTTCCGGGCAGCCGCCCGGCAAGGTATTTGGCCGCGAATTATTCGGGCCGGCGGCCGGTGGCGAAGGCAGAAATAACAGGGCAAAACGACAGCTTAACGGGCGGGCGCCGGTGGCTTGCGGCACATCGGACGCCCGAGCGGCAAGATGTCGTCATGCGTGCCGCCACGGCGGCTTGGGCGGTGTTATTCCAACCGCAAGTCGTCAGTGAAAGATCTCCGTTTGCCCTGAGCTTGTCGAAGGGCTTGTGGGTCGGCTGCGCCGGGGGCTTCGACAGGCTCAGCCCGAACGGGGTTTACTTTACTTTCGAAGCAGAACTGGAATCAGTTGTTCACCGCGCCTTGTGCGTCCCGCGACGGGTGGAAACAAGGCCCAGTGCGGGGACAGCTGACAACGGGTGTCTTCGTAGGCGAGGCCGGGGCCCGGAGCCGGGTCCAAGGCGGCGCCGCCAGCTGCTTCAGGCATACAGGTCCACCGCGCCGCGCCCGCGTCCGCCCGCTATCGCGGGAGCGGCCACCGGCGCCATGGCTGCGCCGGCGCGCGCACCCTCGGCCGGCGCAGACGCCTGCGCCCGGCCGCCGGGCGCGTCACTGCTCTGGCCGGCGTTGCCGCCGCCGGCCTGGCGCTCGGAGACGCCGCCGCCGGTGAGCGTGATGCCGCTTTCCTGCAGCGCCGCCGCCAGCGCAGGCAGGCTTTCCTGCAGCGCCGCGCGCGTGGCGGCCAAGTCGGCGCCGAACTCCACGTGCGCCTGCTGTCCCTGCAGTGCGATGTGCACCGACACCGGCCCCATCTCGGCAGGGTTGAGCTCCAGCCGTGCGTGGCCGATGTCGTCGCGCACCAGCATGCGCACCTGTGCGCCCAGCGCCGGCGCGAAGGCTGGCGTGCCCACCGCCGCGGTGATGTGGGCTTGGTAAGGCAGTGCGGGGCCTGCGGATGCTGCCGGCTGCGTGGCGGCGGCCGGCGTGATCGCGACCCCGGCCGCGGCCAGCGGCGGTGCAACGGGCGCCGGCACGCCGGCCTGCAGCCCAGGAGCCGGGATGGACGTCTCGAATGCGGGCCTTGCTGTGCCGGCCAAAGCCTCGGTAGCGTCCGCACGGGGGGCGCGGGCCGGCGTTTCGGCCGTCCGCGCGGCGGCGCGCAGGACGCGCTCCGGTGCATCGCGGCCCGATACGGCCAGCCGGCCGCGTGCCGCGTCCGCACCGGCGCGCGCCTGCGGTGCCTGCGTGCCGTGCTCGGCGGGCACGGCGGCGTCCGAATCCATCGGCATTCCAATACTGGCCGGAGCCGGAGCCGGAGCCGGAGCCGGAGCCGGAGCCGGAGCCGGGGAGGGCGAGGAAGCCGTGGCTGCACCGTCGCGCAAGGACGCCTGCACGCGCCGCGGACCGCCTTGTGTGGCTTGCGTCTCGTCGATTCCGTGCAGTGCGGGCGCCGGGGCGGTGCCTTGGGTCGGCTCTAGCGCGTTGCGGCGCTGCTGGTCCAGGGGCTCGCGGCCCGGCACCGCCGCCGCTGCAGTGGCGGTTGCCGGCAGGGGTTGAGTGCCGTTCCGTGCGGTTGCCGTAGCGGTGTGGCTGCGGTCGGCGGCCGTGGCGCGTTGCGGCGTGGGCGCGGCGCTGGTGGCTGCCGTCAGGGGTTGAGTGCCGTCCCGTGCGGTTGCCGTCGCGGCGTGGGCGCGGTCGGCGGCCATGGTGTGTTGCGGCGTGGGCTCGGCGCTGACGGCTGCCGGCAGGGGTTGAGTGCCGTCCCGTGCGGTTGCCGTCGCGGCATGGGCGCGGTCGGCGGCCATGGTGTGTTGCGGCATGGGCGCGGCGCTGGCGGTTGCCGGCAGGGGATGGCTGCCGTTCCGTGCGGTTGCCGTGGCGGTGTGGCTGCGGTCGGCGGCCGTGGCGCGTTGCGGCGTGGGCTCGGTGCTGGCGACTGCCGTCAGGGGTTGAGTGCCGTCCCGTGCGGTTGCCGTCGCGGCGTGGGCGCGGTTGGCAGCCGTGGCGCGTTGCGGCGTAGGCTCGGTGCTGGCGACTGCCGTCAGGGGTTGAGTGCCGTCCCGTGCGGTTGCCGTCGCGGCGTGGGCGCGGTCGGCGGCCGTGGCGCGTTGCGGCGTAGGCTCGGTGCTGACGACTGCCGGCAGGGGTTGAGTGCCGTTCCGTGCGGTTGCCGGGGCGGTGTGGCTGCGGTCGGCGGCCATGGCGCGTTGCGGCGTGGCTGCGGTGCTGGCGGATGCCGGCGAGGGTTGACTGCCGTCCCGTGTGGCTCCCGTGGCAGCGTAGCTGCGGGCCGCATCCATGCCGCTTGCCGGTGAGGCCGTCGCGGCGGGAGCCGCCGGCGGTGCCTGCATGCCGCGTTGTATCGCTGACGTACCGGCCGGGGACCGTGCCGAATCGCCAAGGCCGCGGTGGGCCGGGGCTTGAGGCGCGGGTTCCTGTGCCGCGACCGGCATGGCGCCAGCGTCGCTCGTGCGCTGAACCGTTACTGCAGTAGAGGATGACACAGCCGTTCCACCCGACCCGCGCGTCGCGCCGGGTGCCAGCGGCGCCGGATCGGCAGCTTGCCGCGCGAGCTGCGCCAGCAGTGCCGACACGTCCACCGGTGCCGCGCTGCCCACGGCATCCGTCGCAGGCGCAATGGCCTCGGGCGGCACCGTGGTGGTCACTTCCGCCGCGGACACCTCCGCGGCACGTGCAGGGCGTCCGGCGTGGTCGAGCACGTCCTGCACCAGCCGCCCGGCATCTTCCAGGGCCTGCCTGAAATCGCCGTCCGGCCCCGTGTACGGCGCCTTGGCGCCGTGGCTGCCGCGACCGTGGACGGATGCGGCAGCCGTGCTGGGGGAATGAATCAGGGGCTTCACGCCAGAGCTCCGCCGGGGTGGTTCCAGGATCCGTTGGCCGCGCTGTGGCTGGCGGCTTCGTCGTTGCGCTTCTGCTCGCGCTTTTCCTCGATCTGGCGCACGGCCGTTTGGCGGCGCTCGATCAGTTTGGACACTGCCGCCAAGCGCAGCTCCTGCGCCAGCAGCGCCTCGCGCGCACGGTCGTACTGCGCCTGTGCCTGCGCTCGCACCTGCTGCTGCTGGTCCACCGCTTGGTGCAGCCGCTCACCGAAGCTCTGATAGCAGTGCAGCAGCGCCGTGTCGGTGCCGCTGCTGCTGAATTGCGTGGTCCAGCGCTGCTGGTACTCGCCACGGTAGCCCCCGAGTTGCTCGGCCTGCCGTTGTGCCTGCTCCAGCCGGGCCTGCGCCTGGCGCAGCCGCGACTGGGCCTCGTCTCGCCGGCGCTGCTCGTGCTCCCGCAGCACCTGCAGGCTGCTCAAGTCGCTCATGGGGCGGGGACGACGACGCCTTGGGCGCCGTCGCCATATCTATACGTGTACATCGCCGCCAGTGTCCGGCGCGGCGCGCCGCGGTGATGCGCGGAAAAGGCGGGGGAGAGCAGTGCTTTCGCCGCGCCGGGGCCTGTTCAGCCCCCCAGCACCGCCATCAGCTGCTGCGTGCACTGCTCCAGCGGCGCGTACTCGTGCATGCCCTGCTGCAGCAGCCGCATCAGGTGCGGGTGCAGCCGCACCGCCAGGTCCAGCTCCGGGTCGTGGCCGGGGCTGTAGGCGCCGAGCTGGATCAGGTCGCGCGCGCGCCCGTAGCGCGCCAGCAGCTGGCGCGTGCGCCGCGCCGCCTCCAGGTGCGGCTTGTCGGCCACGCTGGTCATCACGCGCGACACCGACTTCTCCACGTCGATGGCCGGGTAGTGGCCGCCCTCGGCCAGCTCGCGCGAGAGCACGAAGTGCCCGTCCAGGATGCCGCGCGCCGCGTCGGCGATCGGGTCCTGCTGGTCGTCACCCTCGGACAGCACCGTGTAGAAGGCGGTGATCGAGCCCACCCCGTGCAAGCCGTTGCCGCTGCGTTCGACCAGCTGCGGCAGCCTTGTAAAACAGCTCGGCGGGTAGCCCTTGGTGGCCGGGGGCTCGCCGATGGCCAGCGCGATCTCGCGCTGCGCCTGCGCGTAGCGGGTGAGGCTGTCCATGAGCAGCAGTACGTGCTGCCCGGCGTCGCGGAAGTGCTCGGCGATGGCCGTGGCGTAGGTGGCGCCCTGCATGCGCACCAGCGGCGGCGCGTCCGCGGGCGCTGCCACCACCACCGAGCGGCGCAGCCCCTCCTCGCCCAGGATGTCCTCGATGAACTCCTTGACCTCGCGCCCGCGCTCGCCGATGAGGCCCACCACGATCACGTCGGCCTGGGTGTAGCGCGCCATCATTCCCAGCAGCACCGACTTGCCCACGCCGGTGCCGGCGAACAGGCCCAGGCGCTGGCCGCGGCCCACCGTCAGCAGCGCGTTGATGGCCCGCACGCCCGTGTCCAGCGGCTCGCGCACCGGGGCGCGGTCCATGGCGTTAATGGGCCGGCGCGCCAGCGGCGCCACGGCCGTGGCCGCCAGCGCGCCGCCGCGGTCCAGCGGCTGGCCATGCGGGTCCATCACGCGCCCCAGCAGCCCCGCGCCCACGGGCAGCAGCAGCCCGCGGTCCTCGCTGCGGCGCCAGGGATGCGCGTCCTGGTGCAGCCGCGGCGCCGCCACCGGCGCCGGGCGCGGCAGCACGCGCGCGCCGCTGGCCAGGCCGTGCAGCTCGCCCGTGGGCATCAGGAAGGCGCGGTCGCCGTTGAAGCCCACCACCTCCGCCTGCACCGGCGCCTCGCGCTCCATGCGCACCTCGCAGGCCGCGCCCACGGGCAGCCGCAACCCCGCGGCCTCCAGCACCAGCCCCGTCACGCGCGTGAGCGAGCCCTCGGCCGGCAGCGGCAGCGGCTGCTCGGCGAACTGGGGCAGCCGCGACAGGAAGCGCTCCCAGCGCTGCTCGCGCGCGGCCTGCGCCGACTGCAGGAAATCCTCGTTCATGCGCCGCTGCTGGGGAGGGCCGGGTCGTCGCCCAGGTCCACCTCGGCACTTGGCGCCGGCGCCGCCGGTGCGGCCACCGGCCTGGCAGGGGCCGCCGCGGCCGGCTCGTTCCACGGCAGCGGCACGCCCAACAACTGTGTCGCCTGGGCCCAGCGCTGCTCGATGCGCGCGTCGATGCGGCCGAGCTCTGATTCCACCACGCAGCCTCCGCGCGCGATCGTCGGGCTGGAGAGCACACGCGCGCTGCGCGACTCCAGCAGCAGGCCGGCGCCGGCCTGCACCAGCGCCTCGTCTTCGGGATGCACCAACACGCGCAGCCGGCGCGCGCCGGCGAGCATCGCGGCCACCGCTTCCTGCGCCACCGTCGCCACGGCCTCCGGACGGCTGTGCAGCTCGGTGCGCAGCATCGCGCGCGCCAGCCGCGTGGCCGCCTCGGCCACGGCCTGCGCCATCGTTTCCTCGAGGCCTTGAAACTGCGTGTCGATGGATTGCAGCAGCGTGCCCACCTGGGCTTCCAGTTGCACAGCGTGCTGTCGCTTGAAGTTCTCCAGCGCCGACATGCCCTCGCGCAAGCCTTCCTCGTAGCCTTGGCGCCGGCCCTGGGCGAGGCCTTCCTCCAACGCCGCCGCCCGCGCGGCCTCCAGCAGCACTTCGTGCTCTACGACGCTGATGTCCGGACACGGCGCCGGCGTGGCGGCCTCAACTGGCGCCGGAGGCTCGAAGCTGGTCGGCATCCAGGCCGTGAAGCCCTGCAGCTCCTCGCGCGGGATGAAGCGCGCGTACAGGCTGCCTGGGCGCGGTGGGCGGTCAGACGAACTGGTCATCGGTGCCGGCACTGAGCAGGATCGCGCCTTCGTCGACAAGGCGGCGCATGGTCTTGATCATGTCCTTCTGCTGCAGCTCGACCTCCGACAGCCGCACCGGGCCGCGGGCCTCCAGCTCGTCCTTGAGCATCTCCGCGGCGCGGCTGGACATGTTCCTGAAGATCTTGTCGCGCAGTTCCGGCGAGGCGCCCTTGAGCGCCACCACCAGGGCGCTGGACTGCACTTCCTTGAGCAGCGCCTGCATGCCGCGGTCGTCGATCTTGACCAGATCGTCGAAGGTGAACATGTTGTCCATGATCTTTTGCGCGAGGTCCGCGTCCGCTTCGCGGATGTAGTCCAGCACCGCCGCCTCGGCCGAGCCGCCGAGCATGTTGATGATCTCTGCGGCGGTCTTGACGCCGCCCAGGCTGGCCTTGCGCGTGGCGCGGTCGCCACCAGCAAGCACCCGCCCCATGACATCGTTGAGGTCCTTGAGCGCGCTGGGCTGGATGCCGTCGAGCGTGGCGATGCGCACCAGCACCTCGTTGCGCTGGCGGTCGTGGAAGCACTTGAGCACCCCGCTGGCCTGGTCGAAGTCCAGGTGCACCAGGATCGCCGCCACGATCTGCGGATGCTCGTTGCGCAGCAGCTCTGCCACCGAGGGCGCTTCCATCCACTTCAGGCTTTCGATGCCGGTGATGTCGCTGGACTGCATGATCCGGTCGATCAGCAGGTTGGCCTTGTCGTCGCCCAGCGCGCGGCGCAGCACGCCCTTGACGTACTCGTCGTTGTCGGGCACGAGCAGGCTGTGGCTGTTGGCCTCCTGCGCGAAGCGGCGCAGCACCACGTCCAGTCGCTCGCGCGACACCGGCTTCATGCGGGTGATGGTTTCGCCCAGGCGCTGCACCTCCTTGGGGGCGAGCTGCTTGAATACCTCTGCCGCCTCCTCCTCGCCCAGCGTCATGAGCAGGATTGCGGCGTCTTCCAGGCCTTGTTCGTCCATCCCGGCTCAGCCTTCCTTGTTGAACCAGCCGCGCAGGATGTTGGCCACCACCGCGGGGTTGGATCGGGCCAGCGCGCGCATCTGGTCGACCGTCGCGGTGTTGTTCTCGTCGGTCAGCAGCATCGGCGCGGCTTTCTCGACCAATGGTGTGCTGTCGGCGGGCAGGGGCAGCAGCTGCGGGTCGTCCACCACGGCATCGAGCTGCGACCCCGGCGGCGGCAGTGCCGGGCCGGGCGGAGGAGCGGGCTGGCGCAGCGCCGGGCGCACCAGGCCCAGCAGCAGCATCAGCGCCACCAGGGTCAGCGCCGCAGGCATGCCCGCGCTGCGCAGCAGCTCCAGCACCCAGGGTTGCTGCCACAGCGGCAGGCTGTCGGCCGGGTCCACGGCATCGACGTGGAAGGGCGCGCTGACCACGCGCACCGAGTCGCCTCGCTCCTTGTTGAAGCCGATGCTTTCCTGGACCAGCGCGGTGAGCTGGTCCAGCTCCTCCTGCGTCGCTGCCACGGGAGTGGTCTTGCCCTTCGAGTCCACGACGCTGCGGTGGTTGACGACCACCGCGGCCGTGAGCCGCTTGACCAGGCCGGTGGCGTTGCGCGTCACGCGCACGGTCTTGTCGAGCTCGTAGTTGACGACGTTCTCGCGCTTGGCGCCTGGGCCTGTACCCGCCCCGGAGTTGGGCTGCGTAGGCTGCAGCGGCGCGGAGGCGCCGTTGATGGGCGCGTTGGGCGCGACGGGCGGCTGGTTGCTCAGCGCGCCGGGCACGCCCATGGGGGGCGGGGTGCCGCCGTTGCCGGTAACCTCGCTGCTGTGCATGCTGCGCACCGCCGCGGACTCGCTGCCCTGGTTGGGCCTGTATTGCTCGGCGGTGGACTCGGTCTGCGAGAAGTCCAGCTCCGCCGTCACCGAGGCGCGCAGGTTCTGCGCCCCGACCAGAGGCTCCAGGATGTCCACCAGGCGCTGCTGCAGCCCGCGCTCGACTTGGCGCACGTAGGCCAGCTGCTGCGCGTCCAGGCCGCCTTGCCCCCCCGCGCCCTCCGGGCCCGACAGCAGCGTGCCACTCTGGTCCAGCACGCTCACTGCCTTGGGATTCATCTCCGGTACCGACGAGGCCACCAGGTGCACGATGCCCGCGATCTGCGTGCGGTCCAGGCTGTGCCCCGGGCGTAGCGTCAGCAGCACCGAGGCGCTGGGCTTTTGCTGCTCGCGGAAGAAGCCCGTCTGCTGCGGTAGCGCCAGATGCACCCGCGCCGCCTCCACCGCGCCCAGCGACATGATCGAACGGGTGAGCTCGCCTTCCAGGCCGCGCTGGAAGTTCGTGCGTTCCTGGAACTGGGTCTGCCCAAAGCGGGCGGTGTCCATCAGCTCGAAGCCGGCGACGCTGCTCTTGGGCAGCCCGGCCGAGGCGAGCTTGAGCCGCGCGTCGTGCACCTTGTCGGCCGGCACCAGCAGGGTGCCGCCCTCGCCATGCCGGTATGGCACGCTCATCTGTGCCAGTTGCGCCACCACGGCGCCGCCGTCCTTGTCCGACAGCCCCGTGAACAGCACCCGGTAGTCGGGCTCGCGGCCCCACAGCAGCAATGCCACCAGCACCGCCAGCAGCCCGGCGGCACCGACACCCAGCATCAGTCTGTTGCGCGGCGGCAGAGCAGCCAAGCGCGCAAAGCGCTTGGGCACAGGCGTCGCCGTGGCCGTGTCGATGGCCGGCTGCTGTGGGTTGACGGGAACGATGGCTTGATCCATGGCGGCGCGACGGGCAGGACGCGGGGCAGGGTGCAGGACAGGGTCGCAATTCTTGTCGCGCCCGGCGCCGGGCCATCGGCCGATGAAGGCGGCAAAGCCGGCTCACTTCGCTTCACCGCGGCCGCACGGCCGCTCCTAGAGTCACAGCCATTCTGGGGCTAGCACGTCCAATGCTGGCGCGCTGTGAGTGCCTGTTTCGAGACGTGTCCCGCGCTTTTCCTTTGCCGATATATGGATCTCAAGCTCAAACCCTTCGATTTCGCCCAGGCTGCTGCCCGCGCCGGCCTGCAGCCCGATGGCCAGCCGCTGCGCGGCGCGCAGGCGCCGCAGGGCGGCGGCTTCGCGCTGGCCATGAAGCAGGCGCTGGAATCGGTGAGCGCCTCGCAGAACGAAGCGCGGCACTTGCAGCAAGAGGTGCAGCTGGACAACCCTGCAGTGAGCATCGAGCAGACCATGGTCGCGATGCAAAAGGCGCAGATCGGCTTCCAGGCCACGCTCACCGTGCGCAACCGGCTGGTACAGGCCTACAGCGACATCATGAACATGCCGGTGTGAGCGCCTGGATGTGACTGCCGTCCATTCCTTGCACGGTCAGCAAGCGATTCGTCGAAGCGCATGTACGAACGCTCAAGTTCACCAGTCGGCTGCCGATAGCCATACGAGAAACGTCTCGATACGACATTGAGGCGACGAGCTCCTGCCGCTACCGACCGCGGTCCGGCAGGCGCTGGTTTCCATTCATTTCATAACCCTTCGGGGAACTTCGCCCGCATCCGTCGCAGGTCCGGACTGCAGCGCTTGTTTGAGGAAAGCACATGGCCACCTTCATCAATTTGCTCGGCACCTCGGGAGTTGCCCAGCTGACGACGGCACAGATCGCTGGACTGACGACGGAAGACTGGCGCGCCTTTTCCACGGACCAGATCGTCGCGCTGACCACGGCGCAAGTCCCGGCCATCGGCACGCTGGCCGTGAGCGTCTTGACGTCGGATCAGCTCAACGCATTGGAAAGCGCTGATCTGCGCGCACTGAACACTGCGGCGATTCGGGCGCTTGGTTCGGCACAGCTTGCGGCACTGGGTGCGGACCAACTCGACAAGCTCACGACCGCGCAGACTGCGGCGCTGTCCTCGGCCCAAATTGCATCTTTGGGCTCGGCGGACCTTGCTGCGCTGACCACGGCGCAGCTCAACGCGCTGAGCATGGCGCAGGTGGGGGCGCTGACGACGGCGCAGATTGCGGGGCTGGACGCGGCCAAGCTCGCGGCACTGGGCACGGCGCAGCTGGCCGCGCTGGGCACCAAGCAGGTGGCGGGACTGAGCACGGCGCAGCTCGACGGGCTCGACAGCGCAGACCTGCGTGCGCTGAGCACGGGGGTGATCGCGGGGCTGAGCACGGCGCAGTTCGCGGCGCTGGGCAGCAACCAGCTTGACCAGCTCACCACGGCACAGGTGGCGGCGCTGACGACG
>NZ_KE387210.1:117688-233093 GCF_000430725.1 Azohydromonas australica DSM 1124
GAGGCGCCGCCGTTCTGGAAGATGGCGCTGCGCGGCCATGGCCTGCCCGATGACCAGCGCGTGGACCGCTGGCAGGTGTGCCACTTCACGCCGCCCACGCACGTGATGATCGAAGTCGGGGTGGCGCTGGCGGGGCAGGGCGGCAAGGACGCGCCGGCGGACAAGAAGGTCTACGCCATCGTGGTGGACTTCATCACGCCGGAAACCGAAACCTCGCACCACTACTTCTGGGGCATGGCACGTCACTTCAGGCCGCAAGACCCGGCGCTCACCCTTTCCATCCGCGAAGGGCAGAGCAAGGTGTTCGGGGAGGACCTGCAGATGCTGGAGCGCCAGCAGGCCAACATCTCGCTGTGGCCCGATCGCAAGCTGCTGATGCTCAACATCGATGCCGGCGGCATGCAGTCGCGCCGCGTCATCGAGCGTTTGCTGGCGCAGCAGACGGCGGCCAAGGCCGATGCCGGCAGCGCCGCCAGCGTGGGGGAGGCGGCGAAGTAAATGGCACTCGACAAGCCCTACAAGGACGTGCCCGGCACGACGATGTTCGATGCCGAGCAGTCGCGCAAAGGCTACTGGCTCAACCAGTTCTGCATGTCGCTGATGAAGGCCGGGAACCGCGAGAAGTTCAAGGCCGACGAGCGCGCCTACCTGGACCAGTGGCCGATGACGGAAGAGCAGAAGCAGGCCGTGCTGGCCCGCGACCTGAACCGCTGCATCGAGCTGGGCGGCAACATCTACTTCCTGGTCAAGATCGGCGCCACCGATGGCATCAGCGTGCAGAAGATGGTGGGCAGCATGACCGGCATGACGGAACAGGCCTACGCCCAGATGATGCTCTCCGGCGGCCGTTCGCCGGAAGGCAACCGCTACCTGCACGAGCAGCCGTCCCCGCAGCCCCAGCAACCCCAGCCGCCATCGCGGCAACCCGGGAAGGAGGGCTGACATGGCCCGCATCACCGCATCCGTCTACACCTCGCACGTCCCGGCCGTCGGTGCCGCGCTGGACCTGGGCAAGACCCAGGAGCCCTACTGGCAGCCGGTGTTCCACGGCTACGACTTCGCCAAGCAGTGGGAGAAGGAGAACCCTCCCGACGTGGTCTTCCTGGTCTACAACGACCACGCCACAGCTTTCAGCCTGGACATGATCCCGACCTTTGCCATCGGCACGGGCGCGGAGTTCATGCCCGCCGACGAGGGCTGGGGCCCGCGCCCGGTGCCCAAGGTCATCGGCCATCCGGAGCTGGCCGCGCACATCGCGCAGTCCGTGATCCAGGACGACTTCGACCTGACCATCGTCAACAGGATGGACGTGGACCATGGCCTGACGGTCCCGCTGTCGCTGATGTTCGGCCAGCCCGAGGCCTGGCCGTGCCCGGTGATCCCCTTCGCGGTCAACGTGGTGCAGTACCCGGTGCCCAGCGGCCGGCGCTGCTTCAACCTGGGCAAGGCCATCCGCAAGGCCGTGGAGAGCTATGACGAGCCGCTGAACGTGCAAATTTGGGGGACGGGCGGCATGAGCCACCAGCTGCAGGGGCAGCGCGCGGGGCTGATCAACCGCGAGTGGGACAACGCCTTCCTGGACAAGCTGATCGACGATCCGGAGGCCGCTGCCAGCATCCCGCACATCGACTACGTGCGCGAGGCCGGCAGCGAGGGCATCGAGCTGGTGATGTGGCTGATCGCGCGCGGTGCCATGAGCGACATCGGCGGCGGCCCGAAGCCGACGCTCAGGCACCGCTTCTATCACGTGCCCGCCTCGAACACGGCCGTGGGTCACCTGATTCTTGAGAACCACTGAAGAGGGAAACCGGGCGTGCGAGCGCCCAGGAGAGAAGAACATGACGCGACCGTGTGTGCTGTTGCTGCCGGGCCTGATGTGCGATGCCGCCGTGTGGACCGCGCAGTGCGAAGCGCTGAGCTTCGCGGACTGCGTGGTGCCGTCCTATGGCGAGCTGTCGTCCATCACCGGCATGGCACGCCATGTCCTGGAAATCGCGCCGGCGCAGCGCTTCTCGCTGGCCGGGCACTCGATGGGGGGCCGCGTGGCGCTCGAAGTGGTGCGCCTGGCGCCCGAGCGCGTGGAGCGGCTGGCACTGCTCGACACCGGCATGGACCCGCTGGCCGAGGGCAGTGCCGGCGAGCAGGAGCGCGCCAAGCGCATGGCGCTGCTGCAGCTGGCGCGGGAGAAGGGCATGCGCGAGATGGGCCGCGTGTGGGCGCGGGGCATGGTGCATCCGTCGCGCCTGGACTCGCCGCTGTTCGGGCAGATCCTGGACATGATCGAGCGCCAGACGCCGGCGATCTTCGAGGCCCAGATCAACGCGCTGCTGGGCCGGCCCGACGCGCGCGAGGTGCTGCGCGACCTGCGTTGCCCCACGCTGCTGGCCTGTGGACGCGAGGACGCCTGGAGCCCGCTGTCGCGGCATGAGCAGATGCACGCCATGGTGCCGCAGTCCCGCCTCGTGGTGATCGAGGACAGCGGCCACATGAGCACGATGGAGCAGCCCTTCGCCGTGTCCCGGGCGCTGGTGGAGTGGATGCACTGGTGACCTGGCGTGGCTGGCGTCAGCCGTCCAGCCCCAGCACCCGCCTCGCGTTGTCGTGGAAGAACTTCTCCAGCACGCCGTCCTTGAAACCCAGGCGCTGCGCGTCCTCGATGCTCTGGCGGATGGGACGGAAGGTGTAGGAGGAGCCGAACAGCACCTGGTCGGCCAGGAAACCATTTGCGGCCTGCACGACGACCTCGCTGCCCGGCAGGAACAGGTACATGTCGGGCACCAGGAACACGTTCTCGTACCTGAAGGCCACGCCCACGAGCTGCTGCGTGTTGGGCCAGTAGCCGTGGTAGGCCACGATGCGCAGCTTCGGGAAGGCCGCGGCCACGCGCGCCAGCGGGGCGGGGTCGTTGTAGCGCTGGTCCGGCGTGGTCGGGCCCGACATCAGGAACACCGGCACGCCAAGCGCCGAGAGCTGCTCGTAGATGGGGAAGTACACCGGGTCGTCCGGATGCCGTGCCGGCGTGCCGAAGCCCGGCTCCAGGTTGATGCCGGCCAGGCCGAGCTGCTTGATCGCGCGGTCGATCTCGCCCGGCGTGGCGGCGCCCAGCAGGTCCGGGTCCACCGAGCCGATGCCGACCAGCCGCGGGTCCGAGCGCACGATCGCGTGGATCTGGTCATTGGGCAGGTGCTGGCTGGGCGTGTGGCGTCCCACCACCACGGCCTTGCTCAGTCCCGCGTCCGTGATCTCGGCGAGAAAGCCCTCGTGCGTGCGAGAGCGCGCGTAGTGCTCCAGGTTGCCGCGCGTGCCCACGCGCTGGTTGAGCCAGCGCGCCACGTCGTTGGACGGGGTGTCGGGCGTGGCGCCGAAGAAGTCGTGCAGGTACGCCGGCCTGCAGCGCATGTCGATGACTTGCCGACTCATGTCAGGCCGCCTTCTTCTGCACCGCCTGCGTGGCGCGCACGTCGAAGGCGCCGCCGGTGAGCGCTTGGTCGCGCAGCGTCACAGGCTTCTTGCCCGGCAGCAGCGGGAACACCAGCTCGGCGAAGCGGATGGCTTCTTCCAGGTGCGGATAGCCCGAGAGCACGAAGCTGTCCACGCCCAGGTCCGCGTACTCCTTGAGCCGGGCGGCGACGGTTTCGGGGTCACCCACCAGCGCCGTGCCGGCGCCGCCGCGCACCAGGCCCACGCCGGCCCAGAGGTTGGGGCTGATCTCCAGCTTGTCGCGACGCCCGCCGTGCAGCGAGGTGATGCGCTGCTGGCCCACCGAGTCCATCCTGGCGAAGTTGGCCTGCGCAGCGCGGATGTCCTCGTCCGTGAGCTTGCTGATCAGGCTGTCGGCCGCGGCCCAGGCCTCGGCGTTGGTTTCGCGCACGATGATCTGCAGCCGCACGCCGAAGCGCACGCTGCGCCCGTGCTTGGCGGCACGCGCGCGCACGTCGGCGATCTTCTCTGCCACGGCCGCGGGCGGCTCGCCCCAGGTGAGGTAGGCGTCCACGTGCTTGGCTGCCAGCTCGTGCGCCGCCGGCGACGACCCGCCGAAGTACAGCGGCGGGTAGGGCTTGCTCTCGGGCTCGAAGTTGTTTTTCGCACCTTCGATCCTGAGGTGCTTGCCCTCGAAGTCCACCTTGTCCCCTTGCAGCAGCCGCTTCCAGACGGTGAGGAACTCGTCGGCCACCTCGTAGCGCTCGTCGTGCTTGAGGTACACGCCCTCGGCCGCCAGCTCGGCGGCGTCGCCGCCGGGCACCACGTTGAGCAGCAGACGGCCATGCAGCGCCTGGTCCAGCGACGCGGCTTGGCGCGCGCTGGCGGTGGGGCCGCTGATGGAGGTGCGCAGCGCCACCAGCAGCTTGATGCGCTGCGTCACCGGCACGAGGCTGGAGGCCACCACCCACGGGTCCAGGCAGGACGCGCCAGTGGGAATGAGCAGCCCGTCGTAGCCCAGCTGCTCGGCCGTGACGGCGATCTGCCGCATGTACTCGTTGCTCGCGGGACGGCCGAAGTCGGACTTGCCCAGGTAGCGCGTATCGCCCGAGGTGGGCAGGAACCAGAAGATGTCGAGGCTCATGGCGTTGTTCTCTTTCGTTATGGATGGGGCTGGAAACTCCCGTTCGGGCTGAGTCCTTCGACAGGGCTCTCCTGAGCTTGTCGAAGGGCTCAGGGCGAACGGAGCAAAGAAGCTCAGGAATAGGACGTGGGCTCGGGATAGCGGCCCAGCAGTGCATGGCGGCCGAGGTCGCGCAGCTTGTAGTCGAGCGGGTCGTGCAGCGTGTGCACGCGGGCGTTGCGCCAGAAACGGTCCAGCCCCAGGCGCGAGGCCGTCGCGCCCGCCCCCGTGAGCTCGAAGACCTGTGTGCTGACGTCGATGGCGGCGCGGTGCGCCACGGCCTTGGCCTGCGCCACCGCCACGGCCAGCTCGCCGCGGTCCGAGGCAGTGACGTCCTCGCCCAGTGCCAGCGCCTGGTCGAGCTTGTGCGCCGCCAGATCGGCCAGCACCTCGGCCGGCCGCACCAGCACCGACAGCTCGCCGTAGCGGTGCTGCACGTAGGGGTCGTCCACGGCGCGGGCCAGGCCCGAGGCGAAGAAGGGGCGCGAGGAGTCGCGCGTGTAGCGCAGACCCTGTGACAGCGCGCCCTGCGCGATGCCGGCGTAGAGGTTCACCAGCACCAGCTGTGCAATCTGCGAGCGCAGCGTGGCCCGCGGGCGCGGCACGGTGCCCGGGCGCACCAGCACCTGATGCGCTTGCACGCGCACCTGGTTGAAGGTGACGGTGCCGCTGTCGGTCTGCTTCTGGCCGAAGGCGTCCCAGTCGCCCTGGATGCTGATGCCCGGGTGGCGGCTGGGCAGCGCGGCGATGAGCAGGCTTTGCGAAGCCTCATGCCATGCCGAGAAGGTGAGCTGGTCCGAGCCCACCGAGCCGGAGCAGTAGCTCTTGGGACCGTGGACGATGAAGCCGTCGCCGTCATCGTGCGCCAGCGTGCGCTTGTCGTTGGGATTCAGCGCGTTGCCCCAGAACAGGCGTTCGCCCACCGTGGGACGCAGGAAGAACTCATGCTGCTCCGGCGTACCGTACAGCAGCACGGTGGCGACCTGCAGGTGATGGAAGGCGTACACGTGCGCCAGCGCGCTGTCCACCTGCGCCAAACGCCGCAAGCCCTGGAAGAAGAGCTGCCAGGAGTGGCCCCAGCCGCCGAAGGCGTGGGGGGTGGTCATGTCGAGCAGGCCGCTGCCGCGGATGAGCTCGCGCTCTTCATGGGCGTGGCCGCCGCGCTGGTCGCGTGCGACGGCGCTTTCCTCCAGCGCCCGGGCCAGCGCTTCGGTTGCAAGCTCGACTTCCGCCGGATCGGCCAGGCCGGCCGTTGCCGGGCCTGTAGGGGTGCGGTGCAGGGGCATGTTCCTCTGTTCTCATTCGACTGAATTCAGTCTAGGAGGGGCTCCTTGGCCGCGGCAACGACGCATTCCGAGCGTGCTTATGCGCGGAGGATCGATGGCACCGGCAGTTGAGTTGCGCATCCCGATAGCCGGAGCGCCGCGCTTTTTACTTCGTCATCCCCGCGCAGGCGGGGATCCAGACGGTCCTACGGCAGAGCGAAGCACAAGTGCGGCGAACTGAAGTACGAGAGCTGGCTGTGCGCTGCCTGATCGGCTTGCGGCTGACTTGGGGGCCGCCTGGATTCCCGCCTTCGCGGGAATGACGAAGCAAAGAGGAGGCCGTCTGTGCTTCGTCCTTCGTTGTTCAGCAGCTTTGCCAGCCAAGCGCCGACCAATTCCAAGCTCTCACCGCCTCACCTCAAGAATCAGGTTGAACGGCGTCTGCGCCGCGCGCCTGAAATGCGTGAAGCCGGCCTTGCGGAACACCTCGCGCAGCCGTGCCTCGCCGGCCTGCGCGCCCAGCACCAGCTTGCCGCCCTCGGAGATGGCGTGCGCGCAGCACAGGGTGGTCGAGGCCGAGTAGTAGAGCCGCGCCACGGTGTCGGGCTGGCCGTCGAAGCGGTCGGGGGCGAAGGGCTCCACCAGCAGCACCGTGCCGCCGGGCGCCAGTACCTCCGAGGCATATTGCGCCGCGGCCACCGGGTCGCCCATGTCGTGCAGGCAGTCGAAGAAGCACACCAGCCCGTAGTGCCGGTTCGGGTAGCCCACGGCCGACGCCACCTCGAAGCTCACGCGATCGGCCACGCCGGCCGTGGCCGCATTGCGCCGGGCCTCGGCAATCGAGCCCGCATGCACGTCGAAGCCGTGGACGCGCGAGTTGGGAAAGGCCTGCCCCATCAGAACTGCCGAGTGCCCGTGGCCGCAGCCCACGTCGGCCACGCTGATGCCGGCTTCGAGCTTCTCCACCACGCCTTCCAGCGCCGGCAGCCACTGCGGCACCAGGCAGGCCTTGTAGCCGTTGCGGTAGAAGGCCGCCACGCCGCAGTGCAGCCGCGCGTCGTGCTCGCCCCAAGACAAGCCCTTGCCGGTGCGGAAGGTTTCCAGCGTCTTGTCCTCGTCGAACCACATCGACGCCGGCACCTGCCAGGCGTTGGGGATGAACACCGGGCTGTCCTCGTCGGCCAGCACCAGCGCCTGCTCGGCCGCGAGCTCGAAGGTGCCGCTGGCGGCGTGGCAGTCCACGTAGCCGCCCGCGGCCTGCGCGTTGAGCCATTCGCGCACGTAGCGCTCGGCGCAGCCACTGCGAGCGGCCAGTTCCGCGGCACTGATCGGCCCGGCGCCGGCCATGGCCTTGTACAGCCCAAGGCGGTGGCCCAGGCTCACCATCACGCCGCCATAGGCGGAGGCGATGTCGCCGATGGCGCGCATGACGAAGGCGTCCAGCCGGGCTTGGTCGATCGTGGCCGTGCTCATGGGATGTTCTCCTTTGCTCTCGGTGCCCGACGCGGGCGCCGTGGCAGCCATGGTGGCGACGGCGCCACTTCGGACGAAGAGCCGAAATCGCCCAAAATCGGTCCGTTCGTGCCACGCCGGCGCTGCGGCGCCGAAGGAGATCGAGGCCATGACCGCAGCGGACACCCCTGTTGGAGCGGCACCGCGCCACGTCAGCTTGCTGGCGCTGCCCGAGGTTGCGGCCTCCACGCTGTTCGGCCTCTACGACGTCATGAACGCCTTCGCGCTGATGGGCCTCGCGGCGCCGGGCACGCCGGCGCCCTTCGTGGCCGAGATCGTGGGCGAAGCCGCCGGCCCGCTGACGCTGGCCAGCGGCGTGCCGGTGCAGGTGCAGCGCCGCTTCGACGACATTACCGGCACCGACATCGTGATCGTCCCTTCCGTCGTGCTGCAGCTGCAGGACTGGCGGCCGGGCCGCTATCCGCGCCTGCTGGAGTGGGTGCGCGCGATGCACGCGCGCGGCGCCCTGTTGTGCTCGGCCTGCTCGGGCGTCTTCCTGCTGGCCGAAACCGGGCTCTTCGACGGCCGCGACGTCACGGTGCACTTCGGCTACGCCCCTGCCTTCCGGGCGCTGTACCCGGCGGTGCCGGTGCATCCGGAGCAGGTGCTGGTGATCTCCGGGCTGCGCGAGGAGCTGATCACCTCGGGCGCCTCGAACACCTGGCACGACCTGGTGCTGTACCTGATCGCGCGCCACGCCGGCGCCACGACCGCGCAGGCCGTGGCGCGCAGCTTCGCGCTGCAGTGGCACCAGGACGGGCTGACACCCTTCATGGTGTTCGAGGGCCGCAGCGACCACGGGGACGCCGAGGTGCGGCAGGCGCAGCAGTGGTTGAGCACGCACTTTTCCGTGGCCAACCCGGTGGAGGAGGCGGTCAAGCGCTCGCGCCTGGCCGAGCGCACCTTCAAGCGCCGCTTTGCTGCCGCCACCGGGCTCACGCCCATCGCCTACGTGCAGCGGCTGCGCATCGAGGACGCCAAGCGCAGGCTGGAGCGCACCGATGCGTCGGTGGACGAGATCAGCTGGCGCGTGGGCTACGAGGACGCCGCCTTCTTTCGCCGCCTGTTCAAGCGCACCACCGGCATGGCGCCGGGCGCGTACCGGCGGCGCTTCAGCATTCCGGCGTTCGCGCGGACGTAGCGGCGGGCTGGTCTGACGGTGCCGCTTGCAGTGCCGGCACGGCGTCGAACAGCGCGCCCAGCCGCTGCTGCAGGGCGGCCGAGATGCCCGTCATCGGCGCGCGCACCTCGGCGCGGATCAGGCCCTGGCGCGCCAGCATCGCCTTGACCGGGCCGGGGTTGGGCTCGGCGAACAGCAGCTCGATCAGCGGCACCAGCGGCTGCCACTGCGCCCGGGCCGCTTCCAGGTCGGCGCGCGCCAGCGCCTTCAGGACCGCCACGAAGCGCTCGGTGTGCAAGTGCGCGCTGGCGGCGATGGCGCCCGCGCCGCCCTGTGCCACGTTGCCGAAGATCTGGATGTCCTCGCCGGCCAGCACGGCCAGCCGGCCGTCCGCGATCAGCGCCTGCGTCTTGCCGGCGTCGCCGCCGCAGTCCTTGACGGCGCGGATGTTGGGATGCGCCGCCAGCGCCAGCAGCGTCTCGCGTGCCAGCACGGCGCCGGTGCGGTAGGGAATGTCGTAGACGATGAGCGGCAGGCTGCTGGCGTCGGCCAGCGTCTCGAACCACAGCCGCAGGCCGGCCTGCGACGGGCGCACGTAGTGCGGTGCGGGCACCAGCAGGCCGCGCAGGCTGGGCACCCGTGCCGTGCCCAGTGCCGAGAGCCGCTCGACCCAGGCGCGCGTGTCGCCCAGGTGGTAGCCGCTCAGGCCCATCACCAGCGGCAAGCCTTGAGCGTTGCGGGCCACGGTGTCCAGGCAGGTAAGTTGTTCCTCCTCGCCGAGCGCGGGCGCCTCGCCGGTGGTGCCGCAGACCACGAAGCCGGCGATGCCGGTTGGCGCCAGGGCACGGGTCAGGGTTGCAAGGGCCTCGTGGTCCACGGCCTGGTCGCGGAAGGGCGTGACCAGGGGCACCCAGAGGCCGGAGAAAGCAGGGGGAGTTGGCGATGTCATGGCAGTCCTTTGAAGTTGACCGAGGGATCAACCGTCGAAGGACAGGCGAAGGGCGAGGCCAGTACCAGGGCTGTGGCGGTCCCGTCGCTCATCCGACGACGGAACCGCAGCTCCGGTCAGATGAGCTGGGCTTTCTCTTTTTTGGACGCGCATGCACCGACCCGCGGGTCGGAGAAGGCGAGGGCGTCCAGGCAAGGCATCGGGCCAGTATAGCCGGCCGCCCGCGGCTCAAGTCCCGCAGAAGGTCCGGTAGCCCGCCGTCACTTCGGTCGGCGCCGGCTCGGCATGGCGGGCGTTTTCCGCCGTCTCCTCGAAGGGATTGCGCAGCGCCTCCAGCATGCGGTTGAGCGGCCCCAGGTCGGCGTGGTCCGAAGCCGCGGCCAGCGCCTCCTCCACGAGGTGGTTGCGCGGGATGACGATCGGGTTGACGCGGCGCATGCGCTGCGCGCGTTGCGCGCCGGCCTCGTCCGCGCCGGCGTCCTCCGCGGCGCAGCGCTCGCGCCAGCGTGTGAGCCAGTCGTCGAGCTTGCGCGCCTGGCCGAAAAGCGCGCGCAGCGGCGCTTCGTTGCCTTCGGCTGCGTCGGCCAGGCGGCGCCAGGCGAGCGTGAAGTCCACGCTCAGGCCGTGCATCAGGTGCAGCAGGTCCTCGGCCAGCGCCGAGTCGGCCTCGTCCTCGCCGGCCTCGGCGCGCTGCAGGCCCAGCTTGGCGCGCTGGCCCTGCAGCAGTGCTGCCGCGTAGACGGCCGGGAAGTCGTCGATCACGGCCGTCGCCTGCTTCACGGCCTCGGCGGTGGCGGGCTCGGACTCGTCCGCAGCGATCAGCGGCAGCAGCGTCTCGCCCAGCCGCGCGAGGTTCCAGCGCGCGATCAGCGGCTGGTTCGAGTAGGCGTAGCGGCCATGGTGGTCGATGGAGCTGAACACCGCGGCCGGGTCGTAGGCCTCCATGAAGGCGCACGGGCCGTAGTCGATGGTTTCGCCGGAGATGGTCATGTTGTCGGTGTTCATCACGCCGTGGATGAAGCCCACGTTCATCCAGCGCGCCACCAGCGCCGCCTGCCGCTCGGCCACGCGGCGCAGCAGCGCCAGGTAGCGGTCGGGGGTGCCGGCCAGGTCCGGATCGTGGCGCGTGATGGCGTAGTCGGCGAGCTGGCGCAGCTTGTCCAGATCGCCGCGCGCCGCGAAGAACTGGAAGGTGCCCACGCGCAGGTGGCTCAGCGCCACGCGCGTGAGCACGGCACCGGGCAGCACGCGCTCGCGGAACACCGAGTCGCCCGTGGCCGCCACGGCCAGCGCGCGCGTGGTCGGGATGCCCAGCGCGTGCACGCCTTCGCCCACCAGCACCTCGCGCAGCATCGGCCCGATGGCGGCCTTGCCGTCGCCGCCGCGCGAGAAGGGCGTGCGCCCCGAGCCCTTGAAGGCGATGTCGCGGCGCCTGCCGTTGTGATCGATCACTTCGCCCAGCAGCAGCGCGCGCCCGTCGCCGAGCTGCGGCGAGAAGCCGCCGAACTGGTGCCCGGCGTAGGCCTGCGCCAGCGGTTCCGCGCCCTCGGGCACTTGGTTGCCGGCAAACAGCGCCGCGCCCTCCTCGCTGTCCAGCGCGGCGGCGTCCAGGCCCAGTTCCCCGGCCAGCTCGCGGTTGAGGAACAGCAGGCGCGGCGCCGTCACGGTGGCGGGCTTCCAGGGCACGTAGAAGCCCGGCAGGTCGCGGGCATAGGTGTTGTCGAAACGGAAGTTGAAGGCAGTCATGGGGAAGGCTGGCGCTCAAAACGCCAGTGTGACGGCCGCCACGATTCCGGGCTGGGCCAAGGTCTAGCGGCTCGTGGGCCGCCGCGCCTGCCAGCAGGCAGAACCCATGCCCCGGGCCGTGCCCGGGGTTGCCTGGGCATCCAACGCCAGGCGCGCGGCTTGCTGCTGCGCTTGATTGTTCCAAGCTGCGCAGCCCGCCGTTTTCCTGTGTCTTCCCAGCCTTTCTCCCGGTCGGATGACCGGTTCCGCCTGCTCGTTGACAGCGTGCAGGACTACGCCATCTTCATGCTCGACACCGCGGGTTGCGTGCAGACGTGGAACGCGGGCGCGCAGCGGCTCAAGGGCTACGAGGCCGACGAGATCATCGGCCGTTCCTTCGAGACCTTCTATCCCGCCGAGGCAGTCGAGCGCGGCTGGCCGCAGGAGGAGCTGCGGCGGGCCACGGCGCTGGGCCGCTTCGAGGACGAAGGCTGGCGCGTGCGAAAGGACGGCAGCACCTTCTGGGCCAGCGTCGTCATCACGGCGCTGCGCGACGCGCGCGGGCGGCTCGTGGGCTTCGGCAAGGTCACGCGCGACCTCACCGAGCGCAAGCGCCATGATGAGGCGCTGCGCCACAGCGAGGAGCAGTTCCGGCTGCTGATGGAGGCGGTCAAGGACTACGCCATCTTCATGCTCGACCCCGAGGGCCGCGTGCTGACCTGGAACGCGGGTGCGCGGGCCATCAAGGGCTACACGGCCGGCGAGGTGGTGGGGCGGCACTTCTCGATGTTCTTCACGGCGCAGGACGTGGCCGCGGGCGCACCCCAGCGCGAGCTGGACGGCGCCCGGTGCACCGGCGGGCTGGAAGCCGAGGGCTGGCGCGTGCGCAAGGACGGCACGCTGTTCTGGGCCAACGTCGTCATCACTCCCGTGCATGACGACGCCGGCGTGCTGCGCGGCTTCGCCAAGGTCACGCGCGACCTCACCGAGCAGCGGCGCATGCAGGAGCTGGAGCACTCCAGCCGCCGCATGCACGAGTTCCTGGCCATGCTCGCGCACGAGCTGCGCAACCCGCTGGCGCCCATCCGCAACGCCAACGAGATCATGCAGCGCATGCCCGAGCTGCCCGCGCCGCTGGTGCGGGTGCGCCAGATCATTGACCGCCAGCTGCGCCACCTCACGCGGCTGATCGACGACCTGCTGGACGTGGCCCGCATCGTCAACGGCAAGATCGTGCTCAAGACCGAGCCGCTCGACTACCGCGAGGTCGTCAACGCCAGCCTGGACGCGATCCGACCGGTGGTCGTCTCGCGCAACCAGCGGCTGGAGGTGGCGCTGCCGGACGCGCCGCTGGCGATGCGCGCCGATGCCACGCGCATCTCGCAGTCGCTGCAGAACCTGCTGAACAACGCCTCGCGCTACACGCCCGCGGGCGGCGCGATCCGCGTGGCCGTGCGCGTGGAGGGCAGCATGTGCGTGACCACGGTGGAGGACACCGGGCAAGGCATCGCGGCCGCTGCGCTGGAGCGCATCTTCGGCCTGTTCGAGCAGGAGGGCCCGCCGCATGGGCACGGCGACGGCGGGCTGGGCATCGGGCTGTCGCTGGCGCGCAAGCTCGTGGAGCTGCATGGCGGCGCGCTGTCCGCCTTCAGCGAGGGGCTGGGCCACGGCAGCCGGTTCACGATGCTGTTGTCGCTGGAAGTGTCCGCTCACCTGCCGAGGCCCCAGGCACTGGCTGAAGCCGCCGCCCCGGCCGCGAGCCGGCGCGTGCTGGTGGTGGACGACAACCGCGACTCGGCCGACTCCATGGTGGCGCTGCTGCAGCTGCTGGGCCACGAGGCGCATGCGGTGTACGGAGCGCGGGCCGCGGCCGAGGCGGCCCGGGGCTTCCGGCCCCAGGTGGTGCTGCTCGACCTCAACATGCCCGATGGCGACGGCTTCTCGGTGCTGCGGCAACTGCGAGAGGTCATGCCGGGGCCGCTGTTCGTGGCGGCCATGACCGGCTACGGCCTGGAGACGGACCGGCGCCGCACCGCGCTGGCGGGCTTCCAGGCCCATCTCACCAAGCCCGTGGGCATGGAGGAACTGGAGCGGGTACTGACGGAGGCCGCCGGCTTGTCGGCGTGAACCCCGCAATTTTTCTTGCAATGCGCGCCGGCTACGGGCGCCCGCGAGAAGCTGACCCGCCCAACGGGCCTACCGCTGCAGCAGCCTCGGCAAGCGCAGCGCCGAGTGCGGCGGGGGCAGCGGAGCTCAGCGCGCCTTCAGCCGTCGCACCCAGAAGTCGCCCGTGAACTGCACCAGGCTCACCAGCGCCACCAGCACGACGATGACGACGGCCATCACCGTGGTGTCGAAGCGCTGGTAGCCGTAGCGGATGGCGAGGTCGCCCAGGCCGCCGGCACCCACTGCGCCGGCCATGGCCGAGGCGCCGATCATCGACACCACCGTGATCGTGAAGCCGCCCACGATGCCCGGCAGCGCCTCGGGCAGCAGCACGTGCCACACGATGTGCCGGCGCCGGCAGCCCATGGCCTGGGCCGCCTCGATCAGCCCGGCGTCCACCTCGCGCAGGCTCACCTCGGCGATGCGCGCGAAGAAGGGCGTGGCGCTGATGGACAGCGGCACCACCGCAGCCCAGAGCCCGATGGTCGTGCCCGTGATCAGCCGCGTCAGCGGGATCAGCGCCACCAGCAGCACGATGAAGGGCGTGGCACGGAAGGCGTTGACCACCGAGCCGGCCACGCGGTTGAAGCGCGGCCACGGCAGCACGCCGCCCGGGGCCGTGAGCACCAGCAGCACCGCCAGCGGAATGCCGGCCAGCAGCGCGATCAGCGCCGAGGTGCCCACCATCAGCACCGTGTCCAGCAGCGCCTCGACGAGGCGGTCAATCATGATCGGCGACATGGCCCAGCTCCCTGGCGTGATGGCACAGCCGCAGCGTCTCCAGCGCCGCGGCAAGGGGTTGTCCATTGGCGGCGGCGACCACCAGCCGGCCGTGGCTGTGGCCCTGGATGCGGTCCACGCCGCCGTGCAGCAGCTGCACTGGCCCGCCCAGCGCGGCGGCCAGCCGCACCAGGTCGGGCTCGATGCCGCCTTCGCCCGTGTAGACCAGTTCCAGCACGCGCCGTGACGGCCGGTCCGCCGGCGGCTGCGCCAGCAGCCGCTGCTGCAGCTCCCGCGGCAGCGACTGCTCCAGCGGGCGCAGCAGCGCGCGCGTGGCGTCGTGCGCCGGCGCGCCGAACACCTTCCACACCAGCCCGGCCTCGGCGACGCGGCCTTTCTCCAGCACCAGCACCTCGTCGCAGACCTCGCGGATCACGCCCATCTCGTGCGTGATCAGCACGATGGTCAGGCCCAGCTGGCGGTTGATGTCGCGCAGCAGCGCCAGGATCGACTGCGTGGTCTCCGGGTCCAGCGCCGACGTGGCCTCGTCGCACAGCAGGATCTCCGGGTGGTGCACCAGCGCGCGCGCAATGCCCACGCGCTGCTTCTGCCCGCCCGAGAGCCGGCCGGGATACGCGTCGTGCTTGCCTTGCAAGCCCACCAGCGCCAGCAGCTCCGTCACCCGCCGGCGGATGTGCTCCGGCTTCGCCCCGGCCACGCGCAGCGGCAGGGCGACGTTCTCGAACACGGTCTTGGCCGAGAGCAGATTGAAGTGCTGGAAGATCATCCCGACCCGGCGGCGCAGTTGCACCAGGCCGTCCTCGTCCAGCGCGGCGAGGTCCTGGCCGTCCACCAGCACGCGCCCGCTGCTGGGCTGCTCCAGCCGGTTGACGGTGCGCAGCAGGCTGGACTTGCCCGCGCCGCTGCGGCCGATGATCCCGAAGATGCTGCCGGCGCGGATGTCCAGGCTGATGCCCTCCAGCGCCTGCACCGGCCCGGCGCTGGAGCGGTAGGTCTTGCCCACCTGCTCGAAGCGCACCGAGCCGGCTGCCGGGCGCCGCGGCGTATCCGTGGAGGCATCGGGGCAGGCGGAGGGCGCCTGCGATGGGCCCGGCGCTTGCGCCGGCACGAAAGAGCTTCTGGGCGCCAGGGCCCACGGGGTGGCTGACATGGCGCGGCTCACTGGTTCAGCCAGGGCAGGGAGTAGAGCTTGGCCTCGCCGCCGAAGAGCTTGTGCACCTCGTCGCGCACGGCCTTGGACTCCTGGAAGATCTTCACGAACTTCCTGACGCGCGGGTCGTTCACGTTGTCCTGCCGGGTCACGAAGCGGATGGCGAAGTACACGTCCGACACGCCGGTGTAGAGCAGCCCGGCGGTGGCCATCTGCGGCTTGCCGGCGCTGACGAAGTGCGCGGGGATGCCCTGCGCCAGGTCCACGTCGTCGATGGCGCGCACGAGCTGCGGGCCTTCCACCTCGGCGAACTTGAGCTTCTTCGGGTTGGACACGATGTCGTTGACGGTGCCGCGCACGCCCACGCCGTCCTTGAGCTTGATGAGCCCGGCCTTCTCCAGCAGCGCCAGGCCGCGGCCCTGGTTCACCGGGTCGCTGGCGACGGCCACCTTGGCGCCGTCCTTGAGTTCCTCGAATTTCTTGATGCGGTAGGAAAAGAGGCCGATGTTGGGCAGCACGCCGATGCCGGCCACGGCGAACTTGTAGCCGCGCTCCCTGATGGCGTTGTCCAGGAAGGCCTGGTGCTGGAAGTAGTTGATGTCCAGGTCGCCGGCCTGCAGCGCGGTGTTGGGCGTGGTCCAGTCGGTGAACTCAATCACCTTCACGTCCAGGCCCTGCTTGCGCGCCTCGCGCGCCGCGGCCTCCATGGTGTCGGCATGCACGCCGGCCGAGGCGCCGACCTTGAGCGTCTGCGCCTGCGCGGCGCTCCAGACGAGGAAGCTGGCGAGGAAGGTGGTGAGCAGTCGGGTGGTTTTCATGGTGATGCGTGTGTTTTCTGTGGGAAGCGGGGAAGGGGTCAGCGCAGCCGCCGGAACTGCGCCGCCACGTGGCGTTCAGGCAGGCGGTCGCCCTCGCCGAAGAGCTTGTGGCGCAGGCTGCCCGGCGTGTAGGCGCTCTTGTGCAGGCCGCGGTTCTGCAGCTCGGGCACCACGAGGTCCACGAAGTCCTCGAAGCTCTCGGGCACCACGGTGCGGGTGAGGTTGAAGCCGTCGATGCCGGTTTCCTCCACCCAGCTCTGCAGCTCGTCGGCCACCTGCGCCGCGTCTCCCACGATGGCCGGGTAGCGGCCGCCGAGCTTGAAGTGCTCCAGCAGCTTGCGCCGCGTGCCGCCGAGCTGCTGGATCGCCTTCGCGGCGGACTGGATGGCGTTGGTGGTGTCGAGCTGGATCGGGTCGTCCAGCCCGTAGCGCGCCAGGTCCACGCCCACGCTGGAAGCAAAGTGCGCCAGGCCCGCCTCGGGGTTGGCGTAACGCACGTACTCCGCGTGCTTGTCGCGCGCCTCGGCGGCGGTGGCGCCGGGCACCACGCTCACGCCCAGCACGATCTTCAGGTCCTCCGGCCGCCGCCCGGCCAGCGCCGCCGCCGTGCGCAGCGACTGCACCGTCTCGCGCACGGCCGGCTTGTGGATGCCGCCGACGAAGACGGCTTCCGCGTGCCGTGCCGCGAAGCGCTGCCCGCGTCCCGAGGTGCCGGCCTGGTACAGCACCGGCGTGCGCTGCGGTGAGGGCTCGCTCAGGTGCACGCCCTCCACGTCGTAGAAGCGGCCGTGGTGGCGCACCGCGTGCACGCGCGCCGGGTCGGCGAAGACGCGGTGCTCCCGGTCGCGGCGCACCGCGCCGTCCTCCCAGCTGCCTTCCAGCAGCTTGTAGAGCACCTCCAGGCACTCGTCGGCGCGCTCGTAGCGCTCGTCGTGCAGCAGCTGGTCGTCCTGCCCGATGGCGCGTGCGGCGCTGTCCAGGTAGCCGGTGACGACGTTCCAGCCGAAGCGCCCGCGCGTGAGGTGGTCCAGCGTGGAGAAGCGCCGCGCCAGCAGGTACGGGTGCTCCGACAGCGCGTTGACCGTGACGCCGAAGCCCAGGTGCGAGGTGGCCGCCGCCATGGCCGACACCAGCAGCGTCGGGTCGTTGATGGGCAACTGCACCGCCTCGCGCAGCGTCAGGTCCAGCCCGCCGTTGTAGACGTCGTAGACGCCCAGGATGTCGGCAATGAACAGCCCGTCGAACAGGCCGCGCTCCAGCGTGCAGGCCAGGCCGGTCCAGTATTCGAGGGTGTTGTAGTCGGTGCTGCGGTCGCGCGGGTGCGTCCACAGGCCGTGGTTGATGTGCCCCACGCAGTTTTCATTGAACGCGTTGAGGACGATGTGCTTGCGGGCCATGGCGATCCGTGGGTGGAAAAGGAAAATCGAAATTCAGGACACGGCGGCTTCCGCCACGCGTGCCGGCTGGGAAATTTCAGTTGCGGGCGTTGGAGGGACGGCACTTTCGGCCGGGCGTGGCGAATATCCAGCCTCGCGCCGCCCGCGCTGCGCCTGGATGGCCGATTGCGCCAGCGTGGAAATCACCATGTCGTTCTGCGGCGGGTTGTGGAGGCCGCACAGCACGTCGCGGAAATGGCGCTCCAGCGGCAAATCGCGCGACAAGCCATGCCCACCGGCAATGCCCATGGCCAGCTCCACCACGCGCACCGCGTTGCTGGTCACGGTGTATTTGGTGGCCCACACCTCGTTGTGCAGCCGGTGTTTCAAATCGTCGTGGCGCTCCCAGTGCGCGGCCAGGCCATACAGCTGGGTCTTGGCCGAGGCCAGCAGCAGCTCGATTTCGCCGATCTTCTGCTGCACCTGCGGCGCTTCCAGGATGCTGCCGCCCAGGCTGGCGCTGTACTGCCGGTCCGCAAAATCGAGAATGAAATTCCGGGCCGACACCGCGATACCCAGGTAGACCGCCGCGACCTGCAGCCCGAATACCCGGCTGCCGGTGGTGAAGCTGCTGGGCTGCCCCTTCACCACGTCGCTCAATCGGGCTTCGTGCGGCACCAGCACCGCGTCGAATTCCATGTCGTCGCTGCCGGTGCTGCGCATGCCCAAGCTGTTCCAGTGGCGGATCACGCGCACCCGGTCCGAACTCGGCACCAGGAATTCCGCCATGCGGTCTTCCTCCTCGATCCAGGCGTAAACGATCATTTGATTGAGCGCCGGCGCTGCCGAGCAGAACGCCTTGCGGCCGTTGATCACGTAGCCCTGTGCCGTGCGGCGCGCGATAGTGGACGCCTGGCCGCCGCGCAGCAGGTTGCCGGCGTCGCGCTCGGTGATCAATATGTTCACTAGGTCGCCGTCCTGCACCACGCCACGGCACAGTTTTTCAAAAGCTGGGCGCGGCCATTGCAAGTCGAAACTCAAATACGCAAACGCCATCAGGTGCCAGCCCAGCGACAGCGCGGTGGACGCGCTGCCCTGGGCCAGCCGCTCCTGGAACAGCAGCAATTCATACAGCGACAAGCCGCGGCCGCCCAATTCCTTGGGAATGGTGAGTTTCAGGGCGCCGCGCTCGCGCAGCAAATCAAAATGTTCGGAAGGAAAATCGCCGGCGTCGTCATAGAAACGCGCGGTCTTGGCGATTTCCGCGGCCAATTCAGCGGCGTAGGCGGCAAGGGCCTCGTCCGAGGAGTGGCGCAGCGTCACGTCGGCATGGGGCATGGTGGTGTGTGCGGTGCGGATAAAAGAAGCGCCGCCGCGCGCGGCGCTGCGCGGCTGGGGTGGCGCTGGGAAATCAGAACAACCCGGACAGCGGCGGCGGCGTGCCCTTGAGGTGCCAGGCGCCCACGACGGCGGCCTTCCAGTGCCGCGGGTTGTGGTTGGCCACCGTGCGGGCGTTGCGCCAGTGGCGGTCGAGGTTGTGTTTGCGGGCCGTGGTGGAGGCGCCGCCCACGTCGAATATCAATTCGGCGGCCTTCAACGCCGCCGCGGCGGCCACATATTGGGCTTGCGCGACTTCGATAGCCGCAGCGGCGATGGATTCCTCATTCAAGCCATCGGCCCAGGCTGCATCGATGCGCTCTGCCGCCCGCAGCACCACGGCCTCGGCCGCATAAGCCTGGGCTGAAATCTCGCCCACGCTGAATTCCACGTAAGGATCGTCCACCGAGCGGCTGGCAGGGCTGTGCTTGATGGGCCGTGCATGGTGGCGCGCGAAATTCACCGCGTCCGCCAGCGCATTGCGCGCTACCCCGGCTTCCACCGCGGCCAGGAAAAGCTGGGCGAAGGGCGTGACGATGCTGCGCCGGCTCTGGCCTTCGAGTTGCAGCGGCGAGGGAATGATTTCCTCGGGCAATACCTCCACGTCCACCAGGTTGGTGGTGCCGCTGGCCGTGAGGCGCTGGCCCATGGCGTCGAAGTCGTCCACCAGTTCCAGGCCCCTGCGGTGCACGGGCAGCATGAATCTCATCTCGTGCCCGTTCTCATCCAGTGCCGCGGCGCTGATCCAGTCCGCATACAGGCTGCCGGTGCTGTAGTACTTGCTGCCGGTGGCACGGTAACGCTCGCCGTCGCGCACGATGCGCGAGCTGATGGCGCCATTGGCCCCGCCGATTTCCCAGCCGGCATTGCCGAAAATATCGCCACGCAAACAGCGCGGCAGCCAGCGCCGGCGCAGCGTTTCGTCCCCATTGGCCAGCAGCCCTTCGACGAAAAGAAAGCTCGGCCGCAGTGCCTGGGCGATGTTGGAATCCACGGCCGCCACGTCGATGACGAATTGCACCGTGTCGCGCACCGATGCGCCCGGGCCGCCGTAAAGCCGGGGAATGCGCCAGGTCAGCAGCCGCTCGCTGCCGATGCGGCGAATGGGCTCATGCGGCAGCTGGCGCCGCAATTCCCTTTCTTCCGCGCCCTGGCGCAATCCGGGCAGCAGCGCGGCGGCGCGGCTTTTCAATTCGGCCACGCCAGGAATAGATTCCTCGCGTGCAGCGGCTTTGGGGTGGGCTATGGTCAGTTCGCTCATGTTGATAGGCAGCACGGCGGCGGGTTCGGAATTGGCCCTGGAGCTCGATGATGACGCTCCAGGGTTTTCCGATTCCGGCCGGGCGGTTCCCCTCCTGGAAATTGGATGGGGTGATCCTAGGCAGGCCGAGGGGTTTCCCGAACGAAGGGATTTGCATACGGGTATGAGCGTAATCAGGCCCGTTTCTTGTTCGATTTTCAGGCTTGGAAATTCGTGCCAAGCATGATTGAAGCCGGGCACGGCACCGCGTGCCGTGGCGAGCGGCACAAGGGTTGCCGGCTTCAGGCTTCATCAATGCAACACAGGAGCACGACCATGGGCTTGCTGGACCAGATCCTGGGAGGACTCGCCGGACGGGGCGGCGTCGGCGGCGGACTCGGTGGACCGGGCGGAATGGGCCAAGGGGGCGGCGTGCCCATGGGGCGGGCCCCGGGCGGGCGCGTCAATACGCAGGTGCTGATGGCGCTGCTGCCCATCGTGCTGAACCTGCTGGCCAACCGGCGCCGCGGTGGCTCGATGCCCGGCATGGGCGGCGGTATGGGTGGTCTTGGCGGGGTGCTGGGTGGGCTGGGCGGGAGAGGCGCCTCGGCCGGTGGCCTGGGCGGCTTGGCCGGGCTGCTGGGCCAGCTGGGGCAGCACGGCTATGGCCAGCAGGCGCAGTCCTGGGTCGGCACGGGCGAGAACGAGCCGCTGCCGCCCGAGGCGCTGTCGCACGTCTTCGACCAACAGCAGCTGTCCGAGATTGCCAGCGAGGCAGGCGTGAGCGAGGACGAGGCGCGGCTGGGGCTGTCGGAATTGCTGCCCGAAGTGGTGGACCGCTTCACGCCGCAAGGGCAGTTGCTGGGCGAGGACGAGCTGAACAACAGCATCGACGACTTCGTGCGGCAGCTGGGGGGCTGAACGACGCCAGCATCTGCGCCACGTCAACATCACCGCTGCTCTGAAAGAAAGGGGCGCAGGCGCCCCTTACAATGCCGGCTCTTTACAAAATGAAACGTGCCGGCGAATAGTTGGAAAAGGCAGGGAGCCTTGGCCCGTCGGGACTGAGGGAGCCTGTTTTGTTCACGAGCAAGCGTATTTTGGTGGTGGCTCTGTCGGCCGCTTTGGCCGCCTGCGGCGGCGGCAAGGCGTCACAGGGCGAAGTGGATGCCCTGAGTGCCCAAGTGGCGGCGCAGCAGAAAACCATCGACGGCCTCAACGCGTCCTCGACGCAGCAGCTCAAGGAAATGCAGGACAAGTTGGCGGCGCAACAGGCGACGCTGGACGACCTGCTGGCCAAAATGGCGGCCAATGCGGAAACGCAGCAAAGCCAATGGCAGGAAATCCTGGCGCTGCGGGCCACGATCGACGAACAGCAGAAATACATCAGGCAATTGCAGGCCGGCGCTGAAAAGGTGGATATGGCCGGGCCGGTGCTGAAGAATTTCACGGTGTCTAAAAGCGATGTCGTGATGCCCGACACGCTGGTGTTGAGCGTCGAGGCCCAGGACTCGGGCGCGGGCATGCTCAAGGTGGAGTTCTACGAGGCGGGCAGCAACGTGCCGGTCGCCATTGCCGCCAAGTCTGCCTATAGCTATCCCTACCCGCTGGACGTGCCGGGCAGCAGCACCTATTCCACCTACAGCGTGATCCTTCCGCTCGGCGTGCAGGACAACGGCACCCACTCGTATTACGTGCGGGCCTACGACATGGCCGTGACTGCAGCGGGCACCCTGGCTTCGAACGTCACGTCCAATGCCGACGCAGCGGTGCCCGTGAAGGTGGCGATTCCGGACAATGGCGTGGAGTTCGCTGGCAGTCTCAAGAGCGAATTTGGCGTGGAGCCCGTTGCGATTGCGAGCTTGAAGCCCGATCCCCACCACGCCGGCGTCTTCATGGCCGTGACCAACGAATGGTCTGTCAGCAATTTGTTGAAAGTGGACTATGGCAACAAGACGGCCAGCAAGCTGGCGTCAGGCTCGGACTCGGTAATCGATATTGCTTTCCATCCCAAGCAGGCCGACACGCTGTTCAGAAGCCTGGGTTACGAAATCCAGTCGAGCACGAATGGTGGCTCCACCTGGAGCACGGTGGCCCGCCGGGATGGTTACTACAGTGGCGTCGGCTATACGAGCTATGCCGCACGCTTCCTTGCCTTCACGCCCAGCGGTAACCGACTTTTTGCCTTCAATTATGGCAACGGGGATTACGGTTATTACGCTTATGGAGACGCCCTCAGTTACAGCGTGAACGGAGGTTCGACCTGGAAGGCGGCCACCACCGCGGCCTACTATGGCGAACCGATAGGCTCGGTGATGGTTGGTGGCGGCGACGAGCGAATCGTGTATGCCAGCACCACATCGCGCGTGCTGCGCTCCAGCGATGGAGGCAACAGCTTCAGTTTCGTTGGCAACCTGCCGTCCACGTTGTCGTTGTCTTCCTCGCAGCTCATGCTGTCTGCGGATCCCTTTGATGCCAACGTGGTGCTGGCCCTGGTGCAGACCTACACCTTTGACCAGGGGCAGCGGTCCAAGCTGTACCGCTCCACGGACGGCGGTGCAACGTGGTCGGCTGTCCAGATGCCCACGACGCCACTGGGCCAACTTCTGTTCGATGGGCAGGCCGGTGGTACGGCGGTGATGAGCGTGGTGCACAACGCATACGTCAAGGGCCTGGTCTACATGCCGGCCTTCGTGGGCCAGAACAGCGCCGCGGTGCTGCGCAGCAAGGACGGTGGTGCGACCTGGGACCTGCTGCCGTACTTCGACCCGGCCAGCAAGGGCTATGACAGCCGCAATTCGGCGAGCTGGCTGGTCACCACCAAGCCCGATGCCGACGGTGCCGTGCAACTGTTCCTGCCCAGCAGCAAGGGCTTCAACCGCTACCTGGACCGCACCGCGCTGAAGTGACGCGACCACGCCGCCTGGCCTGCACCGCGGGCCTGCTGCTGGGACTGAGCCTGGGCTTGGGTGGCTGCACCACGCTGCAGCGCCTGGCCCACGCCCTGGGCGACCGCGCACCGCAGCCGCTGGAGTTTCGCCACGAGGACGGCGTCTCCAGCACCTATTACGAGTTCTCCCTCGGCGCGAGCGCGCAGCCGGACACGGTGCTGTTCTTCTACGGCGGCAGCGGCTGTCCGAGCTGGAAGTACGTGATGCCGGACTACGTGCGCGGTCTGCCGGTCGATGCGCGGGTTTTCGTGCTCAACAAGCGCTTCGTGGCCGATCGCTCCACGGGGCTCTTCGGCTGCGGGCGCGAGTTTCACCTCGCGAACCATCCGGCGCAGTGGGCCAGCGACTACGCCCGCTTCATCGATGTACGGCTGCGCGCGCTGGCGTGGCAGCCGCGCCGGGTGGTGCTGGTGGGCGTGTCCGAGGGCGCGCTGGTGGCGGCGCGGGTAGCGCGCAGCGAGCCGCGGGTGACGCACCTGGCGCTCATCGGCGCGGGCGGCTATTCGCTGCGGCGCTCGCTGGAGGTGCTGCGCGAGCAGGGTGCCATCGCGTTCGACGTGGCGGCGGGCACCCGCGACATCGCCGCCGACCCGCGCAGCCTGGACAAGACCTGGTACGGCCAGCCCTACCGCTGGTGGAGCGAGGTGCTGGACCTGCGCCTGGGCGACGACCTGCTGGCGCTGGACGTCCCGGTGCTGCTGGGCATGGGCGAGGCGGACCGCAGCGTGCCGGTGGCATCGGCCCGCTCCCTGGCCGCGGAGTTCCAGGCCGCCGGCAAGCGCAACCTGAGGCTGGAGGTCTACCCGGGCGCCGATCACCGGCTGAGCGCGCCGGGCGTCGAGTACCGGGACGCCTTCTTCGGCACCCTGGGCGAGCTGCTGCGCGGGCCGGCGGAAGCCGACGCCGCGGCGAGCGGGTGGCCCTTGTCCGGTGGCGGCTCCTGAGGCGCTGCCCCGCGCCGCCTGGGCCCTCGGTGTGGACGCCGGGCCGGCTCCCGCGCGCCGGCGCCCGCGGCTGCCGGCGCTGCTGCTGGCGCTGGGGATGGCGGCGCTGCTGCCCGTCCTGCTGAGCCGCCCGCCGCCAATGGCCTCCCGCGCGGCAGCGCCGGCGCCGGCCGGCCTGGTGCTGGCGCTGTTGCCGCCGGCACCCAAGGAAAGCTCGCCTGCTCAGCGTCCGCGCGAGACGCGCAAGGCCGCGGCGGAGCCGGCAGCGCCCGGGGTGCCGCGGGCGGTGGCCGTGCCCGCACTCACCCCGCCAGGCCCGCTGTCCGCGCCCGTGGTGCATCCGGAAGAAGCCCCGCATGTCCGGCCCCCGGCCGAGCCCGCCAGCGCACCGCTGCGGCTGGACATCCAGGTGCTGCGGCGCGCCGCGCGGGACAGCGCGGGCTTGGCCCGGGCCGCGCAGGCGGCGGCCGGGGAGGATCGCGCGGCGTCATCGCCGCAGCAGGCGCTGGGCCAGTCCATCGAGCGGGCCGGCCGCCCCGACTGCATCGGCCCCAATGCCCAGGGCTCACTGCTGTCGCTGCCCAAGCTGGCGCTGGACGCGGTGACGGGGAAGTGCAGGTAGGCCTGCGCCATTTGAATAAGCCGCTTGGCTTTTTCAGCGGGCTGGCCCGATTTCCTGGACGAGTATGTCGGCCAGGCTTTGGCTGAGCAGGTTGGGCTGCAGCGGAAGAATGAGGGCGCAGGATGATTTTGCGTCCTCGTCGCTGAGCGGCACGAAACTGATGCCATGCCCGCCCAATGCCGTCATCCGTTCCGGAATGATGGCGATGCCACGCCCGGCCGCCACGAGCGCCAGCATGGAGGTCTTGGGGGAAATGATGCGTGCCGGGCTGGGCACGAAACCGCGTTTCAGGCACAGATCCATCACCACCCGGGCCAGGCCGCCGCGTTCGCGATAGACGGCCGACACGAATTTCTCGTTCTGCAGGCTGGCGACGGTGGTGCTGGGCTGCTTCGCGGACGGGTGATTTTCCGGAAAGGCCACCCACAAGCGCTCGGCGGCCAGTTCGAAGAATCCGACCCGCGCGTCGCGGTGCAATACCGGCAGGCGGATGACGCCCATATCCGCATGGCCGCTGGCCACCTCCGAAACCTGCTGTTCGGACGAGGCCCGGTCCAGCTCGATGCGGGCCTTGGGGCATTTTTCAGCGAAGCGGTCCAGTGCCGGCATCAGGCCGGCGAGCGGAATGGTGCTGGAGTGAAGCAGCCGCAGCACGCCGGCCTCGCCGCGGGCCAGCTGCCGCCCATCCTCGGCGGCGCCTGCCAGCGTGTGCGCGATGGAGCTCACCCGCTCCTGGTAGAGCACGCCGGCGGGCGTCAGCCGCACGCCCCGCGCCTGCCGCTCGAACAGCAGGAAACCCAATTCTTCCTCCAGCTGCGAGATCTGCCGGCTCAGTGCGGACTGGGCAATGAACAGCGCGGCGGCCGCCTGCGTGAAGCCGCCCAGCTCCGCCACGGTCAGGAAATACTGGACTTGCCGCAGGGTAGGCATGCTGAAACGAGATGGCTGCAGAGCAAATTTGGAATTTGTAGTGTATCGCGCACGCTTCCAAAATCACGCCATTCCTTGCTCAGCAGCCGCCTTGAATTCTCATGGGCGGGTATCTGCACGCATCTTTGGAGTTTCCATGTCGCCTGGTTTCCAAGTCTTTTCCTGCCTGCTGGCCGTCCTGGCCGGGATGAGCGTAGCGCTTCAGCAGGTGCTCAATGCCAACCTTCGTGCCCATTTGGGCTCACCGTGGTGGGCCGGCTCCGTGAGCTACTTGGTGGGTTTGGTGGTGATGTTGTCGGTGGCCTGGCTGGCACCGGGGCCGCGCTTCAGTGAATCCTTTGCCGGCGGTGCGCCCTGGATTTCATGGATCGGCGGATTGTTCGGCGCCATTTTCATCGCCATTGCGATCCTGATGGTGCCGCGCCTGGGCGCCGCCACCACGCTGGCCTTGATCGTGGTGGGCCAGATGATCGGCTCCCTGGTATTCGATCATTTCGGCCTGTTTGGAATGCAGCAGCAGCCGGCCAATATGGTTCGGCTGGCTGGGGCTGGGTTCCTGATTTTCGGGGTGGTTTTGGTGCGGGCTTGATGGAGGAATGGGCGGGCCGAGTACCAACGCGAACCGCACCCTGCACCGTCATTCCCGTGAAGGCGGAAAAGAAGCGTTGAACCGCAGCGGCGCCCCGACCCAGCGGGACGCCGCCGCGGCTGTCCGTCCCTCAGCTCAGCAGATCCGCCCCTCGCGCTCCATCAGCCACTCCGGCGCGTCCTGCAGCGCGACCGGGCGCAGGAAGCGGTCCAGCGCGGCGTAGCCCACTGAGGTGGTGAAAGGCTGCGTCGAGGACGGCCACGGGCCGCCGTGGTGCTGCGCCGCCGTCACCGCCACGCCCGTGGGCACGCCGGAGAACAGCACCCGGCCCGCCACCTGCATCGCCGCGCGCACGATGCGCTGCGCCTCCTCGCCTGCAGTCTCCGCGCCCCACACCGTCACCGTCAGGCTGCCGCCCACGGCCTTGAGCACCTGCACCGCCTCGTCGGCCGACTTCACCTGCACCACCACCGCGGCCGGGCCGAACACCTCCTCGCGCAGCGCGTGGCTGCCGATGAAGGTCTCGGCGCTCGTCTCCACCAGCAGCGGCGTCGGGGCGATGGTCGTGGAGGCGTGGTCCACCGCCACCAGCGTCTTCACGCCCTCGTGGCCGGCCAGCCGCGCCACGCCGGCGTCGAAGGCCTTGCGCATGCCGGGCGTGAGCATCGCGTGCGGCGTCTGCGTTGCCAGCGCCTCGGCAAAGGCCTTCACGAAACCCTGCGAGGCCGCGTCCTGTTGCACCACGATCACGCCCGGGCTGGTGCAGAACTGCCCGCAGCCCATGGCGATCGAGCCCGCCAGCGTCTTGGCCAGCTCCGCGCCCTTGTCCGCCAGCGCGGAGGGCAGGGCCACCACCGGGTTGATCGAGCCCAGCTCGCCGTAGAAAGGGATCGGCTGCGCCCGCGCGTTGCACTCGGCCTGCAGCGCGGCGCCGCCGCGGAAGGACCCGGTGAAGGCCACGGCCTGGATCAACGGATGCCGCACCAGCGCTACGCCCAGCTCGATCGAGCCGCCCTGCACCATCTGCAGCACGCCGGCGTCGAGCCCCTGCGCCGCGACCACGCCGCGCGCCAGCTCGAACACCTCGCGCGAGAGCTGCGGATGCGCCGGGTGCGCCTTCACCACCACCGGGCAGCCGGCGGCCAGCGCCGAGGCGGTGTCACCGCCCAGCACGGAGAAGGCGAAGGGGAAGTTGCTGGCGGAGAACATCGCCACCGGGCCCACCGGCACGCGCACGCGCGTCAGGCGCGGACGGCCCGCGGGCGGGGCACCGGCCACGGCCGGGTCGTCGGTGAAGGTGTAGGGCGCGCCGGCCTCCGCCTGGCTGGCGAAGCCGCGCAACTGGAACGCGGTGCGGTCGAGCTCGCCGTTGAGGCGCACGGGGCCCAGGCCCGTCTCGCGGTCGGCCAGCGTGACCAGCGCCTCGCGCCGGCCTTCCAGCGCATCGGCCAGGCCGCGCAGCAGCGCGGCGCGGGTGGCGGCGTCCGAGGCGGCCCAGCCGTCGGCGGCAGCGGCCGCGGCGGCCACGGCCGGGTTCATCGCTTCGACGGTGGTCTCGGCCAGCGGCTCGCCGAAGGCTTCGTGGGTGCGGGCGTCGATGGATTGCAGCATGCGGGGCTCCTCGTGATCGTGAATCCGTGGTCCGAAATGGCATCGGCCCGGACAGGCCGGGCCGTGCAAGGGAGAACCCGCCAGCTTAGCCCCCGGTCGCCAGGGCGGCAGGGACGCTGTTCCGCATGCTGGGCTGCAGAGGGGTCAAGGGCCGGGCTCAGCGCCAGACCACGAGCGAGGTGTCGCCGAGCCAGCCGCTGCCGCCGAAGACGGTGCTGGCCCAGACCTGGATGCGGTACGTGCCGGCGGGCAGTTGCACGCCGTTGGCATTGACGGTGTTCGTGCTCCAGCCGTCGTAGCCGGCCGTGCCGTTGGAGCTGCAGAAGGCATCGCTGCCGCCGGACGCGCCCGTCGGCGACAGCACCCGCACGGCGCCGGTGTTGACGTTGATGGCGCGGATCTCCAGCGACACCCAGCTTTCATAGCCGGCGGCGTCGTTGGCGCACTCGGCGCTGTAGCTGACGATGAAACGCCCGCCGGCGGGCACGTTGAAGGTGGGCGTCAGGGTGGTTCCGTTCGGCGTCAGCGGCACCGCCGTGCCGGCGGCACCGAAGCCGAAGAAGTTGCCCTGGCGCGACATGGTCACCAGGATCTCGGCCTGCGCGGGTACTACCGCGGCCAGGGCGGCCGCGCCGATCAGGCCGGCCAGCAGGGAACGGGTGGCGGCAGGGAAGCGGGTGAGCTTGGACATGAGAGTCTCCTTGGCCGGGCAGGGGAGGACAGCCGCCGCGCGCATGCCCGGCCGGGCGCGGTGCTGCGGAAAAAGGAAGGGACAGCCCGGCCCGCGCCGCGCGCGTCATGCGCGGCGGCGGGTCGGTTCAGGTCGGGTCGAGGAGCGGGGCGCCGCTACCGCTGGTGCTGCTGCGGGTCCAGCGCGGCGTTCTGCTGGTAGAGCTGCTCGATGCCGTCGAGCTGCTCGCGCGCCTTGGCTTGCAGCGCGGTGTAGGGGATGCGCAGCACGGCCTGCAGCCCGGTGCGCAGCGCGTCGAGGTCGCCCGATTGCGCCTCGATGTAGTTCTCGAAGGCCAGCAAGCGCACGCGCTCGGAGGGGTCCTGCGCCATGAGCTGCATCAGCTGGGTATCGGGCAGCGGCGCGCCCTCGGAGCGGGCCTGCACCAGCGCGTCGTAGCGCTGCTGCTCGCTGCCGGTGCGCAGCGCGCGCGCCAGGCGCTCGGCCGGCGCTTCGTCCCGTGGGGGCTGCGCCGGTGCCGCGATGGTGGCGGCAGCGGCGTCCTTGCCGGCACAGCCGGCCTGCCCGGCGCGCACGGGCCGCGCCGCCGCGGCAGGCTCCTCGGCCGGCTGCGGCCAGGACAGCACCGACAGGCGCGATGAAGACGCCTCGGCCGGCGCGGCGGCAGTGGTGGCGGCGGGCTCGGGCGGCGCATCCGGTTCATGCAGCATCCAGCCCACGCCGCCCGATACCAGCGCCAGTGTCAGCGCGCCCAGTCCATGTACAGCGTTCATGCCGTCTCCTTGCTGCGGTTGCTGCCCGCGCGCCGGGCGGCGGGGCCTGGCGCATCGTCATTGCGTCACTGGGTTGCAGCCACCGGCGCAGCGGTTCAAGAGAATTCGCGCCGTGCCGCGCGGCCCGCGTGGCGCGCATGAATCCAAGGTAGGCGAGCGCCCGCAGCGCCGCCACCTCCATGCGGTGCAGCTCCTCGCCCCCTCTGCCGAGGCGGGGGCCTGGCGCCTTTGGGGCGGCGTGCTCGTCCGGCGGAGGGAGCCGCGGCCGTCCGGCGATACCCCCCGTGGAGGGGTTAAGAAATCTTGAGGATTTGTTGAGCCAGCATTTAAGAAACGGCCCCGGCGCGCCTTCCTACAGTCCGCTCCGTCGTGAACCCGCCCGCTGTCCGGGCAGCCGATGTGAGAAGGAGAAAGACGATGTCGATCGCCACGCCCGCCGCGCGTCCCGCCGTTCCCATGGACGTCCACGCGCCCCCTTCGCCGGCCGCAGTGCCGGCGCGCCGCTGGTCGGCACTGAGCCTGGACGAGCGCCTGCTGCGCCTGGCCGTCCTCTACGCGCTGCTGGGCATCGGCATGGGCCTGGCCATGGCCATGTCGCACGACTTCACCAACAAGGGCGTGCACGTGCACGTGAACATGCTGGGCTGGGTATCGATGGCGCTCATGTCCATGGGCTACCGGCAGTTCCCGCGCATGGCGCGCAGCCCGCTGGCACGGGCTCACTTCTGGCTGCACGCCCTGGGCCTGCCGGTGATGGCGGCGGGCATCTGGATGGTGCTGCACCAGCTGCCCAACGCCGAGCCGGTGGTCGGCAGCGGCTCGCTGGCGGTGGCCGCGGCCTTCGCCTGTTTCGCGCTCAACGTCTGGATCAACGCCGTCAACCCCGTGACCGCCAAGGAGTCCGCATGAACGCCGTCGAACTGCTGGAGCGGATGCTGCTCATCCGCGCCTACGAGGAGCGGGTGGCCGAGCTGCAGAAGCAGGGGCCCTTTCCCTCGACCTGCTCCTCGCAGGGCCAGGAGGCCAGCGCGGTGGGCCTGATGGCGGCATTGCGCCCGCAGGACCGCATCCTCACCAACCACCGCAGCACGGGCCACCTGCTGGCGCGCGGCGCCGACCCCGGGCGCGTCCTCGCCGAGGTGATGGGCAAGGCCGCGGGCTACTGCCAGGGCAAGAGCGGCTCGCTGCACATCTCGGCCAGGGAGCTGGGCGTGGTGCTGACATCCACCATCGTGGGCGGCGAGCTGTCCATGGCGCCCGGCGTGGCGCTGGCGATGAAGATGCGCCGCGAACCCGGCGTGGTGGCCTGCATCTTCGGCGACGGCGCGGCCTGCGAGGGCATCTTCCACGAGGCGCTGAACCTGGCTTCGGTGTGGCAGCTGCCCATCCTGTTCGTGTGCGAGAACAACCAGTGGCAGGCCTTCGTGCGCCGCAAGGAGACCATGCGGACCGAGCACGTCAGCGACTGGGCCAAGGGCTACCCCATGCCCGCGCGCACGGTGGACGGCAACGACGTGGGCGCGGTGCTGGACGCGGCGCAGGCCGCCGTGGCGAGCATCGAGGCCGGCGAGGGCCCCTACCTGCTGGAAACCTGGACCTGGCGCCAGCGCGGCCACTACTCGGGCGACGACGAGGCCCACATCACGGCCGAGGAGCGCGCGCCCTGGCTGGAGCGCGACCCGATCCAGCGCCTGCGCCAGCACCTGCTGCACGAGGGCCTGCTGGACGCGGCCGGCGCCGACGCGCTGCAGGCCCGGGCCCGCGCGCGCATCGACGCGGCCGTGGCCTTCGCGCAGGAAGCGCCGTACCCGCGGCCCGAAGCGCTGCTCACCGACGTCTACGCCTGAAGGAGAGGCCCATGAAAAGCTTGACCGCACAGCAGGCGCTGCACGAGGCGCTGCGCGAGGAGATGGCACGCGACGACGGCGTGCTGCTGATGGGCGAGGGCATGGCGACGCTGCGCCCGGACCTGGTGGAAGCCTTCGGCGCGGAGCGCGTGCGCAACACGCCGCTGTCGGAAGCCGCCATCGCCGGCTGCGCCGTGGGCGCCGCGGCCATGGGGCTGCGCCCGGTGATCGACCTCCTCTACGCGCCCTTCTTCACCTACGCCATGGACGCGCTGGTCAACAGCGCGGGCAAGCTGCGCTACATGTCCGGCGGGCAGTTCAACTTTCCGCTGGTGGCGCTGGCGCAGACCGGCGCGGGCTGGGGCGTGGGCGCGCAGCACAGCCACAACCTGGAAGCGTGGTTCGTGCACAGCCCGGGGCTGAAGGTGGTGATGCCTTCCACGCCGGGGGACGTGAAGGGGCTGCTCAAGAGCGCCATCCGCGACGACAACCCGGTGGTGTTCCTGCTCGACATGACGCTGGGCTTCACGCCCGGCGAGGTGGCCGAGGAGCCGGAAGCCGCGCTGGTGCCGCTGGGCCTGGCCGCCGTGCGCCGCGCGGGGTGTGACGTGACGCTGGTGTCCTACTCCAAGAGCGTGGGCACCTGCCTGCAGGCGGCCGAGACGCTGGCGGGCGAGGGCGTGGAGGCCGAGGTGATCGACCTGCGCACGCTCAAGCCGCTGGACATGGACACGGTGCTGCGCTCCGTGCGCCGCACCGGCCGTTTGGTGGTGGTGCACGAGGCCGGACCGCTGTGCGGCGTGGGCGCCGAGGTGGCCTGCGCGGTGGCGGAACAGGCTTTCCAAGCGCTGAAGGCCCCCGTGCGGCGCGTCACCAGCGCCGACGTGCCAACGCCGGCGAGCTTCGCGCTGGAGCAGGCGTTCGTGCCGCAGGCGGGGCAGGTGGCGGCGGTGGTGCGGGAGCTGATGGGTACGGCGGCGCTGGCGGCGGCTTGAGGCCGGTGGCCTCACTCCACCAGCACCAGCCGCAGCGGCCGCTCCACCTCCAGCGCGAAGCGGCCGCGCCCGGTCTTGCGCATGCGCATGCAGTCGCTGCGCTCGGCCAGGCGGCGCTGCAGCAGCACCAGGCGCGCCTCCAGGTTGTCCGCGACCTCAGCCAATGCCAGTTGCGGGTCCAGCCGCAGCTCGCGGTTGCTGAACTGGTCGCGCCCCTCGCGCTGCAGCGCCTGCACCAGCCGCCACAGGATCGCGCCGGCCAGGCCCTTGATGAGGTAGTCCTCGTCCAGGAACACGCTGTGGTCCGCCCGGAAATACCGCACCTGCAGCGGCCGGGCCGCGGCGGGCGTGGGTGCAGCCATCCCGGCCTCGGCCGCAGCGGGCCGTTCCGGGGCCGAAGCGGCTTCGGCCACAGGCGCCGAAGCGGCGGGTGGCAGCGCTGCCGCCGCCTCCGCGCCCGGCTCGCACACCGCCTCTGCCGCGAAGCTGCGTGCCATCCAGCCGAACTGCTGCGCCAGCACCTGCAGCAGGTCCTCGTCGTCGTAGCTGAAGCGCAGGTCCAGCGGGCTTTCGACGTAGAGCACGCCGTAGAGCGCCTGCCCGGCCAGGATCGGCACCGCCATCTGGCTGCGGCATTCGGCCAGGCCGGGCATGGGGATGGCGGTCTCCAGCTGGTGGTGCAGCCCCTGCGCGGCGGCGCTGTCGCGCACGGCCTTGCCGTAGGCGTACTCGCTGGTCATGTGCGAGATGCGGATGGGCGTGCGCTCGCGCGCGGCCACGCCGATCACGCCATGCCCCATCGGGATCTCCGAGCCCACGCCCGAGGTCGCGTAGCCGCGGCTGGCCACGGTGAAGAGGCGCTCGCCGCACTCGTCGAGCTTGAGGATCATCTGGTGCTCGATGCCGCACTCGGCTTGCAGCGCGGTGAGCGTGTTGTCCAGCAGCTCGTCGAGGTCGCGGCTGGCGTCGAGCAGCGCGCAGGCGCGGCGCAGCCGCGGCAGGTGGTCCGCGGACGCGGGCACCGGCGCGGGCACCGGGCTGGGCACGGCGTCCACCTGCAGCACCTCGTAGACGTCCGCGCCCAGCAGTCTGAACACCTCGGCCATGCCGGTGTGCGAGGCGATGCCCGCGAGCTTGGCCTTCATGCTCTCGAACAGGGCGCCGCTGGTCTCGGTGCGCAGGTAGCGCACGCGCAGCCGCCAGGAGTGGCCGCTGAAGGGATCGGCCACCTTCAGCACGGCCCAGGGGTTGGCCAGGATGTTGCGGCGGGTCTTGTTGAAGAACTGGAAGGTCAGCGCCACGTGGCGCTCGTCCACGTACTGCACCTGCGAGAGGTACGTGACGTTGGGCACGCCGTCGGGCGAGCAGGTGGCAAGCACGCTGGGCACGGCGCCTTCGAAGCAGTTGCGCAGCGGAGTGAGGCACACGGCGGCGTCCTTCATGCGGCCGACTCCTCCTTGTGCCGCCCGGCCTGCGGCCCGGGCGTCTGGTCGAACACCGCTTCGACCGTGAAGCTGAGCGCCACCATCTGTGCCGGGTCGATCGCCATGTAGGCCTCGGCGAACGCGCGCTCGAAGCCCAGCCGCGTGACGCCCTCGACGAAGCTCGCGCAGTACGTGCGCACCTGGGCGATCTCCTCGGCCGTCGCCGCCGCGATGCCGACGTGGCGGCCCTTGACCTGGATCGACACCTCGGTCTCGGGCAGGCAGAACACCACCGCGAGCTGGTCCATCGCCACCACGTCCTGCAGCAGCGGCAAGGCCTCGGGGCGGCGCACGAAGATGGTCAGCCGCTGCCGGTCCGGCCCCACGCGGCACGCGAAGCCGCGGCAGGTGCTGGGACGCTGCTGCGCGTCGCACGCGCCCAGGTCGATGGCGACCTCGCGCTCGATGAAGGCGACGGTGGCGTCGCCAAGCTGGACGGGGGTCATGCGCGCTTTTCCTTCCTCACCACCGCCATCACTGCGGCACCGCCCCATTGTTGCGGTACGCGGCCTCCAGCTCGTCGAGCTGCTCGCGCGCCCGTGTCTGCAGCATCGCGTCGGGGATGCGCAGCACGGCCTGCAGCGCGGTGCGCATCTCGGCCGTGGTGCCGGAATGCCGCTCGATGTAGCTGTCGAAGGCTTCCATGCGCACCTGCACCGACGGGTCCGAGGCCATCAGCGCCTGCAGCGTGCTTTCGGGCAGCATCTGCCCTTCGTCGCGGGCCTGCATCAGCGCCAGCAGCCGGGCCTGCTCGTCCGGGCTCTTCAGGCGGCTGAGCGTCTGCGCCGCGCCGGAGGTGGGTGCCGCCGCGACGGGCGCGGTGCCGGATCCGCAGCCCGCCAGCCCGCGCGCACCCTGGCGGCACAGCTCGGCCAGCACCCAGGACGGCGCCCGCTGGCGCACCTGGATGCTCGCGCTGCCGTCGGGATGCAGCTCCACCCGGTCGGCGTCGGCATCGGCGTTCGGTGCCGCGGGGAAGGCCAGCAGCGAGGCGCGCGCCGCCAGGTCGGCCGGCACCGGTGCCGGCACGGCGGCCGGCGGCGCCGCCGGCTGCATCAACCCGTGCAGCATCCAGCCGGCCGTGCCCGACAGCGCGACCAGCGCCAGTGTTCCCATTCGAGTTGCCCAGCCCATGTCCCTCGCTCCTTCCGCCGCGGCTTCTCCCGCCGCGGTGAAGGCTTAGCCCCGGCGCCGGCCCCTGTCCAGCGCCGCCGCCGTTGCCATTGGCACAGGAGGTAACGCCGCCGCGGCAGTGGCCCGGTGCCGGCCCGGCGCATGCCGGGGAACGGCCGCGCGGCCGAGGAGTCATCTTCCTGGCGCCGTGCGCGGGCCGGCCGTGGAGCGCGGGCACGATGCACGCCAGGTGTGCGCGTTGCAGGGCCCCACCCGTGCCGCGCACCGCAACCCCTCATGCACTGGGAGAGCAATGAACCTGAGACAACTTTGGCAGCGGCGTCCCGTGCCGCACGTGCTGGCGGCGCTGATCGCGGCGGCGGCCGGGCTGTGGGCCTTCATCGCGCTGAGCGACGAGGTCCGCGAGGGCGGGCTGCACACGCTGGACCGGACGATCCTGCTGGCCATGCGCAACCCGGCCGACCCCAGCGACCCGCTGGGCCCGCGCTGGTTCGAGGAGTTCATGCGCGATCTCACCGGCCTCGGCGGCCATGGCGTGCTGGGGCTGCTGCTGCTGGCGGTGGCGAGCTTCCTGGTGCTGGCCGGGCTGCGGCGCACGGCGGGCTCGGTGCTGGCGGCCTGCCTCAGCGGCGCGGTGCTGTCCGCTCTGCTCAAGGACCTCTTCGCGCGTCCGCGCCCGGACCTGGTGCCGCATGGCGCCTACGTGCTCTCGCCCAGCTTTCCCAGCGGCCACGCGCTGCTGTCGGCGCTGGTGTACCTGACGCTGGCGGCGCTCGTGTCCAGGCATCTCGGGCAGCGGCGGCTGAAGCTGCACGTCATCACGGTGGCGGTGCTGCTGACGATGCTGGTGGGCATCAGCCGCGTGTACCTGGGCGTGCACTGGCCCAGCGACGTGTTGGCCGGCTGGGCCATCGGCGCGGCCTGGGCGCTGGGCTGGTGGGGCATCGCGCAGATGCTGGCGACGCGGCCCGGGGCGCGGCCGGCGGAGACGGAAGCGGCGGCGGAAGAAGCCCTCGGTCCGCGCAGCCCCGGCCAGCGAGGCTGAGCGCCGGGCGCGTGGCAGCGCCGTCACCGCGCTTGCACCTGCTCACCCCGGGGCGGCACGGGCGCGCTATGCCTGCCTGGCGGGCTGGTCCCGCCAGGAGGATGGACGATGGATGCGATCGCGCTGTGCCACCGCTATTTCGAAGCCTGGATGCGCCGCGATGCCGGCGCGGTGCTGGAGACGCTGGCCCCCGGCGGCAGCTACCAGGACCCGACCACGCCGGGCCCGCTCGGCGGCGAGGCCTTCCGCGGCTACATGCAGTCCCTGTGGGCGGCTTTCCCCGACCTCGGCTTCGAGCTCGGACCGGTGCATCAGGTGGCCGAGGGGCAGGTGCACGGGCAGTGGACCATGGTGGGCACCAACACCGGCTCGATGCACGGGCTGCCGCCCACCGGGCGCGCGGTGCGCCTGCCGGGCATCGACGTGATCGACTGCGGCGGGGACGGCATCCGCCGCGTCGTGGGCTACTTCGACTCGGCGCTGGTGCCGCGCCAGCTCGGCCTGGACGTGATCGTGCAGCCTCGGGAGATCGGCCCCTTCGCCTTCGGCACCGGGGTGGCGGTGCGCACGGGGCGCCCGGTGGAGCCGGTAGCCATCGGCGTGACCGAGCTGCTCGCGCGCGACGACACGACCGTGCAGGAGGTGCGGGAGCTGTCGCGCCAAGTCGTTGCGGAAGACCTGGAGCAGCCGGGCTTCCTGCAGTTCACCGGCCTGATCGCCGGGCGGCGCGCGACGACGGTGTCGATGTGGGATTCGCCGGCGTCGCTGCACGCGGCCATGGCGCAGGGCGTGCACCGCGAGGCCGTGCGCCGCTTCGCGGAGCTGGCGGATGCCGGCGTCACCAGTGTCTGGACGCGCGCGCCGGGCGGCGTGTTCCTGCAGCGTTGCGCCGCCTGCGGGCGCATGAACCGGAACAAGGAACGCGTCGGGCACTGCGCCGGGTGCGGGGCGGGGCTGGTGAATCCGCTGTAGGGCGCTTGCGGCTGCCGGCCCGCTCAGCCCGGCGCCGCCGTTTGGGCCGCGTCCACCGTCTCCACCGGCTGCACGCTCATGCGCCGGATCACCGGGTAGCGCTCGCGCACCTCGCGCTCCAGCGCCTGGATGCGCTGCGCCGCGGCGTCCACCGGCAGCCCCGGCTCGAAATCCACCTCCAGCGTCAGCAGCACCTCGTCGCGGCCGATGTACATCGACAGCGGCCAGCCCACGCCGCGCACGCCCGGCTGCGCCAACGCCAGCGCGCGGATGTCGCGCGCGGTGCTCTCGCGGATGCCCTCGCCGATGAGCAGCCCGCGCGCCTCGCGCACCAGCAGCACCGCCACGCCGGCCAGCAGCAGCCCGATGACGATGGAGGCCGCGCCGTCCAGCGCCGGCGCGTCGAGCGCGTGGCCGGCCACGATGCCCGTCGCCGCCACCACCAGCCCCAGCAGCGCGGCGGCGTCCTCGGCCATCACGGTGTAGGTGGTGGGGTCCTTGCTGGAGCGCAGCGCCTGCCAGAAGGGCCGGCCGGCGCTCTCGCGCCGGAACTGGCGCAGCGCGATCGTGAAGCTCGCGCCCTCGAACAGCATCGCCGCGCCCAGCACGATCAGGTTCCAGTGGATGTCCACCTGCGGCACCGGCTGGCGGATGTGCGCCACGCCCTCGTAGAAGGACACGCCGCCGCCGATGCCGAAGATCAGCACCGCCACGATCAGGCTCCAGAAGTACAGCTCCTTGCCGTGGCCGAAAGGGTGCTGCGGGCTGGGCGGGCGCTCGCTGAGCTTCGTGCCCACCAGCAGCAGCACGCCGTTGCCCGTATCCACGGCAGAGTGAATGCCCTCGGAGAGCATGGCCGAGCTGCCGGTGATGCCCGCGACCACGAACTTCGTGACGGCGATGGCCACGTTGGCGGCGATGGCGCCGTAGATCGCTGCCCGGCTCTCGGCCATGGAAGTCCTTTCGCTGCCCGGCTCCCATGCCGGCACGGCCGGCTTCGGCAAGGCCCGTTCCGTGCCCTGACCCGGCCCGCACGGGCCCGGGATCCGCCCGGGCGATGCACGCTCCAACCGCCGTTGTCCCGGCGCCACAAGCTGGCGTTGTTACGGACTGAAACCTGGACGCTTCAGGATCATCCTGGGCTCGTTGCCGGCGAAACCGGCCGCTCGCGCGGCCCGCTGCCGGCGGCCTCCCTTTTTGTTCTGAGGAGACAACGCATGACAAGCCTTCCCGCCGCAACGCAGATCCGTGTTCTCCGTCTCCAGCCGCGGTTGCGAACCCTGCCCGCGGCGCTGCTGGGCCTGCTGGGCTGCTCGCTGGCCCAGGCTGCGGGCTTCCAGCTGCTGGAGCAGAACGCCAGCGGCATCGGCAACGCCTACGCCGGCTCTGCCGCCGTCGCCGACAACGCCAGCACCATCTTCTTCAACCCCGCGGGCATGACCGAGCTGCGCGACCGCGAGATCTCGCTGGGCGGCTCGCTGGTGGACCTGAGCGCTGACTTCACGAACCGGGGATCCTCGACCCAGACCCTGTCAGGCGCCGGCAACGGCGGCGACGCCGGCTCGCGCGCCCTGGTGCCCAACACCTACCTCAGCTGGAAGCTGGGCGAGCGGCTGTGGGGCGGACTGGGCATCAGCGTGCCTTTCGGGCTGCGCACCGAGTACGACAACCCGTGGGTCGGCAGCGCGCACGCGCTGCACTTCGACGTCCGCACCATCAACATCAACCCGTCGCTGGCCTTCAAGGTCAACGAGACGCTGTCGCTGGGTGCGGGTCTCAACTACCAGAAGCTGCGCGCCGACTACCTGCGCACCATCTCCACGGTGCCCGTGGCGGGCCTGCCGCTGAACGCCTCCACGGTGCTGTTCAAGGCCGACGACTGGTCCTGGGGCTGGAACGTGGGCGCGCTGTACAAGCCCACGCCCGACACCCGGCTGGGCATCTCCTACCGCTCCGCCATCAAGCACACGGTCAGCGGCAACCTGAGCACCAGCGCGCCCACCGGCGCCGGGCCCACCGTGGCCGCCATCGCCAACAGCGATGCGTACACGCGCATCAAGCTGCCCGAGACGCTGATCATCTCCGCAGCGCAGCGCGTGAATCCGCAGTGGGAAGCGCTGGCGGACCTGTCTTGGACCCGCTGGAGCAGCATCCAGGACGTGAACATCGTGCGCAGCACGCCCACGGCCGCCGCTGCCGCCGGCTCGCCGCTGGCGGGAGCCACCGGCCAGGCCGGCGCCACGGCGCAGACGCTGGAGGCCCGGTTCCGCAACTCCTGGCGTGTCGCCCTGGGCGCCAACTTCCGCTGGAACGACGCCTGGACCTTCAAGGGCGGCCTGGCCTACGACCGCACCCCCGTGCGCGGCCCGGCCACCACGCTGGTGTCGCTGCCCGACGCCGACCGCACCTGGCTCACGCTGGGCGCGCAGTGGCGCCCCACCAATGACGACCGCATCGACTTCGGCCTGGCGCGCATCTTCATCAAGGACGCGGACATCGACAACGACCAGACCGCCGCCGGCCGCGGCCGCGTCACCGGCACCTACGAAAGCAAGCTCTGGCTCCTCGGCGTGCAGTACTCGCGCGCCTTCTGAGGTGAAACCCCCGGTTGATCCGGGGGATGAAGGCTTCCTAAAATAGAACGAACGTTCGTTTCCAGTGAGCCTTCATGACGCCGACGCCCAGGACGCCCGATGACGCTGCCACCCGGCCTTCCCCCAAGGGCCGGGTGACGCGGGCGGCGATCCTGGACGTGGCGCTGACGCAGGCGCTGCACTGCGGGCTGGAGGGCCTGTCCATCGGGCTGCTGGCCGAGCAGGCGCACATGAGCAAGTCGGGCGTGTTCGCCCACTTCGGCTCGCGCGAGGAGTTGCAGATCGCCGTCATCCGCGAGTACCACCGCCGCTTCTCGGCCGAGGTGTTCGGTCCTGCGCTGCGCCAGCCGCGCGGGCTGCCGCGGCTGCGCGCGCTGTTCGAGAACTGGCTGCAGCGCGTGTCGGCGGAGCTGGCCTCGGGCTGCATCTACATCAGCGGCGCGGTGGAGTTCGACGACCGGCCCGGCGCGGTGCGCGACGCGCTGGTGGCGATGGTGGACGACTGGCACGCGGCGCTGGAGCGCGCCATCGGCCTGGCCGTGAGCGAGGGCCACCTGCGTGCCGACGCCGACCCGGCGCAGCTGCGCTTCGAGATCCACGGGCTGATCCTGGCCGTGCACCACGACGCGCGGCTGCTGCGCCGCGGCGACGCGCCGCGGCGCGCGCGCACCGGTTTCAACTGCATCGTCGAGCGCTGGGCCACCGCGGCCCCGGCCGACCCCGCCGCTGCTCGCGGCTGAACGACTTCACCCAAAACCCCCAAGGAGTAGCCATGCCCCAGTACACGCCCCCGCTGCGCGACATGCAGTTCGTGCTGCACGAGATGCTCCAGGTCAGCGAGGTGTTCAAGGCCATGCCGCGGCACGCGGAGGTGGACGTGGACACCATCAACGCCGTGCTGGAGGAGGCCGGCAAGTTCGCCGCCGGGGTGGTGGCGCCGCTCAACCCCGTGGGCGACCGCGAAGGTTGCAAGCTCGACAAGGACACGCACGAGGTGCGCACGCCCACGGGCTTCAAGGCGGCGTATGAGCAGTTCGTGGCGGGCGGCTGGGGCGCGCTGTCCTGCGACCCCGAGCATGGCGGCCAGGGCCTGCCCATCGTGCTCAACCAGTGCCTGTACGAGATGCTGAACTCGGCCAGCCAGGCCTGGACCATGTACCCCGGCCTCTCGCATGGCGCCTACGAGTGCCTGCACGCGCACGGCACCGAGGAGCAGAAGGCGCTGTACCTGCCCAAGCTCACCAGCGGCGAGTGGAGCGGCACCATGTGCCTGACCGAGCCGCACTGCGGCACCGACCTGGGCCTGCTGCGCACCAAGGCCGAGCCGCAGCCCGATGGCAGCTACCGGCTCACCGGCCAGAAGATCTTCATCTCCGCCGGCGAGCACGACCTGGCCGGGAACATCGTGCACCTGGTGCTGGCACGGCTGCCCGATGCGCCGCCGGGCAGCAAGGGCATCTCGCTGTTCGTGGTGCCCAAGTTCCTGCCCCAGGCCGACGGCGGCCTGGGTGAGCGCAACGGCATCTTCTGCTCGGGGCTGGAGCACAAGATGGGCATCCACGGCAACGCCACGGCGCAGATGGTGCTCGAAGGCGCGCATGGCACCCTGGTGGGCGAGCCCAACCAGGGCCTGCAGGCGATGTTCGTGATGATGAACGCGGCGCGGCTGGGCGTCGGGATGCAGTCGCTGGGCCTGACCGAGGTGGCCTACCAGAACGCCGTGGCCTATGCGAAGGACCGGCTGCAGATGCGCTCGCTCTCCGGCCCCAAGGCGCCGGACAAGCCGGCCGATCCGATCATCGTGCACCCCGACGTGCGCCGCATGCTGCTGACCGCGCGCGCCTACGCCGAGGGCGGCCGGGCGCTGGCCATGTACAGCGCGCTGCTGCTGGACCAGGCGCACGCCTCGGAGGACGAGGAGGAGCGCCAGGAAGCCGCCGAGCTGCTGGCGCTGCTCACGCCCATCGTGAAGGCCTTCCTCACGGATAACGGCTGGATCGCCACCTCCGAGTGCCTAGGCGTGTTCGGCGGCCACGGCTACATCGCCGAGTGGGGTATGGAGCAGTTCGTGCGCGACGCGCGCATCAACATGATCTACGAGGGCACCAACACCATCCAGGCGCTGGACCTGCTGGGGCGCAAGGTGCTGGGCGACAACGGCGCGCGCATGAAGCGCTTCGGCGCCAAGGTGCGCGAGCTGATCGAGGACGAAGGCGTCAACGAGCCGATGCAGGAGTTCGTCAACCCGCTGGCGGACCTGGGCGACAAGGTGGTCAAGCTCACCACGGAGCTGGGCTTCAAAGCCTTCCAGAACCGCGACGAGGTGGGCGCCGCCGCCGTGGACTACCTGCGCGTGTGCGGGCACCTAGTGTTCGCCTACCTGTTCACGCTGCAGGCGCGCATCGCGCTGAAGAAGCAGGACGACGCCTTCTACCGCGCCAAGCTCGCCACCATCCGCTTCTACTTCGCCAAGCTGCTGCCGGAGACGGCCATGCTCATCCGGCGTGCGCGCAGCGGCGCGCAGCCGCTGATGGCCATGGACGAGGCGCTGTTCTGAGCCGGCGCATGAACCCGCGATCGCTCCTCGTGGCCGCGGCGCTGCTGGCCGGCGCGTTGCCCGCGGCCTGGGCCCAGGCCTCGCCGGTGGGCCTGTGGCGCACCATCGACGACGCCACCGGGCAAGCGAAATCGCTGGTGCGCATCACCGAGTCCGGCGGCGTGCTCTCGGGCCGGGTGGAGCAGGTGCTCGACCCGGCCAAGGCCGACATGCGCTGTGAGGCCTGCACCGACGAGCGCAAGGACCAGCCGGTGCTGGGCATGACCGTCCTGCGCAACGTGCGCCAGGAGGAGCCGGGCCAGTGGGGCGGCGGGGACATCCTCGACCCGGCCCGGGGCAAGCTCTACAAGGTGCGGCTGCGCCCCGAGGAGGGCGGCAGCCGCCTGGTGGTGCGCGGCTACATCGGGCTGCCGGCGCTGGGGCGTAACCAGACCTGGCAACGCGTCGAATAGGCCAATGAACTGAAGGCACGGGCCCACACGGTCCCTGCAGATCACTTTTCCCTCAAGGAGATCGGACCATGAGTCGATTCCAGGTGCGCAAGGCCGCCGTGCTCGGCGCCGGCGTGATGGGCGCGCAGATCGCGGCCAACTTCATCAACGTCCGCGTGCCGGTGGTGCTGTTCGACCTCCCGGCCAAGGAAGGGCCGAAGAACGCCATCGTCACCAAGGCGGTGGACAACCTGAAGAAGCTCAAGCCCGCGCCGCTGGGGCTGGCGGAGGAGGCGGGGCTGATCCGCCAGGCCAACTATGAGCAGGACCTGGCGCTGCTGGCCGAGTGCGACCTCGTCATCGAGGCCATCGCCGAACGCATGGACTGGAAGCAGCAGCTCTACGCGCAGATCGCGCCGCACGTGGCGCCGCATGCCATCGTCGCCTCCAACACCTCGGGGCTGTCGATCACGCAACTGTCGCAGGCATTGCCGGAGGAACTGCGCCCGCGCTTCTGCGGCATCCACTTCTTCAACCCGCCGCGCTACATGCAGCTGGTGGAGCTGATCCCCGCGCCGCAGACGGCGCCGGAGATCCTGGACCAGCTCGAAACCTTCGTCACCACGGGCCTGGGCAAGGGCGTGGTGCGCGCCAAGGACACGCCCAACTTCGTCGCCAACCGCGTGGGCGTGATGAACATGCTCGCCACCATGGTCGAGGCCGAGCGCTTCAAGCTCTCCTATGACGTGGTGGACGACCTCACCGGCAAGAAGCTCGGCCGCGCGAGCTCCGGCACCTTCCGCACTGCGGACGTGGTGGGCCTGGACACGCTGGCGCACGTGGTGCGCACCATGCAGGAGCAGCTGCCGGACGACCCGTTCAAGGCGCACTTCGCCACGCCGCCGGTGCTGGCGGGGCTCATCGCGCAGGGCGCGCTGGGGCAGAAGGCCGGCGCGGGCTTCTACCGCAAGGTGGGCAAGGACATCCTGCGGCTCGACCCCGAGAAGCGCGACTACGTGCCCTCGGGCGCCAAGGCCGACGAGATCGTCGGCCGCATGCTCAAGAAGCCGCCCGCCGAGCGGCTGAAGCTGCTGCGCGAATCCTCCAACCCGCAGGCGCAGTTCCTGTGGGCCATCCTGCGCGACGGCTTCCACTATGCCGCGGTGCACCTGGCCGACATTGCCGACTCCGCGCGCGAGGTGGACCTGGCCCTGCGCTGGGGCTTCGGCATGGCGCAGGGGCCCTTCGAGCTGTGGCAGTCCGCGGGCTGGACGCAGGTGGCGCAGTGGATCAAGGAGGATATCGACGCCGGCAAGGCCCTGAGCAGCGCGCCGCTGCCGGCCTGGGTGTTCGAAGGCCCGGTGGCCGAGCGCGGCGGCGTGCACACGGCCGAGGGCTCGTGGAGCGCGGCGCAAGGCAGCTTCGTTCCCCCGCGCGAGCTGCCGGTGTACGAAAGGCAACTCTTCCCCGAGAGCGTGGCCGGCCTGGGCCGCGACGCGCTGAAGTCCGGCACCGAGCTGTTCAAGGGCCCGGAGCTGCGCGTGTGGACGCTCGATGGCGAGGTGCTGATCGCCAGCATCACCTCCAAGCTGCACCTCATCAGCCCGGACGTGACCGCCGGGCTGACCAAGGCGGTGGAGCTGGCCGAGCAGCAGTTCAAGGCGCTGGTGATCTGGTCGCCCGACGAGATGTTCTCCGCCGGCGCGAACCTGGAGGCGCTGATGCCGGTGTTCATGGCCAAGGGCCCGGCCGGCATCGGGCCCGAGGAACAGAAGATGCAGCAGCTGATGCTGCGCGTGCGCTACGCGGGCGTGCCGGTGGTGGCCGCCATGCGCGGCATCGCGCTGGGCGGCGGCTGCGAGCTGGCGGTGCACTGCGCCCGGCGCGTGGCGGCGATGGAGACCTACGTCGGCCTGGTGGAGGTCGGCGTGGGCCTGCTGCCCGGCGCCGGCGGCCTGACCTACATCGCTCGCCGCGCCGCGGAGAAGGGTGCCGCTGCACCCAACACGGACCTGCTGGCCTTCCTCAAGGACGGCTACATGGCTGCCGCCACGGCCACCGTGGGCACCAGCGCGCTGGAGTCGCGCAAGCTCGGCTACCTGCTGGAGAGCGACGTGATCGTGCCGCACAAGGACGAGCTGCTCTACGTCGCGCTCAACGAGGCGAAGGCCCTGGCGGACTCGGGCTACCGGCCGCCGCTCAAGCGCAGCTTCCCGGTGGCCGGGCGCTCCGGCATCGCCACCATCGAGGCGCAGCTGGTGGGCATGCGCGACGGCGGCTTCATCAGCGCGCACGACTACCGCATCGGCCGGCTGATCGCCGAGGTGGTGTGCGGCGGCGAGTTGGACGCCGGCACGCTGGTGACGGAGGAGTACCTGATGGCGCTGGAGCGCAAGCACTTCTGCGGCCTGCTGGGCCATCCCAAGACCCAGGAACGCATCATGGGCATGCTGCAGACCGGCAAGCCCGTGCGCAACTGAACCCGTTTCGAGGACATCACATGAGCACGGTGCAAGTTCAGGACGCCTACATCGTCGCGGCCACGCGCACGCCCATCGGCAAGTCCGGGCGCGGCGTCTTCCGCAACACCCGGCCCGACGACCTGCTGGTGGCCGCCCTGCGCGGCGCCTTGAAGCAGGTGCCCACGCTGGACCCGGCGGCCATCGAGGACGCCATCGTCGGCTGCTCCTTCCCGGAAGGCGAGCAGGGCATGAACGTGGCGCGCATGGCGGTGCTGCTGGCCGGGCTGCCGCCCTCGGTGGGCGGCGCCACGGTCAACCGCTTCTGCGCCTCGGGGCTGACGGCGCTGGCGATGGCGGCGGACCGCATCCGCGTCGGCGAGGCCGACGTGCTGATCGCCGGCGGCGTCGAATCCATGAGCCTGGTGCCCATGGGCGGCAACAAGCCGTCCTTCAACCCGGAGATGTTCACGCGTGACGAGAACGTGGGCATCGCCTACGGCATGGGCCTGACGGCGGAGAAGGTGGCGGCGCAGTGGAAGGTGAGCCGCCAGGCGCAGGACGAGTTCGCGCTGGCCTCGCACCAGAAGGCCGTGGCGGCCATCCAGAGCGGCGAGTTCAGGGACGAGATCACGCCGGTGGAGGTCATCGAGCGCCGCCCGGACCTGGAGACCGGTGAAGTCGTCAAGACCCCGCGCGTGGTCGACACCGACGAAGGCCCCCGCCCCGAAACCACCCTGGAGGCGCTGGCCAAGCTGAAACCCGTGTTCGCCGCCAAGGGCAGCGTGACGGCGGGCAACAGCTCGCAGACCAGCGACGGCGCCGGGGCGCTGATCGTCGCCAGCGAGGCGGCCGTCAAGCGCTTCAACCTGCAGCCGCTGGCGCGCTTCGTGAGCTTTTCCGTGAAGGGCGTGCCGCCGGAGATCATGGGCATCGGGCCGATCGATGCCATTCCCGCGGCGCTCAAGCGCGCCGGCATCCAGCTGTCGGACCTGGACTGGATCGAGCTGAACGAAGCCTTCGCGGCGCAGGCGCTGGCGGTGGTGGACAGCGTGGGCATCGACCGCGCGAAGCTGAACCCGCTGGGCGGCGCCATCGCGCTGGGCCACCCGCTGGGCGCCACCGGGGCGCTGCGCGCGGCCACCGTGGTGCACGGCCTGCGCCGCCGCGGCGGGCGCTACGGGATGCTCACCATGTGCGTGGGCACGGGGCAGGGCGCGGCGGGGATCTTCGAGCGGGTGTGAACGGGAGGCGGCGGCCCGGCCGGGCCGCCGGCCCCGCCGTCAGCAGCGGCCCTTCTTGGCCTGTCCGGGCGGGCAGAAGCCGCCGCCACCGCCGCCCTGGCTGCCGGCGCTGCCCGGATCGACGACGACCGAGCCCGAGGGCGTGTAGACGGCACAGCCATACAGGCTCGACAGGACCAGGCTCAGGGCAAGCAGGAGTCGCATAGGGGAACAACGCAGTCGGATGAAAGGGCGCGCATCGTAGTACGGCGCCGCACCGTCTCCGGGCGCGGCTGAGGCCGGTGCTTCAGCGCCCGCCGTCCTCTTCAGGCGCGTTTCCTGACTCCATCAGCGCATCCCGCAGCAAGCGGACCGCGGGCATGTCCTCGGCCATCGCGCCGGTGCAGATGAGCAATCGCCGCCGCGCCCAGGCGTCGGCCAGCGGCACGATGCGCACGCCGGCGTCCTGCCGGCGCCGGGCGGCGCTCAGCGGCATCACGGCCACGCCGACGCCGGCCGCCACGATGGGCAGCATCGCGTCGAAGTTGCCCACGCGCACGCGGTGCTGCGGCACCCGCCCGGCGCGGCTGGCCTGCTGCAGCAGGAAGCGGCTGAGCCCGCTGTCCCGCGGCAGGCCGACGAAAGGTTGCTCCAGCAACTCGACGTAGCGCACGGCCGCGACCGGCTGCTCCCCAAGGCGAGCCGGCATCAGCGCCACCAGCTGGTCGGCCAGCCAGGGCCGCGCGTCCAGGCCGGCGGGGTCCACGTGGTCCGCGGCGATGCCCAGGTCCGCCACCCCGCGCCGCAGCGCGTCCAGCACGGCGTCGCTGGAGGCCTCCTGCAGCTCGATGTCGATGTCCGGGTGCGCGGCGAGGAAGCGCCCCAGCCGCGGCGGCAGCGCTTCCGACAGGGCCGCGGTGTTGCACAGCACTCGCACGGTGCCGCGCAGGCCGCCGGCAAAGCCGGCCATCTCCACGTGCAGCGACTCCAGCTCCACCAGCACACGCTGCGCGTGCCGCGCCAGCGCCCGGCCCGCCGCGGTGGGGACCGCGCCGCTCTTGGAGCGCTCCAGCAGCCGCGTGCCGACCAGCGTCTCCAGCGCCTTGAGCCGCACGCTGGCCGCGGCCAGCGACAGGCTCATGGCCTCGGCGGCGGCGGTGATGGTGCCGAGCTCCAGCACGGCGGCGAAGAGGCGCAGGTCGAACGGTTCGATGCGGTAGTCCGACACGCGGCGTGCTGCGGGCATGGGTGCTTCCTTCGGCGATGCCGAAGGATATGCGGCGCATTCACAGATGGACGCCGCACGGCCCGCGCCGCGAGCATGCCGGGCATGGATGGCATCGATCTCTCCCAAGTGTTGGCCGTGGGCCTGGTGTTCGTGGTGGCCGGCGCGGTCAAGGGCATCACCGGCATGGGGCTGCCCACGGTGGCGGTGAGCCTGCTGGGGCTGTGGATGGCGCCCGGCGAGGCGGCCGCGCTGCTCGTAGTGCCGGCGCTGGCGACCAACGTCGCGCAATGCCGCGGGCCCTACCTGCGCCGCCTGGCCGCGAGGCTGTGGCCGGCCTGGGCAGCGCTGGCGCTGGTGACGGTCGCGATGCCCGTGCCCGCCGCCGGCCCGGCGGGGCTGAATGCGCATGCGCTGCTGGGCGGCGCGCTGGTGCTCTATGGCCTGTGGGGGCTGTGGCGTCCGAGCCTGCCGGAACTGCCGCCCCGGGCGCACTGGCTGGCGCCGGTGGCGGGTGCGGCCACCGGCGCGGTGACCGCCGCCACGGCGGTATTCGTCATTCCGCTGGTGCCCTGGCTGCAGTGCCTGCGGCTGGGCAAGGAGGAGATGGTGCAGGCGCTGGGACTGTCCTTCACCGTGGCCACGCTGGCGCTGGCCGTGCGCCTGGGCGCGTCCGGCGGCGGCAGCCTGTGGTCCACCGAGGTGGCGCTGGCGCTGCTGGCCGCCTTCGCCGGCCTGGGGCTGGGCGCCCGGGTACGCACGCGCATCAGCGGCGCGGCGTTCCAGCGGGCGCTGTTCCTGGTGTTCGTGGGTTTAGGAGTCGCCAACCTGCTGCGCGGCGCCTGATTCGGGCCAGCGCGCCTTCGCCGCCGGCAGCCGCCACCACGGCAGTTGCGGCCACAGGTGGTGCTCGTGGTGGCGCCCGAAGTGGTAGCAGGCCAGCAGCGACAGCAGCCACGGCCAGTGCAGCGAGCGCGTGCGGTGGCGGTCGGCAAAGGCGTTGGCGCCATGGCGGTGTGGCAGCCAGGTGCCCACGGTGAAGAGCTGCAGCGCGGACAGGATCGCCGGCAGGCCCCAGAAGGCGATCAGGTTCGAGGCCCGCGCGCCCAGCGCCAGGTACAGCGCCAGCACGGCGGTGACGGTGGCGAACTCGGCCCAGCCGAAATGGCGCAGGAAGAAGGCGCGCAGCCAGGCGGCGAAAGCGCGCGGGGCGGCGGCGTGGAAGTCCGGGTCCTCCGCCGTGCCGGGCGCGTCGTGGTGGCGCTGGTGCGAGGCCGCCAGCCGCCGGAAGCGGAAGCCCGCATACAGGCCCACGCACAGTTGCCCGATGGCCGCGTTGAGCCGGGGCCGGTGCGGCGCCAGCGAGCCGTGGATGGCGTCGTGCGCCACGATGAAGAGCCCCGTGGACAGCCACGTCTGCAGCGCGATGAGGAGCGGCACCCGCACCCAGTCGATGGCGCTCCAGCGGTGGAAGAACACGCCCCACAGGTGCAGCGCGAGCCAGCCGCCGATGATCAAGGTCGCCAGCGCGACGCCCACCAGGCGCTGGCGCGCGGGCGGGATGGAGGCGGCCGGCAAGGCCGGCGTGTGCAGGGGCTGGGACGAAGGCATGGCGGCCGAGTTTGCGGCAGCCGGCGTGCCGCGGCCGGGCCAGGGCCAAGCCGCTCCTGCCCGCCGCTGGCAGACTCCCCCGCCATGGCCCGCCTCCTCGTCGCTACCGTTCCCATGACCGGCCACGTGCGGCCGATGGCCGCATTGGTGCGCGCCCTGGCGCAGCGGGGCCACGCCATCGCCTGGCAAACGGGACGCAAGTTCGAGCCGCTGGTGCGGGACAGCGGCGCGGCCTTCAGGCCCATGGCGCCGGACACCGACTGGGACGACGCCGACATCGAGGCGGCATTTCCGGGGCTGCGCCGCCGGCGCGGCATCGCCCGCCTCAAGGCACAGCTCGACGCCGCCTTCATCGCCCCGGCGCCGCGCCAGATGCGCGACCTGGAAGCCGCCTGCGACGCCTTCGCGCCCGACGCTGTGCTCGCCGACCAGGCGCACCTGGGCGCGGCGCTGCTGCACGAGAGGCACGGCGTGCCCTGGGCCGGACTGGGCGTGAGCGCGCTGGGCGTGCCCAGCGTGGACACGGCGCCCTTCGGGTCGGCGCTGCCGCCGGCACGCAACGACGGCGACCGCTCGCGCAACCGGCTGCTCAATGCGCTGATCCTGCGCGGGCTATTTGCCGGCACCAACCGGGCTTGGCGGCGCGCCCGGGCGGCGGCGGGGCTGCCGCCGGGCGAGGGCACGTATTTCGACGTGCTCTCGCCGCAGCTCTACCTGCAGCCCACCGTGCCGGGCTTCGAGTACGTGCGCAGCGACCTGCCGCCGCAAGTGCACTTCATCGGCCCGCTGTGGCTGCGCGAAGGGCCCCGGCCGCCGGCGCTGCCTGCCTGGTGGGCCGAGGTCGAGGGGGCGCACCGTGCCGGCCGGCCGCTGGTGCTGGTGACGCAGGGCACGCTCGCCACCGACGTGCGCGAGCTGATCGTCCCAGCCCTGCGCGCGCTGGCGCGGGAGGACATGCTGGTTGTCGCCACCGCGGCGCCCGAAGCCGTGGCGGCGGCGCTGGACGGCGCGCCGCCGGCCAATGCCCGGCTGGCGCCCTTCGTGCCGTACCCCGCGCTGCTGCCGTTGCTGTCGGCGGTGGTGACCAACGGCGGCTACGGTGGCGTGCAGCAGGCGCTGGCCCACGGGCTGCCGCTGGTGGTGGCCGGCGGCAGCGAGGAGAAGCCGGAGATCGCCGCGCGCGTGGCCTGGAGCGGCGCCGGCCTGGACCTGCGTACCGGCCGCCCCTCGCCACGCGCGCTGCTCCAGGCCGTGCGCCGCGTGCTGGACGAGCCCGCCTTCAAAACCCGGGCCCGGGCGCTGGCGGCCGAGATGGCAGCCTTCGACGCACCGGCGCTGGGCGCCGCCCTGGTGGAGCGGCTGGCGGCCACGCGGGCACCGGTGTTGCGTTCGGCTGGAGGTTAAGCGCGGCGAATGGCAGCCGAACCTTCAAAATGCCAAGCTCGAACATCTTTTGAATCTATTTCCTGGAGCTTGCCGGTCGGGCATCCGATGTCTGTGATTCTTGCTGATTCAATTCCGTCAGGAGATCGTTCCAGGCTTTCTTGTCCGATGCCTTGAGATCCTTCAACTGCTCCAGCAGCTGTTCCCGGCACTGCTGCTGGCTCTCCGCCTTTATCTTTTCGACGTCTTCGAACAATTTTCTGAATTTGGCGGTCGTGTCGTTGGCGATGCCGGCATGGTCCAGCAGCAGCTTCACCACGTCCATGAGCTGCCCGATCTGGCGTCCATAACTGTTCTTGCCCAGTATCGCCTGTTCCACACCGGGTGCGGTCGAATTGTTGTGGTTGACGATGTAGTTGCCGAAACTCCAGCCGGGATTGATGGCCTGCCGTAGGTTGTCGGGCGAGAGCTGGAGGGTGACGAGCGGTCCAAACGGCCAGAAGGCTTGGGAATGTCTTTCAGATGAAATGCTGTTTGACATAATCGTTCCTGTGGTTCCGGTGTTGGAAAGAAACGTTTCCGCAAGTGAAGGCGCTGCGTGGGCGCATTTGCCGCGGCGCGTGCTTTGCTCCGGGGCTGATGGCCGTCGAAGCCTACGACGAAAAGCATGGACCTGATCGCGCTCATCGAAACCCATGGCTACTGGATGCTGGCCCTGGGCTGCCTGCTCGAAGGCGAAAGCCTGCTGGTGCTGGCCGGCTTCGCCGCGCACGAGGGGCATCTGAGCCCCGCCGGCGTGCTGGCAGTGGCCACCGTGATGGCGATGGTGGGCGACCAGATCTATTTCTGGATCGGCCGCTGGCGCGGGCCGCAGCTGCTGGCGCGCCATCCCAAGCTGGCGGCCAAGGCCGAGCGGGTGCACCGGCTGCTCGACCGCTGGCACGCGCCGCTGATCATCGGGTTGCGCTTCGCCTACGGGCTGCGCATCGCAGGGCCGATCTTCATCGGTGCCTCGCCGCTGCCGGCGTGGCGCTTCGCGCTCTACAACGGCATCGGCGCCGTGATCTGGGCGGTGCTGGTGGGCGGCATCGGCTGGGCCTTCGGCGCGGCGGCGCAGGCACTGCTGGGCGAGCTGCAGCGCTACCAGATGGGCCTGATGGGCGCGCTGCTCGGGGCGGCGCTGCTGGTGTGGATGTGGCGCCGGCTGCGGCGGCCGCAGCGCTGAACACGGGCCGGCGTGAAATATTGAAGCCGTGCGGGGAAGCGTCAGGCGCGAACCGGCTGCCCGCCGGAAACCGTGCCGGTGTGCAGTTGTCTTGAAAAGAAGGTTGTTCAAAGACTGGGCGCTGCAACTATTTTAAGTATATGACGCAGCAATAGGGGGTTCAGGGAAATGTTGAATGGCCCGATCTCGTCAGAATATTTTGGCCTGGGGGTGATGGAGCAAATCTAGGAGGATGCGAAGTGGCCGCCCGGTTCCCCGGCGTTCCGGCTGCTGCGGATGCCAAGGCGACGCCGCCCGGTGCTGACATGGAGGTTGGAGACACGGCTGCCTTGGCTGAGCCACCGGTGGGTTTTAAAGCTCCGGGTGGCTGTCGGTCTGTTCAATTTTGTTATTCATTCTCCTGGGAATGGTTTGGTTCGTTTGGCTGGAAAACGCTTTTCCTTGGCGTTGACCTCGACCCCGGCGCCCCGGAAATTTGGCTTGCTATCGTGGGCGACGACGGCAGCAAGGAATGGCGGTGATTCCTAAAGCCGTGGAACTCGCAGATGCGTCATCGACGACATCCGGAATTTCGACAATGCCGTCTGGAGTCTTGCCCAAATCAAGCCGGCCGCGCAGCCCGACGACTTCGTGTCCTGAGTCCCCGGGCCGGTACGACGGCGCGGCGCGCCGGCTCGTGTCCAATCGCGGCTTCCACACACGGGAGGACGAACATTGGGACAAGCCGTGATGGTGCTGGGCACCACCAGCGGGGCGGGCAAGAGCTGGCTCGCCACCGCGTTGTGCCGCTGGTATGCGCGCCGAGGGCTGAAAGTCGCGCCCTTCAAGGCGCAGAACATGAGCAACAACGCCCGCGTGGTGCCGGGCCCGGGTGGCGGCGTGGGTGAGATCGGCAGCGCGCAGTACTTCCAGGCCCTGGCCGCGGGCGTGGTGCCCGACGTGCGCATGAATCCCGTGCTGCTGAAGCCCGAGCGCGACACGGCCAGCCAGGTGATCGTGCTGGGCCAAGTGCGGCCGGACCTGATGGCCGTGCCCTGGCGCTCGCGCAGCGAGCAGCTGTGGCCGCCGGCGCGCCAGGCGCTCCACGAGCTGCTGGACAGTCACGACGTGGTAGTGATCGAGGGCGCGGGCTCGCCGGCCGAGATCAACCTGCACGCCAGCGACTACGTGAACATGCGCACCGCGCTGGCAGCGCGCGCCGCGTGCCTGCTGGTCACGGACATCGACCGCGGCGGCGCCTTCGCCCACCTCTACGGCACGCATGCGCTGCTGCCGGCCGAGGAGCGGGCGCTGATCCGCGGCTTCGTGCTCAACCGCTTCCGCGGCGACGCCGCGCTGCTGGCGCCGGGCCCGCAGCAGCTGCAGGCGCTCACCGGCGTGCCCACGGTGGCGGTGCTGCCGATGTGGCGCGAGCACGGCCTGCCGGAGGAAGACGGGCTGTACGACGAGGCGCCCCGCGGCGAGGGCATCCACGTGGCGGTGGTGGCCTACCCGCGCATCTCCAACCTGGACGAATTCCAGCCGCTGCGCCGCCTGCCCGGCGTGCGCCTCAGTTGGGCGCGCACGCCGGCGCAGCTCGCGGGCGCGGACTGGATCGTGCTGCCCGGCTCCAAGCACACCAGCGGCGACCTGGCGTGGCTGCGCTCGCAGGGGCTGGACGAGCCGATCCGCCGCCACGCCGCGCTAGGCCGGCCGCTGCTGGGCGTGTGCGGCGGCCTGCAGCTGCTGGGGCGCGCGCTGCACGACCCGCACGGCGTGGACGGCAGCGGCCCCGGGCTGGACCTGCTGCCGCTGGAAACCACCTTCGACACCGAGAAGCTGCTGCGCCCGGGCCGGGTGCGATTCGAGGGGCTGGCGGCGCCGTGGGCGACGCTGTCGGGCGTGGGCTGCGAGGGCTACGAGATTCGCCACGGCCGCACCTGCGCCGTGGGCGAAGCCGCCGTGGCGCTGCGCAACGCCGACGGCGAGGCCATCGGCTGGCAGCGCGGCCACGTGCTGGGCCTGTACGCGCACGGGCTGTTCGAGTCACCCGCGGTGCTGCAGGCGCTGTTCGGCGCGACGGTGCCGGCGCTGGATGCCGTGTTCGAGGGCATGGCGGATTTCGTGGAGCGGCATTTCGAGGCGGGGGTGCTGGAGGGGTTGCTGGAGGCGCACTGAGCCGGTGTTCCGGCGGCCTGCCGGGGTGTGGTGGGCCGTTTTCTCACGCTTTTTGCTGAATAAATAAATTAATTTGTGCTTAGTTTTGAGCAATCAACTTCGTTTTCTTGTTTTTTGGAGTTATTTTGTAGCACTTGCTTGGTAGGTACAGTTGTTGCTCGGGGTTGAGTCTATAAATTACCTCTGTGGTGTCGAAGCCAGGCGGCGGCGTATCAATGGATCGCGCGGTTGTTGGCACGTTTCTTGAAGGTTGTAGTTCGAAATCAACGCTGCTTGCGACTGGTGCAAATAATATCGCGCATGCCCGCTTTGTGCGCTTGTCTACGCTGAATAGCGTGCGTGTGTAGTTTTTGCTTGGCGTGGTGTCCATGGCCCAAACATAGTCCTTGGGCGATTTTGAATAATTCGTGGGTCTAAAGGTTGTTGTTTTGATGTTTTCATCGGAACTGTATTGCTTTCCAAAGATCATGCTCAAGTAGTATGGGATGGAGTCGAAGCATTTACCTGTTGGCGAAACCTCCCAAATTGTGCCGCTGGAGTCACGGCCGGCGGCTGCATGTGCGGGAAGAGAAATAATGAAGCTTAATATGGGGAAGTTAAGGTGCTTGGCGATCATGGTGAACTGTCCCTGTTTGGGTTGGAAGTGTTTCTGTGGGTAAACTCCAGTAGACTTGCCGTTTATTAAACGGCAAGTAAGCTGATCTGTTTTGTGGTGTATTAGTTTTGTCTGTTGTCATGTAATGCGTTGTGTGAAATATCTACTGACATTTAACTCTTGCCGTTCGAGTGGCATGTATGGCGTAGCAGACGGTTTTTTGTTCCTGGTATGCTTGTTTGTTCAGGTCATAGTGATAGTCTGTTTCTGACCACTGTGCGCGGGATTGCCGGGCGGTGGAGCGAATGATGAACATGCCGTTTGATGATGGCTTCAGTAGCTTGATTCCAGATGATGATGTATCGGGGTAAAAGACCAGTCTGCTTTTGCAGTTCTCCATGAGAAATATTGCTGTAAAATAGCTAGTGCCTTTTGTTTTGGGTGTGATCTGTATTGCGTCAGGTGCCGCTGTGTTTGCGTGTAGTTGTATGTTTGAGATTTCCAGTGCATTTGTGAAATTTTCTATCGTGCAGTCGATGTCGGGTCCGCAGATATAATCTTTAGTTTCTCCCATCGTGTACAGTTCTTGTACTGCCGTCTTGATGATTTCGGGGCACGGTTCCTCATGCGCGTTTGTGTTGGTTGTTATTATTATTGTGGCGGCAATGAGCTTTAAGAGACTTTTCATGGGAGTGGTCTCCTTGGTGTCGTGCTTACTTGAATGGTGTGGTCATTGGGCTCGAAGCTGCGTCTGCTTGTGCCGTTTGGCAGTATTCGGGTGCCAGTCCTCGTGGAGGAACGTCGCCAAGTGAATGTGACGGATTCTGTATTGGCTTGTCTTACGTCGTCCATGAGTATGTGCTTCAAATAAATGGCAGCCTGAAGCCGGCCTTCAAGCCCGTTGATGTTTTCGGCACTTACATTGCCGTTGGTGCCCCTGGCTGTTTGCATGAAGTTTTCGATTTCCAAGCCTGCGTCGGCATCTATCAATGCATTGCGCTGAGTAGCCACCGCCCCGGGGTTGATCCAATACACCATGGTGTCGATGCAGTTGGCGTCACTTCCAAGTATGAGCTGTCCAGGATCCCATCCAAGCGGCGCATACAGTCCAGTGGTGATGGTTTTTGGAAAGCGACGATAGTCTCCGAACCATTTGTAGTTGCTGAGGTGCGTAAGCTGTATCAGACCGCGTCCCCACCATGGCGCGTATGGTTGTCCACTGCCTCCGCCCTCTTCCATCAAACGCAAGTATCCGGTTTCCTCCCAGACGTTGGCAAAGGCATGTACCTTTCGATGGTTGCTGCTAATGCCATATTTGCGCAATGAAATATTCAAGTGTGGTATCCATCTTTGGATGCGTTGTCTGATGATTGAATTTGCTCCTATGTTTTCTTCGTGGAAGCTGCTGTTGCGAAGTTTCAGGACTGTGAGAGGGATGGTCTGAGCCGCCTCATTGATGCTCAGCCAGTTGCACGATTTAAGGTGTTTTATAAATTGCTTTGGGTCGAGTGTCCAATGTGCTTCGAATATTTCTTGGCAATCGAAGCACAGTGCGTTTGCATGCTCGGTGAACTGCTTGTATTCCGCTGTCCCCATGGGTCTTTGGTTTGTTTTGTCCCCGTTCTGTAACCACTGCCAACGTGAATTCAGCGTCGTTGCATCCCATTCGCAAGATAACCTGCATATGGCCTTGCGCATACGGTTTGCAGTACCTTCTTGTGTAAGGGCTGCAATGCCGGCGATTGAGTCGATGCTGTCGGAATTGTCCTGATTCAGCCATGACCTCACTGTGGGCGAATCGCAGCGTGCATCGCCGTTCGTATCGTCGGCAATCAACTTCCATCCTTTCCATTGCGGGAAATCAGCATCGGTGTATTTTCGTACGTTTGCTGCGTTGAGATTGATCCAGCCCGTGCCGCCGGCATGAACGATTTGTCGCCAATGAGGTACATCAACTGGTGTCAAGGGGTCGGGTCCGATGACACGTCCAAAACGCAGCAATTCCAGCACGGCACTTGGGGCCGGTTGTGAGGCAGCGGGATAGGAACGGCTGATGGCCATGCTGTCTTGGTACAGCTTGTATTCCGCACCTGCCTCGACCCGTGCCGGTCCATAGGTTGAACCATCCAGCCTGTAACTCGTGACGAAGGCATGGCCACGTTGCTCTGCCGGACCTTGGCCACTGGCATAGCGTAAGCCCACCACCATGGCCTCTGGCGTTTGCGCGATTGGCTGCAGGGCTACCGTGGCTGCTGCATTCGGGCCATTGCGCTCGGCTATCCGAGCCACTGGACTGTTGGACAGCGGGCGTTGCCCGTAGAAAGGTGTATTGGTTGGAATATGGAAATAAATCTCGCCGTACAGCACATCCATGCGCCCATCGCGGTCCAGCGGCACGTCGCCTGAAGTGCGGCCGATAAGCCTTTGCAGGTTCGCTTCGTCGCATCGAATTTCGAAATGAATCTGGTTTGGGGTGCCGTAAATGTGTCCCGCCTGACCAATGGCGTCCTTGCGCCAGACGGGGCGGTTTCTCATCACCGCTGGGCGAATACTGTGCAAATGGTTGTAGACAGAATAAAAACGTACGGAGGTAGGCCGTCCCTGAGCGTCAGCACCGATTTCCGTCTCATGCCGGATCACGACCACGCCATTGCTGGTATAGCCACCGCCATAGCGCAACGGATGTTGAGGGTCATCGGTGGTCATGGGTTCGCGCACAAATACCACCGTGCCGTCGGCAATGGCGCGTACCGGCTCGGTCGTCGCCCCGTTCATTGGCGCCGTCAAGTGAATACCGCCATGCCAATCCAGTTGTGCACTGACCGGGTAGGCTCCCGTCCCGGGTTGGCCACCCTGCATGGCAATTTCAAACCACTGGTCTTCACTCAGGTTCCCACGAGGCGGCAAGAAAGGAGGGCTGATCAGCATGTCAAATTGAAATCCGTCGTTCGTTGGAAAAAGTCAGCGTGCCGCAGGGCATCAGCGGCATCTGGTAATTGAAATTGGCCGGCCCCACGAAACTCCTCCTCCCCGCCCGCACCGTGAGCGTCCCCGGCGCGATGAACTCGACGTTGCCGTTTTCCAGCACCACCGCTGCTCCGCCCGCCGTGGAGATCACGATGCGCTTCACCGCCGCCCAATCGATGGACCCGTGCGCGCTCTGCACGGTCACGTCCTTGGCGGCGGCCACCTGCAGCGGGCCGTCCTGCGCCTGCAGTTCCAGGTCGCCCGCGCCGGCGATCAGGCTCACGCCCGTGCCGGCCGCGTCCTGGCCGGGTTGGATGGCGCCACCCAGGATCCCGATGGCCTGACCGGCGTGGATGCGCGCCGCGCCGCCCACAGCGGCGTCCATGTCGCCGCCGCAGGCCAGGTGCACGTTCTCGCTGGCCGCCACCGCGAAGTCCTGTCCGGCCACCAGGCCCAGCCCAGCGCAGGCCGCGGCGCTCAGCACCGGCGCGCCGCTTAGCGGGACGGCGCCGTCCGCCTGGCTGCCGGACTGCGCTTCCGACACCGCCTGCTCGAAGCGGCGCCCGCTGCCCTGGGCGCCGGCCTGCGCCAGCCAGGCCGGGATCGGCGCCCGCTGGCCGTCCGCCACGCTGGCCCCGGCCTTGACGCTGCCCAGCAGCCCGGACAGGCCCACCGTTTGGTGCGTCTGCGCGGCCTGGTGCAGCGCCCGCGCCAGCGCCTCGAACTGCCGCGCCAGCGCGAGGCCCACGGCGTTGTCCTGTGCCGGCGCGGCCCAGTCGGCGGCGTAGGTGGACAGCAGCAGCCCGCGCGCGGCGCGGATCGCGCCGTAGGCGTCGGTCCTGAGCTCGAACCCGAGGCCGCGGAAGCTGCCGCGGTGGTTGTCGGCCTGGTGGATCAGGTGCCCCAGGTTGAGCTGGCTGGCGTGCTGCGTGGTGGCGAGCTGCAGCCGCTCCTGGCTCGGCGTGTCGTCGTGCACGAGTTGGCTGAAGCCCGATCCGCCCAGTTCCTTGCTCTTGTGGCCCGAGAGGGCTGCGGCGTTGTTCTGCCCGCCGTGGCGCACCAGCGCGGGGCTGGCGCCGTGCCAGGCCGGGCTGTGGCCGCCGCCCGGGTTGCCCTGGCCGGCGGTGCGCGCGTCGCTGCTCAAGGTGAAGACGTCCAGCGGCTGGCGCGGGCCCGTCCAGGCCTTGCCGCCCGGGGTGGGCAGCTCGCCGCCTTCGCCGCGGCCGTCGTAGAGGCTGCACACCACCACCGGGCGGTCGATGTCGCCGTCCATGCCCTGTACCAGCACCTCGTGGCCAATGCGCGGCGTCCACTGCGCGCCCATGGCGCCGCGCCCGCCCGAGCCCGCCAGCGGCTGCTGCACGCGCACCCAGCAGCTGGCGAGGCTCGTGCCTTCGGCGTTGTCCGCATCGCCCTGGAACTCGTAGCGGATGCGCACGCGCCCCAGCCGGTCGGTGTGCACCTCATCGGCGCCGCGCGGCTGCGTGCTGCCGTCCGGTCCTACCACGGTGGCCAGCAGCAGCCCCGGCTGCGGTTTGCGCGGCGTGCGTGAGCCGGCCATGCCGCTGGGCAGCGGCCGCCAGGGCAAGTCCGCCGCAATGGCGTCGAAGGAATTGGCGTAGCCGCGCTGCGCCGCGCGCTCCAGCAGCCCGGCCGGGATGCAGTCCAGCGGCAGCACCGGCTCGTCTCCCAGATGCTGCACCAGCGCGCGGCTGAGCCGGGCGGGCAGGTTGTTGAGGCCCACGTGCAGCACGCGCGTGAGCAGCAGCTCGGCGCCCTCCACGGGTTCGCCGCTGTCCAGGTCCTCCAGCGGATCGGCCAGCCGGACCACGGTGCCGGCCTGAAAGCTGCGCACCACGCCCTGGCCGTGCCAGCCGGCGCAGTGCGCGTCGATGGCCTGCTGCGCCAGCCACAGCGCGCGCTGCGCCTGCTCGGCCGTGGCCCAGGCCTGCGTGCCGGGGCCGTCGTAGCTCTCCAGCGCCGGGGCGTGCGCGCCGCCGCGCGGGCGTTCGGCCTGCACGCGCGCGCCCACGCCGCGGCCCAGGTCCTCGTGATGGCTCAGTGTGCTGAGCACGCTCACGGCGGCGCGGCAGTGGCCGTTGATCTCCTGCAGCGTGTCGCCGCTCTCCTGCGCGTGGGCATGCTGCAACCGCAGCGGGGCGCGTTGTGACGCGGCGTCCTCGGGGCAGCTGGAGCGGCGGCGGCTGTCGGCGAAGAGCACCAGCACGCCGCCGGGCTGCCCGGTGTCCGCCTCCTCGAAGCGCCAGGCGATGCCTTCTTCGGCCAGCAGCCGCTGCAGGAAGTCCAGGTCGCTCTCGCGGTACTGGACGGTGCAGGGCCGCACGCCGCGCTGGTGCGCGCGCTCCAGGTGCGCCTCCACGCACGGCGCCCAGCGCCAGCGCGCCCAGGCGCGGTAGCGGCCCAGGAGGCTGTTCACGATGTCCACCACGCGCTGGTCCTGCCAGACCTGGCTGCGCCGGCTCAGGCCCAGGAACCAGGCCCAGGGCCGCACGACGAGGCGGTAGCGCGCCAGCGAGCCGTCGCAGTCCTCGGCCACGGCCAGGTCCACCAGGCCGCTGCGTCGCTGGATGCGGCCGTCGTCCAGCCGGGTCAGCAGCGCCACGGGTTGGGCGCACAGCGCGTCCAGGTCCAGGCGGGGGTCCTCGCTCAAACAGCACAGCTCCAGGCGGAAGGGCTCGCTGAGTGCCTCCTCGGCCACCCAGGCCTCCACGCGCAGCCTGGAGAGCGCGCCGTCGCCCTGCAGGTGATACAGGCGCGGCTCCTCGTCCATGAGGCGCAGCACGTCCAGTGCCAAGGAAGGCAGGCCGCTCATGGCTTGCCCGCGCCGTGGCGCGTCCCGGTGAAAACGCTGTGCATGGCGCACGCCGACGCCGTCGCATGGTCCATGCGGCCCCCTCCCGTCCAGATGCGGCACCCGGGTGTTGGTTGGTGGAGCGACTGCAACTGCGACTGCGTGTCGGGTGCGCGCTTTATGGTCGGTCGCGCGGTGGTGCGTTGCCCATCGGGGACAACACGCGGGAGGCCGCGCCGGGCCGTGGAGGGGGCCTGGCGCGGGGGGACTAAGCTCCGGGCCGCGGGAAGGTCAATTGCTTCGCGCCACGGTCATGTCGGCATCTGAAATTCCCTTTGATGAAAACCTGGACGCCCAGGCCCCTGCGCCCAGTGCGGCGCTGGTGTGGCACACCAACGCCGTAGGGGCGATCGAGGTCGAGAACCCGTCCTGGAGCGCCTTCACCGGCCAGGATTTCCTGCACTACCGCGGCTGGGGTTGGACCGAGGCGGTGCATGCGGACGACCGGCCCGAGGTGCTGCGGCGCTGGCAGACAGCGGTGGCCAGTGGGGACGTATTCCTGCTGCACTACCGGCTGCGCCGGCGCGACGGCGAGTACCGCGAGGTGATGGCGCAGGGCGCGCCGGTGCTGGCGGCCGACGGCGTGGTGCGCGAGTGGGTGGGCACCTGCGTGGACGTCACGGCCGAGCGCCGCGCGCAGGCGGCGCTGCGCGCCAGCGAGGAGCGGCTGCGCTTCCTGGACAGCATCGGGCAGGCCACGCGCGCGCTCACCGACGCCACCGAGATCATGGCCGTGACCGCGCGCATGCTCGGCGAGCACCTGGGCGCCACGCGCTGCGCCTATGCCGACGTGGAGCCCGACAACGACCGCTTCACCATCCGCAGCGACTGGTCGCGCCCGGGCGTGCCCAGCAGCGCCGGCGTGTACTCGCTGGACCTGTTCGGCCCGCAGGCCACCTCCAACCTGCGCCGCGGGCGGCACCTGGTGGTCAACGACGTGGACCGCGAGCTGGGCGACGACGGCGGCGGGCGCATGTTCAACGCCATCGGCATCAAGGCCATCATCTGCGCCGGCCTGGTCAAGGAGGGGCGGCTGGTAGCGATGATGGCCGTGCACCAGGCGCATCCGCGGCGCTGGACGCCGCTGGAGATCTCGGTGGCGGCCGAGGTCGTGGACCGCAGCTGGGCGCACATCGAGCGCGTGCGCGCCGCGGCCCTGCTGCGCGAGCAGGACCGGCACAAGGACGAGTTCCTGGCCACGCTGGCGCACGAGCTGCGCAACCCGCTGGCGCCCATCAAGTACGCGATCGCGCTGCTGCGCCTGTCCATCGATCCCGCGCGCCAAGCGCAGGCGCACAACATCATCGACCGGCAGACCTCGCACATGGCGCGGCTCATCGACGACCTGCTGGACGTCTCGCGCATCAGCCGCGGGCTGATCACGCTGCAGCGCGAGCAGGTGCCGCTGCGCCGGCTGATGCTGGAGGCGGTGGAGACCGCGCGCCCGGCCATCGAGTCCGCGCGGCACCGCCTGACGCTGCAGTTGCCCGACGAGGGCGTGCTGCTGGACGCCGACCCCGCGCGCATCGTGCAGGTCATCGGCAACCTGCTCACCAACGCCGCGAAGTACACGCCCGATGGCGGCGAGATCCGCCTGGCGGGCTGGGCGGCCGGTGCGCGCGCGGTGGTGGAGGTGGTGGACAACGGCGTGGGCGTGCCGCCGGAGCAGCAGGGCCGGCTGTTCCAGATGTTCACGCAGCTGCACCACAGCGCCGGCCGTGCCAAGGGCGGGCTGGGCATCGGGCTGTCGCTGGTGCGCAAGCTCACCGAGATGCACGGCGGCAGCGTGCGCATGCACAGCGACGGGCTGGACGAGGGCAGCACCTTCAGCATCGAGCTGCCGCTGGCGCAGCAGGCGGCGCCGGTGGCCGGCGGGCCGCAGGGCTTGCCGCTGCAGACGCTGCCGCAGGGCGCGGAGGGCCTGGAAAGCGCGCCGCGCGTGCTGGTGGTGGAGGACAACCCCGACGGGCTGCAGATGCTGGTGTCGCTGCTGCAGGCGCTGGGCCTGCGCGTGGCCTGGGCGGCGGACGGGGCCGAGGCGCTGCGGCAGGCGCAGGCGTTCAGGCCGCAGCTGGTGCTGCTGGACCTGGGCCTGCCGGGCCTGGACGGCTACGAGGTGGCGCGGCGGCTGCGCGCCGACCCAGGGCACGCCGGCACGGCCCTGGTGGCGCTCACCGGCTGGGGTGCCGAGAGCGACCGCCGCCGCACCGCCGAGGCCGGCTTCGACGCGCACCTGACCAAGCCGGTGGAGCCTGACGCGCTGCGCGCGGTGCTGGGGCATTTCGCGCGGGTGGCGGGGTGAGGGGCGTGTCCGCCCCAATAAGGCCCACTGTTCCCGGTGCCGGAACCCGCCTGGTGTGAAATATCACCGCTCCGCCCCCCGGCGCCTTGTCAGGCAAAGCAATTCAAACCGTATTCATATCAAGTCAGGCCGCGATTCGTGAAATATTGCCGGGCCGATGGATTGCTTTGCGGATGGTGATTGATTTGCGAGAAGTGCTTGGGATGGTTTTTGGGGCACTGAGGTGAATTGCCGTGCAGCCAGCAGGCCTCATGCCGGAAATCCTGCCACTGTTTGGTCGGCCGTGAATTTTTTCTCGGATTTCTCTGGGTCGAATCGCTTGCGTCAGTGCCTGTTTTGGCGCGTTCCACGGGCAAACCGAATTTGGCCATGCCGCCGTTTGCCGCGTCCTGGAAGGCTCGGGCAGGCAGCGGGCCGGGGGCAGGCAGGGAATGGGAATGCACCTTGCCCAATGGTGGTTTCCATCACTTTCTGGAGAACACCATGCCTGGATTCCTGATCGGCATCGTCGTCGGCGCGCTGGCGGCGTCCGCCTACCTGAAGAAGAAGGGCGGCACTTCCTTGGCGTCCGCCAGCTCTTCGCCCTCGCGCTCCGCCGAGGCGACCGGCGGCCGTGTGGACGAGCTCTCCAGCGCGGCGCAGATGACCAGCCCTGAAACCGCTTCGCTTAACGCTGGCGACGGCACGCCCTCGGGCAGCTCGGCCACCTCCTCGGCTGCCACCTCAGGCATGAGCCGGCCGACGAGTCCGCAAACGCCGGCCACGGGCCTGTCCGAAAGCCGGCATTGACGCAGTGACACAGGCGCGGGGCCGGGGGAGCAATTGCGCCTCCGGCCCCTGCGCGCGCCCTGCATGCCGCGTCCACAAGGCCCCGCAACGCCCCGGACAAATTCAGGGACACCGCAAGAGTTATTCAATTCTTCCGGCTGTCCGCGAATGATTACACCAGCCTGACAACTCGATTTGACTGCAAGACATCAGCTCGCTTGCGATGGATCAAAGCGCGAGGGTAAATCCCATGAAGACTAAGAAAACAACGTCGTTACATTGACGCTTCGAGTTTGGCTGCTTTCTTGCTCCTGAAATTCGGTCCTGTTGCTTGACATTGGGCAAGCCCATTGCCAGTGAGGCTGCAGCCTCGGGGAAACTGGCTCTTCACACCGCCGCGCGGCCACACCGGGTGGTCACCGGCAGGTTGGTGAAATGGTTTGCATAGGGCAGCAGGACAGGTGTTTCTTGATTTATTTCAAGTGGAAGCAGTTGCCCGACGGCTCAAACATAAAAACAGCATGCGAACAAATTTGCCCATCACAGGCCGCGAATACACCATTCCGGCGGGCGTGACCTTGATGTCCACCACGGACCTCGACAGCCGCATCACCTACGCCAACGCCGCCTTCGTGCAGGCCAGTGGCTTCCAGCGCGAGGAACTGATGGGGCAGCCGCACAACCTGGTGCGTCACCCGGACATGCCGCCGGCGGCCTTCGCCGACATGTGGAGCACGCTCAAGTCCGGCCTGTCGTGGTCCGCGCTGGTGAAGAACCGGCGCAAGAACGGCGACCACTACTGGGTGCAGGCCAACGCCACGCCCATGCGCCGCAACGGCCAAGTGGTGGGCTACATGTCGGTGCGCACGCCGGCCTCGCCGCAGCAGATCCAGGAAGCGGAGCAGCTCTACGCCGATTTCCGCGAAGGGCGCACCAAGGGCCGCAAGCTCTACCACGGCGTGCTGGTGCGCAGCGGCCTGACGGCCTGGATGTCCGTGCTGCAGCTCCTGCCGCTGCGCTTGCGGCTGGGGTCGATCATGGCGCTGTCGCTGTTGCTGGCGGTGCTGCCCGCGCTGCTGCTGGGCGGCGCGAGCGCGATGCAGCTGGGCCTGGGCCTGGGCGGCGCGGTGGCCGCGATGGTGCTCAGCGGCCTGCTGCTGGAGCAGCAGGTGGTGGCACCGCTGCGCGCGGTGCTGGAGCAGGCTAACGCGGTGGCCTGCGGCGAGGCGCGGCGCAGCCCGCCGCTGAACCGCGTGGACGAGATCGGCCTGCTCATGCGCGCCGTCAACCAGGCGGGCCTGAACCTGCGCGCGCTGGTGGACGACGTGGCCGAGCAGGTGGGCGGCGTGGCCGTGGCCAGCGAGCAGATTGCCACCGGCAGCAGCGACCTGAGCGGCCGCACCGAGCAGACCGCGGCCAGCCTGGAGCAGACGGCCGCGTCGATGGAAGAGATCACGCAGACGATCCAGCAGAACTCCGCCACCTCGGTCGAGGCGCGCAAGCTCGCCGAGCAGGCCTCGTCCGTGGCGACGCAGGGCGGTGACGCGATGCAGCAGGTGCGCAGCCACATGAGCGACATCCAGCGCCACAGCGCGCGCATCGCCGACATCATCGGCGTGATCGACAGCATCGCCTTCCAGACCAACATCCTGGCGCTCAACGCCGCGGTGGAAGCCGCTCGGGCCGGCGAGCATGGCCGCGGCTTCGCGGTGGTGGCCGGCGAGGTGCGCGCCCTGGCGCAGCGCTCGGCCACGGCGGCGCACGAGATCAAGGCGCTGATCGGCGAGTCGGTGGAGCGCGTCAACGCCGGTAGCCACTACGTGGAGCAGGCGGGCACCACCATCGACCGCATCATCGAGCAGATCAACCACGTGTCGGCGCTGGTGTCCGAGATCTCCGAGGCCTCGGCGCAGCAGCGCCAGGGCGTGGAGCAGGTGCACCAGGCGGTCTCCGAGCTCGACAGCACCACGCAGCAGAACGCCGCGCTGGTGGAGGAGAGCACCGCGGCGGCGGTCTCGCTCAACACCCGCGCCGGCCTGCTGGCCGAGGCGGTGGCCGTCTATCGCGGCGTGGGCAACGGCACGCCCAGCATCGCGTCCGCGCCGCAGCGCGGCACTGCGCGGCAGCCGTCTCTCGGCCCCGCGCCGTCTGTTAAACCGCGGCTGCAGCGCGTGGCAGCCTGAGGCTCAAACGGCCCACGCAGCCCTCAGGGCTCGGCGGGCGCGGACAGTGGCCTTTCACGGGCCCGGGCTTCATGTCCGGGCCCGTTTCGCTTTGGCGCTGCTGCCTCGCTTCGAACGTGTCCCCACTGGCTCATCCCATGAGCCACCACCTCTGTTACCGTCCGTGTTTCGCCCGTCAGCCGGTTGCCGGGCGGTGGTTCACGGCGGCGCCGGCGGGGCGTGCCGGGCTTGCTCCAGCCCCGGCCGCATCGATGTGCCGGCAGCCCTGGCCCTGGACCGCCGTTGACCCTTTTGGAGCACGCACGCATGCCGACACCCCGGGAGCTCCTCGGCCGGTTGTTCGAGTACATCGCTGAACAGGCGCGGGACGTCGATCCGCGCAGCTTTCAGCTCTCCAGGCACGCCAGCCTCTTCAAGCGCGAGCCCGGCGAGCTCTTGTCCCTGCCGGGCCTGGAATTCGACCTGCTGTCCGAAGGCGAGCCGCTGTGGCTGCGGGTGCCGCGGCTGGAGCCCATGCCACCGCCGGCCGTGGCCGAGCGCTTCAAACGCCTGGTTGTCGTGGGAGACGATCCGGCCGGGCCACCGCCGTCCATCGACGAGGGCAACCTCGCCCGCGGGCTGGAGGACATCGCCCGCTTCGCGCGGCGCCTGGCGCCGGCGGCCACCGCCGAGGAGCCGGCGGCGTCCGACAGCCGCGCGTTGGCGCTGGCTGAGGCCGCGCCGCCCGGTGGCGACGCACTGGGCCAGCGCATCGGGCAGGCGCAGGCGCGCTTTCGCGCCGCGGTGCAGGAGGCGCTGGAGGACGCCACCGCCCGCTGGCAGGCCTGGGCCGCGGCCGAGGCACCCCGGCGGCGAAGCATCGAGATCTACGGCGCCCTTTTCGCGCTCACGCACCAGCTCGAAGCGCAGCAGACCGGCAAGCCGGTGGAGCTGGTCTGGGGCCTGGGCGTGGCGAGCTGGCGCCTGCACTGCGAAGGCCAGCCCTTCGGCTACTGCTACCCGCTGCTGACGCAGGCGGTGCAGATCGCGCTGGACAGCCGCACCCTCGCGCTGGAGCTGCGCCCGCGCACCACGGCGCCGCGGCTGGAACTGGACCCGCTCATCGCTTGCCGCGTCCCCGGCGCGGCCGAGATGGAGCAGGCCGGGCGCGAGTGGCTGTCGCAGCTGGCGGCGCCGCCGTCGCCCTTCCAGCCGGCCGCGATCGAGCCGCTGCTGCGCCGCATCGCCGGCACGCTGGATCCGCAGGGGCGCTACGCCGACGTGCTGGCCCGGGGCGAGGCGGTGCCCGCGCCGGGCGCGCAGCTGGTGGTCAGCGACGCCTGGGTGCTGTTCGCGCGGCCGCAGTCGCACAACTTCCTGATCGACGATCTGCAGCGGCTGCGCGCGCAGCTGGCGGACCTGGACGAGCTGCCCGGCGGTCCGGCGGCGCTGGTGACGCCGCCCGGCGACGCGGCCGCGGCGCTGGCGCCGCCGCGCTTCCGGGGGCTGTCCAGCCGCGCGGAGGACGGGGCCGGCGGCGCGGTGCGGGAGCTGTACTTTCCGCTGCCCTACAACCAGGAGCAGGTGACCATCGTCGAGCGGCTGGAGCACAGCGACGGCGTGACGGTGCAGGGGCCGCCGGGCACGGGCAAGACGCACACCATCGCCAACATCGTCTGCCACTACCTGGCCACGGGCCGGCGTGTGCTGGTGACCTCGCGCGGCGAGACGGCGCTGCAGGTGCTGCAGGACAAGATCCCGGCCGGGGTGCGCGCGCTGAGCGTGGCGCTGCTGTCCAGCGACCGCGAGGGCCTGCGCCAGTTCCAGGGCGCCATCGAGGCGATCCAGCACCGCGTCTCGCAGCTGGAGCCCGAAGCCGCGCGCCAGCGCATCGCCGCCACGCACGAGGCCATCGAGCTGGCGCACGCGGAGCTGGGCCGCATCGACCGCCGTGTGGACGCCATCGCGCAGGCGCAGCTCTGCACCGTGGACCTCGACGGCCGCGCGCTGCGCCCGCAGCAGCTCGCGGAGCTGGTGCACGAGGGCCAGGAGCGCTTCGGTTGGTTCGACGACGAGTTGTCCGGCGAGGCGTCCGCAGCGCCGCCGCTGGACGAGGAGGAGGGCCGGCAGCTGGCCGAGGCGCGCCGCGCGCTGGGCGCCGAGCTGGCCTACCTGCAGGAGCCGCCGCCGCCGGCGTCGGCGCTGCCGGACGCCGACACGCTGCTGGCGCTGCACAAGGCGCTGCAGCGGCTGCGGCGCGTGCAGAGCGAGCTGGCCTGCGGCGCGCTGCCGGCCTTGCAGGGCAGCCTCGACGAGGTGCGCACGCTGCTGGCGCAGGTGGAGGCGGCGCTGGAGCTGGCGCAGGCCTTCGAGAAGGCAGGGCAGGAGTGGGCGCGCACGCTGCGCCGGCGCCTGGGCGAGCCCGGGCTGGAGGTGGAGGCGCAGGCGCTGCGGTCGCTGCTGGCGGAGCTGCCGCGGCTGGCGCAGGCGCGGGGCGAGTTCCTGCAGCGGCCGGTGGACGTGCCCTTGGAGACGCTGGGTTGCGCCCGCACCCGCGAGGCCGTCGCCCGCGCCGTGAGCCATGGCAAGCCTTTCGGATGGCTGAGCTTCGGCGAGAGCGAGGCGCGGCAGCGCGTGGCCGCCATCCGCGTCGCGGGCCAGGCGCCCGCCGGCGCGCAGGACTGGGCGCACGTGCAGCGCTTCCTGGCCGTGCAGGCCGAGCTGCAGGGCATGCGGCTGCGCTGGCAGCGCCTGGCGGACGAGCTGGATCTGCCGCGGGTGCCGGACGATCCCGCCGCGCTGCGGCAGCTGGAGCGCCTGGCGCTGCTGGCCGGCCTGGCGCTGCGGCTGGCGTTGGAGGTGGACGCCGTGCTGCCGGAGCGCGCACAGCTGCTGCTGGCGCACCAACCGCTGTCCGCGCTGGGCGATGCGGGCGTGGTGACGGTGGACGCGCTGCAGCGGCTGCGCCAGCAGCTGCAGCGCCACCTGGCGCTGGAGGCCCTGGAGACGGCCCCGCAGCGGCAGCAGGCCCTGCTGCGCGGGCTCACCGGCGGCGGGCCGGTGGGTGCGCGCTGGCGCGCCTTCGTGCTGCGCGAGCTGGGACACGAGGCGCTGGACGCGCATGCGGTGGCGCATCGCGACGCGATGCTGCGCGCCGAGGTGCAGCGCGTGTCGGCCCTGGCGCCGGCGCTGGAGCGCGTGCGGGCGGGTGCGCAACGCATCGAGGCCGCCGGCGCGCCGCGGCTGGCGCAGCGGCTGCGCACGGTGCCCGCAGCGCCGGAGGGCGACCCGGCGCTGCCCGCCGACTGGCGCCAAGCCTGGACCTGGGCCCGCGCCCGGGCCCAGCTGGCGGCGATCGAGGCGCGCGAGGAGCTGCGGCGGCTGTGGATGCGCCGCGCCGAGTTGGAGCAGGGCCTGCGCAAGCTGTACGAGGATGCGACGGCGCAGGCGGCGTGGCTGTCCACGCGGCTCAACGCCTCGCCGAAGGTGCTGTCGGCGCTGGCGGGCTATGCCAACGCCATCCACCGCATCGGCCACGGCACGGGCCCGAACGCGGCGCGCTACCGGCGCGACGCGCAGGCCGCGATGCTGGACGCGGCGCCGGCGGTGCCGTGCTGGATCATGAGCCACGCGCGGGTGTCGGAATCGATGCCGGCGGACATCGGCGCCTTCGACCTCGTGATCGTGGACGAGGCCAGCCAGTCGGACCTATGGGCGCTGCCGGTGATCGCGCGCGGCAAGAAGGTGCTGGTGGTGGGCGACCACAAGCAGGTCTCGCCCGAAGGGGGCTTCATCGCCAGCACGCGTATCGACGACTTGCGCCGGCGCTTCCTGGCCGACCAGCCCTTCGCCGCGGCGATGACGCCGGAAAAATCCCTCTACGACCTCGCGGCGCAGGTCTTCGCCGGGCAGCAGGTGATGCTGCGGGAGCATTTCCGGTGCGTGGCGCCGATCATCGAGTACGCCAATCGCAATTTTTATGAGCACGCGGTGCTGCCGCTGCGCGTGCCGCGCGCGGGCGAGCGCATCGAGCCGCCGCTGGTGGACCTGTTCGTGGAGGACGGCGTGCGCGACGGGCGCGACCGCAACGACGCGGAGGCGCAGGCGATCGCCGACGAGATCGGCGCCATCCTGGCGGACGATGCGCTGGCGGGGCGCACGCTGGGCGTGGTGTCGCTGCTGGGGCTGGAGCAGGCACGGCACATCGACGCGGTGGTGCGGGTGCGCTTCGACGCGGCGGAGTTGCTGCGCCGGCATTTCACCTGCGGCGACGCGCGCACCTTCCAGGGCAGCGAGCGGGACATCATGTTCCTGTCGCTGGTGGTGGACGCGCGGCAGTGCAAGGCGCTGTCGGGCAACGGCGCGGAGCAGCGCTTCAACGTGGCCGCCAGCCGCGCGCGCGACCGCATGGTGCTGGTGCGCTCGGTGCGGCTGGAGGAGCTGTCGGAGAAGGACCTGCGGCGCTCGCTGCTGGCGCATTTCGAGAACCCGCTGCCGGGCGCCGAGGCGCGCGAGGACAAGCCGCTGCGCGCGCTGTGCGAATCGGGCTTCGAGCGCGAGGTGTTCGACGCGCTGGTGCAGCGCGGCTACCGCGTGCTGCCGCAGGTGCGCGCGGGCGCGTACCGCATCGACCTGGTGGTGGAGGGCGCGCACGACGCCCGGCTGGCCGTCGAGTGCGACGGCGACGCCTTCCACGGCCCGGAGCGCTGGCAGCAGGACGTGCAGCGCCAGCGCGTGCTGGAGCGCGCGGGCTGGGTGTTCTGGCGCTGCTTCGCGTCCACCTGGACGCTGCAGCGCGAGGCGATGCTGGCGGAGCTGCTGGCGCGGCTGGCGGAGCTGGGGATCGAGCCGGTTGGCCGCGAGGGAGAGCCGCCAGCTTCGCTGGTGGAGCGGCGGGCCTGGCGGCGGGCGGGGGTGTCGGCTGAGGCGCGGGAGGTGATGCAGGAGGTGGGGGTGGAGGCGGCGGCGGAGGGTTGATGCTGCAACGGCGAGGCGCTGTGCGGCCCATGGCATCACGCAAGCCGAGCCGGTTCGCTTCCTGATCCGGCACTCCCGTCCAGCGGCCTGCCAGCGTTCGATCACTTTCCCGGGACAGTGGTGTGCTTGCGCCGCAAACCAGTCGCCCTTCACGGCCGCTCCACGACCCGCACCCGGGCCGCCGCCCCGCATCAGGGACAATCCCGCCCTTGCAAGAGCGCGCCAGTGGGATCCAGGGAGTTTTGATCGATGCGGCAAGGAGGACTTTTCGACGCGGAGACGCCGCCGTCCGGCAAGGAAACGCCGGGCCCGTCGCGGCGCAAGGCGCCGGCGCCCGCGCTCGAACTCGTCCCCTACGGCAAGTACAAGGACCAGCCCCTGGGCGTGCTGCTGATGCACGCCGAGTATTCGCTGTGGCTCATGGGTGCGCGGCACTCGCATCTGCGCCGCCACCATCCGCAGCTGCTGCAGTGGCTCCATAAGCACTTCGGCCCGCCGGCCACCACGCCGGAGCAGAACCGGCTGCAGAACCGCTTCCTGCAGCCCGACTTCTGCCTGAAGCTGCTGCTGCGCGTGAACCCCGAGCTGCCCGCGCAGCTGGCCGCGGCCGTGTCGCCCGAAGCCATCGTGCGCGGCTGGCAGGCGCGGCTGCCCGCGCGCATCGCGCTGCGCTACCAGGACTACGGCCTGCACGAGCCGCTGGAGGAGGGCGACCCCATTCCCGAGGCGCACCTGCGCCACAAGTCGCGCGTGCTGCAGGCGCTGGAGCGTGAGCTGCCGCGCCTGGTGGTGGAGTGCCCCGGCACGCCGCTGGACGCCGTGCCGGCCGTCGCGCCCGAGGGCGAGCCGGTGCAGCGCTGGTGGGAGCCGGTGCTGCAGCTCGACCCCGCGCTGTTCGAGATGGACGGCGCGCACGTGCAGTTCACCGCGCGCGCGCAGTGCCGCGTGCGCGTGGACGGCGAGGCGCCCACCGAGGGCGCGCTGGTGGACTTCGGCTTCGAGGACGAGCTGCGCATCGAGCTGCGCGCCTATCTGGGCGACGACTACCCCTCGGTGCTGCGCACCATGCGCGCCAAGCGCTGCAACGTGCTGCTCATCGGCCAGTTCGAGGCCGACGGCGCGTGCTGGGAAGAGTTGATAGAGATCTACGCCCGCCGCGGCATCCGCGTGGCGCTGCTGGACGAGGTGCTGGTCACGGCCGTGCCCTCGGCCGTGCGGAAGCTGAAAGTGCCGGCCCTGGAGCCCGACGCGCTGCTGGACGCGGCGCGCGAGGAACTGGAGCGCTTCGACGCCGAGTGGCTGCTGCGCGGGCGGGGGCTGCAGCCGCGGCTGGGGATGTAGTTTGTGCAGCGCCTATGATGTGTATGAAAGCCCGCCCGGATACACATCATGCGCACCAACATCGACATCGACGACAAGCTGCTCAGCGACGCCATCCGGCTGTCCGGCGCCAAGACCAAGCGCGAAGCCGTGGAGCTGGGACTCCGCACCCTGGTCCGACTGCGTCAGCAGGAGGAACTGCGCAAGTTGCGGGGAAAGCTTGACTGGCAAGGCGACCTGGATGCGATGAGGACCGACCGGTGATCCTTGTCGACTCCAGCGTCTGGATCGATTACTTCAGGGGCACGCCAACGCCGCAGGCGGATGAACTGGACCGGTTGCTGGGCCATCAAGTCCTGGCCACGGGGGACCTGATACTGGCCGAGGTTCTGCAGGGGTTTGCCAGCGAACGTGATTTCAATCAGGCGAAGAAGCTGCTGACTTCGCTGGAAGTCGTGGACATGGTGGGTGCCGACCTGGCAATCCAGGCGGCAAGAAATTTCCGCACGCTTCGCGCACTGGGCGTCACCGTGCGCAAGACCGTGGACACCTTGATCGCTACTTCCTGCATCGAGCGCGGTCACGCCCTGCTGTTTTCCGACAGGGATTTCGATCCCTTCGTGCGCCATTTGGGCCTGGTTTCGGCCTTGCCCGCAACTTGACCGCTGCCACACGGCACCGCATACGGGCCGTGCGGCGCTGGTCTGCCAGTTTTCAGTTCGCCGGCGCCGGGATCACCAGCGGCTTGCCTTTCTCGACCAGGTACACGCCCAGCAGCTTGGCCGTGCCGGTGCCGTCGTTGTGGGCGTCGTGCGGCACGCCGGCCGGCACGGTGAAGGACTCGCCGGCCTTGACCAGGCGCGGCGCCTGGCCTTCCACCGTCAGCTGCAGCTGCCCTTCCATCACGTAGCCGACCTCGTCGCCCGGGTGCGTGTGGCGCCCGGCAGCGGCGTTGGCCGCCACGTCCGCGCGCACCACCACGGCCTCGCGGTTGGGCGCGAAGGAAACGTCGTTGCGCGCAACGAGCGTGCGCGTGATGCCGGAGGCCTGCGCCACCACGGCGCCCACGGCCACCAGCGCGGCAGCGGCCACGACGAGTTTCTTCACGCTGAACTTGTGCTTCATGTTGTATTGGCCTTCTTCTTGAATCAGGGAACGGGTCCGGCGGCGCTGCAGCGCGGCGCGCCGGTCCGCTGCGGTACGGCCTGGGCCGTGCGCCGCAGCGGCCAGGATGGCAGCGCCCCGGCGCAACCGCCTTGACGCCCGGCAACCGGTCCAGCCGGGCTTGAACGGGTTCACGCCGGCGCCACCACCCGCACCACGCTTTCCTTCCAGTCCTTGAAGCCCAGGCGCTGGTAGAGGCCGTGCGCGGCGTGGTTGTCGCTCATGACGTGCAGGAAGGGCGTCTCGCCGCGGCGCATCTGGCGACGTAGCAGTTTCAGCATCAACCGCCGCGCCCAGCCGCGGCCCTGGCAGTCCGGGTGGGTGCACACGCCACTGATCTCGCGCAGCGGCCCTGCGGCCATGCGCTCGCCGGCCATGGCGACCAGCCGTCCGCCCTCGAAGATGCCGAAGTACTCGCCCAGCTCGATGGTGCGCGGCCCGAAGGGCCCGGGCCGCGTGAGCGTGGCCAGCTCCAGCGCCTGCGCGGCATGCGCCGCGCCCAGCGGCACGGCCTCGGGCGCCTCGTCGGCCGGCGGCAGCTCGCCGTCCCAGACCATCTTGAACATGGTCGTCTCGGCCTCGATGCGCCAGCCCGGCGGCGCCTGGCCCGACCAGCCGTCGCAATAGAAATGCTCGCCGGCCTCGCAAAAGGGCCGCAGCGCCTTGAAATCGGGCCGCGCCTGGTCATCGAAGCCCACGATGGGCGAGAAGCCCGCGGCGTAGCGGCGCGCCGTGTCGGTGCCGTCCGAAAAGCGCCGCTGCGCCCCGGACAGGGCGTGCCAGACGATGTTGTCGAGGAGATGCGGCATGGCGTCCTGCGTGCAGGTCCCAGGGGCCGCGATGATGCACCCGCGCGGCGCAGCCCTCGTTACGAAGCCAGCGCCAGCTCCGCGGCCTTCACCGCGTGCAGCGTGGTGGTGTCCAGCAGCGGCACGGCGGCGTCGTGCGGTTTCACGAGCATCGAGATTTCGGTGCAGCCCAGGATGATGGCCTGCACTCCGCTGTCCACCAGCCGGGCCATGATGCGGCGGAACTCGCGCCGCGACTCCGGCAGCACCTGTCCCAGGCACAGCTCCTCGTAGATCACGCGGTGCACGATGTCGCGGTCCGCTTGGTCGGGCACGCGCACCTGCAAGCCGTGGCGCTGGCGCAGCCGCTCCTTGTAGAAGTCCTGCTCCATGGTGAAGCGCGTGCCCAGCAGGCCCACCGTGCTCAGGCCCGCCTGGCGGATCTCCTCGCCCGCCGGGTCGGCGATGTGGAACAGCGGGATGCGCACCGCCGCCTCCAGCTCCTGCGCCACCTTGTGCATGGTGTTCGTGCACAGCACCAGGAAGTCCGCGCCCGCAGCCTGCAGCGATCTCGCCGCGCCGGCCAGGATCAGCCCGGCCGAGGTCCAGTTGCCCTCGCGCTGCAGCTGCTCGATCTCGTGGAAGTCGACGCTGTAGAGAATCACCCGGGCCGAGTGCAACCCGCCCAGGCGGGCCTTCACGGTCTCGTTGATGATCCGGTAGTAGGGCACGGTGGATTCCCAGCTCATGCCGCCGATGAGGCCGATGGTCTTCAAATCAAGCATCCTCCTTGGGGTCACAGCGACGCGATGCGTTGGATGAGTTCCCGCTTTTCCCGAGAGCCTGCCAAGCATGCTCCATGCGGATCTTGCCCTCGCGCAGCAGGCGTACGAAGACGAGGGGCCGCTGGGAATAGCGATCGTCGTATTTCCGGTCGAGCTCGCGCCGCCTGCTTTCAAGATACTCCTGGATCGCCCACACGCCGTCGATGCCGGATGTCGCGGCGGCGCGAGTTTTGAAGTCCGCCACGATTTCCGCCAGATCCGCTTCCACGGCGGCGGCTAAAACTTGTTGCGCTAGCTTCTTTTCAGGCTTGGACCCATCGAGGTCGTGGTACGTGGCGGCTTCCAGGCGGTAGCGATTCAGTCCGGGCGGCGCAGCCGCTGCGCCTCGAAGAACTGCAGCATGGCCGCGGTGGCGTCCGGGCCGCTGGCATCGGTGTAGGAGCCGCCGGGACGGCCGCCGGACCACGCATGGCCCGCCCCGTGCACGGCCCAGTGCTCGGCGCGCAGCCGTCCGGTGGCGTCGTGCCAGACGCGGCGCGTGTAGGAGCGTCCGCCCGGGCTGCTTCCGCGCTCGGTGTGGCTGGCCGCCGCGGCCTCGGTACAGGCGGCCAGGGCCCGCTCGCCGTTGGACGGGTGCACGGTGCCGTCCCGGTCGCCGTGGAAGACGATGGTGGGCGGCACCGGGCCTTGGGCGGCCGGCTTCTCGTTGGCGTGAGCTTCGGCCTCGCCGTCCTCCAGGCCGTCCCAGCCGGGGAGCCCGGCCATGCCGGGCAGCTCACCCAGGTCGGGCATGCCCGGCAGGTCCTTGAGCTGCTTCAGGTCCTTCAGGCCCGGCAGGCCTTTCAGCTCCATCAGGCGTTTCAGCTCGGGCAGGTCGGCCAAGCCCGTGCCACCCGCCATGCCGCCAGCGCCGGCCGGCGCACCCTGCATTGCCGCCAGCGCGGAGGGCAGGTCGCGCGCCGCGCCGGCGGGCAGCCCGGAGTGCACGCCCACGGCGGCGAACAGGTCGGGATAGGCGGCGCCCAGGATGGCTGCCATCGCGCCCCCGGCCGACAGGCCCGCCACGTACACGCGCTGCGGGTCGATGCCATGGCGCTCGACCACGGCGCGCGTCATGCCCGCCAGCAGCGCGGGCTCGCCCCGGCCGCGCCCCTGGTGGTTGTGCTTGAACCAGTTCCAGCAGCGCTGCGGGTTGGCCTTCTGCGCCTGCGCCGGGTAGAGCACGTAGAAGCCCTGTTCGCGCGCCGCGGCGTTCATGCCGGTGCCGACGGCGAAGTCGTCCGGGTGCTGGGTGCAGCCGTGCAGCATCACCACCAGCGGCAGGCCCTTGCCGTGGCGTTCCGGGGGCACGTAGAGCTTGTAGTCGCGCGAGAGGCCGGCCTCGGTGTGGTGGCCGTCGAGAAAGCTGTCGCCGCCCGGGCGGCACGGTGCCTCGGCCGGCGCCCCTGCCGGCTCCGGCTCGGTGACCGGGCGTGGGAAGCCGCCATCGGGCCGGTCCGTGAGCTGCTTGGCAAGGGCGGAGAGCGACCGGCGCAGGAACGCCCCGGCTTTGGCCCTGGCGGGGTCCGCGGCCGGACGGGGAGCGCCAGCCGTATCGCGCGGGGGCGCGTCGGGTGGCACCGGCGTCGCCGCAGCCGGGGGGCTGGCCTCGGCCGCGCGCGGCGCGGCTTCGAAGGCGCTGCCCGGCAGTGCGCCGGGCGGGTGGTCGTCGAGCACGCGCGCCTGGATGTCGATGACGTCCCAGCGCCCGCCGGTCGGTGAGGCGTGAGGGGCCGGCGGCGGCACCTGCCCAGCCAGCGCGGCCTGGATCAGTGCGGCGGCGGCCTGGAGGTCGCCGGCGCGCGTGAGGCGCGTGGCTTCGGCCATGGCTTGCTGGAAAGCGGGGTTCATGAATGTTCCTGACAAGGTGAGGGAAGCGCCTCAGCGCATCCGGGAGGCCAGTGCCGCCTTGACGGCTGCGCTGGCTTGCAGCACGCCCAGCACCACGATGGATTCGATGGTGTCGAGCGCGAGCTCCGGGGTGACATCGGTGCCGATGCTGGCCAGCCCCAGCACCCGGATCTGAAGCCGCTGGCCGGCGGCCTGCACGGCGCGCAGGTCCTCGGCACTGAAGTGCTGGATGCCCAGCACCAGCGTCCGCCGCGTCACCGCCTGCTTCACCGCGTCGGCATGCGACGCGAGCTGGTTGCGGATGGCCGTGCGGATGAGATCGGTGCGGTTGGCATAGAAGCCTTCCTGCACCAGCAGGTCGATCTGGCCCAGGTCCACGACGCCGAGGTTGATGGTGATCTTCTCGTCGGTGGAGCGGGCGGCGGGGGCGGTAGTGGCGCTGCGGGGTGGCATGTCGGCCATCCTACAGGCATCCATGAACCATCCAAGTAGATGGTAATCATGGTGCAATGGGTATTCCGGTTGTGCCGCGACCCAAAGAAAAAGGCCGCCCAAGGCGGCCTGAAGAGCAGGAAACGGAAAGCTTGCGGCCGGCACGGTCGGGTGCCGGCCACCGGGGCGGGTCAGGCGCTCAAGGCAACACCGGCGCTGCCGCCGCCCGCTGCACGATCAGGTCCGCGTCGCGCTGCAGCAGCAGCCGCTGCGACACCAGCTCGGCTGCGGCGGCCTTCACCGCCGCCTCGTAGCCCGCCTGGGTGCCGTACAGCTCTTCCAGCGAGGGCCGCGCGTCGCCGGCCGCCAGGCGCGCCGCCATGGTCTTGTGGAACGGGATGAAGCTGCCGGTGAGGTTGGACAGGTCCACGATGCCCGGCGTGGCCACGTAGTTGAACTCGATGCTCGTGCCCAGCGGCGCGCGCGCCTCCACGCTGCGGATGCCCGCCCGCGTCAGCCCCGTGGCCGCGTCCACCTGCGGCACCAGGATCGCGTAGTCCTTGTTCAGGTAGGCCGGCGGCAGCAGCGTGGCGATGCCGGACTCGTCCTGCGGCCGGTACTGCGGGCCGAAGTCCAGCAGCGGGAAGCCGTTGTAGCGCGCCAGGTACGTGAAGTCCGGGATCGGCGTCGGCGTGCCGCTGACGGGCCAGGTGAGGCCCTTCATCGCGGGGAAGGCCACCGCGTCGGGCCGCACGAGCGTGCCGTCGGCGATCTTCGGCACCTGGCTCGCCGGCGGCTCGGTGCCGCGCACCACCCAGTCCTCCAGCGCCAGGAAGAGGGCGCGGAAGGTGTCGTTGAAGTGCACCACCGTGCCGGCCGGGTACACGTTGCGCGTGGGCGCGTAGCTGATGCTGCCCACCCCGCCCGCGCCGCCGTGCTGCGTGCTGCTGTAGTAGTAGATGCGCGCGTTGCCCGGCTGCGCCAGGTCGCGCAGCCCGTTGGCGTCGGTGAGCACCGGCGAGCCCTGCAGCTGCCAGAACTCGGTGCCCGAGAGGCCCAGGAAGAACTTGGGGCAGGTGGCGGTGGCTTCGCAGCGCGCCATCACGCCGCCCTTGCGGCCGCTGACGTCGTCCACGTAGTCCTTGTCCAGCCCGCGCGGCGCGGTCTGGCCGAAGGCGGTGTGGTCGGTGCGCAGCCCGCCGCCGCCGCCCGGCACCGCGAAGCGCGTGTTGATGTGGGTCTGCCGCGCCGCCACGTGCGCGTACAGGCCGTCGAACACCTTGGAGCCGTCCAGCGCCTGGTTGAAGCCCAGGTGCAGGAAGGTCTTCATCGCGTTGCCCGACTGCGAGGTGCCCTGGCCGATGGTGCTGGTGATCTTGCCCGCCAGCGGGTTGGCGGTGCCGGCGGCATCGGCCACCGCGCCGCGGAAGAAGCTCACCGTGTCGCGCAGCGCCGCCAGGCCCACGCCCATCACCTTCGGGTCCTTGGCGACGTAGACCAGCTCGTACAGGTACTTCGGGTCGAAGCCGCCCTTGAGGCAGACGCTGGCCGGGTTCGGCGTGCCGGGGAAGGGCGTGGCCGCGTCGCAGGCGGCGAACTTCCAGTCGCTGGCCGGGATCAGCACGCGCGGGTCGGTTTCGTTGGCGCGGCGCGTGAGCGAGAAGCCGGGCTGCGTGTTGTCCAGCGTGGCGGGCTCGTAGGGAATCATGCTGCCGTTGAACACGCCGCCGGGCAGCGTCATCGCGGGCGTGGCGGCGCTGGGCACCAGCTCGGCGCGGTAGGGGCCGGTGATGCTGCTGCCGTCCGGGTTCTTCGCCACCGGCACGGTGGCGGTGAGCCGCGCGGGGCTGCTCTTGGGCACGTCGCCCTGCCACGCGGCGTAGAGCATCACGTAGCCGCGCTCCAGGTACACGGCGTCGCTGGGCGTGGCCGCCGGGTTGAGCATCGTGAGGATGTTGCCGCGGTTGGGCGCGTCGTAGCGCAGCACGCCGCTGGCCTTGCCCATGTCCTTGGGCTTGAGCATCACGAACTCGGTCTTGTACTCGACCATGCCGCGCGCGTTCACCGGCGCCAGCGCCAGATCCTGGATCACGGCGTTCTTCGGGTCCTTGGGATCGACCTCGCCGCTGATGACGCCGCTGACCTTCTCGTACGCGCCCACGCTGCCGTAGCTGCCCGGGAAGTCCTCGGTGGCGGTGACGGACAGGCGCAGCTCGGGCTTGGCCGCGGGCGCGGCGGGTGCCGGCGCAACCGGCGGGTCGTCGCTGCCGCCGCAGGCGGACAGCAGCGCGGCGCTGGCGCACAGAGCCAGCAGGCTTTTCTGGAATCGCATGGAGTCTCCTTGGGATGAGCGCAGCCACACCGCCGTGCCGGCGGTGGCTGGAAGGGGCCTTCTTCTGTGGAAGGCCTTGGGGATGAAAGCGGTGCGCTCGCGGCGCCAAGGGCCGCCGCGGGCGCCGGGCCGTCAGGCGCGCGGCATCACTCGGCCTCGATGCCGGCGGCCTTGATCACGCGGCCCCACTTCTGGGTTTCCTCGGCCTGGAACTTCGCCAGCTCCTGCGGCGAGGCGGTCCAGGGTTCGGCGCCGCTGCTCTCGAAGAAGGTCTTGGCGGCGGCGCTCTTCACGGCCACGCCCAGCAACTCGTTGAGTCGCGCCACCACCGGCTGCGGCGTGGCGGCGGGCACGTAGGCGGCGAACCAGTAGCCCATGTCGTAGCCCTTGACGCCAGCTTCGGCGATGGTGGGCACGTCGGGCAGCATCGGGCTGCGCTTGGTGGTGGAGTAGCCCAGCGCGCGCAGCTTGCCGGCCTTGACCTGCGGCACGCCGGTGGCGGTGTCGGTGATCATCAGGTCGATCTGCCCGCCCAGCAGGTCCGTCACCGCCTGCGGGTTGCTCTTGTAGGGCACGTGCAGGATGTCGGTGCCGCTGAGCTGCTTGAACATCTCGCCGGCCACGCGGCTGGACGAGCTGCCACTGCCGAAGCTGAGCTTGCCGGGTGTCTTGCGCGCCTGCGCCAGCAGGTCGGCGACCGTCTTGTAGGGCGCGTCCGCCCGCACCACCAGCACCTGCCCGCCCTTGCCCAGGCCGGCGACGGGCGCGAAGTCCTTCACCGGGTCGTAGGGCAGCTTCTTGTACAGGTGCTCGTTGGCCGCGTGCGTGGTGTTGGTGGTGATCAGCACGGTGTAGCCGTCGGCCGGGGCGCGCGCGGCGGCCTGCGCGGCCATCATCCCGCTGGCGCCGGCCTTGTTGTCCACCACCACGGGCTGCTTGGTCTGCTCGGTGATGGACTGGCCCAGCGCGCGCGCGAGCTGGTCGGTGGCGCTGCCGGCGGCGAAGGGCACCACGAAGGTGACCGGCTTCTCCGGGTATTTCGCCTGCGCCTGCGCGGCGGGCGCGCCCAGTGCGGCGAGGGTGGCGGCGGCGATGGCCGCGAGGGCCTGGCGGCGGGGGAAATGGGTCATGGCTTGTCTCCTGGGGTCTTGGTGTGTCAGGCCGGTTGCCGCAGCAACGGCGCCAGCTCGGCGGGAACGTCGATCTCGATCTCCAGCAGCAGGAAGGCCAGCGCCTTGCCGTGGCTGTCCAGGTTCAGCGCGTCGTTGACGCCGCCGTCGAGCACGCCCTCCAGCACGAAGTTCATGGCCTGCAGCTTGGGCAGCAGGTGGCGCGTGACGCGGCGCGGCCGGCGGTGCGCGAACTGGCGCGCCACGGCCTCTTCCGTCACTTGTGCTTCCAGCAGCGGGTACAGCGCCGGGTGCCAGGCGATGACGCTGATGTTGGAAATGTTTCCCTTGTCGCCGGTGCGGCCGTGGGCCAGCTGCTGCAGGGGCACGCGCAGGGCGCGGTCGGTGCTTGCGCTCATTCGAAGAACTCCAGTTGCGCGCTCACGCGCTCGCGCGGCACCAGGCAGGACACGGTGCCCAGCCGCTGGCGCAGCCCCGTGCGCACGCCGCCGCCGCCGGCGGGGCCGCAGGTGTAGAGCGCGGTCACCTCGCGCGCCAGCCGCTCGGCCTGCTGCTTCTCGGTGTGGTTGAGCGCCACGCGCAGCCGCACGTCGCGCGCGTCGCCCACCGGCTGGCTCGACAGCCACTGCCCGGCGTCGTCGCCGAACACGCTGGCCACGCCGATCAGGTCCACCCGCAGCGGCCCGCACTCGGCCAGGCGCCGGCGCAGCACGTCGCCCGCCAGCCGCGCGCGCGCCTCGGCGCCGCGCCCGGCGTAGGAAATCTCGCCCTCGGCCAGCCAGCCCTGGGCGTGGAACACGTTGGCCTTGAGGTGCGTGGGCCGCGCGTGGCCGCGCACGCCGTGCAGCCGCACGCGGTCGGGGCCCACGGTCTCGACCCAGGCCTCGGTGATGTCGGCCACCACGTCCGGCGTCAGGTAGGCGGCCGGGTCGTGCAGCTCGTACAGCAGCTGTTCCTTGACGGTGTGCTCGTCCACGCAGCCGCCGGTGCCCTCGGCCTTGCCGATGACGCAGCCGCCGTCGGCGTCCAGCTCCGCGATGGGGTAGCCGACAGTGGCCAGGTCCGGCACGTCCTTGAAGCCCGGGTCGGCGAAGTAGCCGCCGCAGACCTGCGCGCCGCACTCCAGCAGGTGCCCGGCCATGGTGGCGCGCGCCAGGCGGTCCCAGTCGTCCCCGGCCCAGCCGAAGTGCGCCAGCGCCGGGCCCACGGTCAGCGAGGGGTCGGCGACGCGGCCCGTGATCACCACGTCCGCGCCCGCGCGCAGCGCCTCGGCGATCGCCTCCGCGCCCAGGTAGACGTTGGCGCTGGCGATGTTCAGCCCCTGCGCCGCCACGCCCAGGGCCTCGTGCAGCAGGCCGCGGTGCGCCTCGTCCGAGAGGTCGTCGCCGCTGACCACCGCCACGCGCGGCGCGCGGGTGCCGAGTTCGCGCGCCAGCGCCAGCACGCGGCGCGCGGCGGCCTGCGGGTTCGCCGCGCCGAAGTTGCCCACGATGCGGATGCCGTGCGCCAGGCAGTCGGCCAGCACGGGCGCCAGCATCTCGGCCAGCAGCGGCTCGTAGCCGGCTTCCGGGTCGCTGCGGCGCGCGAGCTGCGCCAGCGCCAGCGTTCGCTCGGCCAGGGTTTCGAAGATCAGCACGGCGGGCAATCCGCGCCGGATGAGTGTGTCCACCACCGGTCGGGCGGCGTCGGTGCGGTCGCCGGAAAAGCCGGCGGCGCAGCCGATGAGCAGGGTGTCGGTCATGGCTCCTGGGGCTGGGTGGCCTGTTCAAGGCCGATGCAGCCACTGTAGGCAGCGCGATTCAATTGGAGAATTCGTTTGTTTGGATCAATTCATCCGTTTTTCAGATGAGCGACACCGATGTCTCCACGCGCCAGCTGCGCGCCTTCGTGGCGCTGGCCGAGACGCGCAACTTCACCCGCGCCGCGGCGCGGCTGCACCTGTCGCAGCCGGCCTTCAGTGCGCTGATCCGGGCGCTGGAGGAGGCCGTGGGCGCGCGGCTGTTCGACCGCAGCACGCGCCACGTGGAGCCCACGGTGGAGGGCGCGCTGTTCCTGGAAAGCGCGCAACGGCTGCTGCGCGACCTCTCGCTGAGCGTGGCCGACCTGGGCGAGCACGTGGCGCGCCGGCGCGGGCGCGTGGCCCTGGCTGCGCTGCCGGCGCTGGCCGCGGGCTGGCTGCCGCCACTGCTGGCGGCGTTCCGCCGGCGCTACCCGGACATCGAGCTGGACGTGGCCGACGCGCTGTCCGAAGGCTGCGTGGAGCGCGTGCGCGCCGGCCATGCCGACTTCGCACTGGCGGCGGTGCGGGCCGTCGCGCCGGAGCTGCTGGTGGAGCCCTTCTGCGCTGACGGTTTCCACCTCGTGTGCCCGCGCACGCATGCGCTGGCCCGGCGCCAGAGCGTGCGGCTGCGCGACCTGGCGGGCGAGCCCTTCATCCACCTGGCGCGCAACAGCAGCGTGCGGCAGCACATCGAGTCGGCGCTGTGGCCGGGGGCGCTGGCGCTCAAGCCGGTGATGGAGCTGGAGCAGCTCAGCACCGTGGCCGGCATGGTGCGCGCCGGGCTGGGCATCACGGTGGTGCCGGCGCTCACGCTCTTCCACTTCGAGCACCCGGAGCTGGTCACGCGCCCCGTGGTGGACGCCCCGGGGCTGCGGCGGCAGATCTACAGCATCCGCCGCCGCGACCGCAGCCTCTCGATCGCGGCGCAGGCGCTGTTCGACGAGCTCATGGCGCAGCGCCCGGCGCTGGAGGCGGCGTGAGTCAGGGCTTGGGCACCAGCATGTAGCCCTCGATGCGCCGCGAGCCGGACGACGAGACGGTCTGGCCGGTGCCGACGATCACGCCGGTGTCGCTGATGGCATTGGCGTCGCCCAGCGCGTACCAGCCCCGGCTCAGTGCCTCGGGCAATTCGGCCAGCGACACCGAGGTCGTGCCGTTGTCGCGCCAGACCCGGCCGCGCCCGCGCGGATCGGCCGTGCCCTCGAATTTGTAGCCGGCGACCTCGCGGAAATTGTTCAATCCCCGCGCAAAGGTCGGAAAGCCCGGTTCCGCGCGCAGGCGCTTGTAAGTGTCGCCCAGACGCAAAAATGCCATCGCGCTGAAAAGCTCGCCCGTGGCACCGGCGTACATATACCCGGTGATGTCGCCGTTGTCGTTGATCCCGGTCGGCACCAGGTTGTCGGAACCCGTGGGTATTCTCAGGATTTGGGGTGTGCGCCCTTTCAATTTCCGGACACCCTGCTTATACCGAATGCCGTTCGTCTCGACTTCCCGGTAGCCGACAATGTCACCGTAACGGTTTATTGCGGTGGCCTGGGCCGACAGGCCGCCCCAGGTGCCCAGGTCCGTGCTGGCCGTGCCTTTCCAGAGCATGGCGTGGCGCACGCCGGGCGCGGACTCGGACCAGCCCACGATCTCGGATTGGTTGTTGATCGCCGCCGCGTAGGAGCTGCCCCCGCCCAGCGAGGGCAGCGTGGTGATGGCGCCGGTGTCCAGCCTCCAGCGGAAGGCCTGGGTCTGCGCGCCTTGCGTGAACCAGCCGACGGCTTCGCCCAGGTTGTTGACGCCCCGCGCCTCGCCGGGGCCATCGGTGTAGATGACCTTGGGCGCCTGGCCCGGCACGAAATAGGCCGGGCGCATATTGCCTTCGATGCTGAACCAGACGTTGCCCGCCGCCGCCTTGCCGTTGCGGCTCAGGGCCAGTCCGAAACTGCTGCCGCCTTGCACCGTGCCCAGCCTCAGCACACGATAGCCGTTGGTGCCGGTGGCCAGCGCCGCGGATTCAGGAACCTCGTCATCGATTTCAACCGCTTGCGCCGCCTGCATCAGGCCGGCGGTGAACAGGGGAATCAAACAGAAAAGCCGCTTCATGAAACCCTCCGGGAAAAATGCCGCACGCTCCGCTCGTGCCTGAATCAGGCTAGCGGTGTGCCTTGTTTTTCCCACCCCCGAGGCGGGCCATGTGTTGTTTTACAGGATTGGAATTATTTGAATATCCAGCCCGGGATATTCCCGGGCTTCAATACCCCGCGCAGGAGATCAGCGCGGATGGGGCGCCAGCGCGTTGGCCGTGGGTTGGAGCGAGGCGGCATCCGGCAGCAGGCGCTTGACGCCGTTGGCCGGCAGCGGTGGCGGGCAGGCCTGCGCCAGGGCCACGCCCTTGAGGAAGGCGCGCCGCACGCTGCCCGCGGTGATGGCGGCGGCGACGTTCTTCGCGTGGCGCTCGGCGCCGGTGAGCTTGCGGATCCAGCCGCGGAAGGGGATGGCGCCCGACACCGCCCCCTGCACCGCGTTCACCGCGGCGTTGCCCACCTCGTCCACGCCGCGCTCCAGCACCGAGGGACGGTCCGGCGAGGCGGGGGCGTCCAGGTCCGGGCCGAGTGCCGCGTCCAGGGTGGCGATCTCCACCGCCAGCGCGGCGCAGTCGTGCGCGGCGGGCAGCTGGTAGGGGCCGGCGCGCGCCGCCTGCAGCACCGGCGGGATGTCGTCGCGCAGGAGGTTGAAGTCGCCCAGGGGCGAGACCACCGCCGAGCCCACGCCCTTGGCCACCTTCGGCGTGGCCGGTGCGGGCGCACCGGCCGGATCGGGCGCCGGCAACGACGGCGGCGGTGCCTCCGCCGCGGCCGTCGCCTTCGACTCCCCGGACGGCGGCGCCTTGCCCGAAGCCGCACAGCCCGCCAGCGCCACCGCGCCCAGCAGAACCCAGACTTGCTTCATCGATCTCCCCCCTCGTTTCGCTTCTTTCCTGAATGGCGCCGCCTCACGCGGCCGGCTCCGCCACCTCCAGTGCCAGGGTGACGCTGAAGGTGCTGCCCTGGCCCGGCGCGCTTTGCAGGGCCACCTGGCCGCCCATCATGGCCACCAGGCGGGTGACGATGGACAAGCCCAATCCGGTGCCGCCGAAGCGCCGCGTGGTGGAGGCGTCGGCCTGCGTGAAGGGCTCGAACACGGCCTGCTGCTGCTCAGGCGAGATGCCGATGCCGGTGTCGCTGACTTCCAGGCACAGCCGCGCCCGCGGCCCCTGGCGCTCCAGCAGCCGCGCGCGCAACGTCACCTGGCCCTCGGCGGTGAACTTCACGGCGTTGCCCAGCAGGTTCGAGAGCACCTGCCGCAGCCGCAGCGCGTCGCCGCGCAGCCACGCTGGCAGCTCGGGATCGATCTCCAGCTGCACGCGCAGCGGCTTGCCCGCGGCCTGCGCCTCGGCCTGGGCGTGCAGCACCTGCAGCAGCGGCCACGGCTCGAAGGGCTGCTCCTCCAGCCGCATCTCGCCCGCCTCGATCTTGCTGAGGTCCAGCACGTCGTTGACCAGCGCCAGCAGGTGCGTGCCGGCGTTGGCGATGTGCTGCACGTACAGGCCCTGCTTCTCCTCCAGCGGCATGCGCTGCAGCAGCTGGCTCAGGCCGATGACGGCGTTGAGCGGGGTGCGGATCTCGTGGCTCATGTGCGCCAGGAAGGCGCTCTTGGCCCGGTTGGCCGCTTCGGCCTGCTCGGTGCGGAGGCGCAGTGCCTCCTCCTGGCGCTGGCGCTCGGCCGCGCGCAGCATGCCGTGCAGCAGCAGCGCGAGCACGAAAAACGCCATCGCCACGCCCAGCCCGGCCACCGCCGGCGACAGCAGCTGCAGCTGCCGCAGGAAGGCCGGCCGCGCCTGCACCTCCAGCAGCCACTCGCGCCCGAACACCGGCAGCTGCACCTGCTGGGTCGGGACGTGTCCGCGCGGCTGCCAGCTGTTCGAGGTGTAGAAGCGGTCGGGCGCGTTCCAGGGCTGCAGGTCGCTCAGCGCCAGTGCCAGCGTGCCGAACTGCGCCTCGAAGTCGGCCAGCACGTCGTTGGCCACCAGCAGCATCACGGCCCAGCCGTAGGTCGCTTCCTCGCGCTGCGCGCGCGTGAGGGGGCCGCCGTGGGTGTAGATGGGCAGCGACAGCACGAAGCCGTGGCCTGCGGGCGTGCCGGGCAGCAGCAGCGACAGCGGCGCCGACAGGCGCGGCTCGCCGCTGAGCATGGAGGCGCGCAGGCACACGCGGCGCCGGATCTCGGTGGCCAGGTCCAGCCCTTCGACGTCCCGCCAGTCCGTCGAGGGGGGCTCCATGAACATCAGCAGGAAGCGCTCGGGCGCGTCCAGCCCGTCGGGCTTGAGTTCGCGGATGCGGAAGCCCGGCTCGCCCTTGTGGCGCATCTCGGCCATGAAGGCGTCGTCCTGCTCGCGCAGCGTGCGGCGCACGAAGCCCACGCCGCTGGCGCCGGGGAAGCGCTCGCGCAGGTCGAACGAGCCGGCGAAGCGGCGGAAGGCGTCGCGCGTGAGCGCCTCGGCCGAGGTGCCGGCCACGCGCACGGCGCCGCGGGTGGCGTAGAGGGCGTACTCGTAGGACTGCATGCGCTCGCGCAGCCGGCCGCTCACCTGCGCCGTGGCGGCCTGCAGCTGGGCCTGGACGCGGGCCTCGTTGCCGCGCCACTGCAGCCAGCCCACGGCCACGCCGGCCACCAGCCCGACGAGCAGCACGGCCAGGCTCCAGCGCCGCGGCTCCAGGGGAAGCGGCTCTGCGGGCGGTGCGCTGCGAGACTGCATGCCCCCATTAGAACAAGGGGGGCGGGCACTTCGGCGTCTATTCGCTGCGCTCTCCGCCGCCCTGTTGGCTGCCGGGGACGGCCTGGCCGCCGTGGTGTTCCGCGTCCGTGGCGTCCGCGAGGCCCAGGTACTGCGCCAGGCCCTGTTCCAGCTCTGCCTGCCAAGCCTCGGGGCTGAGGATGCGCAGGTGCGGCATCCAGTAGCGCACGATGGGCAGCACCTGGCCGGCATGCGCGGCCTGCAGCGAGACGACCAGGCTGCCGTCCTCCAGCGCCTGCTCGATCTTCTGGCTGGCGATGAGCTTGCGCCGCCGGAAGTGCGGCGCCGCCTGCGCGTCGATGCGCAGCAGCACGCGCTGGCGCGCCTGCCACAGCGTGTCCTCGTCGGCGAGCTGTCGCTCGGTGCCGGGGTCGGGGCTGAAGCTCTCGCGCGACACCCGCAGCGCCCGCATGCGCGCCAGCGAGAAGGTCTTGAACTGCCCGCGGTCGCGCGCCGCGAGGTACCACGCGCCCTTGTGGCGCAGCAGCCGGTAGGGCTCGATGCCGGCGTAGGCCTGCACCAGGCCTTCGTCCTTGAGCAGCTCGAAGCCGATGCGCCGATGGGCGACGATCGCGTCCTCCAGCGGCCGTGCCAGCGCGTGCCGCTCCTGCGGCGCGGCGCCGGCGAGGATGGCGCGCTGCACGCGCGCCTCGAACAGCTCGCGCGCCAGCTCGTCGCCGGGCAGCGCGCCGCGCACCGCCGCCAGCGCGGCGAGCTGCTCGATGTCGCGCGTGCCCAGGCGCCCGGCGAAGGCCGCGTCCAGCCGCCAGCCGCCGCGCTCGCGCTCCAGCGGCAGGAACGCCAGGCGCCGTGCCAGGTCGCGCCGCAGGGTGGCCGCGCTCACGCCCAGCTCGGCCGCCAGCGCCGAGGGCCCCACGCGCTCGCCGTGGTTGAGTTTCATGAGCAGCAGCGCCAGGCGGCGGGCGAGGGCGTCGTGGTCGGACATGGAGTGACTGCGGTGGAGTGGGGCGGAAGCCGCCAGGCGCGCTGCCCAGGCGTCGGCAGGAAGGCTGTGCAAGCGGCGTGCGTGGGAGCGCTGCGCCGGACTTCACAGGTGGGGCTGGCGAAGGCGCTTGCAAGCCGGCGCCGTCAGCCGCGCGCAGGCCGGCGTCTGCACAATCGCCGCCTTTTCCACTGCCCTTGCACGCTCTTGTCCCGTTCCGAACGCCTGCTCGACCTGCTGCAGCTGCTGCGCCGGCACCGCCGCCCGGTGGGCGGGGCGGCGCTGGCGCAGGAGCTGAACATCAGCCTGCGCACGCTCTACCGCGACATCGCCACGCTGCAGGCGCAGGGCGCGGGCATCGACGGCGCGCCCGGCCTGGGCTACGTGCTGCGCGAGGGTTTCACGCTGCCGCCGCTGATGTTCTCGGTGGAGGAGATCGAGGCGCTGGTGCTGGGCTCGCGCTGGGTGATGGAGCGCGGCGACGCGCGGCTGGCCACGGCCGCGCGTGACCTGCTGGCCAAGGTGGGCGCGGTGCTGCCCCCGCCGCTGCGGCGCGAGCTCGACGACAACGCGCTGCTGGCCGGGCCCGGCGCGCCGCTGCAGGACAGCGGCCAGCACCTGGCCGCGCTGCGCGAGGCGATCCGCCAGGAGCGGCGGCTTGAGCTGGGTTATCGCGACGCCGGGGGCCGCACCAGCACGCGCACCGTCTGGCCCTTCGCGCTGGGCTTCTTCGACCAAGTGCAGGTGCTGGTGGCGTGGTGCGAGCTGCGCGAAGACATCCGCCACTTCCGCACCGACCGCATCGACGCACTGCAGCTGCTGGCCGAGCGCTACCCGCGGCGGCGGCAGGCGCTGCTGCAGGACTGGCGGGAGCGGGAGGGTGTGCGGCAGGCGTAGGCAGGCAGGGTGCGCAGGCACGCACGCGGTACGGGCCTGGGCATGGGTCGAATCTGGACGGAAATGGATTGCGGCGCTCTGGTCGAATATTTCTGCCGCTGAATATCCGTTCCTTCATGGCCTTGCGGACATATAACCATCTGCGCGTGCAGAGGATTCAATGCGTCTTCTTGATGGCGATAGTCCCTGTCAACGTACTGGCTCAGCGGCCGCCGAAGCGATAGATTGAGGATTTATACTGTCGGTAATGGGGTTGCATGTTGATAAAGAAAGGCTAGAAAACCAGTGCGACACCCATCTACAGTGCCGAATTGATCGTAACGGGCCAAGTAGAGTGAATCGTCAATATTGTCAAAATCGTAGTAGATTTGCTCATCCAGTTCGCAGTGTCTGCATATCATCATTGCTTTGCGAACTGCCTCTGCCAACCCCTCTATTGATTGAATGTCGGCTTGTTGCAGCCTTGCCAGAAGCCACTTTCCTGCCTTGGTCGGGTCTCGCTCTCCAGGAACCTCGTTGAGCGCGGAAATTATTTCCTGCTGACTCCGGCTCAGCGCGATCGCAATAAACTCGTAAGGCGGTTTATCTGTATCTGCAATAACCGAGTCAGCCCATGCCACGGCCTGCTCCGGTGACAGTATCGTCGTCTCAATGCCTTTAGAGAAGTATTCTGCGATGTCGGCGGCTGTCGGCGTCATGGTTGACAAATAACCCGATGTGTGACGTCACGTGCGGCCATGGGCCATCGCGTGAAGGAAAGATTTAGCCACGAACTGACATTCCCGGCTTGAACATTCTGCGCAATTAAAAAATTGGGTGTGGATGTACATGGATCGCGCCAGACGCCTGAGTTAAGCTACGTCGCGAGGCGGTGTCGGTTTGAACGAGTTGTTAGGCGGGCCAGCCATCAGCTCTGCACGCAACGGGCAGCCCACCGTCGGCGCAAAGTCTACTCGCCAGATGTCGATCTCAAATGGTCTGCCATCCTGATCGAGATTGAGTTCTGCGGAAACGGAAACGCCATCAAGGTCGTGGAAGTGGCACTCTGCAGGCGATGATCCAAGTTTACGAGAGCTGTCGAAAGACGCGATGAACAAGCTGCCCATGCCACCGGCCGACATGGGTTTTACGATGAGCGCATCGATGTCAGCTGAAATGCCGGCAAGCTCGAATAGATACGCGACTATAGGACGCTCGTGCGCGAGAAGATGTCTCATGGCCGCCTAACGTGGAAATTCAGCGATCGCCAAAGCGGTCCGCTGCAAGGGTGGGTCAGAGAACATGGGTCACATTTTTACACGACAAATCTCCGCACTGCGGCGAGAACAGCGAATGCGAGACCTGCACCGCAAAGCCAGCAAATGCCACGAAGGGCTATTTCTTTGAGGGCAAGCCAGTAAGGCCGGCAAAGCATGTCTTTGAATCCATACGCAAAGTACTCCAAACCGACCACAAAGAGGATGACTGGAACGAAGAAGAGCAATGTGAGAGCGACTACGAACTGAAATTGCACTGACTCGTCAACAACGCCTGTAGCCGACTGCCATGCATCCAGCGCCGGCATGCCAAGCCCAACAACCAACCCGCTGCCTGTGGCAGAAAGACGAGTGGCAGATGGAAGAAGTTTCATGTGCTCTAACATTGAAATTCAGCGACTGGAAAAAGTGCAGCTTTTGCCGGTCCGCTGCAATGCCCAGTTGGGCGGCGAGCTTCCGGTACAGCCTGAAAATTGCGCACGCCGTAGGCGAAGCCAAGAACAAGTTTTTTGCCGGCTGATAAGCTCTAACGTTCGACATGAGCGGCGGCTTCTGGCTGGCGCAGCCAGCTTGAAGACGCCCGTTCGATGGAGGGTTTAGGATGCATGAAGTTGCCAGACGCCGTGTGGATTGAAGGAGGGATGATTTGGCTCGTGCCGTGTGTCCGGCTTTCGATGCATGGCAAAGCGCGGGGCTTCCTGTGCCACGCTAAACGTGTGGCCGTCTGCAAGAGCCGGATTCTCGGCCGCCTGCCAGAAGTTGAATCTGTTCATTAAATCAGCCGCTTCCGCAACAGCGAATGAGTTTGAAACCTCGCATTCAGGCAAACCGAAGTGATGCATGCCGCATGAGTAGTAGGACCGCTCGTCTCCAATCAGCGTCACCAAGGCGCTGTATTGCTCGAATGGCGTGCCGCCGAGGAGGTCCATCCACCGTTCCCACGGATGGGCAACGCCAGAGGACTCGACCTTCACCGCGATGCCGCCCGCGCTTCGGATGATTTGACTGAAACTCACAATCCGCTGGCGCTGGGATGCCATGTCCGCCGGAAAGTGAAGATATGCAGCCGACTTGTGCTGCTGCAAGGAGTGCATCACTTCTGGCGGTAACCTCCCTTGGCCAGCCAGTTTGAAGGCTTGTGCCATATGTGGATCGGCGGAATGTATTTCTAGTGGGACGTGATCCTTGGCCACGAGGTCCGCCAAGACCAAACCGGCAAACATGTAGCGCCCTTTCGGCTCAAGCGTGATAACAGCGCGAAGGAACTCGCTTCGGTCGGCCCATGGGCCAGGGATGCAGAGAATCATTTCGGTTGCCACATGGGGTCTTACGCCAATTAAACCTGTCGAGCCTTCTTCCACGATGCGGCCTAAGCGGTTCACCTTCACATCCTCCTCCAGCCGCGCTCTCTAACCAAAACGGTACGCCCAGCCCCTGATTTCAGCGCGTCGCTTTAGGCCGCCTAGAAAAACGCGAGTGGACACCAGCGATGCAAGCGACGATTTCCATGGCCTGGAAAGCGCTGCATTTGGGCTGGGGAATAATTTTTGGTCACCAGCAGCAAATTTTCGGATACCAAGCTCAAACCGCTCCGCCTGCTATCTCTTTTGTGCGTGGAGATCCGCCTGCGCCACTGTTCATCGCGCACGAAAGAAGGCTACGCCGGCTGGGCGCGATGATTCATCCTCTTTCACGGCAAGCGCCATTCAAATGACTTGGGTGTGGAGGAAGTCACGCAATTCCTGTCCTGGCTGGCCACCAAGCGGCAGGTTTCCGCCGCCACGTAAAGACGGGCTCGGTACCAAGAAGCGCGTCCTACAGGCTCAGCGCTTGATGCACGAGTTGGAAACGTCAGGGCGTGAAGAAGGCGGGCCAGCCACTGGCCGTCCCCGGACGGCCCCAGTCACGCTGCTGACGGAATCTGTCAGTGGCTGCCACGAGCATGGAGGCCTTCAACAACCAACCCGCTTCACGCGCCAAGGGAGAACCCAGATGACCACCCGCTTCGAACCCAACTTCGTCCTGCTCTACGTGCACAGCCCGCTGGAAAGCGTCGCTTTCTACACCGCGCTGCTGGGCAAGCCCCCGGTGGAGAGCTCGCCCACCTTCGCCATGTTCGCGCTCGACTCGGGCGTGATGCTGGGGCTGTGGGCCGCCAGCGGCGTGCAGCCCGCCGCCACCACGCCCGGCGGCTCCGAACTGGCCTTCGCCGTGGAGGGCGTGGACGCGGTGGAGGCGCGGCACACGGCCTGGAAGGCGCAGGGCATTCCCGTCATCCAGCCGCCCACGGCCATGGACTTCGGCCACACCTTCACGGCGCTGGACCCGGACGGCCACCGCCTGCGCGTGTTCGCACCGCGGATGGAGTGATTGAAGGCGCCGCCTGCGCCGCGCCCAAGGCCGCCGGCGCACGCGGTGCCCGTGACCGGTGTACCGGCGGCGCAAAGCACACCGCCTGCGCCAGCCCGCCAGGCGGCGTCAGTCGCCGCCGCCGTCCCCGCCGCCTCCGCCGTCCCCGCCTTCGTTGTCGCTGCCGTTGCCGTCCCGCCCGCCGCCCTGGGGCTTGCCGCGCCCGGTGCGCTCCTGCAGTTCGTCGATGCGCCGCGAGGCTTGGGCCTTGGTCAGCGTCTCGTCGAAGGGCTCCTTGGCCTCCTCGCTGAGCGTCTTGAGATAGGACTTCTGCGCCCCGGTCATGGGCTCGTCGCCCGTGACCCAGTCCTGCGGGTCCTTCTGCATGTTGCTCTGCTCGGCCTCGGCTTGCATGTGCTTGTCGGTCATGGACATCTCCAGGGTATGGATGGATATCCAGTAGCGGCAAGCGGTGTGCCGCTCAGCGGGCCCGTTCACCGCCGGGCCGACAGCGCATTGTCCGCCGCCACCGGCCACAGCCCCTGGTCCAGCAGCCGCGCGCCGTCGAAGCGCACCCAGCTCTGCGCGCCGTAGTGGCGCAGGGGCCGCAGCAGCGCTTCCAGCGCGGCGCGGTCGGCGGCGGCCACCGCCACGGTGGGCGCGGCGGCGCCGGGCACGGCCCAGGCCAATGCCGATGCGCCGGCGCCCGCGGATTCGGCCGGCAGCGCCGGCGGCGGCAGGCCCAGCGCGGCAGCCACGGCCTCGGGGCGGCCCACGCCCAGCAGCAGCGCCGGGCGGGCGCGGTCCCAGGCGCCGGGCTCCACCGGCGCGGCGGCATCGGGCAGCAACTGCGCGGCCAGGGCCTGGGCGGTGGGAATCGCGTCCGCCGGCACGCCGGCCAGCACCGCCTGCGCCGAGGGCTGCAGCAGCAGGTCGCGCAGGATCGGCGCGCGCTCGCCGGGCACGAGGCGGCGGAACAGGTCCGCCTGCGCATCGACCTGCAGCCCCACGGGGCGGGCGCGGGTCGCCAGCTCGACCCGCGCGGCGGCGCCCTCCAGCGTGACCCAGTGCGTCTCGCGCCCGAGTTCGGTGTCCACCGCCACGGGCACGCGCAGCGCGTAGGGCGCGCCCGCCTGCGTCTGCGCCAGCGACAGGCTCAGGCCGTCGTCGCGCCAGGCCACGTCCCGCAGCGCCAGCGCGGGCGCGCCGGCGCGGGTCAGCCACTGACGGAAGAAGGCATCTAGCCGCTGTCCCGAGGCCGCTTCGAAGGCGGATTGCAGCTCGGCCCAGCCCGCCTCCCGGCCACGCTGCGCGGCGTAGAAGCGGCGCAGGCCGGCGTCGAAGGCCGGCGTGCCGAGCTGCTGCTCCAGCATGTGGAAGACGAAGGCGCCCTTGCCATAGCCCACGACCTGGTCGCGCGCATGCGCCTTGGTGACGAAGGCGGTGAGGGGCTGGTCGGCGTCTGAGGGCAGTGCGGCGTGGTCGCGCAGCCATTCGCGGCGCATGCGCTCGCGCGCCGCGGCGTCGGCCAGGCCGTAGTCGCTCTGGTAGGTGGTCAGGCCCTCGGCCCAGTTGCCGCCGCCCGTGCGCACGCGCACGCCGTTGCCCCACCAGGTGTGCAGCACCTCGTGCGGCAGCGAGCGAGCGCGCATGAAGGGCAGCGGCAGGATGGCGCGCGACACGTAGGTCAGGCCCGGATAGCCCAGCCCCACCGGGTCCGGGCCCGAGAGCATGTCGAAGCCGGCATAGGCGTAGGGACCCAGCTGCGCGGCGTAGCGGTCGATGTGGCGCGCCGCGTCGTCGAGGTAGGCACCCGCGAGCGAGGCGACCTCGGCGTGGAAGCAGGCGCGCAGGCGCAGGCCCCGGTGCTGGCGCGCCTGGCACTGCCAGGGGCCGGCGAAGAGCGTGGGCGGCTCGCCGGGATAGGCGGCGTAGACGGCGCGGGTGCCTTCGCCCGTGTGGTCCTCGCGCCGCAGCGCGCCGGTGAGCGCGGCCTGCTGGCCGGCGGGGGTGTGCACCTCCACCTGCAGCGCGTCGGACCAGTCCAGGCGGGGATACCAGGCGAAGTCGCCCGGCAGCCAGCTGCCCTCGGCGGCGATGCGCGGCGCCTCGGCGCCGGCCAGGCGCCCCGTGTAGCGCAGCTCCAGCGAGGCGGTGCCCGGCGGCAGCGCGATGCGCACGCGCTCGCCCTCGCGCGTGAAGGGCAGCGCGCGGCCCTGGGCCGTGGCGGACTGCAGCTCCAGCGCCTCGCCCAGCTCCAGCAGCAGCGCGCCGCGGTACCCGGCCGGCAGGGTGAGGCGGTCGTGGCCCTGCAGCCGGCCGGCGGCGGGGTCGAGGTGGAGCGTCAGGTGGTGGGCGGCGGTGGGCGGCGGCGCCGGGGCGGCGGCCGCGGCCAGGGGCAGGGCGGCGAGCAGGGCCGCCAGGCAGGCGGCGGCCATCGGTTGCGCAGGCATCAGGCCAGCGGCGACACGCCGATCAGCCAGGCGTGCGCCCCGGCGATGAACAGCACGTACAGCAGCAGTCCGGCGCCCAGCGCGATGAGGTCGTTGGCCGGGCGCGGCGGGGCGCCGGGCACGGGGCCGCGCGGGTGGCGCTTGGCGGAGATGCGGTCGGCCACCGCCCAGGCCAGGAAGCCGCCGAAGAGCAGCACGTCGGCCAGCGTGCCGTTGGCCAGCAGGTGCGCCAGCGCCCACAGCTTCACCGCCGCGAGCATCGGGTGCTTGGCGGCGGCCTTGATGCGCCCGGGCAGGTACGCGGCCAGCAGCAGCGGGAACACCGGCAGCATCAGCAGCAGCGCCAGGTGGCGGGTCCAGGTCGGCGGCGTGTAGAGCACCACCGGCGACTGCCGCGCCCAGCCGTAGCCCACGATCAGCAGCACGAAGCCGACCAGCGACACCAGCGAGTACAGACCCTTCCACGGCTTCTCGCCGTGCCGCGCGATCCAGCCCCGGCGCCAGTCGGGCGCGAGGATGGACACCGAGTGCGTTCCCAGGAACAGCAGCAGGCCGAGCAGCAGCAGGGTCATGGCGGGCTTCTTTCGCGTCAGGGGGTGCGCCGGATCATAGGCGCGCTCCCAGATGCGCCCGCAACCTCAAGGGCCGCGCGCCGGCCGCGGCCCCAGGGCCCTACTCCCGCCCCTCCTGCAGCTGCCACATGCGCGCGCACAGGTCGATGGCGCGGGCCATGGACTCCAGGCGGTTCTGCAGGATGCAGTAGTCGGCCATCTTCACCGGGCCGGAGAAGAAGCGGTGCACCTGCTGCTCCCAGTCCGCCACCGCGTTGCGCGCGCGTTCCAGGCCCTCCACGGCCTGATCCGGGCCGAGCACGCCCACGCGCTCGATGAGCGCCTGGATCTCGCGGATGCGGTCGCGCCACAGCGCCTCCAGGCTCTCCGCCGCCAGCGCCTGGCACAGGTGCTGGATGCGCGCGCGGTTGAGCTGCATCCAGAAGTGCTGCAGCAGGTCGGCCAGCGATTCCAGCTGCGCCGCCTCCTCCGGCCGCATGCGGGCCGCGAAAGGTTGGCCGAAGAGGGAGTGGGAAGGGGGCCGGTAGCGGGCCCGGGGGCGCAAGCTGGACATGGCGGTGCAATCTCGGGAATTCGGACGGTCGGTCGCCGTGCCGCGCCGGCAGGCCTGGGCGCCAGGCCGCAGCGCGCCATGGGCAGCCGCTCGCGGGCGGCGGCTTGGCGGCAGGCGGTCGGCGCTTCGGCGGCGGTGTCCGGGGCGGAGCAGCGGTGCTTGCATCGGGATATAGCAAGTGGCTGACCCGCATCCTGGGGGTCCCGGGCACGGCCCGGATTGCCACGCAGGCACCTCGCCAGCGGTGCCGCGGGCGCTCACTCCCCGGGGCGGTGTGCGAATTCGCGGCCTTTGGACGGCGGGCCGGCCTCAAGTCTGGCCAGGAGATGCCGATGGGAAAGCAGTCGGCGCTCCCAGCGCCGGCGCGCCGCGCCGTACCGGCACGCCACCGTTGTTGCCGGTCGGGCTGTGCGTGCTGCGGCATGTTTTCCATGCCATGACCTCTGCCCATTCCGATTCAGCACCGATTCAGGCCGCGGCGCCCGCGCTGGGCCCGCGCGCGGCATTGCGCGTGGGCGCGGTGCTGCTGCTGGCCTGTGTGGCGCTGGTGGCCGCGGCCAGCGCCTTCATGTGGCAGGCGCGCGAGAACGCGCTGCGCCAGGCGCAGCAGACCAGCGCCAACCTGGCGGAGTCGGTGCTCGACCACATGGAGGCCACGCTGCGCGAGACCGACGCCTTCATGGCCGTGGTCTCGCGCACGGTGCTGGCGCCCTACGAGGACGGCGGCGGCCCCACGCAGGCGCTGCGCGACGAGATCCTGCGCCGCGTCAACCTGCAGCCCGCGCTGCACGACCTGTACGTCTACGACGCCAAGGGCAAGCTGCGCGTGAGCTCCTACGCCGGGCAGCGCTACGAGGCCTCCGCGCAGGGGCGCGAGTTCTTCGAGCTGCACCGCGCCAGCACGCGCGACGACCTGATCGTGGGCAAGCCCTTCCGCGCCGAGCCGCACGGCGACTGGGTCGTGCCGCTGTCGCGGCGCCTGGCGCACGCGGACGGCCGCTTCGCCGGCGTGGTGGTGGGGGCGCTGTCGATGAAGTACCTGCAGCAGTACCTGGACCGCTTCGAGCTCGGCCGCGACGCGCTGCTGTCACTCTGCACCCGCGACGCCACGGTGCTGGTGCGCCGGCCCTACAGCGAGGTGGCGGTGGGCATCGAGCTCAAGGAGTCGGTGCTCAACCGCGAGCACTACTCGCGTGCGCGCTCGGGCACCTTCACCGCCGACTCGCCGGTGGACGGCCTGCAGCGCCAGTACAGCTTCGTGCACTCCCAGGCCTACGCGGTGATGGTGGTGGTGGCGCTGTCGCGCGACGAGGTGCTGGCCGCCTGGCGGCACTCGGCCTGGCTCAATGCGGCTGCCGTGGCCGCGGTGGTGGCGGGGCTGGTGCTGGCGGGGCTGCTCAACCACCGCACGCTGCGGGCGCAACAGGCGCTCACGCGCGAGCTGCAGGGCTCCAACCGGCGCCTGGCGGAACTGGAGCACGCCATCAACGAGCACGCCGTGGTGGCGGTCACGGACGTGCGCGGCGTGATCCTGAGCGTCAACGAGCGCTTCTGCGCGCTGTCCAAGTACAGCGCCGAGGAGCTGATCGGCAGCCCGCACAGCATCGTGCGCTCGGACCGGCACCCGGCCTCGTTCTTCAAGCACATGTGGCGCACCATCGCGCGCGGCGGCGTCTGGCAGGGCCAGGTCGAGAACCGGGCCAAGGACGGCAGCACCTACTGGGTGGACACGACCATCGTTCCGCTGCTCAACGAGCGCGGCAAGCCCTACCAGTACATCGCCATCCGCACCGACATCACCGAGCTGCGGCGCACGCAGCTGGAGCTGCAGACGGCGCACGAGCAGCTCGCGCGCAGCAACGAGGAGCTGGCGCGGCTGGCGGCCTTCGACCCGCTCACCGGCCTGGCCAACCGGCGCCGCTTCGACGCGGCGCTGGAGGACGCCTGGCGCGTGGCGCAGCGCCAGCGCGAGGCGTTGAGCCTGCTGATGATCGACGTGGACCGCTTCAAGCAGTTCAACGACAGCTACGGCCATCCTGAGGGCGACGCCTGCCTGCGCCGCGTGGCGATGGCGCTGCGCGGCGTCTCGCGCCGCCCGGGCGACCTGGTGGCGCGCTGGGGCGGCGAGGAGTTCGCGATGCTGCTGCCCGGCACCGATGCCGATGGCGCGCGCGTGGTGGCGGAGCTGGCGCGCCGCGCGGTGGTGCTGCTGGCCATCGAGCACCGCCACGGCGTGCAGGGCCGCGTGACGCTGAGCGTGGGCACGCACACGCTGCTGCCGGGCCCCGGCGCCCGGGTGCAGTCGCTGGTGGAGGGCGCCGATCGCGCGCTCTACGTCGCCAAGCAGGGCGGGCGCAACCGCGTGGCCTCGCTGGCCGAGGTGGAGGCGGCCAGCGCCGCCGGGGTGCCGGCGGCCCCGCCGGCGCCGGCCGTGCTCCCGGCGCCGCCGCGGCCGGTGGCGGACGCCCATTCCGAGCGGGTGGACGGGAACCCCGCCACGGCGTGAACAAGTGCACGCAGGGGCCTGGGCATGACCGTTGCGTCCCGCCCGGGATCGTGTAGGGCCCGGGCCACAATGCAGGCTGAGCCGAAGCTCGTGGCTTGAGGAGCCGCGGGGGACGGTGCCGGTCGTGGACGGCGGCGGGTTTTCGTCAAGCCGTCCCGGCGCCCTCGGCTCGTTGAAGTTCCTGCCATGCCGCGCGTCCTTTCGTCACTCCTCGGCCGCCTCAGCGTGGGCCGCAAGCTGCTGGTGATGAGCCTGCTGCCGCTGGTGGTGGCGCTGCTCGCCGGCAGCGTGCTCGTGCGCGACCGGCTGCGCATCGTCGCGGAGGCGCAGCAGGAGCTCGCCGGGCTGGTGTGCATCGGCGAGGTCAACCGCATGCTGCAGGCGGCCGCGGCGCCGGAGACGCCGATGGTCTCGCGCCAGGCCACGGCGGTGCTGATGCAGGTGCCGCAGTGCGCCGAGGCCGTCGGCGCGGCGCTGCGCCAGGCGGTGGAGCGGCTGACCAAGGATCCCGCCCAGCAGAAGCCGGACGCGCAGGGGCGCGCCACGCTGGCCGTGCTGCGCGCGGAGGTGCTGCGCCAGGGGCAGCTGGTGGTGTCGCAGCTGGCCTTCCAGTCCGGGCTGGGCGACAGCCCGGCGCTGGCCGACGGCCGCTACGTGGTGCCGATCATGGTGGCGCGGCTGCCGGAGCTGCTGGTGCTGGCGCAGCGCGTGAGCGAGCTGCTGCTGAACGCCGCCGCGGCGCTGCCGAAGGAGCCGGTGGAGGACTGGCGCAACCGCTACTTCATGCTCGAAGGCCAGCTCGTGGGCCAGGCGCGGCTGATGGAGCTCGACGGCCAGCAGGCCAAGGTGCGCGTGCTCGACGATCCGGTGCTGGGGGCGCTGGCGGTGCAGGCGCAGGCGCTGGCGGCGGTGGAGGCCTTCAGCCGCGAGGCCCGCGCGCTGGCGCTGGCGCCGAACGCACCCGGGGCCGAGGCGCTCAAGCCGCTGCTGTCCACGCACCAGGCCTTGCTGGTGCAGATCGACGAGTACGGCTCGCGGCTGGCGGCGCCGCTGCGCGGGCTGCTGCAAAAGCGCATCGACGACCGGCGGCAGAAGCTGGTGCTGCAGCTCGGCGGCGGCGCCCTGCTACTGCTGGGCGCGCTGGCCTACGCCTGGGCCGCGGCGCGCCAGATCCTGAAGCCGCTGCAGCACATGGCCGACGTGGCGCGCACCGTGCGCCGCGGCAACGACGTCAGCCGCCGCATGGAGTGGGACAGCCGCGACGAGTTCGGCGCCGTGGCGCAGGCCTTCAACCACGTCCTGTCGCGGCTGGGCAGCCACCACCAGGAGCAGCAGCAGCTCAGTGCCACCCTCAACGCGCTGCAGGCGCGCCAGCGGCTGTCGGACATCACGCCACTGCCCATCATCGTCACGGCGCTGCCCACGCACGAGCTGCTGCACGCCAACGGGCCGGGGCTGGCCTGGATCGGCCAGCGCCACAGCGACCCGCTCAGCGCGGGGCTGGAGCCGGCGGCGCGCGTGCAGCTCCAGCGGCTGCTGACCGAGCGCGGGCAGGTCGATGAGCTGGAGGTGCGCTGGCACGGCGGCGCGCATCCGGGCTGGGGCGTGCTGTCGGCGCGTCGCGTGGCCTACGAGGGGCGCGACGCGGTGCTCACCGTGTTCACGCCGGTGGACCAGCTCAAGCGCGCCGAGCAGGGCCTGTCGGTGTGGATGCAGGTGTTCGAGAACGCCACCGAGGGCATCGCGATCTGCGATGCCTCGCGCCACGTGGTCTCGCTCAACCCGGCGCTGTGCCGGCTCACCGCCTGCCGCACCGACATGGTGGTCGGGCGCGGGCTGGAGCAGCTGCTGTCCGAGGACATGGGGCGCGGCTTCATCGAGCGGCTGTGGCGCGTCGTCGAGACGCAGGGCCGCTGGCAGGGCGAGGTGTGGCTGCACCGGTCCGACGGCAAGACGGTGCCGGCGTGGCTGTCGGCCACCGTGGTCAGCGAGGGCGAGGCCTCCGGCACGCCGCGGCGCCACACCATCTTCAGCGCCCTGGACATCAGCGAGCGCAAGGCGCAGGAGCAGCGCATCCGCTACCTGGCGCACCACGACGCGCTCACCGGGCTGCCCAACCGGGTGCTGTTCGTGGAGCGGCTGCGGGCCATGGTGCAGCGCGCGCGCCAGGGCGAGCAGCAGGTGGCGGTGCTGTGCATCGACCTGGACCGGTTCAAGCACGTCAACGACACGCTGGGCCGCCCGGCCGGCGACGCGCTGCTGCGCGCGGTGGCGCAGCGGCTGCTGGAGACGGTGCGCGGCGGCGACGTGGTGTGCCGCCTGGGCGGCGCGGAGCTGGGCGTGGCGCTGGGAGGCATCCGCGACGGCGAGGAGGCGCTGCGCCTGGTCGAGCAGCGCTTCCTGCCGCAGCTGCGGCATCCGCACGCGGTGGGCGGCTCCGAGGTGCACCTGAGCTGCAGCGTGGGCGTGGCGCTGTGCCCGCCCGAGGAGGAAGTGGACGAGGCCATGCGCCGCGCCGACGCGGCCATGATGCAGGCCAAGGCGCGCGGCGGCGACGCCGCCTGCCTGTTCACGGCCGAGCTGCACGAGCGCGCGCACCGGCGCGTGCTGGTGGAGGTGCAGCTGCGCCAGGCGCTGGAGCGCAACGAGTTCACGCTGCACTACCAGCCGCGGGTGGCGGCGCACGACGGCGCACTGTCGGGCCTGGCGGCGCTGCTGCGCTGGCACAGCGCGCGGCTGGGCCCGGTGGGGCCAGCGGAGTTCGTGTCGGTGGCCGAGTCCTCGCGGCTGATCGTGCCCATCGGCGCCTGGGTCATCGACGAGGTCTGCCGCCAGCAGGCGCAGTGGAAGGCGCAGGGGTTCATGCCGGTGCCGGTGACCATCAACCTCTCGCCGGTGCAGCTGCGCGAGCCGGGACTGGTCAGCGCGCTGCAGGCGGCGCTGGAGCGCCATGGCGTGGTGCCGCGGCTGCTGGAGCTGGAGCTGTGCGAGTCGGCGGTGATGGAGGACGTGGAGTTCATGCTGCAGCAGCTCCTGGCGCTCAAGCGGCTGGGCGTGGAGCTGGCCATCGACAACTTCGGCACCGGCTATTCGAGCGTGCCGCACCTGCACCGCTTCCCCATCGACGCGCTCAAGATCGACCGCACAGTGGTGGCGGAGCTGGCGCTGGACCCGACACACCTGGCGGTGCCGCGCGCCATCGTGGGCATGGCCCACACGCTGGGCTTGCGCGTGGTGGCCGAGGGCGTGGAGGACGAGTCCACGGCCATGGCGCTGCGCGGCGTGGCCTGCGACGAGCTGCAGGGCTACCACTACGCGCAGCCGCTGCCGCCGCACGACCTGGAGGCCTGGGTCGCGCAGCAGCAGGCCTCGCAGGCGGCCCGCACCGAGGCCGCCAAGCCCAAGCTGCAGCTGCTGAGCAAGAGCGACGCGGCCTGAGAGGGCGCGGCGCCGCTGCGCCGGCCTCGCCCCCGGCGCGAGGCCATATTCCTGGAGAGAAAGTTTTTGTCCATGCAGGGTAATTCCCGGGCTTCCTGATTCCAGGAGGTGCGTGGCCGCGGGCCAGAATTCCGGGCCGCTGTCTGGTTATGCCGTCACCAGCCTCGGCATCGCGGCCCGACGTGATTCAGGGCCATCCGCAAAACTTGCTGATTTCAATCAACAGCCCGGCCGGCATCGGCTGCAGGCAAAAGGAGGGAACGATGAACAGGCTTGATTCCATATATTCCTGGGAAAAATCGAATGCAGTGCCGGAGGCTGAGGCCGGCATGAAATTGCCGGCCCGGCGCCAATTCGTGCGCCTTGGCGTCGCGGCCGGCCTGGGCCTCGGGGCCGCCGGGGTGGCGGCCCAGCACGAGGCGGGCACGGCAGGCCGTCCAGGGCCGCTGGTCTGGATGGACTACGACCAGGCCCGGCTGGATGCGGCCTACGACCAGCAGTTCTGGGCCAGCAACATCCAATCGCTGCTGAGGCGCACCACCACCAACAGCCAGCGTGCACTGGCCTATCTGCCGCCCAAGCAGGTGTGGGCTTATGGCACGCAGGCCGACGAAACCATCGAGGGTTTTCTGGCGCCCGGAAAGCGCCATGCGCCGATCCACGTCTTCGTCCACGGCGGGGCCTGGCGCGGCGGGGCGGCGTCCGACGCCGCTTTCATGGCGGAGAATTTCGTGGGCCGCGGCGTGCATTTCCTGGCCCTGAATTTCAGCAATATTCTGGACATCAACGGCAATTTGATGGTCATGGCGGCTCAGGTGCGCCGCGCCCTGGCCTGGATCGCCCGCAATGCGGCTACCTTCGGCGGCGACCCGGCGCGTCTCTACCTCAGCGGCTTTTCCTCGGGTGCCCACCTGGCCGGCGTGCTGCTGACCACGGATTGGACCCAGGGCTTCGGGCTGCCGCAGTCGCTGATCAAGGGCGCCGTGTGCATCAGCGGCATTTACGACCTCCAGCCGGTGCGGCTGTCGGCGCGGCGCAAATACGTGGCCTTCACCGACGAGATCGAGGCGCAGCTCAGCCCGCAGCGCCATGTCGCGCGCGTCCAGGCACCGGTGGCGCTGGTGCACGGCAGCCTGGAGTCGCCGGAGTTCATGCGGCAGTCCCGTGATTTCGCGTTGGCGCTGGAAAAGGCCGGCAAGAAGGTGTCGCTGAGCATCGGCGAGGAATACAACCACTTCGATGTCGCTGAGACCCTGGCCAGCCCCTACGGCATCGCGGGGCGGCTGGCGCTGGCACAGGTTCTCGGCGAGGGCTGAGGCGCCGCGCACGGTGCCCGAAGGCGGGCACCGCGGCCCGGCTCACTGCGCCGTCGGGCTCGTCAGCGCGGGGATGGGCACCAGCATGAAGGCGCGCATGAGCTGTCCGCCGCTGGCCGGGCGGATGGCGCCCTGGCCGACGATCACGCCGTTGTTGTTGATGTCGCTCGGCTCCGACAGCCGCCACCAGCCCGCGGCCAGCGCCTCGGGCAGCGTGTAGAGCGAGATCTCCTGGGCCGCGGTCACGTCCCACAGCCGGCCGAGTTCGGAAGGGTCGGCCAGGCGGTCGAAGCGGTAGCCCACCACCTTGCGGCTGCTGTTGAGCGAGTAGCCCACGCTGCCGAAGCAGCAGCCCGCGGGCGTCAGTCGCGTCACCGTGGTGCCCGAGGCGCCCTTGACGATGAAGGCGGCGGCGTCGAAGGGAAACTCGCTGGCATTGAGCGACATGGAGCCGGCCAGGTCGCCGGTGTCGTTGATTTCCGTGGGCACCAGGTTATCGAAGCCGGCCAGGGGCTTGATGATCTGGCGGGTGCCAGTGGCCTTCAGGCGCACGCCCTGTTTCACCCACTGCCCATTGACCTGTATTTCCCTGAAGCCGGCAATATCGCCGTTGGCATTGATGGCCGTGGCCTGCGACGAGCGGCCACCCCAGTTTCCCAAATCGGTCGTCACGCCATTTTGATGGCGGAAGGCATGCGTGATGCCCGGAGATACTTCATACCAGCCCACCACCACGGAGCTATTGTTGATGGCCGCGGCATGGCTCTGGCCGCCGATGGGGGAAAGGATCGTGGTGATGGCGTTGTTTTTCCATATGAATCCCTGGCGGCTGGCGCCTTGAACGTACCAGCCCACGACTTCGCGCAGGCGGTTGATGCCGGTGGCTTCGCCCCGGCCATCGGTGAAGATGGGCACTGGCGCCTTGCCGCGCTCGAAAATCGCCGGACGCTTGCCGCCGATGATGTTGAAGCTCACGTAACCGGCCGCCTTGCCGTCGCTGCTGACAGCGCGCGCGAAGCTCTCGCCGCCTTCCACCGAGCCCAGGCTGTAAACCTGGTATTGCGTGGCCTGGAACTGCGCGCTGGCCGGCTGCGGCACGAATGTCTCGCCGTCTTCGGCAAATGCGGGCTTGAAAATGGAGGCAGCAGCCAGCAAGGCTGCGAGAAAATATGGCTTCATCACGATTCCCCAGCAGAACCTGGTCTGCGCGGCAAGCTTAGTCAGTACAAAATGAATTTTTATCCCTCTTTTTCAGGAGGTGAGAGGGATTTATGTCGCCGGAAACCGTGACCAAGGTCGGTGGTATTTCGGGCGAAGAGCTATCTCGGCAATTGCCGTTCCCAAAACATCGAGCGACTTCTCAGGACTGTCCCGCAGGCGCGCGCACGGCCGAGCCGCCCATGCCTGGCGGGACCACGCTTCAAAAAAAGTTGTTGCGCACGCACCACCGGCGTGCAAATTCGGCTTCAGGTGGTGGATACTGTATGAAAACACAGTATTTGCCCTCCATGTCCACTGTTCCGCTTACCGGCGCTGCCACCGCTTTGAATTCATTGCCGCCGGCCGTGGCGGCAGGTTTGTGGCGGGGCAGCGAGTTGGGGCAGGCCGGCGCGGCCGCCTGGGCCACGGGTTTCGAGGCGCTGGACCGCGAGCTGCCCGGCGGCGGCTGGCCCGGCGGGGCGCTGACGGAGCTGCTGCAGCCGCAGCCCGCCGTGCTGGAGTGGCGGCTGCTGGGGCCGGCGCTGGCGGCGCAAGGCGGCCGCGGGCGGCGCGTGGTGCTGGTGAACCCGCCGCGCCCGCCGCACGCGCCGGGCCTGCTGCAGGCGGGGCTGGACGCGCAGCAGCTGGTGTGGGTGCAGGCCGACAGCCCGGCGCAGCAGCTCTGGTGCACCGAGCAGCTGCTGCGCTCGGCCGAGGCGGTGGTGCTGGCCTGGCTGCCGCAGGCGCGGCCGGAGCAGCTGCGGCGGCTGCAGTTGCATGCGCAAGGGTCTCCGTGGCCGGCCTTCGTCTGCCGGCCGGCCGCGGCGCGGCACGAGCCATCGGCGGCGCCGCTGCGGCTGCTGGCGGCCCCGGGTACCACGCCGTGGACGCTGAAGGTGAGCATCCTCAAGCGCCGCGGTCCGGCGCACGAGGGCGAGATCGAGCTGGCCAGCATTCCTGACGGGCTGCGCGCGGTGCTGCCCGTGCGTGCGTACCGGGCGCCAGCCACCCCGGTGGCCGCCGTCCGGCGTCCCGGCACGGTGCGGGTGGCGCCGATGCCGCATGGCGCCCTGGCTGCGGCGTCGGCGCGGCGCGCGGGCGAAGAAGCCCAGGCCTCCTCTTCCACTTCCACGGAGCACGCCGATGCTGTGGGCCGCCGCCTGCACGCCCGCGCCGCCCACTGAGGGGGCCGCGGCGGCGCCGGCACTGGCGGCCCTGGTGCACTGGGCGCTGCAGTTCACGCCCCGCGTGGCGCGGGTGGAGGAGGCGGTGCTGCTGGAGCTGCGGGCGAGCCTGCGGCTCTTCGGCGGCGCGGCGGCGCTGCAGGCGCGCGTGCGTGCCGAGGCGCTGGAGCTGGGGGCCGTCACGCTGAGCTGGGGCGCGCCCACGGGCCTGGCAGCGCTGGCGCTGGCGCGTGCGGGGCATCCCGGGCTGGCGGAGGACGAGTCCGGGACGGTGGCGGCCGTCTTCGCGCCCACGCCGCCCGATCTTTTCGGCCCGCCGGTGCCGGGCCCGGCCGAAGGGAATGCCGCGGACGGGATGCCGTGGGGCCCGGACGGCGCCTCGGGTGCACTCCGGGACGCGCGCCCGAGTGAAATCCTGCTGTGCGGCCTGCTCGACGAGCTGCCGCTGCAAACGCTGAGCGCTGCGCGGGCGCACGTGCCGACGCTGCTGCGCACCGGCTGCGGCACGCTGGGCGCGCTGCGGCAGCTGCCACGCGGCGGGTTGTCGCGGCGCTTCGGCGCAGAGCTGCTGCAGGCGCTGGACCAGGCCTACGGCCTGCGCCCGGAGGCCTGGCGCTGGGAGACGCTGCCCGACGCCTTCGAGCTGGGGCTGGAGCTGCCCTGGCGCGTGGAGCAGGCCCCGGCGCTGGCACAGGCGGCGCGGCGCCTGCTGCTGGCGCTGTGCGGCTGGCTGGCGGCGCGCCAGGGCGGCGCCGTCGCCTTGCGCCTGCGCTGGGCGCACGACGCGATGCGCAGCCGCACGGCCGGCGAGGGTGGGGAGCTGGCGCTGCGCGTGGCCGAACCCACGCGCGACCTGACATTCCTGCACCGGCTGTTGAGCGAGCATCTGCACCGCACCGAGCTGCGGGCGCCGGTGGGCGCGCTGCAGCTGGGCCTGCTGGAGTGGCAGCCGCTGGCACCCGACAGCGCGGAGCTGCTGCCGCCCGCGCAGGCGCCGGGCGAGCCGATCGCGCAGGTGCTGCAGCGGCTGTCGGCGCGGCTGGGCGGGGAGCGGGTGCGGCGTCCGTTGCTGCTGGCGGACCACCGGCCGGAGTGGATGCAGCGCTGGCTGGACGTGCACGAGGCGCCGCCGCGCGCCGCCGCGCTGCCGCCGGCGCAGGTGAGCGCGTTGCCGCAGCCGGGCTTCGTGCTGGCGCAACCGCTGCGCCTGGCAGTGCAGGGCGAGCGGCCGGACTACCAGGGCCCGCTGCAGCTGCTGGCGGGGCCGCACCGCATCGAGGGCGGCTGGTGGCAGCGCCTGCAGGGCGAGGCCGGCGAGCACAGCGGCCACGTGCAGCGCGACTACTGGCTGGCCTGGAGCCCGCACGCCGGGCTGCTGTGGATCTTCCAGACCCGGCTGGCCGACGACGCGACGGCCTGGTATCTGCATGGGTGTTTTGCTTGAGCCTGCCCGACTACGCCGAGCTCTGGTGCCTGTCCAACTTCAGCTTCCTGCGCGGTGCCAGCCACCCGGAGGAGCTGGTCGAGCGTGCCGCGCAGCTCGGCTACCGCGCGCTCGCGCTGACCGACGAGTGCTCGCTGGCCGGCATCGTGCGCGCCCACGTGGCGGCCAAGCGGCATGGGCTGAAGCTGCTGGTGGGCGCGCAGTTTCGCGTGCAACCCGATGAAGGCTTGGAGCCCGGCGCGCAGGCGCCGTCCGGCTGCACCTTGGTCGTGCTGGCCTGCAGCCTGGCGGGCTACGGCAACCTGTGCGAATTCATCACCCGGCTGCGCCGCGCCAGCGGCAAGGGCACTTACGCGCCGCCGCGGCTGGCGGACTTCCATCCCGAGGCCCTGGCCGACTGCCTGCTGCTGGCCGCGCCGGACCGCGGCGCCACCACGGCGCAGATCGAGGCCCTGGCGTGCTGGCAGGCCGAACGCTTCAACGGCCGCTGCTGGCTGATCGCCAACCTGCTGCGCCAGCTGGACGACGCGCTGCACCTGGAGCGGCTGCGCGAGGCGGCCGAGCGCGCGGGCGTGCCGCTGGTGGCCGCGGGCGACGTGCACATGCACCGGCGCTCGCGCAAGCCGCTGCAGGACGTGCTCACCGCCACGCGGCTCAAGCGCCCGCTGGCGCTGTGCGGCTTCGGCCTGCAGCCCAGCGCCGAGCGGCATCTGCGCACGCGGCTGCGGCTGGCGCAGACCTGCGCGCCGGAGCTGCTGGCGCAGACGCTTGAAGTGGCCGGGCGCTGCAGCTTCTCGCTCGACGAGCTGCGCTACCGCTACCCGGGCGAGCTGGTGCCGCAGGGGCACACGCCGGCATCGTGGCTGCGCCAGCTCGCCTGGGAGGGCGCGGGGCGGCGCTGGCCGCAGGGCATTCCGGAAGCGGTGCAGGCGCAGGTGGAGCACGAGCTGGCGCTGATCGAGGAGCTGCGCTACGAGCACTATTTCCTGACCGTGGCCGACATCGTGGAGTTCGCACGCTCGCGCGGCATCCTGTGCCAGGGCCGCGGCAGCGCGGCCAACTCGGTGGTGTGCTTCTGCCTGGGCGTGACGGAGGTGGACCCGGCGCGCATGAGCCTGCTGTTCGAGCGCTTCATCAGCCGCGAGCGCAACGAGCCGCCGGATATCGACATCGACTTCGAGCACGAGCGACGCGAGGAGGTCATCCAGTACCTCTACGGCAAGTACGGCCGCGAGCGCGCGGCGCTGGCGGCCACCGTCATCACCTACCGCGTGCGCAGCGCCGTGCGCGACGTGGGCAAGGCGCTGGGCCTGTCGGACGAGGTGGTGCAGGCGCTGGCGCGCGACCACCAGTGGTGGGACGGGGCGCAGTTGCGCGCGCAGCGTTTCAAGCAGCTGGGGCTGGATGCGGACTCGCTGCTGATGCGCCAGTTCACGACCCTGGTGGGGCAGCTGGCGGGCTTTCCGCGGCACCTGTCGCAGCACACCGGCGGCTTCGTGCTGACGCAGGGGCCGCTGGCGCGGCTGGTGCCGATCGAGAACGCCGCCATGGCCGGGCGCACCGTCATCGAGTGGGACAAGGACGACCTGGACGCCGTGGGCCTGCTCAAGGTGGACGTGCTGGCGCTGGGCATGCTCACCGCGATCCGCAAGGCGCTGGATTTCATCGGGCAGCTCCAGGGCCATGCCTTCGCGCTGCAGGACGTGCCGGCCGAGGACGAGGCCACCTACGACATGGTGTGCCGCGCCGACACGGTGGGCGTGTTCCAGATCGAGAGCCGGGCGCAGCAGGCGATGCTGCCGCGCCTGCGGCCGCGCTGCTTCTACGACCTGGTGATCGAGGTCGCCATCGTGCGCCCGGGGCCGATCCAGGGCGGCATGGTGCATCCCTACCTGCGCCGGCGCGAGGGCAAGGAGGCCGTCACCTACCCCGGCGAGGGGCTCAAGCGGGCGCTGGAGCGCACGCTGGGCGTGCCGGTGTTCCAGGAGCAGGTGATGCAGGTGGCGATGCTGGCGGCCGGCTTCTCGCCCGGCGAGGCCGACGCCCTGCGGCGCAGCATGGCGGCGTGGCGGCGCAAGGGCGGGCTGGAGCACTACCACGACCGCATCGTGCGCGGCATGACCGAGCGCGGCTACGACGAGGGCTTCGCGCGGGCGATCTTCGAGCAGATCAAGGGCTTCTCGGAATACGGCTTCCCGGAGAGCCACGCGGCCTCGTTCGCGCTGCTGGTGTACGCGAGCTGCTGGATCAAGTGCCACCACCCGGCGGCCTTCCTGGCCGCGATGCTGAACTCGCAGCCGCTGGGCTTCTACACGCCCTGGCAGCTGGTGCAGGACGCGCGCCGCCACGGCGTGGAGGTGCTGCCGGTGGACGTGCTGCACAGCGACTGGGACTGCACGCTGGAGGCGATGGTGCCGGCGCTCAGGCCGGGCCCCTTCAAGCCGGAACTGGTCGAGGCGCTGCGGCATCCGCGCGCGGCGGAGCCGGCCGCGCCGTACCTGAAGGCGCCGCGCCCGGAGGAGGGGCCGCGTGCGCCGGCCGTGCGCCTGGGGCTGCGCATGGTGGCCGGCTTCGGCGAGGAGGATGCCCGCCGCATCGCCGAGGCGCGGCGCGTTCAACCCTTCGACGACGTGGAGGACCTGGCGCGCCGCGCCCGGCTGGACGCGCGCGCGATGCGGCTGCTGGCCGGGGCCGATGCGCTGATGAGCCTGGCCGGGCATCGCCGCCAGCAGGTGTGGGAGGCGGCGGCCTGGAGCACGCCGCCGGAGTTGTTGAGCGAGGCGCCGGTGCAGGAAGACTTCATCGAGCTGCCGCCGGCGCCGGAGGGCGAGGAGATCGTGTTCGACCACGCCGCCACGGGGCTGACGTTGCGCCGGCACCCGCTGGCGCTGCTGCGTCCGCTGCTGGAGCAGCGGCGGCTGATGACGGTGGCGCAGTTGCTGGCGCAGCCGCATGGGCGCCTGGTGCGCGCCTGCGGGCTGGTGACGCTGCGCCAGCAGCCCGGCACGGCCAAGGGCGTGGTGTTCGTGACGCTGGAGGACGAGACCGGCGTGGTGCAGGTGATCTGCTGGAAGCGCATCCGCGAGCGCCAGCGCGAGGCGCTGCTGCGCTCGCGGCTGCTGGCGGTGCACGGGCGCTGGCAGCGCGAGGGCGAGGTCTGCGCCCTGGTGGCGGGCTGGCTGCAGGACCTCACGCCGCTGCTGGGGCGCTTCGTGGCGGGGAGCCGGGATTTCAGGTGAGGGCGAAGCCGTGCGGCAGCGGCGTCCGGGTTGCCACGGCCGGGTCAACCAGCCTCGAAGGACTTCAGCGTGAAACAGGCCGTTGTAAGGTCGTTCGACTCCGAGGCCGACTCCGCGGCAGCCTCGCGCCCGGCCGGCGGCACCCGGCCATGAAAGACCACGGTGCCGCGCCCTTGCTGCTTGGCCGCGTACATCGCGTGGTCGGCCTGCTGCAGCAGCTCGGTGGCGGTGCCGTCCGGGCCGGCCAGCGCGATGCCCACGCTGCAGGACAGGCCCGAGGACGGCATCGCGCCCACGACGGCTTCCAGCACCTTCTGCGCCAGGGCGCGGGCCGGCACCTCCTCGCCGATGCCGTCGGCCAGCAGCACGAACTCGTCGCCCCCCAGCCGCGCCAGCACGTCGTTGGCGCGCACGCACTCGCGCAGCCGGGCGGCCACTGCCACCAGCGCCTCGTCGCCGGCCTGGTGGCCCTGCGTGTCGTTGAGCCGCTTAAAGCCGTCCAGGTCCAGGAACAGCAGCGCGGCGGGCACGCCATGGCGGTCCTGGCAATGCAGGGACTGGTTCAGCGCGTCCATGAAGGCGCGCCGGTTGAGCAGGCCGGTGAGCGCGTCTTGCCGCGCCATGGCCTGCAGCGCCGACTCCAGGCGCTTGCGCTCGGTGATGTCGCGCATGAAGCCGGTGAACTCCCAGTGGCCCTCGACGTGCGTGCCGCTCCAGCTCAGCTCGATCATCATCTCGCGCCCGTCGCGATGCACGGCCTGCAGCTCCAGCCGGCTGGGCTTGGCGTCGTCGTTGCCCTCGCGAAAGCAGCGCAGGCCGTCGTCGTGGCAGTCGCACAGCGGCTGCGCGAAGATCAGCGCGGCCATGGAGCGCCCCACCGCCTCCTCGGCGCTCCAGCCGAACAGCTGCTGCGCAGCGGGGTTCCACTCCATCACCACGCCCTGCGCGTCCATGGACACGATGGCGTCGTGGGCGTGCTCCAGCATCGCGCGCAGCCGCGCCTCGCTGGCGTGCAGCCGTGTCGCCATCTGCATGCGCAGGTCGAAGGCGACCTGGCGGCCCAGCGCGCCGCCCAGGCTGGCGGCCAGCAGCTCCAGCGTCTGGAGGTCGTCCGCGTCGAAGCCCTGCGGCTCACGCGCCATCACTTTCAACACCCCCACCGCGTCGCCGCGACAGTACAGCGGCGTGCACACCATGGAGCGGATGCCGATGTCGCGGCAGGCGTCGCGGTTGACGCGCGGGTTGTCGTCGGTGTCCTGGCTGTAGAGGATCTCGCCGCGCTCCACGCACAGGCCCGAGAGGCTGCTCTGGCGCTGCAGCCGCAACCCGACGTGGCGCGCCAGGGCCGGGCTGGCACAGCGGTAGACCATCTGCTCGCCCTCGACCAGCTCCACCACCGCGCCGGCCGCGCTCGTGAGCGCTTGCAGGCTGTCCACCACCTGCTGCATGAAGGCGTCGAGGTCCAGATGCGCATTCGTCAGTTGCGTCTGGACGTGGATGAGGCTGCGCAGTCGTTCGAGTTGGGATGTCGCGGAGGCCATGGATGCGGAAGCGGGTTTTCCTTCGGTCCCGCCTCGAAAGTCCGACATGGCGGGCAAAAACACTGTTTGTGCTTTTTCGGCAGTTTGCCCGATTGATTTAGCTCATGCCGTGCGCCTGCCGCCAAATGGGCCCGCAAAGCAGGATGAAAACTTTTTGACCGTCATGCTGCCGTCAAAAATGTTTGCACGTCTCCTGAAGGTGTGCAAAAAAACTCCATACGGATCGACAGCTTGAATATTGGGCTTAATTTTTGCTTATTTATAACAAAAGCAAGTTTCGGGAACTGGGCGTACATCCGGTCCCAAGCGGGGCCAGGGAGGCCCGTTGGGCGCCGCCAATTCCTGACTCGAAACTTACTCAAGTCAAGGCATTGGCAGGCACCCAGCCCGCAACGACCTTCAAGAACAGCAGTAATCCATGAGAACCAATCTTCCCGTCACCGGTCGCGCCTACACCATTCCGGCGGGCGTGACCCTGGTGTCCACCACGGACCTCAACAGCCACGTCACTCACGCCAATTCGGCGTTCATCCAGGTCAGTGGGTTCGACCGGAAGGAGCCCATGGGGCAGGCGCACAACATGGTGCGCCATCCCGACATGCCGCCTGCGGCCTTCGCCGACATGTGGGCCACGCTCAAGGCGGGCAGCTCGTGGAGCGCGCTGGTGAAGAACCGGCGCAAGAACGGCGACCACTACGGGGTGCGGGCCAATGCCACGCCGATGCGCCGCCATGGGCAGGTGGTGGGCTACATGTCGGTGCGCACCGCGGCGGCGCCGGCCGGGCGCCTGGCCGAGGCGATCGGGGTGTATCGCAGCGCGGTTTGAGCCGGTTGCGCCCTTGACGTCCCGGGACGGCAGCCGGGTGTGCGACGGCTGCCGGATCCGCGCGCGTGGGTGCCGGCCCCGCCCTGGACGACGCGTGGCACGTCGGCCAGCTCATTTGCGCCGGTAAACCACCAGTTCCTGCTCGTTGGCCGGGGTGGCGCCGGTGATGCGGATCCGCCGCACCGGCTCGTACAGCACGCCGGCCTCCAGCACCTGCCCAAAGCTGCGGAACGAGGGCTGGCTCGCCAGATAGCCCGGCTGGGCCACGACGGTCTGGATGTTCTCGTCCTTGAGCAGGCGCTCGATCGCCGACACGTCCAAAGCCCGGTCCTTGACGCCGAGCTCGGCGGCGATCTTCATGTCGACGAACATCTTGTCCGCGCGCCGAACGCCCATGTCGCGCCGCTCGCCCAGGGTGCGCATGTTGAAGATGAAAGAGCCATCCCGGCGTGCCGATACCAGCACGTTGCCGCCGTGCGGGGTGATTTCCTGGGCCAGCAGGGCCGCTTCCTTGAAGCCCCCGACGACCGGTACCTCGCTCAGCGCAAGGGCCTGGACCACCAGCCAGCAGGCCAGGGCAGGCAAGGCCAGCCTGGCCAGCCGTGGCAGCGCCAGGTACAGCAACAGCGCAGAGGCCACGAACAGGAGCACCACGCCCGGCAGGTTGAAGCGAGGGTCCTTGTTCGACACCAAGGTGAAGAAACCCCAGGCGCACAGCGCCAGCGCCGCCAGCACCTTGACGGCCGGAGGCCAGCCGGGACGGCGCCACGTGAGCGCGCCCGCAACCAGCCCGGCCACGAGCAGCCCCAGCGCCGGCAGACCCATCTGCCGGGGCAAGGCCCGCGCATACCAGATCCAGTTCTCCAGCGACAGCAGCTTGGGCATGCCGGGCATTTCTCCGGCCAGCGTCTGGTTGACTCGGCTGAAATAGGCCGCGATCAGCAGCGAAGGCAGTGCGACCAGCAGCATCAGGGCCAGGGCCTTGAGGCGCGGCTTCATGGCGATGCGCGGCCGGCGCGGGTCGGCGAACAGGAAGAAGAGCAGCACCGGGATCGCGAAGATCGCCTGCACCCGGGTCAGGATCGCCAGGCCCAGGCCCAGCGTGGTGAACAGGAGCCAGCGGGGCGAACCGTCGGTTTCCAGATAGCGGATCAGCCCATAGGCGCTGGCCAGCATCAGCGCGATGGCAGGCACGTCCAGCTGCACCTGGCGCGACCACAGGGCCGTGTCCGGCATCGCCAGCACGCACAGTGCGGTGGCGGTGGCCGCGAGCCGGCCCATGTGCCGGACGCAAAGCAGGTAGACCAGGCTGCCGCCCAGCAGCGCATACAGCACCACCACCGCCTGGTTCACCGCATGGTGCACGCCGAACAGCGCCAGCCAGGGCGCCGCGCTCAGGTAGAAAAGCGGCGGGTAGAAGCCGATGGTGAGGCCCGGGTACTGCTGGTAGTAGTTGCGCGCGAAATCGATCGGGTGCAGCAAGCCGCCTTCGAGCAGCAGATCGCGGATGAACACGCTGTTCATCGCATGCCGCGAGGCGTCGAACCACCAGAAGTCGCCGTCCGTCGGCGTGTTCAGGAACAGCAGGGCCGCAAAGGCCAGGAGCGCCAGCAGGCACGGCCCGTGGGCCGACAGGTTACGAGAGAGCGGTTTCATGGGACGACTGCTTGGCCTGCTTGATGAACTGGTGGCCGCACAGTGTCTCGACATGGAAGCGCGGGCGCCGCTTGGACGATTCGTAGATCTTGGCCACGTATTCCCCGATCACGCCCAGGCTCAGCAGTTGCACGCCGCCCAGGAAATACATCGGGATCACGGTCGAGGCCCAGCCGGGCAGCGCCTGCCCGGAAAACATCTTCACGCCCAGTGCCCAGAACGCCATGGCCAGGCTGCCCATGGAAATCAGCACTCCGACACCCGTGATCAGGCGCAGCGGGTAGGCCGTGAAGGACGTGATGCCCTGCCAGGCCAGCGCCAGCATTTTCGTCAGCGGGTACTTGGATTCGCCGGCAAAGCGCTGCGCGCGCTCGAACTCGACGGTGCTGGTCTTCAGGCCCAGCAGCGGCACCATGCCGCGCAGGAAGAGGTGCGTTTCATCGTAGCGGCGCAGGCTTTCGATGGCGCGTCGGCTCATGAGCCGGAAATCCGCGTGGTTGAACACCACCTGCACGCCCAGCGCGGCCAGCAGCTTGTAATAGCCCTCGGCCGTGAAACGCTTGAAGAACGAATCCTTTTCGCGCTTGCTGCGCACGCCATAGACGATTTCCGAGCCCTGGCGGTAGGCCTCGATCATGCGCGGAATGGCCTCCAGGTCGTCCTGCAGGTCCGCATCCAGGCTGATGAGCACGTCGCCCGGCGCAGTCATGAGCCCGCACAGCAGCGCGTTCTGGTGCCCGCGGTTGCGGCTGAGCTTGATGCCGCAGACCTGCGTGTACTTCTCGGTGTAGCGGGTGATGAGTTCCCAGGTGCGGTCGCGGCTGCCGTCATCGACGAAGAAGATCGCGCTGTCGCTGGACACCACGCGGTCGGCCTTCAGGCGCGCCATCAAAGCCACCAGGCGCGTGGTCGTCTCCGGCAGCACCTCCTGCTCGTTGTAGCAGGGCAGCACCAGGCTGACGACGGGAGGCGGCCTCAGGCCTTCCGTTGCCGGAAGGTCCAGATGCCATTGATCAAGTAATTCCATAACGTCACACCCACGGTGGTCAGGACCTGGGCCGGTGCCGGATGCAGTCCGCTGAATGTCAGGACGCCCAGGAATAAATGATTTAGGACTTACGCAAAAGTTTGATAGAAAATCATAGAAATCCCATGAATTAATTTCAACTTGAACTTCTTGAAAGCATAGATCATAGTTTTGTCTTTCACTAGGCGGCGACATGAATCCATCCCGCGTGGACTACTGTCAGTTCCTGTTATCGAGTCAGGTCAACTTCACCTTGACGCACTATGCCGAGCATCATGCCCACTTTAGCCATGACGCCCTCAATCGGTATTTGAACGGCGAGCGCATCACATCACGCATCATTTGGGAAAACATTCGGCCGCACGTGATTCCCAGCGCTCATGGCTATCTGATTTTTGACGATACCGTACTCGACAAGTCTTAT
>NZ_KE387211.1:0-50754 GCF_000430725.1 Azohydromonas australica DSM 1124
CCTTGAGCCCCCTGAAGGGTCGTTCGAGACCAGGACGTTGATAGGCTGGGTGTGGAAGCGCGGTAACGCGTTAAGCTGACCAGTACTAATTGCCCGTGAGGCTTGACCCTATAACTTTGACGAAGCAGTCAAAGACGAGAATTTGAAGTTGTTGCCCCAAGACGGCGACGCAATCAATAAAGCTGATAGACTCTGTGAATTGGCTCAACTGCTGAACGAAGCAGTTGGGCAAAAAGTTCAAGCCTGATGACCATAGCGAGGTGGTCCCACCCCTTCCCATCCCGAACAGGATCGTGAAACACCTCAGCGCCGATGATAGTGCGGATTCCCGTGTGAAAGTAGGACATCGTCAGGCTAATATCTGAAGCAAACGCCCCGACCAACATATGGTCGGGGCGTTTTGCTTTTGGGCTTGGAAATCCGTCAAAACGCTTCCGCAATTCAGGCACTGCATCAGGCGCCTGTGAGCACGGGATAGCGTTTCAGTCAGCGCCCCTCCTTGTCTTCGAATTCTGGTACCAGCGCTCGCCCGCGACCGCCGCTCGCCGCGTACGCCGGCAGCACCGTGCGCGCCACATCTTCCTGCATCCCGGCTTGGCACAGCGCCACGCAGGCGCCGCCCCAGCCTGCGCCAGTCATGCGCGCGCCGAACACGGCCGGGTGCTGCTGCAGCAGTTCCACCAAGCGGTCCACCTCGGGAACTGAGACCTCGTAGTCGTCGCGCAGGCTCGCGTGCGAGGCGTTCATCAGCGTGCCGAAGCCGCGTGCGTCGCAGCCCGCCGCGGCTGACAGCACGCGCTGGTTCTCACTCACCACATGCCGCGCGCGGCGGCGCAACGTCTCGTCGCCAAGCTGCTCCACGGCCGAAACGTATTCCACGTCGCGCAGTGCCGGCACCCCCAGCGCCGCGGCGGCGGCTTCGCACTCGGCCCGGCGCTGGTTGTAGCCACTGGTGGCCAGCGAGCGAGCGACGCCCGAGTCCATCACCAGCACCGAGCTGCCTTCGGGCAGCGGTATCAGCTGGCGGCGCAGCGTGCGCGTGTCCAGGAACAGCGCGCTGCGCGTGTCGGCCAGGCTGGACGCCATCTGGTCCATGATCCCGCAGCGCACGCCGGCATGCTCGATCTCCGCCCGCTGCGCCACCTGCGCGATGCGCACGTCGTCCAGGTCCAGCTCCAGCAGCTCGCGCAGCGCGCGCAGCACCGCGACCTCCAGCGCCGCGCTGGAGGACAGTCCCACCCCGATGGGCACGTCCGACGCCACCAGGATGTCCAGGGCCGGCACCTGGAAGCCCTCGTGCGCGGCCTCGATCAGCGTGCCGCTGACGTAGCGCGCGAAGGGGTTGTCCTCGCCCGCGGGCGCGTCAGTACCGGGTGCGAACTCCACCGTGCGGTCGTAGGCCACGGCATGCACCCGGCTCCTGGCGCCGGCGCTGCGCCGCATCGCCACGCGCGTGCTTTGCGGGATGGCGATGGGCAGCACGAAGCCATCGTTGTAGTCGGTGTGCTCGCCCAGCAGATTCACGCGGCCCGGGGCGCGCGCGTAGACCTCGGGGCGGCTGCCGAAGACGTCTTGGAAAGTGGTCATCAGAACCTCGCTTGCATTTGATGCAGCTTCGTCGCTTTGTCCTCCGGCAGCGCGTCCATGGCGAAGTAGCAGCCGGCGGCGCTCACACTACGCCGGGGATGTGGGTGGCGGAGATTTTCGTCGCCGCCGCGATGCGCTCGACCGGGATCTTGGGCGTGCGGTCGGCCGTCAGCAGCCCGTTGGCTTCCTGGAAGGTGTCGGCGAACTGCGTGTAGCAGAAGCCGCTGAACAGCGCCGTGTGGATGATGGTGTGCAGCAGCGCCTCGTACTGGCGCGCGAAAGTTTCCTCGTCCATGGCCGAGCTGTAGCCCCAGGTGGAAGTCACGCCGGCCTCGGGCTTCTTGATGAAGCGGATGCCGCCGAACTCCGTGAGCATGATCGGCTGGCCGCGGTGCGGATAGCCGTCCAGCGTGAGAATGCGCCCGCCGGGGCGGCGCCGGTCGAAGAGCTGGTCGGTCTTGTTCTCGCCGCCGTAGCGCAGGCGGATATGGTCGAGGTTGGCGTCGTAGTCGTGGATGCCGATGATGTCCGTGGCGCTCGATTCCCAGCCGTCGTTGCCGATCACCGGGCGCGTGGCGTCCAGCGTCTTGGTCAGGTGGTAGAGCGCCTCCACCGCGTGGCGGTGCTCGCGCACGGCGGTGAGGTCAGGCACGCCCCAGCTCTCGTTGAAGGGCACCCATACGATGACGCAGGGGTGGCTGTAGTCGCGGTCGATCGCCTCCGTCCACTCGCGGATGAGCCGCTTGATGGCAGTGCGCGTGAAGCGGTAGGGCGAGGGCATTTCCTCCCACACCAGCAGTCCCAGCCGGTCGGCCCAGTACAGGTAGCGCGGGTCCTCGATCTTCTGGTGCTTGCGCACGCCGTTGAAGCCCATGGCCTTGGCCAGCTCCACGTCGCGCTTGAGCGCCGCGTCGTTGGGCGCGGCCAGCAGCGTGTCGGGCCAGTAGCCCTGGTCCAGCACCAGGCGCAGGTTGTAGGGCCGGCCGTTGAGCATGAAACGGTCGCGCAGGATCGTGACGGTGCGCAGCGCGGTGTAGGAGGCGAACTCGTCGACAACCGTATCGCCGTGCAGCAGCCGGATGCGCGCGTCGATGAGCGTGGGCCGCTCGGGGCTCCACAGCAGCTCGTTGCGGTAGTCGTCGATGCCCGGGTCCGACAGCACCACGAAGCGGTCCACCTCGTGCTGCACCACGCGGTAGCGGTCGCGCGCCAGCAGCCGCTCGCCGTGGCTGAGCTCGACCTCGACCGAGAGGTCGTCTCCGAGCTCGTCGCCGACGATGCGGGCCTCGAAGCCGATCATGTAGCCCTCGACCTTCGGGGTCCAGCGGATCTTGTCGACGTAGACGCGCCCCACGCGCTCGATCCACACCGTCTGCCAGATGCCGGTGGTGCGCGGGTACCAGATGGAGTGCGGCTCCAGCTGCCAGTCCTGCTTGCCGCGCGGCTTGGTGAGCTCGTGCGGGTCGTCGATGACCTGCACCGTGATGCGCTGGCGGCCGTCGGCGGCGAGCATGCGCGTGATGTCGGCCGAGAAGGGCGTGTGGCCGCCCTCGTGCATGACGGCCAGGCGGCCGTTGACCCAGACACGGGCCTGGTAGTCCACGGCGCCGAAACGCAGGATCACGCGGTCGTTGCCGGGCGCGACGTCCACCTCGCGCTCGTACCAGCAGCTCTTGTGGAAGCCGCGGTCGCCGATGCCGCTGGCCGCGGACTCCGGCGGGTACGGCACCTGGATCTGCATTGGCCAATCGCTGATGTCGGTCGGCGAGGCGTAGCGGCCCTCGTCATCCCAGCAGAAGCGCCATGGGCCGTTGAGGGACTGCCATTGCTTGCGCTGCAGCTGCGGTCGGGGATAGCCGAAATCCACGGGATGCTTCTCCGTCTGGGCAGGAACTCGGGCCGCCCGGCTGGGCGGTGGCGGGTCCCGGTCGCGGCAAGCCTTATGCCCAGCTTCGTGGCGGCACCGGATCGGCACGCGCCGGGCACGGTGCCTGCCTACGCGGCGCAAGCCTTGCCGCAGTCTTCCAGCCTTCACAAGCGCACCATGCCGGCCCCGAACCTTATCGATCTCCTGCTGGGCCTCATCCTGCTGCTGGGCGCGTGGGGCGGCTGGCGTCGCGGCTTCATCGTGTCCGCGCTGGAGCTGGTGGCCCTGAGCGCGGCACTAGCGGCGGCGTTGTGGGGCTACGCGCGCGTGGCCCCGCTGCTGCAGCCCATGCTGGACGAGGTGTGGGCTCGGCCGCTGGCCTTCGTGCTGCTCTTCGTGGGGGTGCGGCTGCTGCTGGGGGGGCTGCTGATGCACCGGGCGCGGGCCCTGCCGGGGCAGGCGCATGTGCACCAGCTGAATCGCACGCTGGGCCTGCTGCCGGGGCTGGCCAACGGGCTGATCGACGCCACGCTGGCCGTGCTGTTGCTCCTGGCCCTGCCGCTGCCTGGCGACCTGGGCACGGCGGCGCGCGACAGCCCCCTGGCGCAGCGGCTGGCCTTGCCGGCGCAGTGGGTGGAGGCCCGGCTGGGACCGGTCTTCGACGAGGCCGCCGGCCGCACCTTCAACCTGCTGACGGTGCGGCCGGAATCGGACGAGCGCATCGAGCTGCCGTTCCGGGTGAGCGATCCGCGCCCGCGCCCCGAGCTGGAGGCGCGCATGCTGGAGCTGGTGAACCGGGAACGCGAGAAGGAAGGGCTGCGCCCGCTGCGCGCCGACCCCGAAGCTGCCGAGGTGGCGCGGGCCCACTCGCGCGACATGTTCGCCCGCGGCTACTTCTCGCACGTCGCGCCCGAAGGCGCTGACCCGTTCGACCGCATGCGCCGCGGCGGGTTGCGCTTCCTGCTGGCGGGGGAGAACCTCGCGCTGGCGCCGACGCTGGAGCTGGCCCACCGCGGGCTGATGAACTCGCCCGGCCACCGCGCCAACATCCTGCGCCCGGGTTTCGGGCGCGTGGGCATCGGCATCCTCGACGGCGGGCGCCGCGGACTCATGGTGACGCAGAACTTCAGGAACTGAAGGCCGTGCGTTGACAGTTGCCCGTACATCGACGCCACCGGCCGCGTTGCCGGCACCCGGGCGCACCGGGACAATGGTCCACATGCCTGCTTCATCCGCTCCCGTACTGATCGTGGTGGCCGTGGCGGCCGCGCTGCTGCAAGGCTGCGCCACCACGCCGGCGCCTTCCTCCTCTTCCAGGGCCGTGCCCGGCTCGCCGCGCGTGCTGCTGCCCTCGGCGGGCACTTCCAGACTCAGTGCCGATCAGGCGCGCGATGCCACGGTGTACGCGCTCGGCCTGGTCGGCACGCCGTACCGTTACGGCGGCAACACGCCGGAGTCGGGCTTCGACTGCAGCGGGCTCATCGCCCACGTGTACCACCATGCCGCTGGCGTGGCCTCGCCGCGTTCCACCGCCGGGCTGCAGAACTGGGGCAGCGACGTGCCGCTGGAAGAGCTGCGCAGCGGTGACCTGGTGCTCTTCGGTGCCTCGCGCACGGTCACGCATGCCGGGATATTCGTCGGCAACGACCGCTTCGTGCACGCACCCTCGACCGGCGGCCAGGTGCGCCTGGAGCGCTTCAGCATGCCGTACTGGTCGCAGCGCCTGCTGGCCGTGCGCCGGCCCTGAGACGGCGCAACCAAGGCTCTTTGACTGAAACCAGCTACAACATACACGCGACTGTCGGTCGTCCTGCCGAACCCTGACTAGCGACTCCCGAACTTGCCAAGATCCGGGGCCTGTTTTTCCTGATTTGCCCTTGTGCTTCCTTGCATGAGCGGACTGCGTTCGGGAAGAGGGGGATTGGGATCGATGGAAACTTGTATGTGGTTTTGCGTCGCCGGAACACTCTTCCGCCGGCATGCGACAGCAGCAAGTCGCCGAAGTCGGCAAAGCTACCGGTATGCGTCTGGAATCGGGCTCAGAGGCCCCAGTCGCGTGAGCTATCCTGCTTCGTTCCAATCCGAGAAGTTCCGGACATTCCATGCACATCGGCATCGCAGAAGACGACCCTGACCAGCAGGACCTCTTGCGCCTGTGGTTGGAGAGCGCGCAACACAGCGTCGCCGCTTACGGCACCGTGGCGCAGTACATCGAAGCGCTCAAGCGCGAACGCTTCGACATGCTGCTCATCGACTGGATGCTGCCCGACGGCACCGGCGCGGACCTGCTGCAATGGGCCCGCGGCAACCTGGGCTGGGAAACGCCCATCCTCGTGCTGACCGCGCGCGACGACGAGGAGACCGTGGTGGAGGCGCTGCAGGCCGGCGCGGACGACTACGTCGTCAAGCCGCCCAAGCCCGCAGAGCTGCTGGCGCGCGTGGCGGCGCTGGGGCGGCGCGTGCGCTCCAACGCGCTGCCGGTGCTGCGCCTGGGTGCCTTCGAGATCGACATCCAGCGCCAGCGCCTGTCCATCGACGGCGATCCCGTGGTGCTGACGCAGAAGGAATTCGACCTCAGCGCCTACCTGTTCCAAAACCCCGGCAAGCTGCTCTCGCGCGATCACCTGCTCAACAAGATCTGGGGCCTCAACGCCGAGGTCGATACCCGCACCGTGGACACCCACGTCAGCCGCCTGCGCAAGAAGCTCGGCCTGGACGGCAGCAAGGGCTGGAAGCTCGTGCCGGTGTACGGGGTGGGCTACCGCTTCGAGCGCATCGAGATCGCAGCCTGAAGCGGCCGCGCGCCTCAGCGCCTTGCGTCCGGGCTGGCTGTGTTCGACTCGGAATCGTTCCAGTCCGGGCGCACCAGCACCGCCTGGGCCGCCGCGACCCAGCGCCGCAGCTGCCGCGCCTCCTCGGCGTCGAGCTGCTCGAAATGAGCGCCCACGGTGCACTGCTGCGGACTGTGCGTGCGGCAGTACACCACCTTGAGCGCCGGCACGGCGATCGTCATCTCATCGAGCCGCAGCACCGCGTTGCGCACCACCGTGCCGGCGGGCAAGCAGCACTGCTCCAGTTCGAAGGCCACGCCCTCCTCGCTCAGGTTGCGCAGCCGGGGCGCCTTGCCCAGCTCCGGCAGCTCCAGCACGGCGTGGCCATGCTGGCCACCGAGCCCCGTGACACGGAAATGGCGCCGCGCCTGCACTTGCACGATCTCCCGCGGCAGCGGCGCCTGCAGCCGTCGGCCATGCCGCGTCGCCTCCTCCAGCGAGAACAGCAGCACGCCCTTGTCGGAGCAGGCCGTGGCGTGCAGCAGCGCCGGCATCGGGCCGGGCACGTCGTCCGCGCCGGTGGGCAGCAGCAGCGTCATGCCGTCCTCCTGGTCCCCCACCAGCCTGGCCGGCTGGTCGAAGGCGCCGGCCTCGTCCTGCAGCGACAGGATGCAGCCGCCGCGGGCGAGCCGCTGCAGCGCGCGGCGCACCTGGGCCTCGCCGCGAATCGTGTCCTCCTCGACCACGTCCACCGGCGCCTGGGACGGCGGCGCCCACAGGCGTCGAAGGGCGGCCCAGACATCATCGGTATTCATGCGGCGGATCTTGAAGTGCTGGCTGGCTTGATCACCTCAAAGGATACGACGGGCCAACCGCTGCAGAATGCCCGCCACGTCAGGCAACACGGTAGCCTTCGGACAAGGCCATGCCGTTGAGCGGGCAACCCGCATCGCTGCATCGCGGCGCCACGGGTCACAATCGCACCATGGACGAACTGGCCGAGCCGGGCGGGGCCCTGATGCCGCCCATTCCCCCGGACGATGCCGAGCGCCTGGCCGCGCTGTGGCGCACCGGACTGCTCGACTCCCCACCCGCCGAATGCTTCGACCGAATCACGCGCTCTGTGGCGGCGCTGCTGCGGGTGCCCATGGCCGCGGTGTCGCTGGTGGACCGCAATCGCCAGTGGTTCCTCTCCCGCGTGGGCCTGCCGCTCGCGCAGACGCCACGCGACATCGCTTTCTGCAGCCATGCCGTGGCCGAGCGCCGCCTGCTGCGTGTGTGCGACGCGCAGCTTGACCCGCGCTTCGCCCGCAACCCGCTGGTCACCGGCGAGCCGCATGTGCGCGCCTACCTGGCCGTGCCCCTGCTGGACGCCGCTGGCCACGCCCTGGGCACGCTGTGCGTGCTGGATCGCGAGCCGCGCGAGTTCGGTACCGAGGAGCAGCAGCTGCTGCAGCGCTACGGCAAGGCGCTGGAGCGGCTCATCCGGGGCTGAAGCCGCGCGGGTCTTCTCAGCAGGCGAGGGACTCCAGGAAGCGCAGCCCGTCCGGCGCTTCGACACAAGCCGAAGCAGCGCGCACCGCCAGGCGCTCGCCGTTCCTGAACTCGAAATGCGCCTCGACGGCGCCGGGCGAGGCGTAGGGCAACGGCAGCGAGCGCCGCGGCCCGGCCGTCTCCTCACACCATTGCACCTGCGCCAGTGGACCGATGCACGCCTGCAGCCGGCCGCCGTCCTCCCAGCACGCCCGCTCGAAATGCAATTCCAGGGCCGGCACATAGCCCTCGTCGGCGCCGGCACCTGCCGGACGGAGCAGGCGGCGCACATGCGCGGCTGAAAACCGCACGCACAAGCCATCGCCACGCACCGCGACGGCAGCCACTTCGGAATCGGCAAACACGAGCTCATGCAGGACCATGCCGGCACTCTACGCCCGGGCAGGACAAAACGACGGGGCCCCCCAGGAGAAAGCGACCGTGCGCGCCGCCCTCGGCGCTTGCTACCGTGCAGTCGCCGGAGCCCCTCGCGGCACGCAAGCTCCGGCACGGGACGCCAGGGCCGCGCGGCGCGCGCCCGTAGGGTTGAGCACGAAACGGGACCAGAAAGGAGAAGCAGCCGTCATGAGCAAGGACGTCATCCGACTCGGCGACCCGACCAGCCACGGCGGCGCGGTCGTCTCCGTCACCGCCCGGCACTTCACCGTGGACGGCCTGCCCGTGGCCCGCGTGGGCGACCGCTGCACCTGCCCCGTCAAGGGCCACGGCGTGTGCGTCATCGCCGAGGGTGATCCCAACTTCACCATCGGCGGACTGCCGGTGGCCCTCGACGGGCACCGCACCTCCTGCGGCGCCACGCTGCGCAGCACGGCGCGCGGCTTCGGGCGCGGCTGACCCCTTCAGCCAGCCGCCGGCAACGCCTCGCGCGGCGGTGCCACCCGGCGCCCGCGCAGCCACTGGCGCAGCGCCTTCATGGGCATGGGGGGCGCCAGCAGGGGGCCCTGCGCCTGGGCGCAGCCGGCCGCCCAGACCGCTTGCAGCGCCGCCTCGCTCTCCACGCCTTCGACCGACACGCGCAGGCCCAGGCTGTGCGCCAGGCCGGCACAGCAGGCCACGAGCGCCTGCCGGCTCGCATCGCCGTCGATGCCGGCCACGAGCGAGCGGTCGATCTTGATTTCCGAGAACGGCAGCTGCGACAACTGCAGCAGGCTGGAATGCGCGCTGCCAAAGCCGTCGATGCACAGCCTGAAGCCCAGCAGCCGGTAGCGCGAGACCGTCTCGATCAGCGTGCCCAGGTCCGAGGCCGCATCGCTTTCGGCCATCTCGATGGTGATGCCGGACGGGTCGATTCCGCTGTCGCGCACAACCTGCTGCAGCCCGGCGCAAAAGCCCGGCTTCGCGAGCACGTGCAACGGCACGTTGATGGAAGCGCACAGCGCCAGTCCCGCCTTCAGGCACCGTGCCAGGAACGCACAGGTCTGCCGCGCCTGCGCCAGCAGCGCTGCCTCCAGCAGGCGATGCCGCCGCAGCGCGGGCACGAGCTGGGCGTCGCCGAGCACCGTGCCGTCCGCGGCCTCGGCGCGCATGAGCGCCTCCACGCGCACCACCTCACGGCTGTCGATGCGCAGTTGTGGCTGCAACCAGGTCTGCAGCCGCTCCTGCTCGATCAGGGCCTGCAGCTGCCGCACCGTCAGCTCCGGCACCTCAGTCCGTGCGGGGTACATGACGGCTTGCCGATGCGCGCGCAGCGCCAGTGCGGCCTCGCCCTTGGCAGTGGGCTGTTGCACCCAGCCTGCCACCTGCAGGCCGCACGCCCGCGCCATGGCCTGTGCGCTGTGAAGCATGGCGCGCGGCTGGTGCGAGGAGAAGAACAGCGCCGGCGCATGCGCATCGCCCGCGAGCAGCCGCATCAGCTGGAACGCGTCGCCGTCTTCGAGGCCCAGGCTGCACACCAGCACGTCCGGCGGTGCCGCCTCGCAGTACAGGCGCAGCAGCAGCACCTGCACGCTGCCCGGCACCACTTCCACCTCCCAGCCCTCGGCGGCCAGCTCCGCCTTGAGCTGGCCGGCATGCCCGGCGTTACCCACCAGCACCCAGGCGCGGCCTGGCCGGGCCGCGGAGGACGCGTCTTCGTCAAAGGGGGCGAACATCAACACTAACTTGTCTTTCACCGCCAGGACGGCGGGTACTGCGTTCATCAAAAGCGTCAGGGCTCGGTGTCCCCCGTGCCGGCCGGCCCGACGCGGAAGGTCGAGGCAGAGGCCGTGGCGGCCACTTGTGCGCGCTGGGACGGCAACCGCAGCCGGGCCCGCGTGCCATGGCCGGGCTGCGACTCGATGTGCAGCGAGCCGCCCAGCAGCTCGGTGAGTTCCCGTGCCAGCGGCAGCCCAAGGCCCGGGCCCGGGCTATGGCTGCCCAGCGCGTCGTCCACCACGGCTTCGGCGGCCGAGCGCGTGAAGATGGTGGCGAGCTGCGCCGGCGCCATGCCGGTGCCGCTGTCCTCCACCAGGATCTGCACGCCGGCGTCCTCGGCCGAGAGCGAGACCCGGACGACGCCGTGCTCCGTGAATTTCAGCGCGTTGGTCACCAGGTGGTTGAGCAGCTGCAGCAGCCGCGAGCGGTCGGTGACGATGCTTTGCTCCGCATCACTGTCCACGTGCATTTCCAGCGCCAGGCCACGGCACTCGGCCGTGGGCTGGTGCACGCGGATCAGCTCCTGCAGCAGCGCGGGCAGCCCCACCGGCTCCAGCTGCAGCCCCAGGCGCCCGGACTCGATGCGGGCCAGCTCCATGAGCGTGCTCAGCAGCGCACGCAGGTGCTCGGCGTTGTGATGCACGATGGCGCCGAACTCGCGTGCCTCCGGGTCGGTGGAGGTGTCGCGGATGAGTTCGGCGTAGTTCAGTACCCCGTTGAGCGGCGTGCGCAGCTGGTGCGAGATGCTGCGCAGCAGGCGGCCCCGCATCTCGTTGGCTGCGGTCGCCTGCTGCTCGCTGCGGTGCAGCCGCTCCACCAGCGCCTGGCGCCGCCGCTCCGCGCGCAGCAGCAGCCCCATGAACGCCAGTAGCACGGCCGACAGCAGCGCCGCCACGGCAAACAGCTGCATCCGGCGCTCCCGGATCTCGCGCTCCAGCACGTCCAGGCGCAGGCCGCTGAAGGCCACCAGTCCGTAGGCATCGAGGGTGTGGAAGGCGTAGAGGCGGTCTTGGCCGTCGATGGGTGAGCGCGCGACTATCGTGCCGCTGCTCTGGCGCAGTGCCTCGCCCATCAGCGTGCTGCCACCGATGCTGTGGCCGATCTCGTGCTCTGTGCCCGCCGTGCGTGCACGCACCACCCCGTCGAAGCCCGCGAGCATCACGTCGCCGCCGGCATCCTCGGGCGTGCGTCTAAAGTCCGTGAACACCTCCGGCGCCAGCGATGCCACCACCACGCCCATGAAGCGCCCGTCATCGTCGGCCACGCGGCGGGTGATCTGGATGGAGGTCTTGCCCGAGATGCGGCCGACCACGGGACGGCTGATGACCAGCCGGTCGGCGCGGCCCTCGGTATGCACGCGAAAATGCTCGCGGTCGCGCAGGTTGACGCGCTGGAAAGGCTGCGACGCATCTACCACCTCCCCATCGGCGCCGGCCACGGTCAGCAGGTGGTTCTGCGCGTCGATGAGGTCACCGCGGCGCAGACTGGCGGCAATGTCGATCCGGGAGCCTTCGCGCTGGAACTCGCGGCGCACGAAGCGCAGCACCTGGTCCGCCCCCGCCAGCGTGAGCTCGGTGTGCGCGGAGAAGTTGCGTGCCAGATGCTCCATGCGTGAGCGGGCGCGCTCCATCACGGCCTGCGCCTGCGTGCCCGCTTCGATCACGGCCCAGGACCACACTCCCAGCACCAGGCAGATGAAGAAGCCGATCAGCGCGCTGCGGAACGACATCCGCACCCCTCTGCTCGGCACCTCCTTGCCCATCCCGGCCGCGACCGCGGTCGCGGCTGCCGGCGCAGACGCTGGCACGGAAACGCCGGCGGGGGAAAGCAGAACGGGAGCACTCACGGGTGGATACGGCGCGGCACCGGCATGGTCGGCACGGTGCGGTCAGCCAACGCGCGCCGGTGAGCTTGCGCAAGTCGTATCGCCGTGCCAGGAACTACAGGCCGGCGCCATGCCAGCCACTGGCAGGCACTGTAGAAAGGGAGGACGTAATAAATCGTTGCGAGACTGTGACGCCTGCACTTGCGCCGACGGCCGTGGCGCAGGGGTCGGGCGCTAGCGCCGGGACTTCATCGCAGGCTCCGGCGCGATCTGCCGGCACGGTCCGGGCGGACGCCGATGCGTCAGCCGCACGGTGTTGAGCCCGCGGTCGTGCAGGTGCTCCACCTTGTCGGTGGCCGAATGCATGATGTACATGCCGAAGCCGCCCTCCGGGTAGTGGTCGAGCTCACCCAGCGGCAACGGATCGGGCGCATCGAAGGCCTCGCCCAGGTGCACCAGCTCCACCACCAGCGTCTCCTCCTCGATGCGCACGACCAGCTCGATGGGCGTGTCGCTCGGCCGGCCACGGCCATGGCGCACGATGTTGGTGAAGGCCTCCACGCAGGCCACCACGAACAGCGACGCCTCCTCCTCGCCCAGCCCCGCCTGCCGCGCACGGAACTCCACCAGCCCGCGCACGTGATAGAGCGCCTCCAGCTCCGCCGGCAGCTCCCGCCGGCTGCGCAGCGGGTCGCCCAGCGTGCGCATGGCCAGCGCCATGGTCAGGTCGTCCTTGAACACCGCGCCCAGCTTGTGCAGCCGCTGGCGCAGCAGGTGCAGCAGCGCCGCGGGCGTGCGCACGAACTGCAGCAGCTCCGTCACCAGGGCCGTGATCTGCTCGCGTCCCATGCGGCTGCCATCGGGCAGCAACGCGTCCACGGCGCCGTCGGAGCACATGAACAGCGCCTCCTCGGGGCCGATGTCGATGGTGTCCTGCTGGAAGCTGTCCTCGTCGAGCACGCCCAGCGGCGGGTGCTGGTTGGACAGCAGCCGCAGCGAGCCCTGGGCCGACACCAGCATGGGCTCCTCGTGGCCGCAGCCCACCCAGGTCAGCTTGCCGGCGCGGCTGTCGATGCGCAGGTGGCACAGCGTCACGAAGGCTTCGAGCTGCTGCAGGTTGGGCGTGAGCGCGCGGCTGACCGCACCCACGATCTGTGCCGGCGAGGGCAGCTCGTCGCGGTGCTCGGGCCGGGCCATGAGCTCGGCCAGGCAGCGGCTGATCTGCATCTTGGTGGCCGCACCGATGAGCGCCGCGCTCACGCCCTTGCCCATGACGTCGCCCACGACGATGTCGATGCCGCGGTCGCCCAGCGGCAGGAATTCCACGAAGTCGCCGTCGATGCCCTGCGAGGCCTGGTTGAAGGTGCTCAGCCACAGCCCGGGCACGCGCTGGTCGGGCGGCTGCACCAGCAGCGTCTGCTGGATGCGCGCGCCGATGCGCAGCTCGCGCTGGCGCGCGCGCTCCAGCTCCTTGAGCGCCAGGCGCCGCGACGACACGTCTTCCACGATGCCCAGCATGAACGCGGGCTGGCCATCGGCCGCGCGCGCCAGCGAGGCGTTCAGGCGCACCCACACGTAGCGCCCGTCCTTGCGCCGGTAGCGCTTCTCCTGCGTGAGGCTGCCGATCTCGCCGTTGAACAGGCGCTGGATGTTGAGCAGGCTCGTGGCATGGTCGTCCGGATGCACCATCGCCTCGGCGTTGAGCGCCAGCATCTCGGCCTCGCTGAAGCCCAGCAGCGTGCACAGCGCCGCGTTCACGCGCAGCAGCCGCCCCTCGGGGCTGCGTTCGAGCATGCCCACGGCGGCCTGCTCGAAGGTGGCGCGGAAGCGCTCCTGGTTGCGCTCGATCTCGTCATGCGCGGCCAGCAACTTGCGCTGCGTCGCGCGCTCGCGCCGTATGCCGCGCTCGGCCACCAGGCCCAGCACCGTCAGCAGCAGGCACACGCACACGCCCACGACGCCGAAGATCATGGCGCGCTCCAGCCACTGCTGGCGCAGCTGCGCGTAGGGCTGTTCCACCAGCACCACCAGCGGCCAGTGGCGCGAGGTGCGGAACGCGCCCACGGCGACCTGGCCGTCGCTGCCCAGGTCGATGTAGCTGCCATGCTCGCGCCGCGGCAGCCACTGGCGGAAGGGCGGCAGCTGGGCCAGCGACTGTCCCGGGCGCAGCTCGGCCTCGTTGGTGCTGATGAGCTGGCCCTGCAGGTCCGTCACCAGCGGGCGCAGCGGGGTATCGGCCACGGCCAGGTCGTGCTGGGTAGCGAAGTAGTCGCCATTGAGCAGCGCCACCAGCCACAGCTCGCGCCCGTCCTCGCGATCGACGCGGCGCACCAGCGGCAGCGCCACCGCGCCCAGCGTCAGGGGCTGGCTCAGGCTGAGGTCACCCAGGTCGCGCACGGGCAGCAGCGGGCCCAGCCACTCGCGCGCCATGCCGCTGGCACCGGTGGTGCCGCTGCGCACCAGGCGCAGCAGATCGACGTGCCGCGTCAGGTCCGAGGCCGTGGAGCTGCTGAGGATGCGACCCTGCGTGTCCACCACCGAGAGGCTGCGCAGCGAGGGCTGCCCCGGCAGCTGCTCGCCCAGCAGCTGCGACACGGCATGCGCGTCGTACTCGGACGCGCGCAGCAGCGAGGACTCCGAGAGCACCCGCAGCGTGCCGCTGACGCTGCCGATGGTGCGCGTGGCGTGGCCCTCGATGACGCGGGCGTAGAGCTCGGCCTGCACCATGGCACCGCGGCGGAACTCGACGCGCTCGTACAAGGACAGCCCGAACACCACGCCCAGCACCAGCGTGCACAGCAGCCACACCGCCGCGCGCAACTGGCGCCGCCGTGCGCTGAGCATGCGCGCCGAGGCCGCCCACGAGGCGGGCTCGGCAGCGCCGCCGCCCAGCAGGAAACGCCAGCCGGACGCGGCGTCCTCCGCGTCGGCAAGGGGCGGCATATCGGCCTGCGGCGGCGGCGCCGGCGCCGGCCGGGCCGTGCGCGAACGGCCGCGGCGCGGAAGCAGGGAGCGCGGGGACAGAAGCACGCGCTTACCTGGTGATCACGATTTCGCCCAGGCCGTAGCGCCGCGCCGCAGCCGCCAGCCGCCCGTCGCGCTTGATCTGGGCCACGAAGCGGTCGACCTCGGCCAGCCACTCCTCGTCGCCGGGCTTGACGGCGTAGGCGTAAGGCAGCGGATGGAAGGACCGTGGTGGCATCACCAGGCGTGCCCAGTCGGCGTTGTCCAGCAGCCGGCGGCTGTAGGGGTAGTCGGTCATGAACACGTCCACGCGCCCGGATTCGAGCTCCTGCTCGCGCGTCTGTGGCGGCCGGATCACGACCAGCCGCGCCTGCTTGAGCGCCTCGGCCATCACCGGCTCCATGAAGGTGCCCGCCTGTACCGCCACCTTCACCCCAGGCTGGTCGATGTCGCTCCACTGCCGCACCGCACGGTGCGTGCGGGTGGTGACGCCGTAGATGTCGCTTTGCAGGTACGGCTGGGAAAACTTCAGCTCCTTGGCCCGCTGCGGCGTCACGCCCACGGCATGCATGGCGACGTCGCAGCGGTCGCCTGCGAGGTTGTCGACGAGCTTGGCGAAGGAGGACTCGACGTACTGCAGCTTCGCGCCCAGCGTGCGGGCGAGCTCGGCCGAAAGCTCGATGTCGATGCCCGAAAGCACGTCGCTGCGCGGGTCGCGGAACGTGATGCCGTAGTAGTCGGGCCAGATGCACACGCGCACCGTGCCGGTGGACTTCACGCGGTCCAGCACCACGCCGGCCGTGCAGGCCGCGGCACACAGGCTCAACGACAGCGCGACGCAGGCGCCTGGAAGACGTTGGAGATTCATCGGACGGGAAGGGCGGCGGCCCGGCGCCGTCCCGAGGGCGGCGCGGCGGCGAGGCTGCCGGCAGCGACGGCCGGCAACCTCTGACCATAGCCCAGATCGGCCGGGCCGCCGCCGCGGCCCAGGGCTCGCGCAACCTGCATCGAGTGCAAAGTTCACGCGGCGCAGGCAGCCTCCGGCACAGCCGCCTCAGGGCGGACCCGGCTGGAACAGGCTCAGCCGAACCCGGTACGCCACGGACTCGCCCGGCGCCAGCCACGCCATGCCCTTGCCCCGCGGCTCGTTCCACAGCGGCCCGAAGGGATCGGCCCAGTTGAGCTGCGGCTCCAGGACCACGAAGGCGCGATCGGGCGGCGCGAAGGTCTGGATGGCGCTGACCTGCGGCGAGGACGTGGCCACCCGCAGGCCGTAGCCCGCCTGCGCGTCGATCAGCTCCACCACGGTCTCGCCCGCCGGGGTCTTCTGCAGGTCCACGAAGCAGTCGTCCAGGTACAGCCCGCCCAGGGCCGCGCCCCCCGGCGCCGAGAAGTCGTAGGGCGTGCCGGCCACGGGCAGCAGCCGCCCGGTGGGCAGCACCTCGTCGTAGTCGTTCACCTCCAGGCGCGTGCGCGCCGGCAGGTACAGCCGTGCCTGCTCGCGCGCCCCACTGGGCAGCGCGAAGTAGGGGTGCCAGCCGATGCCCATCGGCTGCGCCTCCTCGCCCGCGTTCGTGGCGGTGATGTCGACCTCGAAGGCCGTGGCGCCCAGCCGCAACCGCAGCTCGACGTCCGTGTCCGAGGGCCAGGAGCCGCCGAAGTCCCCGGCGCGGATCACGGCGCGCGCGGTGTCGGCGTCCGCGCTGCTCAGGTGCTCCAGCTCGTCCACCGCCCGGTCCAGGATCAGCCCGTGGATCGCGTACTGCTCGGCCCCCGGGGCCTGGCCGCCCCCGTTCGCAAACAGGCGCCGCTCCTGGCCGGCGATGGTGGTGTCCAGGGTGCGGTCCGCCGCGGAGAAGCGGCCGCGGATGCGGTTGGCGAAGGGCAGCAGGAACGCGCCGCCGTACTTGAACGAGTTGTTGCCGCTGCGCCCGGGCGGCCCGCCATCGAGCGCGGCCCGCGCCTGCTCCAGCGGCGGCGCATGCAGCAGATCCACCTCGCCACGCCCCGGCAGTGCGGCGCGCAGCTGCCACACCATCAGGGCGCGCCCGGGCAGCAGCTCGGCCCGTGTGAAGCGGGGCGCCTCGGCCCCCGCGGATGCTTCGGCGCCGCCGGGGCTGCGCAGATGCAGCACGGCCAGCCCGTTCACGTCACTGGAATTGCCCACAGCCTCTCCTTCTCGGCAGCGTGATCCGAGCGGGCGGGGGCAAGCGCAGTGCCGCGGGCAGGCCGGCCTGCCGCCGCGCTCAGCTGAAGGAGGCGACGGCTTCGGCGCGGGTCTCGTGGATGCTGAAGACGCGGTGCATGCGCATGAGCTCGAACAGCGCACGCACGGTGCGTGACATTTCGCACAGCCGGAAGTCGCCCTTGCGGCCGTTGAGCTGGCGCAGGCAGGAGATGAGCGCGCCCAGCCCGGAGCTGTCCACGAACTTCACGCCCGCCATGTCGAGCACGACACGGGTGCGGTCCTGCATCAGGGACTGCACGGCATCGCGGAACTCGCGCACGTTGCTGGCGTCAAGGTTGTCCTCGCGCAGTTCGATGACCAGCACGTCATGGCCTTCGACTCGTCCGTTCAGTTCCATGGGGTAGAGGAATACTGCATTGGTAAGGGGTCAGGCGCCGTCGCAAGCGCATGCAGCCATTGTGACGCTCACGCCAGGGTGATACCCGCGGCCACGAGGCAGCCCCGCAGCCGCTCCAGCGCCTGCGCCAGGGCCACGGCGTCGCCGGCCGCCACGGCGTGCTCGCCCTCGCGCGCAGCCTGGCCCAGCGCATGCAGCCCGAAGCTGCCGGCCACGCCGGCGAGCTGGTGCAGCACGGCGGCCTGGGCGGCGGCATCGTGGGCCTCCTGGATGTCGCGCCAGCGTTGCGGCAACCCCGCCATGAAGCGCTCGCGCAGCCGCTCTAGCGCGGCCTGTACCGACGGCGGGGCTTCGCCCGGCTCAGGCAAGGACATGGCAGCCCCTACCGTGTTCCCAGTACGGCAGGATGTCCTTGGGCAGCGTCATGGGGTCGAAGGGCTTGACGATCAGCCCCGTGGCGCCGTGCTGCAGCAACTGCTCCAGTTCGTCGGGCATGGCCTTGGCCGTCATGAACACCACCGGCACGCCGCGCATGCTCGGCATCTCGCGCAGCGCGGCCAGGGTTTCGGGGCCGCTGAGGTCGGGCATCATCACGTCCAGCAGCACCAGGTCGGGCCGGAACACCGCCGCCTGCTGCAGCGCGTTGCGCCCGCCGGGGCACATGCACACCTCGTAGCCGCCCACGGCCGCCAGGCTGAATTCCAGAATCATGCGGATGTCGGCGTCGTCCTCGACGCACATCACGCGGCGCAGCTCGCTCATCGGGTGCCTCCCTCCTGCTTGCTCTGTCTATGTATGCGGCACCGGCGGTGCCGCGGCCTCGTCCACCGGGAACCAGATGCTGAAGGAGGCCCCGCTGTCCACTTCGTCGGCGGCAATGCGCCCACCCATGCGCTCCACCAGCATGCGCGTGATGTACAGGCCCAGGCCCGTGCCGCCCTGGGCACGGCGGTCGGTGCCGTCGGCCTGGGAGAACTTCTCGAACATGCGGGCGCGAAAGCGCGGGTCGATGCCCGGGCCGCGGTCGCGCACCGTCACGCGTGCGCCCTGCGGCGAGGTCCAGAGCTGCACCTGCACCGTCTCGCCCGCAGGCGAATGCTTGATGGCGTTGGACAGCAGGTTGGCCATCACCTGCTGGAAGCGGTCGGCATCGAGCCGCACCTCCACGGCCGCCGCGTCCAGGCCCTCGGCGGCGAGCTTGACGCCGGCGCGATCGGCATAGCCCTGGTTGGCCGTGAGCGCCTCGCGCAGCAGCGGCGCCAGCAGCTGCGGGCGCTGGTGCAGCACCAGGCGGTCGCCTTCGAGCTTGGTCAGGTCCAGGATGTCGTCGATGAGCCGGCTCAGCCGCGTGCCGTTGCGCCGCGCCACGTCCAGCAGCGACAGCGCCGGCGCGGGCAGCGCGCCGGCCGCGCCGCCGGCCAGCAGCCCCAGCGCGCCCAGCACCGAGGTCAGCGGCGTGCGCAGCTCGTGGCTGACGGTGGCCAGGAACTCGTCCTTCATGCGCTCGACCTGCCGTTGCTCGGTGAGGTCGCGCAGCACCAGCGTGAAATGCACGCGCCCGTGCTCGCGCCACTCGCTCAGGCCGACTTCAGCCTCGAACTCCTCGCCGCCGACGCGGCGCAGCCGGCACTCGCGCTGCGCCAGCAGCGCGTTGAGCTCCATGCCGAAGAGGGCGCTGCACGGCGCCCCGTTGTCCAGCGGCTCGCCCTGCAGGTCCGCCAGCGTGCGCGCGGCACGGTTGAACTCCTCCACCCGGCCGGCCGCGTCCAGCGTCAGCACGGGGTCGAGGATGTTGTCGAGGATGTCGCTCTGGCGCTGCGCCAGCGACGAGAGCTGGCCCTGCAGCGCCAGCACGTCGCCGTAGTGGCGCAGCTTGGCCTCCAGCAGGCCCGGGCTCACCGGGCGAGCCAGGAAGTCGTCCGCGCCGTTTTCCAGCGCGTGGATGAAGTGCTCCTCGCCCTGCAGCGAGGAGGTCACGATCACCGGCATCCAGCGCCCGCCGTCGAGCTCGCGCATGCGGCGCGTGACCTCGAAGCCGTCCATGTCGGGCATCAGCAGGTCGAGCAGCACCAGGTCCGGGCGACAGTGCTGCAGCTGCGCCAGCGCCGCCTCGCCGCTGTCGGCGCCCACCGCCACGTGGCCCAGCGTCACCACCAGGTCGCACAGCGAACGCCGCGACTCGGCGATGTCGTCGACAACGAGGATCTGCAATTGCATGGAAAATCTGGAACGTGCGGGCAAAACAGGCCCGGCCGGGGGGCCAGGATGGGGCGGCATCCTAGGCGGGCCCGGCGGCGCGGCACCGTGGCGCGCGCACATAAAGGCCATGTTTGACAAAGCTGTCACAACTCCGGGGCGCTTTTGGCCTCTAATGACATACATCGCAGGCCCCGGGCAGCGTCACTGAAGTGACCAAGCTCCCAACGGCTTGCAGCCCGTCACGCAGCTGGACAGATCCACCTGCCGGGCTCACCCGTTTTCCTCCCTGGCGCCCAACGGCGCTTTGCCCGCCCGATGATCCGACGATCATCGGGCGGTTTTTTCTGCCCCGCCCACGCGCGCCGGGTGCAGCCGCTGCCCCGCATCCCGGCTTTCAGCGCCGCGCGCTTAGCGCATCCCGGGCGCACGCCATTCGATCCAGATCAACAAGCATCGTCGCGAGCCTTGTCGCGATTGTTCGAATGCTCACATCCGCGCTACGCGCTAAGTCTTTGATTTGATTGTGTTTGCGGCCTGGCACGGCTCTGGCAATGGAAGGCTCACTTTCCGGCATCCCAGAGGCCCGTCATGTCCGACAGCACCACATTCGTTTCCATCGAGGGACTGAAGAAAGGCCGCAAGGCGCTCAGCGACGTCCAGGAAACTGCCGCCAGCGGTTGCGGCAGCACCGGTGGCTCCGGCAAGTCCAGCTGCGGCTCCTCCGCCGGCCCCGAGGACATGCCTGCGGAGATCTGGGACAAGATCAAGAACCACCCCTGCTACTCCGAAGAGGCCCACCACCACTTCGCCCGCATGCACGTGGCCGTGGCCCCGGCCTGCAACATCCAGTGCAACTACTGCAATCGCAAGTACGACTGCTCCAACGAGTCGCGCCCCGGCGTCGTCAGCCAGAAGCTCACCCCTGAGCAGGCCGTCAAGAAGGTGCTGGCCGTGGCCAGCGAGATTCCGCAGATGACCGTGCTGGGCATCGCCGGCCCCGGCGACGCGCTGGCCAACCCCAAGAAGACCTTCGACACCTTCCGCATGCTTGCGGAGAAGGCCCCCGACATCAAGCTGTGCCTCTCGACCAACGGCCTGGCGCTGCCGGAGATGGTCGATGAGATCTGCAAATACAACATCGACCACGTCACGATCACCATCAACATGGTCGATCCGGCCGTGGGCGAGAAGATCTATCCCTGGATCTTCTGGGATCACAAGCGCGTCACCGGCTATGAGGCCGCCCGCATCCTGCACGAGCAGCAGATGAAGGGCCTGGAGATGCTCACCGCGCGCGGCGTGCTCACCAAGATCAACTCCGTGCTCATCCCCGGCATCAATGACGAGCACCTGCTGGAGGTCAACCGCGAGGTCAAGAAGCGCGGCGCCTTCCTGCACAACATCATGCCGCTGATCTCCGAGCCTGAGCACGGCACGTACTTCGGCCTCAATGGCCAGCGCGGCCCCAGCGCGCAGGAACTCAAGGCCGTGCAGGACGCCTGCATGGGCGGCGCCAACCTCATGCGCCACTGCCGCCAGTGCCGTGCCGACGCCGTGGGCCTGCTCGGCGAGGACCGCTCCGACGAGTTCACGCTCGACAAGATCGAGCAGATGGAGATCGTCTACGACCTCGACAAGCGCCGCGCCTACCAGCAGTCGGTCGAGGCCGAACGCCAGGCCCAGCACGACGCCAAGGAGGCCGCGCTGGCCGCCAGCGCCCAGGACGACGGCGTCGATGCCGGCATGAAGGTGCTCATCGCCGTGGCCACCGAGGGCCATGGCAAGGTCAACCAGCACTTCGGCCACGCCACCGAGTTCCAGATCTACGAGGTCTCCAGGGCCCAGGCCACCTTCGTCGGCCACCGCCGCGTGGACCTGTACTGCCAGGGCGGCTTCGGCGAGGACGAGCAGCTGCCCTCCATCGTCAGCGCCATCAACGACTGCCACGCCGTGCTGGTATCCAAGATCGGCGCCTGCCCGCGCGACGAGCTCACCGCCGCCGGCATCGAGCCCGTGGACCAGTACGCGCACGAATTCATCGAGAAGGCGGCCCTGTCGTGGTTCGCCGAGTACCGCCAGCGCATCGCGCGCGGCGACATCACCCACCAGCCGCGCGGCGACGCGCGCATCCGCCAGGGCGCCTACACGGGCGGCGCCGAAGCCGCGGCCTGACCTCCACCAGCCCCGTTACCCAAGCAGGAGCTACACCATGGCCTACAAGATCATTGCTTCCCAGTGCTCCGGCTGCTCGGCCTGCGAGCCCGAGTGCCCCAACACGGCCATCCGCGAGAAGGGCGGCACGTTCATCATCGACCCGGCCAAGTGCACCGAGTGCGAAGGCCAGTACGACTCGCCGCAGTGCGTGGCGGTGTGCCCGGTGGACGGCTGCATCAAGAAGGTCTGAGGAGCAACCAAGATGATGCAACCCAACTTCTCCGTGTCGCCCGCGGCATTGAAATTCATGCGCCGCATGGTGCGCTTCTCCGAGACGCCCGCCGGCGGCTTTCGCCTGACGGTGGCGCCGGGCGGCTGCTCGGGCTACAGCGCCGAGTTCAGCGTGGAAGCCACGCCGCGCGACGGCGACGCTGAACAGTCGGTGGAAGGCCTGCGCATGTTCCTGCCCGCCGAGAGCCGCCTGCTGCTCGACGGCGTGACCATCGACCACGTGGACACGCCGCTGCAAAGCGGCTTCACCTTCGCCAACACCAAGGGCGGCGCCTGCGGCTGCAGCTCCAGCGGCGACGCGGTCACGCCACCGGCCGAGGCCAGCGTGTCGCTGTCCTCCATCAAGCGGATGTGACGATGGACGCGGCGGCCGACTTCGACACCGCGGTGCTGGGGCTGGCCATGCCGCCCGGCGTGGAGGAGGCGCTGGCCGAAGCCGGCCGCCGCCGCGCCGACCCCGTGGCGGCGATGGCCGCGCTGATGCGCGCGCAGTCCCTCGCGCCCGACCACCCGGCGGTACTGATCGCGCTGTACCGCCACCATTTCTTCGGCCACCGGCTGCATGCCGCGCGCGACATCGCGCGCCAAGCGCTGGTGGTCGGCGCGCGCGCGCTGCGGCTGCCCACCGTGTGGCGCCACGTGCGGCCTGAGCCGGTGCCCGGCGCGCGCCACGAGCCCGCCGCGCGCTTCTATCTGTTCGTCCTCAAGGGCTACGCCTACCTGAGCATGCGCCTGGGCGACGACGTGGAAGCGCGCGACGCGCTGGCGCTGCTGCGCGCGCTTGACCCGGACGACTGCGTGGGCGCGGCCCTGCTCGAAGGCGTGCGCCAGCGCGCGTTGCGGGGCGAGGCCGACGACGAAGACGACCCGGCCTCCGTGCCGGTAGCCACTGGCGCGGCCGCCTGGGCCCGCCTGGCACCCGCCTGAAGGAGGCTCCCGATGCACGGCCCAGTGACCACGACGCAGGGCGACATCCCGGCCATCGACTGGCAGGGCGCCCCCCTCACCGAAGCTACCTGCCGCGCCTGCGCGCATGCGGCGCTGCGCGAAAGCGGCGGCTGCGAGCCCGGGCGCTGCTGCATGCAGGATGCCTACGCGCGGCGCATCGACCGTTTCTTTCGCACCCATCCGCAGCTTGCCAACGAACACCTGGCGCATCCGTACTTCGAGGTGCGCGCCATCGCCGCGCGCCACGCGGAGCTGTTCCGCCTGCCCGCGCTGCTGGACGACCCGGACGAGACAGTGCGCATGCAACTGGCGCTGCGCGTGCCGCAGCGGCTGCTGCTGCGCATGGTGAACGACCCACACCGCGAAGTGCGCATCCGCGTAGCGCAGCGCATCGACGCCACGGCGCTGCCCTCGATGCTGCGCGACCCCGACTACCAGGTACGCCAGACCGTGGCGCGCCGCCTGCCCGAAGGGCTGTTGCCGCTGCTGATGCACGACGCGGACCTGCAGGTGCGCCTGGACGTGGCGCGCCGGGTGCAGATGCCCGCGCTGTGGCGCCTGGTCGAGGACCCGGCGCCGGAGGTGCGGCGCATCGTCGCCGAGCGGCTGCCCGCGCCGCTGCTGGACGCCCTGGCCGGCGATCCCGACTGGACCGTGCGCTGGGAGGCCGCCGGCCGTGCCCTGGGCCACGTGCTGGAGCGGCTGCTGGGCGACGAGGAACCCGAGGTGCGCGAGCGTGCCGCCGCGCGCCGTGCTGAACTGGAGTGCACCCATGGCTGACATTGCCCGTGACGACGACACCATCGAGATCGCGCTGCCGCCCCGCTTCCAGATGGGCGAGCGCGTCATCAGCCGCAGCGTGGTCCGCAACGACGGCACCTACGGCGGCAAGGACATCGGCGCGCTGCTGGTGAACCGCGGCGACGTGGGCTTCGTCCGCTCCATCGGCACCTTCCTGCAGCAGTTCTACATCTACGCCGTGGAGTTCCCCGAGACCGGCCACCAGGTGGGCATGCGCGCCAAGGAACTGTGCACGCTGGACAACCTGCCTGAAGAGGTGCTGGCGCAACTGGGCGAGCGTGTAGAGCAGCTGGAAAACCTTCGCTGAGAGGGCTCTGGCATGAATGCCGCCGCGACGCTTGGCCCCATCGAGGCGCCGCCGCGCAGCGACCGCGTGGTCGAGCTCGACGGCGCGCGCATCAGCCGCGCCATCCGCGCGCGCCGGCGCTACCGCTACGTGCAGCCGCGTGTGCAGCGCGAGGGCCTGGGCTGGCTGGTGGCCAGTCCCAATTGCTCGCGCAACATCGACCCGCACGGCGGCGAAATCCCCGTGGCCTGGCTGGTGCCGGCCAGCCAGGGCTGCTGGCTGCTGCACAAGCGCGACCACGCGCAGGGCTGCTGGGTGCTCAAGAGCGCCGGCGTGACGCTGGCCCAGGCGCTGCGCGAGCTGTGTGAGGACCCGCAACGCGAGTTTTGGCCCTGAGCCGCCACTCCCGCGTTCCAACAACGACAAAGCTTTCCCATCCCTGGAGCTGACCATGCCCCAACTTACCGTCCTGCCCTCCAACAAGGTGATCGAGGCCGCTGCCGGCCAGACGCTCCTGCAGGCGCTGCTCGCCGGCGGCGAGAGCCTGTCGAGCAAGTGCAACGGCCAGGCCAAGTGCGGCGCCTGCCACCTCTTCCTGAAGGAAGGCCGCAAGGGCGTCTCGCGCATGACGCCGACCGAAAACGCCAAGCTCGACACCATCGTGGGCGTGGGCAGCAAGTCGCGCCTGGCCTGCCAGGTCGTGCTCGGCGAGGAGCCGGTCACGGTGGAGCTGCTGGGCGCTCTGTCGGGCTTCTGACACCAGCCCGGCGGCAACACTGGAACGAGCCCGTTCGGACCGTCCAACGGCATCGGACCGAACGCCGAGTTGCTCAGTCCGCAGCGGCAGGCGGCACGTCTTGCCGGCGCGCCACGAGCTCGTCGTAACCCGTGGCCGCATCGGGCTCGCGCGTGAAGCGCCAGCCCGGCAACAGCGCCAGCAGCACCTCGGCCGTGGTGCGCACGCTGCATCCATATCCCAGGTGCCCGCCCAGCACGCGGCCCTGGGCATCCGACAGGCTGGCGTGCAGATGCGAGCCTTTCGTGCTGACGCTGCCCGACAGCGTCAGCACCTCCAGCGGCCCGGCCAGTACCAAGGTTTCAGCCGCACCCGCCAGGCGCAGCTGCGCCTCACTCAGGCTGCCAATACCGCCGAGCACGAAAGCGGCATCGCAACCTTGTTGTGCCACCGCAGCCTCCAGGGCCCTGCGCAAGTCCGCGCCCGGCTGCAGGCGCAGCGGCCAATACATCGACGCATCCATGCCCGCAGCGTAGCGCAGCCGCGCGGGCTCGCCTCAGAGGAAGGGAGCCACCAGGGCCTTGGTCTGCTGCGTCACCGCCCGCGCCACGTCGGGCACCAGGCGCTGGAGCCAGTGGCGGGGCAGGGCGCCGGCGCCGCAGCGCGCGCCGGCGAGCATGCCCACCAGCGCGGCGGTGGTGTCGGCATCCTCGCCGCGGTTGGCCGCGGCCACCACGGCCGCCTCGAAGTCGGCATGGGTGGTGAAGGCCCACAGCACCGTCTGCACCGTGTCCACCACGTAGGCGCTCGCGCGGCCGGGGTAGGGGTTGAAACGGAACACCGGATGCTCCGCCACCAGCCGTGCCGCGCGCTGCTCCAGGGCAGCGGCGTCCGCGCCCGCGAGCTGCAGCCGCAGCATGTGGCCCAGGCCCAGCGTCGCCGCGTCGGAGTGCGGATGGTTGTGCGTGATGTGCGCCTGGGCCAGCGAGATGTTCTTGAACGCCGCGTCGTCGTCCAGCGTGGCCAGGGCCGCCGGCAGGTTGCGCATGAGCGCCCCGTTGCCGGCGTCGCCCTCGTTGACCGGCGTGGACAACGCGCCATTGCGGATGTAGCGCTGGATGCCGCGGCGGCAGGTGTTGCCGCAGTCCACCGGGCGGCCGCGCCACCAGGCCACGAAGGCCTCGGCGATGAGCCGCGTGTCCCCCATCTTGTGCTGTCGTCGGCCTTCGAGCAGCGCGTTGCCCAGCGCCAGGCTCATGGTGGTGTCGTCCGTGACCTGGCCCGGGGCGAGGTTCAACCACCCGCCACCGGTGATGCACCGGTGCACGCCGCCCTGGTCGGCAAAGCGCAAGGCGATCTCGCGCGGCGTCATGAACTCCACCGTGGCCCCCAGCGCATCGCCCAGGGCCAAGCCCAGGTAGGCGCCCAGGGCGCGGTCAAGCAGCCCACCTGCCGGTCCGCCATCAAACGCCATAGCTGGCCTCCACTTCGTAATCGCCGCCCAACGCCAGGACTTCTGACTCACCCTGCAGCGAGCGCGTGGCCAGCAGCCCGGGCACGAGCAGCAGCTTGACGCGTGGCACGCGCGCATGCAGCAGCCAGTCGCCGAAACAGTCCGCCGTGTCCCGCGACAGGCTGAAGGACACGATGTTGTTGAGCCGCACGGTGCAGCGACGCTCGCGCAGCGAGCCTTCGATCGTCTGCTCCTCGCAGCGGGTGCTGCCGCGCCACAGCGGCACGTGTGTGCCCGGGCCCAGCAGCTGGAAGCGCCACAGCATCCACTGGCAGAACTCGAACAACAGGTCGAGCTGCTGGTAGATGTTGTTGTTGTGGTAGCGGCTGGTGCTCTTCTCTTCCAAGTACGCCACCCAGGCCGGCGAGGGAAAGCGCTGCAGCGGCGCCTTGTGGAAGGTGGGCACCAGGCCGAAGCGGCTTTCCACCCAGCCCTTGAGCACCGCGCCGGCGGGGCCGTTGGCATCCATGCCCCAGCCCTGCAGCAGCTTGAGGTAGCTCGCCTTCCAGCGCCGGTTCTCGGACGAGGGCGCCCGGCCGGCGGGCTTGGCCAGGCCAAAGACCAGCTCCATGTAATGCTCGAATACCTCGCGGGCCTCGTCGGCATGGCCGCACTGGTCCAGCAACGCAAAAAGGCCCGCGCTCGATGCACGGGCCCCTGCAATGCGCAGCCGGCGCGGATGGGCATTGAATTCGACGCCGCCCAGCAGCGGCGCCGGTATGCCGACCAGGTTGGTCCCATACCAGCGGGCCGGGTCGGACTCTCCCGTCAGCACGGCGTCCTGCGCAAGAGCCGGCGGGAAAGCCACGCGGGCCTCAGACCGGACGGTTCTCGTTCGGGTTGCGCACCGGGCCCATGCGCTGCAGGCCTTCCTCGTAGGTCATGGGCTCGAAGCTGCCCTTGAACTTCAGCGCCGCGTCGGCCACGGCGTCGGTCTTGCCGGCGGTGTCGAGCTTCTTGAGGTCTCCCTTCTCCAGGTACAGCAGCTCCAGCAGCTCGTTGTAGACCGTGGCCTCGTCGATCGGCAGCACGTAGAACGTGGCACCGTTGTAGGCCACCTGGTACTTTTTGAGCAGGTCGATGTTGTTGCAGAACAGGAAGTACTTGCCCTCGGCGCTGAGCTGCTCGCCCAGCACTTCCGCCACGTCCTTGAGGTGCTCGAAGCTCAGCAGGTAGCCGGCGAAGAACGGCAGCTTCGCATTGCCCTTCTCGGCCATGGCGATGACCTGGTCGCAGGACAGCTCGGGCGGACGGGCCTCGTCGGCCAGCTTCGGGGCGAAGCGCAGCGCCAGCTCGCCGCGGAAGCCCACCCGGCCGGCCTTCTTGGTGGCGGCCTTGAGCACGGGATTCAGCAGACGGCCCTGGGCCTCCAGGGGTGCCAGGGCGGTGTCGGCCAGGGCGGCAACGACGGGGGATTCGGCAACGGTAGCGGTCATCGAGGACTCCAGTGGGTTGAGGTCGAAACTTGTTTACAGGCCTTGCGCAACGTCAAGCGCACCACAAAGCCCTCGCAAGCACCCATGCAACCCCCGTACCACCACGCCAATGCCTCAACCCGCCTGGATAGCGCCCCTGGCCACGGAGCAAACACACCATAGCGACAAGGGCGCCCCCGGGCTTTGTCGCCTTTCCGACATTCAGGCACCGCCATGACGCGCAGCACATGGACGAAAAAACCCGCCACGCCAGGCGTTTCCCTCTGCAGACGCTGTGCGGACGGGATATGGCACGGCCATTGCGTAAGGCTGGTTGCGCGGACCCCGTGCCAGTCCCCCAAGGCGCTGCAGAAGAAGACCACAGGCACCCAAGGCTGCATTGAGATCGCGACGACCCGCAGAGATTCGTCACTTCTCGTTCAAACACTGGAGCATATCCATGGCAAAGCTTCGTCAGATCGCCTTCTACGGCAAGGGTGGCATCGGCAAGTCCACCACCTCCCAAAACACGCTGGCCGCGCTGGCCGAGATGGGTCAGAAGATCCTGATCGTCGGCTGCGACCCCAAGGCCGACTCCACCCGGCTGATCCTGCACGCCAAGGCCCAGGACACCATCCTGTCGCTGGCCGCCGAAGCCGGCTCGGTGGAGGACCTGGAGATCGAGGACGTCATGAAGATCGGCTTCCGCGACATCCGCTGCGTGGAATCCGGTGGCCCGGAGCCCGGCGTGGGCTGCGCCGGCCGCGGCGTGATCACCTCGATCAACTTCCTGGAAGAGAACGGCGCCTATGAAGGCGTGGACTACGTCTCCTACGACGTGCTGGGCGACGTGGTGTGCGGCGGCTTCGCCATGCCCATCCGCGAGAACAAGGCCCAGGAAATCTACATCGTCATGTCCGGCGAGATGATGGCCATGTACGCGGCCAACAACATCTCCAAGGGCATCCTGAAGTACGCCAACAGCGGCGGCGTGCGCCTGGGCGGCCTGGTGTGCAACGAGCGCAAGACCGACAAGGAGCTGGAGCTGGCCGACTCGCTGGCCAAGAAGCTCGGCACCACGCTCATCCACTTCGTGCCGCGCGACAACATCGTGCAGCACGCCGAGCTGCGCCGCATGACCGTCATCGAGTACGCACCGGACTCCAAGCAGGCCGGCGAGTACCGCACCCTGGCGCAGAAGGTGCACGCCAACGCCGGCAACGGCGTGATCCCCTCGCCCATCACCATGGACGAGCTCGAAGACCTGCTCATGGAGCACGGGATCATGCAGGCCATCGACGAGAGCCAGGTCGGCAAGACCGCCTCCGAGCTCGCCGCCTGATAGGCCGCAGGGGCACGCGCCAAGCCCCGATTGAGGGCCGGGGCGTGCCCCTTGCAAAACAACAAGATTTCCCGCTGCTGCCGCAACCACACCGCCGAATCCACTGCTGACGGAGAGTCCCGCATGAGCATGACCGTTGAAGAGCGCAAGGCCGCCAACAAGGCCTTGATCGATGAAGTCCTGAAGGCCTATCCCGAGAAGATGGCCAAGCGCCGGGCCAAGCACCTCAACAACTACGAGGAGGGCAAGCCCGACTGCGGCGTCAAGTCCAACATCAAGAGCCTGCCCGGCGTCATGACGATCCGCGGCTGCGCCTACGCCGGCTCCAAGGGCGTGGTGTGGGGCCCCATCAAGGACATGGTGCACATCTCCCACGGCCCCGTGGGCTGCGGCCAGTACTCCTGGAGCTCGCGGCGCAACTACTACATCGGCGTCACCGGCGTGGACACCTTCGTGACCATGCAGTTCACCTCCGACTTCCAGGAAAAGGACATCGTCTTCGGCGGCGACAAGAAGCTCGACAAGATCATCGACGAGATCCAGGAGCTGTTCCCGCTGAACAAGGGCATCTCCATCCAGAGCGAGTGCCCCATCGGGCTCATCGGCGACGACATCGAGGCGGTGTCCAAGAAGAAGAGCAAGGAGCACGGCAACCACACCATCGTGCCCGTGCGCTGCGAGGGCTTCCGCGGCGTGAGCCAGTCGCTGGGCCACCACCTGGCCAACGATGCGATTCGGGATTGGGTTTTCGACGGCACCACCAAGAAGGAGCACAAGTTCGTCTCCACGCCGTACGACGTCACCATCATCGGCGACTACAACATCGGCGGCGACGCCTGGAGCAGCCGCATCCTGCTCGAAGAGATCGGGCTGCGCGTGATCGCCCAGTGGTCGGGCGACGGCACCATCGCCGAGCTGGAGAACACCCCGAAGGCCAAGCTCAACCTCATCCACTGCTACCGCTCGATGAACTACATCAGCCGGCACATGGAAGAGAAGTACGGCATCCCCTGGGTCGAGTACAACTTCTTCGGCCCCACCAAGATCGCCGAGAGCCTGCGCAACATCGCCAGCCACTTCGACGACACCATCAAGGCCAACGCCGAGGCCGTCATCGCCAAGTACCAGCCCATGGTCGACGCCGTGCTGGCCAAGTACAAGCCCCGCCTGCAAGGCAAGACCGTCATGCTGTACGTCGGCGGCCTGCGCCCGCGCCACGTCATCGGCGCCTACGAGGACCTGGGCATGGAGATCGTCGGCACGGGCTACGAGTTCGCCCACAACGACGACTACCAGCGCACCACGCACTACATCAAGGACTCCACGCTCATCTACGACGACGTCACGGGCTACGAGTTCGAGAAGTTCGCCGAAGGCCTGCAGCCCGACCTCGTGGGCTCGGGCATCAAGGAAAAGTACGTCTTCCAGAAGATGGGCGTGCCCTTCCGCCAGATGCACTCCTGGGACTACTCCGGCCCCTACCACGGCTACGACGGCTTCGCCATCTTCGCCCGCGACATGGACATGGCCATCAGCTCGCCGGTGTGGAAGCTCACGCAGGCGCCGTGGAAAAAAGCTGCCTGAGCAACAACTCCGTCATGCCCGCGTAGGCGGGCATCCACGAGCTCCGGGACGCCGCCCGACCCGCGTGGACACCCGCCTTCGCGGGTGTGACGGAATCCATTGAGTTCACGTCACAGGAGAGATTCAAATGCCCCAAAACGCAGACAAGATCAAGGACCACGAGCTGCTGTTCCGCGAGCCGGAGTACCAGGAGCTGTTCGCCAGCAAGAAGGCCAACTTCGAGTTCAACCACTCCGAGGTCAAGATCGCCGAGATCCGCGACTGGACCAAGTCCAAGGAGTACAAGGACAAGAACTTCGCCCGCGAGGCCCTCGTGGTCAACCCGGCCAAGGCCTGCCAGCCCCTGGGCGCGGTCTTCGTCGCCAACGGCTTCGCCAAGACGCTCTCGTTCGTGCACGGCTCCCAAGGCTGCGTGGCCTACTACCGCAGCCACTTCTCCCGCCACTTCAAGGAACCCACCTCCTGCGTGAGCTCCTCCATGACGGAAGACGCAGCCGTCTTCGGCGGCCTCAACAACATGATCGACGGCCTGGCCAACGCCTACAACCTCTACAAGCCCGAGATGATCGCCGTCTCGACCACTTGCATGGCCGAGGTCATCGGCGACGACCTCGACGCCTTCATCAAGAACTCCAAGCAAAAGGGCTCCGTCCCGGCCGAGTTCGACGTGCCCTTCGCCCACACCCCCGCCTTCGTCGGCAGCCACGTCACCGGCTACGACAACGCGCTGCTGGGCGTGCTCAAGCACTTCTGGGACGGCAAGGCCGGCACCACCACCCCGCTCACACGCACCCCCGACGACAGCATCAACTTCATCGGCGGCTTCGACGGCTTCGTCGTGGGCAACATGAAGGAAGTGCGCCGCATCTTCGACCTCTTCGGCGTCAAGGTGAACATCCTCTGCGACCCCTCCGAGGTCTGGAACACGCCCACCGACGGCGAGTTCCGCATGTACGAAGGCGGCACCACCAAGGCCGAAGTCGAGGCCGCCCTCAACGCCAAGGCAACAATCGTCTTCCAGGAATACTGCTGCGAGAAGACGGCCAAGTACATCGCCGAGAAGGGCCAGGAAGTCGTCGTGCTCAACGCCCCCGTGGGCGTCACCGGCACCGACCGCTTCATCATGGCCATCGCCCGCCTCACCGGCAAGCCCGTGCCCGCCCAGCTCGAAAAGGAGCGCGGCCAGCTCGTGGACGCCCTGGCCGACAGCCAGACCCACCTGCACGGCAAGCGCTACGCCCTCTACGGCGACCCCGACCAGCTCATCGGCTACACCGAGTTCCTGCTGGAGCTCGGCGCCGAGCCCGCCCACATCCTGGCCACCAACGGCGGCAATGACTGGGCCGACAAGGTCCAGGCCGTCCTCGACGCCTCGCCCTACGGCGCCGGCTGCAAGGTCTACCCCAAGCGCGACCTGTGGCACATGAGGAGCCTGCTCAACACCGAGCCCGTGGACTTCCTCATCGGCAACACCTACGGCAAGTACCTCGAGCGCGACTGCGGCACCCCGCTCATCCGCCTGGTCTTCCCCATCTTCGACCGCCACCACTACCACCGCTTCCCCACCTGGGGCTACGACGGCGGCCTGCGCCTGCTCACGATGCTGCTCGACGAGTTCTTCGAAACCCTCGACGCCAACACCATCGTCCCCGGGAAGACCGACTACAGCTACGACATCATCCGCTGATCTCCAGCGGCTTCCCGGCCCGCACGGCACGGTCTTCACGACCAGGCCCTGCGGGCTTTTCTTTTGGCCTCTCAAACAAGGAGACTTCCATGGCCAACGTGACTTTCTCGTCCCCGAGCATGAAGAAGGACATGACGGTGTATGCCGTTGCGGGCGATACCCAGACGCTGCTTGCCGTCGCGCAGGCGCACAAGGTGCCCGTGCACTTCGAGTGCGAAAACGGCGAATGCGGCTCCTGCGCGGTGCAGGTCACCGTGCTGTCGAACAAGACGCCCTGCGCCGTGGCGCTGACCGAAAAGGAAAAGGCCGTGCTGCGCCTCTCGGGCAAGATCACGGCCGAGCAGATCGCCAAGGCTGAAACCGATGACCTGCCGCCGCCCTACCGGCTGGCCTGCCAGTTCATCGTGCGCAACGAAGACGTCCTGGTGAAGTTCTGAGCCATGCGCCGCAAGGCGCGCACGACTTCAAGGGTGGCGCAGCGCGCCACCCGCTTTCCCATTCGTCACAACCACCCCGCCTTCCTGAAGCGCCGGTACAGCAGCACGCAGGTCAGCAGGATGGTGCCCAGCGCCAGCGGGTAGCCGTACTTCCACTTCAGCTCCGGCATGTGCTCGAAGTTCATGCCCCAGATGCCGGCGAAGGCGGTGGCCGCGGCAAAGATGCCGGCCCACGCGGCGAGCTGCTTGGTGATCTCCGACTCCTCGATGGTTACCATGGAGAGGTTGACCTGGATCGCCGTGCCGATGGTCTCGCGCAGCGTGTCGAGGCTGGCGTTGATGCGCAGCAGGTGGTCGTACACGTCGCGGAAATACTCGCGGTTGCCCTCGCACACCGCTGGCACCCGGCCACGCCAGAGCTTGCTCACCGCCTCCAGCAGCGGCGTCACGGCATGGCGCACGGTCATGATGCGCTGCTTGAGGTTGTAGAGCTGGCGGATGTTCTGGCGCGCCGAGCCGGACTCGAAGATCTGCGCCTCCAGCGCCTCCAGCTCGGTCTCCATCATGTCGATGAGCGGGAAGTAGCGGTCCACCACCGCGTCCAGCAGCCCGTAGAGAACGAAGCCCGCACCATGCCGAAGCAGGTGGGGCTCCTGTTCGGCGCGCTGGCGCACCCCGAGCAGGCTGTGGCGGCTGCGGTTGCGCACCGACAGCACGAAATTCCGGCCCACGAAGGCGTCCACCTCGCCGAGCTGCAGCTCGTCCAGCGCGTTGATCTCCACGGTGTGCATCACCACGAAGAGCTGGTCGCCGTACTCCTCCACCTTGGGCCGCTGCTGGCCGTGGCTCGCATCCTCCACCGCCAGGTCGTGCAGCCCGAATTCGTGCTGCATGGTGGCCAGCTCCTCGTCGCTGGCGTCGCGCAGCGCGACCCACACGAAGCAGTCCGGCCGCTGGACATAGCGGCTGATGTCCTCGACCGGGATGTCGGAGAGCTTTTTTCCCTCCTGATAGACGACGCAGTTGATGAGCATGGCGGCAAGCTTCCTGGGCAACCCGACATTCTTGCGCATCGTGAAAGTCGACCCTTCCGGAAAGGGTCCTGCAGCGGGCCGGCCGCGCTCGCGCCGGCGCATGTCGCGATTGTCGAGAACCATCCAAGCCTCTGCCGCCAAACCCTTGGCGCACGGCCGGTTTGTTCCAGATCATGCAGTGCGAGCCCTGGCATCGAACCTGCATAGGCCCCTGCGCACGCCCAGGAGAACCCATGTTGCCCAGCCTAAAGGACAAGATTGCACAGGTCTTCGACGAGCCCGGTTGTGATCACAACCAAGGCAAGGACGAGAAGGCGCGCAAGAAAGGCTGCACCAAGCAGCTCACCCCCGGCGCCGCCGCGGGCGGCTGCGCCTTCGACGGCGCCAAGATCGCGCTGCAGCCCATCGTGGACGTGGCCCACCTGGTACACGGCCCCATCGCCTGCGAGGGCAATGCCTGGGACAACCGGCACAGCGCCTCCTCGGGCTCGGAGATGTACCGGCTGGGCTTCACCACCGACATCAACGAGCTCGACGTCATCTACGGCGCCGAGAAGCGGCTGTACAAGGCCATCCGCCAGATCCTGGACGAAAAGGACCCGGCCGCGGTCTTCGTCTACCAGACCTGCGTCACCGGCCTCATCGGCGACGACATCGAGGCCGTGTGCAAGCGCGCCAGCGAGAAGTTCGGCAAGCCGGTGATCCCGGTCAACGCCCCGGGCTTCGCCGGCCCGAAGAACCTGGGCAACAAGCTCGGCGCCGAGGCCCTGCTGGACTACGTGATCGGCACCGTTGAGCCCGAAACGACGACGCCCTACGACATCAACATCATCGGCGAGTACAACCTCTCCGGCGAGCTCTGGCAGGTCAAGCCGCTGCTCGAAGCCTTGGGCATCCGCGTGCTGAGCTGCATCTCGGGCGACGGCCGCTACCGCGAGGTGGCCAGCGCGCACCGCGCCAAGGCCAACATGATGGTGTGCTCGAAGTCGATGATCAACGTCGCCACGCGCATGCAGCAGCGCTGGAACATCCCGTACTTCGAAGGCTCCTTCTACGGCATCTCGGACATGAGCACCACGCTGCGCGAGATCGCGCGGCTGCTGGTGGAACAGGGTGCCGATGCCGAGCTCAAGGACCGCACCGAGGCGCTGATCGCGGTGGAGGAGGCGCGTGCCTACGAGCGCATCCGCGCCTACCGCCAGCGCCTCACGGGCAAGAAGGTGCTGCTGATCACCGGCGGCGTGAAGAGCTGGTCGGTGGTCTCGGCGCTGCAGGAAGCCGGCCTGGAAGTGGTGGGCACCAGCGTCAAGAAGAGCACCAGGGAAGACAAGGAAAAGATCAGGGAGATCATGGGCGACGACGCGCACATGATCGACGACCTGAGCCCGCGCGAGATGTACGCCATGCTGCGCGACGCCAAGGCCGACATCATGCTCAGCGGCGGCCGCAGCCAGTTCGTGGCCCTCAAGGCGCGCATGCCCTGGATGGACATCAACCAGGAGCGCCACCACGCCTTCGCCGGCTACGAGGGCATGGTCACCATGATCGCCGAGATCGACAAGGCGCTCTTCAACCCCGTGTGGCAGCAGGTGCGCGCTCCTGCGCCCTGGGAAGACACGGCGGAAGCCGCGCTGCCGGTCTGAAGCCCCGCCAACACTGGAGCACGCCATGGCACTGGTCACCGAATCCAAGAAAGCCGCCGCCGTCAACCCGCTCAAGATGAGCCAGCCGCTGGGCGCGAGCTACGCCTTCATGGGCCTGGCCTCGTGCATGCCCGTGATGCACGGCTCGCAGGGCTGCACCTCCTTCGGCCTGGTGCTGCTGGTGCGCCACTTCAAGGAGGCCATCCCGCTGCAGACCACGGCGATGAACGAGGCCACCACCATCATGGGCGGCTACGACAACCTGGAGAAGGCGCTGCTGAACATCCGCTCGCGCGCCAAGCCCAAGCTGATCGCCATCTGCTCCACCGGCCTGACCGAGACCAAGGGCGATGACGTCGAGGCCTTCATCCGCCTGGCACAGGCCAAGCACCCGGAGCTCAAGGACACGGCCGTGGTGTACGCCTCCACGCCCGACTACGTGGGCGCCTTCCAAGACGGCTGGGCCGCGGCCGCGACGGCACTGGTGTCGAGCCTGCCGCGCGAGAACGAGCCCAAGGTGGCGGGCAAGCTGGCGGTGCTGCCGGGCTGCCACGTCACGCCGGGCGACATCGAGGAGCTGCACGAGATCATCGAATCCTTCGGGCTGCAGCCGGTGTTCGCGCCGGACGTGTCGGGCTCGCTGGACGGACACATCCCGGAGGCCTGGCTGGGCCACACGCTGGGCGGCACCACGCTGGAAGACCTGCAGGCCCTGGGCGGCGCGGAACACGCCATCGCCATCGGCGAGCAGATGCGCCCGGCCGCCGAGGCGCTGCAGGCGCGCTGCGGCGTGCCGTTCACGCTGTTCGACCGCCTCACCGGGCTGACGGCCTCCGACGCGCTGGTGAAATTCCTCGGCCAGCTCAGCGGGCAGCCGGCGGCCGCGAAGCTGCGGCGCCAGCGCAGCCAGCTCGTGGACGCGATGCTGGACGGCCACTTCCACTTCGGCAACGTCAAGGTGGCGCTGGGCGCGGAGCCCGACCTGCTGTGGTCCGCTGGCAGTTTCCTCGCCGAGATGGGTGCGGAGCTGACCGTGTGCGTGACCACCACCAAGTCGCCGCTGCTGGAGCGCATGCCCACGGCCGAGGTGCACATCGGCGACCTGGAGGACCTGGAGCGCAGCGCGCAGGCCACGGGTTGCGACCTGTTGATGACGCACTCGCATGGCCGCCAGGCCGCGCATCGCCTGAACAAGCCGCTGTTCCGGCTCGGCATCCCGACGTTCGACCGCATCGGCAACTCGCACATCTGCCATGTCGGCTACCGCGGCAGCCGCAACTTCGTCTACGAGGTCGGCAATCTCCTGATGGACCAGATTCACCATGCAAGCCCCGACGACTGGCCGCTTACGCCTGCGGCCCGGGCCGCGGCCGCCGGTCTGGCGCAGCCTGCCGCACCGAGCGACGACGTTGCCGAGATCGGCCTTTGAACCGTACCGAACCCCAGAGGAGTACCCGCCCATGAAAGTTGCCTTTGCCACCCAGGACCAGCAGCGCGTGGACGCGCACTTCGGCTGGGCTAAGCACCTGGCCGTCTACGAGGTGACGGCCGACGGCTGCACCTTCGTCGAGGACTTCGCCTTCGGCGACAACCTGGCCGAGGACGGCGACGAGGACAAGCTCGCGCCCAAGCTGGCCGCCATCGGCGACTGCGCCATCGTCTACGTGGCCGCCATCGGCGGCTCGGCCGCGGCCCGCGTCGTGGCCAGCGGCATCCACCCGGTGAAAGTCACCGGCCCGGACCCGATCAAGGAGATCCTTGAAAAGCTCCAGGTGGTGCTCAAGGGAACGCCGCCGCCGTGGCTGCGCAAGGCACTGCTCAAGGGCAAGGAAAAGACCTTCGATTTCGACGAGGAAGAGGTGAACCAATGAGCGAAGTGCAGGAGCAAGGCGCCGATGAAGCGCTGTTGCAGGACCGCTTCATCCGCGAGCTGATCAAGCAGCTGCGCGCGCAGGACACGCACGGCACCTGGGAGGGCAAGAGCGACCTGAAGCTGCTGGAGCCCTACATCATCACGGCCGAGCAGCGGCGCCAGATGCCGATGATGGGCGACCCGGACCCCGAGACGCTGTGGCGGCTGGACCTGTTCCACAACGCCATCGGCCTGGCCATCGAGCGTGCCACGGGCTGCATGGTCGCGCCCATGATGAAGATGAGCCACGAGGGCTTCGGCCGCGCGGTGCTCACCACGGGCCGCCTCATCGTCGTCAACCGCTACCTGCGCGACGTGCACCGCTTCTTCGGCTATGCCTCGCTGCAGAAACTGGCCGAAGCGGGCAACAAGCTCGTGGACGAAGGCATTTCGATGATCGAACAGTACAAGGAGGTAGCAACCTATGGCTGACATCGACGCCCTGAAGGCCGACGTCAAGAAGCTCAACGCCAAGGCCACGCAGGCCAAGATGGACCTGCACGACCTCAGCGAGGAGCTGCCCACCAACTGGGAGCGCATCCCCGAGGTGGCCCGCATCGCGCACGAGGCGCACGAGGCCCTGGTGGCCGCGCGCGCCAGGCTCGCCGCCGCGCAGGCAGCGGCTTGAAACAGCCGGCCTGGCCGGAAGAGGAATCCGTTCGGGCTGAGCTTGTCGAAGCCCCGCCGCCCGAGAGGTTGCGGACGCTTCTACAAGCTCAGGGCGAACCGACCAAGCAACAACAGAGACTGTCATGAGCAATTTCAGCGTCACCATGCCTTCGGGCGAAAGCTGGACCCCGAACTTCGTCGAGTCCATCAACGAGGAAAAGTGCATCGGCTGCGGCCGCTGCTTCCGCGTCTGCCCGCGCGGCGTGCTGGAGCTCATCGGCCTGGACGAGGACGGCGAGCGCATCGGACTGGACCCGGACGGCGACGATGACGAGGAATACGAGAAGAAGGTGATGACCATCGCCCACAAGGAGCTGTGCATCGGCTGCACGGCCTGCTCCAAGATCTGTCCGAAGAAGTGCTACACGCACGCTCCGGCGGCGGTGTGACCATGCTGGCCCAGCAGCGCTTCCTCCCCCAGCCTCTGCCGCTGGCCATGGCCCGGCGCGCCTCGCGTGACGACGAGGTGCAGGACGTGGTGGCACTGCTGCTGGACCATTCGGATACTCAGGCCGGCACGCCGGCCGAGATCGCGCACATGGCCGAGACCATCGCGGTGGCCTGCCTGGGCGACAACCACCTGTGGCAGGACCTGCAGCTGGCCAACCGCGCCGAGCTCTCGGCGTTGATGAAACACTGGTTCCCGACGCTGGTCGCACGCAACGTCGCGGACATGAAGTGGAAGAAGTTCCTCTACAAGCAGCTGTGCGAGCGCGAGGAGATCTTCGTGTGCAAGGCGCCGAGCTGCGCCGTGTGCAACGACCAGCCGGTGTGCTTCGGCCCGGAAACCTGACCCGGCCCCGCGGTCGCTGCGCCGTGCCGTGCCGTCGGCACAGAGCATTACGTGGCGGCAAACGCCGTGGCGCTGTGGCCTGTTTCGTTCCCCATGCAAAAAAAGCCGCCCGAAGGCGGCCTGAAGCTCCCGTGGCGGCCGGCCGTCGCCTCGGCCGGCCAGACCTCAGAACGGTTGCGGACGCAGCGTGGCGTCGGTGCTCGGCGGCAGGATGGGCAGCGCGAACTTGGGCTGCTCGCCGGTGAGCGTCTTGAGGAAGGCCACGATCTGCGCGTTCTCCGCGGCCGTGAAGGTGCGGCCGAGCTGCAGCCGGCCCATGGTGTCCACGGCCTGCGTCAGCGTGGCGGCCTCGCCGTCGTGGAAGTAGGGGTAGGTGAGTTCCACGTTGCGCAGCGTGGGCACCTTGAAGTTGAAGCGGTCGGCGTCCTTGCCCGTCACGGCCACGCGGCCCTCGGCCGGGCTGCTGGCCGTGTACGGCGCCACCACTCCCATCTTCTGGAACGAGTTGCCACCTACGGCCGGGCCGTTGTGGCAGGCGGTGCAGCCGCTTTCCTTGAACAGCTTGTAGCCCGCGAGTTCGTCCTTGGCGAGCGCGTCCTTCTTGCCCATGAGCCACTGGTCGAAGCGCGAGTTGGGCGTGACCAGCGTCTCCTCGAAGGCGGCGATGGCCTTGGTGACGCCGTCGATGGTGACGGCATCGCTCTTGAACACCTTCCTGAACTCGGCCTGGTAGGCCGGGATGGAGGAGAGCACGCCCACCGCCAGCTCATGCGTAAAGGCCATTTCGCCGGGGTTGGCGACGGGGCCGCCGGCCTGGTCCTTCAGCGTCTTGGCCCGGCCGTCCCAGAACTGCGCGAGGTTGAAGCTGGCGTTCAGCACCGTGGGCGCGTTGATGGGGCCCTTCTGCCAGTTGTGGCCGATGGAGGTCTTGAGGTTGTCGGTGCCGCCCATGCTGAGGTTGTGGCACGAGTTGCAGGAGATGAAGCCCGACTTGGACAGGCGGGGATCGAAGTACAGCTTCTTGCCCAGCTCCACCAGCGCGGGATCGGCCGGCTTGGCCGCCTTGATCGGCTGAATGGGCTCGCCGCCTGCCGCACCCGCGGCCTGCGCGGCGCCGGCGAAGACGAATGCAATGGCAAGAGCGAGGGGCTTGAAGGTACTGCTCATGGTGATCTCCGTGATCGTTTTGTTTCCAACACAACATTCAGAGGCGGCATCCGCTGATGTGGTGAGCACTCCATGGAAGGAACGAAGCCATTACATCACCAGCCGGTACACCGTCCCATGACGGGCATCAACGTCCGGCGGTTCAATGGGGACGCAACTGACCTGCGTCAAAACCTCACCACGGCGGGGATATGCGTGGCGCGCATCGGTGCGCCGCCGCACGCCGGCAGTGCGCGCCAGCGGGAGCAGCCCGAGCGGAGATCCCGGGCGCGTCGCAGACCCTACAAACCCGACACCTGCCGCATGGCGCAGACCGCGCCTGGACCGGTCGCGACCCCATCTGGAGCGATAAGTCTTTGATGCAACGCAACTTTCAGCACTGACTCAGGGTTGGCACGGTCCATGCGATGAGCCAGGCAACGCAGCAGGGGAACTCACTTATGGACAGCGCCAAGCCGATCTACCTGGACTACGCAGCCACCACGCCGGTTGACCCGCGGGTGGTGCAGCAGATGGTCCCCTACCTCTACCAGCAGTTCGGCAATCCAGCCTCGCGCAGCCATGCCTACGGCTGGGCCGCAGAAGAGGCCGTGGAGATCGCCCGCGAGCACGTGGCCGCGCTCATCAACGCCGACCCGCGCGAGATCGTGTGGACCTCCGGCGCCACCGAGTCCAACAACCTCGCCATCAAGGGCGCGGCGCAGTTCCACCGCAGCCGCGGCAAGCACCTCGTCACCGTCAAGACCGAGCACAAGGCGGTGCTGGACACGATGCGCGAGCTGGAGCGTGAAGGTTTCGAAGTCACCTATATGGACGTCCAGGAGGACGGCCTACTGGACCTCGCCGCGCTGGAGGCGGCGCTGCGCCCGGACACGATCCTGGTGTCGGTGATGTGGGTGAACAACGAGATCGGCGTGGTCCAGGACATCCCCGCCATCGTCGCCATGTGCCGCGCCCGCGGCATCCTGTGCCACGTGGACGCGGCGCAGGCCAGTGGCAAGGTCGAGATCGACCTGCAGGCCGTGCCGGTGGACCTGCTGAGCCTGTCGGCCCACAAGACCTACGGCCCCAAGGGCATCGGCGCGCTGTACGTGCGCCGCAAGCCGCGCGTGCGCATCGAGGCGCAGATCCACGGCGGCGGCCACGAGCGCGGCATGCGCTCGGGCACGCTGCCCACGCACCAGATCGTCGGCATGGGCGAGGCCTACCGGCTGGCCAAGGAGAGCATGGGCCGCGAGAACGAGCGCATCCGCGCGCTGCGCGACCGGCTGCTGGCGGGCCTGCAGGACATCCCGGCCGTGCGCGTCAACGGCAGCCTCGAAAAGCGCGTGCCGCACAACCTCAACATCAGCTTCGAGTTCGTCGAGGGCGAGTCGCTGCTCATGGGCATCAAGGGCGTGGCGGTGTCCTCGGGCTCGGCCTGCACCTCCGCCAGCCTGGAGCCCAGCTACGTGCTGCGCGCGCTGGGCATGTCGGACGAGGTGGCGCACAGCTCGATCCGCTTCTCCGTGGGCCGCTTCACGACCGACGCCGAGATCGATGCCGCCGTCGCGCAGGTGCGCGCCACCGTGGAGCGGCTGCGGTCCTTGAGCCCGCTGTGGGAGCTGCACCAGGCCGGCATCGACCTCAACACCATCCAGTGGGCCGAGCACTGAGCCCGCGCCCACCGCAAACGCACACCGACCAGACCAGGAGCACGTCACATGGCATACAGCGACAAGGTCATCGACCACTACGAGAACCCGCGCAACGTCGGCAGCCTGGAGGCTGACGACAGCGTCGGCACCGGCATGGTGGGCGCGCCGGCCTGCGGCGACGTAATGAAGCTGCAGATCAAGGTGAACCCCGACACCGGCGTGATCGAGGACGCCAAGTTCAAGACCTACGGCTGCGGCTCGGCCATCGCGTCGAGCTCGCTGGTCACGGAGTGGGTCAAGGGCCGCACGCTGGAGCAGGCGCTGGCGATCAAGAACACCGCCATTGCCGAGGAGCTGGCGCTGCCGCCGGTGAAGATCCACTGCTCGATCCTGGCCGAGGACGCCATCAAGGCGGCCGTGGCCGACTACCGCGCGCGCCGCGCGCCCGTCACCGAGCAAGTCGCCTGCGCCAGCAGCAAAGACTGATTCCCGCTCCCGTCCCCGTTCCACACCGTCCACACCCAGGAGAGAACACCATGGCCTGCCAATCCCAGCCCAATGCCGCCGGCAGCTGCAGCACCAACGCCGCCCCCCCGGTGCCCGTCGAGCTGCCCGAGGGCGCCGAGCCCATCAGCCTCACCGAAGCCGTGGTGAGCAAGGTTTCCGAGATGCTGGCCGAGGAGGGCGACCCCGCGCTGCAGCTGCGTATCTTCGTCACCGGCGGCGGCTGCTCGGGCTTCCAGTACGGCTTCGCCTTCGACGACGAGCGCAAGGAAGATGACTTCCGCATCGAGCGCGACGGCGTCAAGGTGGTGGTCGACGCCATGAGCATGCAGTACCTGGTGGGCGCGGAGATCGACTACGAGGACAAGCTCGAAGGCGCCCGCTTCGTCATCAAGAACCCCAACGCCTCCAGCACCTGCGGCTGCGGCAGCTCGTTCTCCGTCTGACTCTTCACCACATCGGCGTCCCTCGCAGGCCGCGCCCACCGTGGGCTGCGTGCATGCGGGGATGCGAATGACATCAGAAAGGCAAAAGCCATGTCCCTCAGCGTGACCCCCAAAGCCGCCAACCAGATCCGCAAGGCGCTTGCGCAGCGCGGCGGCGGGCTGGGCCTGCGCCTGGCGGTGAAGACCAGCGGCTGCTCCGGCTACGCCTACGCGCTGGAGTTCGCCGACGAGGCCGGCAACGACGACCTGCGCTTCGACAGCGAGGGGGTGACGCTGCTGGTGGACGCGGCCAGCCTGCCCATGATCGACGGCACCCAGCTCGACTGGGTGCGCGAAGGCCTCAACGAGGGCTTCAAGTTCAACAACCCCAACGCCGCCGCCACCTGCGGGTGCGGCGAGAGCTTCGCGGTCTGAGGAGGCGCTGCCATGGCCCTGCTGCAAATCGCTGAACCCGGTCGCAGCGCTGCCCCGCACCAGCACCGTCTGGCCGTGGGCATCGACCTCGGCACCACCAACTCGCTGGTGGCCACCGTGCGCAGCGGGATGCCGCAGGTGCTCTCCGACGCGCAAGGGCGCGGCCTGCTGCCTTCCGTGGTGCACTACGGCGCCTTCGGCGGCCTGCTCGTCGGGCACGAGGCCCAGGCCATGGCCGCCTCGGACCCGCTCAACACCATCGCGTCGGCCAAGCGCCTGATCGGGCGCCGCCTGGCCGACGTGCAGCAGAACATGCTGCCCTACGCGCTGGAGGCGCTGTCCGACACCGCGGTGGGCGTGGCGACGCGCCAGGGCGTCAAGAGCCCGGTGGAAGTGGGCGCGCAGGTGCTGCGCGCCCTCAAGGAACGTGCCGAAGCCACGCTGGACGGCACGCTGGTGGGCGCGGTGATCACGGTGCCGGCCTACTTCGACGACGCGCAGCGCCAGGCCACCAAGGACGCCGCCCAGCAGGCCGGCCTGCACGTGCTGCGCCTGCTCAACGAGCCTACCGCCGCGGCCGTGGCCTACGGGCTGGACAAGGGCAGCGAAGGCACCTACGTCGTCTACGACCTGGGCGGCGGCACCTTCGACGTCTCGGTGCTGCGGCTGCAGCGCGGCGTGTTCGAGGTGATCGCCACCAACGGCGACGCCATGCTTGGCGGCGACGACTTCGACCACCGCCTGGCCGAGCATTTCATGGCCGCCACCGGCGGCGGCTGGGGCCAGGAGACCGGCGCGCTGCTGGCCGCCGCGCGCAAGGCCAAGGAAGCGCTGAGCGAGCACGGGTCGGTCGAGATGCGTTGCCGCCGCAACGACGGCCGCGAGGAGGTGCTGACGCTCACCCGCGCCGCCTTCGACGACCTCACGCGGCCGCTGGTGGAGCGCACGCTGGGCCCCGTCAAGCGCGCGCTGCGCGACTCGAAGCTGCGTGCGTACGAGGTGGACGGCGTGGTCCTGGTCGGCGGCTCCACCCGGCTGCTGCAGGTGCGCGCCGAGATCGGGAAGCTCTTCGGCAAGCCGCCGCTGACGGACATCGATCCCGACCAGGCGGTGGCGCTGGGCGCGGCGATCCAGGCCGACCAGCTCGCGGGCAACCGCAGCGGCGACGGGCTGCTGCTGCTGGACGTGAGCCCGCTGTCGCTGGGCATCGAGACCATGGGCGGGCTGGTGGAGAAGATCATCCCGCGCAACAGCAGCGTGCCGGTGGCGCGCGCGCAGGACTTCACGACCTTCAAGGACGGCCAGACGGCGCTGGCGCTGCACGTGGTGCAGGGCGAGCGCGAGCTGGTGTCGGAGTGCCGCTCGCTGGCGCGCTTCACCCTGCGCGGCATCCCGCCGATGGCCGCCGGGGCCGCCCGCATCCGCGTGAGCTTCCAGATCGACGCCGACGGGCTGCTGTCGGTCAGCGCCGTCGAGCAGCTCTCCGGGGTGCAGGCGCACGTGGAGGTCAAGCCCAGCTACGGGCTGGCGACCGAGACCGTGACCGGGATGCTCAAGGACGCCATGGGCGCCGCCGCGGACGACAGCGCCGCGCGCATGCTGCGCGAGGCGCAGATCGACGCGCGGCGGCTGCTGGATGCGACCGAGGCCGCACTGCGCGAGGACAGCGAGGCGCTGCTGCAGCCGCAGGAGCGACAGGAGATCCTGGCGGGCATGCAGGCCGTGGCCGACGTGCTGGCCGAGTCCGCCGCCATCGAGGGCACGGCGGAGGACTGGCGGCGGCTGCGCGACGCGCTGCGCAGCACCTCCACGGCGCTCAACACCATCACCACGCCCTTTGCCGGGCGCCGCATGGACGTGCGCATCCGCCAGGCCCTCTCCGGCCAGCGCATGGACCAGCTCGCCGCCGCCTGAAGGAGCGCCATGAGCACCGAAGCCAAGGACGCCGCCGCCCCCGCGGCGGCCGCCGTGCCGCTCACGCACATCCGCGTGCTGCCGCATCCCGACCTGTGCCCGGAGGGCAAGGTCTTCGAGGCCAAGCCCGGCCGCAAGCTCGTGGACGCGATGCTGGACAACGGCATCGAGATCGAGCACGCGTGCGAGAAGGTGGGCGCCTGCGCCACGTGCCACGTGCACGTGCGCGAGGGCGCCCAGTTCCTGGCGCCGGCCGACGACGAGGAAGAGGACCAGCTCGACGACGCCTGGGGCCTGGACGCGCAGTCGCGCCTGTCGTGCTGCGTGAAGGTGAAGGGCGCGGAGCTGGTGATCGAGCTGCCGAAGTTCACGCGCAACCACGCGCGGGAGCGCTGAAAACAGCGGGCCTTCGCCTTGCCGGGAAGCTCCAGGCCTCACCTGGAGCTTCGCCATGTCCGCCACCCCCCGCTCGCCGCAGCGCACCGCCCAGCACGCGGCGCTGAACATGTTCCTGGGCACCTGGCACGCCACGGGCAGCTCCTACGGGGGGTCGAGGCAGACGCGGGAAGCGCCCCGCGCGGCGCCCTCGGCCTGGACCAGCACGCACACGGCCTACTGGCACACGGGCGGCTTCTTCCTCATGCAGGACGAGCGCGCCATCGTGGACGGCGGCCCCTTCGACACGCTGAGCATCCTGGGGGTGGACCCCGAAACCGACCGCTGCTTCGTGCGCAGTTTCGAGAACCACGGCTTCCAGCGCCTCTACGCATTGCGCCAGGAAGGCCGCGTGTGGACGCTCAGCGGCCCGCTGGAGCGGGCGCGCATCGAGTTCAGCGACGGCGGCCGCACGCAGAACATCCATTGGGAGTGGCGTCCCGACGACGGCTGGCTGCCGCTGTGCGACCGGGTGGCGGTGCGGGTGGACTGAAGGCTTACATGCACTCGTCCTCCAGCTTCTCCAGCAGCGCCATGCCCTCGGCGTCGCCCTTGGCCTCGAACAGCTCGCGCACGGGGTTCACGAAGCTGGAGAGCAGCAGCAGGTCGTCGAAGCGCGGGCCCAGCGTGGCGTTGCGGCGCTTGTGGAAGTAGGTCCAGAACGCGTCCATGGGCTCGCCGCCCAGCGTGTAGCGGTCGATCAGCGCCATCACGCGGCGCGTGTTGCCTTCGCAGTCGATGCCCTGGAAGGAGACGTAGCGGTCGGTGGCGGCGGCCTGGGAGTCACGGCAGAGGCAGGTCATGGCAAAGCACCAGTGGGGTTGAGACGCTGCCAAGGCTAGGGGCCGGGCACCGGGTGCGTCTGTCGTCCAGCGGACGTTTTGCAGCCGGCCGGTGCCGCCGGCTCGCGCGCCGCGCCTTCGCTCAGCCAGGCCTCCAGCCGCGCCAGGTCCGGGATGAGCAGCTGCTGCCGGCCCTGGCGCAGCACGAGGCCCTCGCGCTGCATCTCGCCCAGCACGGCCGACACCGTCTGCCGCCTGGAGCCCAGCAGCAGCGCCACGTCGGTGAGCGACATGCGCAGCGGCACGATCCAGGCGGCCGCGGCGCCGTCCCGCGGCGGCGCGATGCTGCCGCGCCGGCGGGCGCTGTCGATGAGAAAGTGCCCCAGGCGCTGGCGCGCGTCCCTGAAGGCCAGGTTCTCGACGATGGCGATGGTGTTGCCCAGCAGCGTGCCCAGCGTGCGCATGATGGTCGCCACCGCCGAGGGCGCCTGCGCCAGCCGCTGCGAGAAGCGCCGCGCCTCGATGAAGCTCAGCACCGTGGGCTCCACCGCCACCACGAAGGTGGGCGTGTGCGTGGTGAACAGGTCGCCCGGCTCCAGGAAGGCCAGCGTGAGCTCGCGCTGCTCGTCGGCCAGGTAGATGCGCACCCGGCCGCTGCGCACGACGAAGACGCGGTTGGCCTCGCCGCCCGGCGTGCTCACCAGCTGACTGCGCGCATAGCGGCGCGGCGTGAACTCGGCCAGGAATTCCGCCCCGGCGGGCGAATCGAGGAACTGCACGAAGTCGCGAGGGTTCATGCGCCACGATGCGCAACATTCGGGCCGCCACGCCGCGCTTGACGCAAGGCAAGCGCACGGCCACGGCAGGCGTGCGCCCTGTAGGTAAGGCGACAAAACACACATCCGCGAGAAGTGCCGCGCAGGGCACGAAAAGCCTTTCCTCACGGGGACTTGCAGCGCACGGCCGACATGGCACGGGGCTTGCGAACCTACCGGCCACGAAGCCCGGAGCCCCCATGAAGCCACTCAGTTTCGTCCTCAACGACACCACCCTGCGCGACGGCGAGCAGACGGCGGGCGTGGCGTTCACCGACATGGAAAAGCTCGCCATCGCCAGTGCGCTGGACGAGGCCGGCGTGCCGGAGATGGAAGTGGGCATCCCGGCGATGGGCGCGCAGGAGGTCGACCTCATCCGCGCCATCGTCGCCAGCGTCAAGCGCGCGCGCACCATGGTGTGGGCGCGCATGGCACGGCCGGACCTGGAGGCCGCGCTGCGTTGCGGCGCGCACATCGTCCACATGTCGGTGGCGGTGTCGGACCAGCAGATCCACGCCAAGCTGCGCCGCGACCGCGCCTGGGTGCTGGCCACCATCGCCGAGTTCGTGGACCGCGCCCGCGACGCCGGTGCGACGGTGAGCGTGGGCTTCGAAGACGCCTCGCGCGCGAACCCGGCCTTCCTCTGCCACGCGGCGCGGGTGGCGCAGGCGCACGGCGCGATCCGCGTGCGCTACGCCGACACGCTGGGCGTGCTGGACCCGTTCGGTACCTGCGAGCGCATCGCGCAGCTGCGCGCCGAGACGGACCTGGAGATCGAGATCCACGCCCACGACGACCTGGGCCTGGCCACCGCCAACACGCTGGCCGCGCTGCGCGCCGGCGCCACGCATGCCAGCACCACGGTCAACGGCCTGGGCGAGCGCGCGGGCAACGCCGCGCTGGAGGAGGTTGCCATGGCCGCACGCCACATCCACGGCGTCGATTGCGGCGTGGACACGACGCGGCTGCCGCTGCTGTCGCAGCTGGTGGCGCAGGCCGCCAACCGGCCGGTGGCCGCGGGCAAGAGCATCGTGGGCGCGGCCGTGTTCCGCCACGAGTCGGGCATCCACGTCGATGGCCTGCTCAAGGACCGCGGCAACTACGAAGCCTTCGCGCCCGAGGAGCTGGGCCGCACGCACGAGCTGGTGCTGGGCAAGCACTCGGGTTCGCATGGCGTGCGCGCCGCCTGCGCACGGCTGGGGCTGGTGCTTGGCGAAGGCCAGGCCGAACAGCTGCTCTCCGACATCCGCCACCTTGCCGTCACGCGCAAGCAGCCCCTGACCGACGCCGACCTGCGCAACCTCGTCCTCAACACCGCCACGCGCCAGTCCCTGGCCGCCTGAACAGACCACCCCCGGGAGACCCCATGGATTCGCTCACCCAGCGCCTCAAAGCCCTCTCCAGCGCGGAAGACTTCCTGCATTTCTTCGGCGTGCCTTTCGAGGAGCGCACCGTGCACGTCAACCGGCTGCACATCCTCAAGCGCTTCTACCAGTACCTGCACAAGGCCGAGGGCCTGTCCGGCCTGGACGAGGTGGAGCTGTTCCGCCGCTACCGCGAGCTGCTGGTGCAGGCGTACCAGGACTTCGTGAACTCCACCCCGGCCAAGGAGAAGGTGTTCAAGGTGTTCCAGGACACCGACGGCACGCAGCACGTGCAGCTGAGCTCGCTGCGCGACAGCTTGGCCGAGCGCCGCGCCGCGCGCGCCGCGGGTTGATTCAACCTCAACAGGTTCCCCGTTCGGGCTGAGCTTGTCGAAGCCCTGCCACCCAGTCCGGCCACCGGCCCTTCGACAGGCTCAGGGCGAACGGAATTCAAAGGAGATCGTTGCCATGCACATCGTCGTCTGCATCAAGCAGGTGCCGGATTCGGCGCAGATTCGCGTCCACCCGGTCACCAACACCATCATGCGCCAGGGGGTGCCGGCCATCGTCAACCCCTACGACTTGTTCGCGCTGGAAGAGGCACTGCGCCTGAAGGACCAGTTCGGCGGCCGGGTGACGGTGATCTGCATGGGACCGCCGCAGGCCGAGGACGCGCTGCGCAAGTGCGTGAGCTTCGGCGCCACGGACGCGATCCTGGTCACGGACCGCTCCTTCGCCGGCGCCGATACGCTGGCCACGAGCTACGCGCTGGCCGCGGCGATCCGCAAGATCAGCCAGGACCAGCAGGTGGACCTGGTGTTCACCGGCAAGCAGACCATCGACGGCGACACCGCGCAGGTGGGCCCGGGCATCGCCAAGCGGCTGGGCATGAACCTGCTGACCTACGTCAGCCGGATCGTGGAAGTCGACCTGGACAAGCGCCGCATCAAGGTCGAGCGCCGCGCCGAAGGCGGCGTGCAGCTGCTCGACACCACGCTGCCCTCGCTCATCACCATGCTCGAAGGCACCAACGAGATGCGCTTCGCCACCATGGACGACATGCTGCGCGCGGGCCGTTGCGCGGTGCGCCGCTGGAACAAGGACGACGCCGGCATCGAGGACATCACCAAGATCGGCCTCAAGGGCTCGCCCACGGTGGTGAGCAAGGTGTTCGGCCCCACGCCGCGCAGCGAGAAGGCCGACATGATGGTTGTGGCCGACACCAGCGTGAACGACGTCTGCCTGAACCTGCTGCAAAAGATCTTCACCACGCACCCGACGCTCGAAGAAGAGACCGTCGAGCGCCTGAGCGCCTGAGTGCCCGAGCCCCGGAGAAAAGACCATGAGCGAAGCTGCCAAGCCCGCCGCCCGGCCCACCGCCGCCCGCGGCCGCAACACCGAGCTGCCCGAACACCTGAAGTCCTACAAGGGCATCTGGGTGTTCGTCGAGCATGACCGTGGCCACGTCAACCCGGTGAGCTGGGAGCTGATGGGCGAAGCCCGCAAGCTCGCCGACAAGCTCGGCGTGGACGTCAGCGGCGTGGTCATGGGCGGCCCCGACGAGACGCTGGATGCCTTTGCCAAGGAAGCCTACGTCTATGGCGCCGACCACTGCTACATCATGCGCGACCCGGTGCTCAAGGGTTACCGCAACGAGCCGTTCACCAAGGGCCTGACGGACCTGGTCAACAAGTACCAGCCCGAGATCCTGCTGCTGGGCGCCACCACCATGGGCCGCGACCTCGCCGGCTCGGTGGCCACGACGCTGGGCACGGGCCTGACCGCCGACTGCACCGAGCTCAACATCGACGGCCGCGCGCTGGCCGCCACGCGCCCGACCTTCGGCGGCTCGCTGCTGTGCACGATCATGACGCTGGCCTACCGCCCGCAAATGGCCACCGTGCGTCCGCGCGTGATGCGCATGCCCAGGCGCGACGAGAGCCGCACCGGCGACATCATCGAGATGGCGCTGGGCATGGTGGAGATCGACATCGTCACCAAGCTGCTGAGCTTCATTCCCGACGCCGAGCGCAACACCGTCAACCTGGCCTACGCGGACATCATCGTCTCCGGCGGCAAGGGCCTGAAGAACGGCGACAACTTCAAGCTGGTGTGGGAGCTGGCCCGAGTGCTGGGCGCCGAGGTGGGCGCCACGCGCGCCGCGGTGCAGGCCGGCTGGGCCGAGAACGAACGCCAGGTCGGCCAGACCGGCAAGACGGTGCGCCCGCGCCTGTACATCGCCGCGGGCATTTCCGGCGCGATCCAGCACCGCGTGGGCATGGAAGGCTCGGACGTGATCGTGGCAATCAACACCGACCCCAACGCGCCCATCTTCGACTTCGCGCACTACGGCATCGTCGGCAACGCGATGCAGGTGCTGCCCGTGCTGACCCAGGCGTTCCGCGCGCACCTGGACAAGCGCATCCGCAAGGTCGCCTGAGGAGCATCGACATGGCCAAGCACGCCAAGGAAAAGTTCGATGCGATCGTGGTGGGCGCGGGTGCCTCGGGCAACGCCGCGGCCTACACGATGGCCAAGGCAGGGCT
>NZ_KE387211.1:50934-91561 GCF_000430725.1 Azohydromonas australica DSM 1124
ATGGCCAAGCACGCCAAGGAAAAGTTCGATGCGATCGTGGTGGGCGCGGGTGCCTCGGGCAACGCCGCGGCCTACACGATGGCCAAGGCAGGGCTCAAGGTGCTGCAGATCGAGCGCGGCGAGTACCCCGGCAGCAAGAACGTGCAGGGCGCCATCCTGTACGCCAACGCGCTGGAGAAAATCATCCCGGACTTCCGCGATGACGCTCCGCTGGAGCGCCACATCATCGAGCAGCGCATCTGGGTGCTCGACGACAAGTCCTTCGTCGGCACGCACTACCGCAGCGACGACTACAACAAGCCGCCCTACAACCGCTACACCATCATCCGCGCGCAGTTCGACAAGTGGTTCTCCTCCAAGGTGCGCGAGGCCGGTGCCCTGCTCATCTGCGAGACCACCGTGGAGGAGCTGCTCATGGACGGCTCGCGCGTGGTGGGCGTGCGTTGCGACCGCATCGGCGGCGAGGTCTACGCCGACGTGGTGGTGCTGGCCGACGGCGTGAACTCCACGCTGGCGCGCAAGGCCGGGCTGCACGGCGAGATCCAGGCCGGCAACGTGGCACTGGCCGTCAAGGAGATCCTCTTCATGCCCGAGGAAGTGATCCAGCAGCGCTTCAACATCAATGAAGAGGAGGGCGTGGTCATCGAGATGATGGGCACGGTCACCGAAGGCATGGTGGGCACCGGGTTCCTCTACACCAACAAGGACTCGCTGACCATCGGCGTCGGCTGCATGCTCTCCGACTTCAAGAACAACCCGCAGCGCACCGCGCCCTACGCGCTGCTGGAAAAGCTCAAGAAGCATCCTTCCATCGCCCCGCTGATCGAGGGCGGCGAGATGAAGGAGTACGCCGCGCACCTCATCCCCGAAGGCGGCTTCCACGCCGTGCCCAAGGTGTACGGCGACGGCTGGATGATCGTGGGCGACTCCGGCGGCTTCGTCAACGCCGCGCACCGCGAGGGCTCCAACCTGGCCATGACCACCGGGCGCCTCGCCGGCGAGACCGTCATCGCCGCCAAGGCCGCGGGCAAGGACATGAGCACCTCCACGCTGTCGGCCTACAAGGCCGCGCTGGACGACAGCTTCGTCATGAAGGACCTGCACAAGTACCGCGACATGCCGCACGTGCTGCACACCTCCCCGCAGTTCTTCAACGCCTACCCCTCGCTGCTCAACCGCGCCGCGCAGACCATGTTCACCGTGGACGGCGTGGACAAGAAGACCAAGGAGAAAGAGATCTTCGGCAGCTTCCGCTCCGCCCGGCGCCTGGGTGGCCTCGTCTCCGACGCGTTCAAACTGTGGAAGGCCTTCCGATGAGCACCGCCGCCAGCCCGACCCTCGTCAACGTCGAGGAAAAGCTGTTCCAGAACCGCTACAAGGTCGACCACGGCCGCCCGCACATCCAGATCAAGGATGCTGACGTCTGCGCCAACGACTGCAAGGGCCAGCAGTGCACCTTCGTCTGCCCGGCCGCCTGCTACAAGGCCGAGGGCAACCGCACCGTCACGCTCATCACCGACGGCTGCCTGGAGTGCGGCAGCTGCCGCGTCATCTGCACCGAGCACGCCAACGTCGCCTGGGAGTACCCGCGCGGCGGGCACGGCATCCTTTTCAAATTCGGTTGAGCACGCATGAACGACGTTGAACGATTCCTGGCCCACGCTGTCCAGCTCGAACGCGAGGCGGCGCGGCGCTACGAGGAGCTCTCGGCCGCCATGGGCACCGAAGGCAACGGGGAGCTGAAGGCCTTCTTCAGCAAGATGGCGCGCTACTCGCGCCAGCACTTGGCGCAGGCCAACGCGCGTGCGGGCTTCCGTGACGTGCCGCCGCTGGCGGCCGACGAGTACGTCTGGCCTGACGGCACCTCGCCCGAGACGGCCGACTGGGTGGGCGTGGACGCGCAGATGGGCGCACGCGAGGCGCTGGAGCTGGCCCTGGCCAGCGAGCGCCGCGGACATGCCTACTACGGCGCCATCGCCGCCACCACCACCGACCCCGAAGTGCGCCTGCTGGCGCAGGAATTCACCCAGGAAGAGGGTGAGCACGTGGCCGAGCTGGAGAAGCTCCTGGCGCGCTGCGCCGCCTGAGCGCCATCGCCCGGCCCGGGGCTGGGCACCGTATTCCCGTGCGGGTCATTGGCGCCCGCAACCATGCCGCTCGGCTGTGCGCAGGCGCAGCCGGGCGGTACTTTTTCGCCCGTCTCGAGACGCCCAGAGGCGAGCCGTTCGCCGCCTTTGCGCCACGTCAAATCATGTGCAGGAAGTCACTCGCGCAAACCCTTGGTGGTGTGCTTTTTGCGCGTTGACCTGCGTCATGCCTGCATCGACCCATCCCATGCCCGAACCTGAAGCAGACATGCACCGGAGCGTTGCGACCGGCACCGTAAACGTTCCCAACCCAGCACGGAGGTCTGCCATGCCCAGTCGTTCTCCCGGTGAGCAGCGGTCCCACCTGGAACTGGTGACCATTTACGAGATATGCCGAATTCTCGGCGCCTCGCTGGACATCGGTCGCACGTTCCGAGCCGCGCTCAACGTGCTCACGGCCCACCTGGACCTGCCACGGGCCATGATCGTCACTCCTGCCGAAGACGGCAGCGCGCTGCAGGTGCACAGCTCGGTGGGGCTGACGCGCGAGCAGGCGCAGCGCGGACGCTGGGCCGTAGGCGAGGGCGTGGTGGGCCGCGTGTACGCCACCGGTATGCCCGTGGTGGTGCCCGACATCGGGCAGGCCGCGGAGTTCGTGGACCGCACCGGCGCTTTCGGTCCGCCGGCGGACGACGAGCGCATGCTGGCCTTCATCGTCGTGCCGCTGAAGAACGACGGCGCGGTCTCGGGCGTGCTGGCCACGCAGCGCGTGGTCAAGGGCGGTGCGCGGCTGACCGAGGACCAGCGGCTGCTGACCATGGTGGCCACGCTGATGGCGCAGGCACTGATGCTGCACGAGACGGTGCGCGAGGAGCACCGGCGGCTGCAGCAGGAGTCCATGCGCATGCAGAAGGCGCTGCAGCGCACGCAGCCGCGCTCGCGCTTCACGCTGGACAACGTGGTGGGCGACTCCACGCCCATGCAGCAGGTGTTCCTGGAGGTGCAGCAGGCCGCACCCTCGCGCGCCACGGTGCTGCTGCGCGGCGAGAGCGGCACCGGCAAGGAGGCCATCGCGCGCGCCATCCACTTCCTGTCGCCGCGCAAGGAAGCGCCCTTCATCAAGGTCAACTGCGCCGCGCTCACCGAGTCGCTGCTGGAGAGCGAGCTCTTCGGCCACGAGAAGGGCGCCTTCACGGGCGCCGCGGGCGAGCGCAAGGGCCGCTTCGAGCTGGCGCACGGCGGCACGCTGTTTCTCGACGAGATCGGCGACATCTCGCCGGCGTTCCAGGCCAAGCTGCTGCGCGTGCTGCAGGAGCGCGAGTTCGAGCGCGTGGGCGGCAGCAAGCCCGTGAAGGTGGACGTGCGGCTGATCTGCGCCACCAACCGCGACCTGGAGAAGATGGTGCAGCGCGGCGAGTACCGTGCCGACCTCTACTACCGCATCAACGTCGTCTCCATCTTCCTGCCCCCGCTGCGCGAGCGCCGCGCCGACATCCCGGCGCTGGTCAACCACTTCCTGGAGCGCTTCAACAAGGAGAACCGCCGCAAGCTGCGCATCACCAATGAGGCCATGGAGGTGCTGGCGAGCTGCTACTGGCCCGGCAACGTGCGCGAGCTGGAGAACTGCGTGGAGCGCACCGCCACGATGGTGCAGGGCGAAGTGATCCGCGACCTGGCCTTCCCGTGCCGCCAGAACCGCTGCCTGACGCAGACGCTGCACTTCATCGACAAGGCCGACGCGGTGGCGCCGGCCGGTCCGCGGCCTGGCGCGGGCACGGCCTCAGGCGCAGTGCAGCCTGCCGGCGCCGCGGCCGGCGCGAGCCGGCCGGCCCCGGTCAGCTGGAGCCCCGCGCCGAACGAGCCGGAGCTGCCGGTCGAGGCGCTGGAGGAGACCGACGCCGGCGTGACCACCATCGGCCCCACCGTGCACGTGCGCCCGCCGGGCGAGCGCGCCGGCGCCAGCGCGCCGCCGCAAGGCGAGCGCGAGCGGCTGATCTGGGCTATGGAGCAGTGCGGCTGGGTGCAGGCCAAGGCCGCACGGCTGCTGCGCGTGACCCCGCGCCAGCTGGGCTACGCGCTGCTCAAGCACCGCATCGAGGTGCGCAAGTTCTGATGGGTTCTCGTTCGGGCTGAGCCTGTCGAAGCCCTCTAGACCAATCGGCTGACAGACCCTTCGACAAGCTCAGGGCGAACGGGAGAAGCAACTCACACCATCGGCGGCTCGGTCTGCCGCTGCCACGCGCGGTGCAGCGCAATGCGGCGGATGAATTCGTCCGCCGCCCCGGCCACCTGATCGTCGGCCGCGAACAGCAGGCCCGGGTCGCCGCCGTCCTCCGGCAACGTCGTCACGCCGGCGGCCTGCAGCAGCGTGGCGGCGGCGATGGGCACCAGCAGCGGCTTGCAGTGGCGGTACTGCTGCTGCACGAATTCCACCGCCAGCCCATCGGCGGCCATCGTGGCCGCGGCACCGGCGCCCGGCGGCAGCATCACCGCGTCGAACAGCACGCTGGGCGCGGCCTCCATGGTCACCTCCACCGGCAGCGGGTCGCCGGTGCTGCTCTGCACCGAGCCCAGCTTGGCGCCCACGTAGCGCGGCACCGCGCCCGCCTGCACCAGCGCCTGGTACACCGCCTCCAGCGCCGCGCCGTCCACGCCGTCGCCCACCAGCAGCGCGATGCGCCGCGCCAGGATGCTCCCGTCTCCGGGCCGCGCCAGCAGCGACAGTGCCGGCGACACCGCCACCTCGGGCGACTCGACGGGCGGGCGCGCCGGCGGCAGCGGGTCGGGCAGGGCGGTCATGCCCAGGTCCTGCCCCACGGTGGCGGCCAGGTTCTCGTCGATGTTGCGCAGCATCGCCACCACGCGCTCGCGGATGGCCGGCGTCTGCACCCGCGTCAGCTCGAAGCGCAGCGCGCGCGCGATGTGGTACTGCTCCACCGGCGTCTGGCTGGCATAGAACAGCCGCGCCTGCGTGTAGTGGTCGGCGAACTTCTCCGGCTTGGCACGCAGCTTCGTGGGCTCGGCCGTGGCCTGTTGCGCCAGCAGGCGTTCGGCGTAGCTCGTGAAGCCGCTGGCGGCGCCGGCCTGGTGCGGGCAGCCGCCGGCCAGCGAGTTGGGCTCGTAGCTCACCCGCCCGCGGAAGATGCCGTGCTGGTGGAAGCCGTCACGCTGGTTGTTGTGCACCTGCGCCACCGGGGCGTTGATCGGGATGAGGTGGAAATTGGGCCCGCCCAGCCGCGTGATCTGCGTGTCGAGGTACGAGAAGTTGCGGCCCTGCAGCAGCGGGTCGTTGGTGAAGTCGATGCCCGGCACGACATGCTGCGTGCAGAAGGCAACCTGCTCGGTCTCGCCGAAGAAGTAGTCGGGGTTGCGGTCCAGCACCATGCGGCCGACGGTGCGCAGCGGCGCCAGCTCCTCCGGCACCAGCTTGGTCGCATCGAGCACGTCGAAGCTCCAGCCGGCCGCCTGCTCCTCCGTGAAGGTCTGGATCTGCAGCAGGTACTCGGGGAAGGCACCGCCCTCGATGGCTTCCCACAGGTCGCGGCGGTGGAAGTCGGGGTCGGCGCCGTTGATCTTCACCGCCTCGTCCCAGTCCAGCGAGTGCGTGCCCAGCACCGGCGTCCAGTGGAATTTCACCAGCGTGGCCGCGCCTTCGGCATTGATGAGCCGGAAGGTGTGCACCCCGAAGCCCTGCATCGTGCGGTAGCTGCGCGGGATGGCGCGATCGCTCATCTGCCACATCACCATGTGGGCCGACTCGGGCGAGAGCGAGATGAAGTCCCAGAACGTGTCGTGCGCGCTGGAGGCTTGCGGCATCGCGTGGTGCGGCTCGGGCTTCACGGCGTGCACCACGTCCGGGAACTTCATCGCGTCCTGGATGAAGAACACCGGGATGTTGTTGCCCACAAGGTCCCAGTTGCCCTCGTCGGTATAGAACTTGACGGCAAAGCCGCGCACGTCGCGCACCGCGTCGGCGCTGCCGCGCTCGCCGGCCACGGTGGAGAAGCGCACGAACACCGGCGTCTTCTTGCCCACCTTGGCGAAGGGCGCGGCGCGGGTCAGCGCCGTGATGTCCTCGGTGCACTCGAAGTAGCCGTGCGCGCCGGAGCCGCGGGCGTGGACCACGCGCTCCGGAATGCGCTCGTGGTCGAAGTGCGTGATCTTCTCGCGCAGGATGAAGTCTTCCAGCAGCGTGGGGCCGCGCTCGCCCAGGCGCAGCGAGTGCTGGTTGTCCGCCACCGGCACGCCCTGGTTGGTGGTGATGGCCCGGCCGCCGGAGTCGATGCGGTGCCGCTGCAGCGGGCCGTTGTTCGGATTGGTGCCCGGATCGGCCTTGCTGCCGTTCTTGGCCGAGGTGTTGTCCTCGGTGATGGTGCTGCCCGTAATGTCGAGGTTGTCCGGCATCACGTGCGCGCCTTCGGGCGCCGGCATCGCCTGGCCGGCCTGCGCGTACTCGGCGGCCTTGTTCGGGTTGTGCGGCATGCCGGCGGACAGCGCCTCGGTGCCGTCGTACTTGGCCTCCAGCCGGTCGGCGGCGGCGAGGTTGCGCACGGCGGCGTTGTCGCTGCTGGTGCCGCTGCCCAACGCCGTGGCGGCGCGCTCCAGCAGGCTGCGCCGCGTGCGTTGGGCGGGCTTGGCCTCCGCGGCGGGCCCGGACATCGACTGCTTGGCGCTGGTGGTGGCGGTCTTCTTCGTTGCGGCGCCGGTGGGCTCGCCAGACTCGGTGGGAGACTTTGCAGCCGGAGTTTTTTTCGTGGCCATGGTGGTTCCTGCGTGGGTGGGTAGCGCAGGGGCCAAGGCAATCGGAATTCCCGTCGATCCGGAAGCAGGCGCCTCAAGCCCGGGAAGCCGCTTCGCTCGCACGCCTCCGACTTGACATAAGCTGTATTGAAGAGCTGATCCCGGTTCCAGGTAGCTTCCAGCCTGGAACCGGGCTCGCGACCAACGCGGCGCTCAGGAAACCGGCTTGATCACGGGGTCGGCCAGCTCCGGCGCCTGGCGCTCGCTGCGGGACGCCTTGGCGAGCGCGGGCACGAGCAGCAGCCCGAGGGCAGCGGCACCCAGGATCACGGAGAAGCCCGCCGAGCTACGGCCCGTCGCCGTTTCCACCATGCCGAACAGGTACGGGCCCACGAAGCCGCCGAGCAGGCCGATGGTGTTGATGAACGCCAGCCCCGCCGCGGCCTGGATGCCCTGCAGCCGCTTCATCGCGATGGCCCAGTAGGACGGCAGGATCCCGCCGCCGAAGAAGGCCGTGGCCACGAACAGCGCGATCTGCACCGCCGGGCGCTCCGTGGCTAGGAAGGCGCAGGCGCTGAGCAGCAGCCCGGCCGTCAGCGCGCCCAGGAACACGAAGTCGCTCTTCACGCGGCGGTGGATGCGCGGCAGCGTCAGCACGCCCAGCAGGAAACCCAGGCCAACGCTGCTGGACATCACGCCCACCAGGAACGGCGACTCGACTTTCATCTGCTGGATCATGGCCGGCGTGAAGAACACCAGCCCGACGAAGGCAACCTGGTTCAGGAAGTAAATGAGCCCGGTGAGCACCGTGCTCGGCCGCTTGATCGCCGCCATCCAGTCCTGCGAAGACAGGTTCGCATGGCCGGCCTGGTCGATAACGGCGCGGCTTTCCAGCGCCTGCGCCTCTTCGCGCGAGAGCCACTTCGCATCGCTGGGCCGCTCGGCCAGCTTGAAGTACAGCAGGATGCCGACGGCGATGGTGGGCAGCCCTTCGAGCATGAACATCCACTGCCAGCCGCGCAGCCCGGCCAGGCCGTCGAGCTGCATCAGCGCGCCGCCCAGCGGATTGCCCAGCAGCAGCCCCAGCGCCGGCGCGGTGTAGATCCAGCCGACCACCACCGGCCGGTCCTTGGGCGCGAACCACAACGTCACCATGTACATCAGCGCCGGGAACAGGCCGGCCTCGGCAATGCCCAGCAGCACGCGCAGCAGGTAGAACGAGGCTTCGCCCTGCACGAACATCATCGCCACCGACAGCGCCCCCCAGGTCACGGCGATGCGGGCGATCCAGGGCCGGGGGCCGATGCGGTGCGCCAGCAGGTTGCTCGGCACCTCCAGCAGCGCGTAGCCCAGGAAGAAGATGCCCGCGCCCAGCCCGTAGGCCGCCGCGCTGATGCCCAGGTCCGCCGCCAGGTGCGCCTTCGCCAGCGACACGTTGGTGCGGTCTATATAGGACATGAAATAAATGGCGCACAGCAGTGGAATCAGCCGGGTCATGGCCTTTTGCGTGGCGACGCGGTGCGTCTCGTCCACGCCGCTTTCAATGGAGCGGGTTTCCATGTTGTCTCCTGTGAAATAAGAATCAGGTTTGCGCCGCTCGGCGCTCGAAGTCAGAACGCGACGTTTTCCCTGCCCTTGAGTCCCAGCATGGCGCGCGCTTCGGCCGGTGTGGCAATTTCCACCGACAGCTCTTCCAGGATGCGGCGAATCTTGAGCACCTGCTCCGCGCACGATTTCGCGAGCTGGCCCTTGCCCAGATACAGGCTGTCTTCCAGCCCCACGCGCACGTTACCGCCCATCACTGCGCCCATGGCCAGCAGCGGCATCTGGTGGCGCCCGGCACCCAGAATCGAAAAACGGTAGTTGTCGCGCCCGAAAAGCCGGTCCGCCGTCGAGCGCATCAGCACCAGATTTTCAGGGTCAGGACCCATGCCGCCCAGAATGCCGTAAATGCTCTGGATAAACAGCGGGCCCTTGATCAGGCCTTCGTCCACGAAATGGGCCAGGTTGTAAAGATGCCCGACGTCGTAGCACTCGAATTCGAAGCGCGTGCCGCAATCTTCGCCCAGCACCTGGAGAATATGCTTGATGTCGCGGAAAGTATTCCGGAAGATCATGTCTTCCATGCCTTCGATATAAGGCTTCTCCCAGTCGTGGCGCCAGTCGGAGATCTTGCGCGCGGCCGGGTGGATCGAAAAATTCATCGACCCCATGTTCAGCGAGCACATCTCGGGCTTGGCCTTCAAGGGATAAGCCAGGCGCTCCTCCAGCGTCATCCGGGTGCTGCCGCCGGTGGTGATGTTGATGATGGCGTCCGTCGCGGCGCCAATGCGCGGCACGAACTGGTCGAATACCCGCGGGTCCGCCGTCGGGCGCCCGTCCTCCGGATTCCGCGCGTGCAAATGGATGATGGCAGCGCCCGCCTCCGCCGCCGCTATGGATTGACGCGCAATCTCATCCGGCGTCAAGGCCAAATAGGGCGACATGGTGGGCGTGTGCACCGAGCCCGTGACCGCGCAACTGATGATGACCTTGTCCTGGGTTTTCTTCATGGCTGTCTCCTGGTGGATTCGAAGCTCACAGGTATTCGATGTTTCCGTCCACGCTGATCGCCTGGCCGGTCACGTTGCGCGCCGCAGGCGAGCTCAGAAAAAGCGCCATAGCCGCCACGTCCTCGGAGCTCACCATGCGGCGCAAGGAAATCTTGCGCAGGTATTCCTCGCGCATGGCTTCCACGCTGACGCCGGCCGCCGCGGCCCGGGCCGCGATGACGCTGTTCATGCGCTCGCCTTCCACCGTGCCCGGCAAAATGGCATTGACGCGAATACCCTGTGGACCCAATTCGATCGCGAGCGATTTCATCAAGCCGACGATGGCCCATTTGGTCGAGGCATAAGGCGTGCGTAGCGCATAACCCAGCCGGCCCGCGACGGAACTCATGGCCAGCACGCACGGATGGGCCTTCGACTGCTTGAGCAGCGGCACGGCCCGGCGCGCGAAGTAATACTGGCTGTTCAGATTGACGGCCATGGTGCGTTCCCAGCCCTCGGCGCCAATCTCGTCGATCGGCCCCGTCGGCCCGGCAATGCCGGCGTTGTTCACCAGCACGTCCAGGCCGCCCAGCGTGGTGCGCAAATCGTCGAATACCCGGTCCACATCGGCCGCCACCGACGCATCGGCCACGCTGGACGTGATTCCCGGCGCCTCTGCACTCAAGCGGCGCAACGCGGCCTGGTCAATATCGCAGACGTGCACGTGGGCGCCGGCTTCGCAAAATGCACGCGCGACCGTGGCGCCAATGCCATTTCCACCGGCGCTCACCAGGACCCGCAAACCGGCAGCCGGTCGCAGCGATTCAAGAATACTCATGGGATACATCCATCCTTCATGCGGCACCGCCGGTTGCGGCGCCTGGCGTCCCGGCCGTGATTCACGGGTATCGAGAACATGACAACTGAGGACGGAAGTCTCGGCGGCCGAGGCTCGCAAGCCTATGTGCTGCAGCCACATATTCCGGGCCGATTCAATGTGAGCGTTGCACTCAGTATTAACCCTTGAACCGACGCGCCGCCCCGCTCGGCTGGCTGGAGGTCGTCAATGCTCACGCCGCCGCCGGGGATGGGCACTCTGGGATACTGGCCGTCGGCCTTGCCTCCAAAAACGTCCGCTCCGGAATCTCTTGTTCCCACCCCGGATTCACCGCCCAGGAATCACATGAATACTGCAGCACCCCATCCCGGCATCGAGGAAATGGCGTGGGACCTGGTCAGCCTGCTGCATCGCGGCGCGGCCCTGGACGAGATTGCCGGCCGCCTGGCACAGGTCGAGAAACTCCCGGACAGCCTGCCCTGGAAATCCACGCTGGCCGAGCTGGTGCGCATGGCACTGACGGTTCAAAACCGCTTGGACCTTTTGCAGCAGCGCGAGCAGGGCATGCTGGCGGTGATCGAATCGGCGCAGGATTTGTCCAGCCGGCTCGACCTCCCAGGCCTGCTGCGCGCCATCGTGTCCCGCGCGAGAAACCTGCTGGGCTCCGATCTGGCCTGGCTTTCGACTTACGACCCGGAGCAGCAGGAATTTCACGTGCTCGTCAACGATGGCGCCTTGCTCCAGAACACCACCAACATGGTGGCCCAGAAAAACGCCGGCGTGGTCGGCGTGATCATGGCCACGCGCATGCCTTTCGCGACGCCGGACTATCTGCACGACAACCGCTTCCAGCACCACCCGGAACTGGACAACACCTTTCGTGGCGAAGGCATCGTCGCGCTGGTTGGGGTGCCGCTGATATGGAACGAAGAAATCGTCGGCCTGCTGTTCGTCGCCGACCGTTATCACCGTAGCCACACCGCGCTCAATACCTCGATCTTGAGCGCGCTGGCGGCCCATGCGGCCGTGGCCATCAAGAATGCAAAAGCCTTCGAGCAGGCCCGGTCCGCGCTCGAAGAGGCGGATGCGGCACGTCTTCAGCTGGAGCGTCATATTCTCGGCGTCAAGGCCGCCACCGAAGCCCATGACCAGATGACCTCGCTGCTGGCCAAGGGTGCCCCGCTTTCGACGCTGTGCCAGTCGGTGGCGCAATCTCTGGACGGCGGCGTGATCGTGCTGGACGAGGCGGCCCAGGTTATCGGCCGCGGCAATGCGGCGGGATATTCTGTTTCGGATGCCGAGGCCCAGGTTTCATTGTCGGGCCCACGCAGCGCCGAGGTGGCGCAGGCATTGCGGCAAAGCCGGCAGCTGGGCCGTTCCGTCATGGCGTACCAGGCCGATGGTGAAACCTGCCGGGTCGTGGCGGTATTCGGCGGGGACGACGTGCTGGGCTCCGTGCTGCTGTTTCACCGGCATGCGCTGGACGATATTTCCATACGCACCTTCGAGCGCAGCGCCAGCATCATCGGCATCGTGTTGCTGTCCCAGGAGCGCAGCGAAGCGGGCAAGCGCCGGGACGTTTCCATGCTGCTGCGCTCCCTGGTTTCGCTGCGGCATGAGCCCTCGGCGGAACTGGCCGGCCAGGCGGAGCGGCTCGGACTCGATCTGTCCCAGCCGGTTTCCCTGATCGTCATCGAGATGGACGAACCGAAACCCAGTTATGCCGCCCGGCGCCTGGGCCTGCGGCCGGAATTCTCGAACGTGGTGCTTGACGACCTGGACGGCGTTCTGGTGCTGCTGTGCGGCAGCACGCGCGCGAAGGATCTGGTGCGCGCCGTGACGGCCTCCGCCCTGCCCGAATTCGGCCCGGCCTACCGCGGCGTGCTGTCACGGCCCATTTCCAGCCCGACGGAAATTCCAGCGCTTTACGCCACGCTGCGGCGGGCGCTTTCCGTGCTGGCTCGCATCGGCGTGCGCGGGCACATCACGGACCAGAACGAGATGGCCCTGTATTCGACGCTGTTCGAAACCCACGACCAGGCCAGTTTGAACAATTTTTTGGAAGCCACCATCGGCGCGCTGCTGTCACAGGATCTGAAACGCGGCTCGGAATTGGCGCGCACGCTGCTGGTGTATTTCGACAGCAATCAGAACGCCAAGCTGGCCGCCCAGCGCCTGGGCATTCACGTCAACACGGTGCGGCAGCGGCTGGCCACCGTCGAGGAACTGATCGGTTCCTGGAGCCACGCCACGCGCGCGCTGGAAATTCACATGGCGCTGCGGCTGTGGAGTTTGCGCACGCCGGGTTCGCGGTGAACGAAGCGCCGGGCCGGCGCCCGGGCGTTTGCGCAGGACGAAGCACGGGTGGCTGCCCTCCTACTCCGTCATTCCCGCGCAGGCGGGAATCCAGGCGGCCCCACGTCAGCACGAAGTCTGGGTTCCGCGCACCAACACCCTAGCCCCGGCATTCAACCCGATCTGCTTGCGGCGGCTTGGGGGCCGCCTGGACTCCCGCCTTCGCGGGAGTGACGAAGCAGGAGGCGAAACAATTTGGCTCACGAGATGCCACGGCCTGGAAATTTCTCCAACTACCGCTGACCGGAATCAGAACAGCCGCATGCTGTCCAGCAGCCGCAGCTTGGTGTTGAGCACGTGCACGCGCATGGCTTGCGCCGCCTCGTGCGGCAGGCGCCGCGCGATGGCGTTGTAGATGGCCTCGTGCTCCGCGTGCGTGCCGCGCAGCTGCTCGCGGCTGCGCTGGTCGCGCGCGCTGCTGAACACGTCCACGAACTGCCGCACGGGCACGACCGTGGTCAGCGTGGTGATGAAGAAGGGGTTGCGCGAGGCGCGGACGATGGCGGCGTGGAACTGCGTGTCGGCCTCGGCGCTGGCCTGGCCGCTGTCCATGGCGGCATACAGCGCGTCCAGGCTGGCGCGGATGGCGCGCAGGTCGTCCTCCTCCCAGTTGTCGGCCGCGGCGGCGGCAGCGCCGGCCTCGATGCAGCTGCGGAAGTCGTAGAAGCGCTCCACGTCCGCCAGGCTGTGGATCGGCGGCGTGGCCACGCTGCTGTTGGCGGCTACCTTCGGCGCCACGACTTGGCTGCCGGAGCCGCGCCGGGTTTCGATGATCCCGTCCGAGCGCAGCCGTGACAGCGCCTCGCGCACCGTCGAGCGGCCCACGCCGAAGCGGGCCGCCAGCTCCTGCTCGGTGGGCAGCTTGCTGCCCTGGGCGTACTCGCCGCACAGGATCGCCTCCGCCATGCGGGCATGGATGCGGGCCGCCAGCGTGTCGGCCTCCGCGTCCGGCGCCAGCGGGCCGGTGTCGGAAGAGATCTGCATCGGGATGGGAGTGGGTACAACAGCCATGGCAATTCGGTGCGCGGGATCGTAGGGAGCGCGTGGCGGCGGGCGATGTGGTCAATGCGTACCAGGGCCCGCCGCTCGCTTACCGGCCGCCTTCGGGCTCCATGCCCGCCGCGCCGGTCTCCACCAGGGCCTGCATGATGAACTCGCGCAGCCGCCGCTGCGCCGGGTTGCGCCCGTCGCGGCGCCACGCCAGGTAGATCTCGGCCAGCACGTCCTGGCGCCACAGCGGGCGGAAGCGCACGTTCTCGAAGCGCAGCTGGCTCGCGGACGCCGGCACGACGGCGAGGCCGATGCCCGCCTGCACCAGCGCCATGATCGTGTGCGTCTGCCCGATGTGGTGCACGTAGTGCGGGCGCACGCCCGAGGCCACGAACAGCGCCTTGATCTTGTCGTGGAAGTACTTGCCTTCCTTCTCCGAGTACATCACCAGCGGCTGGCCCGCCACGTCCTCCAGCCCGATGCGCTCGCACCCAGCCAGCGGATGGTCGCCCGGGACGGCCAGCACCATGGGCTCGCGCACGATGGCGTGGTAGTCCAGGTCCGTGTCCGAGTGCAGCGGGCGCACGAAGGCCAGGTCCAGCGCCTCGGCGGCCAGCGCCCGGAACTGCTCCGCCGACACCATCTCCTCCAGCACGATGTCGATGCCGGGCAGCGACTCCCGCGCCAGCCGCAGCATGCGCGGGATCAGCGCGTAGCCCGCGACCGCCGTGTAGCCCACGACGACCCGGCCGCTGTCCCCCTTGGCGGTCAGCCGGGCGCCCGTCGCCGCCTCGTCGGCCAGGCGCAGCAGCCGCAGCGCGTCCCGGTACAGCGACTCCCCGGCCGCAGTCAGCCGCACGCTGCGGCTGGTGCGCTCCAGCAGCCGTGCCCCCACCCCCTCCTCCAGCAGCTGGATCTGCCGGCTCAGCGGCGGCTGGGTCATGTGCAGCCGCGTGGCGGCCTTGCCGAAATGCAGCTCCTCCGACACGGCCACAAAACAGCGCAACTGGAACAGGTCCATCATCAATTCAAGAGTTGTATTGATCGATCCAAATTTGAGCTTAGACCTTTATTGATCGCGTTCCTACACTGTCCTGCAGACGTCGGGGCCGCACTGCATGGCCCCGCATGACTCCCCATCCCGAGTCCACGCAGGAGACAAGATGTTCAAGCCCTATTCCGTGCGCGTGCTCGCGCCCGCGCTTCCGCTGCTGGCCGCGGCGACGACGCTGCTGGCCGCGGCCCTGCCCGCAGCGGCGCAGTCCGGCGCCTATCCCAGCCGGCCCGTGACCCTCGTGGTGCCCTTCCCGCCCGGTGGCGGCACCGACACCGGCGCGCGCATCCTGGCCGAGCAGCTGACCCGCCGCTGGGGCCAGACGGTGGTGGTGGAGAACAAGGGCGGCGCCGCCGGCCAGATCGGCGCGGACCTGGTCGCCAAGGCCAAGTCCGACGGCTACACGCTGCTCATGGGCAACGTCGGCACGCAGTCCATCAACCCGTCGCTCTACAAGAAGCTGCCCTACGACGCCAACAAGGCCTTCGCGCCCATCACGCTGGTGGCGGAGCTGCCGCTGGCGATGATGGTCAACCCGGGCGTGCCGGCCAAGACGGTCAAGGACTTCATCGCCTACGCCAAGTCCAAGCCCGGGCAGCTGAGCTACAGCAGCTCCGGCGCCGGCGGCGGCCCGCACCTGGCGGCCGAGATGTTCAAGGACAGCACCGGCGCCTTCATCGTGCACGTGCCCTACCGCGGCGGCGGCCCGGCGGTGTCGGACCTCATCGCCGGCCACGTGCAGCTCTCGTTCATGACGGTGTTCGAGGCCAGCGGCCACATCAAGGCCGGCAAGCTGCGCGCGCTGGCCGTCACCAGCGACAAGCGCGTGCCCGCGCTGGGCGACGTGCCCACGCTCTCCGAAGCCGGCGTGCCGGGCTTCAACAGCATCTCCTGGATCGGCCTGCTCGCGCCCGCGGGCACGCCGCAGGACGTGACGGACAAGGTCGCCGCCGACGTGCGCGCGGTGATGGCGCAGGAGGACGTGAAGAAGAAGTTCTCCGAGCTGGGCGCGATCCCCGCGGCCGGCACGCCCGCGTCCTTCGCCAAGCTCATCGACGACGACCGCAAGCGCTACGCCCAGATCATCCAGGACCGCAAGATCACGGTCGAGTAAGCGCCCCACCCCACCGCGAAGGACTCCCCATGAAGCAGATCAGCACCACGCTGCGCGGCGTGGTCGCCATGGGCGTGCTCGCCCTGGCCGCCGGCGCGCAGGCCCAGCAGGCCGCGCAGACGTTCCCCAGCAAGCCCATCACCATCGTCGTGCCGGCCTCGCCGGGCGGGGCCATCGACCTCGCGGCGCGGCTCATCGGCGCGCGCTTCACCGCGGCCTGGGGCCAGCCGGTGACCATCGAGAACAAGGGCGGCGCCGCCGGCATGCTGGGCTCGGACTTCGTGGCCAAGGCGGCGCCCGACGGCCACACGCTGGCGCTGGTGGCCAGCAGCCACGCCATCAACCCCAGCCTCTACAAGAAGCTGCCCTTCGACACCGTCAAGAGCTTCGAGCCCGTGGCACAGACGCACGTGGTGCCGCTGATGCTGGTGGTGAACAAGGACATCCCGGCCAGGAACGTCACGGAGCTGGTGAGCTACCTCAAGGGCCACCCGGGCCAGGCGAGCTACGCCTCCAGCGGCAACGGCGGCGCGCCGCACATGTCGGCCGAGCTGTTCAAGAGCATGGCCGGCGTGGACATCGCGCACGTGCCCTACAAGGGCAGCACCGCCGCGCACCCGGACCTGATTGCCGGCCGCACGGCGCTGATGTTCGACACCGTCGCCGCCGTAGCGCCGCAGGTCAAGGGCGGCAAGGTGCGCGCGCTGGCCGTGACCACGCCCAAGCGCTCCGGCCTGTTCCCGGAGCTGCCGACCATGGCCGAGGCCGGGCTCAAGGGCTACGAGACCAGCACCTGGGGCGGCCTGCTGGCGCCCGCGGGCACGCCCAAGGACGTGATCGCCAAGCTCAACGCCGAGGTCAACAAGGCGCTGGCCGCGCCCGACGTGCGCGAGAAGCTGGCCGCGGCCGGCATCGAGCCCGCCGGCGGCACGCCGCAGCAGTTCAGCGACTTCATCCAGTCCGAGATGGCGCGCTGGGCCAAGGTGGCCAGCAGCGCCGGCATCCAGCCCGAATGACGAGGACCCCATGAGCGCCGTGAAACCCCGCGTGCTGCAGCTCGGCCGCCTGCTGCCCACCCTGGAAGCCCGGCTGGCCGCCGATTACGAGGTAACGCTGCTGGCGCAGCAGCCCGACCCGCGCGCCTTCCTGGCGGCGCACGGCCGCGAGTTCGCCGCCGCGGTGACCTCCGCGCCGGTGGGCATCGACGCCGCCACGCTGCAGGCGCTGCCGGCGCTGCGCGTGGTGTCGAGCTTCGGCGTCGGGCTGGACAGGATCGACCTGACCGCCGCCGCGCGCCGCGGCGTGCCCGTGGGCTACACGCCCAACGTGCTCAACGACTGCGTGGCCGACATCGCCTTCACGCTGCTGCTGGACGTGGCGCGGCGCGCCGCCGAGGCCGACCGCTTCGTGCGCCGCGGCGACTGGCTGAAGGAGAAGTTCCCGCTGGCCACGCGCGTCAGCGGCAAGCGGCTGGGGCTGGTGGGCATGGGCCGCATCGGCCGCACGATCGCCCGGCGGGCCTCCGGCTTCGACATGGAGATCCGCTACCACGACCGCAACGTGATTGCCGACGTGCCCTACGGCCACGAGCCCGGCCTGCTGGCGCTGGCGCGCTGGGCGGACTTCCTGGTGGTGGCCGCGGCGGGCGGCCCCGGCAGCCAGGGCCTGATCTCGGCCGAGGTGCTGGACGCGCTGGGGCCCAAGGGCTTCCTGGTCAACATCGCGCGCGGCTCGCTGGTGGACGAGCCGGCGCTGGTGCAGGCGCTGCAGGAGCGCCGCATCGCCGGCGCCGGGCTGGACGTGTTCGCCGACGAGCCCCGGGTGCCCGACGTGCTGCTGTCGCTGGACAACGTGGTGCTCACGCCCCACGTGGCCAGCGGCACGATCGAGACGCGCCAGGCCATGGCCGACCTGGTGCTGGAGAACCTGCGCTCGTTCTTCGAGCGCGGGGAGCTGCGGGTCAGCGCGCCGCTGCAGTGAGGTGCGGCCTCAGGCCGCCACCGGCTGCCGCGCCGCCAGCAGCGGGCGCGCGGCCGGGAACACCTGGCCCTCTTCCAGCGCGATGTGCTCCATGTACAGGTCGGCGAACACGATGAAGCCCTGGCGCAGCAGCTCCAGGTCGTAGCCGGTGTAGCCCGCGGCCAGCGCGCTGAGCTGCGGGCCCAGCTCCAGCCAGTCCTCCTCCAGCCAGCCGTGGTCCTGCTGCAGCCGCTTGACCTGCTGCACCAGCGCCGCGTCGCCCTGGGCCAGCAGCAGCGGAAACACCTGCTCTTCCTCGTCCTCGTGATGCGCGCGCGCCTGGCCGCCGAAGAAGGCGCAGATCGCCTCGGCCTGTGCCCGCGTCTGGGCATCCGCGCCCTCCGCCTCGATGCGGTTGAGCAGCTCGTACAGCCGCTCCAGCTGCACCGCCACCTCGCGGTGCGTGCGGTCCAGCGACGCCGTCAGATCGAACGGCGGCACCGCGGGCCGCGCGGGCCGTCGATTGGCCAGGGCTTCCATGCACATCTCCTTGTTGAACGCGATGCGCCCATTGTTGGCATGCGCCACGCCGCGCCTTTGTGGCGCATCAAGTGCGCCTCAACAACCAGCATGGAAGTCAAGCGGGAATAACCCGCAATCTGGCCTTCAGCCCTGCTCCACCAGCGCACGCAAGGTCTCGGCTTGCGCGCGCAACTGCTCGGCCTCGGTTTCGGCCCGCACCGCATGGGCCTCGTCGCCGGCGCTGCGGTCGAGCTCGGCGATCCTGCGCAGCAGCACTTCCTTTTCCTGCAGCGCGCGCACGGCCGACCACAGCGCGTTCTCGGTGGTTTCCTGCTGCACCGCGGCCAGTGTGCGCAGCGAGAAGCCGTGCCCGGTGTGGCAGCGGTAGCGCGGCGGGTTGGCGCCGCGGATCTCCCACAGCGTGCCCTTGCAGTCCGGGCACGCCAGCGTGGAGGGCGCGGCCACCTGCTCCAGCTCGTCCATGGCGTTCTCACCGCCCAGTCCGGCCAGGTGCTCGTGCACCTGGTGCGGGGGCGTATCGACGGCCATGGCCGGTGCCGCCTGCCGCACCAGTTCCACCAGCAAGGGCGCGATGCCTTCCAGCGGCACGCAATGGTCCACCGCCACCGACTGCAGGGCCGCGCCGGGCATGCCCGGGTCCTCGGCGTCGGCCGGGTCCTGCACCACGGCCAGGCCGCCGCACTCCTTGATGGCCTGCAGCCCGGCGGTGCCGTCGTCAAGGCCGCCGGTGAGCAGCACGCCGATGACGCGCGGGCCGAGGCCGAGCGCCGCGGAGCGGAACAGCGGGTCCACCGCCGGGCGGGTGTGGTGCTCCTTGGGGCCGCGCGTCAGCTGCACGCTCGCGTCTTCTTCCAGCAGCAGGTGGTGGTCGGGCGGGGCGACGAGGATGCGCCCGTGCCGCAGCGGCTCGCCGTCGCGGGCATGCGCAGCGGGCAGCGGCCCCACCGCCTCCAGCAGCTCGGGCAGGTTGCTTCTGAACGCACCCACGTGCAGCACCACGCACACCGCCGCCGCGAAGTCTGCCGGCAAGGCCGCCGCCACGACCCGCAAGGCACGCACGCCGCCGGCGCTGGCGCCGATCAGCACGATGTCGCGTCGGGCCATGGCAGCTCCGGTGTGAAGGTGCCGCGAAGCGCGGCAATCCGTGCGCCCGGTGCCGATTTGGTTGTGGCCTCGCCAAGAGGGGAGAATCGTTGGCTCAGCTACCGATGGACCCATGAGCTCGACACCGTCCCTGCCCACCTTGCGCGAAGACAAGCTCAAGCCCAGCCGGCTGGACTTCCCGGTGGTGGGCATCGGCGCCTCGGCCGGCGGCATTCCGGCGCTGCAGAGCTTCTTCATGGCCATGCCGGCGGACTGCGGCATGGCCTTCGTGGTGGTGCTGCACCTCTCGCCCCAGCACGCGAGCAACCTCGCCGGCGTGCTGCAGGGCGTCACCGCGATGAACGTGGTCGTGCCCGAGGAGGCCACGCCCATCGAGCGCAACACGGTCTACGTCATCGCGCCCAACCGCATGCTGGCGATGAACGACAGCTACCTCAGCGTCAACACGCTGGAGCGCGCACGCGGGCGCCAGGTGACGATCGACCTGTTCTTCCGCACCCTGGCCGTGGTGCACCGCGAGCGCGCCTTCGCGGTGGTGCTCTCGGGCACCGGCGCCGACGGCTCGGTGGGCATCACGCGCATCAAGGAGGAAGGCGGCGTGGCGCTGGCGCAGCTGCCGCAGGAGGCCGAGTTCGACGGCATGCCGCGCGCGGCCATCGCCACCGGCACGGTGGACTGGGTGCTGCCCGCGGGCGAGATGCCCGGGAAGCTGCTGGAGCTGTGGGCCAACGCCCGCACCATCGAGCTGCCCGGCGCGGTGGAGCTCGGCCTGCGCGTGTCCGCGCCGCCCAGCGCCGCGGCCGCCAAGGACGCCGAGGAGTCGCTGCGCGACGTGCTGGTCCTGCTGCGCACGCGCACCGGCCATGACTTCCGCAACTACAAGCGCGCCACGGTGCTGCGCCGGCTGGAGCGGCGCCTGCAGGTGCACGCCGTGCCCGACCTGCCGGCCTACCGCGCCTTCCTGCAGGCCAACCCCCAGGAAGCCTCGGCGCTGCTCAAGGACCTGCTCATCGGCGTGACGAACTTCTTCCGCGACCCCGAGGTCTTCGAGCTGCTGCAGCGCGACGTGGTGCCCGAGCTGGTGGAGCAGGCGGCGCAATCACCCGCGGGGCTGCGCGCCTGGGTGGCGGGCTGCGCCACGGGCGAGGAGGCCTACTCCCTCGCCATGCTGCTGTGCGAGCAGGCGGGGCTGGTGGCGCAGCCGCCCAAGATCCAGGTCTTCGCCACCGACATCGACGAGGCCGCCATCGGCGTGGCGCGGCTGGGCTGCTATCCCGGGGCGATCGAGACCGACGTCCCGCCCACGCGGCTGCAGCGCTTCTTCGACAAGGAGGGGCAGCAGTACCGCATCCGCAAGGAGGTGCGCGAGAAGGTGATGTTCGCCGTGCACAGCGTCCTGGGTGGCGCGCCCTTCTCGCGGCTGGACCTCATCAGCTGCCGCAACCTGCTCATCTACCTGGACCGCGACGTGCACGGCGAGATCCTGGAGTTGTTCCATTTCGCGCTCAAGCCCGGCGGCATCCTGGTGCTGGGCAGCTCGGAGTCGGCCGACACCGCCTCGCAGCTGTTCTCGGTGGTGGACAAGAAGAACCGGATCTTCCGCGCCAACCCCGTCACGCGCACGCCGCGCTACGTGCCCTCGCTGCCCACCCTGGGCCCGGCCGGCACCGTGGCCACGCCGGGCGGGGTGCGTCCCGGGAAGCGCGGCGTGGGCTTCGCGGAGCTGCACCACCGGCTGGCCGGGCAGTACGCACCGCCCTCGGTGCTCATCGACGGCGACGGCAACATCGTGCACCTGTCCGAGCAGGCCGGGCGCTTCCTGCGCTACGGCGGCGGCGCGCCCACGCACCAGCTGCTCAACCTGGTGCAGCCGGAGCTGCGGCTGGAGCTGCGCACCGCCCTCTTCCAGGCGGCGCGCACGGGCAAGAGCGTGGAGGCGCGGCGCGTGCACGTCGGCGGCGAGGGGCACGACCGCTTCGTGACCATGACGGTGCGCCCGGTGCAGGAGGCCGGCGCGGGGGTGAACCTGTCCATGGTGCTGTTCGACGAGGTCGAGGACGCCATGGCCGGCGAGGCGCACGGCGCCGACGCCCAGGGCCGCGACCCGCTGGTGGCGCGGCTGGAGGAGGAGCTGCGCCGCGTCAAGGAGCAGCTGCAGGGCACCATCGAGCAGTCCGAGACCTCCAACGAGGAGCTCAAGGCCAGCAACGAGGAGCTGCAGGCCATCAACGAGGAGCTGCGCTCCGCCACCGAGGAGCTGGAGACCAGCAAGGAGGAGCTGCAGTCGATCAACGAGGAGCTCATCACCGTCAACCACGAGCTCAAGACCAAGGTGGAGGAGACGGGCAAGATCAACGACGACCTGCAGAACCTCATCGCCTCCACCGATATCGCCACCGTGTTCGTGGACCGGGCGATGAGCATCAAGCGCTTCACGCCGCACGCCACCCGGCTCTTCAACCTCATTCCCACCGACGTGGGCCGCTCGCTGCTGGACATCACGCACCGGCTGGACTACCCCACGCTGGCCGAGGACGCGGCCGAGGCCTTCCAGTCGCTGCGCATGATCGAGCGCGAGGTGCGCACCCAGGAGGGCAACTGGTACCTCGCGCGCGTGCTGCCCTACCGCACCAGCGAGGACCGCATCGAGGGCGCGGTGCTGACCTTCGTGGACATCACCAGCCGGCGCCGGGCCGAGGAGACGATGCGGCTGCTGGCCGAGAGCACCCAGGACTACGCCATCGTGACCTGCGACCTGGACAGCCGCATCACGACCTGGAACCCCGGCGCCGAGCGGCTGTTCGGCTGGAGCGAGGACGAGGCGCTGGGGCAGTCGCTGGACATGGTGTTCACGCCCGAGGACGTGGCTGCCGGCGCGCCCGGGCAGGAGCGTGCGCAGGCGCGAGAGACCGGACGCAGCGAGGACGAGCGCTGGCACCTGTGCAAGGACGGCAGCCGCTTCTGGTGCAGCGGCGTCACCACGCCGCTGTACGAGGGCGGCCGGCTGCACGGCTACGGCAAGATCGCCCGCGACCTCACCGGCAGCAAGCGCGCCGAGGCCGAGCGCGAGGTGCTGCTGCAGCGCACCGCGGCGGGCCGGGCCGAGGCGGTGGCGGCCAACGAGGTCAAGAACGAGTTCCTGGCCGTGCTCTCGCACGAGCTCAAGAACCCGCTGAACCTGATCCAGCTCAGCGCCGAGCTGCTGCTGCGCGTGCCCGAGGCGCGCGCGCTGCCGGTGGTCACGCGCGCGGCGGAGACCATCCAGCGCACCGTGCGCAGCCAGGCGCAGATCATCGACGACCTGCTGGACCTCTCGCGGCTGCACACCGGCAAGCTCGCGCTGCACCGCGCGGCCATGGACTGGAGCGCCACGGTGCACACCATCGCCGGGGCGATGCAGGAGGAGGCGGCCACGCGCCAGGTGGCGCTGGCCGTGTCGCTGCCCGAAGCGCCGGTGGTGCTGGACGCCGACCCGGTGCGCATGGAGCAGGTGGTGTGGAACCTGCTGAGCAACGCGCTGAAGTTCACCCCCTCGGGCGGGCGCGTGGACGTGGCGCTGCGCCTGCTCGACGGCCACGCCGAGCTGCAGGTGCGCGACACCGGGCGCGGCATCGCGGCGCAGGCGCTGCCGCACGTGTTCGACATGTTCAAGCAGGCCGAGCCGGCCGCGCGGCGCAAGGGCGGGCTGGGCATCGGGCTGGCGCTGGTGCGCAGCCTGGTGCAGGGCCATGGCGGCCAGCTGCAGGCCGAGTCGGCCGGGCTGGACCAGGGCGCCTGCTTCACGGTGCGCCTGCCCCTGGCCGGGCATGCGCCGCTGCCCGCAGGCGACGACGCCCACGCCCGCGGCGAGCTCACGGGACGCCGCGCGCTGGTGGTGGACGCCGATGACCAGGCGCTGGAGCTGCTGCACCAGCTGCTGGAGATGGAAGGCGCCCAGGTGCGCACCACCACCTCCGCGGCGCAGGCGCTGGCGCTGGCCGAGCAGGAGGCGCCGGACTTCGTCATCACCGACACGGCGCTGCCCGGCATGGACGGGCTGCAGCTGCTGCAGGCATTGCGCGAGCGCCCCGGGCTCAAGGCCGTGCCCGTGGTCGCCCTCACCGGCGTGGGTCGCCCCGGCGACGCGCGCCGCGCCGTGGCCGCGGGCTTCGCGGCACACCTGCGCAAGCCCGTGACGCTGGACAAGCTGCTCCACACGCTGCGCGAGGTGATGCCCCGTCGCGAGAAGTGAAGCGCGCTCCGGGCACAAGGGATGCCCGCAAGTACCTGGACCGGGATGCCCACCTCATGCCTCTCCACCTGTCCCCTCGCCCCACCCCTGGAAAGCCTGGGCCTGCTGGAGCCGATACCCGGTTCCGCGCCCTTCATCGGCGCCGCCGGGGCGTTTGCGCCGCCCACACCCCACGTGGCCGGGCGCAGCCTCGTGTGGCTGAGCATGCCGGTGACCATGGCGACGCACACGCAAAGCCTGGCAGCGTGAGGACCCCGGCATGAGCACGGACGCGCTGTCCAAGTCGGAAGAAAGCGGCACCGAGCGGGCCGCGCTGCGCCGGCTGTTCGAGGTCCAGGGCATCGGCCTGTCGCTGGGCGAGCCCTCCACCGGGCGGCAGCTGCGCGTCAACCGCGGGCTGGCCGCCATGCTCGGCCGCGAGCCCGCGGAGCTGGAGGGCCGCAGCTTCCTGGATTTCACCCACCCGCTGGACCGCGAATCGAGCTGGGACCGCTTCCAGCGCCTGGTGAACGGCAAGCTGTCCGAGCTGCGCATGGAGAAGCGCTACCTGCACGCCGACGGCTCGGCGCGCTGGGCGCTGATGACGGTGAACCTGCTGCTCGACGCGCAGGGCCAGCCCTGGCGCACGCTGGCGGTGGTCATGGACATCGACGCGCGCCGCCGCGCCGAGCAGGCACTGGCGCAGAGCCGCGAGCGGCTGGAGCTGGCGCTGGGCGCCGCGCAGCTGGGGCTGTGGGAGTGGACCTTCGCTACCGGGCGGCTGTGGTACTCCGACGAAGTGCTGCAGCTCACCGGCCTCACGCGCGCGCAGCTCGACGACGACGTCGACTGCTGGCGCCGCCTGGTGCATCCGCAGGACGTGGAGGTGATCTGGGCCGCCGAGGAAGCCGCGCGCCGCGGCGAGGGCTTCCACGCCGAGTACCGGCTGGTGCGGCCCGACGGACGCGTGCGCTGGGTGGTCAACCACGCGCGAAGCGTGTGCGACATCAGAGGCAAGCCGCTGCGCATGGTGGGCACGCTGGCCGACATCACCGAGCGCAAGGAAGCCGAGGAGGCGCTGCGCCAGGCGCGCGACGAGCTGGAGCAGCGTGTGCAGGAGCGCACCGCCGCGCTGGCGCTGGCCAATTCGCTGCTGGCCAACGAGGTCACGGAGCGCCGCGCCACCGAGGGCCAGGTGCGCGAGCTGCTGGGCCAGCTCGTGAGCACCGAGGAGGACGAGCGCAAGCGCATCGCGCGCGAGCTGCACGACTCGCTGGGCCAGCACCTCACGGCGCTGACGCTGGGCCTGCGCGCGGTGCAGGAAGACCCGTCGCTGCCCGAGGCGCTGCGCGAGCGCCTGGGCCAGCTGCGCGAGGTGACGCGCCACCTGGACGAGGACGTGGACCGGCTGTCCTACGAGCTGCGCCCCTCGGTGCTGGACGACCTGGGCCTGAACGACGCGCTGCGCGAGCTGGCCGGCGCCTGGGCCGAGGACAGCGGCGTGGCGGTGGACATCCACACCCGCGGGCTGCGCGGGCAGCGCTTCGCGCAGGCGCTGGAGACCACCGTGTACCGCGTGGTGCAGGAAGCGCTGAACAACATCCGCAAGCACGCCCAGGCCTCGCGCGTGGGACTGATCGTGGAGCTGCACGAGGGCGAACTGCGCGCCATCGTCGAAGATGACGGCCGTGGCATCGATGCCTGTGAACGCCAGGCGCCGGCCGCGCCCGGACGGCGGCTGGGACTGCGCGGCATGGCCGAGCGGGCCCGCCTGGCCGGCGGACGGCTGGACCTGGAATCCGAACCGGGACGGGGCACCACGGTGTACTTGAGTGTCCCGCTGCAACCTGAGGAGAGCTGAACATGCATGTGGTGGAAGGCGGAAATCATCGCTGGCGCGTCCTGCTGGCGGACGACCACGCGGTGCTGCGCGAGGGCCTGGCGATGCTGGTGTCCACGCAGCCCGACATGGAGGTGGTGGCGCAGGCGCGCAGCGGCCGCGAGGCGGTGCAGATGGCGCAGCGCCTGAAGCCCGACGTGGCGGTGCTGGACGTGTCGATGCCCGACGTGGGCGGCGCCGAGGCCGCGGAGCAGATCCACGAGAGCTGCCCGGAGGTGCACGTGCTGGCGCTCACGCGCCACGCGGACCAGGGCTACCTGCGCCGCATGCTGCGCGCGGGCGCGGCGGGCTACGTGGTCAAGCGCGCCGCGGGCGACGCGCTGATCGGCGCGATCCGCACCGTGGCCGGCGGCGGCACCTACGTGGACCCGAGCATGGCCGGGGCGCTGGTGGCGCGCATGATCCGCCAGCCCGGCCAGGAGACGGGCGGGCGCAAGCGCCCGGCGCTGAGCGAGCGCGAGGAGCAGGTGCTGCGTCTCATCGCCTGGGGCAAGAGCAACAAGGAAGTCGCCACGCAGCTGGGCATCAGCGTGAAGACGGTGGAGTTCTACAAGGCCGGCGCGCTGGACAAGCTGCAGCTGCGCACCCGCACCGACATCCTGCGCCACGCCCTGGCGGAGAAGTGGCTGAGCGAGGAGGACGATCCAGAGTGAGGTTCCACAGGCCCGGCGCTGGAATACCACCGTCCGGGCCTGGGGGTGGCGCGTGTCGCAGGGCGGCCTACTTCCGTTTCTTGCCCTCTTCCTGCGGCCACAGCCCCTGCTCCGTGTGCACGCACTTCTGCGCGACGCATTCGAGCCGCCACAGCCCGCCGGAGGGCGTGCACGAGGCCGTGGCCCCGGCCGCCACCGTGGCGTGCACCTGCTGCGCCAGCACGTTGTAGTCCGCCGCCGCGGCCCGGGCCGCCTTGGCCGTGGCCGAGACCAGCGAATACGTCTTGTGCGAGACGCCGGTGCACTGCCCCAGGCTCTCGAAGCGCAGCACGGCGCACTGGTCCGCGCTCTTGCAGGGGCCGCTGGCGGCGAGCCCTTCCGCCTCCCGCCGCTTGGCCGTGGCGGCCTCGGCCAGGTTCTCGTACTCGCCGGCGGCGGAGGCGTGATCCCCTGGCGTGCCCGGCGCCCCTACTGCCGCCGTGACGGCGCCCAGCAGCGCGAGCGAGGCCAGCGTGGCCGAAATCCTGAAGTTCATGCCCTTCTCCCTCAGTGACGCTTGCGTCTCCCCGGCGCCGTCGCTCCAGCGGCCGCCGGTCCCCTCACGGACACCGGCCTCGCGGACCGGTGCTACCTGTGTCAGGTCGTTTGAACCTGCTACAGCCCGTTAAATATTCACGCCATCATCGCCAAGCGCGAGGGCTGGGGCAAGCAGTCTTGTGGCGGGCAGGCCGGTTTCTCAGTCGCTCGTATTCCCTGCTCCGCCGCGCACCTCGTCCACGCCGGGACGGCGCAGCGGCTCGCGTCCGCCGGGGCCACTGGAGTCGCGCCCGCCCACCGTGCCGGCGCCGGTGTCGCGCGTGCCGCCACCGACGACGGGGCCGCCGTCGTCGCTGCGCTCCTCGGGCGACACCGCGTCGGGCGACACGGGGTTGAGCGCGCCGACTTCCGCTTCGCCGGCCGGGTGGCGCTCGGGCGCGCCGGTGTCGTTGCTGGATTCGTTCCGGGTGGTGGCCATGTCTGCTGTCCTTGGGGTCCTTGGTTGGCCCAGGATGCGGCAAGGCCGGTGCCCGGAACGGGACCGCGGCGGCGCGTCGCTCAGCGCAGCAGGTACTGGTCGTCCGGCCGCAGCAGCGCCGGCGGCGTCTCGCCCAGCAGCTCGCGCAGGCTGGACTCGATGCCCACCACCATCGCGTCCAGCGCCAAGTCGTTGGGCTGCGTGCCGAAGGGCTCCTCGATCTCGTCGCTCAGCGACTCCAGCGCGAAGAAGGTGTAGGAGACGAAGCCCACCACCAGCGGCGTCATCCAGCCGATGCTGTCCACCAGCCCGAAAGGCAGCAGGAAGCAGTAGCAGTAGGCGCTGCGGTGCAGGATCACCGAGTAGGTGAAGGGCAGCGGCGTGTTGGCGATGCGCTCGCAGCCGCCCAGCAGGCCCATGAGCCGGTCCAGCGACTCCTCCATGGGCAGCGCGAGCATGGCGTCGAGCCGGCCCTGCGCGCGCCACTCGCGCAGGCGCTGCCCCAGCCACAGCCCCACCGCCTGCGGCGCGTGGCGCAGCCCGGGCAGGCGCTGCAGCAGCTCCTCGGGCAGCAGCGCGGCCAGCCCGCTGTCGGCCGGCTGCGCGCGCAACTGGTTGCGCATCGAGGCCGCGAAGCCCGCCAGCGCCAGCACGAAGGCGCGCACGTCGGCGTCCACCGCCGGCGCGGCGGCGGCGTCGGTCGGGCGCGGCGCGGAGGGCACCGAGGCCACGGGCGGCTGCACCAGCGTGAGCGCGTGGCGCGCGAGGTTGCGCGTCTCGACCAGCACCCCGCCCCAGAGCTTGCGCGCCTCCCAGTAGCGGTCGTAGCTGGCGTTGATGCGAAAGCCCAGGAAGATCGCCAGCGACACGCCCATGAGCGAGAACGGCGCGGCAGTGAGCGTGACCTTCCAGTGGAAGAGCGTCCCGTGCGCGGCCACGACCGCGATGGACAGCGCATAGACGAAGGCCAGCTGGCCGGCGATGCGCGGCATCAGCGAGCCGCGGCGGGCGAACAGCAGTCCGACCCAGCTCGGACGGGGGCGGACGATCATGCGAGCTTCATTCCCGGTTCAGAACGCGCAAGGGCGGGCCGCCCGGCCGCGCGCGGCATGCGCCGCGGCCGGATCAGGCCCGCGAGGGACAGGAGCGCCGAATCTAACGGGCTGCCGTGGAGGGGGAAGCGGAATGCGCCCTCAGGCGCTCCCCATGCGCTGGCCGGCCTGCGCCTGCAGGTGCCAGTCGAAGGCTTCGCGCAGCAGGTGCGGCGTGTGGCGGCCGCTGCCGGATTCCAGCGCGCGGCGCACGTAGTCGCGCAGCAGCGGCTTGAACTCGGGATGCGCGCAGTTCTCGATGACCAGCTGCGCGCGCTGCTTGGGCGAGAGCCCTCGCAGGTCGGCCAGGCCCTGCTCGGTGACGATGACCTGCACGTCGTGCTCGGTGTGGTCCACGTGCGAGGCCATGGGCACGATGCAGGAGATGGCGCCGTTCTTGGCCGTGGAGGGCGTCATGAAGATGGACAGCCAGGCGTTGCGCGCGAAGTCGCCCGAGCCGCCGATGCCGTTCATGATCCGCGTGCCGTGCACGTGCGTGGAGTTGACGTTGCCGTAGATGTCGGCCTCGATCATCCCGTTCATGGCGATCACGCCCAGGCGGCGCACGATCTCCGGGTGGTTTGAGATCTCCTGCGGGCGCAGCACGATGCGGCTGCGGTAGAAGTCGATGTCGCGCTGAAACTCGGCCAGCGCCTCGGCGCCCAGCGACAGCGCGGTGGCCGAGGCCGAGCGCAGCTTGCCGCTGCGGAGCAGCGCCAGCATCCCGTCCTGCAGCACCTCGGTGTAGGCCGTGAGGTTCTCGAAGGGCGCGTCCTGCAGCCCGGCCATCACGGCGTTGGCGATGTTGCCCACGCCCGACTGCAGCGGCAGCAGCTCGCGCGGCAGCCGGCCCTTCTTCACCTCGTGCTGCAGGAACTCGATGATGTGGCCGGCAATGCGGCGCGAGCTCTCGTCGGGCGGCGTGAACTTGGTGTCGCGGTCGCGCGCGTGGGTCTCGACCACCGCCACCACCTTGGCCGGGTCGCAGCGGAAATAGGGCTCGCCGATGCGGTCGTCGGGCTTGACGAGCGGGATGGGCAGCCGCTGCGGCGGCAGGTGCGTGCCGTAGTAGATGTCGTGCATGCCCTCCAGGCCCGGCAGCAGCGTGCCGTTGACCTCCAGGATGATGCGGTCGGCCTGGTCCAGCCAGGTCTTGTTGTTGCCGATCGAGGCGGCGGGAATGAGGCGGCCGTCCTCCAGGATGCCCGCCACCTCCACCACCGCGACGTCCAGGTGGCCCAGGAAGCCGGACCACACGAACTGCGCCACGTGCGAGAGGTGGATGTCCAGGTACTCCATGCGGCCGGCGTTGATGCGCTCGCGGCACACGGGGTCGGACTGGTAGGGCAGCCGCAGCTCGATGCCGTCCACCTGCGCCAGCGCGGCGTCGAGCTCGGGCGCGGTGGAGGCGCCGGTCCACACGCCGACCTTGAAGGGCTCGCCGTCGCGGTGCGCCTGCGCGATGCGCTGCGCCAGCGCCTGCGGCACGGCCTTGGGATGGCCCGAACCGGTGAAGCCGCTCATGCCCACGTTGTCGCCGGGCCGGATCAGCGCCGCCGCCTCCTGCGCGGACATCAGGCGCTGGCGAAGGGTGGAATTCAGGACGCGGCTTGGGTCGCTCATGGTGCGGCGGTCTCTCAGGGGCTCGGAAAAGGTTGATGGGGCGGCCGGTGTGACTCTAGGTAACGGCGGCGGCGGCCACAAACGAGCTTTGGTGAGGCGACGCTTAAGCAATACTTATCCATGACCTTGCCCGCCCGACTGCCGCCCCTGCACCTGCTGCGCACCTTCGAAGCCGCCGCCCGCCACCTGAGCTTCACCAAGGCGGCGCAGGAGCTGCACGTGACGCCGGCAGCGGTGAGCCAGCAGATCAAGGCGCTGGAGGAGGCGCTGGGCGCGCCGCTGTTCCAGCGCCTCACGCGCGCGCTGCGCCTGACCGACGCGGGCGCCGCGCTGCTGCCCGGCGTCACCGACGCCTTCGGCACGCTGGCGGCAGCGGTGGAGCGGGTGCGCGCCACGGGCGCCACGGCCACGCTGGACCTGGCCGCGCCGCCCTCCTTCGCCAGCCACTGGCTGGTTCCGCGGCTGGACGACTTCTGCCGCCGCCATCCGGGCATCGAGCTGCGCCTGTCCAGCGGGCTGGACGCGGTGGAGCACGGTGGCGAGGCCTCGGCGCTGGAGCGGCTGCGCGCGCGCTCGGACGATGCCGTGCACCACCTGGCCATCGTCTTCGGCGCGGGCAGCCACCCCGGCTGGCGCGTGGACACACTCTTCATGCCGCACTACCTGCCGGTGTGCACGCCGGCGCTGGCGCAGGCGCTGCACGAGCCGGCGGACCTCGCCGGCTGCACGCTGATCCACGACGAGACGCTGGCCGGCGCCGGCGGGCCGCTGGGCTTTGGCTGGCCGCAATGGCTGCAGGCCGCGGGCGTGCGCGGGCCCGACGGCACGCGGCGCCAGCGGCGCTTCGCCAACGCGGTACTGGCCATCGGCGCGGCCCAGGCCGGCCAGGGCGTGGCACTGGGGGCGCGGGAGCTGGTCGCGCCGCAGCTCGCGGCCGGGGCGCTGGCGGCACCTTTCCCGCTGGCAGTGGCGGCGCCCTTCTCCTACGCCCTGGTCACGCCGCAGCGCATCGCCGCGCGGCCGGCGGTGGCGGCGCTACGGGAGTGGCTGGTGGAGCAGGCGGCGGCGCCACGGTGACGGCGGGCTGAACCTCCGTTGCAACGCATACCGCGCGTTGCCGACTTGGCCTGGGTGCTGCGGATATGAACGTGGCGCGTGGCCCCGTCCATCCTGGCGCGGCCCACGCTCCCCACGGAGGCGCGCATGCAGTATCGAGCCGTTTTCCTGGCCCTCGTCGCGACCGCGGCCCTGATGCCGCCCGTCGCACGGGCCGTCCCGCAATACCGGGCCGAGGTGGTCGATTCCCGCGGCGGCACCTCGGCCGCGGACCTCAACAACCGCGGCGAGGTGGTCGGCTACCGCTACAACTACAGCCAGCGCGGCATCAGCACCTACGTGTTCCGCGACGGCCGCCTGCGGCTGCTGGACATCCCCGGCCTCGACGTCCATGGGGGGATAGGCATCAACGACCACGGTGCCGTCACCGGCTGGGGCGGCTCCTCGACGCCGGGCGACCCCGGCTACGCCTTCCTCTATCGCAACGGGCAGCTCGGCGACATCAGCGGCGCCCTGGGTCCCAACACCGCGGGCGAGACCGGCACCCGGGGCATGGCGATCAACAACCTCGGGCAGGCGGCGGGCATCGCCAACTACCAGCCCTTCTATTTCGACGGGCAGGCCAGCCACGCCCTGCTGCGGCAAGGGCAGCGCTTCGAGGGCGAGGTCGCCGACATCAACGCGCAGGGCGTGGTGGTCGGCTACGAGCGGGTGCCGGGCCCCGTCACCTCCAGCGCGGCGGCTTTCGTGGCCCGCGACGGCGTCGCCACCTGGCTGCCGACGCTGGGCGGCACGGACTCCATCGCCCACGGTATCAACGACCGCGGGCAGATCGTCGGCACCTCCACGCTGGTGCCAGGCTCGGCGTCCTTCGCCCCCTTCCTCTACAGCAACGGCCAGATCACGAACCTGGGCTCGCTGAGCACCTTGCAGGGCGGAAGCGCCAACGACATCAACGAGCGCGGCTGGGTGGTCGGGCATTCGCGCGAGAACAGCGGCCTCGATGCGGGATTCCTGTACCGCAACGGCACCATGCTCGACCTCAACGGGCTGCTGCGCACCGAGGACGCCGCGCTGTGGAACGTGGTGGAGGCGACCAAGATCAACGACCGCGGCCAGATCCTCGCCATCGCCGAGTCGCTCGACGATCCACGCCGCATGTTCAGCCTGCTGCTCAGCCCCGTGCCCGAGGCCCAGACCTGGGCATTGATGCTGGCGGGGCTGGGCGTGGTCGGCGCCGTGGCCCGGCGACGCCGCGCAGCGGACTGAAGGCTGCCGTTCTCGATCTCAATGCCCGCGCCCTGGGCCGCGCGTGTGCGTCGCGCGGCCCGGACCTGTCGCGGGCTGCGGGCGCCATGACAGGCCGGGAGTGCGGCCAGCCGGGCAAGCCTCGTGCTTTTCCCGGGCCTGACACGAGCGTCTGGTAACACCTCCAGCCCGGCGTGGGCACACGCATTGCGATACGGCGGGGCCCTATCGAGCGCAAGGACGTTCCGCATGCCGCCCTACTCGCCCCCGCCGTATGCCGCACCGCAGCACGACACTTGGTGCATCTTGCTCGCCACCGCCCGCGGTGGAACGAATGGCCGCAAAAACGCACCGGGAGCCTCGCGCCATGTGGGGTGAGCAGGACCGCTACCTCTTCCGCGAGGGCACGCACGCCAGGCTGTACGAGCACCTGGGCGCACGGCTGGACGAGCAGGGCGTCGTGCACTTCGCGGTGTGGGCGCCCAACGCGCAGCACGTGAGCGTCATCGGCGACTGGAACGGCTGGAACCCCGAGGCCGACCCGATGGCGCAGGACGACGACGGCGGCGTGTGGCACGTGAGCGTGGGCATCGCGCAGCCCGGGCAGCGCTACAAGTACCGCATCGTCGGGCACGGCGGCTACGTCATCGACAAGGCCGACCCGATGGCGCTGCAGACCGAGCTGCCGCCGGCCACCTCCTCGCGCATCACGCGGCTGGACTACGAGTGGCGCGACCAGGCCTGGATGCAGCAGCGCGCGCAGCGCAACGCGCTCGACGCGCCCATCTCCGTCTACGAGGTGCACGTGGGCTCCTGGCGCCGCCCGGACGGCGCGCCCATGGGCTGGCGCGAGCTGGCCCGCGCGATGGCCGAGTACGTGCAGCAGCTGGGCTTCACGCACGTGGAGCTGATGCCCATCACCGAGCATCCCTTCTACGGCTCCTGGGGCTACCAGACCACGGGCTACTTCGCGCCCACGGCCCGCTACGGCTCGCCGCAGGACTTCATGTACTTCGTGGACCACCTGCACGAGCACGGCATCGGCGTGATCCTGGACTGGGTGCCCTCGCACTTTCCCACCGACGCGCACGGGCTGCAGTACTTCGACGGCACGCACCTCTACGAGCATGCCGACCCGCGCCAGGGCTTCCACCCCGAGTGGAACTCCAGCATCTTCAACTACGGCCGCGGCGAGGTCAGCAGCTTCCTGATCAGCTCGGCCCTGTTCTGGCTCGACCGCTACCACATCGACGCGATCCGCGTGGACGCGGTGGCCTCGATGCTGTACCTGGACTACGCGCGCCGCGACGGCGAGTGGATTCCCAACGTCCACGGCGGCCACGAGAACCTGGAGGCCATCGCCTTCCTGCGCCGGCTCAACGAGGCGGTGTACCGCCAGTTCCCCGACGTGCAGACCATCGCCGAGGAGTCCACCGCCTGGCCCATGGTCTCGCGCCCGACCTCCATGGGCGGCCTGGGCTTCGGCATGAAATGGAACATGGGCTGGATGCACGACACCCTGGCCTTCATGCAGGAAGACCCGGTGCACCGGCGCTACCACCTGGGGCGGCTGAGCTTCTCGCTCATGTACGCCTTCAGCGAGAACTTCGTGCTGCCGCTCTCGCACGACGAGGTGGTGTACGGCAAGGGCTCGCTGATCAACAAGATGTCCGGCGACGACTGGCAGCGCTTCGCCAACCTGCGCGTGCTGCTGGGATGGATGTGGACGCACCCGGGCAAGAAGCTGCTGTTCATGGGCGGCGAGTTCGGCCAGTGGCGCGAGTGGACGCACGAGGGAGAGCTGGACTGGGGCCTGACGCAGCAGCCCCAGCACGCCGGGCTGCAGCGCCTGGTGTCCGACCTCAACGCGCTGCTGCGCAACGAGCCCGCGCTGCACGAGCTGGACTTCAGCTGGGAAGGCTTCCAGTGGCTGGAGGCGCAGGACGCCGAGCGCACGCTGCTGGCCTTCCTGCGCCGCCCGGCGCGGCGCGACGCCAAGCCGCTGCTGGTGGCCTGCAACTTCACGCCCGTGCCGCGCGAGAACGTGCTGCTGGGCGTGCCGGCGCGCGGCGTCTGGCGCGAGCTCCTCAACACCGATGCCCAGGTCTACGGCGGCTCGGGTTGGGGCAATTTCGGACGCATCGAATCCTCGCCGCTGCCCGCGCACGGCCAGCTGCATTCGATCCGCGTCGTGCTGCCGCCTCTGGCGGTCCTGGTTCTGCGGCACGAGAGTTATGGCGAAAACACCCTCCAAGTCCCCGAATCCCGAGGCTGAGGCTGAGGCCGAGGTCCGACCCGCGCGCAAGCGCAGCAGCGCGCCGCGCAAGACGGCCGCCACGACCGCGGCGGCGCCGCTTTCAGCCGGCGAGCTGAGCGCGGGCGCACCGCCGCCCGCGAAGAAGACGCGAGCGCGCAAGACGGCCTCACCGGCGGAGCCGATCGCGGCAGCCGCGGGCCAGGCCGCTGCGGCCGCCGCCGCGGCGGTGGCGCCGCTGGCGCTGGTGCCCGGCCCCGCGCCGGGTGCGCCCGCGGGCAGTCCGGCCGGCGACACCCTGCGGCCCCCGGCCGGCCCCGGCGAGGCCTCGCTGCCGCCGCCCGAGGACGGGCGGGTGCGCGTGATCGTGGACGCGGTGGTGCCGCAGATCGACGGCGGGCGCTTCCCCGGCAAGTGCATCGCCGGCGAGCCCTTCACGCTGTCGGCGCATGCCTTCACCGACGGCCATGACCGCCTGCGCGTGCAGCTGCACTGGCGCGCCGAGGGCGAGCCCGGCACGCACCAGGTCGAGATGGCGCAAGGCCACAACGACGAGTGGCATGCGCAGGTGTGCTTCCCCCGGCCCGGCAGCTACCACTTCGGCGTCACGGCCTGGGTGGATGGCTTGCGCTCCTGGCGCCACGACTTCAACCGCCGCGTGGACGAGGCCGACATCCGCATCGCCGCCAAGGTCGGCGCGGAGCTGATCGAGGGCGCCGCCGCGCGTGCGGAAAGCGGCGAGGCCGCCACCACCGGCGACGCGCAGACGCTGCGCTCCTGGGCGCAGCAGCTGCTCCAGGAAGCCGACACGGCCGACCCCGAGGACCTCAAGGCGCTGGCGCTGGATGCGCGGCTCACCGAGCTGGCCGACGAGTACCCCGACAAGCGCTTCGCGGAAAGCTTCCCCGAGCGGCCGCTGTTCGCCGACCGCCTCAAGGCGCGCTTCTCCAGCTGGTACGAGCTGTTCCCGCGCTCGGCCTCCGACGAGCCCGGGCGCCACGGCACGTTCAAGGACGTGATCAAGCGCCTGCCCTACGTGGCCTCGATGGGCTTCGACGTGCTGTATTTCCCGCCCATCCACCCGATCGGGCGCGAGAAGCGCAAGGGCCCGAACAACACGCTCAACGCCGGGCCCGACGACGTGGGCAGCCCCTGGGCCATCGGCGCGGAGGAAGGCGGGCACAAGAGCATCCACCCGCTGCTGGGCACGGAAGCCGACTTCGCCGAGCTGGTGCAGGCCGCCAACCGGCTGGACATCGAGATCGCGCTGGACATCGCGCTGCAGTGCGCGCCGGACCATCCTTACGTCAAGGAGCACCCGCAGTGGTTCCGCTGGCGTCCGGACGGCACGGTGCAGTACGCCGAGAACCCGCCCAAGAAGTACCAGGACATCTACCCGTTCAACTTCGAGACCGAGGACTGGCAGGCGCTGTGGCGCGAGCTCAAGAGCATCTTCGACTTCTGGATCGAGCGCGGCGTGACCATCTTCCGCGTGGACAACCCGCACACCAAGAGCTTCGCGTTCTGGGAGTGGTGCATCGCCGAGATCAAGCGCGATCACCCGGAAGCGATCTTCCTGGCCGAGGCCTTCACGCGGCCGAAGGTGATGCACCGCCTGGCCAAGCTGGGCTACAGCCAGTCCTACACCTACTTCACCTGGCGCAACACCAAGAGCGAGCTCATCGAGTACTTCACCGAGCTGGCGCACGGCAGCGGCTACCACTACTTCCGGCCCAACGCCTGGCCCAACACGCCCGACATCCTCAACGAGCACCTGCACCATGCGCCGCGCTCGGTGTTCATGCAGCGCCTGGTGCTGGCCGCCACGCTGTGCTCGAACTACGGCATCTACGGCCCGGCTTACGAGCTGATGGAGAACCGCCCGGTGAAGCCCGGCAGCGAGGAATACCTGGACTCCGAGAAGTACCAGCTGCGCCACTGGGAGCTGGAGCGCGAGGACTCGCTGCAGTGGTTCATCGGGCTGGTCAACCGCATCCGGCGCGAGAACCCCGCCCTGCACGACAACCGCTCGCTGCGTTTCATGCCCATCGACAACGAGCGCATGCTGGCCTATGCCAAGCGCACGCCGGACGGGCGCAACACGGTGCTCACGGTGGTTAACCTCGACCCCGACAACATGCAGTCCGGCATCGTGGACGTGAACCTGCAGGCGCTGGGCATCCTGCCCGACACCGACTACACCGTGCACGACCTGCTGAGCCAGCAGCGCTTCACCTGGCGCAACGGGCCCAACTTCGTGCAGCTCGATCCCAGCCATGCGCCCGCGCACATCTTTGTGGTGCGCCAGCAGCGGCGCAGCGAGCGCGACTTCTTTACCTTCGAAGGCTGAACCCCGCATGGACGCACGCCGTCTTTCCATTCCCGAACCGCTGGCGCAGGAGGCCGCGGCCGAGCAAAACGGCCTCTGGTACAAGGACGCCGTCATCTACCAGCTCAACGTCAAGGCCTTCTTCGACTCGAACGACGACGGCGTGGGCGACTTCAACGGCGTCACGGCGCGGCTGGACTACGTCAAGGAGCTGGGCGTCAACACCATCTGGCTGATGCCCTTCTACCCCTCGCCGCTGCGCGACGACGGCTACGACATCGCCGAGTACAAGAGCATCCACCCCTCCTACGGCACGCTGGCCGACTTCCAGCGCATGCTCGACGCCGCGCACGAGCGGGGCCTGCGCGTGATCACGGAGCTGGTGATCAACCACACCTCCGACCAGCACCCGTGGTTCCAGCGCGCGCGCCGCGCCGCGCCCGGCACGCCCGAGCGCGACTTCTACGTCTGGAGCGACACCAACCAGAAGTACCAGGGCACGCGCATCATCTTCACCGACACCGAGGTCTCCAACTGGACCTGGGACCCGGTGGCCAACGCCTACTTCTGGCACCGCTTCTTCTCGCACCAGCCGGACCTCAACTTCGACAACCCGCTGGTGATGGAGGCGGTGCTGGACGTGATGCGATTCTGGCTGGACATGGGCGTGGACGGCTTCCGGCTCGACGCCATCCCGTACCTGGTCGAGCGCGAGGGCACCAACAACGAGAACCTGCCGGAGACGCACGACCTCATCAAGCGGCTGCGCGCGGCGCTGGACGCGGAATACGGCGGGCGCTTCCTGCTGGCCGAGGCCAACCAGTGGCCCGAGGACGTGCGCGAGTACTTCGGCGACGGCGACGAGTGCCACGCCTGCTACCACTTCCCGCTGATGCCGCGCATGTACATGGCCATCGCGCAGGAGGACCGCTTCCCGGTGGTGGAGATCATGGGGCAGACGCCGGAGATCCCGCCCACGTGCCAGTGGGTCATTTTCCTGCGCAACCATGACGAGCTCACGCTGGAGATGGTCACCAGCCGCGAGCGCGACTACATGTACAACACCTACGCCGCGGACAAGCAGGCGCGCATCAACCTGGGCATCCGCCGCCGCCTGGCGACGCTGCTGGACAACGACATCGACCGCATCCAGCTGATGAACAGCCTGCTGATGTCGATGCCGGGCAGCCCCATCGTCTACTACGGCGACGAGCTGGGCATGGGCGACAACGTCTACATCGGCGACCGCAACGGCGTGCGCACGCCCATGCAGTGGAGCCCGGACCGCAACGCCGGCTTCAGCCGCGCCGACCCGCAGCGGCTGTACCTGCCGCCGATCATGGACGCCATCTACGGCTACCAGGCGGTCAACGTGGAGTCGCAGCAGCGCGACCCATCCTCGCTGCTGCACTGGATGCGCCGGCTGCTGGCGGTGCGCCAGTCCACGCAGGCCTTCGGCCGCGGCACGCTGCGCTTCCTCAAGCCCGGCAACCGCAAGGTGCTGGCCTACCTGCGCGAGCACGAAGGCGACGTGATCCTGTGCGTGGCCAACCTGGCGCGCACGGCGCAGCCGGCGGAGCTGGACCTGGCGGCCTTCAAGGGCCGCGTGCCGGTGGAGATGATGGGTCGCACCGCCTTCCCGCCCATCGGCGAGCTGCCCTACCTGCTGACCATCGCGGCGCACGGCTTCTACTGGTTCCGGCTCAGCGAGGACGCCGAGGCACCGGCGTGGCACACCGAGCTGCTGCCCTCGGAGGAGCTGCCGGTGCTGGTGCTCTCCGCCGGCTGGCAGAGCCTGTTCCCCGAGCAGGTGGGGCCGTGGCGCGCGGCGCTGGCCACGCGCACGCGCAACCAGTTCGAGACCGAGCTGCTGCCGCGCTTCATCGAGGGCCAGCGCTGGTACGCCAGCAAGGGCGTGCGCATCGCGCGCGCCACGCTGGTGGACCACTGGCTGTGGCAGCGCGAGGACGAGTCCTGGATGATCCCGCTGCTGGAGCTGCAGGGGCTGCCGGAGGCGACGCACTACTTCGTGCCGCTGTCGCTGTCGTGGGAGGAGCGCGACGAGGAGCGCACCCGGCTGCTGGCCGTCAACGCCGTGGCGCGCGTGCGCCAGCAGGCGCAGCTGGGCGTGCTGGGCGACGCCTTCGGCGACGAGCGCTTCGTGCGCTCGGTGCTGGCCACCATGGCCGACGACACCTCGCTGCCCACGAACCACGGCCGCATGAACTTCCGCGGCAGCCCGCTGCTCAAGGCCTTCGCCGACACCGGCGAGCTGCCCACGCTCCCGATCGGGCGGCCGCAGGCACAGAGCAGCAACACCATGGTGCAGATCGGCGAGCACCTGATGCTCAAGGGCATCCGCCGCCTGCGCCCGGGGCACAACCCGGAGCTGGAGGTCACGCGCTTCCTGACCGAGGTGGCGCGCTTCCCGCACTGCGCGCCGCTGGCGGGCTCGCTGGAGTACGTGGCCGCCGACGGCACGCCGGTGACGCTGGCGGTGCTGCAGGGCTTCGTCGCCAACCAGGGCGACGGCTGGACGCTGGGCACCGAGTACCTGCGCCGCCACATGGAGATGCGCCGCGGCGAGCCCGAGGGCGAGGACGCGCACACCGCCTTCGAGCAGCGGGTGCAGACGCTGGGGCGGCGCACGGCCGAGCTGCACCAGGCCTTCGCGTTGCGCACGGGCAACATGGCTTTCGACCCCGAGCCGATGACCGAGGACGACGTGCAGGCCGACCTGCAGCGCGTGCGCGAGGAGCTCATGCGCAGCCTGGAGCAGCTGCAGGCGCGGCTGCTGCAGCTGCCGGCCCTGGCGCAGCCGATGGCGCAGTCGCTGCTGCAGCACCAGGCCGGGCTGCACCGCCACCTGGCCACGCCGGCGCTGCCGCCCATGGCGGCGAAGACGCGCCACCACGGCGACTACCATCTCGGCCAGGTCCTGGTGACGAAGAACGACTTCGTGATCATCGACTTCGAGGGCGAGCCCGGGCGCAGTCTGGAGGAGCGCCGCGCCAAGCGCTCGCCGCTGCGCGACGTGGCCGGCATGCTGCGCTCCTTCGACTACGCCGCGCTGTCGGCCCTGCGCTCGGCCGCCACCAGCGAGGCGGAGCAGCTGCAGCTCGCGCCCATGGCGCGGCACTGGCAGCAGGCGTCGCGGCAGCAATTCCTGCGCGGCTACGATGAAGTGGCGCGCAAGGCAGAGCTGGTGGAGGCCGGCGGCGACGGCAGCGCGCTGCTGTCGCTCTACGAGCTGGAAAAGGCCCTGTACGAGCTGCGCTACGAGCTGGACAACCGGCCGGCCTGGGTCCACATCCCGCTGCAGGGATTGCTGGACCTGGCGGGCGTGAAGACCTAGCCCCGCCCGACGGGCGCGCCAGTGCAGCGCGTCCGGGGGCGCGGCGTCACGGAAGTGAAGGAAGGCACGATGAAGATCGCCGACGACCCCAACCTCTTGCCAGCCGACGAGCTGTCGGCACTGCTGGTCGCGCTCACCGAGCTGCGCGACGGCAACGCGCAGGTGCGGCTGCCGCTGAACTGGACCGGCGTGGCCGGGCGCGTCTCCGACGTGTTCAACGAGGTGGTGGAGCAGAACGCCCACATGGCGCGCGAGCTGGCGCGGCTGCGCCAGGGCGTGGGCCGCGAGGGCCGGCTGCGCCAGCGCGCCTCGGTGCGCGCCTCGCGCGGCTTCTGGGCCGACTCGGTGGAGTGCATCAACGCGCTCATCGACGACTTGGTGCACCCCACCTCCGAAGTGGCGCGCGTGATCGGCGCGGTGGCGCAGGGCGACCTCTCCAAGAGCATGGCGCTGGAGGTGGACGGCCGGCCGCTGGAGGGCGAGTTCCTGCGCGCGGCCAAGACCATCAACACCATGGTGGAGCAGCTCAGCGACTTCTCCGCCGAGGTCACGCGCGTGGCGCGCGAGGTGGGCACCGA